>CAVSRL010000025.1:0-46413 GCA_963730355.1 uncultured Methanoregulaceae archaeon | reverse complement strand
CAAGCTCGCCGAGGGGGCCGAGGCCGTGACCGTCTACGCCGACGCGACCATCACCTTCCCGCTCATGGCCGCGGCCGTGCTCGAGCGGCTGGAGGAGCGGCATGGCTGAGCTGATCCTCGCGCTCGACGTGGGCGACCCGCTCGAGGCGCTCGAGATCGCCGAGACCTGCGCCCCGTTCCTCGACCGGCTCAAGCTCGGGTACCCGCTGATCCTCCGCGCCGGGCTCGGGATCGTCGAGGACCTCGCCTCGCTCGGCCTGCCGCTGATCGCAGACTTCAAGGTCGCGGACATCCCGAACACGAACCGGCTGATCGCGGAACAGGTCTTCACCCACGGCTTCGACGCGATCATCTGCCAGGGTTTCGTCGGACGCGACGCGATCGAGGCCTGCGTCGACACGGCCCGGGCGTACGGCGGCGAGTGCTACGTCGTGGCCGAGATGAGCCATCCCGGCGCGACCCAGTTCTTCTCCCGCGGGATCGCCGAGCGTCTGGCCGAGCTCGCGGTCGAGTGCAGGGCCGACGGGATCATCGCGCCGGGGACGCGGCCGGAGCGGATCCGGGCGCTCCGGCCGATCGTCCGGCAACGCAAGATCCTCGCGCCGGGCATCGGGACGCAGGGCGGCGACCTTGCGCGGGTCGCGCCGCTCGTGGACGGCGTGATCGTCGGGCGGACGATCTACGAGGCCCGCGATCCGGTCACGGTCGCGGCCGATCTCGCCGACGCCCTGAAGGCGCGGCGGGGGCCGTAGTCGCGGCCGATGATGAGCACTCATCCTGATCGGCGATGAGCCCTATGAGTCCCTGAGGCCGTGCGGCGGCCCTGCCGCCGCCGACACCTTTACATCCGACCTGCTCAATCCTGTAGGTATGGACTGGACCCCAGAGCAGCAGGCCCTTGCCGGGAAGTACCGTCGTCTCGACGAGATCCCGGTCGAGGAGAGGCGGTACAAGTGCCACACCTGCCACCTGATCGTCGACGCCTCCCCATGCCCGAACTGCGGCGAGGCGCACCTGCAGATCCTGTGCCCGCTCGACCACTGCCACTGCGCCCACGAGATCGTGACCGGGATCGAGTACTGCCCGCTCTGCGGCGCCGCCGTCTGCCCCGAGTGCGGCTCCCACGATGTGGTCCAGATCTCGCGGGTGACCGGGTACCTGCAGGACGTCTCGGGTTGGAACGCGGGCAAGCAGCAGGAGCTCAAGGACCGGATTCGCTACACGGTCACATGAGGTACTACACGAAGGAGGGAGCGCTCCTCCTTCGCGGGATCGCGACGGCCGCCGGAACGGGCCTTCCGCCCGGCGGGCGTGCCTGCACCGCCCTTCTTCTCGCGCCTGCATCCGCCGCCTGCCCCGCGATGCCGGGGATGGATCTCGCCGCGGCGCGGCACGGGCTTGATCCCGATGCGAGCTGCGGGCTCGTTACCGATGCCGACGTGGCGGGAACGGTCGTCGCCCAGTACGACCGGACCATGGCCTTCGCACTCGCCCACGGCGACGTGGTCGCGCTGGCCGTCTGGGCCCCTGTGCGCGTGCTCCCCGCCGAAGCGGAGAGGCTGCTCGAGGCAATCGCCGCCGCCTGTCCCGTGCGCCCTGCGGGACTCATCCTCGCATCGGACGGGGAGAACGGGGAGGTCCCCCTCGCGCCGCTTCGTGAGGCCGCGGCAGCGGCCGTCGGTGAGGCGCTCGCCCGCCGAAACGCACCGCAGGAAGGCCCGTCGTTCCTGATCTACAGCCGTTTCGGCGGCGGCCACTGGGTCGCCTGGTCGGCCGAGGGCTGCCCGTATTACCCCTGCCACCACTGTGACGACCAGCGCTGCGACTTCTGTTACTGTCCGCTCTACCCATGCGGCGATGCGTCACTCGGCGAGGAGGTCGTCTCCTCGACGGCCGGCGCTGTCTGGAACTGCAGCACCTGCACGCTCCTGCACGAGCCCGCCGTCGCGGACCACCTCCGCCGGAACCCGATGGCCTCGCTGGCCGAGCTGAAAAGAGTGGCCTCCCGCCCGTAGGCGGGCTTCAGGCCTCGATACCGAGGGCCGCGAGCATCTCGCCCTCGGGCACGCCGTGGGCGGCCGCGGCCTCCTTGATCGTCTCGCCCTTTGCGATCGCGCAGCCGACGCAGCCCATGCCGAACTTGAAGAGGACCTGAGCGGCCTCGGGCTTTTCCTGGAGCAGTTCGTAGATCGTGCTGTCTCCCGTGAGAACCATATCTTATGATACGTACCACCCCGGTTTATGTTTGTTACGCTCGGAACACTTTCACACCGCGATCACTGGTATATATACGCCTCCGTGGCGAATTATATAACGGAGATGTAGGTATGGATCTCACCATAGTCGCTGAAAGAATCTCCCAGAAGATCTCTCAAAAGGGAAAGAACGTCGACCAAAAAGAGATAGAGGCGAAGCTCCGCCTGCTCGTGGACGAGTTCGGGGTCCAGCCGGCCGAGGCCGAGCGGACTGTTATCAACGAGCTCGGGCGCGAGTACCAGGTTCAGGGACTTGCCGGCGCAGTCGAGTCGGACCTCCACGCAATCGCCGAGCTCGTGCCCGAGGAGTGGGTCACGATCGAAGGCAAGGTCGTGGGCCTCTCGGCGCCGAACAGCCCGTCCATCGCCCAGACCGGGATCATCGCCGACGCATCGGGAGCGATCCGGTTTGTGGTCTGGGCAAAGGCCGGAGCGCCGCGCCTCGAGCAGGGCCGGTGGTACCGGATCGAGTCGGCCGTGGTCGACGCGTTCCGGAACGCCCCGAACCTCAAGGTCCACTCGGGCACGACCGTGACCCCGATCGAGACCGACAGGCCGCTCCTGCCGTCGGTGGTGAGCGTTGCCGAGCTGAAGCCCGGCGTCGCGTCCGTCCACGTCAAGATGGTCCAGGAGTGGGAGGCACGCTCCGAGCGGATCCTCCAGACCGGCCTTGTCGGCGACCCGACGGGCACGATCAAGTTCACGATCTGGCAGGAGGAGGGCAAGGAGCCGCTCACGTCGGAGACGGTCTACGACATCTACTACGCGACCGTCGACGAGTACAACGGCCGGCTCTCGCTCGTGCTCAACTCGGGGACCGTGGTCCCGGACGAGGAGGCCGAGCTCGATGTCGGGGCCGGAGGGCAGGTCTACGGGGGCGCGATCGTCCACGTCGGCCAGGGCTCGGGGCTGGTCAAGCGCTGCCCGGTCGAGGGATGCAATCGTGTCCTCTCGCGGCAGAACTACTGCCCGATCCACGAGATCCAGCCCGAGTTCCGGTACGATCTCCGGATCAAGGCCGTGCTCGACGACGGTGTAACGACAAAGAACATCCTGATGCAACGCGAGACGACCGAGGCCGCAGCCGGCCTCACGCTCGACGAGGCCGTCGACCTCGCCGAGAACAGCCCGCTCGGCATGGACGAGGTCTTCCTCCGCGTCCAGTCGGCGGTGATGGGCAGGTACCTCGACTGCCGTGGACGCGATATGGATACGACCGTGCTCGTGACCGCCGCCGAGCGGCACCCGTTCGACCCTGCAGCCCTGGCTGCGTTGATCGACCGCGCCGGGGGTGAGGCGTGATGAAGCGCGAGAACCAGATGACCTTCGGCGGACGGCACGAAGGGCGCTTCGAGCGCGAACCGGCCCGGCGGGTCTTCGCGGCAGAGCTTCGCGAGGCCCGTCACCAGTTCAAAGAGGGGACCGAGGAGAAGAGCCCGACGTACGTGCTGCTCCCGACCGGGCAGCGCTGCAATCGGGTCTTCGTGGTCGGTTCCATGACCGAGAAGACCCGGCAGGGCGAGCAGAATATCTTCTACCGCGCCCGGGTCGTCGACCCGACGGGCACGACCTTCGTGACCGCCGGCAACTACCAGCCCGAGGCGATGCAGCAGATCGCCCGGGTCGAGCCGCCGGCGTTCGTCGCGGTTGTGGGTAAGCCCAACGTCTTCGAGGCGCCCGATGGGGGCGGGGTCTACATCTCGCTCCGGGCGGAGTCCGTGACCGTGGTCGACCGCGAGACACGCGACCTCTGGGTTCTCGACGCGGCGAAGGCGACGCTCGACCGGATCGATGCCTACGGCACCACCGAGGACTCGAAGAAGGCCGCGGAGGAGTACCGGATCGACCCGGCGCTCTTCCGGAAGACCGTCGCCGACGCGCTCGCGCAGATGCACCTCTGACCCTTTTTTCCTACCGCCGTACAAATCCCGGCACATGCACCGGACGGTCGATGCAGCTCACCCTGGCAGCGCTGGCCATGGCCCCTCCGAGTCCGCGGTTTGGCTCATCCTCGCGGAGCGAAAGTCTGATGCCGTTAAGGGCCCGATGAACGGTCATGCACCTGCCGGTGGTCCTGGTCCAGGCCGACGCGGCCCTCCACGACCTTCCCGGACACCCCGAGTCTCAGGCGCGGTTCGAGGCCGCGTTGACCGGTGTACCGCCGGCGCTTCGGACTACGGGGCGCGGCCCGCCTGCGTCCGAGGCAGACCTGGCGCACGTCCACGCGCCTGCTTATATCGCGGCCGTCAAGGCACGATGCCACGCACTCACCGGGATCGGCTATCTCGACTCCGACACCTACATCACGCCCCGGTCCTTACGATGTCGCGCGGTCGGCGGCGGGCCTCGCGCTCGAGGCCGCGCGCTCTGCACGCGCCGGCACCGCTGCGTTCGCGCTGGTCAGACCCCCCGGCCATCATGCGGAGCGGGGACGTGCGATGGGCTTCTGCCTCTTCAACAACGTCGCCATCGCGGCAGCGGCGGCGCTCGAGTCCGTCCGGCGAGTCGCGATCGTCGACTGGGACGTTCATCACGGGAACGGAACCCAGGCGGCCTTCTACGGGACAGACCGCGTCCTCTACTGCTCCGTTCACCGCCGGTTTCACTTCCCGGGCTCGGGTTGGTACGACGAAAGGGGAACGGGCGCGGGGACAGGGTACACGTTGAACGCTCCGCTCGCGGCCGGCGGCACCGGCGCCGACTACCGGCACGTCTTCGAGTCGGTCTTCTGCCCGGCCGTCGCCGCGTTCGCGCCGGACCTGGTCCTCGTCTCGGCCGGCCAGGATCCGCTCGCGGACGACCCTCTCGGCGGCATGGCGCTCGCGCCGTCCGACTTCGGCGCGATGACGTGCCTCCTGCTCGAGGCCTCGGGTCTGCCGCCCGCGCTCGTGCTCGAGGGCGGATACGGCCCGCGCCACGGCGAGGCCGTCACCGCGATCCTCGACGCCCTCATGGGCGGAGACGCTCCGGCGGCACCCGGTGAGCCGCGCCCCGACACCCGGCACGTCGCCGAATTCCTGGCTGCGGGCTCGCCCCTGCTCGACGGTCGCTAACCCGGAACCACGAGCGCGAGCACCCGTGCAGCAGAACCGGGAGCAGGAGCAGCAAGCGTGGCGGCAACTCGCACGCCGCGTACCAGGGCCTGGGCGCCGAGCACGAGGGAGAACCGGACCCTGGCGTGGTCCATGATCGAGCCCACCCGGCAAGCAGGAGAAGGCTGATCGCAAGCATCTCGACGACGGCCCTCGCTCGTGGACGACTGCGCATACCGCGAAGGCCGTGACGAGGATGGCGGTCTCGGGCCGGATGCCGGAAGTCTGGTCCTCGGCGAGGTTACGGTCCGTTCGGCAGGGCCGTCACCGGGCATGGGAGGGCTGACGGGGGTTGCAGTCGCGGCATTAGGGATTCGCGGTCTATCCCCGTATAGCCTTTATGGCCTAATATGGCAAAAGGTCTAAATACCCGGAGCGCCATCCGGCAGTGTGACTCCGGTCGAAATACCGGAGAACGGAGGCGAAAATGGCCGATCTGCTCTGTCTGGCAATCGTGTTCTTCATCCTCGCTATCGTTGCGGCCATTCTCGGGGCCGGGAATGTGGCGGGGATGTCGATGGACATCGCGAAATGGCTCGTGATCATCTTCATTGTATTGGCGATAATCTCTTTGCTCCTCTAGCGGGCGGGGCCGTTCCGGCGGCCCCGAAACACGTCCCCTCTCTTTTTGCGGCGCCGTCGCGACAGCGATGCCGAAGCCCGCGGCGATACATTGAACCGGGGGCATGACAACAACCGAAGAGATGAAGGTTGCCGTCCTCCTGCACGACCCGGCGGAACCGGCCGGGATGATCGACGAGGCTGCTCTCCGCACGAGAGGGCATTCGGCCGTGAGCCGTCCGCCTCGACGAGACGAACGAGGTTCCGAGCGGTCTCCGGAGAGGGGCCCTCGTGCTGATGGGCGGTCCCATGTCCGCGAACGACGAGGTCGACTATTCCTGGCTCACGTCCGAGAAGGCGCTGGTCCGGCGCGCCATCGGGGCCGGCCGCCCCGTGCTCGGCGTGTGCCTCGGGGCCCAGGTGATCGCATCGGCCCTTGGGGCGCGCGTCTACGCCTCCGAGAGCGGGAGGTCGGCTGGCGGACCCTGACGGGCGTGCCGGGCAACCCGGTCTTCCCGCCGACCTTCCCGGCGTTCGAGCTGCACGGCGAGACCTTCGATCTTCCCTGCCGGGGCCGTGCTGCTCGCGACCGGCGATCGGGTGCCGCACCAGGCCTTCGCGGTCGGGTCGGCCGTCGGGCTCCAGTTTCACCTCGAGGCCACGGCGCCGATGATCGCGGACTGGAGCGCATTCCTTCGCGGCGTCGGAGCGCGACCGCTGCGTGGCCGAGACGGCAAGGCACCTGCCTGAAGCCCACCGCATCTGCGAAGCCGTGCTCGATTATGTTCTCCGCCCGTACGCCGTCGGCTCGCGCTCGAACCGGCCGTAGATCCGCCGGACGCGGCGCGCGAGCGTCTTCCACCCCTCTTTCCGGAGCACGGGGCCGTCGCGGAGTTTGATGTGCGAGATCCGGACCTTCTTTCCTCCGAAGGTGTAGACCTCGCCGACTACGAAGATCTCCTCGCCGTCGGCCCGCTGATGAAGCGGGATCGTCTCGCGGCCGCGGTGGACCGAGACCGGAACCACCACGTCCTCGACGACACGGGTCCAGAGGGTCACGATCGCGTCGGCCCGGGCCCGGGGCACGCGCCCGCCGCCGACCGCCTCGATAGAGCTGATCTCGACCCCGGCCGCCTCGTCTCCCTCGCCCTCGGCAACAAAGAGATCGCCGACCACGACCACGTCCGACGGCATCAGCTCGATCGTGCCCTGGGTGGACTCGGTTCCGGCCGAGACGATCGCGCGGACCCTGAGCGGCTCGGGCTGATCCTCACGGGGCGTGCGATGGACGTGGCCGCAGGCCGTACATTGTGAGCAGGAGATCGTGGGATTCGCGGAGGACCTCCTGGTCGGCCTCGTCGCCGCAACCGGGGCAGCGCATATTCACTTCCATGGCCAAACGATTGGGAGGGAGCGGGAGTTAAACCTGCGGGTCGCGGTTCGCGTCAGAAGAGATTGCCGCGCCAGAAGATGACGATCCCGAGCGTGCAGAGGAACGCGGTGAACCCGACCACCAGCACGAATGCGTCGGGCGAGGACTGAAGCGGAAGGTTCACGTTCATCCCGTAGAACGACGCGACGAGCGTCGGGATCATCAGGATGATCGTGATCGTGGTGAGCGTCTTGACCACGGTGTTCAGGTTGTTCGAGATGAGCGAGGCGAAGGCGCCCATCATGTTCGAGAGGATCGAGGAGTAGATCTTGGCCATGTCCATGGCCTGCTTGTTCTCGATGATCACCTCGTCGAGCAGATCCTGATCGTCCTGCTCCAGCTGAGAATATTTCGCGTTGTGGAACTTCTCCATCATGAACGCGTTCGACCGGAGCGAGGTCGAGATGAAGACCAGGCATTTTTCAAGGTTCAGGAGCCGGATCAGCTGCTCGTTTCGGGCGGAGCGGTGGAGATCCTTCTCGACGTTGTTCGAGACCCGGTTGATGTCCCGGAGGTACCTGAGGAAGAGAAGCGTGGTCCGCAGGAAGAGCTGGAGGACGAATCGGGTCTGGTCGTGGGTCGCGAAGTTTCGGACCCGGCCCTGCTTGAAGTCGCTGATCACCTCGGCATCGATGGCCGAGACCGTGATCACCAGGTCGCCGACCAGCACGATCCCGATCGGCAGGGTCGTTACAGGAATGTCGTCGGTCCAGGAGTCGAGGTGGGGGACGCGGAGCACGATCAGCCTGGCGCCGTCCTCGGTCTCGAGCCGGGCCCGCTCGTCAAGGTCGAGCGGATCGGTCAGAAAGTCGAGCGGGATCCCGAACCGTTCCACGAGCAGGGCCAGTTCCTGGTTGCTCGGATTCGAGACGTGCACCCATGACCCCGCGACGAAGTCGTCGACGGTCAGGAGCCCCTCGCTCGTGGACTTGTAGATCGTGATCATGCTTTCACCTCTTTCCCGGGCTCAATCGCCTGCCGGTGTTCTCACCTCGAATATCGTGTGCGCGGCCGCAATGCGCTCCGTTTCGCGATAGCCGCAAATAAAGTGGCGGAATCGTAAAATGCAGCGGCCAGAGGACG
Source organism: uncultured Methanoregulaceae archaeon (assembly GCA_963730355.1). GTDB lineage: Archaea > Halobacteriota > Methanomicrobia > Methanomicrobiales > Methanospirillaceae > UBA288. The sequence goes on along the minus strand of CAVSRL010000025.1, from coordinate 37,990 downwards.
TATATTCAGGAAAAGGTGCGCCTTCTTTGGTAAAAGGACTTTGGATCGGTCCTAGAGAGGCAGCCGCTCCTGCAGGGTGGCGGGCCGGATGCGGAGGTGATCGACGGCTGCTGCCCCGACCGCATCGAGGACGTCGGGGGGTGCGTACACCCCGAGTCGCCACTGCCCGCGCCTGGTCTCGTTGAGCGTCCGGACCATGGGCGACCGCTCCTCGAGCGGGAGCGTGCCCGAGCCGCTCCGGATACGGACCTCCATGGAGAGGTCGCGCGGGAACGGCGGGGCGTCCACGATAACCTGTTCAGCCCCCACGCCGGCTGTCTCGGCGATCGCCTGCGCAGCCGCAAGCGCGTGGGCCGGGTCAGAGGCGGTCTGGAGCGCGGCCCAGTTGACCTGCTCGCGCCCGACATAGACGGCGCGCTTGTAGAGCTGGCGGGTCATGATCCGCCGGGCGAGGGCGCGGGCGCCGGCCTGGGGCGACCCGAGCAGGGCCTGCATGCAGCCCCCGTCGTCGCTCGAGAGGAGGGCCGCGGCCTGCTCGCGCCCGCCGGCGCCAGCGAGGTGGAGATGGAGGGCGAGCGAGAACATGCCCTCGGCGATCCGGGCAACGTGGTGGAAATAGACCGACGGGCGCATCAGGGTCCGGGCGACGAGGAGTGACTCGGCCGCCGCGATCCCGCCCTCGTCGATGGCGAGCCCGTGGCCTGTTATCCGCACGGATCGAATCAGCCGCTCGGCGTCGACGGTGCCGTACGGCACGCCCGTGTAGTGGGCGTCGCGCCTGAGGTAGTCCATCCGGTCCACGTCGAGCTCGCCCTGGATGATTCCGGCGAGCGGGTGATCGCCCGCGACGAGCCGGCAGGCCTCGGCGGGATCGACCCCGGCCTCGTCCAGGAGCGCGGGCCGCGCCCGAGGCCTCGACGAGCTCGCGGATCTCCTGGTGGCCGCGGCCGAGCCGGGCGCAGAGGAACGGCTCGGTGGCGTGGCTGTACGGCCCGTGGCCGACGTCGTGGAGGAGCGCGGCCGCGGTCACGGTGCGGGCCGTGCCGGGGTCGAGCTCGAGGTGGGCGCAGAGCCGGCGGGCGAGGTGCATGGCCCCGAGCGAGTGCTCGAAGCGGGTGTGGTTCGCGCCGGGATAGACGAGGTATGCGAAGCCGAGCTGCCGGATCTGGCGAAGGCGCTGGAGCAGGGGCGCGTCCATGAGGGGGAGGAGCGCGGGCTCCACCTCGATATAACCGTGAACCGGATCCCGGACCGACTTCGTCCCCGCCGCCATCGGGATCAGCTTAACCGTTCCGGCATATAAGCGATCAGGGATGATCACCGTTCTCTCGGGAGGAACGGGGACCCCGAAGCTCCTGCGGGGCCTCCGCCGGCGCCTCCCCGACCGCGATCTGGCCGTGGTCGTGAACACGGGCGAGGACTGCTGGGTCTCGGGCGGGCAGCTCTCGCCCGACGTGGACACGGTCCTCTACCTCTGCGCGGGACTCCTGAACGAGCAGACCTGGTGGGGGATCGCGGGCGACACGTTCGCGTGCCACGAGGCGCTCCGGGCCCTCGGCGAGGAGGAGGTTGTTCGGATCGGCGACCGCGACCGCGCCGTCCAGCTCTTCCGCGGCGAGCTCCTCCGGCGGGGCATGACGCTCACGGGGGCGACCGAACTCCTCGCCGAGCGGCTCGGGGTCGGCGTCCGGGTGTTGCCGATGGCCGACCGGCCCTTCGTGACACACGTCCTGACCGACGACGGGACGGCTTCACTTCCAGGAGTGGTGGGTCCGGCACAAGGGCGGCCCCCCTCCACGCGGCATCGCGTGGGAACCCCCCGCGCCGCCGCCCGCGACGCCCGAGGTGCTCTCGGCCCTCCACGAGGCCGATGCCGTGGTGATTGGACCGTCGAACCCGATCACGTCGATCGGCCCGATTCTCGCCTGCGACGGAGTGCGCGAGGCACTCTGCGGCGCGTTCGTGGTCGCTGTCTCGCCGTTCATCGGCGATACGCCCGTGAGCGGGCCCGCGGGCGCGCTGATGGCCGCGCGGGGATTCGAGCCCACCTCGCGCGGGGTCCTTGCTCTGTACGCCGACTTCTGCGACGTCTTCGTCCAGGACGTCCGCGACCCGGTCGAGGTCCCGGGCGCGGTCCGGACCGACACGCTCATGACCGACGCCGCACGGAGTGAAGCGCTCGCTGAGGTCGTGCTCGGGCTCGCCCGGCGCTAGGCTCTCTTCAATCGCTTCTCGATCGCGAAGCGTCCGCGCCCGAACTCGCCGCAGAGCCGGGCGATCGCCTCGCCCTTGCCGAGCCCGTCACGACGGCACCGCGCGTAGGCGTCGCGGAGCGCCGCCTCCTCCGCCACTGTCCAGGCCCGACCCCGGTTTGGGACGGGCGCAACGACCGGGCACCGAAGCGCGGCGAGGCGTTCCCCGGGGACGAGCGCGACCAGACCCGGGACGCGCGCCGCGAAGATCGCCTCCGAGACCTCGAACCCGGCGAAGCGGCGGTTCAGCCCGATCGCGGCCTTCGCGGTCGAGCCGCCGCCGAGAAAGAGGTCGCAGACGAGATCCCCCTCGCGCGATGCGTACTGGACAATCTTCTCGAGGAGCGCCATGGGTAGCTCGTTCCGGTTCTTCGTGCGGCCCGGCTTGTACTCGCGCCCGATGGTCCAGACGTCCTCCCGGTCCAGATAGTTGAGCGAGCCGCCGTCCGCGCTCCGCTCGGCGAGGCCGTACCGGGCCTCGAGGTTGAAGGTTCGGGCGCCGCCGGGCTTGGCCCAGTAGAGGACGTGGTAGTGGCTGGACACAAACTTCCGCGTTGTCCAGACGCCGAACGGGTACTTCCAGACGATATGGTTGACCTCGACGAGGGGCGATGCGCGGAGAGCACCGAGGACTTCGTAGAGGTGCGTATACCCCGAGATGAGGAAGAGTGCGCCGCCCGGTCGGAGCACCCGCGCTGCCTCGGTAACCCAGGCCCGGGTGAAGGCCGCGTACTCGGCCCCCGGAACCTCGACGTAGCCATCGACCACGTGCGACTCGTCCCGGTTGTAGTGGCGGTCGAGCCTGGCGCCGTCGATCCCGTAAGGGGGATCGGTCACGACCAGGTCGACCGTGCCCTCGGCGAGGAATTGGCGGGCACCCTCGACACAGTCGCCGTTGACGAAGAGGCTCTCGCCGCACCGGACCGGGTCCATGGCCGCCATCGAAGGAGTTTGGGCGCGGCAAGGCATTCAAGCATACGAAACCCTGATGAGGACGGCGGACGAGAGACCCCCCATGGACCGCCTCCCGCTCCTGCTCATCGTCGCGGTGCTCGTGGTCGCCGGAGTCTGGGCCTGGGACGTCCACACCCACCTCTCTCCCCCGCCGGTCGAGCTCACCGGCGAGCTCAGGGAGGCGAACGGCACCCCGCTCGATTCGGTCACGGCGTACCGCGAGAACTCCATCCACGGCCCGCCCCCGGTCGACCTGGCGACCTACCAGCTCGCGGTCGGCGGGGACGTCGCCCGGCCCCTGAACTACACCTACGGCGAGGTCCTCAGCGGGTTCACCCACGAGAGCCGGATCGTCACCCTCAGCTGCGTCGAAGGCTGGGACGAGACCTCGCTCTTCGAGGGCGTGGCCGTGATCGACCTGCTCGAGGCATCGAACCTCTCCCCGGACGCGACGACCGTCGTCTTTACCGCGCTCGACGGCTACTCGACCTCGCTGCCGCTCTCCGTGGTTCGTGATCGCCGGCTCCTGCTCGCATACCGGGTCAACAACGTGACGCTGCCGCGTTCGCTCGGCTTTCCCTTCATCCTCGTGGCCGAGGATAGGTGGGGGTACAAGTGGTGCCGGTGGGTGACGGGAATCGAGGCCTCCACGGATCCGAAGTACCGGGGCTACTGGGAGAAGCGGGGATATTCGAACGACGGCGACGTGAACCGGTCGTTCTTCGGGCCATGACTTCGCGCCGGGCGCTCGCGCTCGCCCTGCTCGCCGTCTCGGCCCTGCTCCTCCTGACCGGTTTCGGGATCACGCACCACGAGATCGTCGGGCCGCTGACCCTCGGGCTCCTCGACAAGGCGACGGCCCAGCTCGTTCACACGCTCCTCTGGGGGCCGTTCGCGGTGCTGCTCCTTCTCCACTGCGGGCGGAGTCTCTAAAAGAGGGTTACTGCCAGGCCTCGAGGTCGGCGATGAGCTCGTCGCAGGACGAGACGAGCCGCGCACAGGCGTCGCGGATCGCCGCAACGGGTGCCCTGCCCTCCCGCGTCGTGACGAGCAGCTCGGGGTCGGCGAACTGGAACTTGATCACGTACTTCGCCACATCGACGCCCGGGTCGAGCAGCAACTCCTCGACGAGGGCGTTCATGAACGTGTGCCCCTCGCCCGCGACCACGAGCCGCGCCTTGGCCGGTTCGAGTTCGAGGACCTTGACATCCATGTCTCCAGCTTTGGGCGGACGGGGGGTTTAATGGTATGGGTACGGCTACAACCGCGGCAGGGCTGAGGAGGGTGGAGCGGGGCAGGGTGTGTGGTCGCCAAGCACGAAGGTCTCGCCGTCCCGCCCGAGGTGGGGGAGGTCCCACGGCACCAGGTGGGCGAGGTGGACGCAGCGGAACGCCTTCGGATCGAGACGGGCCGCGAGCGCGAGCGCCTGGTCGTAGGTCATGTGTTTGTGAATCCGGTATCCCGGCTGGCGCGATCGCGTCGAGGAGGAGGAGATCGGCGCCATGGAGGAGGTCGAGCGATGCCGCGGGGATGTCGGCCCGTGTGTCGGCCGTGTACGCGAGCACGGCGCCGTCGGCCTCGATCCGGAGGCCGTAGGCCGGTTGCGGCGGATGGTTCACCGGCACGAGCGTGACTCGCGCTCCGCAGAGGTCGAACGGCTCCATCGGCGCGTGGGCACACTGCAGAAACGAGAGGAAGGAGAAGATCCGCGCGCAGTACCCGAGCACCTCGGGCGCGGCGTGGACCGGCGGCGGTTCCTGGACCCGGTAGAACTCCCCGAAGCCCATGAAGTGATCGTAGTGGCCGTGGGTCCAGATCACTGCGTCGATCGGCGGGGAGCAGGCGTCGAGGAGCTGGCGCCGGAGGTCGGGGCCGGTGTCGACCAGGAGCCGGCGCCCGGCGATCGTCAGCAGCAGCGAGGTTCGGAGGCGCTCGCGGCCGGTCTCATGGGCCGTGCGGCACTGGGGGCATGCGCACCCGATCTTCGGCGTCCCGATCGCGTCGCCCGTGCCGAGGAGCCGGACCTCCATCCTACACCCAGGACCGGTCCTTGATGACGTTCCGCTTGAGCACCATGTTGACGCCCTTCTCGATGTCGGACTGCAGGACCCGGGTCCGGTTCTCCATCAGGGCCGTGAGGACTCCCTCCTTGACGATCATGCGGAGGTCGGCGCCCGAGAACGCATCGGTCTCGTCCGCGAGCCGCTCGAGATCGGCCGCGGTGTCGAGCCCGGCCGTCACCTTGCGGAGGATGTCGAGCCGCATCTGCCGGTCCGGCAGGGCGAACTCGACCACCTCGTCGAACCGGCGCCAGGCCGCCTCGTCGAGCAGGCGAGGGTGGTTGGTGGCGCCTATCAGCACCACGCTCGACCGGATCAGGCTGACCTGGTCGATGTTCTTGAGAAGGGCGTTAACCGCCCGCTTCATGGCACCGTGGTCGTCCGAGACCCGGCTCTTCGCGACGAAATCGAACTCGTCGACGAAGAGGATCGCGGGAGCGAGCCGGTGGGCGAACTCGAAGACCCGGTCGATGTTCTTGGAGGTCTCGCCGAGGTACTGGCTCGTGATCATCGAGAGCCGGACCTCGATGATCGGCATGCCGAGCACGTGCGACATCGCGAGCGCGAGCGAGGTCTTGCCCGTGCCGGGGGGGCCGACGAAGAGGAACTTGCCGATCTCGGCGATGTCGTGGGCGCGCAGGTACGCGAGGTTCGCGAGCGCGATCTTGACCTTCTCGATCGCCTCCATCTGCTCCGGTGTCAGGACAAGGTCCTCGACCCGTTTTCGGATCTCCTCGGGCGCCGAGATGATGCAGAGTTCGAGGGCCGAGCGCATGCGCTCGTCCTCTGCCAGGAGGGCCGAGACCCTGCGGTCGAGGTAGGCCTTGGTCTCCTCGTACTTCGGGTTCCTCATGCGCGCATCGGCGTAGCTGATCCCCTCGATCGGCTCGTTCCGTTCGTAGTACCAGGCGAGGGTCGGGTTCTCGCGGATCAGATAGGCTCCGCCCCGCCGCGCGAACCACCGGGCGGCCTCGGGGAGCGCGGTCACGCGGAGGCGCTGGCCGAACTCCTCGTAGCTGATGAACGGGTTCTTCTTGAGCCGCTCGGCCGCGTCCGGGATGCCGAGCGCCTTCTTGATCATCGCCTCCGAGACGGCCACCGGCCGCTTGGCCTCGGTCGCACCGGCCACGCCGAAGACCTCGCGGCAGTGGGGGGGCAGATCGTTCAGGTCGAGCTCCGGATGCTGGTTGTAGACTTCGGCGGTCAGGATCACCTCGACCAACCGGAGCACGGCATCGTCGGCTGCCTCAACGGTCCGCGCGGGGGCGGTGACTGCATTGGCTGCTGTGTCGGCGGACATGGCTGTGTAACCAGATCTATCGGACATGGAGATCGATAAGCGTATCCGTCATGCGGTGGTGACCACGCAGCCGTCCTCGAGGACCACGAGCGTGTGTTCGGCCTGGGCCACGTACGACCCGGGGAGATCGTGGAGCACGGGGTAAGTCCGGAAGACCCCCTGCCGGACAAGAGTGCCGAGGGCGATCTCCCGTTTCGGCAGGTCGAGCCAGCGCCGGGAGAACGGCATCCCCTGCCGGTCCCGCACGAGCTCGAACGCCCGCCGGGCCACCGGCAACCGTATCGGCCTCGTGGCGACCTGGCCGTAGATCTCGGTGCGTGCGGCCTCGCTGACGATCCCGGAGCCGGTCGAGGCGAACGGTTCGATCGCGACCACCTGCCCCTCGGCGAGGACTGTGCCGCCGGGATGGCCGACATTCGGAATCGAGGGCGGGCCGTGGAGGACGTACCGGTCGAGCCCGTGGCCGGTCAGGTTCGCGACGGGCCGGTAGCCGTAGCCCTCGATCGCAGCCTGGATTGCGGCGCCGAGCGCACCCGCGGCCACGCCCGGCCGGGCGAGGGCGATCGCCGCGTCAAGTCCGGCCCGGGCGGCCGCCACGAGCTCTCCGTGGTCGCCGAGGTCGATGGTGACGGCCGTATCCGCGACGTAGCCGTCGAGGTGGACACCGAGGTCGAGCTTGACCAGGTCGCCGGCAGAGAAGATTCGTGCGTCGCCCTCCGAGGCCGTGTCGTGCGCGGCCGCCTCGTTGAGCGAGCAGTTGAGCGGGAACGCGAGCCCGGCACCGGCCTCGAGGACCATCTCCTCGACCGTCTCGACCGTCTCGAGGAGCGAGGCGCCCGGCCGGACCATGCCCGCTCCCGCGTTCAGGATGCGGTGCGCGATCCGTCCGGCCTCGCGGTAGGCCTCGAAGACCTCGTCGTTCACAGCACCAGCTCCTCGGGGAACCGGGTGAAGTTCTCGAACCCGTCGGCCGTCACGAGGCCCAGATCCTCCAGGCGGACGCCGCCGACGCCGGGGAGGTAGAGGCCCGGCTCGACCGTGACCACGTTCCCGACCTCGAGGGGGCCCGCGCCGGGGCCGATGGAGGGGAGTTCGTGGACCTCGAGTCCGACCCCGTGGCCCAGGTTGTGGGTGAAACCCGAGGTTCCTGCCGGGTATCCGCGCGAGGCGAAGAGGTCCTTGACCGCCCCGTGTATCTCGGCCCCGGGGACGCCGGCCCGGACCCGGTCGATCGCGAGCGCCTTCGCGTCGCGGACCGCCTCGAACATCGCGACGACCTCGTCCGTGGGCTCGCCCCGCACGACTGTCCGGGTCATATCGGCGAAGTAGCCCGAGAGCTCGTCCTCGGGGAAGATGTCGATCACGATCGGCCGGTCGGCCTCGAGGGGCCCCGTGCCGCGCTGATGGGGCTGGGCCGACTGCTCGCCCGGGGCGATGATCGTGTCCGCGGCTCGGCACCCGTGCGAGAGGAGGGTCCGGTGGCACTCGGCCCGGACGCGCTCGGCCGTCAGCACCTCGTCGCCGTGGACGAGCAGGCCGTCGCGGATCTCCGCGGCGCGGATCATCGCGACGGCTGCTGCCATCGCAGCCTCGTTCGCGCGCTGCACGGCCCGGATCTCCTGCACCTCGGCCGGAGCCTTGACCGCTCGGCGCCGCTGCACCGTGCCCTCATCGATCAAGACGCGGCAGTGGGCCTCGAGGCCGCGGGCGAGCGCGATCGGGAACGACGGTGGCACGAGCACGTCGCCCGTCGCGAGCCCGGCGATCGCGGCCGCCATCGCGGACCAGCGCTCGGACGGATCCTTCCAGTGGGTAAAGAGCCCGGCCTCGGCCCGCGTTATCGGCGCGAAGGCCGATTCGGCTGCGGCGCGGGCGTACTCCATCTGCGAGACGACTACGACCCCCCGCTCTCCCGGACGCTTCAGGTAGATCACTGGATCCGTAGTCTGGAACCGCGTCAGGTAACGCATATCGGGGTCGGCCGAGGACGCGTACCCGACATAAGCCGCAGCCCCACTCGATCGGATCGCCTCATCCAGCAGGTCCATTGGGGGATCTATGCGCTCGATGAGATGATGTATGTATCAGTGGATGCCGATCTCCCCATCGAACAGGGAGACGAGCGTCCGAAGCCGGGCCGCGATCGCGTTCCAGTCGCGGAAGTCGCCGTTCGGAGCCTTCAGAAGACGGATCATCGCTCGCTCGGCAAGTCCCGTCTTCGCCAGATCGCGTGCTCCCGCGAAGAGTGTCGCAGCGATCGGCCGGACCGGGGAGAGCCCGTCGATGAGCGCTTTTCAGGCCTGCTCGACCTGTTCGGGCTACGGCTCGGGCGCAGCCGGCGTCAGGCCTGCCGCGAACGCTGCCACGGGCACGATGGACAGCGCGTCTTGGTGCCGCACAACGAACGGCGCAAGGTCGAGGGGGGCGCCCATGTAGAATTGGCGCCCCGGGCATGACCCCGTTGTAACCCTCGAGCGGGTCCACGGTTGAGAGCACGCCGCCCTGGCCTCGAGCCCCGCCTCGTTGAGTTTGCGGGCAACCGCCTCGGCCACACCGGCAGTCGAGCCGCGCCTTGTCGCGTACGCAACCAGAACCCGCGCTATCCCGCTCGTCTCCGCTGCCAAGTGGCTCGGAAAAAATTAAAAATCGCCGAACCGGCATCGTCGGGCTGCTCCGGGGCGCCGTCTCGATCACCTTCTTCTAGCATGCCGGCGAAAACCGATCATGGACGATGCGACCAAGGAGCGCTTCAAGTGGAAGTTCTACAAGCTGGCCCTGCTCCTGAATGTGGTCATCTTCTGCTTCGCCCTCGCGGTGATCGCCCTCTTCATGGGGCGCGCGTACGCCCTTACCGCTCTTCGTTCTACTTGTGGTCGCCGCATCCGTGCTCGCATTCGTCTTCATGCAGCAGTACAGGAGGGAGAAGGCATGGCTGATGGCCCAGCCCTGAGTCCCGATGCCGACCTGCTGGGCAAGATGCGGAGCGAGATCGAGCTCCTCGCCCGCCATCTCGAGGTGGCCCGCGCCGTCGGGCGCCACCAGCCGATCGGGATCCTGAAGCTCTCCGAGCTCCTCGACGAGCCTGTGCACCGGGTCCGGTACTCGCTCCATGTCCTCGAGGGACAGGGCTATATCGAGGCCTCGCCCGCGGGCGCGGTGGCGACGCCGCGGACGGGCCTGCTGTTGGAGGGGCTTGATGCTGAGATCGAGGGGCTGATCGCGCTTCTCCAGTCGATCCGGCGGACCTGAGCCCGGGCTCGGGCAGCACATCCGCTACCTTTAATAGCCGCTCGGGGCAACATTATCAGACACCGGAGCCGCCATAACTCAGTTGGTAGAGTGGCTGGCTGTTAACCAGCATGCCACAGGTTCGAGTCCTGTTGGCGGCGTCTTTCTCTTTCTCCGGTTCCACGACGATTAAATATCTGGAAGACCGATCTCTTCCGCCGTCACCATCGGGCCCGTAACTTAGCTGGTCAGAGCGCCCGGCTCATAACCGGGCGGTCATGCGTTCGAATCGCATCGGGCCCATCGTACGGGGCATCCGCCTTTTCCCTTCCGGGCACGAACACCTCTCCGATGCAGTGCCCGGTCTGCGGCGAGCCCCTCCCTGACGCCGGCGTCGTCCTCGACGGACTCGACACCCGCTTCGCTCCGTGCCCCGACTGCCCGCCGGGCCGGCTCGACCCGCGAAAGCCGCCGGAAGAGACGCCGGAGCCGTGCGCCTGCGGCCGGCGCTCGCTCGACGGCGTGATGGCCGCTGTCCACGCCGTGCTCGCGGACGAGGGAGGGCTCGACATGGGAGCGCCGCTCTCGGCGGTCGGCACGCCTCTTCTCCATCCGCTCTTTCCCATGCGCCGGCCCCCGTTCCTGCCGCCGGGATCGCTCGTGCTCCTCACGCGACTACGCGACGCCGGCCTCGGCCCGGCGGCTCCGCGCGGAGGTCCCCGAGGTCCGCGGCGTCGTCCTCGACCGGGGAGTCGTCCCGGGCGCCCGCGGCGCGGCCCATACCCTCCTCGCCGGCTGCGACGTCTACGCCGAGGTCCGGTTCACGCCGCCCGGGCCGCTCGTGCTCTACAAGCAGGCCTCGACCTGCCATCTTGAAGTCCCCCGTTTCAACGACCCGAAGGTGACTGCAACCGACCGCGCTGTCCGGCAGGCCCTGCCCGACATCTTCATCGATACCTGCGCCGGTGTCGGCACCCTTGGGCTCGTGGCGGCCCTCCGGCTCGTCCCGACGGTCGTGCTGAACGACGCCTGGGGGCCGGTCACCTGGTTCGCCGGGCTGAACCTCGCCACGAACCGCGAGGCCCTGCTCGTCGACGAGGTCGAACTTCTCGCGTCATACGCAGACCTGTGCTCGGCCGGGCTCCGCGACGATCCCGTCCCGGTTGCCGTCGCTCGCGGAGCGCAGGAGCTTCGGGTCTACCACGGAAACCTCTGGCAGCTGCCTCCGCTGTTGCCCCCGGGCGGCACCCGGCTCGCGGTCCTCGACCCGTTCGACAAGGAGCCGGATCGTGTCGCGAGGATCACCCGGAGATGGCAGGATTGTGCAGGAAGAGAGGTATTTATCCCTTGAAGGGAGGAATACGTATCGGGAACTAGCCCGGGTGGCCCGGCGTCACCTGTGATCCGAAACCGTCGGCATGCGGAGGGCGAAGTTCGAGGAAGGCGCTCACGGCCCAGCTGAGCCCGTCGGACCCTGACGTTGAAGCCTTGTCCTGCGAGGTCGACGGCCAGGGACCAATGCTCCGGAGGGAGCGGCGGCCTGTTGCTGCGGGCACCGGTTCAGGCCCGGAAGGGAGCAGACCCACCGTAGACGTTTGGCGCCCGCGGGAGTGCGGGGTGGAGGAGGGGTCCGCCGGACCGGCTGGGTGCGTTGCGTCGACCGAGAACCCGTTCCCACCGGTTCTGATTCCATGGCACGTGTGGCGATCATCGGTGCGACCGGCAACGTCGGCTCTTTTGCAGCGCATCCAATCTCCGAGATCCCGTACGTCGATGAGATCCTCCTCGTCGGCCGCCCTGGGCGCGAGTCGCTCCTCGAAGGGCTCCGCCGGGACTTCAACGACAGCTATGCGGCACGGGGAACGAACTGCCGCCTCTCCTGGTCGACCGATCTCGCCGACATCGCGGGCTCGGAGGTGATCGTCCATACGGCCGGCGCCGCCCGGACGGCGAGCCAGGACCGGATGGACCTCGCTCTCACCAACGCCCGGATCGTGGCCGACGCGGCCGAGGAGATCGGGCACCAGGCCAGGAACGCGAAGCTCATCATGGTTACGAACCCGGTCGACGTGATGACTGCGGTCGCGCTCCGGCAATCGGGGCTCAGGCCGGGCCAGGTTTTCGGCCTCGGCACGCACCTCGACTCCATGCGCCTGAAGTCCCTGATCGCCCAGGCGTTCCAGGTCCACGTCTCCGAGGTCCATACCCGGATCATCGGCGAGCACGGCAGCTCCATGGTACCGCTCTGGTCCGCGACAACGATCGGGGGCATCCGGATCAACCGGCTCCCGTCGTTCACGGACCTGCCCATGGCCCGCATGGTCGAGTCCGTCCGCGCGAGCGGCGAGACGATCATCCGTCACAAGGGTTCGACCGTGTACGGGCCGGGCGAGGCGATTGCGACCCTCGTACGGACGGTCCTTGGCGATGAGAACCGGATCCTCACGGTCTCGACCTACCTCCGCTCCGAGGTCCACAACATCGGCGGAGTCTGCATCGGCGTCCCGGCCCGGGTGAACCGGCAGGGCGTGACGCCGATCGCGATCCGACTCGACGACGACGAGGTCGCGGCCTTCCGCGCCTCGGTCGACCGTATCCGGGCGGAGACCGCTCTCGTCTTCGAGCGGCTCGACTGGGAGTGATCGGCCGCTCCGCTCGGAAGAGCGGTGCGCGAAAAAGAGAGGTTTAGGTCAGGGTCACTTCGACGATCTCGGCGCGCTCGACACCGGGGGCGGACGAGAGCAGCTCCTCGAGCCGGTCCGTCTGACCCCCCTTGTCGCCCACAACCGCGACGATCATGAGCGCCTTGAGGCCGAAGCCGATGGGCTGCTCCTGGATCTCGTGGATCTCCGGGGCCATCTCCTTCAGGGTGACCTTGAGTGCCTCGAGGTCGACCTCGGGGGACTCGGGCATGACCCGGATGATGCACGCGACATCGCCCATGGTCAGGGCCCTGTGAACCCGCATTGCGGGCACATGTACGGAATGCTCTGCTCGCGGCACCGCAGGCACCGCTTGATCTCGAACTCGCACTGGGGACAGAGGAACGTGGTTCCGCCGACCTCGGCGAGGGGGGCATTGCACGATGTGCACTTTTTTGTCGTCATGTAGACCCGATCCCCAGTACGTTCACGCTCGGCCCACAAATAAGCTGGGGTCGATCCGCGTCCCGGGGAACGGTTCTTCCCGAAGGGCGTGAGCGAGTCTGCCGGGAACCCGGGCGTTGACGATCCGGGCACGGACGCCGTGGGCGAGGGCGAACGGGATCAGGCACGGGTCGACCGCGTCGGTCTCGATCGGCGCCGTCACGGACTCCACAAGCCGACCGCCGGCGACGATCCCGTCGACCGACTTGGCGAGCAGGAGGTCGCACCCGAGCTCGGCCGCGCACCAGGCCGCGATCGTGTCCGAACTGACCCGCCACGAGTGCGGCAACGGGTCGCGGTCACGGAGGAGGCGGTAGGGGAAGAGGACGGACGGGACATCGGGGACACGCAATGCTTCGGTCCCCGGTAACCCTTGGGCGGCCAGGTACAGGCCGGCCTGCTCCATGGCCGCGATCGCCATCCAATGCGCAGCATCGGGCGCCGGGTCGAGTCGCCGTACGACATCGGCGAACGGGCCGCCGCCGGGCACCACCAGCAGGGAGCGGGGCGCGGCTCTCAGCACCGGGACGAGGGACCGCCCGCAGTCGAGGAGCGAGCCGCCGAACTTGACCACGAGCGGGCGCACGGTGGCGTACTATAAACCGGGCCGTGACAAAAAGTCGATCGATGCGAGTCTCTCCCCTGCTCGTGCTCCTGCTCTGCCTCGTCCCTGGCGCCGGCGCGTATGTACTCGCCGAAGTCTGCCCCGACACATGGCTCTCGGGCGAGGCTGACGAATTTTTCACCCTCTCGGGCGACGGCTCGCTAGCGGGAGTCGCTGTAACCGACGGCGAGGGGACAGCCGGGTTCCCCCCCGGGGCCGTCGGATACGGCCGGGTGGTGGTCGCGCGGAACGGGTCGGCGTACGCCTTCGCCCACGGCACGCTCCCCGACTTCGAGCTCCAGGACGCCTCCGCTGCTCCGGGAATGCTCACGACGAAGGATCTCCGGCTCGGCAACGACCGGGACGAGCTGGTCCTGCTCGTGAACGGGGCCGAGACGGACCGGGTCGCCTGGCCGGGCGACGTGACCGCGCGGCAGGGCCAGGTCCACTTTCGCGAGGGCGGTGTCTGGGACCCGCGCGTGCTGATGATCGGTCAGTCGCGCTTCGAGGCCGCTACAGTGGCGAACGTCTCGGGCACGGCCTTCGTCGCCCCTGACTGCTCCTCCGACGTGCTCGGCGACCTCGTCGCGTCGGCCGCAGACTCGATCCGGCTGAATGCGTACCGAGCTGACCGATACGATCCTCGCCGACGCGCTTGTTGCGGCCCGGGGCCGTGGAGTGGCCGTGACCGTCCTCGCCCAGGGCGGACCTGTAGGCGGAGTCCCCTCGGGCGAGTGGCCCGTGCTCGGCCAGCTCCTCGAGGCCGGGGCCGAGGTCCGGTTCATGGCGACCGACGAAGATGCGCACGCCCGGTACCGGCATGACCACGCGAAGTACATGGTTGTCGATGATCGGTGGACACTCGTCACGACCGAAAACTGGAAGCCGGCCGCATTCCCGCCGGCGGGACGGCAGGGAAACCGGGGCTGGGGCGTCGTGCTCGACGACCCGCAGGTCGCCGCGTACTTCGCGGAAGTCTTCGAGACGGACTTCGGCGGGCGCGACGTGCACCCGGTCTCGACCGTGAAACCCGGCGCGGTCGAGACACCGTCGGACCTCACGTTCGCGCCGCGCTTCACGCCCGCGCCGTTCATGGACGCCACGGTCACGACCGTGCTCGCGCCCGACACGGCCGGCGAGGTTGAGGCCCTGATCCGGTCGGCGACGGCATCGGTTCGAATCGAACAGGCCTACATCACGAATGAGTCGGGCACGCGTCTCCAGCGCTACCTGGCGGCGGCTGTGGACGCGGCCCGTCGCGGAGTCGAGGTGCGCGTCCTCCTCGACGGTGCCTGGTTCAACACCGAGGACGAGGCCGACAACGACGAGCAGGTGCGGCTGATCAACCGGATCGCGAACGCCGAGGGGCTGCCGCTCGAAGCCCGAATCATCGACCTCAAGGCCCACGACCTCACCAAGGTCCACACGAAGGGCGTGGTCGTGGACGGCCGGCGCGTGCTCGTCTCGTCGATCAACTGGAATGAGGCCTCGCCCTCGTTCAACCGCGAGGCCGGGGTGATCGTGGACGATCCCGGCACGGCAGCCTACTTCGCCGCGGCCTTCGACGCGGACTGGGATGCGGGCGCGGGCGGAGCGGCCGCGGTCGCCGGGCGGGGAATCGATTGGTTCCGGATCGGCGTCGCGGCGCTCGTCCTCATGGTGATTGCGGCCGCGCTGCTCTGGCGGAAGAGAAGAGGGTAGAAGAGGGACGTTAGAACTTCTTTGCCGCGCAGCGGCAGAGGTCGCAGAGTGTGATCACACCCTCCTCCTCGCCCATGACCGAGAGCGCCCAGCGGTCGATCATGGTCGAGAGTTCGGGCGAGAGGTTCGTCCCGTCGCAGCAGCCGCGTTTGCGGCTGATGTACTGGGAGATCGCGGCGCGGCTGATGCCGAGCCGCCGCGCCACCTCGGTCTGCGGAACGCCCTGGTGTGTCACCAGGCGGCAGACCATCTCGGCGCGTGCTGTGGGAACGAGTTTGCGCACCATGGCATCACAGACCATGATGTCGCAGACTCGCTCGCTCATGCGGGTACCGCAACAGCCGCGGGACGCGACAGGTAGATGATCTGTCGAGCGTCCTTGAAGTTGAACTTCTCGATGATCAGATGGTGCTCTTTCAGCTTCTTCAGCGCGTATCGTACGGTGCGCGGTGCGAGATTCGACCGCGACACAAGCTCCTTGTGGGTCATGGAACCGCTGGAGTCCAGCAGGTGCAGGACCGTTCTGGAGGATGGGGGAAGACCAGACCCGGTCATACATATAATGTTAACGCTGTTAACATTTAAACCTGTCGGTTATATTTAGGATGACTACGAACAATTTCGTAGTATGCTGGTTCCGCAGGAGCGACGCGCGCTCCTTCTCCTGATCGGCGTCTTCGCCGTGGTCGCCGCCGGAGCCGCGCTCCTCGAATACCTCGGCCCTGGCGCGTTCGCGACCCCCTTCTCGCCGGGTCTTTCGGACGGGACGCTCGCATCCGTACGGGGCTCGGTCGAGGACGTCGTCGCAGCGAACGGCGGCCACCTGATCTGCCGGATAGGCGGCGTTCGCGTCTTTATTCCGGCAAGCGCGGTTCCCGAGCCGGCACCGCAGAAAGGCGAGCTCCTCGAGTGCTACGGGGTCGTCTCGACCTATGCCGGAGCGAAGGAGCTCACGGTCCGTGACGCGCGCGACCTCGTCCGGGTCGATCAGGAGTAGTCCCCGCACTCCGGCGGAAGCGTTTCGAACGAGGTGGGGGCGCCGAGCACGCCCCGTTCCCGGACCGAGGCACGCCATGCCGCGCGAACCGCTTCGACGAACGCGGCCGGGTCGTCGCCGTCGCCTTCGAGCGCGCCCTCGAGCCGGGTCTCGAGCGCCGAGAGCGCCCGCCCGCGGCACGCATCGAAGCCGGCTGCCGGGCCGAGGTCGAGGAACATGAGGAGGGTCGCCTCCTCCTGCTTGCGGTAGACGGCCGCGACCAGACAGGGACGCTCGTCGCCGCCCCGGTCGAGGACAGAAACCCGATATCGTGCCGGCACGCCGCGGGCCCCTCGCCGCCGCCGCTCCTCGGTCGTCAGGATGCGGTTCCGGTCCAACCCGGCGACCCGCAGGGCGAGACTGTCCGACGCCGTCTCGCCGAAGAGGGCGCGAGCCGCATCGTTCTCGTATCGGATACAACCGTCGCGGCCGGCGAGGACGAGCGGCAGGGGGACCGCGGCGAAGAGCGCCTCGAACGCCCCGGCCCGGGTAGCGGTCGCGGCGGCGGCCGCGGATCGAGCCGCGACATTGAAGCCCTCGTCCGCGAGCTCGCGGACGAGTGCGACCTCGCGGTCTGTATACGGCGTGGGCCGATCGGCGACTGCGACCACGCCGTTCTCGCGGACGGGGACCGCAAGGATGCGGCGCAGGGGAAGGGGTGCGTCGGGGGCCGCCTCGCGCACAGTCGGCAGCCGGCCATGAAGCGCGTCCCCGACGAGAACGGCCATGTCTGCGTCGGCGAGCGCGGGGGAGATGGCAAGCGGCGCGATGGCGTCGTCCTCGACCTGCAGGATCGCGCCGTACCGCGATCCTGTCAGGCGGAGAGCCGCCGCGAGAAGGCGGTCGGCTGCATCCGTCCCGTCGGCCCGGTGCACCGTGAGAACCGCATTCGCGAGGCGTCGCTGCTCCTCGCACTCGTCGAGCCGGTCGGACAAGGCCGTCACGTCGGTCGCGACGAGCGCGGCCCCGACCGTCGTCCCGCCGTCCTCGTAGACCGGCGCTGCCGCGAGGAGGAATCGCCTGCCTTCCACGTCGAGCTCACCCGTCCCGGGCGCACCGAAGACCGCGAGCCGGGCCAGCGGCTCGAACGTCTGCGCGACGCGATCGGAGAAGAGCGGTCCAGAGAGTTTGGCCCTGCACCGGCTCGTCCGTGCCGGCGAGAAGCCCGAGGGCGTCGCCACCCGCCGCGGTGACCCGGAAGTCATCGTCGACGAGCAGGGCCGCGCCCGGGGCGTGGGTCACGAGGGCCCGGTGCGCGGCCTCGCTCGCGGCAAGCGCATCCGCGGCCGACCGCTCGGTCGTCCGGTCGTCGACCGATACCACCGCGAGGACCGGGGTCGCCATCGCGCCCGAGAGCTCGCACCAGCGGGACGCGCCGTCCGCCCCGCGGAGCCGGACATCCCGGTGCACGATCTCGCCGGCCGCGATGGCGGCCGCGAACGCGGCGTAGTCGTCGGGGTCCGCGAACGCCTCCGCCAGCGACCTCGTCGCGAGCGGCCCGATCAGGGCGGCGGCCCGGTCATTCAGGTCGTGAACCCGGCCGGTCGCGGGCATGAAGAAGAGGGTCGCTGTCGGGAGCCGATCGCGGAGGCCGTGGTACCAGAGCCGGTAGGTCGACGGCCTCGCCGGCCGCAGTCCCGATCGTGGCCGCCGCGAGCAGGCCGAGCCCGGCCACGGCCGCAGCCTCGAGCGCGGTCCTCGCAAGCGGGGCACCGATCGAGAGCGCGATGGCGACGTAGACTGCAGCCCCGGCGAGGGCAAGACCCGGGCCGAGCCGGCGGTCGCGATACGCGCCGACAACGGCCGGCGCGATCGCCAGGACTGCGGCGACTGCAGCGAGGCCAGCGACGGCGGCGAACGCTGCGGCGGCCCAGGAGACGACGGTGATCAGCGCGAGGAGGGGCAGTCCGTAGTCGGTTCGCGGCATGTAGTAGAGGCGTGGCTCCCGCGGGTGCATCAACCTGCCGAAGAAGAGATATGCGAGCGGCGGGGTACCCTATCCTCATGTCCAACCAGGAGATCCAGGTCCAGATGCCGCCCGACCTCGACCCGGTCTACTCCAACATGATCCAGATCGCGTTCAAGGACGACGAGTTCACCTTCCTCTTCCTCCACCAGATTCCCGGCACGAACCAGGCGCGGGCCAAAGCGATCGTCTCGATCTCGCCGCGCCACGCGAAGTCGCTCCTCGCCGTGCTCGGCCGCTCCGTCGAGGAGTTCGAGGAGAAGTTCGGCACGCTCGAGCCCCCGGGCGAGCGGAAGGTCGAGGGCGTCACCACGACGCTCTCGGGCTACTCCTGAGATGGACCTCGTCGCCCCGGTGACCGGGCTCGACGAGCTCGACGCCGTGGTATCGGCCGGGCCGGACATGATCGAGCTCCGGCTCGACCTCATCGACCGCTCCGACCACGCGGCCCTCGCGGCCCGCTGCGGCGATCTCGCGATCCCCCTGATCGCGACCGTGCGCTCGCTCGAGGAGGGCGGCGCCTTCGCCGGCGACGAGGGCGACTGCGCCCGGCTCCTCGCGCCGTTCCTGCCCCTCGCCCGGTACGTCGACCTCGAGCGCCGGTTTCGCGTCCTCGCCCCGGTCTGCCGCGAGGCCGGGTGCGCCGTCATCGCCTCGGCCCACCTCGCGACCATGCTGCCGCTGCCCGAGCTCTTCGGGCTCGAGCGCGAGCTCCGGTCGTACGGCGATCTGCCCAAACTCGTGCTCGCCCCCTCCTCGGACGACGACCTGCTCGACCTCCTCTCGTTCACGCACGCGGCGACGAAGCCGGTCTGCACCTCGATCGCGGGGGCCGCGTTCCGCCACGGCCGGGCTCTGCTGCCCCTCTTCGGCTCGGCCCTCGCCTACTGCGCGGCCGGCCGGCCGTCCTCGCCCGGGCAGTACACGCTCGCGGAGATGCGCGAGCTGATGCGCCTGCTCCGGCCGGCCGCGGACTGACTACCGCCCGTACGCCTCGTGCGCGAGCAGGGCGTCCGCGAGCACGAGCCCGAGCATGGCCTCGGCCACCGGGACGAGCCGGGGCGCGATGCAGGGGTCGTGCCGGCCGCCGACCCGGACCTCGACAGGTCTGCCAGCGGTGTCGACAGTCTGCTGAGGGAGCGCGATCGATGGCGTCGGCTTGACCGCGCACCGCGCGACGATCGGGGCACCCGTCGAGATCCCGCCGAGGATGCCGCCCGCGCGGTTCGAGCCGGACCCGCCGGGCAGGATCGGGTCGTTGTTCTCCGAGCCGAAGCGGGCCGCGACGGCAAAGCCGTCCCCGATCTCGACGCCCTTCACGGCACCGATTCCCATCAGGGCCCCGGCGATCGCGGCGTCGAGCTTCCCGAAGACCGGGTCGCCGAGCCCGGCCGGGACGCCCGTCGCGACCACCTCGACGATCCCGCCGACCGAGTCGCCGCGGGCCGCGGCCGCTCCGATCTCGGCCGCCATCGCGTCCTCGCCCTCGACGCCGTGGACCGAGACCATCCTTCCTGCGACCTCGATGCCGCTGAGCGAGAGGAGCTTCAGCGCGACCGCGCCGGCCGCCACCCGGCCGATCGTCTCGCGCCCCGAGGACCGGCCGCCGCCGCGGTGGTCGCGGACGCCGTACTTCGCGGCGTACGTGATGTCCGCATGCCCGGGCCGGTAGACGTCGCGGAGCGCGTCGTAGTCGGACGACCGCGCCTGCTCGTTCATGACGACGAGCGCGATCGGCGTCCCGGTCGTTACCCCCTCGAAGACCCCCGAGAGGATCGCCACCCGGTCCGCCTCGGCCCGCGGCGAGACGAGCGGTCCCGTGCCGGGCCGGCGCCGGTCGAGCAGGGGCTGGATGTCCGCCTCGGCGAGCGGGATCCGCGCCGGGCAGCCGTCGACGATTGCGCCGAGGGCCGGGCCGTGGCTCTCGCCGAAGGTCGTGACCCGGAAGAGCCGGCCGAAGGTGTTCATGCGAGTGCCTCCTCCACGACAGAGATCGGGACGCGGATGCCGAAGAAGGCTTCGAACTGCGCCGCGGCCTGATGGGCGAAGAGCGCGGTCCCCGGGACGACCGTCGCCCCGGCCCGGCGGGCGCGCTCGAGGAGCGGAGTCTCGGCCGGCGTGTACACGAGGTCGAAGACGGTCATGCCCGGCCGGAGCTGCGACTCGTCGAGGAGCGAGGCCGTGTCCGGCGCCATCCCGACCGGGGTCGCGTGGACCACGACGTCCGTCTCCGCCGGGTCGAACGCGGCGAGCGGGCCCGAGGCCGCTCCGAACCGGGAGGCGAGCGCCGCGGCCTTCCCGGCATCGCGCGCGAGCACGGTGACGTCCATGCCGAGGTCCCGGAGTGCGTACACGGCCCCGGCGGCCGCGCCGCCCGCGCCGAGGACGACCGCCCGGCACCCGCGCGCCGTGCAAGGTGCGCGAGCGGCGCCCGGACCCCGAGCCAGTCCGTGTTGCTGCCGTGGACCCGGCCCCCGCACCGGACGACCGTATTCACGGCCCCGATGGCGGCCGCGTCGGGCGAGAGGGTGTCGCAGTGCGGGAGCACGGCCTCCTTGAGCGGGAGCGTGACCGAGAGGCCGCGCAGGTCGAGGCGGGCCGCGAGCCCGAGGACCGCGGCGGCGTCGGCGGAGTCGATCCGCGTGTACGCGTAGGGGAGACCGTACCGTTCGATGAGCCGGGCGAAGAGCGCGGGCGAGCGGCTGTGGCCGATGGGATGGCCTGCCACGGCGCAGAGGCGGACGCCGTTGGCGAGCGCGCCGTCGACGGCCGCCGCCTCGGTGGGATACGGGTTCAGGGCCGCGAGCTCGGCGCGGAGCGCGGCCGACGGCGCTGCCGAGAGGGCGGCCAGGACCAGCCCCGCGACCTCCCCGGGCGTCCGGCACCCGGTCCAGACGCAGTGGTCGGCCGCGGCCCGGTATGCATCGGCGCGGGCCGCGAGCACGGTCCGGACCTCGTCGAGGGGCGGAAGCGCGGTCAGCGCCGGGCGGTCGCCGGGGGCACAGCGGCGGGCGAGCTCCTCGGGCGGCCCCTCGAGGAGGAACACCCGGGCGCCGCGGCGCAGGGCCTCGACGTTCTCCGGGTCGAGCACGGCCCCGCCGCCGGTCGCGATCACGCCCTCGGCGGCGGCGAGCCCGGCGCAGACCTCGCGCTCGAGGTCGCGGAAGCCCTCCTCGCCCTCGGCGGCGAAGATCGCCGGGATCGATCGGCCCGCCCGGGCCTCGACCAGCGCGTCCGTGTCGACGAACGGGAGGCCGAGGCGGTCCGCGACGAGCCGGCCGACCGTGGTCTTGCCCGTGCCGCGGTAGCCGGTCAGGACGACCTTCACAGCAGCCCTGCCTCCCGGAGCGTCGACCAGAACCCGGGCCAGGACTTCGCGACGCAGCCCGGGTCCTCGACGGCGACCCCGCCGATGGCGAGCCCGAGCACGGCGAACGCCATCGCGGTCCGGTGGTCGCCGGCCGGGTCGATGGAGCCGCCGTGGAGCGGGGCCGGGACGACCGTGAGCGCGTCCTCCTCGACCGTCGCGCCGGCTCCGAGGGCCCGCAGCCGGTCGGCAGTCACGGCGAGCCGGTCCGACTCCTTGTGCCGGAGGTGGCCGATGCCCGTGATCCGGGTCGGCCCCTCGGCGAGCGCGGCGATCACGGCGAGGGTCTGGACCGTGTCGGGCGCGGAGGACATCTCGCACTCGACCCCGTGCAGGGGTCCGTCCCGTTCGACCGTGACCCCGTCCGGGCCGGACGAGACCCGGCAGCCCATCGCGGCGAGGGCGGCGACGAACCGCCGGTCGCCCTGGGCCGAGGCCGGGTCGAGGTTCCGGACCGTGACCCGGCCGCCGAGCGCGGCCGCCAGGGCGAAGAGGTACGAGGCCGAGGACCAGTCCCCCTCGACCGCGTACGCGATGCCCTCGTACGTGCCGGGACGGACCGCGAACTCCTCGTACCCCCGCCGGTCGACCTCCGCGCCGAAGGCCGCCATCACGCCGACCGTCAGGTCGAGGTACGACCGCGAGACCGGGGGCGAGGCGAGGCGGAGGACGAGGCCCTCGGGCATGAGCGGGGCCGCGAGCAGGAGCGAGGACGCGAACTGGCTCGAGACGCCGCCGTCGACCGCGACCTCGCCGCCGCGGAGCGGGCCCGCGACCTCGATGGGCGGCACGCCGGCGTTGACGGGATAGCGGACGGTCGCGCCGAGCGCCTCAAGGGCCGTACCGAGCGGCCCGATCGGCCGCTCCCGCATCCGGGCCGAGCCCGTGAGCGTGACCCGGCCGTCGGCGAGGGCCGCGACCGACGCGAGCAGGCGCAGGGTCGTGCCCGAGTTGCCGCAGTCGAGCACGGCGCCGTCGCCGCCCGCGAGCGGGCCGCCGGCCCCCTCGATCCCGACGACGCGGTCGCCGACCTCGATCGCGGCCCCGAGCCGCTGGAGCCCCTCAATGGTGAGCCGGGTGTCGTCGGCGAGGAGGGGGTCGTAGAGGATCGACGGCCCGTCGGCCAGGGCGGCCGCGACCAGGGCGCGGTGGGTGAGCGACTTGCTCGGCGGGGCGCTGAGCGCGAGATCGACCGGCCCTGCCCGGTCGAGCACGATCCGCGGTCACGGCAGGCTCGAGCCTCCCGTACCGGCCGAGGTCCTTCACCGTGCAGAACCGGTTGAGCTCGGCGACCGCGTCGTCCCAGCCCGGGCCGCAGTCCCCGTCGACGTAGAAGACGTACCGTCCCATTCCCCGTCGGGACGGGCGCGACTCGATCCGGGTCAGGTTGAGCCCGCGGGCCGCGAACGGGGCGAGCAACATATGGAGAAGGCCCGCGCGGTCCTCGGTCGGGATCGAGCAGGAGGCTCGCCCGGCACGGCGCGGGCGGCGCGGACGGCGTCCGCGAGATCCGGACGAACCGGGTCTCGTTCGTGCCGCTGTTCTGGCAGTCGCGTTCGAGCACGGCGAGACCGTACCGCGCCGCGAGCCCGTCCGAGACGACCGCGGCCGCCAGACGGGTCGTCCCGCGCCGCGATCGCCGAGGCGGCATTCGAGGCGGTCGGGACCACGGGAAGGCCGAGCGCATCGAGCCGGCGCGAGCACTGCTCGGCCGTCTGCGGATGGGCGTAGACCCGCTCGAGCTCCCTGGTCGGGTCCGTTGCCGCGAGGTGGTGGCGGATGGGGATCGTGCACTCGCCCGTGATCGAGACAGGGTGGTCGGCGAGGCCGACCAGAGTCGCGCCGACCGAGCCGGCCTCGCTGTTCTCGAGCGGGACGAGCCCGTCGCCCTCGCCGTCCCCGACCGCGGAGAAGACCGCGGCGATCGAGGAACAGAGGCGGACGTCGGGGTCGAGCCGGGCCGCGAGCTCGTGCGAGAAGGTCCCGGCCGGCCCGAGCGTGACGAGGGTCATCGTTCGGGCTCCGCGAGGCAGCGGATCAGGCGGTCGGTCTCGGCCGTCGCGGCCGCGGCGTACGGGGCGAAGAGGACCGCGTCCTCTGCGAAGAGGTCTTCGAACGAACCCGGGCCGGGGTCGTCGACCGCGTCCGCGAGCTCCTCGAGGGCGGTACGCGCGGCCGCGAGCACGGCCGGGACGTGCGGGTTCCGGCGGAGGATCGGGCCGTACAGCGCCGGGTCCTGCGCGAGAAGGCGGCCCACGAGCCCGAACTCGATCCGGTAGACCGGCGAGGTGAACTCCAGGAGCTCGTCGAGATCCGCGCCGATCTCGCGCACGGTCCCGGCCAGCACGAGCGAGAGGGCGTGGGCGAGCCCCTGGACCACGGCCATCAGCTCGTCGTGCCGTTCGGGGGTGGTGAAGGTCAGTCGGGCGCCTGCTGCCTCGAGGACGGCGAGCAGGGGCCCGTACTCCGCCTCCGTCGCGGTCGCTGGCGTGACCGCGACCGTCTGGCCCGCAATCGAGGTAAGGCCCGGCCCGAAGATCGGGTGGAGCCCGACGGCCGGCGCGGCCGATCGGCGCATGGCCTCGACCGGCGCGGCCTTGAGCGAGGTCAGGTCGCAGAGGAGCTGGTCTCGTCGGAGGTGTGGCGCGACCGCGGCGATCACGCCGAGGGTCGAGTCGATCGGGACCGAGACCATCACCACGTCCTGCCGCGCGAGGAAGGCCGGAAGGGGCTCGTGCCCGGTCCGGCCGCGGACCGAGACCTCCCATCCGGCCCCCTCGTAGACCCGGGCGAAGAGGGAGCCCATGCCCCCCGTGCCGCCGAGGATGCCGAGCCTAGTGCTCACGGATCGTCTCCTCGATTGCGTGGCCGAAGTGCCGTCCTCCCTCGAGGAGAAGGCCGAGGACCCGGTCGCCGGCGGCGAGCGCCGCGACCGAGACCGCGGCGCCGTCCTCGCGCACGAGGCGGATCGTCTCGGCGTTCTGGAGCACGACCGAGGCCGGCCTCCCATCATCGGCGACGGCCTCGACGAGAAGGAGCGGCCGCCGCTCGACCTTGACCCGGCCGATGGCGGCGGTCTCGGTCCCGCCCTCCGCGTCGACGCCGAGGACCGTCTCGCCGGCCCGGAGGTCCGCGAGGTACGCGGTCCGCCCGCCCGGGAGGAGGCAGTACGCGTGGACCGCGCCCGCGTTCACGCGGAAGGGCCGGGGCGCGACGTACGGGTTCTCCAGGGTCTCGGCGTGGACGAGCAGCATCGCGGACGAGGTGTTGCCGACGAGGAGCCCCTCGCCGTCCTCGAAGAGGGTGCAGGTATCGACGCAGACCCGGTCGCCCATGCCGAGCGGCCGGATCGCCGTGACCGTGAACGGGACGAGCGCCACCCGCTCGCCCCCGCCCTTCACGAGCGCCGCGACCCGCCGGACCGCGTCCGGGTCGCTCGTCGCGAGGACGAGCCCCGCCACGCCCTTCTCGAGTGCGCCGAGCGCGAGCCGGGCCTCCTCCTCGGAGCCGACCCGGGCGTAGACCCGGTCCGACCGGGCGATCAGGTTCTCGAGCGGGATGACGGTCCAGTCGGCGGTCTCGACCACGACCGGTCCCCGCTTCGCGAGCCCGACGGCCCGGTCCTCGTCCGCCGACGACGCGATGGTCGCGCGAAAGACGTCGCGGTCCCACTCGAGGTCACCGCCGGGGCCGACCGTCGCGATCCGGCCGAGCGCCTTCACGCGCTCCGGTTCGTCCGTGACGATCGCGTCCACGCCGGCCTCGAGCGCGGCGGTCACGACCTCCGTTGCGAACGGGACCGGCTCGACCCAGAGGGTCTTCATCGCGGCTCCCCGTGGACGGCCGCGCAGACCCGGCCGACGAACGCGACCGTGTCCTCGCGCTGGAACGCGTTCCGGCCCATGCAGACCCCGGCGCCGCCGCCGGCACCGACGGCCTCGCGGACCATCGCGATCGCGGCCTCGTCGCCGCCCTTCTCGCCGCCCGCGACCAGGACCGGGACCGAGGAGGCCTCGACGATCCGGCGGAACGCGACCGGGTCGCCCGGGTACGCGACCTTGATCAGGTCCGCGCCGAGCTCCTCGGCCGCGCGGACGCAGTGCGAGACCGAGGCAGGGCTCGACCCGTCGATCCCCTGGCCCCGGGCGTAGGCCATGATCAGGAGCGGCATGCCCCAGCGGGTGCAGTCCCGCGAGACCTGGCCCGCCGCCTCGAGCATGCGCGACTCGTTCGGCGAGCCGAGGTTGATCTGGATCGAGACCGCGTCCGCGCCGAGCGCGATGGCCTCCTCGACCGTGCAGACCAGGACCTTGTCGTTCGGATCGGGGTTGAGCGCGGTCGAGGCCGAGAGGTGGACGATCAGGCCGATGTCCCGGCCGTGCCGCCGGTGGCCGGCCGTGACCATCCCCTTGTGGAGCACGATCGCGTTCGCCCCGCCCTCCGAGACCTCGGAGATGACGCGGGTCATGTCGCGGAGGCCCTCGATCTGTCCGAGGGTCATGCCGTGGTCCATGGGCACGATCACGGCCCGGCCCGTGTTCCGGTCCATGCACCGCTCGAGCCGGATCTCCTTGCCGATCATCGGAGCACCTCCATCGCCTCGGCCGCGGTCCGGCCCTCGTGGACGATCAGGGCCGCGGCCCGGACGAATCGCGCCGGGATCCGGATGCTGGAACGCGTTCCGGCCGATCGAGATCCCGGCCGCGCCGGCCTCGATCGCGCCCTCGATCAGGTCGAGGGTCGCGCGGTCGTCGGTCCTGGAGCCGCCCGCGACCACCACCGGGCACGGGGCAGCCCCGCGTCACCTCGCGGAACGAGTCGGGGTCGCCCGTGTACACGGTCTTGACAATGTCGGCCCCGAGCTCGGCCGCGACGCGGGCCGCGAGCTTGACATGGCCGACCGCGTGCTCGTCCTCGATCTTCCGGCCGCGAGGGTACATCATGGCGAGGAGCGGCATGCCCCAGTGCTGGCACTGGACCGCGACCCGGCCCAGGTCCTCGAGCATCCGGGCCTCGGAGTCGGCCCCGATGTTGACGTGCATCGAGACCGCGTCCGCGCCCATGCGGAGCGCGTTGGTCACGGTGTTGACCAGCACCTTCTCGTTCGGGTCCGGGGCGATCGCGGTCGAGGCCGAAAGATGCAGGATCAGGCCGACGTCGGGGCCGCGCCGCCGGTGGCCGTACAGCGCCAGGCCGATATGGCCGAGCACGGCGTTCGCACCGCCGAGCGCGACCGCGTCGACGGCGTCGCCGAGGTCGATCAGGCCGTCGATCGGCCCCTGCGAGACCCCGTGGTCCATGGGGACGATGATGGTCCGCTTCGTGTTCCGGTTGATGATGCGTTCAAGACGGATCTCTTTTCCTCTCATGACAGGTAACTCCCGAGGCCCCGCACTGTGACACAGCGTAGGGCGCTCAAAACGGATAATAAAAGGCGAAGGCGTCCGCTGGCCTGAAGAAGGCTGGTGGGACGGTCGATGCGTGGCGATCAGGTGCCCTGACGATAAAAGCACTCACGGGCGAAAAAACATTCACCACACATTGGGATCAGGTTCGGGGACCCCCGAGATAAACCTGCCGGTTCGCCCCGGTCGGCAGGCATATCAATCCGGTCGCCAGAGGATCTGCCATGAGCGCGCCGACGCCGCCCTGGGCGATCTGGGTGATCGTGCTCGCGATCTTCGCGGCGGCCGCAATGGCCTTCTGGCCGCTGATCGGGATCTCGGTGCTCGCGGCCTCGCTCGCGGTGGTGCTCTTCCCGCTGCAGCGGCGGCTGACGCGGAGGATGCGGCCGTTCTTCGCGGCCGTACTCCTGACGGTGGTGGTGGGGGTCGCGGTGGTGCTCGCGGTCGTGGTCACGACCGCGGTCATCATTCAGAACATCGACTACATCCAGGAGCTGGTCGGGACGATCCTGACGGCGGCCACCGGGCCGGCGACGAACCCGTTCGGCGGGGCTATCCCGATCGACCTCGGCCAGGTGACGGACGCGATCCGCGCGGAGGTGGCGTCCTTCAGCACCTCGCTCCAGGGCGATGATCGGGGAGATCCCCATGGTCACGCTCGAGATCATCGTCTTCTTCCTGGTCCTCTACCTGACCCTCGAACAGGGCGAGCGGACGGGGATCCGGCTGATACGGGCCATTCCCGATGAGACGCGCCGCCTGGTGGCGCGGCTCTGGGCGATGACCGTGGACGTACTGTACTCGATCTACGTGGTCCACTTCGCAACCGCATTCGTGACCTTCCTCGTGGCCCTTCCGTTCTTCTATATCCTCGGGTACGGCCACGTCTTCTTCTTCTCCGTGCTCTCGGGTGTCTTCCAGCTGGTGCCGTTCCTGGGCCAGACGGTCATCCTCCTCGTGCTCGGCGGGTATGCGCTCGCGATCGGCGACGTTCGCGGCTTCCTGCTCGTGATCTTCGTCGGATATCCGTTCGTGGCCGCGATCCCGGACATGGTGATGCGCCCGTTGCTGATGGGCGCACGGGCCGGGATCAACCCGACCGTGATGTTCATCGGCTTCTTCGGCGGGATCACCCTGCTGGGGGTCGCCGGGATCGTCCTGGGGCCGCTCCTGCTCGCGCTCGCGGCCGGCGCCTACGGGATCATCGTCGAGGAACTCGAGCTTCGCCGGGACTCGGCCCTGCCGGCCGAGCCCGGGCCGTCGTCGCTTGAGGCCGCTCAGGCGGACGCGGCAGAGGTGGAGACGGCCTCGTAGCGTGAGCCGGCCGACCACGCCTTTTTTATATAAGATAATATGTTCCTTATGGAACCAATATGGACCAGATGTGACCTCGTCGATCCTCGATGCGGTCGCGTACGATCCCGTCGCGATGCGGCTCTGGATCAGATTCAGGAGCGGCGCGATCTTCGAGTACGACGGAGTCCCCTCCGTCATCTACGAGGAGCTGCTGGTAGCCCCGTCGAAGGGCGGATACTTCTCGGAGTACATCCGGCCGGACTACCTCTACCGCCGGGTCCGGCCTGCGGAGGAGGGCGTACCGGCGACCGCACGGTGAACGCGCCGGTGCCGGTGAAGGTTTAACGCTCCGGCATCGATGTAGTACCAACGCGGGGGTAGCCAAGCCCGGTCAACGGCGCCGGATTTAGGGTCCGGTCTCGCAGGAGTTCGAGGGTTCGAATCCCTTCCCCCGCATACTGAAACGGTCGATGCTCCGGATTGGACGTACGCCGTGCGCCCGCGAAGAGGCCGTCCGGTGACGGAGATCGCACTCTAAGGCGGAACGCATGTCCCATCCCACTCTCCCGGCGGGGGAAACTGCTATGCCGCCCAGAGCCCCACAGACCTCTGCATGCAATCAGCCCGCGCCGCGGGGCCTGCCCCGCTCGCGCGTACGCGGGGGGTGACGACCCCTGCCCGCAGGCAACCCGTCCGACCCTGACCTCGCTCACCTCCCGAGCGAGGCTGCGCTGCTCGATGCGATCGAGGGGCTGTACTCCCGCCTGGCCGAGACCACGGACCTGCTCCGGGCGCTCCGGGCGAGCGAGCTCGACGCGGTCCTCTTCGCCGGGGCGACCGACCCCAAGGTCTTCATGCTCCGGAGCGCGGACCGCGTCTACCGGATCATCATCGAGCAGATGCGCGAGGGGGCGGCCCTCGTCTCGGACGAGGGGGCGATCCTCTATGCGAACGGGGCTCTGGGCCGCTTGCTCGGGCTTCCCGCGGAGGCGCTCGTCGGCGAGGCCGCGGCCCGGTTCGTGGACGACGACGCCCTTGTGGCCGCCGAGGAGGGCGGCAGCGGCCAGCGGGACGTCCTGCTTCGCCGTGCCGACGGCGGGACCGTGCCCGCGCTCCTCTCGGCGACCGTACTCGATCTCGATGGGATTCGCGTCCGCTCGATCGTGCTGACCGACATCACCGCGCGAAAGCGGGCCGAGGAGCGGCTCCGCCGCGCGAACGAGGAGCTGGAGGATCGCGTGGCCGCGCGAACGGCCGATCTCCACCGGATCGTGGAGGAACTCGAACGGTCGAACGAAGAGCTGCAGCGGTTCGCGTACGTGGCGAGCCACGACCTGCAGGAGCCGCTCCGCAGCATCGTCTCGTTCTCCCAGCTCCTCGAACGCCGGTGCCGGCCCGAGCTCGGGACCGAAGCGACCGAGTACCTGGACTTCATCATCGAGGGCGGACTGCGCATGCAGAGCCTGATCACGGACCTTCTCTCGTTCTCGCGCGTCACGACCATGGGCAAGCCCCTCGTCAAGACCGACGCGGGTGCGGTCCTCGGCGAGGTCCTGCACGATCTCGTCGGCGCGATCGAGGCCGAAGGGGCGACGGTCGAGGCCGGCCCGATGCCGCGCGTGCTGGCCGACCCGGCCCAGCTCGCCCAGGTCTTCACGAACCTGGTCGGCAACGCGCTCAAGTACCGCCGCCCGGACGTGCCGCCGGTGATCCGGGTCTCGGCCGAGCGCGAGGGGCGCCTCTGGCGCTTTGCGGTCTCCGACAACGGGATCGGGATCGAACCCGAGTACTTCGACCGGATCTTCGTCCTCTTCCAGCGGCTCCATACCAGGGACGCCTACCCCGGCACCGGGATCGGGCTTGCCGTGGTCAAGAAGATCGTCGAGCGGCACGGCGGCAGCGTCCGCGTTGAGTCGTCGCCCGGCGTGGGCTCGACCTTCAGCTTCACCCTCCCGGCCGCCTGACCCGGAAAAGGGCCGTGGTCCCATCCCCGGCGGGAGATCCCCGGGTCAGCCCGTATTCACGGGGAACGGCGCGGCGTTCGTCCACGCCGAAGCGCCCGCACCGTGGAACGACTGGACCCGGAAGTAGTAGTTCGCGCGCCGCGGCAGGTTCGTCGTCCGGAACAGGACGGCGTTCGCGGGAACCGTGGTGGTCACCACGTTCGCCGTGAACCCGCTGTCCGTCGCCTGCTGGATCCGGAAACCGGTCTCGGTGGTCGAGGTGTCGGTCCGGTTCAGCTGGATCCCCGGGCTCCCGCCGAGCCGGACCGCCCGCAGGCCGGAACCTTTATCCTTCCAACTGGAGAAGTCCGCGCCGACGGGAACCGGAAGATGAGATCTCTGCACATTCTCTGCGCCGCCATGCTGCTCGCCGCCCTTCTGCTCTGCGGGTGCCTTGACGGAGGCGGGGAAGGAGCGCCGACGCCCGCGGAGACTCCCGCCCCGTCGACGGTCGTCACCTCCGGCGCCGCTACCGCCGTCCCCTCCCCGACGCCCTCGTTCCCGCCCCTCTCCGCCGCCATGGCGGACCGAAGCCCGAACTGGGCCGGGTACGCGATCCAGACCAGCTTCGACAGCCCCCAGAGCGACGCCGTCGACTCCGTGGAGGCGTCGTGGAACGTCCCGGCCGTCGACTGCTCCCTCTCGGACAACGACTACGCCTCTGCCTTCTGGGTCGGCATCGACGGCATCAGCTCGAACAGCGTGGAGCAGATCGGGACCGAGTCCGACTGCATCGGGGGCACGCCCGTGTACTACGCATGGTACGAGGTCTTTCCGCAGGACAGCGTCACCCTCGATCTCACCGTCTCGCCCGGAGACGAGGTCCATGCGAAGGTCGAGTACGTCAGCGGGGACACGTTCCGGTACACCATCCGCGATCTGACGACGGGGGAGACGGTCTCCTTCACGGACACGAGCCGGGTGGCCGCGGACCGCAGCTCCGCCGAGTGGATCGCCGAGGCCCCGACAAACGGGCGGAACCGGCTCCTCCCGCTCGCGGACTTCGGCCCGGTCACCTTCACGCACGCGACCGCCACGGTGAACGGCGAAAGCGGCCCCATCAGCGGAGCGGGCTGGGAGTACCAGCCGATCATCATGGCGTCGCGGAGCGGGTCCCTCAAGGCAACCCCGTCGGGGCTCACGGCCGACGGCACGGCCTTCTCCGTCGTCTGGGAGAACCCGTGACCGGCGGCCGTCCCGCGATCCTCAGGCGGCCGGCAGGGTGAAGAAGAAGGTCGAGCCCTCGCCCGGCTTCCGCCGGTAGCACGCACCGCAGAGCCGGCGCACGCGCCACGGCGCGAGCAGTGCTGCAGAGCCGGCGCTCACCGGCGCGCCCGTCGGCGTGAACTGCCGCGGGTCGGGGAAGTGACAGCAGTCATGATGCTGAACGTCTGCTGTCACTGGTGCTGAAAGACCTGCTGTCACTTGCCCGGACGGCGGAAAGCCGACGGATCTTTCAGATCTTGCCGTATTGCCGTTTTCATTCATTGATGTGACAGCACCCGGGGAAGAGCAACGTTTCGGCGACGACACAACCGTCGCACTGTCGGGCTTTGTATGATCCGCGTTGCTGTCACATGCCGATCCGGAATCCCCGGGTGCGCATCCTTTTACCGATACGGGCCCTATTCCCGGCTCTTTTGATGTGACAGCAGATGTGACAGCGGTCTGACAGCAGGCGTGCTTGCTGTCACTGGCTTCCCCGGGGCCGTCCGGCTCGAGCCAGACCAGGCCGGAGGCCCGTGTCTCACGGAACACTTCCGGATCGAAGAGGAAGACGAATTGCCGGTTCGTCGCGGTCCGGCCTTCGTCGTCCTCCTCGCTCGTGGTCCGGTCGAGTACCGAGAGCGCCGGCGACTTGTCGAGAAGACCCGGGGTTTCGGACACCCGAGATACGCGGCCAATGAGTACCCGGCGCACCTTCTGGTACGACCATCCGGTCCACTGCTGCAGGTCGCGGATCGTGAATTGCTCGACGCCGTTCCGGGTCGCGAGCGAGAGAGAGTAGAGGGGGGGTGGACCGCTCATAGATTGTTGAAGAGCCGGACGACGTCGGCGAAGTCGATACGGCCGTTCGCGTTGTAATCGAACGCGGCACACCGGCTCGTTCACTGCGATCCAGGAGAGCTGGTTGAAGTAGAGCACGACGTCGGCGAAGTCCTTTCGCCCGTTCCCGTTCACGTCGTCGCACAGTCCGTCGTTCGCCGTCGACGTGGGCACGCCCGCGCCGCCGGGGACGGCCAGCACGGCCGCGCCGGTGACGGCGATCCTATTGATCGCCCGGATCGTGTCGTCGGGGTACCCCGCGGCCGACGCCGTCAGGGCGACGGTATAGACGCCGGGCGCGGCGTATGTGTGGACCGGGTTCCGCAGTGCCGACGTGCCGCCGTCGCCGAAGGCCCAGGCCCGGCCCGTTGCGCCGCCGAGCGAGGCGTCATCGAACCGCACCGTGAGCGGCGCCGGGCCCGCGATCGTCCCGGCCGTGAAGGCTGCCGCGAGCAGGGGCGGGTTCGCGCTCCCGCCGCCGTAGAGGTAGTTGGCCGCAGCCCGATCGGCCGGGGAGAGCGTCACCAGGTTCATGTTCCCGAGGGCATCCGTGCGGTACTGGCAGCCGGCCTTGGCCGCGTCCGACGGCCCCTGCGGCTCGATCCCGGCGAGCCACGCGATCCCGAGGCAGAACGCCAGGTTGCGGAGCGTCACCGGCTCGATGCCGAGGACGGACCCGCCGGCCTCGCCCGCCGTCCAGGCGTAGGAGGTGGAGAGGATGATGTCGGCCTCGACGATCGCCTCGTTCTCGTAATAGTAGGTGATATTGGTGACAGGGCCCGACGGCCCCCAGGCGATCAGGCTCCGGCCGTCCCTAACCGCCTCCGTTCCGTTCGACGTGCCCGAGCTGTCGATCTGGAGATCGGCCGGCAGGGCCGTGTTCCAGGTGGCGACGGCCCGGCGGACGGCGGCGGCCCCGCCGGTGACGCCGGGGCAGTTGTCGTTCACGACGAAGACCGGGGGTGCGGCCCACTTTTTCCCTGCGACGCCGAACGAGACCGCGAATGGTACGGCGTTACTCGTCAGGTTTGCATCCGTGACGACGCGGATCCCGCCGCTGCTGGCCGCTGTCCTGGTGCCGTCCGCGGCGAGCCCGTTCGGGACGCGGACCTTGATCTCGGTGTCGGACCAGTTGACGATCTCGTTGGGGTTCACAGCGTTCGTACGGCCCGAGGCCCAGTAGACGCCGCCGGCGGAGGGAAACCCGACATCGGATCGCGAGGCCTGCGCTCCGAACCCGGTGCCCGTGATCGTGATCGTCGTGCTCGTCCCGGCCGACGCGATCGGCGGCGAGACGGACGCGATCACGGGTCCGGCGACGAGGGCCCGCACGAACCGCGCCGGGGCCGCTTCGGCCGGCGGGGGTGCCGTGCCGCCGTCGGCGAGCTCGTGCCCGCTCGAGCCATTGGCCGCGTCCGTGGCCGCCGCAGCGAGCGGCGCGGCGAGAAGCAGGGCGGCGAGGAGGAGCAACAGGCAGCGGCGGACGGGCATACTGCGATCCTGTTCTCACCTGTGGCCATAAGCATTCCCCTCGCGGCAGGAATGGTGCGGCACCCCGTCCATTCCGGCCCCGGATTCACGTGGATTTGTGCGTCAGCCAATTTCTGTATTAAACTGAAATTTCGAGAAAGTATATATGCCTTGCTGAGAATGCCGAATTAGAAACGGCGCAATTTTCGGCCTTCCTGAAAAGGAAAGGGTTTAAAGGGTCAATTTCAACCGGATTGGCTGCATGAAGAACAGCCTGTATTTGAGGTCCGGTCTCCTCGCGCTGGTCCTGCTCGCGGCCATTCCCGCGGCACTCGGCGCGACCGGCATCACCGGCCCGACTGTGATTTCATCGCCTGGTACCTATGTCCTTGAGAAGGACATCGCGGGCGGTCAATCTCCTGCGATCTGGGTCCAGTCGTCCGGCGTCACGATCGACGGCAACGGCCACACGATCCGCGGCGCCGGCGGGAGCTACGGCATCCTGGTGAACAAGGACGGCACGACGCTCACGGGCGTCACCGTCAAGGACGTCCGGCTCGAGAACTGGAACTGCGGCCTCTACTTCAAGGGCGTCGCAGACAGCGAGGCCTCGGGCGTGACGGCCGTCTCGAACGGAAAGGCCGGCATCAACCTCCGCACGACGCAGCGGCACCACCGTCTCGGACTGCACGGTCACGGGCAACGAACAGGGGATCCTGCTCTGGCAGGACAGGGACGACAACACCATCGCGAACAACACCGCGACGGACAACTGACGACATCGGCCTCTGACTCGCCGGCACCGGCCGCGCCAACGGCGGGATCGTCTTCGACTCCACCGGCAACACGGTCTCGGACAACACGGTTACGGGTAACGGCCACGGGATCTACCTCGACTTCACCCGCGACAACACCGTGACCGGCAACACGGTCACCGAGAACGACGACTACGGGATCTTCCTGGACTACTCGTCCGGGAACCGGCTCACGTGCAACACCGTGAACGGCCACTCGCAGTCCGGCTTCGTCCTCTTCGACTCGGGCGGATGCTCGATCAGCGGCAACACGGCGACCGGGAACGGCGACTACGGCCTCTGGGCCATCGAGAGCGGCATCGCTCTCGATCGGCAAGAACTCGTTCTCCGGGAACAGCGACGGGGCCCAGAAGCTCTCGGGCGGGTCCTCCCGCGCCTGATCCCATCCCTCCACACACCCTCTTTTTCCGGCACCGCGGCGCACGATCGCCGCGAAACCTAGATATCGTCCTTCTGCGATTCCTCTGCATGGACCTCTACGTCCTCCGGCACGCGAAGGCGGAGCGGGCGGCCCCGGACGGGGACGATGCGTCCCGGCCGCTGGCGCAGAAGGGGCAGCGGGATGCGCGCCGGCTGGGTCGATGGATGCGGGATCGCGGGATCGCGCTCGACCTGGTGGCGACGAGCGCGCTCGCCCGGGCGCAGGAGACGGCGACCCTTGTCTTCCAGGGCGGGGGCTCGCCGCCTCCGTTCGAGGCCTGGGAGGAGCTCGAGCCCGGCGGGACCGTCGACGGCGTCCTCGCGCGGCTCGCGGCGATCGACCCGGACCGGGCCGTGCTCGTGGTCGGGCACGAGCCCCAGCTCTCGGCGCTCGTCTCGGCCGCGATCGACGGCGGCCGGATCCGGCTCGCAAAAGGTGCGCTCGTGAAGGTCGGGGGATTCGCGCCGGGGGTCGGCGGCGAGCTCGAGTGGCTCGTCACGCCGTCGGTGATCGCGCCGGGGCCGTGAGGACGGCGCTCGCGCTGGATACGAAAGAAGGGGGGTTCGTCCCCCGATCGGCGGCGGTGCCGCGTCCGATCAGATCCGGAACGTCTCTCTGATCTCCCGGTCGAGCTGACCCAGCGTCTCGATCCTCGCCTGGATCTTGTCGGTGATCCGGACGACGTCGCCTTTCATCTGCCCGAACTCGGGATTTTTCTCGAAGTCGGGAACGTAGGTCTTATCCTCATGCTTCATCAGCAGGAACGAGTCCGCGATGTACTCGATCCGCTCGAGGTCGGCCACGAGGTCCGCGAGGCCGTCGCGCTCGCGCCGCACGTGGATCGCGAGCGGGTGGTCGATGCTCAACCCGATGTCTTTCTCTGCCATCTCACTCACCACTCCGGTAAACCCGTCGCGTGGAGATAAGGTTTCGGGTTCGGCCTGTACGGATCCGGTGCACCCCGGTCCGGCCACGGGACGCCTGCCGCCGAATGTCCCGTGCCGTCTCACCGACGGGCCGGTGGCCCGGGTCGTCGCGGCGGGCCGTCCTGGCAGGGATGCAGCCGGGCGTCGTGCGGAAAAAGAGGGTCGGCTCCTCACCGGGCCGACGGCGCCGAGGACTGGATGATGTCCGTGACGCAGTCCATCTCGCTCGCGAGGATCCGGACGACGTCGTCCATGGTGATGATCCCGACGAGCCGCCGGTCGTCGTCGACGACCGGGAACCGCCGCACCCCCTGCTCTCGCGCGCACTCCATCACGTTCCAGAGCGTGTCGTTCCGGTCCACGACGAAGGGGTCGCCGGTCATCACCTCCCGCACGCTCGTGCCCTCGGGGTCGAGGTTCCGGGCGCAGACGCGCACGGCGAGGTCCCGGTCCGTCACGATCCCGACCGGGCGGCCGTCGCGCTCGATCACCACGCTCCCCACGTTCATGTCGTCCATCATCCGTGCGACGTCGACCACGCGCTCGTCCGGCGACGCGGTCACGACATCCGATCTGATGCAGTCCACCAATGGCATTTCCTCATCCCCTCCCGGGATCGGCCGGCATAGGGGGCTCAGATCTATATGATGGTTGCGATCGGCGGCGGCGTCACCGCCAGCGCGGCAGGGTCGCGGTGAAGGCCGTCACCATCGCCGTCGCCCGCTCGAGCGGCATCCCGAGCTCGGCCGCGAGCAGGGGCGCGTACTCTCTCGATCATCGCCTCCCGGGTCAGGTCGGGCTCGACGAACGCCCCGTTCCGGTAGCAGTGGGTGCAGTACCGGTCGCTCGGGGAGCCGTCCGCCTCCGTCCCTGCGTCGCCGGGGTCGGCGAGTGGCATGCCACAGCTCCCGCAGGAGGGGATCAGCCGGCCGCTCCAGCGGAGGAGGGGCCGGAGCTGCTGGAGCACGAAGCCCGGCGCCCGCTCCGGCCGGATCTCGAACATGCTCGACATCATCTCGCCGCCCCGCGCGGCCATCGTCTCGATCGTGGCCTCCGGATCGGTGAAGGCGCCGTTCTGATAGCAGTACCGGCAGTAGTACGCGCTCGGTGCCCCGTCGCCTTCCGTCCCCCGGGCGCCCGGGGCGGTCAGCGGCATGCCGCAGCTCTGGCAGGTCTCGCTGATCTCGGTCATGATCGTGTTCCTCCCCCGGTGGCGGGGGTCGGGCGGCGTATCGCCGTCCGTACAGCAATGGTCGACGGACGCGGAAAAAAGGGAGCGGAGCCTCTCAGACCTCGGCCCGGGCGTCGACGAGGCCGAAGGTCTCGAGCCGCGAGTCGGGCCGGTGCTCGCGGAACTGCCGGAGCCCGACCGTCAGGTCGCGCGTGAACGCGAAGTAGCCGATCTGGGTCTTGCGGCAGAGGTTGAAGGCCATCTCCATCAGCCCGCGCGGGTCGGGCCGGCGCTCGCCGAGCCAGATGTGGAAGATGTTCCCGCCGTCCACGATCGGGAAGAAGACGTGCTCGAGCTCCATCCGCTTGGTCAGCGGCACGGGAGCGCCGGGCGCGACGTGCGTGCCGTTCGTGTAGTAGATCGGCAGATCCGTCGAGGTCCCCAGCCGGCGGAGCCCGTCCTCGAGGTCGCCCTTGATCACCTTGACCGCGTGCGGCCGGAAGCGGCGGTCGAGCAGATCCGCGACCGCGAACCGCTGCCCCGTCGTCTCGGCCGGCGTCCGGGCGAGCGCGATCGTCATCCCGTGCCGGGCCGAGAGCTCGCGGGCGTAGAGTTCGAGCTCGGTCATGGCGCGGACGGCGAGTTTGAACGCCTCGCGGGTCTCGTGGAGCCTGGGAGCCGCAGTGGTGCTGGGCCATCTCGTTGACCCCGACCACCCCGATCGTGTAGACGAGGGGGTCCAGGTCGACCGCGACGGCCCCGCGGTCGCCCGTGTTCGGGTCCTTCGGCCGCTGCATGGCAAAGGGCATTCGGCCGTTGCCAC
>CAVSRL010000024.1:0-124300 GCA_963730355.1 uncultured Methanoregulaceae archaeon | reverse complement strand
AGCGGGCGGCCGGAGCCGCGGACCCGCCGCAGGCGGCCGGCCCGGTCCACCGCTCCGCGACCTCGCGACCCTCGAGGAACGGGATCCCGTGCGCCTCGCCGTATGCCAGCGCATCGGCCTTCCGAAGGGCCATGCCGCTCTCGTCGTCGAGCATCTCGCAGACCACGATCGCGGGAGGGATCCCGGCCATCTGGGCGAGCACGAGCGAGAGCCTCGGTCTGACCGCAGCGGCGGGCGATGAGGCCCTCGGCTCCGCGCAGGATCGGGACGTGGCCCGGCAGCCGGAACTCGTCGAAGAACCGGGTCTCCTCACCGGCGAGGGCCCGCTTCACCTGATCGGCGATCGCGTTGATCGTGGTCGCGCGGTCGTTGTCCGTGATCCCCGTGAAGGTCGAGGCATGATTGACCCAGAGCGAGAACGAGGAGCGGTTCTTCCGGTCGTACGGGATCACGTGGTCGCGCACGCCGACGCCTGCCGCCTCGAGCACGTCGTGGGCGAACGGCAGGCCGATCCGCTCGGCCGCCTCGTGCGGAACGGCGCAGCAGATCAGTCCCCCGCCGTCCCTGCGCATCTGCCGCAGGTGCGCGGGCGTCACCGCGTCCGCGCGGATGGCGAAGTCGGTCTCTCCCTCACGGTTGTCAAAGTCGTAGAGCAGGATGAACCGTCCATCCCGCAGCGCGGCAAGCGCCTCGTCAATCATTGTGCATCATCTCTCTCATCCCGCACCTCGACCTTCACGCGGTCCATGTCGGAGAGGCCGAGGGCCTCGCGGAGGGGCTTTCCGGCGATCACCTCGACGACGTCCTCGGGGTAGTGGGTCCGGCCCGGAACGACGATCGCGCACCGGTACTCACCGATCCGGCAGGGGAGGGCCCGGGCGTCGCCGAAGGTCCGCGCCTCCGCGACGAAGCCGCGGATCGGAGTCCAGTCGAGGGCGTCGAGCCGTTTCCGGACGGGCACGCTCGCACCGTCGAGCCGGATGTTGAGCGTCCCGGGATACGGGTCCTCGCCGAGCACGGCCGCGAACTGCTCGCGGTACAGCTCGGGCAGGCTCATTGGTACCGCCCCTCCCCGACGCCGCTCACGACGTGGCCGGTCATCACGAACCCGCCCGACGAGCCCCCGAAGAGCCGGCAGTAGTCCGAGTCCCTGCCGGTGGAGAGCCTCCTCGCCGCTCCGGCTGACCGAGACGTACTGGCCTGCGGGCCGGACGGAGCGGGTGACGAGGAGTCCGGACTCGAGCGACTGGAGCCGGCGCGACGCCGTCTGGGGGCTCGTGCCGAGCGCGCCCGCGAGCGACTGGGACGAGACGTGGACCGGCCCCCGGCACCCGCCGAGCAGCGCAATCGCCTTCAGGCACGCCAGGTCCCCCGCATCGATCGTCACAGAACCAAATTTGAGATGCTTGCTATTTATGGGTTGTGACGTAGACTAATCTCTCCGCGTGCACGGGAGGAGGGCGGCGGGCGGAAGCGCTCCCCCGTCGAGGGAGAGCCGCACACCGTGTTGCGTCCGGGCGGGACCTCGTCCGCCGTCGCGTGCGGCGGAAGGGGAGACCGTTCGGTATATCGAAGCAAGCCGGCACGTGCCTGCCTGGCTCTTCTGTCGCCGCTCAGGGGGGTCCACCCCCTCAGGAATTCCCGTAACGCACACGCCGGCCGTCCTCCATTCGCAGCGTGAAGGTGCCGGCGTCACGGCCGAGCGTAATGAGCCAGCGACCGCCGGCCTGACGGGAGGGGGTTTGCCTCCCCGGCCCGCCTCGCACCCTCGAATCGCGGGTGCAGAGCGGTCTGCGACGGTGGCGGATCCGACATTGGCTATTGCGGGATCGGCGCTCGTTGCGGGTTCGGCTGATGCTCCGCCGTCGGTTTGCGCAGAAACATTTCGAAAGATTTAACGGGTCCGGAATGAATCTGTGATAATCGCGCGTGGAGTGACAGACACTCTTTCACGACCACTGGGCCGGGCGCCATGCCAATCCTCCGCGCGGGAAGGAACATGCGACTACCGCTTCGGAGCGAAGCGGCCGAGAGGATATCATGCATTCCGCCACACTCAATCGGAGGCGCTCCTGCGCCCTCGCGCCGGCAGCAGTCCTGCTGCTCGCGCTCTGCCTGCTCGCCGTCGGCGTGCAGGCCCTGCCCGGCTCGCCCGCGCTCGCCATCAACGAGCCCGGACGCTACACCCTGGACCACGACCTCTCCGCCGACGAGATCGGCGCGCTCTTATCGCCGAGACTCCGACGTCGTCTTCGACGGCATGGGCCACGCCATCGCGGGCGCCGGCAACGGGACCGGCGTCTATGCCACCGCGCTCGCCAACGCGACCCCGGTCGGCCCCATCACGAACGTCACCGTCCGGAACGTCACCGTCCGCGACTTCGGCGCCGGCGTCTACATCGGGCGCGTGAACGGCTCCGTGATCGAGGACGTCGTCGCCGAGCAGAACGGCATCGGCTTCGGGTACCGGCTACGCCGAGCAGGGCGGCGCCGAGCAG
Source organism: uncultured Methanoregulaceae archaeon (assembly GCA_963730355.1). Taxonomy (GTDB): domain Archaea; phylum Halobacteriota; class Methanomicrobia; order Methanomicrobiales; family Methanospirillaceae; genus UBA288. Next base: position 121,802 of record CAVSRL010000024.1, on the reverse strand, counting down.
GCCGTCCTCCGCGACTCAGTCGTCCGTGACAGCACCGGGACCGGGATCGTCCTCGACTACCCGAGCGACGGGATCACCATCGAGCGCTGCACAACCACCGGGAACCCGAACGGCCTCGCGAGCGACCTCTCGGGCCGGCTCGCCGCGAACTCCCTTGTCGACTCCGAGGTCTCGGACAACGCCGGCTTCGGCATCTCGCTCAAGGAGAGCAGCCTCACCATCAGCGGCTGCACCATCAGCGGCAACGGCGCGAAACGGCATCCACTCGAGCACGCCGGCGCGACCATCGAGGCCAACCGGATCGAGGGCAACGCCGGCGTCGGCGTGCAGTCCACGGACCGCGGCGGCTCCACCATCACCTCCAACTGGATCGTCGGCAACGGGCAGGGCGTCGCCGTCGGCGGCGACTGGTCCTCCCAGGTCACGAACAATGTCCTGAACAACACCGACAACGGGTTCTTCGGGGCGGCCGAAGTCGGGCAGCCGAACGTCACCAGGACGGCCGGCCCGAACATCGTCGGCGGGCCGGAGATCGGCGGCAACTTCTGGGCCCACCCGAACGGGACGGGCTTCTCCGAGACTCACCCCGACAACGACGGCGACGGGTTCTGTGACGAGCCGTACGTCGTCAACCCCGAAGAGGGCGTTACCGACTACCTGCCGCTCGCGCTGCCGAATGTGCCGCCCGTCGGCGGGGACACGGGCTACTTCCTGGTCTCGACCACCCCGGCCGGGGCCGACGTCTACCTTGTGGACATCTCCGGCACCCGGTACCTGCAGGGCAACACCAGCGCCGGCCTGCTCAACGTCACCATCCATCTCACCGCCACGCCCATGCGGTCGATCGTCGCGAACCTCTCGGGGTACCGCGACGCTGTCTACACCATCACGCAGTACCCGGCACAGGGCCAGACCGTCCCGGTCACCCTGACCCTTCAGCCGGTCGTCCCGGAGCCGTTCAAGCCGCTCTCGGTCCCCGGCCGAGATCCAGGCCGAGGACTACAACCTCGGCGGCGAGGGCGTCGCGTACCACGACACAACGCCGGGCAACAGCGGCGGCGCGTACCGGCACGACGACGTCGACATCGAGACCGGCAATGGCGTCACCGACGTCGGCTGGATACGGAACGGCGAGTACCTGACCTACACCGTGACCGTCACCCAGACGGGGACCTACACGGTGACGGCGCGCATGGCGAGCCCGAACAGCGGACGCATGGTGACGCTCTCGGTCGACGGCGTGCCGAAGTCCACGATCACGGTCCCGAGGACGGGCTCGTTTGACACGTACCGCGACGTCGGGCTGACCGAATCGTTCGTCACCGCGACAATAACGCCATCGGGCACGGGCAGCGGTTTCGTCCAGACGCCGATCCCGCTCTCGGCCGGGACACACACCCTGAAACTCTCGTTCCAGGGCGACGGCCAGAACCTCGACTGGATCGAGTTCGCGCCGCAGACCTCCACCACGCCGACACCGACGCCGATGCCGTACAAACCGCTCTCCATCCCCGGCACGATCCAGGGCGGAGTACAACCTCGGCGGCGAGGGCGTCGCGTACCACGACACTACGCCCAGGAACGAGGGCGGCGCGTACCGCACGACTGAGGGCGTCGACATCGAGACGGCCGGCGGGATCACGAACGTCGGCTGGATCCGCAACGGCGAGTACCTGACCTACACCACGACGATCCAGTCAGCCGGCACGTACACCATGACCGCGCGGGTCGCGAGCCCGAACAGCGGCCGGACCATGGCGCTCCGGGTCGACGGCGCGCCTGCCGGAACGATTGCGGTCCCGCGGACCGGCTCGTTCGCGGCGTGGCAGACCGTCTCGATCCCCGTCACGCTCCAGGCCGGCTCGCACACGCTGAAGCTGACGTTCACCGGCGACGGCCAGAACCTCGACTGGATCGCGTTCGGCACAAATTCGACCCCGCCGACGACGACAACGACCACGCCGGTGCCTTCGGGCGGGGCCTCATTCACCCGCGCCCCTGACGGCAGCGCACGGCAGTGCAGTCAAGTTCACGGTGACCCCGGCGAGCGGCAAGAGCATCGGCTCGGCCTGGTGGTCGTTCGACGCCCCGGCTCACCTGAATACCTGGAACTCACGGGCGATCAGCCCGACGTTCTTCTACCCGTCGGCCGGCACCTTCTCGCCCCTGGTGAAGCTGACCTACACGGACGGCTCGACCGAGACCGTCCAGCGGACCGGGTACATCCGGGCAACCTGGTCCCCCTTTTACACGGCGAGGACGACCCCCGCACCAGTCTCACCCTTCCCGGCGTCGTCTTCGGATCGGAAAGACGGAAACCACCGTCTCTCCGCGCCTCTGGACCCGTCTCCGTCTCGGAGAGGGCGCACCATCGGCTCGAGGTCGGCGTCGGGCAGCCTCCGCCGGACCTCGCGCGCCGCGTGCAGCGAAATCCCGCCACCCGAAAGTTCCCGGAGCACGGGTGCTCACGACGGGTCACCGACCCGGTACCGGGGCCCAGGAGCGCGGCCGTCATTCAACATCGCCCACTATCTACGTGAACTGTCGAAGCCCGATTCGTTAATTATTTAATCCCCGGTGCAGACCTGATCCGCATGAAGTCCGGGCTGCGGCACCGACTGGCCGAGAAGATGGCCGGCGAGATTACGCTCTCGGACTCACCCGGCAGGGCGCTCAAGAAGTGGCGGCTCAGCTTCGAGATCCCGCAGACCGACCTCGCCGTCCGGCTCGACGTCTCGCCCTCGGTCATCTCGGACTACGAGAGCGGCACGGCGCAAGAGCCCCGGCACGGCCGTCGTCGGGAAGATCGTGGACGCGATCCTCTCCATGGACGAGGCCCGGGGCGGACGGCATATCGAGCGGTTCGGCCGGATGCTCTTTGCCGAGCTCGACGACGAGGTGATCTACGACATCCACGAGTTCGCGGCCCCGGTCTGCGCTCCCGCGGTTTGCCGACCTCGTCGAGGCCGAGCCGATGACCGGCTCGCTCGACCAGACCCTCTTCGGGTACACGGTCGTGAACAGCCTGAACGCGATCCTGCAGCTCTCGTCCGACGAGTTCAGCCGGATCTACGGCTGGTCGACCGAACGGGCGCTGATCTTCGCCGGGGTCTCGAACGGGAAGTCGCCGATGGTCGCGATCCGCGTGACGCCGTTCAAGCCGCGGTGCGTGGTCCTGCAGGGGATCGCGCCCGAGGACGTCCACCCGATCGTGCCGAGGCTCGCCGAACGCGACCGGATCACGCTGCTGACCACGCAGACGCCGATCGACCCGCTCATCGCCACGCTGCGCTCGACCGAGTGGTGAGCCGCAGTCCTGCCGGGACAAACTTCATAGGTACATCAGGCACCGGCTCCGCCGGAAGACAGGGGACTGCATGACAGGCATCATCACCTACGGGGCGTACATCCCCCGGTACCGGATCCGGCTCGAGGAGATCGCCCGGGTCTGGGGCGACAACGCACAGGACATCACGGGAGGGCTCGGCGTCCGCGAGAAGTCGCTGCCCGACGTCGACGAGGACACCGCGACGATCGCGGTCGAGGCCGCCCGGAGCGCGCTCGCCCGGCGCGAGATCGACCCCGCCGAGATCGGCGCGGTCTACGTCGGGTCCGAGTCGCACCCGTACGCGGTCAAGCCGACCGCGTGCACGGTCGGCGAGGCGATCGGAGCGACCCCGAACATGACGGCGGCCGACTACGAGTTCGCCTGCAAGGCCGGCACGGCCGGGATCCAGGCCTGCATGGGCCTCGTCGGCGCGGGCATGGTCACGTACGGCCTTGCGATCGGCTCGGACGTCGCGCAGGGCGCGCCCTCGGACGCGCTCGAGTACACGGCGGCCGCGGGCGGCGCCGCGTTCCTGATCGGGGACCGCGACCCCATCGCCGAGATCCACCGGACGGTCTCGTTCACGACGGACACGCCCGACTTCTGGCGGCGCGAGGGCCAGACCTACCCCAGCCACGGCGGCCGGTTCACGGGCGATCCCGGGTACTTCAAGCACGTCCAGGGCGCGGCGCGGCTGCTCTTCGAGCAGGCGGGAAAGAGCGCGACCGACTACGACTACGCGGTCTTCCACCAGCCGAACGCGAAGTTCCCGCGACGGGTCGCGCAGCAGCTCGGGTTTACGCCCGAGCAGATCGAGCCCGGGCTCGTGGTCCCGACCCTCGGCAATACCTACTCGGGGGCCACGATGATCGGCCTGGCCGCGACCCTCGACGTCGCGAAGCCGGGCGACCGGATCTTCGTCACCTCGTTCGGCTCGGGGGCCGGGGCGGACTCGTTCGACATCGAGGTGACCGACGCGATCGAGGCGGAGTCGTTCCGGCGGGGCGGGGCCCCGACGGTCCGCCAGCTCGCTGTCGAACCCGATCTACGTCGACTACGCGCGCTATGCCAGACACAAGGGAAAGATCGTGATGCAGTGATGAGAGACGTCGCCGTAATCGGAATCGGATGCACGACCTTCGGGGAGAAGTGGGAGACCTCCTTCCGCGACCTCTTCCTCGAGGCGGGCGCTTTGGCGCTCGAGGACGCACAGCTCTCGGGCGAACGGATCGACGCGCTCTATGTCGGCAACATGTCGGCCGGGCGCTTTGTCGAGCAGGAGCACGTCGGCGCCCTGATCGCCGACTACGCGGGCCTGACCTCGCGCCATATTCCCTCGACGCGGGTCGAGTCGGCCTGCTGCTCGGGCTCGCTCGCGTTCCGCCAGGCCGTGATCGCGGTCGCCTCGGGGCTCGAGGAGATCGTGGTGGCGGCCGGGGTCGAGAAGATGACCGACGTCGAGACCTCGACCTCGGTCGACGCGCTCGCGGCCGCAGCGGACCGGGAATGGGAGGGGTTCGTGGGCGCGACCTTCCCCGGGCTCTACGCGATGATCGCGACCGACTACATGCACCGCTACCCCCTGACGAGGGAGCAGCTGGCCATGGTCGCCGTCAAGAACCACTACAACGGGGCGCGGAACCCGATCGCGCAGTTCCACAGCGAGATCACGGTCGATACCGTCCTTCGGTCCCCGCTCGTCGCGGACCCGCTCCGGCTCTTCGACTGCTCGCCGATCACGGACGGGGCGGCGGCCGTGATCCTCGCGCCGCTCGAGCGCGCGCGGGAGTTCTCGGACGCCCCCGTGAAGGTCCTCGCGACGGCGCAGGCCTCGGACACGATCGCGCTCCACGACCGTCGCGACATCTCGACCCTCGACGCGACGGTCGTGGCCGCCCGCCGGGCCTACGAGATGGCAGGGCTCACGCCGGCCTCGATCGACCTGGTCGAGGTCCACGACTGCTTCACGATCGCCGAGATCTGCGCGATCGAGGACCTCGGGTTCTGCGCCAAGGGCGAGGCCGGGCGGCTGACCGAGGAGGGCGAGACCGCGCTCAACGGCCGGATCCCGGTCAATACCTCGGGCGGGCTCGAAGGCCTGCGGCCATCCGGTCGGCGCGACCGGGATCAAGCAGGTGGCCGAGATCGTCCAGCAGCTCCGCGGAGACGCGGGGCGGCGGCAGGTCGACGGCGCCGAGATCGGGATGACCCAGAACGTCGGCGGCACCGGTGCGTCGGTCGCGGTCCATATCTTCGGGAGGGCCTGAGATGTCGGTCCCGCGCTTCTGGCGCAAGATCCACGCAGCGCTACAACCTCGATCGGCACGCAGTGCACCTCGTGCGAGCGCACGTTCTACCCGCCGCGTTCGTTCTGCCCGGACTGCCGGCGCTCGGGCGTGATCGTCTCCTACCGGTTCCAGGGGAAGGGCGAGGTGGTGACCTTCACCGTGATCCGGTCGGCGTCGGACGCGTTCGAGCAGCAGACCCCGTTCGTGCTCGCGATCATCCGGCTCGACGAGGGGCCGCGCGTCACCGCGCAGGTCGTGGTCGAGGACGTGGGCGAGGCACGGATCGGGATGCGCGTCCGCTCGGTCTTCCGCCGGATCGGGACCGAGGGGGAGTCGGGCGTGATCCACTACGGCACGAAGTTCATACCGGACGTCCCCTACCCGGGATAACCGGGAGGCATCGCCTCCCCGTTCACGGTTCTGCGGGCCTTCGGCCCGGAAAATTTTCTAAAAAAAACCGACGCGTCAGGCGCCGGTGTTGATCAGTCCGTCCTCAAGCCCGTTCCGCTCGGAGATGTGAGGGTGGGCCTCGGTCTTGATCGAGGAGTTCCCCTCGATGAAGGCGTGCAGGTCCTCGGGCTTGATCCGCCAGTACTTGCCGATCTTGACGGCCTTCAGGCGCTTCTCCTTGATGTGGTTCCGGACGAGTTTCTCACGGATCTGCAGCGTCGCGGCGACCTGTGCGACCGTCAGCAGCGGCTCGGTGATGATCTCTCCCCAGATCCGTCCGTCCGGCGAGAGTGAGACGAACTCCCTGACCCGCCGGTCCATTCCCTGATCACGTTCCTTCATCGAATTCACCGGTGCGTACCGGGACGCTGGCAGATTCACCATACCATGTGCACGACTCGTGCCGCCGGTCCCGGCCCCTTCCCACCGTTTCGATTAAATCTTGATCGAATAAGTATTTAGGATTATGGAATTGTTCGCGGCCGGACGGGTCCCTGTGGCACCTCCGCGGAGCCTTTCCAGCTTGTGGCGGCTGCGTGCGCGAGACGCGCGGCCTCCCCCGCGTCCTCGATCCGGAGCAGGAACGTTCCATAGCACGGCTTCGTGAACGGAAAGATCACGACATCGCCGTCGAGCCCGATCGCGATCGGCGGGACGCCGATGATGTGCTTCTCGAAGAGCCGGAAGCCGGGCTCCACATGGCAGTACCGCGGGCAGTGCTTCTCGACATACTCGCGGCACTCGGCGAACGATGCCCTGGAGAGGATCACCTCGTAGGGCATGTCCTCTACGCAGCCCATGCAAAGACCTCGTCAATCTTTCGCTTCAGCTTCGTCGGGTTGTGGACGGCCACGTCCACGATCTTCTCGCAGGGGAACGTCACCTGTTCGGCCAGGGCCTCGGCCTCGCGGCCGAAGACGAGCAGGACGAACCGCGCCTCGGGCAGCATGTACCGGGCCGTCGCTCCGAACGTGAGCCCGGCGTCGCTGTGGGCGAACGCGACGCAGAGCTCCGGCGTTCGCTTCCCCTCGGCGAGCTCGCCGATGTATCGTTCGATCTCCACGACCGGGCCGACGTAGTGCCGGTCGGGGTCGGAGACGCGGAGGAGCTGGAGCACGGCCGGGTTGCCGGCGCAGGTGACCGCGTACCCGGCGGCCTTGAGTCGCCCGAGCAGGTGGAGGGCGAGCGCCTGCTGGACCGGCACCTCGGGGCAGCCGAGCAGGAGCAGGGCCTCGCGGCCGTCAGGACTCACCGTTCACCTCGAGGTCCGCCGTGCGGAGCGGGTGGTGGCAGAACGGGCAGGATGCATCGCAGTCGTGGAGCGAATGCGGACAGATGCCGAGCGAGAAGTCGGCGAGGGGGTGACCTTTTCCTTTCATCTCGAACTCCTTGTACCAGCCGAACGGCGCGCGCTTGACCGCGACCCCCCGTTCGGCAAGGGAGGCTGTGAACGCGTTCAGCACGGCGAGGGCGACCGCGGGTGCCGAGAGCGCGGGCGTCAGGTGGGCGTACGGGTAGACCACGACGCGGTCCACGCCGATCCGGGCGAGCCGGACCATCACCTCGTCGGCCGCGCGGTCGACGATCCCCGCCGGCTCCCGTTCGTCCCCCGCCTCGACGCAGGTGAAGAGGACGCAGCAGTCCGACTGGCCGTCCTCGCGGACGGCGACCTCCTCGGCCAGACGGGTCCGCTTCGTGGCCCGGTAGCGGAAGAAGTCCGCGTGGATCCCGAGGAGCCTCATCGGCACCGACCCACCAGTCGGCTCAGGGCCTCGGACGAGACGATCCCGATCAGCCGGTTGTCGTCGTCGACGACCGGCAGGGCCGAGATCGCGTGGGACTCCATCCGGGCCGCGGCCTCGCCGACCGTCTCGCCCGGCCCGACCGTGACGACCGTTCTCGTCATGATCTCGGCCAGGCCGGAATGGCCGCGGGCGACCGCCTTGGCGATGTCCCACGAGGTGACGATCCCGGCGAGCGCACCGTTCGGGGCGAGGACGGGCAGGTGGTTGACGCCGTGCTCGATCATGACCGAGGCCGCATCGACGAGGACGGCGTCCGTTCCGATCGTGGGGACGGCGGTGGTCATGACGTCGCGTACCTCGATCCGCGAGAGGAAGCGGCCGACCAGGTAGTTGAGCTGGCCGTTCTCGAGGAGGAACGCGTCGTGCCCGTACTTCGACGCGATCTCGCAGTACTCGACCTCGACCTCGTTCGCGGCCAGGGCCTCGACCATCGCCTGCGACTGGTACGGCGGGTAGAGCCAGTCCGACGAGACGGCCACCACGAGCACCTTCGCCGCAACCCCCGCGAGGCCGGCCGCGAGCGAACCGTCGACCGAGAGGTCGAAGTAGTCGAGGGCCTTGGTGATGTAGAGGTACGAGTTCGCGTCGAACCGGCGCGTGAACGACTCGCCCTGGTGCCGGAGGTACGACTCCACCGCGAAGTCGGTCGCGAAGTCGAACCCGAAGCTCTCACGGCTCTGCAGGCGTCGGCCGAACTTCTCGTGCATGGACTCGTCCGAGAGGTACGTGACGTGGCCGACCATCCGGGCGAGGGCGAGGCCGGCCTCGGGCTCCTCCCGGCCGACGTAGTCTCCCCCGTTCCAGGCAGGGTCGGTCATGATCGCCCGCCGGCCGATCTCGTTGAACGCGATCTGCTGGGGCGACGAGGTCGCAGTCGCCGCGATGATGACCGACTTCAGGACGGCGTCGGGATAGGAGACGATCCACTGGAGGGCCTGCATGCCGCCCATCGAGCCGCCGATGACCGCATAGAGCTGCTCGATGCCGAGCCCGGCGACCAGGGCCTGTTGCGCCGCGACCATGTCGCGGACCGTGATCACGGGGAAGCGAGGCGCCGTAGGGCCGGCCCGTGCCCGGGGTCGATCGAGGATGGACCGGTCGAGCCCTGGCAACCGCCGATGACGTTCGAGCAGATCACGAAGAACCGGTCCGTGTCGAGGGCCTTTCCCGGGCCGATCAGCCCGTCCCACCAGCCCGGCCGGTCGTCGCCCTCGTGGTATCCGGCCGCGTGGGCGTCGCCCGAGAGCGCGTGGCAGACGAGGACCGCATTGCTCCGCGCATCGTTCAGCCGGCCGTAGGTCTCGTACGCGAGCACGACCTCCGGGAGCGCCCCGCCCCCCTCGAGCGGAAGGGGGGCCGGGAGGGTCATATACCGGGTCTCGACCGTGCCGACCGATCCCGATCCCATGCCCGTTACACCCCTGCGAGGGCCTGGGCGAGGTCGCGACAGAGGTCGTTCGGGATCCTCGATGCCGACCGCGAGCCGGATGTAGTCCTCGGTCACGCCGGTCGCGCGCTGCTCCTCGGGCGTGAGCTGCTGGTGCGTGGTCGAGGCCGGATGGATCACCAGGCTCTTCGCGTCCCCGATGTTGGCGAGGTGGCTGAAGATCTTCAGCCGGTCGATCACCGCGATGCTCGCCTCCTTCCCGCCCCTGACGCCGAAGCCGACGAGCGGGCCGAACGAGCCGCTCAGGTACCTCTCGGCCAGGGGGCGGTTCGGGCTGTCGGGGAGGCCCGGGTAGTTGACCCAGGCGACCTTCGGGTGCGCGGCGAGGAACTCCGCGACCTTCTTCGCGTTCTCCGAGTGCCGTCGCACGCGGAGCGGCAGGGTCTCGAGCCCCTGGAGAAACTGGAAGGCGTTGAACGGCGAGAGCGCGGCCCCGGTGTCACGGAGGAGCTGGAGCCGGACCCGGAATGCGACCGCGACGTTCCCGAGGCCGGCGAAGTCCCTGAAGACGTCCCAGTAGACCAGCCCGTGGTAGCCCGGGTCGGGGTCGGTGAACCCCGGGAACTTCCCGCTGCCCCAGTCGAAGGTCCCGGCGTCGACGATCACGCCGCCGATCGAGGTGCCGTGGCCGCCGATGTACTTCGTGGCCGAGAAGACCACGATGTCCGCGCCGTGCGCGATCGGGTGGACGAGCCCGACCGCGGTCGTGTTGTCCACGATCAGGGGGATGCCGTGCTCGTGCGCGATCGCGGCGATCGCCTCGAAGTCCGGGACGTCGAGCTTCGGGTTGCCGAGCGCCTCGACGTAGATCGCCTTCGTCCTCTCCGTGATCGCGGCGCGGAACGCCTCGGGGTCGGTCGAGTCGACGAACTTTACGGTCCGGCCGAGTCGCGGGAGCGTGACCGCGAAGAGGGTGTAGGTCCCCCCGTAGAGGTTGTCGCCGCTGACGATCTCGTCGCCGAGCTCGGTCACGGTCAGCGCGGCGTAGGTGATGGCGGCCATCCCCGATGCGACCGCAACGGCCCCGGTCCCGCCCTCGAGCGCGGCCATCCGCTTCTCGAAGACGTCGGTCGTGGGGTTCATCAGCCGCGTGTAGATGTTCCCGAGTTCCTTCAGGCCGAAGAGGTTCGCCCCGTGCTCGGCGTCGCGGAAGACGTAGCTGGTCGTCTGGTAGATCGGCACCGCGCGGGAGCCGGTCGTCGGATCGGGCGTCTGCCCGGCATGAAGGGCGAGGGTGGCCTCGCCGAGCTGCTCTCTCTCTGTCATGGAGTCACCTGGGGTGTGATCGGTATCTGGTATTTCTCGGCGATCTCGGTAAAGGTCTCCGCAACGTAGCGGATCTGCTTCCACGTGAGGCCGAAGGTGTTCAGCTTCCAGGTCCGGGTGGCGCCGGCGAACTCGCCGACGATCCCGCGCTTCGAGAGCTCGTCCGAGAGGAAGAAGCCCTTGCGCTTGTGGGTCCTGGCGACCGTGTCGAACGAGCCGGTCGTGTCGACCTTGGAGAGGCTGTGCTTTCGCGGGTACTCGGAGAGGACCCGGCTGCCCTCGATCGCGAGGAGGCGGCCGATGAAGTAGTTGGACTTCTCGACCTCCTCGCTCCAGTGCAGCGTCCGCTCCTTGACGGCCGGGAACGAGGCCATCATCGCGATCAGGTTCGCGCCCATCAGGGTGCAGCCGAGCATCTCGACCTCCTTGATCCCGAATCTCCGGCCGGTTACGTCGCCGACCATGCCCGTCGTCCGGAAGACGCGGTCCGCGTACTCGTCGGTCGTCGCGAGCACGCCGGACGGTGCCGGCGCGGCCATCGACTTGTGCCCCGAGCCGACCACGAAGTCCGCGCCGAGCGCCTTCCCGTCGACGGGCATCACGCCGACCGTGTACGCCCCGTTGTAGAGGAGCGGGATATCGTACTGGTGCGCGACCTTTGCGATCCCCCGGACATCGTGCTCGTTCGCGAACTGGTAGTCGAAGTGGTCGATCATCACGAGTGCGGGCGTCTTCCCGGTCTCGCGGCGCACCTCCTCGATCTTCTCGGCCGTCGCATCGGCCGTGACGAGGTTCTGCGGGCTGAGCGGCACCTCGCGGACGAGCCCGCCGGCCTGTTCGACGGCCAGGAACTCGGTGTAGTGCGCGAGGGCCGAGACGATCACCGGGTCGCCCTCCCGGACGAGCGAGGCGGTGACGGCCTGGAAGCCCCGCCGGGCCCCGGGGACGACCCGGGCCTGGTCCATGTTCAGGAATGCGGCGAGCTCCTCGTGGAAGGAGGCGATCGGCGGCTTGCAGATCTTGTCGAGCCGGAAGGGCTTTCTGCAGGCGTCGCAGGTCGAGTAGCCGTCCCCGTAGCTGATCACGGCCTTTCTCGCCTCGAGCGTGAGCCGGCCGGCGGCCTGGATCGGCTGGATGTTGATGGCCTGCTCCTCGCGCGTGCGGAGCTCGATCGTGCCCGCGATCTTCGCGACCTTCGGCTGGCCTGTGCCGGCCTTCAGCTCGGCGACGATCCCCTCGAGCTCCGCGATCTTCGCGCCGTACTGCGCCTCCTCGTCGGCGTCGAGGCCGGTAGGGAGGGCGTGGCGGTAGATCTCGCGGAGCTCCTCGAGGGCGTAGAGCCCTTCGAATAGTTTCTGTACCCGAATATCCATTATCGACCCCCGGACCCCGGTATGACCGGAGCTCACAATTGTGATGCACAGGTATGACCTGCGGTTATTTAACAATTGTGAAGCCGGAGTAAACCGCCTGAATGGAAACCCATTATCCCGGAGGGCTTCACATAGTCTTCGGAAAGGATGATCTGCGATGCACGACCGCACCGGGACGCCTGAGGGGACCGTCGATCCCGGATCGAAGCTGCTGGCGCTGAAGCAGGAGCTCGAACGCATCGGCCCGCTCCTGGTCTCGTACTCGGGCGGGGTCGACTCGGCCCTGCTCGCCGTCGTCGCCCGTGACGTCCTCGGGAACCGGATGGCCTGCGCGTTCCTCGACGGCCCGCTGATCCCGCGTGCGGCCGCCGCAGAGGCGCGGGCGATCGCGAGGGAGCACGACCTCCCGCTCGTCGTGATCCCGTTCGACCCGCTCGGGGATCCGGGAATCCGCGCCAACCCGGCCGATCGGTGCTACCACTGCAAGAAAGCCCTCGCCCCGCTCCTGAGGCGCGAGGCTGCATCCCGGGGCCTGCCCACGGTCGTCGACGGCGTGAACTGCTCGGACTTCTCGGAACACCGGCCGGGCCTCGTGGCCTGCGCCGAGGAGGGCGTCGAACACCCCTATGTGGCCGCGGGGATCACGAAGGCGGAGATCCGGGCCATTGCCCGGTCTCTCGACCTCGGCTTCTGGGATAAACCGTCCGCGGCCTGCCTCGCCTCCCGCATCCCGTACGGAGAGCCGCTCGCGCCGGCCCTGCTGGCGATGGTCGAGGAGGCCGAGGAGGCGCTCCGCGGCCTCGGGTTCCGCCAGGGCCGGGTCCGGGCCCACGGCCGGCTCGCCCGGATCGAGGTGCCGGTGACCGAGCTCGCGCAGGCATTTGCGCGCAGAGCAGAGATCGCCGCAGCACTGAAGGCCGCCGGGTTTGTGTATGTGACCCTGGACCTCGAGGGCTACCGCTCCGGCGCGATGGACGAGGTGCTCGACGTCAGGCCTAAATAGTCGAATCACAATTGTTACCGCATGAGCCGCATCTACAACGATATCACGGCCACGATCGGGCGCACGCCCCTCGTCCGGATCAACCGCATGGCCGCCGGGCTGCCGGGCACGGTCGTCGGCAAGGTCGAAGTCGTTCAACCCGGGGGGGAGCGTCAAGGACCGGATCGCCTTCTCGATGATCCGCGCGGCCGAGGAGGCGGGCCTGCTGAAGGAGGGGACCGTGATCGTCGAGCCGACGAGCGGCAACACGGGCGTCGCGCTCGCGATGGTTGCGGCGGCCAGGGGCTACCGCCTTCGGCTCGTGATGCCCGAGACCATGTCGATCGAACGGCGCAAACTCGTGAAGGCGCTCGGGGCCGAGCTCGTCCTCTCGCCCGGGGCGGAGGGGATGAAAGGGGCGGTCGCGCGGGCCGAGGCGATGGCGGCCGAGGACCCGAACGCGGTCTACCTTCCCCAGCAGTTCCGGAACCCGGCGAACCCCCGGATCCACCGCGAGACGACGGCCGAGGAGATCTGGGCCGACACGGACGGCGCTGCTGACATGATCGTGGCCGGTGTCGGCACCGGCGGGACGATCACGGGTGTCGCCGAGGTGATCAAGGCGAGGAAGCCCTCATTCCGCGCGATCGCCGTCGAACCGGCCGCCTCGCCCGTCCTCTCGGGCGGCAAGCCGGGCCCGCACCGGATCCAGGGGATCGGCGCAGGCTTCGTGCCGGACGTGCTGAACCGGTCGGTCATCGACGAGGTCGTGCAGGTCACGAACGAGGACGCCTTCGAGACGGCCCGCCGCCTCGCCCGGGAGGAGGGGATCGTCTGCGGGATCTCGTGCGGTGCGGCCCTCTGGGCCGCGCTGCAGGTCGCCGCCCGGCCCGAGAGCGACGGGGAAGCTGATCGTCGTCATCCTGCCCGACACGGGCGAGCGCTACCTCTCGACCGACCTCTTCGAGGCCTGACCGGCCCCCATTCTTTAATCCATTCCGGGCAACCATACCCACGGTAGAGGATCATGCCGCTCGAGGACTGCCGGAACGACTTTCCCCTGCTCGCCCACCTCCACTACCTGGACAGCGCCTCGGTCAGCCTGACGCCCGTCCAGGTGGCCGACGTCGTCCGCGAGTTCGACCTCCAGTACCGCGCGAACGTCGGGCGCGGTGTCCACCGGCTGGCCCGCATGGCCACCCTCCGGTACGAGGAGGCGCACCGGACCGTCGCCCGGTTCATCGGAGGCGGCGACGGCCTCCTCGTCGCGACCAAGAACACGACCGAGGCGATCAACATGGTCGCCGGCGGCCTTCCCTGGGAGCGCGGCGACCGGGTCGTGACCACGCGGGCCGAGCACCACTCGAACCTCCTGCCCTGGCTCCGGCTCCGCGAGTGCGGGGTGGAGGTGACCCTGCTCGACCCGCTCCCGGACGGGACGGTCCCGCTCGAGGCGTTCGAGGAGGCGGTCGACGACCGGACCCGGCTCGTCGCGGTCACGCACGCCTCGAACGTGCTCGGCTCGGTCGCGCCCGTGAAGGCGATCGCCGGGTCGCCCACGACCACGGAGCGAGAATTCTCGTCGACGGCGCGCAGTCGGTGCCGCACCTGCCGGTCGACGTCGGCGGTCGCCCACGACCACGGCGCCGGATCCTGTCGACGGCGCCCAGTCCGTGCCGCACCTCCGGTCGACGTCGCGACCTCGGCTGCGACTTCCTCGCCTTCGCCGGGCACAAGATGCTCGGGCCGATGGCGACCGGGGTGCTCTGGATGAACGAGCCGGTGATCGAGCCCCTGCTCCTCGGCGGCGGGATGGTCGAGGCGGTCTCGGACGGACGAGGTGCGGGCAGCGCCCGGCGCCGGGCGGTACGAGGCCGGGACCCCGAACGTCTCGGGCATGCTCGGGCTCGCACGGGCGGTCGGGTACCTCGAGGCGGTGGGCATGGACGCGGTCCGGGCGCACGAGGAGCGCCTCGCCTCGCGATTGCTCTCCGGGCTCCGGGCCTGCGACGGCGTCCGGGTTCTCGGGCCCGGCGGCACCGAACCGCGGATCGGCGTGGTCTCGTTCGACGTGGACGGGTACCACCCCCACGACGTGGCCCACGTCCTGGACGAGGCCGTCCAGGTCCTGGTCCGCTCGGGCCACCACTGCTGCCAGCCGCTCCTGGAGCACTGCGCCTGCCCCGAGGGCGCAGTCCGGGCGAGCCTGTACCTCTACAACACCGAGGAAGAGGTGGACCTGCTCACGGCCACGGTCGGCGAGCTGGCCCGCCAGGGATGACCATGTACCACGAACTGCCCTGCATCAAGTACGAGGACGGGACCTACGCCTCCGTCCTTCATCCGGTCGTCGACGAGGTCCCGGTCTCGGTGATCGTGAACGGCCGCACGGCCGCGACGATGATGACGAGCCCGACCATGCTCAAGGAGCTCGCGGTCGGCTTCCTCCTGACCGAGGGGCTGATCCGGAGCACGGCCGAGATCGAGGCGCTCGCCGAGCGCGAGACCTCGGTCGAGGTGATCACGAAGAACCCGCAGAAGCTCCTCTTCTCGAAGAAGAGCGTCCTCTCGGGCTGCGGGGGGACGACCTCGTTCCTCGACACCCGCCGGCTCCCGAAGGTCTCGTCGGACCTCGTGGTCGCGCCGGAGACGATCATCGCGTCGGTGAAGGACCTCCTGAGCTCCCCGCTGCACCGGCTCACGGGCGGCATCCACGGCGTGGGACTGGTCCGCGCCGACGGCGAGGTCGTCACCTTCGTCGAGGACATCGGCCGGCACAACGCCCTCGACCGGGTGATCGGGTTCGCGGCCCTGAACGGGGTCGAGACCGCCGGCTGCTTCGTCGTCAGCACGGGCCGGATCTCGTCCGAGATGGCCCGGAAGTGCCTGCGCGCCAGGATCCCGCTGATCGTCTCGCGCGGAGCGACGACCTCGCTCGCGGTCGCGATCGCGGAGAAAGGAGGGCTCGCGATCGTCGGCTTCGTCCGGGCGGGCCGGATGAACATCTACACCCACCCCGAGCGCGTGGCCGGCGCGCCGCCGCTGTCCGGACGCGGAGCCGAGTGGTTAACGCGGGGGAAGGCCCTCGGCGTTCCCCTCGACCCAGGCCGTGCCGCCGTCCCGGAGGTGCTCCTTCTTCCAGATCGGGACCCTGGCCTTCAGCTCGTCGATGATCGCGACGGCCCCGGCGAACGCCTCCTTCCGGTGGCCCGCCGAGACCACCACGATCAGGATGTTCTCGCCGAGCGCGAGCGGCCCGACCCGGTGGACGACCGCGACCGAGAGGAGGCCGAACCGTTCCGCGCCCTCCCGGGCGATCTCGGCCATGAGCTCGCGGGCGACCGGCTCGTAGGCCTCGAGGTCCATCCGGTCGATGCCGTCGTCGCGGACCACGCCGTCGAAGAGAACGACGGCGCCCGTGCCCGGGACCTTCGCGGCCCGGACGAGCGCGTCGAGATCGACGTCCTCCTGCTGGACGGCGATGTACGGCTCCATGCTCAGCCCCCCGCGACCGGCGGGAAGACCGCGATCGTGTCCCCGTCCTGCACTGCCATCCCCTCGACCCGGTCGTGCTCGATCCGCTCGGTACCCTTCATCACGATCACGTAGTCGCGCAGCCGTGCCGTCGGGGGCGAAGAGCGCGGCCTCCCCGTCGGGGGTCCGGCCCGCGATCTCGTGCAGCACGTCGAGAAGCCGCGCGCCCTCGGGCACGGTCAGCTCGTGGACGGGCCCGAAGCGTTCGCGGAACTGTGCAAAGAAGCGAATGGTGACGTTCATACTCGTTCTCCTCCGGAGCAGACCGGGCACCCGGTCCGCGGCGCGACCGTGATCTCCTCGGCGCGGCCGGCGAGCCCGTCCCAGAGCAGGAGCCGGCCGGTCAGGAGCTCGCCCTCGCCGGTGAGGTACTTGATCACCTCGGTCGCCTGGATGCAGCCGATGACCCCGGGCGTCACGCCGACCACGGGGAAGACCTCCTTGGGCGGGACGTTCGGAAAGAGGCAGGCGAGGCAGGGGCCCCGGCCCGGGACGCAGGTCGTGGCCTGGCCGTGGAAGCCCCGGATCGCGCCGTGGAAGAGCGGAATTCCGCGCTCCTGCGCGACCCGGTTCAGCACGAACCGCGTGGGGTAGTTGTCCATCGCGTCCACGATCCCGTCCGCGTCCCCGATCAGAGACGCCGCGTTCTCGTCCGCGATCGTGGCGCGGACGCCCTCGACCCGGATCGACGGGTTCAGGGCCCGGAGGGTCTCGACCCCGGACTCGACCTTCGGCCGCCCGATGTCGGTCTCGCCGTGGAGCACCTGCCGGTTCAGGTTCGTGCGCTCAACCGTATCCTGATCGATCAGGGTCAGCCTGCCCACACCGGCGACCGCGAGGTAGATCGCGACCGGCGAGCCGAGACCCCCCGCGCCCGCGATCACGATGTGCGCGTCCTTCAGCCGCGCCTGCCCTTCCTCGCCGAAGGAGAGGATCTGTCGGCCGTATCGCTCCCGCTCGAATGGGTCAAGGCCGGCTGCCACGCTATCCCTCCCCGGGGCCGGTGCCGGAGAGCGGCGGGACGTCCACGCACCCCCCGCGGATCGGCTCGCCGCCCTCGGCCGCCGCCCGCTCGCGGATGGACCGGCAGATGGCGCAGAGCCGGGCCGAGACGTTCGCGTCGTCGCCGCTCGCGAGCTCGTCGGCCGCCCGCTCGATCTCGGCCCTGATGTCGTCGTCGAACTCGATCCGGTACCCCCGCTTGCCCGAGAGGTACTGCGAGATCGCGGCCGGTGCCGTGTCGAGGAGCCGGGCGGCCTGGAGCTGGGAATGGCCCTTCCGGACGAGTGCGGCGGCGAGGGCCGCGCGGATGGCGGGCAGAAGGTCCCAGACGACCTCCTGGCAGGGGAGCTTGACCATATACTCAAGAGTTATACCGGGTGAGGTTCATAAACTTTACTTCACAATTGTTAATCCATCATGACTCCGACCGATCCCCGCGAGGACGTCCTCGTCCTCGCGCACAACTACGTCCGCCCCGAGGTCCAGGACTACGCGGACGTCGTGGGCGACAGCCTCGAGCTCGCACGGTTCGCCGTTGCGAGCGACCGGCCGTACCTCGTCGTGGCCGGTGTCGACTTCATGGCCGAGACCGCCGCGATCCTGAACCCCGAGAAGACCGTGGTCCACCCCGAGCCGCTTGCGCAGTGCGCGATGGCGTCGCGCCTCTCCGTCGCGGAGATCGAGAACGCCCGCGCCCGCTATCCCGGCGTCCCGGTCGTCACCTACGTGAACTCGTCGGCCGCGGTCAAGGCGGTCTCCGACATCTGCTGCACCTCGGCGAACGCGGTCCGCGTGGTCGAGAGCCTCGATGCACCGCGGGTGATCTTCGCTCCCGACCGGAACCTCGCGGCCTACGTCGCAGCCCGGACGGGCATCGAGGTGATCCCCGTGCCGGCGCTCGGCTGCTGCCCGACGCACCAGTCCCTCTCCGTCAGGGATGTCCAGGAGCAGATGGCCGCGCATCCCGGCGCCGAGGTGATGGTCCACCCCGAGACGACGCCGGCCGTCCAGGCCCTCGCCGACTTCATCGGCTCGACCTCGGCCATGATCCGGCGGGTGCAGGAGACCGATGCCGCGACCGTGATCGTCGGCACCGAGGTCTCGATCCTCTACCGGATGCGGAAGCTGGCGCCGGAGAAGGTCCTCGTCCCGGCCTCGGCCCTGATGTCCTGCGCGGACATGCGCATGATCACGCTCGACCTGGTCGAGGAGGCCGTGCGAACCCGCGCGCCCGTGGTCCGGGTCGACCCCGCCGTCGAGGCCGGGGCCCGCCGGGCCCTCGAGCGGATGCTGGAGGTCGGCTGAGATGGAGCGGTACCTGGTCCGCTACGGCGAGATCTTCCTCAAGTCCGACCCGGTTCGGCGGAGATGGGAGGAGGTGCTCGCACGCGAGATTCGCGATCGGATGCCGGGCGTCGCGGTCCGGACCGGTCGCGGCCGGCTCTGGCTCGACGGTCCCGTCGACCGCGAGGTCCTCTCCCGCGTCTTCGGCGTGGTCTCGTTCTCGCCCACGGTCCCGTGCCTGCTCGACGACCTCGATCGCGCTGTGCTCGAGTACGTGACGGCGCATTTCGAGGATCGGGATCAGGGCACCTTCGCGGTGCGCGTAAAGCGGGTGGGCAACCACCCCTTCTCCTCGCAGGAGAGGGCTGCCTCCCTCGGCTCCCTGATCGGCGCGGCACACCCGGGGCTCCGGGTCGACCTCTCGAACCCCGACGTCACGTTCCATGTCGAGATCCGGGACGAGCGGTGCTACCTGTACCACGAGGTCTTCCCCGGCCCGGGCGGCCTGCCGCCGGGGACACAGGGGACCCTCGTCGCCCTCGTCTCGGGCGGGATCGACTCGCCGGTCGCCGCGTACATGATGATGAAGCGCGGCTGCCGGATCCTCCCGCTGATGGTCGCGCTGGACGGCTACCTCGACGAGACGGCCGTGGCCCGGGCCGAGGCCGTGGTCGAACGGCTCCGCCCCTACCAGCCCGACATCGCCCTCCACGTCCTCCACGACGGCTATCTTCTGCAGGCGAAGGAGGTGCTCCGCCGCGCAGGGCAGGAGCGGTACACCTGCGTGCTCTGCAAGCGGCGGATGTATCGCCTGGCCGGAGAGTACGCGGCCGAACATGGCGCGCTCGGGATCGTGACCGGCGAGGCGCTGGGTCAGGTCGCGAGCCAGACCCTCGACAACCTCCGGGCTCTCGACGAGGCGGCCCCGCTCCCGGTCTACCGGCCCCTGATCGGCTTCGACAAGGAGGAGATCATCGCGATCGCGCGTCGGATCGGGACGTTCGCGACCTCGATCACGCCGGCCACCGGGTGCCAGGCAGTCCCCTCGATGCCGACCACGAAGGCGAAGCTGGAGTCTCGTGCGGGAGTTCGAGGCCGCGGTCGAAGGGGACCCGGCCCCGGAGAGCTGACCGGCCGCCTCCCTTTTAGAGTCCGTCCTCATGGTCCGCGACTGTCAGTTGCCTCCCATTCCGGTTGCGATTGCGGCAAAATTTACCGGAGCGGAGGAGTATATCCCGGCGGCCCGCGAAGATGGTAGTGGAGTTTCACGATCGTGAAATTGCCTGCCAAGGTGGCGGAATGGCTACGCGGCTGACTGCAGATCAGCGTAACCCGGTTCGATTCCGGGCCTTGGCTTAATTACAGAGGGTTCGAATCTCTCCTGTCCGAAGAGTGCCGGGGGCTCTGTATTCGACAACAGAGATATTACGGAATACGGCGAATACGATAGTGCGCCGCCCCATAAATGGTTCGGAGCCTCATACGGGGTTAGCAGATCCGAACCAGGGGATCGAATCTCCGACCCTCCCCTCGCATCGAGGTCCATAAACCGCATACAGGTTTATGGGCCAAGGCCTCAGCAGAGGTCGCGGTTAGAAACGAAGAGCCGTAAGGAGGGCCGAGGCGGAAAAGGCATCAGAGTCTCAACCCGGGGGGTATCGGTCTCCATCTTCTTCACACATTTTCCGGGCGGGCTTGGCGATCGATCGGCCTTGATGCCTCAGGGTGGTCTTCTAAAACGGTCCGCTCAAGCGAGGAGTTTTTCAGTCCCGTCCATATACCCGGCTCCTCCGTGGCCTGGACCACGACGGTATCCGGCAGGACGGCGACGGCCGTCTGTACGACGCGGACTTGGTCGTGTCCGGCCATGCCGGAGACAAAGCCGCTTGGAGAATATGACGGATCGGCGCAGCAACCCACGGCGAAGACGAAGAGTATGAGGCCGATGAGGACCGCAATCCGCCACATGAATACCCGTTTGGAAGGTTGCCGATCGACCCGGGATGCCCTCGGCGGGACAATAGGGGATCCGGCGGCCCTCTCACGGTTACTCCTTCTCGAACTGCCGCACGGCCTCCGGCAAGCAGGTCACGATCCCGCGTATCCCGGAGACGGTCAGGGTCATGAGGATTGCGTCCACGACTTCCGCTTTTGTCGCCCCGGCAGCCTTTGCCATCGGTACATGCGCCGTGACCGCGGTGCCGTCGCCCATCGAGGCCTTCATGGCGATGTAGATGAGCTGCTTTGTCTTCTGGTCGATCCCCTTCGAGGCCACGAGCGACTGGATCAGGCCGTTGAATGCCGCAGCCACTTCCGGCGCCTCTCTCTGGAACACTTCCATCGGGTTCTGGTGGACGGTTGTCATGGAGGAGAGTGCAACGGGCGCTCTCATGTAATATGCGGCCCGTTCCATGGGGGCGGCGACGGTTCAGATTCTCCTGCAGGGTTGGAAAATGGAAAGGATTGGGGAGCGTGCTATCAGGCAGTCACGAACGCCATCCTCCTATACCGCCCCCGGAAGACTGTAGAGGCTCTGGCGGGCGTCCGAGAAGTAGAAGCGTTCGACGAGCAGGTTCTTCTCCTTCAGCCGCCCGATGGCGTACCGGACGGTCCGGGAAGGGAGCGCTGTCCTCTCGACAAGATCCTTCTGGGTCAACTGACCGTCATTCTCGAGGACCTTGTAGACGAGCCTGGCCGACGGCGGAAGCGGGCCTATCTGCTGGTAGCCGTTAACGGCAAAAACGATCACTCATGGTCGTTCACTGATCTCTACCGTATGAGTTCACGATTGTTAATTATTTCGGTCCGCGAGATCCATGATCAATCGGACCGCAGTCCAACCCGACCCCTGTCCGGTCATCGCGACGGGGACGGGTCCTCGCCCGAGGTCCACAGATGGAGTCTCGCCCAGCGATTCCGGCCACATCCAACCGAGGGTGCAGGTCCCTGCCCGATTCTTCCCGACCGCATCGATCGATCGGACGGGGGCGTCCAGAGGCATCCATTCGGAACCGGTTTGACTCCGCGTTTCGCCCTGACTGGATGCGGCCGTTCTTCCTCCCGACTGGTACCGAGAGCACCGACTGGAAGGGACGAAGGGTTTCTGAGGAATAGTCACGGACCGAAAAAGAGCAGTTACCATGTACGGGGCTGTCCGGCCCACCTTTCGAGAGGGAAAGATGAGGGGAGAGGGGGCCCGTTCCCCCCTGTCACCCAAGTGTACCGAGTTACGTACGCTTCACTCTCGGTCCGATATCCGTTTCGACCGATAGCGAGGCGTCAACTACCCTGACCTGCATGCTGAAGAACGCGAATGGATGCTCCGAGAGGGGAGCTCGTCCTGTCAGGATCCGGACTGCGGTGGCAGAAGGTATTCCGATCCGAATCCGACAGCACGACGGCATCGTCTACCGTCAGGATCCATCAATGCATGTTACCACCTTGCTCTGATCTGGCGGAGCCGGTTGGAGGGTTCTCCTCACTCCGATTCCAGGCCCTCAATGGTCTCGTCTTCCGGAACGCCACATGCGTTCGCCACGATGATCATCGACGTCCGCGGATTTAGACGTGGGAATCGAGGCGATTGTTGCCGCAATCGGGCCGTTCCGGGTAGCCCGTGCCGAGCGTCCCGGAAACCGTCCCGCTGTCAGGGATCCGAGGAGGGGTGTCCCCGGAATCCGGTCTCACACCTGAGATCGGGCCGGTATGCTGCGCATCCCCGGGATAAACAGTGCATCCGGGGCTCACGCCTTCACGAGAGGGTGCTGATCATACTGTGAAAGAAGAGCGCCTGGGCTCACGAGAAGTGTCGCGATCCAAAAATCAGAGAGCCTGGACCAGGCTCTGCCGCGAGACTGCGCCGAGCACGCGGCCGTTTTCGACGACCGGGATGCCGCTGATCCCGCGCTGGAGCATGGTCTCGACAAGGTCCGTGGCCTGCATCTCGGGCGGGACCGAGATCAGCGGCGTGGACATGATGTCGCTGACGATCAGGTTCCGGATCCGGTGGTCCTGGAACCGGTCGGCCACGTCCTCGCGGAACGCGGTCATCGCACGCGCCACGTCGGTCTCGGTCACCATCCCGAGCAACTCTGCGCCGTTCGCGACCACGTAGCGGTTCGCCCCGTCGTCGAGCATGCGCCGCCGGAGGTGGACCACGCGCTCGTCCGGCGAGACGACGGCGACCTTCTCCATCACCTGATCGACCGACCCCGTGGGCCGCATCACCTTGAGCAGGTTGCCGCGGGTCACCTGGCCGATCGGCCGGTGGTCGCCATCGAGCACAACCACGAGCTTGTAGGTCTGCAGCAGCGGAACCACGACGTCGAGGGTCTCGTCCCCGTAGGCCGAGGTGAACTCCTCCTCGACCACGTTCGCGACGTGGATCTGGTTCGGCGAGACATTCGCGTTCCGCTTCGATCCGATCGCCTCCGCGATCGCCCGGCGCGAGACCGTCCCGACCACCGTGCCGTTGTTGGTCACGACCAGGGGGTCGATCTCCTGGTCGAGCATCCGATCGAGCGCCTCGGTGATTACAGCCGATTTCGCGATCGTCACAGGCCTGGACATGATGTCCTTAATAAATAAGGTCTGGTTCATGTGGCAACCCCCTTAATTATATCATCTCGCGTGATAATGCCTTTGATGTCGCCGCCCTCGACGACGACGAGGCTGTTGATCCCTTTCTCTCGCATTCTCCGGACCGCCTCGGCGATCGGAGCGCCGGGCGGCGTGGTCTCCACGGGCCGGCTCATCAGGTCCTCGGCCACGGCCGAGACGTCGCGCACATACCGGAGCGTCTTCTGTCCTCCGGCATCGCGCCGGAGCATGGTCACGTCGCGGTCGGGTTCGCCGGGCACCCGGCCGACGTACTCGTAGAAGGCGAGGGTCGACTCGGTGATGATCCCGGCGAGCGTCCCGTCGCTGTTGACCACCACGAGCTTGTCGTCGCGCTCGCTCGCCAGGTCGATCACGTGGTCGAGCGAGTGATAGCGAGAGATGGTCACGACGTCGCCCATCAGGTCGCCGACCGTCGCCTCGAGCCGTTCGGCCGAGACCGACCCGAGCAGATCCGTCTTGGTCACGATCCCGACGAGGGTGCAGTCCTCGACCACGGGCAGCCCGCTGATCCCATACTCGATCATCGCCGCGGCAACGGTCCGGATCGCGGCGTGGGCCGCGACGCTGACCGGGTCCGGGGTCATGAGCAGGCTCGCCGGCACCCGGTCGATCGGTCGGCGCCGCCAGGTCGGTTCCGCCTGGCGGAGCCGGTACCCGAGGTCCTTCTTGGTGATGATCCCGGCGAGGCTGTCGCCGTCCACGACCGGCAAACGGGAGCACCGGAACCGGATCATCTGATTCCGGGCGTGGGCGGCCGAGTCGTTCGGCCCGACCACGTGCACCGGCGCGGACATCACGTCGGACGCCAGCATCAGCGGCTCGCCTCCGCAAACGCCCGGACGAGGTCGAACTCGGTGACGAGGCCGATCAGGCGCGAGTCCTCGATCACGGGGAGCGCCCCGATCCCGCGCTCGAGCATGACCCGCGCCGCCGCGGTGATCGGGACCTCGGGCGTGGTCGTGATCAGCTCGCCTTTCATCAGGGTCCGCACGGGCAGGTCCATCACCTCCGCCACATTCCCGGTCACGAGCCGGTCGAAGACCTCGCCGGTCCCCATGTACCGGACGATGTCGGTCGAGGTGATGATCCCGAAGAGGACGTCCTCCGAGACCACGGGCAGGCGCCGGAACCGGCACCGGCCCATCTCCTTGGTCGCGGCCCCGATCGTCGCTTCGGGGGCGGTCACCCGCAGCGCGGTCGACATCACGTTCTCGACCGAGAGCGTGCTCGCCCCGGTCCCGAGCAGGCGCAGTACGTCCCGTTCGGTCACGATTCCGCGGAGGGTCTCGTCGGCGTCGACGATCGGCAGCCCCCCGATCTTCCTGTCAAGGATCAGGGCGAGCGCGTCGGCGATCGTCTCCGTGGTTCTGAGCGAGAGGTAGTGGCCGCTCATGATCTCGCGGACCGACTCGTTCACGGCCGCGAGCAGGTTTCCTCCGTGCTTGACCGTGACCAGGGTCTGTTTGTCGCCGCCGCCGAGCAGGTTGATGATGTCGGACGCGGTCATGATCCCGAGCATGCGGTGCGTGCCGGGGTCCGTCACCGGCAATCGCCGGAACCCGCAGGAGGTCATGGTCTGGGCCGCTCCGATGATCGCCATCGTCGGCGGGACCGAGACGACCTTCGTCGTCGCGATCGCCATGATCTCGCCCATGTGGGGCGCCACGCGAGAGTCGAACTCGACCGGACCGCGGTCGAGCTTGCCCGGCATCTTGAGGAGCCGGTCCGATGCCTTGTGGTTGAATCCGTTCCCCTGCATGTGTCACCTATCAGGTTGCGGTGAGCGCGATGGCCCGCAGCACGTCGTGACGGTCGATGATGCCGACAACACGGCCGTTCTCGACGACCGGGAGCCGGCTGATGTCATGTCGGCAGATCAGGGCGGCCGCGTCGCGGACAGCCGCGTCCGGCGCGGTCGTGATCGCGGGCGTGGCCATGACGGCCTCGACCGCGAGCTTCCCGTCCGTCGCCCGGCGGGTCCGACCCGAGGCGAGCAGGTCCCTCCGCGAGATCATGCCCACGAGCTGCCGCCGCTTGAGGACGGGAAATGCCGAGAACCCGCTCTCCTGCACGAGGGCCTGGACCCGCGAGACGGGGTCCTCGGCCTCGACCGTCACGACGCGGGGCGACATCAACTCGGAGACGAGGCCGCGGGGCTCGTGGCGGGAGAGCAGGATCGGAAAGACCTCGGCGAGCAGGACCCCGCCGAGGACGCGCCCATCCGGCCCGGCGACGGCCACGGAATCGGTCCGGTACTCGCGCATGAGCGCACCGACCCGCTCCAGGCTCGCGTCGGGCCCGACCGACGGGGCCTCTCGCACGAACCCGTCCACGGTCACGTTCGATCTGGTCGCGCCGACCCGGAGGACGTCCGAGATGTCGATGTACCCGGCAAGAGCGCCGCGTCCGTCCACGACGAGCGCCTCGCGAAAGTGGTCGTCACGGAGAATCGACCGGGCCCGGGTGGCGCGTTCATCGGAAGAGAGCAGCGGGACCTCGCGAAGGAGGTCGGCTGCCGACTTCATCAGAGATGCTCCTCGGTGCGACAGTGGGAGCAGAGCTGCTGGCCGTCGGTCCTGATGAGATCCGAGGAGATCAGCCCGCATCGGTCGCAGAGCCCGCTCTCGTACCCGTCGTCGACCCGGTTGATCGTGATCAGGTCGTTCATGATCTCGTTGATCTCGTTCGCAACGGTCAGGAGATCCCGCACGGTCACGATCCCGATCACCTGGTGGTTCTCGTCGACCACCGGGAGGCGGCGGACTCCATGGCGAACCATCTGGTAGGCCGCCTCCGAGACGGTCTTCTCGGCGCCTATTGTGATCAGGGGAGTGGACATGATATCGCTGACCGGGACCTCGCCCGGCCGACGATCGTGGGCCACAACCTTGCAGTTGATGTCCTGCTCGGTGGCGATGCCGATCGGCAGGCTGTTCTCGAGCACGATGACGCTGCCGACGTCGGCGCGACACATCGCCCGGGCCGCCTCGGCGACCGTGGCGTTGAAATCGATGGTCGTCGGGTTGCGGCGCATCATCTCTTTGAGCTGTACCCTGGTCTCCAGGTGCATGGCGTCGGACGACATCATCGGGTGATTCCCCCCTGTACTGGCGTATCTGTCATTATAGTTCATTAAGGTTTTCCGAGATCGAATTTGCGCGGTTTTTTTGGAAATTCGGGCCGTTCTCCAGCCCGACGAGACAGGATAGGCACCTCTCGGATAAAAGGGTTCGCCATGCCTGCGGTGCCCCGGGCGAATGGTATCAAAGGGCTCATTATCCATGAGCCATAACATTTCTATCATCATCGATCGGTGTGCTGCATGGATATCCTGACAAAGGCAAGGAAACGGTTCTCGCGGTTTTTGCGGGTCTTCTTCAAGAAGCGGCGGTCGCGGATCGGCATTTACGGCCCGCCGAACGCGGGCAAGACCACGCTCGCCAACCGGATCGTCCGCGACTGGACCGGGGATGCGCTCGGGCCCGTCTCGGAGATCCCCCACGAGACACGCCGCGCCCGACGGAAAGAGGACGTGACCATCTCCAACTCGAACGGGGATTCGATCGTGATCGATATCGTCGACACGCCCGGCGTCACGACCAAGATCGACTATCACGAGTTCACGGAGTACGGGATCGAGAAAGAGGACGCGGTCAAGCGTGCGCGAGAGGCGACAGAGGGGGTTGCCGAGGCCATGCACTGGCTCCGCGAGGACATCGACGGCGTGATCTACATGCTCGATGCGACCCTCGACCCGTTCGCCCAGGTCAACATCATGATGGTGGGGATCATCGAGTCGCGGAATCTGCCCGTGGTGATCGTCGCGAACAAGATCGACCTGCCCGACGCCTCGCCGGGCCGGATCAAGTCCGCGTTCCCACAGCATCCCGTTATCTCGATCTCAGGTCTTGAGGGAACGAACGTGGACGAGCTCTACGAGAAGATGATCGAGTTCTTCGGGTGACCAGGCCATGATTCAGGGAGTACAACTGGACCTGATCTCCGAGGAACGGCTCGAGCGCCTCACCTCGATGGAGAAGATCCGGCTGATCCTCGATGAGGTGATGGCCGGCAACATCGTGGTTCTCGAGAAGGGGCTCTCGCCCGAGGAGTCGAGCAAGCTGATCGAGATGACCATGATGGAGATCAACCCCGACGGCTTCTCGGGGATCGAGATGGAGACGTACCCGGCCCGCTCGGCGAGCGGCGGATTCTTCGCCCGCCTCTTCGGGAGCCGTGAGCCGACCTCGCGGTTGACCGTGATCGGGCCGGCGAACCAGCTCAAGATGCTCCGCAAGGAGCGAGACCTTATCAGCGCCTGGGTCTCATCGCGGTAACCATGCCCCACAAGTGCACGACCTGCGGGCGCGAGTTCGAGGACGGCTCGCAGGACGTCCTCCACGGATGCCCGAGCTGCGGCGGCAAGCGCTTCCTCTACGTCCGGGCAGAGGAGCGACACCGCGACGTGCTCGAGGAGACGCCGCTCGATGCGCTCGTTGAGGAGGCACCGCCCGAGGACGTGCACGAGATCCCCGAGGCCGCGGAGGAGCCCGCACGGCCTCTCCACGAGTCGATCGAGACGATCAGGATCACGGGGCCCGGGTCGTACGAGATCAACATCGAGCGGCTCTCGAAGTCGGACGAGATGGTGATCGGCCTGGGCAAGGAGGGGCTCTACGGCGTCGACATCCTCTCGATGGGCAAGCGGCGGAAGCGGGGGCGGCACCGGCCGCCGAAGGACCTCTGATCCGCCGACCCGAACCGCTACTTTCTTCTCACGCGTACAATCTGATACGGAGGGCTCCGTCTCGCATAACGCCGACCGCAGAGCCGCCACCGCTCCATGGACCGTTACCGGCGTTACCCACGGCGCCGGTCCGGTGGCGGGGAACCCGGAATACGAACGCAGGGGCCACGGTCGGCAACCTTAAGAGCCGCCCGGCAGATTATATACCCGGCACCGTCGCTGACGTGTGTACGAAGCACCGGTAAGTCCGACGCGCCGCCCCCGCGGTGCGGCCCTGATGGGCTCTGGGATTACGGAGCGTGCGTCTCATCGCTGCTCTTCTCGGGACAAATCGGTATCGGAGTTAGAACTATGGCAAGAATGCATGCGCGACGGAGAGGCAAGTCGGGATCGGTCCGGCCCCAGCGGGACGACCCGCCCGCGTGGTCAACGACCGACGCGGCCGAGATCGAGCAGCTCGTCATCGACCTCAACAGGAAGGAGAAGTCGAGCGCCGAGATCGGAACCATCCTCCGCGATCAGTACGCGGTCCCCGACGTGAAACTCGCGACGGGACGGCGAGTCGTCGAGATCCTCGAGGCGAACGGCCTCGGGACAGAGATCCCCGAGGACCTGCGGAACCTGATCGTGAAGGCCCTCGGGATGCGGAAGCATCTCGCGGAGAACAGAAACGATGTCCACAACAAGCGGCAGCTCAACCTGACCGAGGCCAAGGTCCGCCGTCTCGTCAAGTACTACGTCGGGACGAAGCGGTTGGCCGCCGGCTGGGTCTACAAGCCCGAGACGGCCGAGATCCTGCTCTCGCGGTAAACCACCATGACGATCGATGCCGCCGCCGAACGCATGGCCCGCTTCCTCGGGGAGCAATCCTACGTGGAGGTCTGCGGCCATCACGACGCGGACGGTATCACGGCGGCCTCGCTCGTCTGCCACGCGCTCTGGCGGCGGGGCATCGGCTTCCGCCTCCGCGTCGCGGACCGGATGCCGATCCTCGAGCCCGAGGTGCCGACCCTGCTCTGCGACCTCGGCGCCGGTATCGACGATCTGCCGGCCAATGTGGCGGTCATCGATCACCACGCCCCGGTTGCGTCGGGCGAAGGCCCCGTGCTGAACCCCCACCTCGACGGGCTCGACGGCGAACGCGTCCTCGCGACGGCCGCGCTCGCGTACGGGGTCGCGAACCGGCTCGCGGACTGCCGCGACCTCGCCGGGCTCGCGGCGGCCGGCGTGATCGGCGACGGCCAGGCCTTCGAGGACGAGAACGCGGAGCTCCTGAACGAGGGGATCGCGAACGGCGTGCTCGAGATCGAGCGCGGGCTCGCGCTTCCCGGCGGCTCCATCGCCGAGCAGGCTCGAGCTCGCGACCGACCCGTACCTCCCCGGGATCTCCGGGGATGCGGGCCGGGTCCGCGAGCTCATTCGGGCCTCGCTCGGCGAGGACGGTCCGGCTCTCGACCTCCTCCTCTCGCTCGTCGTGCTCGACACGGCCCGGGAGGCGGCGCCGGGAGCGCTCGAATCGCTCTGGGGCGACCGGGTCCTCACGCCGCGCGAGCTCGATCGGTGACGCCCGGACGCTTGCGGCCGTGGTCGACGCGTGCGGCAAAGCCGGGCGCGGCGGGCTCGCCGCGTCGGTCTGCCTCCGTGCGCCCGGTGCGGCCACCGAGGCCCGCGCGGTCGCGGCAGAGCATCGGCGCCGCGTGATCGCAGCCATCGCGGCCGCCGTCCCGGTCGAGGAGGCGGCAATCGCCTTCCGGATCGAGGACCCGCGGCTCGCGAGCGACGTCGCGTCCGCGCTCGCCGGCCCGCTCGGCCGGCCGATTCTGATCGCCGCCGGGACGAACGGCGCGGTCCGGCTCTCGGCCCGCGGCGACGGCACGGTCTCGCTCGGCCCGCTCCTCAGGCAGCTGGCCGGCGAGGCCGGCGGCAGTGGCGGCGGACATGCCCGAAGGGCCGGCGCCGTCGTGCCGGCAGCGTCGTTTCCGGCGATTGCGGCTGCGTTCGCGGAGGCGGTCGGCGCATGAAGTGCAAGGGCGTTATCACGACCCGGCACGCGCGCCCGGCCTGCGTGGCCGCCGCGCTCGGCCCCGACGACCACCTGCTCTGCTCGACCTCGGTCGAGGACAGCGCGGTCGTCGCCCGGCTCGCGGCGCGGGAGTGCGGCTCGATCATCGCGACGATGGACGACTACCTGATGAACTGTCAGATTGCGGAGGAGCAATGCAGCCACGATTCGGCCTGACGGCCGACCTGATCTTCTCGCGGGAGATCCCCGACGAGCTCCGGCCCGAGCTCGACCGGGCCGTCGAGGAGGCGAACACGGTCCTCTTCAGAAAGGGCGTCCCGAAGGACGCGCCGGCCGACGAGGTCGGTCGGATCACGGGCTACGCGATCGCGGGGCCCGTCCTCACGGTCACGTTCGAGAGCGGCGGGTACACGCGGGCCCACGATGCGCTCTTCCGGTTCAGAAAGCAGATCGCCGGCCAGCTCGGCCGGCACCGGATCGGCCTTCGCGAGATCGTGGTCGTCCGCTTCCAGGTCGAGCTCCGCGGCACGGTGTCCGAGGGGCTCCGGCTCGCGTCACTCCCGTTCATCCGGTCGGCAGAGGTCGAACCGGACCGGATCGTGCTCGAGCTCGCGGTCACGGCCGCCGACCTCGAGAACCGGATCCCCGACCGGCTGATCAGGCTCGTCGAGGAGAAGGCCGAGGCGGCCGCGTACGGCGGCAAGGCCGAGCACTGGGAGCTCCTCTACGAGTCTCCCAAGCGCGAGTTCCGGTTCCGCGAGGACCCGACCGCCGAGATGATCCGGCGCGGCTGGATCAAGCACGCCCTCTCGCGGGGCCAGTGGATCCACGGCCCCCAGTCGACCCGGCTCTTCAGGGCCTTCGAGGCGCTCGTGCTCGAGGAGATCGTCGGTCCGCTCGGCTTTGCGGAGATGATCTTCCCCAAGCTCGTGCCCTGGGAGGTCTGGGTCAAGTCGGGGCACGCAAAGGGGGTCTACCCCGAGATCTACTACGTCTCGGTCCCGAAGACCCGCGACCCCGCCTACTGGGAGGATGTCGCGGACTACTTCAAGGTCACGGGCGAGGTCCCGGTCGACCTGATCCGCGAGAAGATCGACGGGCCGATCGGCGGGCTCTGCTATGCGCAGTGCCCGTCGTTCTGGCCGTTCCTCGGGGGCGCGACCCTTGCGAACGACTGCCTACCGGCCCGCGTCTTCGACCGCTCCGGAACCTCGCACCGGTACGAGTCCGGCGGAATCCACGGGATCGAGCGCGTGGACGAGTTCCACCGGATCGAGCTCCTCTGGCTCGGTACGCCCGAGCAGACGGTCGAGACGGCCGACCTGCTCCACGAGCGCTACCGGCGCCTCTTCGACGAGGTGCTCGAGCTCGAGTGGCGCAGCGCCCGGGTCACGCCCTGGTTCATGGCCCAGGAGGGCATGCTCGGGGGCGAGGGCGCCTCGGAGCGGATCGGGACGACCGACTACGAGGCCCTGCTGCCCTACTCGGACGACTGGCTCGAGTTCCAGAACGTCTCGGTCAACGGCGACAAGTACCCGCGCGGGTTCAACGTGAAAGTCCAGTCCGGCGGCGACCTCTGGTCGGGCTGCTCGGGGATCGGACTCGAGCGCTGGACCGCCGCGTTCCTCGCGCAGAAGGGCTTCGACCTCGACGACTGGCCGGAGGGAATCCGCCGGCGGTTCGGCGATGCACATGAGATCTTCAGATTCGTATAACCACAGGTGAATGAATGGCAAGAAAGAAGCAGGCCGGACGGCGCGTTGAGGGGTGGAAGGCGAAGACCTGGTACAAGGTCCACGCCCCCGAGACCTTCAACGCCGCCCACATCGGCGACACCATCTCGGCCGACACCGAGAACATGATCGGGCGCGTGTTTATCGCTGCTCTTCTCGGGACAAATCGGTATCGGAGTAGAACTATGGCACGAATGCATGCGCGACGGAGAGGCAAGTCGGGATCGGTCCGGCCCCAGCGGGACGACCCGCCCGCGTGGTCAACGACCGACGCGGCCGAGATCGAGCAGCTCGTCATCGACCTCAACAAGAAGGAGAAGTCGAGCGCCGAGATCGGAACCATCCTCCGCGATCAGTACGCGGTCCCCGACGTGAAACTCGCGACGGGACGACGGGTCGTCGAGATCCTCGAGGCGAACGGCCTCGGGACTCGAGATCCCCGAGGACCTGCGGAACCTGATCGTGAAGGCCCTCGGGATGCGAAAGCATCTCGCGGAGAACAGAAACGATGTCCACAACAAGCGGCAGCTCAACCTGACCGAGGCCAAGGTCCGCCGGCTTGTGAAGTACTACGTCGGGTCGAAGCGGCTGCCCGCCGGCTGGGTCTACAAGCCCGAGACGGCCGAGATCCTGCTCTCGCGGTAGACCCACCATGACGATCGATGCCGCCGCCGAACGCATGGCCCGCTTCCTCGGGGAGCAGCCCTACGTGGAGGTCTACGGCCACCACGACGCGGACGGGATCACGGCGGCCTCGCTCGTCTGCCACGCGCTCTGGCGGCGGGGCATCGGCTTCCGCCTCCGCGTCGCGGACCGGATGCCGGTCCTCGAGCCCGGGGTGCCGACCCTGCTCTGCGACCTCGGCGCCGGGATCGACGACCTGCCGGCCCACGTGGCGCGTCATCGACCACCACGCGCCGGCCGCGGCGGGCGACGGCCCCGTGCTGAACCCCCACCTCGCCGGGCTCGACGGCGAACGCGTCCTCTCGACGGCCGCGCTCGCGTACATGGTCGCGAACCGGCTCGCGGACTGCCGCGACCTCGCCGGGCTCGCGGCGGCCGGCGTGATCGGCGACGGCCAGGCCTTCGAGGCCGAGAACGCGGAGCTCCTGAACGAGGGGATCGCGAACGGCGTGCTCGAGGTCGAGCGCGGCCTCGCCCTCCCCGGCCGCTCCATCGCCGAGCAGGCTCGAGCTCGCGACCGACCCGTACCTCCCCGGGATCTCCGGGGACGCGGGCCGGGTCCGCGAGCTCCTCCGGGCCTCGCTCGGCGAGGACGGCCCGGCCCTCGACCTCCTCCTCTCGCTCGTCGTGCTCGACACGGTCCGGGAGGCGGCGCCGGGCGCGCTCGAGTCGCTCTGGGGCGACCGGGTGATCACGCCGCGCGAGCTGATCGGCGACGCCCGGACCCTCGCGGCCGTGGTCGACGCCTGCGGCAAGGCCGGGCGCGGCGGGCTCGCCGCGTCGGTCTGCCTCCGTGCGCCCGGCGCGGCCGACCGAGGCCCGCGCGGTCGCGGCGGAGCACCGGCGCCGCGTGATCGGCGCCATCGCGGCCGCAGTCCCGGTCGAGGAGGCGGCGATCGCCTTCCGGATCGAGGACCCGCGGCTCGCGAGCGACGTCGCGTCCGCGCTCGCCGGCCCGCTCGGCCGGCCGGTCCTGGTCGCGGCCGGGACGGACGGCGCGCGTCCGGCTCTCGGCCCGCGGCGACGGCGCGGTCCCGCTCGGCCCGCTCCTCCGGCAGGCTCGCCGGCGAGGCCGGCGGCAGCGGCGGCGGGCACGCCCGCAGGGCCGGCGCCGTCGTGCCGGCCGCGGCGTTTCCGGCGGTTCGCGGCCGCGTTCGCGGAGGCGGTCGGCGCATGAGGTGCGAGGGCGTGATCACGACCCGGCACGCGCGCCCGGCCTGCGTGGCCGCCGCGCTCGGCCCCGACGACCACCTGCTCTGCTCGACCTCGGTCGAGGACGGCGCGGTCGTCGCCCGGCTCGCGGCGCGCGAGTGCGGCTCGATCATCGCGACGATGGACGACTACCTGATGAACTGTCAGATTGCGGAGGAGCAATGCAGCCACGATTCGGCCTGACGGCCGACCTGATCTTCTCGCGGGAGATCCCCGACGAGCTCCGGCCCGAGCTCGACCGGGCCGTCGAGGAGGCGAACACGGTCCTCTTCAGAAAGGGCGTCCCCAAGGACGTCGCCGACCGACGAGATCGGCCGGATCACGGGCTACGCGGTCGCGGGGCCCGTCCTCACGGTCACGATCGAGAGCGGCGGGTACACGCGTGCCCACGACGCGCTCTTCCGGTTCAGAAAGCAGATCGCGGCCCTGCTCGGCCGGCACCGGATCGGCCTTCGCGAGATCGTGGTCGTCCGCTTCCGGGTCGAGCTCCGCGGCACGGTCCCCGAGGGGCTCCGGCTCGCGTCGCTCCCGTTCGTCCGGTCGGCCGAGGTCGAACCGGACCGGATCGTGCTCGAGCTCGCGGTCACGGCCGCCGACCTCGAGAAGCGGATCCCCGACCGGCTGATCCGGCTCGTCGAGGAGAAGGCCGAGGCGGCCGCGTACGGCGGCAAGGCCGAGCACTGGGAGCTCGTCTACGAGTCTCCCAAGCGCGAGTTCCGGTTCCGCGAGGACCCGACCGCCGAGATGATCCGGCGCGGCTGGATCAAGCACGCGCTCTCCCGGGGCCAGTGGATCCACGGCCCCCAGTCGACCCGGCTCTTCAGGGCCTTCGAGGCGCTCGTGCTCGAGGAGATCGTCGGACCGCTCGGCTTTGCGGAGATGATCTTCCCCAAGCTCGTGCCCTGGGAGGTCTGGGCCAAGTCGGGGCACGCGAAGGGCGTCTACCCCGAGATCTACTACGTCTCGGTCCCGAAGACCCGCGACCCCGCCTACTGGGAGGATGTCGCGGACTACTTCAAGGTCACGGGCGAGGTCCCGGTCGACCTGATCCGCGAGAAGATCGACGGGCCGATCGGCGGGCTCTGCTACGCGCAGTGCCCGTCGTTCTGGCCGTTCCTCGGGGGCGCGACCCTCGCGAACGACTGCCTGCCGGCCCGCGTCTTCGACCGCTCGGGAACCTCGCACCGGTACGAGTCCGGCGGGATCCACGGGATCGAGCGCGTGGACGAGTTCCACCGGATCGAGCTCCTCTGGCTCGGGACGCCCGAGCAGACGGTCGAGACGGCCGACCTGCTCCACGAGCGCTACCGGCGCCTCTTCGACGAGGTGCTCGAGCTCGAGTGGCGCAGCGCCCGGGTCACGCCCTGGTTCATGGCCCAGGAGGGCATGCTCGGCGGCGAGGGCGCCTCGAGCGGATCGGGACGACCGACTACGAGGCCCTGCTGCCCTACTCGGACGACTGGCTCGAGTTCCAGAACGTCTCGGTCAACGGCGACAAGTACCCGCGCGGGTTCAACGTGAAAGTCCAGTCGGGCGGCGACCTCTGGTCGGGCTGCTCGGGGATCGGGCTCGAGCGCTGGACCGCCGCGTTCCTCGCGCAGAAGGGCTTCGACCTCGACGACTGGCCGGCGGGAATCCGCCGGCGGTTCGGCGATGCACATGAGATCTTCAGATTCGTATAACCACAGGTGAATGAATGGCAAGAAAGAAGCAGGCCGGACGGCGCGTTGAGGGGTGGAAGGCGAAGACCTGGTACAAGGTCCACGCCCCCGAGACCTTCAACGCCGCCCACATCGGCGACACCATCTCGGCCGACACCGAGAACATGATCGGGCGCGTGATGAACGCGACCCTCGGCGAGATCAACAACGACTACGGCAAGCAGCACGTCAAGATGAAGTTCCGGATCGACCGGGTCGCGGGCGACGCGGCCTACACGGAGTTCGTCGGGCACGAGCTGACCAAGGACTACCTCCGCTCGCTCGTGAAGCGGCGTTCGAGCCGGATCGACGCGCACGTGGTCGGCACGACCAAGGACGGCGTCCGGGTCCACATGACCGTGACCTGCTACACGCTGATGGCCGCCGACTCGTCGCACATCCACGAGATCCGGAAGCGGATCTTCGAGCGGGTCGGGGCCTTCATCGCCGAGAACGAATGGCGGACCGTGGTCGAGGCCATGGTCACGGGCGCGCTCGCGAAGGACCTGATGACCGATGCACGGGCCGTCTTCCCGGTCCGGCGGATCGAAGTGATCAAGTCCAAGCTGCTCAGCCGCGCCCCCGCGGCCGCAGCCTGAACATCCTCTCTTTTCACGGAAACGGATCCCGCCCGAAGCGGCGCAGGGCGACCACGTCGTCCTCGATCCGGAGATAGGTCCCGCTTTCGCCCCCGTCCTCGACCCAGGCGCCGGGGTTGGCCGTCAGGCCGTCGGCGCTGACCGAGGGACGGTGCGTGTGGCCGTAGACGAGCCGATCGCCGGCACCTCATGCCGAGCAGGAGCCGGCGCGCCGGGGAACGGGCGAGGGTCTCGGCCGCATCGAGGGTCGAGCGTTCATGGGCGGGGCGCTGGAGGGCCTCGCGCTTTCCGGACAGGTCGAGGCCCCGGGCGTACAGGTCGTAGAGGCGGCCCGTGACGGCCCCGCCGAGGTCGCCGACCGCGCACATCCGGGCCGAGAACGCCTCGTAGGCCTCGACCGAGACGGGCTCGAGCGAGCCGTAGACCTCGAGCTCGTACCCGTGCAGGAAGAGCGTGGTACAGCCTCCCTCCTCGAGACGGAGCTGTTTCTCGACCGGGAACGGCCCGTGTCCCCCGGACCGCGCCGCGATCGCGAGGAGGGCGTAGTCGTGGTTTCCCGACCAGGTACCGGACGTCCATGCCGCGGAGCCGGGTCAGCCGGTCGAGGAGCTCGCCGTGCTCGACCAGGAGCGGCCCGTTGCGGCGGCGCCAGAGGTCGAAGATGTCGCCGAGCAGGACGAGCGTGCCGCCGTCGATCGAACTCGCAGGCCTCGAGGAACTCGAGGAACGCCGGAACATCCGCATCCGGGTGACCGGCATGGAGGTCCGAGACGACGAGAATCACGTGAGATCCCGTGGGCACGGAGCCGGATAAAGATGGCGGCCGGCATATCTATGGCGCACCAGCGCGCACGCATACCCGATGACCGCCCGGAAGATTCTGCTGATCGTCCTCGACGGGATCGGCGACCGGCCGCACCCGGCTCTCGGCGGGGCGACCCCGCTCTCGGCCGCGCGGACGCCCGTGCTCGACCGCATGGCCCGCGAGGGCGTGACCGGGATCATGGACACGATCGCGCCGGGCATCCGGCCGGGCTCGGACACCTCGCACCTGGCCCTGCTCGGGTATCCGCCGGAAGAGTGCTACACGGGCCGCGGACCCCTCGAGGCCGAGGGCTCGGGGATCCGCATGCGTCCGGGCATGATCGGCTTCCGGGCGAACTACGCGACCCTCGACCCGAACGGGATCGTCACCGACCGGCGCGCCGGGCGGATCCACGGGACCGAACCGCTCTCGAAGGCGATCGAGGACGGTGTCGATCTCCTCTCCTTCGGCGTCTCCTTCCGCTTCGTCTCGGGCGCCGGCCACCGCGCCGCGCTCGCCCTCGAGGGCACGGGGCTCGGCGACGGGGTCGGCTCGAACGATCCGAAGCACGAGGGCGTTCCGCCCACGCGATTCGAGCCGACGACGGTCCGGCCCGAGGACGTGAAGACCGCGGCGGTCCTGAACGAGTTCGTCCGGCAGGCACGGCCGATCCTCTTCGACCACCCGCTCAACCGCGAGCGGCTCGCCCGGGGCCTGCCGCCGGCGAACGAGGTGCTGCTCCGCGGCGCCGGCCGGATGGGGCACTTCGAGCCGTTCGGCGAGCGCTACGGCCTCTCCGGTGCCGTGGTCGCGGCCGCGACCCTGATCACCGGGATCGGGAAGGTCGTCGGGCTCGAGACGATCCACGTCGAGGGCGCGACCGGATCGGTCGACACGAACCTCGAGGGCAAGGTCCGGGCCGTCGTGGACGCGCTCGAGACCCACGGGTTCGTGCTCCTGAACATCAAGGGCGCGGACGAGTCCGGCCACGACGGGAAGGCCGAACAGAAGCGCGACTTCATCGAGCGGATCGACGGTGCGCTTGCGCCGTTCCTCGACCTGCCCGAGACCGTGATCGCGGTCTGCGGCGACCACTCGACGCCGTGCACGGTCATGGACCACTCGGCCGACCCGGTCCCGGTCCTGGTGCATGGCGAGGGGGTCAGGCCGGACAGGGTCGAGCACTACGACGAGTTCCGCTGCGCCGAGGGCGGCCTCCACCGAATCCGCGGGCGCGACCTCCTGCCGACCCTGCTCGACCTGATTGGCAAGGCTCATAAATACGGGGCCTGAAACAGTGTACGGCAAGCGCTGATGGACGAGACCGCGCCCGCACTCCTCGACCGGTGCACGATCCCCGACGGAACCGAGCTCCAGGAGCATATGCTGGTGACGGGGCACGCCATCCTGGTCGGGGACCGCTGCCGGATCGACTACGGCCTCTCGGGCGCCGAGGTCGTGGTGGCCGAGTTCTGCAGGGTCAACGGGGCCGTGACGGCCACGGGCGACGTCCGGATCGGCAACTGGACCGAGGTCGCC
This sequence comes from uncultured Methanoregulaceae archaeon, assembly GCA_963730355.1. Classification (GTDB taxonomy): domain Archaea; phylum Halobacteriota; class Methanomicrobia; order Methanomicrobiales; family Methanospirillaceae; genus UBA288. Next base: position 83,381 of record CAVSRL010000024.1, on the reverse strand, counting down.
GGGGATGTCCGGACCGACGAGGATGCCTACCTCGGCGAGGGCGTCCGGATCGCGGGCCGGCTCTCGGTCGCGGGCGACCTCGACATCGGCGACAACGTGAAGATCGAGCAGGGGTTCGAGGCCCGGGGCTGGATCCAGATCCGCAACCCGCTCCCGGTGATCGTCTACCTCATGCTCTACCTGATGGCCATGCTCCGTTTCGAGCACGAGGACGAGGTCGACCGGTTCATGACCGAGGTGCTCGGCGGCGACGAGGCGCCGTTTGAGCAGCCGCTCATCGTCCCGCCGGGCGCGATCTTCGACATGGAGCGGCTCGAGGTGCCGGGGGAGATGACGATCGGCTCGGACTGCCGGCTCCACGGCAACGTCCGGGGCAGAGTCGTCGAGGTCGGCAGGAACACGATCCTCTTCGGCTCGATCCGGGCCGCAGAGCGGGTCGTGATCGGACCGGAGAGCGTCGTCCACGGCACGGTCGCGTGCGGCGGGACGATCGAGGTCGGGTCCGGGGCCCGGGTCCTCGGCGATCTGGACGGTCGGACGATCGACGTCCACGAGCGGGCGCTCGTGGACGGGACCATGCGGGCTCCCGGGGGCCTGCGCATACTCAGGGCGACGTGAAACAGCGATGGTGACGGCCGCAGAACTGATCGAGGTGCCGGATCTCCGGTTCGTCGAACCGAGCTTTGCCGAACTGACCGACGAACTCTACTCCTCGATTTCACCGGATCTCGAGGTGACGGACGGGCGCCTTCTCGTGGACGAGGAGGAGAACCCGATCGCGATCGCGCTCCGCGACGACGACGCCTGGCACGCCGCGACCTTCCTGTACCGGACGCCGTCCGTGATCTGGCTCGAGCGTTTCGAGGAGACCGGCGGCGAGATCTACCAGGAGCCGCGCGAGACCTGGGCTCGGGCGGTCCGCGCCTATTACTGCGGACCGGATCCGGGCCGAGGTTCTTCCCGCGACCAACGACCTGCCGCCGGACCGGTTCGCGAAGACCAGGGACCTCGTGGCCGAGCACTGGGGCGCACGCGAGGGGATCCGCGCGATCGACGCCTGCTGCGGGTCCGGGGTTGGGGCCGCCGTGCTCCGATCCCTCGGGATGGAGCCGCTCTCGTACGACAACGACGCGGCCCTGATCGCGCTGGGTCTCGCCGAGGGACGGCTCCTCCCCGAGGAGGTCTGCTGGATCGATGGGACCTTCGCGACCGACTACATCGAGCCGGCTCCGCTCGGGCTCGCCCTGATGATGGGGCAGTGCTACCCCGGGCTCAACGACGAACTCTGGCGCGGGCTCGTCCTGCAGCTGCTGGCACTCTCGGACGAGGCCATGATAACGCTCGGGACCGAACCGGAGGCAGCACTCGTCGCCGGCTGGATCGTCGAGGCCGGGCGCGGGGTCGAGGTCTTCGAGAACGAGCGGGACCCGATCTACGACCGCTGGGTCTGCCTGGCGCGCAGATAAATTTTCCACGTTGAACATCGGATCGGCACGTACCGGATGCCCGGAGAATATTTTTAAGTAGAAACCCTTCTAATGGGCAGCAACCGCACTCCGGTATGGACGTGCAGGAGTATGACCCATGCCCCGATATCTCATCTCCGTCCTTGTTCTCGCCGCCATCCTGATGATCGTCGGCACGGCCGGCTGCATCGCGCAGCCCACGGTCGTGGTCGACAGCGTCCGGATCGGATCGCTGACGCCCGCGAATACGACCCTGCAGGTCCTTGTCCGCGTCACCAATCCGAACTCGTTCGACATCCCATTGCAGAACGTCTCCTTCACGGTCTACGCGGTCGAGGCGTCGGGAACGCGGCGGCTCGGCGAGGGGGCGACCGGTCCGTTCACCCTGCCCGGCCGGCAGACGGTCGACCGGACGGTGCCGGTCACGCTTGACAACCAGGCCCTTCTCGAGGCCGCGCTTGTCGCGGTACGCGCCGGTCAGAGCAGCATGACGTTCCGCGTCGCCGGGACCGTGAGCGGCAGCGTCTACGGCATCGTGAACGTGAACGTGCCGTTCACGCAGGACCAGACGATCACGCTCCAGGAGATTCTCGGGATGGCCGGCATGCCGGTCGGCGAGCAGCAGGTCCAGCAGGCATTCGGCACGGCCAAGACGGTCGTGGCCGGCGTGATCCCCGCGGTCAAGAGCCTGATTGGATGAGGGTGCTGGACGGGGATACCTCGACTGAAAAAAGTGTGGCGGGGCTTACCGCCCGCCACATTCTGCAATGGGCGGAGGCGACGGGCCGCCGCCGGTCCATCCAGTGACGATTGGCTGATAAAAGGCTGATTGAGTTTCAACCGGGGTTCGGCGACGAAGCCTCCTGTTTCTCCTCCCGATACGGGCACGCGGACGGATCTCCGAACGGGCACGCCGGCTTCTCCTCTTCGGGGGTCCAGCTGCCGCCCCACGAGATCGGCTCCGCGAAGGAGATCTCCCTCGTCATCGGGTCCGCTATCATGATCTCACCGCCCGGCCGTTCGAGGTAGACCCGGCAGTCGAACCGGGCCTTCCCGAGGTTCAGCTCGTACCCGCCATCGGGCCAGCGGCGGAGGCCCGCCTCGAGGATCTGGAGCCGCGGCTCCAGCCTGAAGTCGAGCTTCGGGCAGGCGATCTCGAAGCCGTTCGCACGGACCACGAACTCGCAGGTGTAATACCACGGTTCGAGCGGCACGCGGATCGGTCTGGCCGGGCCGACCTTGAACGACTTCGCCCCCGTGCCGCCCCCGCTATCCATCGCCTCGACCGTAGCGGAGATCATGCCCTGCGTCAGGCGCCGAACCATGATGTCCGCGGCCTGCTGGGCGGCCATCTCGAGGGCCTTCTTCGCCGGAAGGCCGGCCATCCGGTAGTACTTGGCCACGCCGGAGAGCTCGGCCTCCCCCTTCTCCTGCACCCCGCCCGCGATCTCTGCCGCGAGCTCCGCCCGGTCGAACGGCTCCTGCTGCCGCACCTGATCCGCCTGCTTTTTATCGCTCATGCCGCATCCCTCCCCGCACCTCGATCTCGATCCTTCCGTCGCTGCTCTGCTCCTCCTCCACGCCCGGTCTCCGAAGTCCGCCGCGCGCCTCGATCGTCAGGCCCGGCACCGACGGATTATCGGGGGGTGCGGGCGGCCTGACGGCCCGCGCCGCGACCGCGACGCCGCCGGCCAGCAGGCCAACGGCGACGATCGCGATAAGCCACCACGGGAACGCTCCATCTCCGTCGTCAGGTGTCGGGGTTGGGGTGATCGTGGCGACTGTCACCGTAGGCGGGACTGTCGTCACGGTGGATGTGACGGTCGATACGGTCACCGTGGGCGAGACGGTCGTCGCGGTGACCGTGGGGGTTGCCGGCAGCGTGGTCGACGTGACCGACACCACCGTCGAGGTCGGCGTCGGGCCGCTGACGAAGACCGTCATCGACCGGGCCGTGGACTGTCCGTCGCTCTGGAATGCCGTGACCGTGATCGTGTACGACCCGCTCGCGGCGTAGGTGTGGGTGTTCGGGACCGCGTGGTCCTCGATAGACCCGTCGCCCCAGTTCCAGCTGATCCGGCTGATCGTGGTACCCGCGTTGGCCGTCGCCGTCCCGTCGACCGTGACCGTGAAGGGCGGTGTCGAGATTGGGTACAGGATCAGCGTCGGCGGGGACGGCGGATTCGGCGGGGGCGTTGGTGTGGGTGTGGTGGTATTTGGAGAGACCACGGTGAATGTGGCCGTCGCCGCGTTCGACGGCCCGCTGGCCCGAATCGTATACGATCCCGGAGGAGCTCTGGCAGGGATGGTGAACGAGGTCGTAAACCCGCCATCTGTGATCCAGACAATATCGGGAACCACCCTGTCGTCGTTGAATGTGATGACTGCTTTCGGAAACTCCTCGCCAAAGGTGTTGAACGATCGTCCGGTCACCGTGACCAATGTGCCGACGCGGCCAGACGACGGCGAGAGGATAAGAACAGGCGTGGGTACGATCCTGGTTGTCGGGGTTCTGACAACGATCGTCTTTTCCACAGACCCCGATTCCGCGAACTCATCGGAGCCGGCATTCGCCGTAGCCACGAGCTGTACTGTGAAGGATCCGGTCTGGGCGAAGATGTGGGTCGGATTCCGGAGGTTCGATGTGGAGCCGTCGCCGAACGACCAGACCCACCGTTCCACGTGGTCGAAGATGTCGCTCGATGAGTGGTCCGTGAACGTGACCGTGAGCGGTGCCCCGCCATCAGACGGGACGGCGGTGAAGTCCGCGGTCATCGTGGCGATTGCGGGCGGGACGAGGAGAAAGACGGCGACCAGCGTGGCGATGACGATTGCTCGCAACCTCGAGCGGACCCTCACAACCCCATGATTGACCGCGTATTATTCCCGTGATCGGATAAGGTTTTCCGAATGAAGCGGGAGGACCGAAACCCTGACCCCAGGTCTGTCCTTGCGGGATGAGATCAACGGTCCAATCGGGACGCTCGCGCGACAGAAAAACGGGGCCAGCCCGGTCCTGAGTCTTACGCGAAGATCATCGTCCCGACCCCGTCGCGGGTGAAGAGCTCGAGGAGGAGGGTGTGCTCGGTGTTGCCGTTGAGGATGTGCGCGAACTGGACGCCGGACTCGAGCGCGCGGCACATCCCCTCGACCTTCGGGATCATCCCGCCTGCGACGGCCCCCGAGCCGATCATCGCGAGGGCCTCCTCCATAGAAAGGCGGCGGTAGACCTTCGTGCGGTCCCGGTCCATGACCCCGTCCACGTCGGTCATGTTGATCAGCTTGTAGGCCTTCAGCGCGACCGCGATCATCGCGGCCGCCGTGTCCGCGTTGATGTTGAGCGAGTTGCCGTCGCGGTCGATCGCGATCGGGGCGACGACGGGGATGTACCCGGCACTGAGCAGGGTCGAGAGGAGCGCCGGGTCGACCACCTGGACCTCGCCGACGTGCCCGAGATCCACGTGCTCGTCATGGTCACCCACCCGGACGAGCTGCGGGCCCATGCGCCGCGCGACCAGGAGGCCGCCGTCGTTCCCGGAGAGGCCGACGCCGTGCGCGCCGCACTTCTCGAGGAGCGAGACGATGTTCGACGAGATCTTGCCGACCAGCACCATCTGCGCGACCTCGAGCGTGTCCTCGTCCGTGACCCGAAGGCCTGCGACGAACTTCGGCTCCTTGCCGAGCGCCTTCATCTTCTCCGTGATCTCGGGACCGCCGCCGTGGACGAGGACCACACGAATGCCGATGTAGTGCAGGAGCACCACGTCCCGGATCGCGGCCTCGAGAACCGCCGGATCGACCATCGCATGGCCCCCGAGCTTGATCACCATGATCGTGCCCCGGAACTGCTTGATGTAGGGCAGGGCCTCCGTCAGGATTTCGACCTGTCTCATGTCGTGTACTTCCCGTTGATCTCGACGTAGCGCTCGGTGAGATCGCAGCCCCAGGCCGTTGCCTCGCCCTCGCCGGCCGCGAGGTCGAGGGTGAAGACGATTCGCTTTCCGGCCATCGCGGCCTTTGCGCGGGCGAGGTCGACCACGATCTCGCCGCGGGCCACCAGCGGTACGGCCCCGTCCCCCTCGCCGATCGAGAGCGAGACCGCGTACGGGTCGAACTCGACCCCGGCCCGGCCTGCGGCCGCCACGATCCGGCCCCAGTTCGGGTCCTCGCCGTAGACCGCGGTCTTGACGAGCGGCGATCCGACGATTGTCCGGGCCACGGCGGCCGCATCCTCCTCCTCGGGCGCACCGGTCACGGTCATCTCGATCAGCTTGGTCGCGCCCTCGCCGTCGGCCGCGATCTGGATCGCGAGCGCGCGGCAGCAGGCCTCGAGCGCCCGCTCGAACGCGTTCGGCGCGACCCTGCCCGCGGCCCCGGTCGCCGTCAGGAACGCGACGTCGTTCGTGGAGGTGTCGCCGTCCACGACGACCCGGTTGAAGGACCGATCCGCGGCGAGCCGCAGGGCGGCCGAGAGGATCGGCTGCTCGACCGCGGCGTCGGTGTAGATGAACGCGAGCATGGTCCCCATGTTCGGCGCGATCATGCCCGAGCCCTTGCAGATGCCCGCCACCGAGAAGCCGTCGCCGCGGATGAGCGCATGCTTCTCGACGAGATCGGTCGTCATGATCGCCCGGGCTGCATCGGCCTCGGCCCCGTCGGAGCCTGCGAGCGAGCCGGCCATACCGGCCGCCTGCCGTTCGATTCGGGGGAGGTCGAGGTACCGGCCGATCACGCCGGTCGAGGCCACGCCGATCTCGCGCTCGTCGATGCCGAGCGCGCTTGCACCGAGCACGCCCATCGCGGCCGCGTCCTCGAGCCCGCGCCGGCCCGTGTGGGCGTTCGCGCAGCCCGAGTTCGCGATGATACCCCCGAGCCGGCCTCGCCGGATCCGGTCCATCATCAGCCCGATCGGAGCCGCGCGGACAAGGTTCGAGGTGAAGACGCCGGCCGCAGTCCCCTCGGCCCGGATCAGGGCGAGACCGTACTTGCCCTCCCTGACGCCTGCCGCCTCGACCCCCTCGATCGCGCAGATCGACCTCATACCGCGGGCTCCCGCCTGGTCGCCAGTCCCTGGACGATGTCCGAACGGGTCACGATCCCGACGAGCTCGGCATCGCGCATCACGGGGAGGCGGACAATCCCCTCCCGGAGCATCAGCGCGGCCGCATCCTCGATCGCGGCATCGCCGCTGATCGTGATAGGAGGCTCGCTCATCACCCGGCTGACGGGCATGGTCCCGATGTCGGTGAGGGCCGCCTTGGTCTTCTCCCAGTTGATGAACTCGCGAATCGGCACCTCGATGATCTCGAGCGGCGACGGCAGCCAGAGGTCCTCCGAGGGCGGCCGGGTCGAGAGCAGGGCGAGCAGGTCCGAGTCGGTCACCATGCCGACGAGCTGCGTCCCCTTGAGGACGGGCAGTCCGCCGATGTGGTGCTCCCGCATGATTCGTGCTGTGTCCCGGACGCTCGCGTCCGCCTGGACCGTGAGCGGGTCCGGGGTCATGATCTCGCTGACATTCATGGTTCTTCCTCAGGGGGCGACGCCCGGCGTGCGGAGCCCGTCGTCCTCGGGGTAGCCGCACATCAGGTTCATGTTCTGGATCGCCTGGCCCGCGGCGCCCTTGACCAGGTTGTCGATCGCCGAGACCACGACCGCGCGGTCCTCGGCCACCTCGACCGCGAGATCGCAGAAGTTCGAGCCCCGGACGGACGAGAGACTCGGCCGCTGGTACCGGACGAACGGCTCGTCCTTGTAGAAGTCCCGGTAGAGCGCCTCGACCGCCTCCTGCTCCATCGGCTCCGAGAGCAGCACGTGGGCCGTTGTCAGGATCCCGCGGTTGACCGGGAGGAGGTGGGGCGTGAAGTAGCAGCGCGCCAGCGAGCCGAGGGCCGCGAGCTCCTGCCGCATCTCGGCCAGATGACGGTGGTTCGTCCACTTGTACGCCGTACACGTGTCGCCCACGTTCGGGTAATGGGTCACGGCCGACGGGTTGTCCCCGGCCCCCGAGACCCCGGTCTTCGAGTCGTAGATCACCGTCTCGGCAATGCGGGCGAGCGGGGCCGCCGCGAGCGTCGCCCCGGTGGGGAAGCAGCCCGGGTTCGAGACGAAGCTCGCCCCGACGATCGCATCGCGATGGAGCTCGGGGATCCCGTACGGGGCCGCGAACCAGGCCGAATGCTCGACCTCGTAGACCGCCTCGAAGATAGCCTTCGGGAGGCGGTAGTCGGCGGAGAGGTCGACCACCCGGATACCGCGGTCGAGGAGCGGGCGAACGTACTGCATCGCGGCCGTGTGCGGCACGGCGAGGAACGCGAAGTCCGCGTCGATGGCATCGACGGCCGGGTTCGTGAACGCGATCTCCGTGAAGCCGGTCAGCTGGGGATGGACGCGCGTGAGCGGAATGCCGTCGTGCCGCCGCGAGGTCGCGACGGTCACCTCGGCCGAGGAGTGGGAGGCGAGCAGGCGGACAAGGTCGCCGCCTGCGTACCCCGAGGCCCCGACGATGGCGATCTCCATGCGCATATATCGGAGCGGTCGCGGTTTAAGGAGATCGCTATCAGCGGATGATCTTCGCGATCGAGAGTTCGAGGATGTCCTCGGCGCCGGCCGCCTTCAGCAGCGGGATCAGCCGGTTCACCTCCGACTTCTGCACGACCGTCTCGACCGAGAAGTAGTCGATCCCGAAGAGCGCCGAGACCGTCGGGCGCTTGAGCGCGGGCAAAGCGGCCATCACCGCGTCGACCGAGCCCGCCGGGACGTTCATCGAGAGAAGGGTGCGGCTCCGGGCGTCGAGCACGCCGAGGAGCAGGGTCGTGATCTCGTCGATCGCCCGCCGCCGCTCGGGGTCGGCCCAGGCCTCGCGGTTCGCGACGATCACCGTGTACGACTCCATGATCTGGCCGACGATCTTCAGGCCGTTCTTGCGGAGCGTGGTCCCGGTCTCGGTCAGGTCGACCACGACGTCCATCAGGTCGGGGACCTTCGCCTCCGAGGCGCCGTACGACGGGAAGAGGCGGACGTCGACGCCGAGCCCGGCGAAGAACCGTTCGGTCAGGCGGGGATACTCGGTCGTGACCCGGGCCCCGGGCCGGATCGCCTGGACCGCGTCGGCCGGATCCGACGTATGAACCGCGACCACGATCCGGACCGTCCCCTCGCCGGTCTTGGAGTAGTTGAGCTTCGCGACCTCGACCACGTCGGCCCCGGTCTCGTGGACCCAGTCGAGCCCCGAGATCCCGAGGTCGAAGTAGCCCATCGCGACGTACTGCGGGATCTCCTGCGGCCGCAGGATCGTGACCTTGCCGATCCGGTCGTCACGGATCGTCGGGCTGTAGTCGCGATCGGTCCGGCGGACGGCGAGGTCGGCCTCGCGAAAGAGCGCGAGGGTCTGCTCCTCGAGCGAGCCCTTGGGGAGGGCGATGCTGATCATGCAGAGAGCGTGCGCCTGAGGAGCGGATAAAAGGGGATCAGTCGAGCAGGTGGACCACGAAGCCCGAGAGGACCTTCGGCTCGAACCAGGTCGACTTGGGCGGCATCACGAGCCCGGCGTCGGCGCAGTCGAGCACGGTCGCGATCGGAAGGGGCTGGAGTGCGAACGCGACGGCGAACTCGCCCGAGTCGACGGCCTCGGTCAGCCGGGTCAGCGGCTTGGCGCCGCCGAGGTAGTGAAGGCGCGGATCGCCGCGCGGGTCCGAGATCCCGAGGATGGAGTCGAGGACCCGGTCCTGCAGAAACTGGACGTCGAGCCCGCGGATCAGGCCCTCGTCCTGCTCGCGCGGGAACGAGAGCTCGTACCACTGACCGGGGAGGTACATGTGGAGGACGCGCCGGTCCCCGGTGGCCCGCGTGCGCGGCGGGATGTGGAACCCGTGTTCGTCGACCCCGTCGATCGGCTCGACCGAGCCGAGCGCCCGGAGCGCGCGGAGGCACGCCTCGGGCGTGAGCGAACCGAGGTCGGTCACGAGCCGCGAGTACCCGTGGAGTCGGACGTGTTCGTGGGCGAAGAGGACGGCCATGAACCGCTCCGACTCGGCCGAGGCGGTCCCCGAGGCGCGCCGGGACTCGGCGACGGCGACCGCTGACTTCGCCCGGTGGTGGCCGTCGGCGATGTAGAGCGCGTCGACCGCGCCGAACGCTCTCTCAAGGGCCTCGATCGCCGACGGGTCGTCGACGCGGTGCAGGCGGTGGCGCATCCCCGAATCCGTCGCGACCTCGGTCGACGCCGGCAGGTGCCGTGCGAGCCTGCTCGAGCCGGGCGTGCAGGCCCCCCGGGTCGCGGTAGAGGAGGAAGACGAGGCCCGTGTTCGCGTTCACGGCCTCGATGTGGCGTGTACGGTCCCGCTCCTTGTCGTACCGGGTCTGCTCGTGCCGTCGGATCAGGCCGGACTCGTAGTCGCCGGCCTCGACGCAGGCGACGATGCCGACGAAACTCCGTTCGGAGGTCGAAACCTCGTAGACGTAGAACCCCGGCGACGGGTCCTGGAGCATGAGTCCGTCCGCGAGCAGGGCGCGGAACCGTTCGCCCGCCAGTGCGTAGACCCGATCGTCATCGGGCTTCACGCCCGGAAGGTCCACGTCCGAGCGGATCACCGAGAGGAACGAGAGCGGGTTCTCCGCGAGGACCGCCCGGGCTTCGGCGGCCGAGACGACGTCGTACGGGACCGACGGGATCGCCTGCGCGCAGGCCGGGGCGGGCCGGACACCGGCGAACGGATGGATCTGCACCATGACTTCCCGTACTCTGGGGCGTACGCGAACAAAAAGCCCGTGCTCGGGTCCGATCCCAACTATCATATGGGGGATCGGCCAACCTGACTGGACGATGATGGCGGAGCCGCTCCAGATCCACCGGGCCCGGGTCCACGACCTTCCCGGGATCGCGGCGATCGAACGGGTCTCGTTTCCCGACCCCTGGGACGAGTCCACGCTCGCCTGGATCCTCGATTACTGCGGGGACTTCTTCTTCGTGGCCCAGGCCGGGTGCTCCATGGCCGGATTTCTTGCCGGGGCCTGCGAGGATACGGGCGAGCAGATCTACGGCCACATCTGCAACTTCGCGGTTGCGCCGGGCTTCCGGAAGCGCGGGGTCGGGCGCCAGCTCGTCGCCAGGGCCGAACAGCAGTTCCTGGTTGCGGGGGCCTCGGCCGTCCAGCTCGAGGTCCGCGCCTCGAATCTGGCCGCCCAGGCCTTCTACCGCCGATGCGGTTACTGCGACGTCTTCACCATCCCCGGGTACTACGCGAACGGCGAGGACGCGCACATGATGATGCGCTGGTTCAATTAGCCCCGCCCGAGGGTCGCGTGGGCCCGGGCGAGGTGCTGGGCCGCCTGAGCCGCGACGAGGGAGAGCTCCCCCGCGAGAACGCCGGCCGCGACGATCTCCGCAAAGGCCTTCGCGTGCTCGCCCGGCGGGTCGCCGCCGCCCGCGACGCCGAGGAGCCTCAGGCACTCTGCCTGGGTCTCGATCGCGGTGCCGCCCCCGACTGTGCCGAGCGGGAGCGCAGGGAGCGTGACCGCGACGTACGCCCCGCCCGGGACCGGGTCCACGGTCGTGACCGCGAGCGATCCCTCGACCACGTGGGCCGGGTCCTGGCCGCAGGCGATGAAGAGGGCCGCGATCACATTCGCCGCGTGCGCGTTGAAGCCGAGCGAGCCGGCGCGGGCCGAGCCGACCAGGTTCTTCCGGGTGTTGACCTCGACGAGGCTCGCAGCGTCGGTCTTGAGGACGTCCCGGATCAGGTCGTCGGAGAGGAGGACGCCGGCCGCGACCGTGCGCCCCCGTCCCGAGACCGCGTTGACGGCGGCGGGCTTCTTGTCCGTGCAGAGGTTGCCCGAGAGCGCGACGAGCCGGGCGCCGGTCTCGCACTCGACCACGGCAGCAACGGCCTCTGAGGCGATCGTGACCATGTTCATGCCCATCGCGTCCCCTGTCGTGTACTCGAGCCGGACGAAGACCGAGGTCCCGGCGACCGAGCAGGTCGCGCCGACGAGCCGGCCGTGGTGCGTGGTCGCGCCGGCCGCCGCCCGGAGCTCGGCGAAGTGCGCCTCGACCCAGCGGACGATCTCGGCGGCGTGCGCGACCGACCTGGCCGCGAAGACCGGTGCCCGGGTCATCCGATCGGCGAAGATCCGGACCTCGGCGCCGCCGGCCCTGGTGATAGCGGCGCATCCCCGGTTGACCGAGGCGACGAGCGCCCCCTCGGTGGTCGCGAGCGGAAGCCAGTAGCTCCCGTCCGCGTGCTCGCCGCGGACCCGGAGCGGGCCCGCGACGCCGACCGGGACCTGGACCGCGCCGATCATATTCTCGCAGTTCCGCCGCGTGACCCGTTCGGGGGAGATCGCAAAAGCCCCGAGCGTCGGGAGCGCGGTCCCGGTCTCGGCCTCGATGTACGCGCGGCGGACCGCGACGGCCTCCTTCGCCGGGAGCTCCTGCTCGAGTGCATAGAGTTTAAGTGCCCCGCTCCGAAGCTTCTCCAGGTACTCGTCCATACCAGAGTAATGGGCGCCGGAGATGATGAGGCATGGGGGAGCGCGAGAGCTGGGCGGTCGCGGTGGCGCGGGAGGACGGGGAGGTCTGCCGGCGCCGGCTCCTCGAGCGTGAGCTCCTCGACCGCTCCCTGAAGGTCAGGGCGGAGGGGGATCGGCTCCTGTTCCCGGTCCTCGAGCCGGTTGAGGGCGCGATCCGCGCGTCGTTCAGTTACCTTGCGCCGCGCCCGGAGCTGCCCCGCCATGAGCTCGTGGGTGGTATTGCGATCCTGTCCGAGCCCGACCCGGAGGCGGCACGGCTTCTGCTCTCGGCCCGCCCGTCGATCCGGACCGTGGTGGCACCCGAGGGGCACGTCGAGGGACCGTACCGGACGCGCCGCTTCTCCGTGCTCGCGGGCGAGCCGACGACCGTGACGGAGGTCCGCGAGCACGGCCTCGTCTTCCGCGTCGACCTGGCCGAGGTCTACTTCTCGGCCCGCCTCTCGACCGAGCGGCAGCGCCTCGCCGGGCTCGTGGTGCCCGGCGAACGGGTGCTCGATATGTTCGCCGGCGCCGGCCCGTTCGCCCTGACGCTCGCTCGGGCCGCGCGGTCTGTCGCGGCCTCGGACATCAACCCCGCGGCGGTCGCGGCCATGATCGAGAACTGCCGGAGGAACCGGATCGCCAACGTGCTCCCGGTCCTTGCGGACGCGGCCCGCCTTCCCGGTATCTTCACCCGCCGTTTCGACCGCGTGGTCATGAACCTGCCGCTCTCACCCCTCCCGTTCCTCCCTGCGGCATTTGCACTCTGCCGGCCCGGCGGGACGATCCACCTCTACCACCTCCAGTCCGCCGAGGGCGAGGCCCTCTCCGCGCTCGAACCGTTCCCTGTCGCCGAGGTGCTCGAGCGCCGGGTGCGGTCGTATTCGCCGGGCCGGTGGCATGCGGCCTATGATATCCGCGCAGGTCCCGAAAACGCCCCATGACGGATACGTTTATATCTCTTTGTCTCTCTTCTTGGTCCGGTGGATTCCATGACCGAAGAACAGAGCGGACACGACAAGAGCCTCTCGAAGACCAAGAACATCCAGACCGACCAGAACACCCGCCGGGCCGCCGAGGAGCGCGAGGGCATGGGGATGAACGAGCGGAGCGCACTCCCGACCGAGGGGATGGGCGAGAAGCCCGACGCCGGGTACTGGGACCAGACGGACCCCAAGGACTCCTCGGACATGTCCATGGACAAGTCGCGGTTCGGCGTCTTCGAGAAGGAGGGCGGGACCGGACCCTCCGTGGCCAAGCAGGGCACGGACTTCAAGAAGGATGTCCGGCCCATGAACCAGTCGGGCATCTACGCCGAGAAGGACGCCAAGACCTGGAAGGACATGGCGAAGTCGGGTGAGAGCAAGGAGGGCGGGAGCAAGGGCGCGCCAGGGACCTCCGGGTCGGGCCGCAAGGACAAGTCCTAAAGACCTTCTTTCCCCTTTTTCCGATTGCCCCCGGTGAGGCGGGGCAAAATCTATCTCGTCGGAGAGCGCGTCTGCGGTCAGGTGAGTTCCGAATGCAGACGGAAGCAGGATCAGCAGACCGCTCCGGCGGACGACCGCCGGAGCCGGGTTCCGACCGAGCCCGACCCGAACCGGGAGCAGCGGACCGGAGGCGAGGGCCGCAAGGTCGGCAAGAGCATCCAGCAGGAGGATCGAAAGTAATCCCGTCCATCACGTCAACTTAAGAGGACCAATTAGAACGAAATGGGACAAAATTTAAATCGTCCGAGAGCTCTCCAGCCTCCGGTGAGTTTGGGAATGCAGGACCAGAAGAAGGGCCAGTCCACTGGCTCGTCGGGGTCAACGACCGGCGGATCGGCCGGGACCAAGGCCAGAGCCGGGGAGCAGAGAGTGAGGAGGCCGGCATGCGACAGACCTCCGCGATGCTCCGGAAGGGACAGGGGACAGTGCCGGGTATGCAGGGCCGAGGGCGGACAGAGCGGGCGAAGCCAGGGGCAGATGGCGTCGGGTGACCCACGGGCGAGGCGAGCAGGAGAGCGAGGAGGCCGGCATGTGGCAGGCTTCCGCGATGCTCCGCGAGGCTCGCGAAGAGGGCGATCCCGAGATCCAGATGCGCGAGGAGGACCTCCACGCCCGACAGCAGAACCTGGGCGAGCGGGAGAAGTCCCTCAGGGAGCGTGACGAGCAGCTCCGGACCCGCGAGCAGGGTCTGCGCGAGCGGCAGTCCAAGGTCATGGGCAAGGGCATGGGTGCGACCGATTACGAAGAGTATCGGACCAGGAACACGCGGTGAGCAACATGGCGGACGTGAACAAGAAGACCCAGGAGACGCGCGAGTCGGCTATGGCCGGGCAGAACACGAACCCGACCGAGACCACGATGCGCGGCAGCTCGAGCCAACAGGCTGGCTCCCAGACCGGCCGTGAGACCACGACCCGGGGCAGCTCCGGGATGCAGGAGAGCATGGGCGGAGCCGGCCGACCTCACGGGAATGAGCCGCGGGACCAGCGATTACGCCAAGGGCCTCTGCGACCGCGAACAGGGGATGAGCGAGCGCGAGCGCGGCATGTCCGAACGCGAGCGCGGCATGAGCGACCGCGAGCGGGCCATGTACGACCGCGAATGCGCGATGACCGACCGCGAGCGCTCCTCGGCGTGGGGCGGGGAGAGCGGGGGTCAGTCCTCGACCGGTGGAATGTCCTCGGGCCAGTCCCGGACGGGCGGGAAGTCGGGATCGTCCCAGACCGAGATGAATCGCTGAAGCCTTGGACCATCACCTTTTTCGACCGTGGTCGCGATGTCCCGGTTCGACTCGACGTTCGATCGCCAGTCGTCACAGCCAAGATCCCAGTGGATCGTGAGATCGATGAGACATACACATACGTATCATGCTCCGGAATCCCTGGCAGTTCTCTCCAGAACTGCCCTGCCGTCCGACCCAACAGATGGAGCGTCCATCGCCGGCGATGCATTTCTGCACGCGGAGGTGGGACGGGACACCCGTCGCCTCCGCCACGGGAGGAACGACACTGATCTCGTTTCGGCCACGGACGCCCGCACCGGTTCGGCCGATGGAGGTCCTTCTGCGGAGCGCGGGCCCGGTAACGACCTCCGCGACGGACGGATTCGGGATGCGGATCCCCCGCCCGGGTGGGTGCAGGACCGATCGGGACGAGACGATGGCCCGGGCAGATCGTCGGGCGCGTCCCGCTCCTGGATGATCCGCTGAGCGCCCGGGCATTTCCATTTTTCCAACGGCGACCTCTTTGCCCTGTTTCGACTGCATCTGCACGCAATCCTTATTACGGACGCGCGCCTCTCCCCTTCAGGAGGCTCCAATGAACCGTAAAAGATCTAATAAAGCTGAAATAAGACATATTTCTGCGGATCGTACCGCACCGCCGGGCGAGGGATGGACCGCAGTCGGGCCGGGCGGCGACACCCATCACCCGGCGAACCCGACGCCGCCGGGAGAGACGCGGCGCACCGAGGGCACCGGCCCGGGGCTGAGCGTCGGGGATGGCCGACGATCTCGGCACCTCCGGCAGCCGCGGCACTTCAGGGCGCCCGCGACGAGTACGACGACAATGCCCTTCCCGGCGACGGCCCCGGGTCCCGCCACAGTCAGCTCGGGCGCGGCCAGGATACTGCGAGGTGAGTCCGCTGGAGATTGATCCGCAGAGAACGGAGGCAGGTGCGGACGAGCGCCTGACGGAGACGAAGACTGCCGCGGCGCGCCGCACCCGCGGAGGAACGTCGTACCAGCACAGTCTCTCGGCGAGAGGGATCAAGTCGAGCGGACGGGGGCGTTCACGCTCGGACGAGGACCTGCTCTCGAGCCTGGAGCGGCTCGAGCGGGCCTCGCGCCGCCCTCTGATCGAGGACGACGAGGCGGAAGGGCCCCGCCGGACACGGCCCTACGGACGACACGGCGGTGAGCGAGAGCGGACCGAGACGTCGGCGGCGGCGTCGAGCAGCGCGTTCGCGGCCCCCGTTTCGAACGGTGACGCCGGCCGGAACGGGAGCAGCGATCGCCGTCGCAGCATCGAGGGAAGGAGAGAAGGCGCCGGAGTCCGATCTCAGATACCGGCGTCGTACGGGTCTACCCGGTCGATCTGGACCGGGCGGCGTTCGCGCTCGGCCGCCTCCCGGAGCTCGGTCACTCGCGGGACGTTCTCGAGCCCGGCCAGGAGGACGACCACGCCGACCCGCCCCGCGTCGACCGGGTAGTCGCCCGATCGGAGCTCGAACCCGGCGATCGTCCGATCGAGCCAGCTTCTGCACGGTCGTGAACCCCTTCATCGAGAGCTCGTGCGAGGGCCCGGCCACGAGCAGCAGCGCCTTTCTCGCTCCGGTCAGGTCGCACGGGACCGAGACCTCCTCGTAGCAGGCCTTCTTCGCGAGCTCGACGATCCGGGTCGCCCCGTCGTACGGATCGCCCTTCGACAAGAACGGCACCGGCCGGCCGATCAGCCGGGCGAGCCAGTGCTCGCGGAGCGGCTCGAACGCGTATCCGACCGCGGCGAACCCCTGGCCCGAGAGCGTCCCGAGCACCTCGCCCGCGTCGACCACGACCTGCGCGGCCTCCCGGCCGGCCTCGCCGGCCCGGAGCAGAAGCCCGATCCTTTTCGCGGCCTCGGCGTTCAGGGCCGCGTAGAGCGTCGGCGAGGGGTCCCGTGCGCCGGCGGGCCTCCGGGCCGCGAAGGTCTCGTTGTCGAAGAGGAGGATCGCATCGGCCCGCGGCAGCAGGGCGTCGAGCGCCTCGGCGGCCTGCGTCGCGATCCGCTGCCCCTCGGAGCGCTGGGGAAGGGCCGCGAGCACGAGCACGGGCTCCGCGAAACCGGCCTTCAATGCGTCCACGAGCGCCGCGGCGACCGTGGCCGTCTCGCCCCCGGCGCCGATGCAGAGCAGGAGCGCGTCCACACCGGACGCGTCCTGCCGTTTCAGGTGGAAGAGGATCTGCTCGAGGTCGATCGCACCCGGCCCGACCGGCGGGTAGTAGAGCCGGTGCTCCTCGGTGATCGCCGAGAGCTGCCTGAGCGCCTGGGCGTCCGTATCGATCGCGGCGGCCTCGACGCACGAGACCTTTCCCGCCCGGTCCCTGCGGTAGAGCGCGTCCGCGAGCCGTCCGCCCGCACCCCCGAGGCCGATCGCGAGGACCCTCATCGGTAGAGTATTGTCGAACGGATCGGATATGTGCATCGCCGACGGCGCGTCCCGTCGGTGAGCGCGAACGGAAGGGAAAAAAGGATTAGATGTAGGGGTTCCGCAGGCCCTTGCCGACGCCGAACTTGGCGCGCTCTTCGAGGGACTTGCGGTTCTTGGTGATCTTCTCGGTCGCGAGCTTCGTGACGAGCTCGAGGCCGGGCTTGACCTCCTCGATCGCCTTCGTCTCGAAGACACCGGCGGCCATCGCCTTTGCCCAGACGTCGTTGCCCTTCTTCGAGCGGACGAAGACCGTGGACCAGCCGTCGGGCGTTCCGACCGAGCCGGTCGAGATGTCCGCGAGGTTCGCGACGTAGTCGAGGCAGACGTGGCAGCCGGGCTGCTCGTACTTGTGCGTGATCTTCAGGGGGAGCTGGACGACCGCACCGCGCTCGGTGTAGATCCAGAACTTGCCCTTGCCGATGTCGAGCTTGACCACGTTCTCGAGCTTCGTGTTCCCGTGGTCCTCGACGAGCTGGATGATCGACTGGTACGGGAAGTTCTCCATGCAGAAGATCCCGACCGCCAGCGCGATCTTGTCGGGGACGTCGCGGAGGCCGACCGGGTAGAGCTGGCCCTTGCGCAGGCCCTGCATCTGGCAGGGGACACCGACGATGCCGACTCTGTCGAGACCGTAGCTCCGCGTCGCCTCCTTGATCAGGGAGAGGTTCGGCGAGAGGCTGTACTTCGTGCCGCGGGCCATGTAGAGCTCTTCGGGGCTCGTGGCCACGATCGGCACCGGCTTCCACGGCTCCGAGGGGTCAACCACCGAGACGATGGCGCCGTCGATGATCCCCTCTTCGAGCGCAAACGCGAGCGTACCCGTCGCGATTCCGCCGTCCTGTGATCCCGCAAGGATGCCCCGGTTGGTGCTGCGCGCGGCGACACAGGATGTGTAGTTTCCAAGGAAATTGTCCTGAACCATTCTCGTCACCTCAGGGCGCCATCGCGGCGTCGATCGTCTCCATGATCGCCTCGTACTGGTTCACCACATCGAACGAGTACCAGCTGCGCGGGCACTGGTTGAAGCAGGCCCCGCACTTGATGCAGAGTTCGCGGTCGATGTTGGGCTTGCCGTACTGCATCGTGATCGCGCGGACCGGGCAGGACGCGGCGCAGGCGCCGCAGGCCATGCAGAGGCCCTGGTTGATCACGCCGACGATCAGGTCGCAGCCGCAGGCGTGGCCGCAGCCCGTCGGGGCCGGGTCGCACTTCGCGACGGCCATCAGCGGCTTGAGGTATGCCCCGGCCAGCGCCTTCTGGTCGTCGTTCCCCTTGAGCAGGAGATAGGCGGCGACGCAGACATTCTTGATCATCTGGGGAGTCGGCGCGCATCCGGGGATGTAGACGTCGACGTCGATCAGGTCGCCGATGGCGACGAACGACTCGTGCTGGGGCTGGTTCTGCTGGCCACCGCGCGCAAAGCGCGTGATGTTGCCCGAGCAGGCGCAGGCGCCGAGCGCCACGACGATCTTCGACTTCGCGCGGGTCTCGCGGATCTCCTCGACCGAGAGGTGGTCGTTGATGCAGACCGAGCCCTCGACGAGCGCGACATCCATCTCGGGGATGTGGCGGACATCGGCGAGGGTCAGGTCGTAGACCCAGTCGACGTACTTGTCGAGCAGGGTCAGAAGCCCCTCGTAGTTATCAGCTATAGCAACCTCGCAGCCCGTGCATCCACTCATGTGCACGTGGCCGGCGGTAATTTTGTCAGACACAGGTTTTACCTCCTTTCTTTCGGATTGTGCCGTTGTCGGTACCTTCTCATCAGGGGGGATGGCAGTCTTCTGCTCCTCCACCACCGGTGCACGTTCGGCCGGAATCGCTCCCGTGGGGGGGGCGCCCGGCGCTATTGGTTTCGGGGCATCCGTCTGCGGCGTATCCACCGCGACGTCCTTCTTCTTGAAGATGGCGAGGATCTTGTCAAAGAATCCCATTCTCGACTCCGATCTCGTTGAGTATGAGCGCTACCGTTCTCGGTACCGCCGCTTCAACCTCTTCAGAGAGCCCCATTTCGAACTCTGGCGCGCTGACGCGTCCGGGCTGGCACCCGATGATCGTGATCTCGACCCGGTCCTTGATCCGCTGCAGCGGCTCGGCGAGGTCCCACGAATGGGCGTCGCGATAGGCGCCCGGAGGCAGGTCCTCCACCTTCAGCCGCGCGAGCTGGCCGGGTTCTCCCCCGAAGTCCGCGCAGTCGATAATGATCAGCCGCTCGGTGACCTCGGGATCGAGCAGGGTAAAGACAAAGTGGGGGCCGCCGAGCCCGGCGTCAATCACCTTGACGTCGCCGGGCAGGTCGACCTCCTGCAGCGCCTCGATCACGGCCGGGCCGAAGCCGTCGTCCGCGAAGAGGGGGTTGCCGCACCCCGCCACCACGATCCGTGGGAACAGCATTTACCAGACCTACTGGATCAGCTTTTCCGCCACGAGCCTGTTCTTCTCGTCCACGACGATCATGTGCGTCGCGCACGAGACACAGGGGTCGTATCCGCGCATCACGACCTCAGCCAGCTGCCACGGTGCACCGGTGAGGGCGCGGCTGCAGGTCGGGAAGTTCCAGGTGGTCGGTACAAGCATCGAGAAGGACTGGACGCGGCCGTCCTTGACACGGGCGAGGTGGACGTCCGAGCCACGCGGGGCCTCGTTCGCTGCCCAGCCGAGCGAGCCGTCGCCCTGCGGGATCTCGTCCGCGAGCACCGGCGCCGCCGGGTTGTAGGCGTCCAGGCACTCGATGATCTTGTAGAAGCAGTCCGTGTACTCCATCTGCCGGGCGATCTGCTGGCCGATGGTGCCCTTCTCGTCGTAGCCCTTGAAGGTCGCGAGACGGGCGCGGGGGCCGACCTCGACGGGCTGGCCGTCGTAGAGCGGGACGCCCGTGCAGGCCTCCATCTGGGGCCAGGCCTTCGCGCCCTTCGGGGTGGTGCCGCCGATCGGGTAGCTCGGGTAGTCGTCCGTGATCTCCATCTCGCCCATGTACCAGTCCCAGGGACGGGTCTCGTTCCAGCGGGCGGGGTCCCACTTCGGGTTCTCGTCCAGGCTCGAGGAGCCGTAGATCGGGTCCGTGGCCATGTAGCCCTGGTTGTGGTACCCGAGCGTGTCGGGGATGTCGACCTGCATGCCGCCGACCTCGGCCCAGTCGCGCCGCTGGTAGTTGCGCAGCACCGCGATCATGAACTCCATCTGGTCGCGGGCGAGCGCGAGGCCCTCCTTGGCGAGGTCGTACATCTTCGAGACCGCACGGGGCGAGACGCTCTCGTACATGCCGCCGATCCGCGGGTTCGATCGGGTGGATGCACTCGCCGCCGGAGATCTCGCCGATGGTCTGGCCGATCTCACGGATCCGCTGGATCCGCTTCGCGACCGACCGGACGGGCTCCTCGGGCGTGAACGGGTTGATCTTGACGTCCGTCCCGGGGATGTACATGTCCGGGAGGGTCAGGATGTTGTGCAGCGCAATCGAGTGGGCCTTGTTGGCACACTGCAGGATCACGCGGAGCAGATAGGCGTCGTCTGGAATGTAGACGCCCATCGAGGCCTCCATCGACTCCACAGCCGCAAGGGTGTGGGCGATCGGACAGATACCGCAGACGCGGGACGCGATCTTCGGCACCTGCTCGTAGGTCTTGCCGACCGCGAGCCGCTCGATGCCTCTGACCGGCGTAATGGAGAGCCAGTCACCGCGCTCGATGATCCCTTGATCATCGACCTTCAAGACGAGCTTCGAATGTCCCTCATGTCGTGTGGTGGGGGATATCTCAATAACTTTCGACAATTGAATCTCCTCATGGGATTTCGGTGTTCGACAGCCGGTACAGGGTCTGAACGACGGCCCGTTGCGTGGGGCCGGTCGGACGTACTGACGTACGTATACTCTTACCTGTACTCGCTCCGCATATAACCTTTCTCCTGTTATCGGCGGAGCGGTATCCGTTTGCCGAACGGCCCGATTTCCGCCGAAATTCGGAACGGAGACCGAGCCGAACCCGTGAGCATGCGCGGCCCGAACGGCGGCGGATGGCGAGACCCGGGATCGGGTGAAAAAAAGTGAAATTTTTATGCGCGGTTACGAACGCGTGTTCCCGTTCTCCTCCGAGAGCTCGACCACGAGCTCGGCCAGCGTCGCCTTGCGCTCGGCGTAGGCGTCGTGCTGGTGGATCGACTCCTCGTTCGTCTGCCTGATCGTGATCCGGGTGTCGCCGGGCAGATGCTCGAAGGAGGCGAGCACCTTCTTCGCCATCTCGCGCACGCAGTCCTCGACGAACCGGGGATTCTTGTGCGCGGCCATCACGACGGCCGACTCGTCGCCGCGCTTGAGGAGCTGGTACACCCGCGCCGACATCGAGTCCTTGAGGATCGTGATGATCGTCTCGAGGTCGACGTGCTCGTCGTCGTCGACCTCGATGCAGAGGAAGCCGCGCCCCCGCTGGTTGTGGGTCGCCATCGGGACCTGGTCGAAGAACTGCTGCGCGACCTCGCCGCTGACGCCGAGGTCGTGCAGCACCTGGGCCGCATGCTCGGCCATGATGTTCTGGGCGCACGGGCACGCAGTCATCCCGGTCACCTCCGCCCCGATCGACTTCCGGACGATCGGCTCGTGGAAGGTCCGCTGCGCGATCGCCCGGGCGTGGACCTTGACGACCTCGTGGCAGCTGGTCTTCGAGACCGGCGTCTCGCGCTTGACCATGAACTCGGACCGCATGATCACCTCGGTCCGGTCCGCGTACTCGTGCCGGTCGAGGAGCCCGCGCGCGACCGCGCTGCAGAGCTGCTCGATCTCCGAGACGTCGCCCTCGATCGCCTTCTGCAGGACCTCGTCGATCGCCTCGAAGTTGCGCGAGAGGTTCGCGCCCTTGAGCGAGCCGGGCAGGTCGACGAAGATATCGAACGTGGAGATGAAGATGACGGGTCTCTTATTCTTCCGCGAGACCTCGACCAGTTTCTTGACGTTCTTTACACCGACGCGCGTCAGGTTGATGCGGATGTCGGGGCAGGTGGACTGGACATCAGGTAGTTCCATTACTCCGGGCCTCTACACTAAACCGCTTGGCACTCGTATTCTGCCAAAAATGAAGATAAACAGTTTATTCTCTTTTATTAGATATGTATATGGCTTCGGGCCAGGGATGATTCGAAGATGATGCAGAAATACTACGAATCGGACGCCGACATCGGCGCTCTGCAGGGCAGGCGGATCGCGGTGATCGGGTACGGGTCCCAGGGACGGGGCCAGGCCCTGAACCTGCGCGACTCGGGCCTGGACGTGATCATCGGTCTGCGGCCCGGCCGGTCGTGGGAGCAGGCGAGCGGGGACGGGTTCGAGGTCTTCCCCGTCGCCGAGGCCGTGAAGCAGGCCGAGATCGTCCAGATCCTCCTGCCCGACGAGTCGCAGGGGATGGTCTACCGGACCGAGATCCGGCCGCACCTCGCCGACGGCAAGACCCTGATGTTCAGCCACGGCTTCAACATCCACTTCGGCCAGATCGTGCCGCCGCCGAACGTGGACGTGATCATGGTCGCGCCGAAGGGGCCCGGCTTCATGGTCCGGCGGACGTACGAGGAGGGCAAGGGCGTGCCCGCGCTGATCGCGATCCACCAGGACACGTCGGGGAACGCGAAGGCGACGGCGCTGGGATACGCGAAGGGGATCGGCGCGACGCGCGCGGTCGTGCTCGAGACGTCGTTCGCCGAGGAGACCGAGACCGACCTCTTCGGCGAGCAGGCCGTCCTCTGCGGCGGGATCACGTCGCTGATCAAGACCGGGTTCGAGACCCTGGTCGAGGCCGGGTACGCGCCCGAGATGGCCTACCTCGAGGTGCTCCACGAGACGAAGCTGATCGTGGACCTGATCTACGAGGGCGGGTTCACCAAGATGCGCCGGTTCATCTCGAACACGGCCCAGTACGGCGACCTCACGCGGGGGCCGCGGGTGATCAACGAGGAGTCGCGCGAGGCCATGCGCGAGATCCTGGCCGAGATCCAGACCGGCGCGTTCGCGCGCGAGTGGATGCTCGAGAACCTGGTGAACCGGCCGGTCTTCACGGCGCTCACCAAGGCCGACGAGGAGCACCTGATCGAGAAGGTCGGGGCCGAGGTCCGGGACATGATGCCCCAGTTCCGGAAATAACCCCCTCTCTTTTCAGAATATTCATCACGATGCCGGGCGCACCATCGTTCATGCGCGTCGCGATCGTCTACCACTCGCTCTCGGGCAACACCCGGCGCGTGGCCGAACTGCTCGCCGGCACGGCTCGCCGGCACGGCCGAGGCGGACCTCGTCGAGGTCCGCGACCAGCGCCAGGTACTCGACCCTGACCGCGTACGCGTCGGGAGCGCCGCGGGCCATGCGGGGCGAGGTGGCCGAGATCGAGCCGGCCGAGATCGAGCTCGCCGGCTACGACGTGGTCGTGCTCGGCACCCCGGTCTGGGCCCTGGCCCCGACGCCGGCCATGAACGGCGCGGTCGCGGCGCTCAGGAACGCCGAAGGAAAGGAGGCGGTGGTCTTCGCCACCTCGGGCGGGGGACCCTCTCCCGCGGCCGAGACCCTCGCGGCCGCTCTCGCGGCCCGCGGTGTCCGCGTCCGCGGCACGGCTCAGTTCGAGCGGAAGGACCTCGGGAACGAGGCGGCGATGAACGAGCTCGTGGAGCTCGTCACGCGTCCGCCATCCGCCGGCTGAGCGTCGCGAGCGCGGCCTCGATCTCCTCGGGCTCGAGCGCGAGCTTCCCGGTGGGCGCGGCGATCCGGAGACCGGTGCCGCCGACCTTCCCGATGACGCGGTGGGGGACGCCCGCGAGCAGGGCCGGGTCGGCCGCGGCGAGCAGGAACCGCCCCGGGGTCTCGGCGAAGAGGGCCTCGAGCAGGTCGCCCTCGAGCGCGACCTCGGCGTCGGGAGCGAGCGACGCGAGCGCCGCGAGCAGGCCGCCCTGCGAGAGGTCGGTCGCGGTGACCCGCTCGGACCCGGCGACCGCGTTCCGCACCAGGGTGATCGTCGCCAGGTCGCCGATGGTCGGGGCGGGGCCGCCGCAGCCGGTCACGGCGTCGAGGACCGAGCCGCCGAAGTCCGGGCCTGTCTCGCCCACGAGCGCGAGGGTCCAGCCGGCCTCGGGCCGGGTCCAGCGCCGGACCGGCCCCTTTCCGACCATCCCGATCGAGGGGGTCGGCTTGATCTGCGTGTCGTGCTCGTCCGACTCGTTGTAGAGCGAGACGTTCCCGCCGACCACCGGGCAGTTCGAGCGCGCGGGCCATCTCGCCGAGACCGCGGACGGCCTGGGAGAGCTGCCAGTAGATCTCGGGGTGGACGGGCGAGGCGAAGTTCAGGCAGTTCACGATCGCGACCGGGACCGCGCCCGCGCAGGCGAGGTTCGCGGCGTTCTCGAGGACGGCGTTCGCGGTCCCCTCGTACGGGCTTGAGGTGGATCTGGCGCGGGTTGCAGCCGCAGGAGAGCGCGAGCGCCGCGTTCCCGAGGCGGAGGACGGCCGCGTCGTGGTGCGTCGTCGACGGTCCGGACCTGGACGTCGCGGTCGTACTGCTCCGAGACCCAGGCCCGGCTCGCGACCTCGGGGTGGGCGAGGACGAGGAGCGCGAGCTCGCGGAGCGGCCGCGTCGGCCGGACGAACGGCCGCTCGGCCGCGTACGGCTGCTCGGGCAGGGCGCAGCCGGGAGCGCCCTCGATCAGCACCTCCATGGGCAGGTCGCAGACGACCTCGTCCCAGAACGTGACGATGTACCGCGGCTCGGCGATCACCTCGCCGATCTCGGACCAGGGGAGGTCGTAGCGGTCGGCGAGCCCGCCGATCAGGCCGACGTCGTCGGGGGCGACCTCGAGGCACATCCGCTCCTGGCTCTCGGCCAGCATGATCTCGACCGGGGTCATGCCCGTCTCGCGGAGGTGGACCTGGTCGGCCTTGAGCCGGCCGCCGAAGGTCGAGCACATCTCCGAGGACGCGCCCGCGAGGCCGGCCGCGCCGAGGTCGCGGCAGCTGAGCACCTTCCCGGTCTCGACCATGGCGAGGATCCCCTCGATCAGGAGCTTCTCCATGAACGGGTCGCCGATCTGGACCGAGGGGCGGTCCGCGGCCTCGGAGTCCTCGGAGAGGTCGCGCGACGCGAACGAGGCGCCGCCGAGGCCGTCGCGGCCCGTCGGGGCGCCCACGAGCAGGAGCTTGCTGCCGGGCACCTGGACCCGGCCCGTGATGTAGGCGTCGGGCGCGACCGTGCCGACGCAGACCACGTTCACGAGGGGGTTGCCCGAGTACGACGGGTCCACGACCACCTCGCCCCGGACCACGGGGACGCCGATGCAGTTGCCGTACCCGCCGATCCCCGAGACCACGCCCGAGAAGAGGTGGCGGTTCTTCTCGTCCTCGAGCGGGCCGAAGTAGAGGGGGTCCATCAGCGCGATCGGCCGGGCGCCCATGGAGAGGACGTCGCGGACGATCCCGCCGACGCCGGTGGCCGCGCCGTCGTACGGGTCGACGTAGCTCGGGTGGTTGTGGCTCTCCATCCCGATGGCGAGCGCGACCTCGTCCGAGAACCGGACGATCGCGGCGTCGTCCCCGGGGCCGATCAGCACGTCCGGGCCGGTCGTGGGGAGGGTCCGGAGCAGGTGCTTCGTCGAGCGGTACGAGCAGTGCTCGGACCAGAGGTTCTCGAGGCAGGCGGCCTCGACCGGAGTCGGCTCCCGGCCGAGCAGCCGCCGGGCCTCGGCGAGGTCGGCGTCGGACAGCATGGCGGATCAGGGTCGACGGTCACGGGCATAAAGGCATGGCGCGGGAGGGTGCAATCGGCGGGGTCCGGTCCGCACTAATAGAATGTTGAACGTCTGGAGCACACGGCGCACCCGCCGCGGGAGCGGAACGGCGGTCCCAATATTGGTCCGAGTATTGTTTTAGCATCTACTGCCTTGGAGGTATTCATCTCGTACATACTTGACCGGCTTGTCGTTTACAAAGAGTTTTCCCCAGAGATTTTGGAAATGGATCAACGATCGAGGTGATTGGTGGAAGCAACCGAACCCAGAGGAGCAATTTGACTACCTCCTGAAGTTCCTTTCGGGTCATTCATTGAAAGAGGAGAAGAGATTATGGCAAGCATATATGGAATTAAAACAGGCGAGAAATAAGTTCGTCCATATTGGTGTCGCTCGAATCGGCAAAAATCTCGTGACGACAGATATCATGAAAGATCTTGTCGCATCTACCGGCGATATCATTTCAAAAATTGGCGAATGGATGCCTCCGGAAATTCAATGGAAAAGATACGAATTTGAAATCCAACTTGAGAGTCATGTTCCCATCAAATTTCTTTAATGGGAACGATTCCATTTGGGCGATACCGATTTTTACCCCGTGGCCTCTACTGGAGCCTTAATTATTGGTAAATATTTCAATCGTAGATCCGAGCAGCACAATGATTCAATGGCTTAAGATTATGATTGTGATTAGGCCATCTCCAATGCAATTGATGTGAATCATGGTCGATATTGAGTCTCCGATTAGACCAGAAATATCATTAAAAAAAGTTAGGGGTGAATTGCAGGGGGTTTTGATCCCTGTCTCCATCTACCCCTCCGCCGCCACTTCCGCGCCGGCCTCCACCGCCCTTCTCGACTCCCGCTGGTAGCCGTCTCGCAGAGCCGTGCCCCCTGCCCCTTTCACGCGGCCCGCTCGAGCCCGCAGACGTCGCACCGGCCGACGGACGCCGTCACCCGCTCCATCGCTGCCGGCGCGATCACGCGCGGCATCGGCTCCACGGCCGCCTGCGCCCGCCGCACCGCCACGTCGTAGCAGCGCCGGCAGAGCCGGCGGCGCTCCGCCATCCCCTTCCGCCACTTCTCCAGGTGGAACGACGGCTTTGTTCCTCAGGCCGAGCAAGGCTCGAACGTTAGGCCGCGAGTGCGAGGAAGTCGTGCGGGTCGACCGTGCTCAGGGCATCCTCCCGTTCCGACCGCATGATCCACGCGTTGACCACGGGTGTGGTCGCACGATCCGGGATCGCTCCCGTCCCTGATCCGCCGTTCAAGGAAGAATTACAAGAGAGAGTACAGGGAGTGACCACATCCGGCGGAACAGCGTCCCCCGCCTCCTCCTCCGGGGCGCCGGGCACGTCCTCGCCCGTTGCACTCTGATCGTGGTCGTGGTCACAGCCTCCGCCGATCTCCAGGGATGTGCCGCTGTTCTCCGAACAGCCCTTATCGTGGCCGCCGTTCCCATTGACCACGCCGTGGTCACCGTGGTCGCGATCCCCCGCATCGCCCGCCGGCGCATCCTCCTCGAGCCAGACCTGGCCCGCCGGCCGCTGCTCAAGGTGGACCGCCGCGTCGAACACGAAGACATAGCCTCGACGCCGGCCTCCACCGCTCTTCTCGACTCCCGCTGGTAGCACGTCCCGCAGAGACGTACCCCTGCCCATCCACGTGGCTTTTTCCAGCCCGCACCTGCCGAGGGTGGTTCCGGGTTCCCCATCTGCGCCGACGCGCCGCTCTCTGTATGATCCCGATTGCTGTCAACGGAGAAATGGATCTCCGCGCTGCGCTCCTCGTTCGCCGTTCCCGTCCCGGAACGTCCTCCGCCTTCGTGATCGTCCCCGCCGTCAATGGCCGATCCCGGATTGTCACCGGAGGCCGCGGCACCCTTCGGCGCCCGCTCCGGCGCGAGCCAGGCCCCCGCCCGCGGTCGCGGAGCGGCGGTGGACCGCTCCGTCGAAGATGCAGACGTAGCACCGGCGCCGGACCTCCCGCCCCTCCTCGGCCTGGACTGTCACCGTCTGGTCCACCACCTGTAGCACCGGCGACAGGGCCGGCGGGCGCGGCGGTCACCTCTTTCTGGACGGTATCCCCCGGGACGGGCGGCGGTCATCGGAGACTCCTCGTCTGCGAAGGATCTCTCGACGTCAGGGGCAGTATAGAGATCGCAATGCCCGGTGCGGACCACCTTCAAAGGGATCTGCGATTGTCGGAGAGCCGGACGCCGCCGCCGACGCGGCCGGCCGCTCGATCTAACAGTATATAATAACCGCCCGCATATAGTGAGCCATCATGGTGGATCCGTACGAGGCCCTGCTCAAGAAGGCCTACGAGCACATCACGGAGCCGAGCGGGACCGGCGAGCGGTTCGTGATCCCCGAGGTCCGGTCGTACATCGAGGGCAAGACGACGGTCTTCGAGAACTTCGCCGAGATCGCCGACACCTTCCGGCGCGAGAAGGAGCACCTGATGAAGTCGCTGGTGGGCGAGCTCGGCACGGCCGGCAAGATCGACGGCAACCGCGCGATCTTCAACGGCAAGTTCGAGACCTCGCAGATCACGAACGCGGTCAGGAGCTACTTCAACGACTACATCCTCTGCAGCGAGTGCGGACGGCCGGACACGCGGCTCGTGAAGGACGACCGGATCCTCGTGCTCCGCTGCGACGCCTGCGGCTCGCACCGGCCCGTGCGGAAACGCAAGGCCAGGGCCGAGGAGCCGGCGAAGATGTTCGAGGAGGGCAAGATCGTCGACGTGCACATCCAGTCGGTCAGCAAGCGCGGCGACGGGGTGGCCCGCGAGGGCAAGTACATCATCTACGTCCCGGGGGGCAAGCCCGGCCAGACCGTGAAGATCAAGGTGACCCGGATCTCGGGCTCGATCGTCTTCACCGAGCGGGCCATATAAGGGGGCGGCCGAGGAGGGGCGCTGCCCCCTCACCGCACTTTTTTCTCCACGCGAATCGATCCGGAAGCGTCCGGGGCGATGCGCTGTATTCGCACACGGCATCGGAGATGCCGGCGGCAGAGAAGAGGGGAGCCTCCCCGAGGGGAGGATCAGCCGACCTGCACGGTCAGGTTGAACTGGTTCGCCGGCGTCTGGTTCGTCTCCCACGGGCGTACGTAGACCGCGCTGAACCGCTGGGTCCCGGTCCCCACGCCCCTGACGGTCCAGTTGCGGGTGCCGCCGACGCCGGTCATGCCGACCGGCTGGGGGTCGGGCGTGTACGCGGTGTCGGTGATCAGCAGGCCGTCCGTGGCCGATGCGTTCCAGGCAGTAGCCCGTGGTCGGGTTCTCGGGCAGGCGGATGCTCAGGTTCTGCTGGAGCCCGAGCGGGACCGTCTTGCCACTGTCGTTCATGGTGTAGACTGCGGTCGAGACGGTCGGTGCGGCGGTCGTCTTGGTCGGCGTGACCGTCGCGTTCGCGGGCGGGGTGGTGGTGCATCCGGCCGCAAGGAGGAGAGCAGCGAGAAGGAGTGCTGCGAGGACAAGATATCTCATGCAGAGACTGATCTTGGCCACACGATGATAAACGATTCGAAATGCCGTCGGGGACAGGAGGGGATGACGGTCCTCTCAGGTCAGCCCGAAGGCGTCGAAGTTCTGGCCGTCCCCGGAGAACTGGACCCGAATCCGGTGGACCCCCTTTGTCAGGCGGACCTGGGTCGAGATCGAGGAGTAGGTGTCGTACGACCCGGTCCGCGGGGTGATCACCGTGACCTCGGAGCGGCCGTCGACCTTCATCTCGAAGAACTGCCCGCCGGTCGGGCTCGAGAGCCGGAACGCGAGCGGGTAGTCGCGCTCCTCGGGGGCATCGACCTGGTACTCGAGCCACTCGCCCGACTGGATCCGGGTCACGACGTCAGCTCCCGATGGACGGGGCATAGGCAATGTCGACGCCGTCGCTTCTGAACGCGCCTCCCTGGTTGCCGGTGGTCGTGTCGTGGTACGCGACACCTTCGCCGCCCGTCGCGTAGTTCTCGGCCTGGACCTGGGCCGGCAACCGGATGGTCCCGCCCAGCGTGGTCTGGACGGTCACGGGGACCGTGGGTGTTGGTGTCGCGGCGGGCGCGACCGCGACCCGGTCCAGATTCTGGCCGTCGCCGACGAACCGGAACTTCAGGGTACAGCTTCCGGACGGCAACGTCAGCGTGGTGGTCGCCGTCGTCCAGGCATCGTACGAGCCCGTGTTCGGGACCACGACCGTCGCCGCCGGGTTGTCGTTGACCTGGACCTCGATCGCGTGGGCGTTCGTCCCCCAGGCCGCAACCCGGAACGCGGCCGTGTACCTGCCTGCGCTCGCGGCCGAGACCGTGTACTTCAGCCACTCGCCGTCGCGGACGTAGCCGACCGCGTATCCGCCGCCGGAGAGCGATTCGATATCGACGTCGTCGGTCCGATACGCTCCGCCGAGGTTCGTCGCCGTGGTGTCATGGTAGCCGATGCCCTCGCCGCCCGTATTGTAGTTCTCGGCCTCGAGCGTTCCCGGGACGGACCGGCCTGCCGGTGCCGCCGTCGTCGGGGATGTGGTCGGCGGAGTCGTCGGGGCCCGTGTGATCGGGGTGGTCGCGACGGCGACGGGCGTAAAGACGATACGGTCCAGGTTCTGGCCGTCGCCGATGAACCGGAGTCTGAGCGAGGCGGTGCCGGCCGGCAACGTCAGCGTGGCCGTCGCCGTGGTCCAGGCGTCGTACGAGCCGGTCGCCGGGACCGCGACCGTGACCGCCGGGTTGTCGTTGACCTGGACCTCGATCGCGTGGGCGACCGACCCCCAGGCCGCAACCCGGAACGTGGCCAGTGTACTTGCCGGCTGCCGCTACCGGGACCGAATAGCGGAGCCACTCGCCGTCGCGGACGTAGCCGACGGCGTACCCGCCGCCGGGGAGCGACTCGATGTCGACGCCATCGGCCCGGTACGCGCCGCCCTGGTTGTCAGGGGTGGCGTCATGGTAGGCCACGCCCTCGCCGCCGGCATTGTAGTTCTCGGCCTCGAGCGTCCCCGGAACGGCGTTCGCCTTCGACGTGGGTGCGACGGTGACGGGCGGGGACCATCGTCGTGGGAGTGGCGACGGCCGCGACCGCGAAGCGGTCGAGGATCTGTTTGTCGCCGACGAACCGGATCAGGAGCCGGTGGACGCCGGCCGGGAGCGTGACCCGGGTCGAGACCGTCTGCCAGCCGATGCCACGGTTGTTCGGAACGGCGAGGGTGCCGAGCGACGCGCCGTCGAGGGCGAGGGCGAGGGACCGCCCGTCGGCCCAGGACGCGACCGTGCAGGAGACGGTATACGTCCCGGCCGACGGCACGGCGAGCGTGTATGCGAGCCATTCGCCGTCGACGACGTAGCCGACGTTGTACCCGCCCGACGGGTTGACCGAGAGGTCGACGTCGTCGTGCCGGTAGACGCCGTCGTGGTTGCCGGCCGTGGTATCGTGATACCCGACTCCTTCGCCGCCGGCGTTGTAGTCCTCGGCCTCGACCGTCCCCGGCACTCTCCTGCCCGACAGCGTCGGCGTGCACGTGGGCGGTCGCGGTCGGCGTGGTCGTGACCGCGACGGGCGTGACGACGACCTTATCGAGGTTCTGGCCGTCGCCGACGAACCGGAACCTCAGGGAACAGGTGCCGGCCGGCAGCGTCAGCGCGGTCGTCGCCGTGGTCCAGGCGTCGTACGAGCCGGTCGCCGGGACCGCGACTGTGGCCGCCGGGTTGTCGTTGACCTGGACCTCGATCGCATGCGCGGCCGTGCCCCACGACGCGACCCGGAACGCGGCCGTGTACCTGCCGGCGCTCGCGACCGAGACCGTGTACTTCAGCCACTCGCCGTCGCGGACGTAGCCGACGGCATACCCGCCGCCGGAGAGCGACTCGACATCGACGCCCTCGTTCCGGTACGCACCGCCCTGGTTCTCGGCCGTGGTATCGTGGTAGCCGACCCCTTCGCCGCCGGTATTGTAGTTCTCGGCCTCGAGCGTCCCCGGGATCGCGTTCGGCTTCGGCGTGGGCGCGGCGGTCGTGGGCTTCGTCGTCGGGACCGCCGTCGTCGGCGTGCGGGTCGCCGTCGGGGTCGGTGTTGCCGCGGAGAGGATCGGCGCGAGCGCGCGCTGCCAGGCCGCAGCCATCTTCCGCTCCCCGGTCGTCCTCGGGTGGACGCCGTCGGGCTGGTTGTCGGCGACGCCGTCGTACCCGGTGTAGAGGTCGACGACGGTCACGGGCGAGGTTGCGGTCGAGATCCCGGCCGCGAGCGATGGGAGGGCCGAGTTGTAGTCGACGAGCCCCGACCTGACGTTGAGGGTCGCGTTGCCGGTCGGGATGATCTTCGCCACCAGGACCCGGACCTTCGGGTTCTTCTGCCGCAGGAGCGTGACGATCTGCTTCACGTTCGCAAGGCGGGTCGCGACCGGGACGCCGTAGAGCGCGTCGTTCGTGCCGACATGGAGGAGCACGATCTCCGGCGTCGGGGAGGCCGCGAGCCAGGCCGCGAGCGGCGAGAAGGACGAGGTCCCGACCATCATGCTCGTCGTGTACCCGCCGTGTCCCTCGTGGTTCTGGTCGAAGACGAACCTCGTGTAGCTCGACGAAAGCGAGCCGACGAAGTCCACGCCGTATCCCGAGGCCCGGAGGGATTCGTCGAGGTAGTAGCGGTAACTCGCGAACGGCGTATCGGTCTCGGGTCCGCCGCGGGTGATCGAGTCGCCGAGCGGCATGATCTTCACCACGGCGTCGGCGTGGACGGCGAGCGGGGCGAGGCAGAGGCAGAGGAGGAGCAGGGCGCAGAGGCGGTATCTCATGGCATGATCATCCCGGGAAGCCGGTCGTGCTGGCCGGGGCGGTCGATGGCGACGGTCGCGGGCCGGTATGGAGGTTACATAGCATAAACAGTTCATATTATTTATACTCATCCAATTCAGTCCGCGCGTGAGAATTACGCAGATGATTAAATAAATGGAAAAACGGCCGTAATGGGAGACTGGGGCAGGTTCGTCAAAAAATTCGGCGGGCAGCCCCCCTCGCGAACCACGGACGGCCGCGCCGCTCCTCCCCGGGCGTCGTCAGCGTTATCCGTTCCCGCGTCGAGTTTTCTGGCATGCGGACGTTCCGGGGCCCGAGCATCGCGGCCGCGCACGAGTGGGCGGTCCGGACCG
The DNA here is from genome assembly GCA_963730355.1 of uncultured Methanoregulaceae archaeon. Classification (GTDB taxonomy): domain Archaea; phylum Halobacteriota; class Methanomicrobia; order Methanomicrobiales; family Methanospirillaceae; genus UBA288. Next base: position 50,352 of record CAVSRL010000024.1, on the reverse strand, counting down.
TGCTCGAGAAGGGCTACCCGGTCACGACCGAGAACGGCGAGGCGACGATCGAGTGCGAGCCGATCGCCCTTGAGCTCCGCGATCCGCTGGCCGAGCCGATGGCGAGCCCGGCCTCGCGGTTCCAGCGCCGGTTCCTCGAGCAGTACGCGGCCGACCTGCTCGAGGGCACGGAGGCCGTCTTCGAGTACGACTACCACTCGCGCCTCTTCGGCTGGGGGGATGGGCTCACGCACGGGGGAGCGCCGGTCTCGGTCGATCAGATCGGATATCTCGTCCGCAAGCTGGCAGAGGCTCCGGTCAGCCGGCGGGCGATCGCGATCACCTGGAACCCGGTCACGGACGAGGAGATGCGCGACTGCCCCTGCCTCCAGCTCGTCCAGTGCGAGCTCCGCGACGGCCGCCTTTCGATGCAGGTCGTCTTCCGCTCGAACGACATGCTCTCGGCCGCCGGTGCGAACATGTTCGCGCTCGTCGGCCTGCAAAAGCATATTGCCGGCCGGCTGGGGGCGGAGGTCGGCACGTACACCCATATCTCGCTCGTGCCCCACCTCTACCACCGGCGGGACGCGACCGATCTCGCCCGGTTCTGCGAACGCTTCGGGTCGGTCGCGCCCGTCGCGGGCGCCTGCGCGGTCTGCCGGGGCTGCCCGGGTGCGTGAGACGGCTGTCTCCGGCACCTTTTTCACCGTCCAGTGCGACCTATATGGGTCAAGCAGCCCGGTAGTGTAGCGGTCAATCATGGTGGACTCTGGATCCGCCGACAGCAGTTCGAATCTGCTCCGGGCTATCGCTTCTTTTCGGTATCTCCGGCCGGAGAGCCGACGGCTCCGCTCCCCGACAGGGTGACTGTCCCGGTTCCGCCGGGACGGCGGTGACGCATTCCCGTTCCTGGCGGCGGTCAGCCGATCAGGCCGAAGAGCCGGATCACGTCGGCGAAGTCGACCCGGCCGTTCCCGTTGAAGTCGAACGCCCACGGGGCGTGCGCGGTGCACCAGTCGAGCTGGTTGAAGAGCATGACGACGTCCGCGAAGTCTTTACGTCCGTTGCCGTTCACGTCCTCGCAGAGCCCGTCGTGGTTCGGATCGCCTGCGGACCTCGTCCCGCCCGGCACGACGATGGGGGCCGGCGTGGGCAGGACGATCGGCGGCACCGTGGTGGTCGGGCCGGGGCCGGCGAGGAGCGGGGCCAGCGCCGCGTACCACCGCGCCGCGATCTTCTGCATCCCGCTCCTGGCGGGGTGGATGCCGTCGGCCACGTTGTCGGCCGCGCCGTCGTACCCGCTGTACTGGTCGACCACGACAATCGGCGACTGTGCGGTCGAGAGCTCCGCCGCAAGGGCCGGGAGCGCCGCGTTGTAGGGCGCGATCTGCTGCGCGTTCCGGGCGGAGTCCGCGGTCGGGATGATCTTCGCCACGAGGATCCTGACGTTCGGGCTCTTCGCCCGGAGCTGCGCGACGATCCCGCGGAGGTTCTGGAGCCGGTCCGCGAGCGGGACCTGCAGGAGGGCGTCGTTGGTCCCGATCATGAGCAGGACGACGTCGGGCGGGCCGTAGGCCGCCATCCACGCCTTCAGCGGCTCGGTCTCGCCGTAGGAGAGGAGCATTCCCGTCGTGTACCCGCCGTGCCCGTCGTGGTCCTGGTCGAAGCTGAACCGGGTGTAGGTCGGGAACGTGGTCGAGCCCACGAAGTCGACGTCGAAGCCTCCCGCGTCCAGCTGCCCGGCGAGGTAGTAGCGCCAGCTCCCGTTGGCCGAGGCGGCCTCGTAGTCGCCGCGGGTGATGGAGTCGCCGAGCGGCAGAATCGTGACGCTGGCGACTCCCGGCGCCGCGATCACGGCGAGGACGAGGACGAAGAGGCAGACGTATCGAATGGTCATGGGGAGTCGGGACTGTGGATCGCCGAGGTCGCGGGCTTCAGCGTGATCAGGGTGGGCTGTCCTGACCGATAGGCGTTTCGAGGAATCCCAAAATCGGAGGATTATTCCCGCGCCCTCCGGACGAGGACCGTGAACCGGGGCAAGAAGCCGTGCCGGACGTAGAACGGCAGGGTCCGGTCGTTCCCGGCGAAGACGGAGAGGGCCTGCTCGACCGTCCCTATCCCCTCCATCCAGGCCATGGCGTGCTCGAGGAGCGCACCGCCGATTCCCCGGTTCCGGTACGCCTCGTCGACATAGATCGACTCGACCTCGCCGATCGCGCACGGCGCCCCGCTCGCGACGCAGTACCCGACAGGAGCTCCCGCAACCGGGTCCACCGCGAGCTCGAGCCGGAGCGCGCGGTCCCGGTTCTTCTCGAGGAGCGTGTCCCGACGGGAGGCGAAGGTCAACGCCTCCATCTCCGCGAGAAATACAGGCGCGTTCGCCTGCGCCCGGTCGCGGTGGTGGGCCGCGAGCCCCTCCCAGAGCGGCTCGATCAGGTCGAGCTCGTCCCGGCCATGGACGGTGAAGGCGATCCCGTCCGGGCGCGTGTTCGGACCCTGCATGGGATCGGGATGGGGCGGCCGAGCCCTTAGGCATGTGCCTTCCCCGGGGAGCGGCGGTCGGCAGGGACCGAGACCCTACCACTCCACGACCATGACCGCCTCCTCCTCGTCGGTGAGCGGCATGTCCGTCTCCTTCGGGTCGAACCGGTAGGCGGTCCAGGGGTCGTACTCGGGGTAGAGCGCGGCCTTGTCGAGCACGTCCACGAACTCCCGCAGGAAGAGGCGCGGGATCACGTCGACCCGGCCGCCGAAGCGGCCCGTCAGCTGCCGGATCTGGGCCCGGATGAACCGGTGGCTGACCCGTTCGCGATCGACCTCGCCGTGCGCCTCGGCGTAGATGTCCATGACCCGGAGCGCGACCTGCTCGAGTTTCTGCGCGTCGAAGCGCGCCAGCGCGAGCTGAGGCTGGAGAGGGTTCCGGTAGCCGTCGTCGCCGACGGTCCCGATACGGTCGGCAAGCGGCGGCACGGAGCGAATCCCCTTCGCCCCCTCGAAGAGCGACGGCGTTCCCGTGACGAGGAGATAGCAGTGGGCGAGCTGGCCCCGGTCGAGCAGGTCGATCAGCTGCCGGAGGTTGTTGTAGGCCTTCTCGCGCGAAGCCCGTGGCAGGGCCTGCGTGGTCTCGGCCTCGTCGAGGGCGATCACGAGCCCCGCGTACCCCGCCCCGCGGATCACGGCCACGAGGTCCGAGAGGAACGCGAGGGCGACCGTCTCGTCGATTGTGCCGCGGACCCCGGCCTTCGCCCGGAACGGCCGGCCCACGTTCGGCTCGCCCGAGAGCCAGCCGAGCGCGGCCTGGGCGAGGGCGTAGTCCTCGTCCGCGTTCGCTTCGTAGTAGGCCCGGACGGCGGCCGCGAACGCACTCGAACCCTCGGCGAGTTCGGCAAGGGAGCGCTCGATCGAGCGGATGGTCTCCTCGCGGAGCTCGTCGTCGGCGAGGTCGCTGCCCCGGATCTCGAGCACACGCTCCTCGATCGCGTACAGGAACGAGTCGAGCACGGCCTTGAACGCGGCCTCGTCCTCGCGCGTCACGAGGTTCGCGCAGACCCGCTGGTACACCGACCGGAGCCGGGCGAGCGGGGTCTCGGACGAGACCACGACGTGCGCGGTCGCGAACCCCGCCTGCTGGGCGATCTCGAGCGTCCTCGCGAGGAGGAAGGTCTTGCCCGCGCCGTAGTCGCCCTTGATGAACTTCAGGTCGCCGCCGCCGTCGGCCACGTACCCGAGCTGCCGGGCGATCACGCCCTCCTCGACCTCGATCCCGACCGCGAGCCGCGATAAACCGCTCGCGGGCACGGTGCCGCGCCGGAGCGCGTTGATGATGTTGACGCTCTCGGTCTGTCCCCTATCGTCCGACATAGACATACTCCTCTCCCTCGTCTCCGGTCCCGCGCCGCTCGATCAGCGTCATCCCCTGCTCGCCGGCCCGGCGGACCAGCCGGTTCACCAGCCCGGCGACGCGCCGGGTCCCGAGGACGGTCCTGAGCTCGCGCTCGGTCGCCGACCGGTGTTCGCGCAGGAACGCCACCAGCCGCGCCTCCTCGGGCGAGAGCGCGAGCACGACCTCGGGTGGCGGGGCCGGCGGCTCGGGCGCGGCCGCGCCGGTCCGCGTCCGCCCGAGCACGGGCCGGTCGATCACGGCCTCCTCCTTGCACCGCGCGAGCAGGGCGGCGAAGTCGTCGAGCCGGAGCTCGCCCGCGTGGACCGGGAAGAGGTCGAGCCCGACCAGGCAGGACTCCTTGGCGCGGTCGTACCGACCGGCCTCGTACGCGTCCGTGGCCCGGGCCAGGAGCGCGACCGCTGCGAGTTCCTGGCCGAACGACGAGAGGGAGTCGCGGCGGGCCGCGAGCCGGTCGGCGAGCCGCTCGAGCAGCCGCGGCAGCCGGTGCATCCCGGTGGCGGCGTCGAGCGCGACCTCGGCCACGCGCTCGAGGTCGGCCGTCTTGGTCGCGTGCTCGGCGCAGTAGAGCATCACCTTCTCGCACTCGCGGAGATCCCCCTGCCGCGCCAGGAACCGGGCGTAGGCGAGACCTCCGCGCAGAAAGTCGGTCCGGTAGGCCCGGTAGAGGTGGTCGCGGGCCGGGCCCAGCGCCCCCTGGCGCTCGGCGGCCTCGCCGATCCGGATCAGGCCCACCGTGGTCGGGTCCGCGCCGACGACCGCGATGTACCGGGCGAGCGCCTCGGGCGCGGGCCGGGCCGCGAGGAGGAGCTCCTCGTACCGGCGGAGCACGATCTCGAGGGTCTCCATGTCCTCGAGCGAGCCGAGCAGGTCCCGGGCGAGCGCCTCGGCCGCGGCCTCCGCTCCGGCGGCGTCCCCGGCGAGCGCCATCAGCTCGGCCTCGACCAGGCGGTGGAACGGAGCGGGGTCGGCGGCTCGTGAGGGCCGTCGCGGCCTCGAGCGCCTCCTCGTTGCGGTCGAGCGACTTCAGCAGGAGGACCCGGTCGAAGTCGATCCCGGCCGAGGTCCCGGACCAGCCCGCGTAGGCCGCGACCGCGCCCTCGGCGTCGAAGACGGACCAGGCGGCGAGGTGTGCGCGGAGGAAGGCCGGGTCGCCGGTCGCCTCGTAGACGTCGGCCGCGATCGCGGCCGCGCGCCGGGGACGGCCCGCCCCGAGCAGGGCCTCGGCCGCCTCGATCGACGGCGGCGCCGGACGGCGGGCGCCTCGAGGACCGCGACCGCCTCGTCGTACTCGCCGAGCACGAGGAGAGATCGGACCGAGCAGGAGCCGGTCCTCCTGCCGCTGGGACCGCGCGACCAGGCGGCGGCCGAGCGCGGCCGCGGCGCGGTGGTCCTCGCGCCCGGCGAGGTACCCGGCGACCTCGCGAAGGGCCTCGGGGTTCTCGGGGTCGAGCCGGATCGCCTCGGCGAACTCGGCCATGGCCCGCTCGTCGCCCCGGTCTGCGAGCACGCGCCCGAGCAGGCTGTGGAGGTACGAGGCCTCGGGGAGCCGGCGCGCGAGGTCGCGCAGGTGGGCCTCGGCCTCCTCGTTCCGGCCCAGGCGGTGGAGCGCGGTCGCCGCGAGCACGGCGAGCTCGGGCTCGGCCCCGTCGTGCATCAGCCCCTCCGCGATCAGCAGGGCCCCGGGGGCGTCGCCCTCCTCGAGCAGCCTGAAGGCGCGCCCCTTCTCCTCCTCGCGCGTCATCGCCACCGGAGCGCGACAAGGCGTCTGAGCATCTGCATCGAGTCCCCGCCGCCGACCTTGGAGCCGCCCTGGTCGTACCAGACCGTCGGCACCTCGACCACCTGCGCGCCGCGCCGGGCGCAGGCGCCAGAGGAGCTCGACGTCGAACTCGAAGCCCGTGAGCGCCATCTCGTCGAGCACGGGATCGAGCGCCGCAGCACGGAAGACCTTCGCGCCGCACTGCGTGTCCGCGTACGGCAGGTCGAAGAGGAGCCGGATCAGCAGGTTGAACGCGCGCGACTGGAGCCGGCGGACCGGCCCCTGCCGGACGGGCACGACCGCGCCGGGACACCAGCGCGATGCGATCGCGCCGTCGGCGTCGGCGAGGAACGAGAAGAGCCGGGCCATCTCCGCCGGCTCGGTCGAGCCGTCGGCGTCCATGAACCCGACGTACGGGCTCCGGGCCGCGCGGAAGCCGGCCATGATCCCGCCGCCCTTGCCGAGCCGCTCGGGGAACTCGAGGCAGATCAGCGCGAGCTCGGGGTGAGCGTCGCCGAACTCCCGGACCAGGTCGGCCGTCCGGTCCGTCCCGTCCGCGACCACGATCACGGACCCCTCGAACCCGGCGAGGGCCTCGAGCAGGCCGCCGATGCGCCGTTCCTCGTTGTAGGCCGGGACCACGATCGTGCAGTCGGCCGGGGCGCTCGCGCGCGTCTCTCCCGTCGTCTCGTCCGGCACCTGCACTCCGCTCCACGATCGGCCGCCGTCGCCGCCGATCATACCTATGATGGGCACGCGGGCGTGAATAACCCTGCGGGTCGATAAAACCTTTTTCGGCCGGGACGGCAACAGATACCTCTGATGACGTCGTATCTGGACCGGCTTCGAGCAGAGGGCGAGGGCGCGAACCCGTTCTTCGACGATGACTGGGCGTGCGCGTGGACCGCATGGACGGAGGCGTCGGCGAGCTCTCGGTCGCGGTGAGATCCGACTTCTGCAACGGCGAGGGCTGGGTCCAGGGCGGGCTCTATGCCGCGCTCGCCGACGAGGCGATCGTGCTCGCCATCTACCAGACGCTCGGCGAGGACGAGACGATCGCGACGATCACCGAGTCCACGTCGTTTCTCCGCGGGGTCAACGCGGGCCGCCTCCGCGCCGTCGGGCGCGTGGTCAAGCGGGGCCGGCGCGTGATCTTCGGCGAGGGGCAGGTCTTCGACGGGGACGGGAAGCTCTGCACGGTCACGACCGCGTCCTACGCGGTCTCGACGAGATGACAAGGCTCATTGTGGACGAGCCCCAACCTGATCGGCGAGAGGCGAGCGGGTGAAGTACATCTTTGTGACCGGCGGCGTGATGAGCGGTCTCGGCAAGGGGATCACGGCGGCATCGGTCGGCCGGATCCTGAAGAATCGCGGCGTCGGGGTCACGGCGGTCAAGATCGACCCGTACCTGAACATCGACGCGGGGACCATGAACCCGGCCCAGCACGGCGAGGTCTACGTCCTCGCGGACGGCGCCGAGGTCGACCTCGACCTCGGGAACTACGAGCGGTTCCTGGACATCGACCTGTCGGCCCAGCACAACATCACGACGGGCAAGGTCTACCGCTCCGTGATCGAGAAGGAGCGGCGCGGCGACTTCCTCGGCGACACGGTCCAGATCATCCCGCACATCACGGACGAGATCAAGGCCTCGATCCGCCGGGCGGCCGCAGGAGCCCGACGCCGAGGGGCGCGTCGCGGAGGTCTGCCTGGTCGAGGTCGGCGGCACGGTCGGCGACATCGAGTCCATGCCGTTTCTCGAGGCCGTCCGTCAGATGCGGGGCGAGCTCCCGCACGACGAGACGGTCCTGATCCACGTCACGCTCGTGCCCGAGGACACGATGGGCGACATGAAGACCAAGCCCACGCAGCACTCGGTCAAGGCGCTCCGCGAGGTCGGGCTCTACCCCGACATGATCGTGTGCCGGTCGGGCCACCCGCTCTCGCCGCACACGAAGCGGAAGATCTCGGCCTTCTGCGACGTGCCGCAGGGCGCCGTGATCAGCGCGCCCACGGCCCCGGACATCTACCAGGTGCCGGCCGAGCTCGAGAAGGAGGGGCTCGCCGACGCGGTCATCGAGCACCTGCACCTGCCCCGGCGCGAGCCCAGCCCCGACTGGTACGCCACGGTCGCCCGCGAGTTCACGAGCCGGGTGACCATCGGCATCGTCTCGAAGTACGGGATCGAGGACGTCTACCTCTCGATCAAGGAGGCCCTCAAGCACGCCGGGCGGGCGACCTCGACCGAGGTGACGATCGCCTGGCTCGACGCCGAGCGGCTCGAGTCCTGCCAGCTCGCCGACATCGACGGCGTCCTCGTCCCCGGCGGGTTCGGAAAGCGCGGGATCGAGGGGAAGATCGACGCGATCGAGTACGCCCGGGAGGAAGGGGTGCCCTTCCTCGGGCTCTGCCTCGGGTTCCAGCTCGCGGTCGTCGAGTACAGCCGGAACGTGCTCGGGTGGTCCGATGCCTGCTCGGAGGAGATCGGCGACGGTGGGCCGGCACGTGATCGCCATCCTGCCCGAGCAGGAGGAGGTCGAGGAGCTCGGCGGCACCATGCGCCTCGGGGACTACCCGATCGCCCTCCGCGACGGAACCCGGGTCCGGGACCTCTACGGCGCCGGGGCGATCGTCGAACGGCACCGGCACCGGTACGAGGTGAACCCGGACGATATCCCGGCGCTCGAGGAGGCCGGCGTGGTCTTCTCCGGGACCTGCGGCCCGCGCATGGAGGTGATGGAGCTCCCCGACCACCCGTTCTTCCTCGCGACCCAGTTCCACCCCGAGTTCCGCTCCCGCCCGGCCCACCCGTCGCCGCCGTTCATCGGCTTCGTCCGGGCCTGCCGCGAGCGGCGGCAGGCGCAGCAGGTGATCTGAGATGGTCAACACGGAGCGGTTCATCGCAGAGGCGATCGAGGAGATCCGGCGCGAGGCCGGCGACCGGCGGGTCGTGATCGCGCTCTCGGGCGGGGTCGACTCCTCGGTCTGCGCCGAGCTCGCGGCGCGGGCGATCGGCGATCGGCTCCACCCGATCTACGTCGACACGGGGCTGATGCGGAAGGGGGAGACCGACCGGATCCGCGAGCCTCTTCGGCCACCTCGAGCCTGACCGTGGTGGACGCCGCCGACGAGTTCCTCGCCGCGCTCGAGGGGGTCGCCGACCCCGAGGAGAAGCGGAAGGCGATCGGCGAGCGGTTCATCCGGGTCTTCGAGCGCGAGGCCCTGAAGACCGGCGCGACCGTGCTCCTGCAGGGGACGATCTACCCGGACCGGATCGAGAGCGAGGGCGGGATCAAGAGCCACCACAACGTCGGCGGCATGCCCCTCGAGTGCGCGTTCGAGTCCGTGATCGAGCCCCTCCGCGACCTGTACAAGGACGAGGTCCGCGATGTGGCGGGCGCGCTCGGACTGCCGAAGGAGATCCAGCACCGGATGCCGTTCCCGGGCCCGGGGCTCGCCGTGCGCGTGCTCGGCGAGGTCACGCGCGAGAAGGTCGAGGTCATCCGCGAGGCGAACGCGATCGTCGAGGAGGAGCTCGTCGAGGCGTTCGCGCCCTGGCAGTGCCTGGCCGCCCTCGTCGGCCTCGGCACGGGCGTCAAGGGCGACGTCCGGCTGCACGGCTGGATCGTCTCGGTCCGGGCCGTCAACTCGCGCGACGGGATGACGGCCGACCCGCTCGAGCTCCCGTTCGCGACGCTCGCCCGGATCGCCTCGCGCTGCACGGCCGAGATCCCGGGCGTGGCCCGGGTCGTCTACGACATCACGCCGAAGCCGCCCGCGACGATCGAGTACGAATAACCACAGGATTTCACACATGACGGAGACCGATTACCGGGCGCTCGACGCCCGGTACTACATGCCTGCGTTCGGCCGCGAGCGGATGCTCGTGAAGGGCCGGGGCGCGCGCGTCTGGGACGACCAGGGGAACGAGTTCATCGACTGCGTGGCGGGCATCGCCGTCTGCTCGACGGGCCACTGCCACCCGCACGTGGTCGAGGCGATCTGCCGGCAGGCGGGGGAGCTGATCCACGTCTCGAACCTCTTCTACGTGCCGGGCCAGGCCGAGCTCGCGAAGCGGATCGTGGACCTCACCGGGATGCACAAGGCCTTCTTCTCGAACTCGGGGGCCGAGGCGAACGAGGGCGCGATCAAGCTCGCGCGGCTCGCGACCGGGCGCGACCGGTTCGTCGCGTTCGAGCACGGCTTCCACGGGAGGACCATGGCCTCGCTCGCGGTCACGCACAAGCCCGCGATCCGCGAGCCGTTCAACCCGCTCGAGCCGGGCTGCGACTTCGTCCCGTACGGCGACATCGAGGCCCTTCAAGGGCGCGGTGACCCGGTCGACGGCCGGGGTCTTCGTCGAGCCGATCCAGGGCGAGGCCGGCGTGATCTGCCCGCCGGACGAGTTCTTCCGGGGAGTCCGCGACCTCTGCGACGAGACGGGCGCCCTGATGATCGTCGACGAGGTCCAGACCGGGATGGGGCGCACGGGGAAGTGGCTCGGGATCCAGCACACCGGGGTCGAGCCCGACATCGTCACCCTCGCGAAGGGGATCGCGTCGGGCTTTCCCATGGGCGCGCTCGCCGCGCGCGAGGGGCTCGAGTTCACGCGGGGCCAGCACGGCTCGACCTTCGCGGGCGGCCCGCTCGCCTGCGCCGCGGCCCACGCGACGATCGACGTGATCGAGGAGGTGCTGCCGTCGGTCGAGGGCAAGGGCGAGCGGTTCCGGGCCGCGCTCGCGGCGTACGCGCCGCGCGTCCGCGGGCTGATGATCGGGATCACGCTCGGCGACGCGTGCGCCGCCGTCGCGAACGCCTGCGCCGATGCGGGCGTGCTCGTCAACTGCGCCGCGGACGGCAACCTCCGGCTCGTGCCGCCGCTCGTGATCACCGACGACGAGATCGACCGGGTGGCCGCGGTCCTGCATGAGGCCATCGGTTAGACCGTACCTCGCCGGGCCGGGGTACGTGTACGCGGAGCGGCCCGAGGCGATCGCGGCCAGGTACGGCTTCGACCGGGTCGCGCGGCTCGGCTCGAACGAGAACCCGTTCGGCCCGTCGCCGAGGGCGCTCGAGGCTGCGTCCGCCGCGCTCGCCGAAGCCCACCGCTATCCCGACGAGTCGATGAGCGCGCTTCGCGCCGCGCTCGCGGCCCGGTACGGCGACCGGGCCTACGCGGTCGGGAACGGCATGGACGGGATCATCGAGACCGTGCTCCGGGTCTTCTGCGAATCGGGCGACCGGGTCGTCGTCTCGACCCCGACCTTCTCGTTCTACGGCCTCGCGGCACGGGGCCAGGGGGCCGGGGTCGCGACCGTGCCGCGGAACCGGGACTTCGGCGTCGACGTCGAGGGCTTCGCCGCCGCCTGCCGGGGCGCGAAGGTCGCGTTCCTCTGCACCCCGAACAACCCGACCGGGACCGCGACCCCGGTCGAGGACGTGCGGGCGATCGCCGAGTCCATCGGCGACTGTCTCCTCTTCCTCGACAACGCCTACGTCGACTTCTCGGACCGCGACTACCGGCCGCTCCTCGACTCCTGCGAGAACCTGGTGATCGGCCGGACCTTCTCCAAGCTCTACGGCCTCGCCGGCTTCCGGGTCGGGTACGCGATGCTCCCCGACTGGCTCCTCCCCGCGTACGCCCGCGCCGCGACCCCGTTCTGCGGCGTCGCCTCGGTCTCGGCCGCTGCCGCTGCAGGCTGCACTCGGCGACGACGCGCACGTGGAGCGGACGCGGACCCATGTCGCCGCGTGGCGCGAGCGGCTCTCGACCGAATGCCCGTTCCCGAGCGCGCCGTCCGAGGCGAACTTCCTGATGGTCGATGTCGCGCCCCACGGCTCGGACGAGGCCGTGGCCGCGCTCGCCCGCGCCGGGGTGCTGGTCCGCTCCTGTCGCTCCTTCCCGGACCTCGACGACCACTACCTCCGCGTCTCGGTCGGGGCCGGCTGGGAGAACGAGAGGTTCTTAAACGCAGTGCGTGCACTCTCATCAGCATGATGATCGGGATCGCCGGGACGCCGGGCACGGGCAAGACCGCAGTCGGGGATGTCCTCGCCGGAAGGGGGCACCGGGTCGTCCGGGTCGCCGAGACGATCGCGCCGTTCGTCATCGCCGAGGAGAACGGGGTCCGTGAGGTCGACGAGGAGGCCTGGGCCGCCGCGTTCCCGACGGTCGACGGCTACGTCGAGGGCGGGCTCGCCCATTTCCTCCCCTGCGACCGCCTGGTGATCCTCCGCTGCCGCCCCGACGTTCTGCGAGGGACGGCTCGAGGCGCGGGGCTACCCGCCGGCGAAGGTCGCCGAGAATGTCGAGGCCGAGGCGCTCGACGTGGTCCTCTGCGAGGCGCTCGAGCTCCACCCGTCCGAGCACCTCGTCGAACTCGAGACCACGACCCGGTCCGCGGAGGAGACGGCCGACCTCGTCGAGGCGTTCGCCGGGGGCCGGCTCGCCCCCTCGCACGGCACGCTCGATTTCTCCGCCTTCCTTGCGGGGTCGCCATGACGCTCGACGCGTTCAGGCCGCAGGTCGCGGGCGTGCATCGACCTCCTCGTCCGGGGCGCGCTCAGACTCCGCGTGACGCCGAACCTGCTCTCGGTCCTCTCGTTCTTTCTTGCGCTCGCAGCGGGCCTGTTCTACGCGGCCGGCTCGATTCTCGGGGGCCTCATCTTCGTCGATCGCGAACGCGGTCTGCGACTCGGTCGACGGTGCGCTTGCCCGGGCCATGGGGCAGCAGGGGCCGAAAGGCGACTTCCTCGACCACGCGATCGACCGGTACGCGGACATCTTCATCATCACCGGGATCTTCGCGGGCGGCTTCGCGTCCTGGCAGATCGGGGTCTTTGCCCTGACCGGCGTGCTGATGGCCTCGTACCTCGGCACGCAGGCCCAGGCCGTCGGCGTGGGTCGGTACTATGGGGGACTCCTCGGGCGCGCCGACCGGCTCGTGCTGCTGATGGCCGCGTCCGTCCTCGACCTCGTCGTGGGCGCCCCGGTCTTCGGGATGATGTTCCTCGGGTGGACGCTGGTCCTCTTCGGCATCCTCGGCCACTTCACCGCGCTCCAGCGCTTCGTCTGGGTCTGGCGGCAGATCGGGTAAACGAGAGCGCCGGCCCGAGGCGGTCGGTGAGGTTCACGGCGTCGGCGAAGTCCACACTGCCGTTGCCGTCGGGGCTGATGAGGCTGAAGAACGGCTCTCCCGTGACGGCGAACGAGCTCTCATGGTCAAAGGGATGGGCGATCGAGAAAAAGTGGGCGCAGGCCCGTGTCTGTCCCGGCCCCGTCGCTCACGGAGAGCCTATCGGGAACGGCGGCGGTCTGCCAGGATTGCGAGCGCGCCGAGCGCCGCAACCAGCCCGCCGACCGGTGCCGGCAGGGAGCGCGGCGGCGTCGGCGTTCCGTACGTGGTGATGTTGCCCGCCGTGACCGTCTCGAGCGGGGACCGAGCGTCGGCGTCCCGTTCGGAGCCGTGGCGTTTACTGCGCAGAGTCCGCTCTCGCAGGTCTCGTTCACGGCTGTACCGTTCGCCGGGACGGTCGCATTCCCGCCGTCCGGCAGGGTCGCGTTCGTCTCGGGCGCCAGCGGTGCCTCGTTCTCCCGGAAGAGCTGGACGCCGTGGTTGGCGAGGTCGGGAACGTAGACCGTTCCCTGAGGATCGACCCAGACGCCGAACGGCCCCTCCTGGAACTGGCCATCGCCGGATCCGCGGCTTCCGAAGGCGGCGACGAACTGTCCGTTCGGGTCGAACTTGACGATCCGGCCGTTGCCGGAGTCCGCGACGTAGACGTTGTCCATCGCGTCGACGGCGAGTCCCTCCGGGCGGTCGACCTGGCCGTCGCCCGATCCCTTCTCCCCGAAACGGAGGACGAACGCGCCGGTGCGATCATACTTCGTCACGCGGGCGAGCGCCTCGTCCAGGACCAGGAGGTTGCCGCCGGAGTCGAGCCCGAGCGCGCGGGGCCGGCTCAGACCACCGTCGCCGTCGCCGCCGAACCCGACCGTGCCGGTGACGGCGCCCTCATCGTCCACGATCAGGACTTCGGACTGCTCCACGTCGGCCACGAACGCCTTCCCCTTCTTGACCACGACCACGTCGACCGGCCGGGAATAGCGGTTGCCCGCCCAGGTCGCGATCACGTTGCAGCCCTGGGTGAAGGCCTGGACACGCCCGTTGCCCGTGTCGGCGACGTAGAGCCGGCCCTCGGGGTCGAGCGAGACGTCGGCCGGATCGGTGAAGAGGAGCTCGCCCGTGCCCACGGCTCCCCAGCGCCCGAGATACGCCCCGGACTGGCTGTAGAACTGGACCTCGCCGGTCTCCCGGTCCACGATATAGACCTGCCCGTTCGCATCCCCGGTGATCCCGCCGGGCCGTTCGAGGTAGCCCTTGTCGTGCTCGGTATAGGACCAGCGATCGGCGAACCCGTAGGACTCGGCGGCCGCGGCGGGAAGGACAAGGAGCGGTATACAGAGGCAGAAGCAGAGGCAGAGGTGAAGGGAGGCGGAGCGCATCAGAAAGTGTCTGCCACGTCAGAGGCTTATAGGTTCTGGTACGGACAGCCCGCAATGACCCGCGATTCCGACCTGGCCAAACCCGGCGCGCGGGCGGGAGCACAGGTCTCTTTCCGCGTCCCGACTCAGAACCACTGATCGAGCGTCCGCTGGCCGGCCGTCACCCCGATCCGCTCGAGGGCCGCGTTCACCCGCTCGACGGAGAACGAGTACTCGTCGCTGAGCATCGCCCGAAGCCCCTCGGCGTCGGGGGCGCGCCAGTCGAGGCGGTAGTCGTCGGTGACGGGCGGCTCGAGGAAGAAGGTGCGGATCGGCCCGGGGTCGAAATCGGGCATCCGTTCGGCCACGGTCTCCTCGAACCGGCCCTCGCGGACGATCTTCAGCGCCGTCTTCGGGCCGACCCCGCGGAGGCCTTCGTTGAAGTCCGTGCCGACCAGGATCCCGACCTCGATCAGCTCCTCCCGCGTCACCCCGAGTCCGTCGAGCACCTCCGCGAGCCGGATTCGCTCGGGCTCGACCACGATCGTCCGGCCGTGAAGCCGCCGGCGGCCGCTGATGGTGATGTTCCGGGCGAGGTCGGGCGCGCCGAAGAGGAGGGCGTCGTAGTCCTGGGTGACCGCGTACGCGACCGCGCCGTCCGCGGCCATTCTGGCGGCCTGAGCCTCGCCCTCGCTCGGCGCGGTGAGCCAGGGGACGCCGAGCAGGTCGAGGAGGCGCTGGGAGGAGCCGATCACTGCCGCATCGATCCGGGTCGCCAGGCGGGCCTGTTTGTACGCCTCGGCATGGTCCCCGGACTCGACTGCGGCCGCGTACTGCCGGCCGGCCTCCTCGCGGACGGTCCGGCGCGCCTGGATCGTGGCCGCCTTCAGCTCGGGCGGGGCTCCGTCGAAGACGTAGACCGGCCGCATCCCCATCGCGAGGAACTTCGTCGTTCGGAAGAGGAGGCCCGAGAGGTGCGACGTCACCCGTCCCTCCGCGTCCACGAGCGGCGTTCCGTCGGCCTGGCGGATGATCGAGAGGAACTGGTAGAGCGCGTTGTGCGCGTCGATCGCCGCGGTGCCGGCAAGGCCGTCCCAGCCGGTCCGGTGCTTGTACGGAGCGAGGATGTCCCGGAGAGCGACGCCCATGGCAATCACCACTCGCGGCGCGATCGTTTAAACATGACGGCTACCGGTAGAGCCGGCGCTGGAAGTCCTGGATGATCGCATCGATCTGCGCCACGGTCTCGTCGTATTTGCCGGCGAGCACCTCCTGCGTCTCGATCAGGTTGAGCCGGATTCCGCGCTCGCGGTCGACGAGGGTCCGGGAGAGCACGGCGATCTTTGCGCCGAAGATGAGAAAGAGCCCGCCGAGGGAGAGCATCATCAGCGTGGCCGAGACCGCGATCGTGATATCCTGCCAGAGCCGGAGCACCAGCACCAGGGTCGAGATCACCAGGATGATCGTCAGCACGAACTCGGGCAGGGCGTCGCGCAGGTCCATGCTTTTAGATGATGAAGATCCAGTAATTAAGCTACCTGTTTCGGGGAGGACCATGGAGACGAATCGGCTGCTGCCTCTCATCGGAATCGGGGTGATGCTCGTCGCGGTCGAGCTCGGTGGGGTTCTGCTCGCCCCGTTGATGCGTGCGGCCGGGATCTCGGCGTTCGAGGATCCGTCCTCTCCCGCGAACCCGATAATCTTCCTCGTGCTCCTGCTCGCGTTCACGGCCGTGCTCCTGCTCCTGATCCGGTTCGGCATGCGGCGCCTGATCAGCGGAATTGTGCTCGTCTCGATCGGGTTCTCGTTCGTCTATATCTTCATCGCCGTACTCGGAGCGATCGTCGCGGACCCTGCCGTGGTGCTCGGCGCCTCGCTCGTGCTCGGGACAGCCGCGGTCGCGATCCTCTTCTGGTACCCCGAATGGTACGTGATCGACCTGCTCGGGGTCGTCCTCGCGGCCGGCGTCTCGGCGATCTTCGGCTCGTCCCTCAGCATTCTTCCCGTGCTCCTGCTCCTGGTGCTGCTCGCGGTCTACGACGCGATCTCGGTCTATCGGACCAAGCACATGATCGCGCTCGCCGAGGGTGTGCTCGAGCAGCGTGCGCCGATCCTCTTCGTCGTGCCCAAGCGGCGGGGTTACTCCTTCATAAGAGAGGGCGTCGGCCCCGTCGACGACTACCAGCCCGAAGCCGATGGCGAAGGGGGCCGCTCGGCTCTGCTGATCGGGATGGGCGATCTCATTATGCCGACGATCCTCGTCGTCTCGGCAAACACCTTTCTCGATGCGCCCGGGATCGGTCTCCTGAACGGCCCGGCTATCGGCGCGATGGTTGGCTCTCTGGCGGGCATGGCTATCCTCCTCCACTTCGTCGACAAGGGCCGGGCCCACGCCGGCCTCCCGCCCCTGAACGGCGGCACCATTCTCGGCTTCATCGCCGGCTGTGCGGCGACGGGTGCCTGGGCGTGGCTCTGACCGTCGCCGACCGGTGATTCAGAACTTCTATATACTTACCAACATGATCGATCATTATGGATCTCTCGCTCATCCAGAAGGACATACTGATCACCCTGATCACGCTCTATCACCAACATTCCCGTCCGATCAAGGGTGAGGACATCGCGGAGGTGATCCAGCGCAACCCCGGCACGATCCGGAACCAGATGCAGGCCCTGAAAGCGCTCGAGCTCGTCGACGGCGTTCCGGGCCCCAAGGGAGGGTACAATCCCACTGCGAAGGCCTACAGCGTGCTGAACATCTCGCAGACGGAAGAGGACGCGGAGGTGCCGGTGACGCGGAACGGGGAGCTGGTGCCGGGCGTGAGCGCGAGAGAGATCGACTTCACGACCCTCTGCCACCCCGACGTCTGCCAGGCCGTGATCCGGCTGATGGGCAGCGTCAAGCCCTTCGAGATCGGCGACGAGATCACGATCGGACCGACACCGGTCAACAAACTGTTGCTCCGCGGCGAGATCTTCGGTAAGGACGAGGTCCAGAGCGCCCTGCTCCTCTCGATCTCGGAGATGATCTCGCTCCCCAAGAAGCCGGTCCGCGCGTACATGTCCTCACCCCTCCACGTGCTCTCGACCGATGCCACGGTCGACGATGCGGTCCGGCTCTTCGCCCGGGCGCAGATCAACGGCGCGCCGGTCATGGACGGCGTGACCATGCGCGGGATCCTGACAGCCTCGGACGTGGTCCGGGCCTTCGCTGCAGGAGAGTCGGGCCAGACGCCCGTGACCGCGGTCATGACCGAGGACGTAGTCCAGGTCGAGGCCGATGTCCGGCTCTTCGAGGTGGTCCGGCGGTTCAAGGAGCGCGAGATAGGGCGACTGATCGTGGTGGATCAGGGCCATCCGATCGGGATGCTGACCAAGAGCGACATCATCAGGGTCTTTCCGTCGTCGTGACGAGGGACCCCCCGTTTCGGCCCGGGCGATAGAGATCGCAGTATTTATAGTACAAGAAGCTGACCATTCTGCCATGGTGAACACGTTCTCCCGGAGCCTCTCGCGCAAACGCATCATGTCCAATGACGGGATGGTGATCGGGACGCTCAAGAACATCCTGGTGGACCTGGAGAGCGGACAGGTGATCGACCTGATCGTCCGGCCCGACCCGACGTTCGACGTGACCGGCTACCGGGTGGACGGAGACCGCCTGCTGATCCCGTTCGAAGCGGTCAAGGATATCAAGGACTATATCGTCGTCGACCGCTTCCTCTCGAAGAAATAAGTCAGGGAAAATAGTGGTCGACGGCCTCGACGAACCCATCGCCGAACGGGGCCGTCGCCACGAAGTCGGCTGCCGCCTTCGCTTCGGGCACGGCATTGCCGACGGCCGCACCGGCCCCGGCCGCTTCTATCATGTCCGTGTCGTTCTCGGAGTCGCCGATCGCGACGAAGTCGGCCGGCGCTATCTCCATCGCACGCGCGAGCGCGACCAGCGCGGTCGCCTTCGAGATGCCGATCTCCTGGAGGTGGAGAGCGAAGCCGGTGTCGAGCACCCGGACGGGGTGGTCCCTGAGCACGGCCCGAACCTCGTCCGCGGGCACCGTCCGGGCAAAGGCGACGTCGGCATACCGGAGCCCGTGGGAGAACGGGTCGAGCGCGAGGCCGTTCCCGGCGTAGTGGTCCCGCAGTGCCTCGAACGCGGCGAGCGTGACCCGGCGGTCGCCCGCGATAACGGGCTCGCCGAAGAAGCCGCGCCGCCAGACTCCGCCGTTCTCGCAGATGACCGTGCCGTCGGTACCGATCATCTTCGCGATCCCGTCCATGAAGCAGAGGGTGTTGCCCGAGGCGAGGACGACGGGCACCCCGCCGTCCACAAGCCGCCGGATCGCGTCGATCGCCGGCAGGCTGATCCGGCGGGCGTGGTTCGTGATCGTGCCGTCGATGTCGGTGACGAGGGCTTTCATACGGGCTTGAGGCCCGCCTCTTCGACCATGAAGGTCGCCTCGCCCTCGGGCAGGTTCGGGCTGTCCACGAGCCGGGCGATCCGCTTGCCGCCCTTCGACTTCCGGAGGTAGAGCCGGAAGGTGGCCGTGTGGCCGACGATGTTGCCGCCGATCGGCTTGGTCGGGTCGCCGAAGAAGACGCCGGGGTTCGACATCACCTGGTTCGTGACGAGCCCGACCGCGTTGTTCTCGTCCACGAGCTTGAAGAGCTCGTGCATGTGCTTGTTCAGCTTCTGCTGCCGGGGCGCGAGCGTGCCGCGGCCCGCGTACTCGGCGCGGAAGTGGGCCGTGAGCGAGTCGATGATGAAGAGCCTGACGGGCTTGTCCGAGGTCTTCAGCTCGGCCGCGAGCTCTCTGGCCGTGTCCATCAGGAGCATCTGGTGGTCCGAGGTGTGGGCCCGGGCCACGTGGACGTTCGCGAGGAACTCCTCGACCGGAGGCCGCTCGTACTCGGGGTTGTCGGGGAACGAGAGCCCCTCGACCATCTGCTCGATCCGCTCGGGCCGGAAGGTATTCTCGGTGTCGATGTAGATCGCCGATCCGTTGAGTCCGCCGAGCTCCTCGGGGACCTGGACGTTCACGGCCATCTGGTGGACGATCTGGGACTTGCCCGAGCCGAACTCGCCATAGGTTTCGGTGATCGCCTGCGTCTCCATCCCGCCGCCGAGCAGGGCGTCGAAGTCGGGTACGAAGGTCTTCAGCTTGCGGATCAGCTTTCGCTGCTCGAAGACGTCCTGGCCGGTCCGGAAGCCGCCGATATCGGCGATCTCCCGGGCGGCCTTGATCATCTTCTTCGCGGTCGACTCGCCGATCTCCGCCGACTCGGCGAGATCGGTCGGTGTCGCCGTCGCGATGCTCTCGATGGTCAGGTAGCCGGCCTCGCGGAGCTTGTCGGCCGTGGTCGGACCCACGCCGGGCAGGTCCTCGATGTCCAGCGATGCTGCTGCGCCTGCTGGTGCTTGCTTCTTTCATATCGTATCTCCTACAGAACGTTCGAGTTCTTCTTGCTGTGCCATTCGACCGGCGTGTCCGGTCGCTCTACATTATAAAATCGACGCGGGGGGTTATAAGGAACCCCATCGCGGTGTGAAAGTGAACGGGGTCACCCGGCGTCCGGCCGGGAAGAGAGGGCGCCGAGCCGGCGGCGGACGGTTTCGGGGTCGGGAGATGCCGGCGCGACCGCCTCCGGCGTCAGACGGTTGCCGGCGAGTCTGCCCTCGATCCGGAGCTCGTCGCCCATCCGGAACTCGCCGGCGGCGAGCAGGTAGCGGTCGACTCCGTCGTCGATGAAGAGTCCGGCCGGCGTGGCCAGGACCGTGCCCTCGATCGCGACCCCGACCTCGTCTCCCGCCGGGAGCACCACCGCGGCCGACCAGCCGGCCGAGACCTCGAGGTCGCCGTAGCGGCCGGGCTTGGCGGTGGCGCCGTAGACCTCGAGCGCGTCGCCGACGGCGAGCGGCAGGAGCGCGTGATCGCCCCAGAGCACGACCGGGGCCGTGCCCGATGCGTCGGCGAGCGCGAGGTTCCGCACCCACGACGGCTCGCCCGAGCGCGCGACGAACTGGCGCGGCGGCTGGAGCGACGCGATCGTTCCCCGGACCGAGACCGTCCCCTCGCCGGGCAGGGCGCCGAGCGGCGTGGCGGGGACCTCGATGGCATCGCTGATCGGCTCGATGGACGAGCCCTCGTCGATCGAGTATTCGCGCCGGTCCGACCGGCGCGAGGGCTGGGCGTTCGTGATCCGGACCGTGTCGCCGGGACCGATGCCCTCGAGGAGCCCGGGCTGCCAGGCCACGAGCCGGAAGACGCCCTCGTCGTTTCCGACGAGGGCCTCGGTCATCGCGCCCGGTGTCCCGTCGCGACGTGCGAACGTGCGGGGCGGCCGGAGGGTCAGCACCCGGACCCTGAGCTCGACCGCGCGGTCGACGGCCGGGGTCGCACCGACTGCCGGGGGAGCCTGGCAGTCGACCTCGCACCCGGCCTTCTGGAGGGCGAGCGCGGTCACGTCCCCCCGGCGGCGGGGCGAGGGCCGGGCGATCACCTCGAGGACCTCGCCGACCGCGATCTCGGCCACCGCGTCCGCCTTCTCGTCGAAGAGGGCCGTCTCGACCCGGCCGGTCTCGTCGCCAAGGGTCACGGTCGCGATCCGGCCCTCCTCGCCGTCGGCCCGGACGAACGTCCGCGGCTCCGATATGGCGAGCACCCGGCCGAAGAAGCAGACCAGGCTCCCGCCGGAGAAGAGGTCCTGGACCTTGCGGTGGGCCCGCCCGAGGTCGCCGACCACGAGCATCGCCGCCGTCGGCTCGTCCACGAGGCCGCCGCAGGCCTCGGCCTTGGCCTCCACGCGCTCCTCGAACTCGGCATCGCCGATGAGGTCGTCGACGAGCGCGTAGTGGAAGCGCATGGCCTAGAGCCAGGGCGGGGTGGCCTGCGTCCCGGTGAGGTCGTCGATCGTCTCGGCGCGCCGCATCAGCGCGCGGTCCGGCCCGCGCACGAGCAGCTCGGCCGCACGGGGGCGGGCGTTGTACTGCGAGGCCATGGCGAACCCGTACGCGCCCGCGTCGAGGACCGCGACGAGGTCGCCCTCCCGCACGGACGGCAGGGCCCGGTCGGCCGCGAGGATGTCGCCGGACTCGCAGATCGGGCCCGCGATCGTGTACGTCCCGGCGGGCGGCTCGTCCATACGGTTTGCGACCACGACCTCGTGGTACGCGTCGTACATCGCGGGCCGGATCAGCTGATTGAACCCGGCGTCGACGTTGACGAAGTGCCGGTGCGCGGCCTTTGTCGAGTTGACCCGCGTGAGCAGCACGGTCGAGTCCGCGACGAGCGAGCGGCCCGGTTCGACCCAGAGCGCGGGACGGATGCCGAGCGCCTCGATGCCCTCGACGAAGACCGGCATCACCGCGTCCGCGTACTCGCGCGGCGACGGGGCTACCTCTTCGTCGTGGCGGTACGGAATCCCGAGCCCTCCGCCGAGGTCGATGAACTCGAGCGCGGCGCCGAGGGCCGTGACCTCGCCCGCGAGCCGGACCATGACCCGCGCGGCCTCGACGAACGGCGCGAGCGCGAGGATCTGCGAGCCGATGTGGCAGTGGAGCCCGACGGGCCGGACATGCTCGCAGGCGAGTGCCTGTCGGTAGGCGTCGACGACTTCGCCGTGGGGGATGCCGAACTTCGACGACGCGAGCCCTGTCGCGATCTTCGGGTGGGTCGGGACCTCGAGCGCGGGATTGACGCGGAACGCGACCTCGGCCGTTCGTCCGAGCGCGCCGGCGACCTCGTCGAGCGCCCGGAGCTCGTCGAGCGAGTCGAGCGAGACCCGGATGCCGTGCTCGACTGCAAGGCGGAGGTCGTCCCGCGACTTCGAGGAGCCGTTGAAGAGGAGGCGCGCGGGGTCCATCCCGGCCTGGAGCGCGAGCGCGATCTCGCCGGCGCTGAAGACGTCGGCGCCGGCCCCCTCGGAGGCGAGGATCCGGAGCAGGGCGAGGTTGCCGTTCGCCTTGGCCGCGTACAGCACCTGCACGCGATCGTAGTGGGCCTCGAGGGCGTCGCGGTATTCGCGGTAGCGGGCCCTGACCCGCTCCTCGTCGGTCACGTAGAGCGGCGTGCCGTACTCGGCCGCGAGCGCGATCGTGTCGTGCCCCCCGATAAAGAGGTGGCCGTTGCGGACCGAGAGGTGCGGCGGCAGGTTCACGCGAGCGCCTCCATCCGGGCAAGAGCCTCCTCGATCCGGTCCACCGGGCGGGTCAGCGCGAACCGGACGTAGCCCTCGCCGTGGGGGCCGAAGCCGACGCCGGGCGTCGCGACGATCGCGGCCTCGTCGAGGAGCCGCGCCGCGAACGCCATCGAGTCCTCGACCGGGAGCCAGACGTAGAAGGTCGCCTTCGGGGCCGCGACGTCGTACCCGAGCGACCGGAGCCCCCGCACGAGCACGTCGCGCCGCTCCTCGTAGACCCGGCAGGCGGCGGCGACGCAGTCCTGCGGCCCCGAGAGGGCCGCGATGCCCGCGTGCTGGACCGCGTCGAAGACCCCCGAGTCCACGTTCGTCTTGACCCGCCCGAGCCCGGCGAGCACCGACGCGATTTCCGACGGCCATCCCGATCCGCCAGCCGGTCATGTTGTAGGTCTTCGAGAGCGAGTGCATCTCGACGCCGACCTCCATGGCGCCGTCGGTCTCGAGGAACGAGGGGGCGCGGTAGCCGTCGTAGGCGATCTCGGAGTAGGCGTTGTCCGAGACGACGATGATCCCGTGCTCGCGCGCGAAGGCGACGACCTCGTCGTAGAACGAGGGGGGCGCGACGGCCGACGTCGGGTTGTTCGGGTAGTTGACGAAGAGGAGCTTCGCCCGCCGGGCGACATCGGCCGGGACCGTGTCCAGGTCGGGCAGGAAGCCGTTCCCGGCCTCGAGCGGAAGCTCGTGGAGTACGCCCTCGGCGAAGAGGGTCGAGGTCCGGTAGACCGGGTAGCCCGGGCTCGGGGCCAGCACCACGTCGCCGGGGTTCACGAACGCCTCGGGGATATGGGCGATCCCGTCCTTCGAGCCCATCAGCGCGAGCACCTCCGTGCCCGGATCGAGGTCGACCCCGAAGCGGCGTCCGTACCAGCCCGCGGCGGCCTCGCGGAACGCGGGCATGCCCGCGTACGAGGGGTAATGGTGGTTCGCCGGGTCGCGGGCCGCGGCACAGAGCGCCTCGACCACGTGCGGCGGGGTCGGGAGGTCGGGATCGCCGACCCCGAGGTCGATGATGTCCGCACCGGACCGTGCTTTCTCGGCCTTCATCGCGTCGATCCTGGCGAAGAGGTAGGGGGGGAGGGAGCTGAGCCGGTCCGCGTACATGCGCCTGATCTATTGGCCCGGCCCCGTCTTTAACCTGAGGACGGGACCGTCAGTACCCGGTCGCGTAGTACCAGCCGTTCTCGGAGACCAGCCGGACGGGCACGCCGAAGAGCCCGCCGATCTGCGCGTCGGTCAGGACCGCCTCCTTGGGTCCGTCCGCGACGATCCGGCCGTCCCGCATCAGCACGATCCGGCCGCACTCGGGGATGATGTCGTGGAGCTGGTGGGTCACGACGATGACGGCCGTTCCGGCCTGTGCCACCTCGCGGAGGGTCTGGCGGAGCGTGTGGAGGGCCGAGAGGTCGAGGCTGTTCGTCGGCTCGTCGAGCAGGAGCGCGGCCGGGTCGTGGACGAGCGCCCGGCCGATCAGGAAGCGGCGGGCCTCGCCCGAGGACATGGACGCGATCGGCCGGTCGACGAGGTGCTCGATCCCGAGGAACCGGCAGATCGCGTCGGCCTTCGCGACCATCGCGTCGGTGACGCAATGGTTGAAGAGTCCGATCGAGGAGAAGAAGCCCGAGAGGACCACCTCGCGCCCCGAGACGTCCCGGGCGTAGGCCTGCTGGAGGTCGTTCGAGACGACGCCGATCGCGCTCCGCAGATCGAAGACGTCCCAGGTCGACCTGCCCCGGCAGGCGAAGACGGTCCCCTCGCGCCGGACCGGGTAGAACTCGCGGAGCACGGTCCGGATCAGGGTCGACTTCCCGGCACCGTTCGGCCCGAGGATCGCGAGATGCTCGCCCTCATCGAGCCGGAGCGAGACCGAGTCGAGAACAGTCCTGCCGTCGCGGACGACCGTGACGTTCTCGAACTCGAGCAGGGGCGGCCGGTCGATCATCGCCACGTCAGCTCGAGCGGCTTTCGCTCTGGAATCCAGGCCGGCCGGAACTGCGGATATCCGCACATCAGCGCGTGGGCGGGGGTCCGACCGTGCGGAAGGGCTAGCGCTTCCCGGAGGGGCTCCCAGCGAGCGGCCGCGATCATCAGGAAGCCGGCCCAGCAGGTGCCAACGCCATGGGCCGGGGCGACCGCGTCGGCCCAGGTGAGCGCGATGATACCGTCCACGAGCGCGGACGAGTCCGGGACGTGGGCGACGATAAGATGAGGTGCGCCGCGGCATATCGGATCCTCTCCCCGATCCCAGGCGGCCAGGAGCGGCGCAAATACGGCAGGCGGCATCACGGGCGCGTCGGACGCCGCCTCATGCCGCATCCAGTCGATCGTGAGACCGGCGAGACGCCGCACCTCGGCCGGATCGTAGACCACGAGCCAACCGACGGGTTGTCGGTTCCCGCCCGAGGGGGCGTACCGGGCGACGTCGAGGATCGCCTCGATCGTCTCGCGCGGGACGGGCTCGTCCGTGTAGTGCCGGATCGACCGCCGCGACTTCAGGTACCGGCCGAGCAGATCGGGCGGAACCCCGCCTGCCTCCTCGCGGGGGCCATCTTCTGCCCGGCGCGCGAGCGCGCCCGGCGGGCAGAAGGCCTCGCAATGTCCGCACTCGATGCAGAACTGCGTCCGCTCCGGGACGGTTGCAGGGGTGCCGCCGTCGGCGGCGATGACGCCCACGGGACAGACGGTTGCGCAGACCCCGCATCCGGTGCAGCGCTCCGGGTCGATGCTGGTGGTGGCCATGATAGTGAAGCTCCTCGAGGATTTCGCTATGATGATGGGCAGACCTCGCCGATAAATGGGCCAGTCGTTCGTGGCGGCGTCGGGGACCGCCATGCACAAGTGCAATGCAAAACCAATGGAATAAATCGTCAGCGTGCGAACGGCGTATCGGGATCCATGATCGGCCCGCTCTCCCTCGCCCTCCTCGCCTCGGCCCTGTTGACAGGGCTCCTCGCCGCGTACGCGTGGGACCGCCGCTCGATCGGTCCTGCCGTACGCTACGCCGCGCTCTTCTTCGCGGCGGTCACTCTCTACGTGGGGGGCTACGCGATGGAGCTCACGGCAACCGGCCTCGGCGAGATCCTGTTCTGGGTCCGGGTCGAATACCTCGGGATCGCCGTCGCCCCGGCCCTGGTGATCGCGATGGCCCTTGCGTACACGGGCCGGGACCGATTCCTCACGCTGCCGGCCATCGGCGCACTCATGGTCCTGCCCGCGATCACTCTCGGCCTCGTCCTGACCCTCGACCCGCTCTACTACGCCGCAGTCGGGCTCGACACGTCGGGGCCGTTTCCCCGCTTCGCCTTCGAACCCGGCCCCTGGTATGCCGTAACCGCAGGCTTCATCCTCGGCGCGGAGATCTTCGCCATCGCCTTACTCGCCCTGTACCTGCGTTCGGCGCATCCGCCGTTCCGGCGGCAGATCACGGTGGTGCTTGCCGGCGCGGCCGTTCCCCTGGTCGCGTACACCTGCTATCTCGCCGGCTTCTCACCGATCCCGGGCCTCGACCCGACACCGATCGCCCTCGTCGCGACCGCGATCGCGTTCACGGTCGGCATCGTCAGGTATCGACTCTTCGACCTCGCGCCCGTGGCCCGCTCGGCGATCTTCGAGCGGATTCCGGTCGGGGTGCTCGTCTTCGACGGTCCCGGGCGCGTGGTCGAGGCGAACCCGGCCGCCGCCGAGCTCCTCAGCGCGGGGGAGGGGCGCTCGTCGGCATGACCCTCGACGAGATCGCACGGCTGCTTCCCCCGCTGCCCGGCCTGCTCGCCTCCGGCCACGGAGTCGAGATAGAGGTGCGCGACCCCGTGCGCAACCGCACGCTCGCCGTCTCGGCGGCACCGCTCCGCACGGGCGCGGATGAATGCGGCGGTACGGTCGTACTCCTCAGCGACGTCACGGCACGCAGGCAGGCTGAGGGGGCGCTCGCGCGGCGGACTGCGGACCTTGAGGCGGCGAACCGGCGGCTCTCGCTCGTCTCCACGTTCACCCGGCATGACCTCGCCAACCATCTCGTCGTGATCGAGGGCTATCTCTCCCTGCTTCGCGAGGAGCCGCACGGCCCGACCGCTCCAGAGCTTCTCGAGCGGCTCACCGAGGCCGTGGACAGGGTCAGAGTCCTCTCGGGGTTCATTCGCGACTACCCCGCAATCGGCGTGCAGCCTCCGGCCTGGGTCGAGCTCAAGGCCACGGCCGAACGGGCTGTGCGAGGCGTCGGCCTCGGCGACATCGCCGTCGATAACCGCCTCCCGGCCGTGTCCATCCTCGCCGATCCTCTGCTCGAACGGGTCTTCGCAGCCCTGATCGAGAACGCCGTCCGTCACGGCGGTGGCGCGACGAAGGCCGTGCTCGGAGCCGTGCTCGGCCGACGACGGCCTCGTCCTGGTCATCGAGGACGACGGGGCGGGGATCACCTGGGCCGACAAGGAGCGGATCTTCGAGCGCGGGTTCGGCCGGAACACCGGTCTCGGTCTCTTTCTCGCCCGCGAGATCCTCGAGAGCATGGGGATGGCCATCGCCGAGACGGGGGTGCCGGGCCACGGCGCCCGGTTCGAGATCCGGATTCCCGCCGATCGGATCCGGCACCGTTCCGGCACCGCGCCCGAAGGGCCCGGGATCGCCCTTGCTCTGCAGCACCCCTGACGTACGGCAGCGGCTTTGAGGGAAGCGTTATCCGGTGCCGGGGCGAGGGACAGGCATGGACGAGATCGTGGTGATCGAGCGGTTCTTCGAGGCCTACGCGGCACGGTTCGCGCGGGCGATTGCGGACCCGCCCGAGATCGATGTCGAAGCGACGGCGAACGCCTTCGCCGACTGCTTCGTCGCGGCGACCCCGCGAGGCGTCGCGTGCGGCCGGAACGACGAGACGCTTCGCACTCAGATCCCGCAGGGCTACGCGTTCTACCGGCGGATCGGCATCACGTCCATGGCCGTCACCACGCTCGCCCCGAGCCAGCTCGACGAGCGCCACTGGGGCGTCCGCGTGGGCTGGGCCGCAGCGTACGATAACGCATTGAAGTCGGGAGAGGTCGAGTTCGAGGTGATCTATCTCCTCCAGATGACCGGTGCCGGGCCGAAGATCTTCGCGTACATCACGGGCGACGAGGAGGGAGAACTGCGGAGGCTGGGACTCCTGGACGGCCTGGATCAGGGAGCGCCGCCCGGAGGATAGGCGACGTAGCCGGCCTTGACGCCCGGCAGGAACCCCGCTCTCCGGTAGAGCCTGTGGACCGCCGGTTCGCTCCGGCCCGTAAGCAGCATCACCTTGTAGCAGCCCGCCTCCCAGGCGAAGGCGAGAGCGTGCCCGAGCACGGCGGTCGCGTATCCGCGATCTCTCCGGTCGCGGCGAGTCACGACGTTCTCGACCAGGCCGAACGGCCGGGCGCCGCGGGAGAGGTTCGGCAGCACGAAGAGAACACAGGACGAAACGGGTTCACCGTCCGCTTCCGCCACGAAGAGGTGCGCGCCCGGGTTCGCCGAGAGGGCCTGTTTGGCGGCGGCGAGGGCGGCCGGATCGGCCGGCTCGTCACCGTCGTGCAGGTCGCCGTACAGCGCATAGACCGCGTCGAGGTCGGACGCAGACGCCTCGCGGACCGTCACGCCGGTCATGCGTCCCCTTTCACCGCGTAGAAGACCGCCTGGAGGTACGAGCACCAGAGGACCTCGACGGCGACAAATCCTGCCTCGCGGTAGAGCCGGAGGTGCTCCTCGAGCGTGATTGGGTGATACTCGCAGTCGAATCGGGCGAGCTGGGCTGCGACCTCGGACGGACTCTTTCCGGCCTGCTCCTGAAAGCGCGCCCAGTACCGGAGACCGAGGTCGAGCCCGGTTCGGCTCAGAGGGCGGACGTTCTCGGACGTGACGAAGACCCCTCCGGGACGAAGTCGGTCGAAGCAGACAGCCACGGCAGCCCGCCGTCCGTTGGGGTCAAGGTAGTGGTGACTCTGGATCGCGGTGACGACGTCGAAGCATCCGGGGGGTAGATCGCTCGTCCCGCAGGGCGGAAGCACGGTCACGCGCGAGTCGACAAGCCGCTGCCGGGCGACGGCAAGCATGGCCGAAGACGGGTCGGCGACCACGAACTCGGTCTCCGGGAACCGGGACAGTGCGCCGGCGACGAGGGCGCCCGTGCCGCAGCCCGTATCCAGCCAGGTTCGGGGACGGTTGGGGAGGATCTCGATGAAGGAGAGCACCTCTCCGTGGATCACATCGTAATACGGGATCGTCCGACGGACGCCGGCATCGTACGCGATGGCCTGATGCGGGGTCGCGTTGTCGGGGGATGGGAGCAATTCGTCGGCCATGATCGGGAGAAGGGATGGGCTCGTCCCGTACCATCTCGAGAAGAAGACGGATAAGCCTGCTCTTCAGGCCGGAGCGGCCAGGTCTCGGACAGGGGATGTCAGCGAATGAGGGCGACCGAAAGTACCTTCGGCAAGATGCCGATTGTGATAAGCTCCAATCCGAAGAGTGCCGTGGTCGTGCAGAGGGCCGCGAACAGGACCGCGTCGCCGGCGAGCGTGCAGAAGCGGTTCGCGAACGAGACCAGCACGGCGATCAGCCCGGCCCCGATCGCCTTGACGGCCAGCACGGCCACGAGGAAGAGGAAGAGGCCCTCGCTCGCCCAGGCGAGCACGGGGTTCGCCTCGACGTATCCGCCGCCCCCGCCGAAGAAGAGGAGCGCGGAGAGGATGACGTCAACCGCCGAGACGAAGAGAAAGCCGAGCAGTCCGGCCCGCTGGAGTCGCGTGAGCGGGAGGAGCCAGGACGACAGGGATAGGCCGGGGCGCTCGCTATTCGACCGGATTGCCTCCGTCGTCACATACCTGCCCCCTGGCGCCATACTCCCTCCCTGCACCTCTGTCTCCGGCCGGAACGGCCGCAGCGGGCGCACCGCGGTGGATTGGTCAGAATATATACATTCTGGTCGCTAGATCCAGAAGATCGGTAAACAACGGATTCTCACAAACGAATAGAAAGGTTCGGCTACCCTCTATATGCCGCCCTGACCAAGGGAAATCGAGATGCCGGCTACGGGACCCACCGAGGAGTCGGACACATGGTAACCGGGATGCGAAGACCCCCGGGGTACTTGTGCACGGGTGGAACAGCCATCCGGAGGTCTGGAACCGACTTGTGCCTCGACTCGAAGCCGCCTCGCTTCCGTACTGGCGGTTCGATCACTCCGTGATGGCACGGCGAGGGTCTCGTTGGGCGGGCGGTTGCGCTCGAGACGTATGTCGATGAGATGCGCGATCGGACCGGGTACGACGGCCCGGTCGACATCGTCTGCCACTCGTTCGGGGCCTGCATCGCCCGGCAGTGCGCTGGAAGTGGCCGACGAGGCGGCCCGGACGGGACGCGAGTCCGGCAGCTGACCATGCTCGGACCGCCGAACAACGGCTCGTCCCTCGCCGAACTCTTCAGCGGTCCTGACCGCGGCCGGGCGGTCACGGCCCGGCTCGCGGGGGTCTTCGTTCCGTCGGAATTCGACCCGCTCGCGGACCCGATTGTGCAGGACATGCGGCCCGGAAGCCCGGACGATGCGGGCTCTCCGGGCCGCCGGCATCCGGGACGACATCGCCTACCGGGTGATCGTGACCGAGAACCCTGCAGGCGCTCGAGGTTCTTTCCCTGGTTCGGAGGGAAGACGTGGGAGCTCGACGGGAACGGGCGCTTCCGGCAGACGCTGCACGGCGACGGTGTTGTCGCCCGCTCGGAGTCCGTTCTGCCCGGCGTGCCCCTCGAGGTCCTCGCTCCGGGGACGGACGGCGGTCGGCAGATCCCGCCGCTGCATTTCTGCCACATCCGGCTCCCCCGGAACCCGGCGGTGATCGACCGGGTCATGGAGCACCTGCTCGATCCGGCGTCGTAGGGGCGAAGCGAGCAACGACCGGGCACGAGATCAGCGTTCTTTCGGCCGCAAGTCCCCTCACGCTCCGAAGCCGGCAACGAGCAGTGCGATGATGATCGCGGCGTGAAGCGCCATGAAGATCGGCACCGCGACGACGAACCGCAATTTGCGCGTCTTGTGATGAAAGACGCCCATGCCGGCCAGCGCTCCGAAGGGGCCGGCGAGGGCGGCGAGGAGAAGCGTCCGCTCGGAGATCCGGCGCAGGCGCATCCGGGCGCGCCGCTTGTCGGCCGCATAGAGGAGAAGGACCGCGAGATTCACGGCGAGGCCGGCGGTCAGGGAGAGAAGGATCGGGTCGATCGGAATCATCTCTGTTTGTACGGCGCCGTATTTGGCCGTTCCGCCGCAGTCCCCGACTATCCCCGGGACAGTCCGGCTTCCGGGAGAAGGTCTATAACCCGGAAGAGGAATACGGCAGGGCGAGCGAAACCGCCTCCCGCCAGGTGCGGCATGCTCGCGGCGTCCGCGCCGGAAGGGCTGTCCGGATTGGGGAGAGTGCGATCATCTTCAAGGTCCGAATCGCTCAGGATGGAAGATCATGGACCGATACGAGTGCTTAGTCTGCGGGTACATCTACGACCCGGAGATCGGAGATTCGGTGGGCGGCGTCCCCCCGGGAGTGTCGTTCGAGGAACTGCCGGAAGGCTGGGTCTGTCCCCAGTGCGGAGCCGGAAAGGACCAGTTCGTCCGAAAGGAGTGAGCTACCGGCCTGCAATCGGGATCGCTGGTGACCGCTTTGGACGGCCACGAACGTCTCCGACCGCCTGAGAGCGAACGCGATCAGGCCTGGACGAGTTTCAGCACCTCACCCGTCGCGGTCGATCGGATCGGGGCCCATCTCCCGGTTTACCATCACGTAGACCTCGCGGGCCCGATCCTCGCCGAATCCCCGGACATAGGCGTTCACCCGCCCGTCCGCGCTAGTCGCAACCTGCACCTCCCGCGGCGTCCACATCCGGTTCTGCTCCGCCGTCACCCGGTCGGCTTCGAGCGGGTACCCGCCGAGGTCGAAGCCGGGCGGCGGTGTCGCCACCAGGAGCCGTCCGCCCTCCTCGGCGCCCGGCGCGCCGCTCCAGTCGCCGAAGATGTATGACCCCACCAGCCCGGGCATCGCCGTACCCCGGTAGATGAACCCACCGACGATCACCGTGCCCATGTCGTGCCCGATCTCTACGATCGGCCCGATCAGCGGTTCGCCGCGGGCCCCGGTGGTCGGGCAGGGGCCGGCCGGCGGGCGGTTGTTATCGGCCGGATCGAAGCAGTGTGTTCCTTCGCGGATACGCCAGCCGTAGTTGCCCCCCTTCGCCACGACGTATACCGACTCGAAGAGGGCCTGTCCGGCCGACGCGGTGATCAGCCGGTGGCCCGGGCCGGCGTCGAAGGAGAGATACGCCGGGTTCCGGAGGCCCATCGCGTAGATCTCGGGTCGGAAGCCTGCGGCGTTCGCGAACGGGTTGTCGGGCGGGATCGCGTACGCCATTCCGTTCTCACCGGGATGGTCGACGTCGATCCGGATGATCTTCCCGAGCAATGTCGTCGGATCCTGCGCGTTGCCCGATCCGGGGGTGTGGCCGTTGCCTTTGTCGTCCGCCCCGCCGCCATCGCCGAGGGCGAGGTAGAGGTAGCCGTCGTCGGGTCCGAAGAGGGTCGGACCGCCGTTGTGGTTGTGGGCCGGCTTGTCGATCGTGAGGAGAACGCGCTCCGAGCCCGAATCCGCCTTGTCGGGGTCGTGTTGCCCGACCCTGAACTCGCTGAGGTGGTTCGTGCAGTTCCAGCCACCGGGACCCCCGGGACGAAGAGGCGCCGAGTAGAAGACGAAGAATCGGCCGTTCTCCGCGTAGCCCGGATGAAAAGCGAGCGAGAGGAGGCCGCGCTCGTCGTAGCGCGAGTTCAGCGGCACCAGTCGATCCCTCAGATCGAGGAAGGGTTCCTCCCTGAGTTCGCCCTCTGGCGCGAGCACCCGGACGAGCCCTATCTGGTCGACGATGAAGAGGCGCCCGGATCCGTCGTCGGGCTCGGTGAGCATCATCGGGGCCGAGAGCCCCTCGGCCACCTTCTCGAGCCCGATCACGGCCGGCGGTGTGACCAGCTGTGTATAGGACTGTCCGTTGCGGTAGGTGCTCGCGAGCGGGGAGGCCTGATTCGTCAGGTCGGGGCGCGCTGATGCCCGGGGAGGCGAGGCGCCCTCTTGAGGATCGGTTGCACCAGGTGACAGGGGAAGCTCTGGGATCGGGGCTCATGGGCGCCCGTGGGAACGGGACCAGATAAACGTTTGCGCGGGGGCGGGGGTTGCCGTCAGCGGCGATAGATCGGGGGCCGGCCGGTCTTCCCCTTCATCCTCCGGTACCCCGAGCCGAGCTGCGCGTGCAGCCATTCGACCCGGTCCCGCTTCGCCTCTTCACTCTGGAAGAGGTGGTCCGTGTCGTACCACCGGACGAGCTTCGGCTCGCTCGCCGCGTCGGCCAGCCGCTGGGCCACCTCACGGCCGAAGACCTCATCGCGCTCTCCGAACTGGAGGAAGAGCGGGGACGGACTCGCTGAGGCGATGAAGCGGATCGGGTCGATCGGCGCCATCACGCGGCGGTAGTGCTCCAGGGCTTCGCCCGAGAGCGAGGGGACATTCGCAACGGCCACGTCCGTGAAACTCGGGGCGCCGGCCATCAGCACGAAGACGCGGAGGCGGCGCTCGACTCCCGCAAGCACGCCGCCCATTAAGGCTCCGAAGCTGTGGCCGACGTAGCCGAGCTGTCGTGGCATCGGTGCCAGGCTGCGCCACGGCGAAGTCCACGGCCCGCCGCAGGTCGCGAACGATCGAGACAAAGATATCGCGGTTCTGCTCGGGCGTGCCGAGGGACCGTGAGAAGGCCTCGCCCGCTGCCCACGGCGCCTCGACGAGCAGTGAGGCGATACCCATGCCGCCGAGCCGGATGCCCTCCTCGAAGAAGGTCGAGCGGTCCCCGGGCGCCGGGTGGACGTAGATCACGGCCGGGAACCGATCGCGGCCCGGCGGCAGCAGCCAGTACGCGGAGGTCCGTCCGCCGCGTGCGTCGGCGAAGCTCATATCGTGCACCAGGACGCCGTTCCGCTCCTCGACGCCCAGATCCTCCGGGTCGAGCGGGGTCGTCGTATCGTAGTCGAATACCCGTTCCGCAGCCGCGCCGTCTCCGGAGACCGCCACCGGGTCCGTCTCTTCTCCCGCCATCTGGGTGGAGTAACGTCAGCAGCGACTATATCCCTTTCCCTTTGCGCTGCCCTGGCGGTGCCGGCGCAGGCGGAATCGAGGCCCTCCGCCGGAGACGCAACGTATTTTTTCGAGGGGGGCCATGGAGAAGGTATGCCTACCGATGCCGTCGTGATCCTTTCGACCGCACCCCCGGGCGAGGCGGCCGCCATCGCTCGCGTTCTCGTGGAGGAGCGACTTGCAGGTTGCGTCCAGATCGCCGCCATCCGTTCGGTCTATCGCTGGCACGGCCATATCGAGGACGAGCCCGAGGAGCTCATGCTGATCAAGACGCGACGGCACCTCGCTGGTGGCGTGATCGCGCGGATCCGCGAGCTCCACTCCTACGAGGTTCCCGAGGCGATCGTGATCCCGGTCGAATCGGGATCGACCGACTACCTCTCCTGGCTCTCGGCCGAGACGGCGGAAACGCCATGAAGCATGTCTCCCGGCGTGGGGTGCAGTACCGCAACGGCGAGGCGCACGAGATCGAGGACGTGATCGTGGTTGAAAAGACGTTCCGGATCCTGCTGAACGGCGAAGAGGTTGCGGCACAGGTCGCCTCGGATGAGCAGCTCCCCGAGCTCGGCGCCGGGTTCGTGATCGACGAGGGGCTCGCGGATGTCGTCGACTCGGTCGTGGTCGAGGGCGACGCGATCCTGGTCGCGGCCCCGCGGCGCTGTGAGGCGGGGACGGAGATCGGGTCCTCGGGCGGGGTCTCGTTCCGCTGCGACGTGCATCAGGTCCGGTCGGACCTCACGGTCACGCCCGAGGAGGTGCACGCCGTGACTGCGGCCATCTTCTCGGATGACTGGCAGCAGACCGGCGCGCTCCACTGCTCTGTCCTCTTCTGCGGCGGTCGACTTGTCGCGAAGGCGTGCGACGTCGGCCGGCACAACGCGGTCGACAAGGTGGTCGGCGCGGCTGTCCTCGCGGGCATCGACCGATCCCGGTGCGTTCTCGGTTGTACGGGCCGTCAGCCGTCGGGGATGGTGAAGAAGGCCGCGAACGCCGGGATCCCTGTGCTCGTCTCGCGCGCGGCCTCGACCGATCAGGGGATCGCGACCGCCGAGGCGGCCGGAGTTACCCTCATCTGCTTCTCGCGCGGGGACCGGTTCACGATCTACACCCATCCCGAGCGCGTGTCCGTCTCCTTGAGCTGAATCGCTCGCCGTGGCGTCAGGGGCGGCCGGTCCCGTCCTCGAAGAACCGGCCGACGCCAGGCAGGGCCGCGACCACCGGATCTGTTCACTCGTGCAGGCCAGGATCTGCACCATGAGTCGGAGGGGAAACGGCGAACGAGCGTTCCGACGACGTCGAGGAGCCAGCCGATGATCCCCGCGAGCACTGGCGGCACCCCGAAGGTTCGCGAGGGAAGAAGGAGAGACCGGGCTCTCGACGACCAGGTTCAACTCGACTGTGACCGTGACCAGGGCGCTCGGGGGCCGAAGTGGTGCCCGGCGAAGGATGCGGCCGGAGATGCCGCGGGGCTGGCATCGGGAGAAAATGGGTTGAAGGGACGGTGCTTTACGGCACATTCTGGTCGTCGTCGACGAGGCCGAAGCGGTTTCCCTCCGTATCCTGGCAGATCGCAAGCGAACCGACGCCGGGAATGGGCGTCCGCGGCATGATGACGGTCCCGCCGAGGAGCGTAACCCGATCCAGATACGTCGCGACCGAGGGAACTCCCACGTAGTTCATCATCTGCTGATCGGGCGCGCCCCGCGGGCCCATGCCGCCGTTGACTCCGGCTGATCCGTCTAAGGCCGTGGTCGCAATCTGGAAATACTCTATCGGGCCGCCGTACTTCTCGAAGGTCCACCCAAAGAGCGAGTTGTAGAATATCTGCGCCCGCTCGATGTCGTCGGCGGGAAGATCGAAGTGAACAATGGTTGGCATGATCGGTCTCAAGGTACCTGCGGATGATGAAGGTATCGCCGCGCGGCCAGGGCCGCACCCGTCATGAATGGTGACGGCATCGGCGAGGCTCTCGGGCAGGGGAAGAAACGCATCGGACGAAGCGGGCCGGGTGAACGTTCAAATGGCCTGAGCGTGAGGTACCATACCAGAGGCACGATGACGGAGACCGAAGGAAAGACCGCGCTTCTGCTGCTCGGGTGCCCGCAGGTGCCGGTCCAGACGAGCGTCGCGATCCACCTCTGCGACCAGCTCCGCGAACGGGGGATCGCTCCCGTGATCGCCGGTACCGGCTCGGCGCGGAAGCTGATCGAGGTCGCGGACCCGAAACGGAGGTACATCGGCGAGGTCGTCGACCTCGACGACTGCATCGACGCGATCGCGGAGAAGCAGCGCGACTTCGACTATGCCTACGTCTTCATCCACAACGACGGCGGCGTCAGTTACGCGGGGACGCTCTCGGCGATCTCCCGGGCGCACCTCGTCGGGATCGTCTACGGCGAGCACGCGGACGAGACGGCGGCAACCATCACGTTCCCGTGCGAGGTCGTCGCGACGAAGGCCACGCACAACCCGATGCCGATCGTGGTCAAGCTCGGGAGGGTGCTGCCTTGAGCTGCATCGAACAGCTCGAGTACGAGATCCTGCTCCAGGGAGCCTCGTTCAAGGAGAGCGCGGAGTACATCAAGAAGCACTTCTCCGAGTGGTTCGAGGTCGAGCCCGGGTACCGGCTCTTCGACGCGCACCTGATCGGCGTTCCGCCGGTCGTGCTCGGCGTCGAGGGCGAGGACGTGATCTTTCCGTACGTGAAGCCATGCCGCGGCACCTTTCTCCTCCGTGCGAACGGGCCCGAGGAGATCGCAAAGCTCAGGGCGCGAAAGAAGAAGCGGTGAGCTGAGAGCGCCCGCTCACCCCTTCAGTGCGTCGTGGTACGAGAAGACCGCCCGGGTGCATGGAGCGGAACTTCGGTTGGGGTGAACCGACCGGTCACTGCGCAGGCTTCTCTGCGAACTCAGGGTGCTCGGCGAGGTACGCGGCCTCCTTCGTCGCCATCTCCTCGGGGGTCAGGTCCGCCTTCATGCAGATCGCCCGGTGAGCCACGAATCTCCCGCACGTGAAGTGGCCGCAGTCGTCCTCGTGCCGACAGGCGCCGTACGTGCCCCGCTCGAGGTCGTGGTAGACGATGGGGGACGAAGCCTTCGTCGCCTCCTCCTTCGCCGACTTCCATGAGTCTGTCATGTTCTCACGGGGGAAGGATGCAGCCTTAATAGTGTCGGTGAGCCGTGCGGGGACCCTATCTCCGGCTTCTGTCGGCGATCCGTAGCCCCCCTCCGGCGCCCCATGGGTCCTGGCCGGTCGTTCCTACGAGATTCTTTTTACCATTGCCATCCATCCATCTATAATGGCGGCCGTGATCGAGGCTCGGGGCCTCACCAAGCGCTACGGCGAGACCGTGGCCGTGAACGATGTCTCGCTCGAGGTACCCGCAGGCGCGCTCTACGGACTCCTCGGCCCGAACGGCTCAGGTAAATCCACGACGATCCGAATGCTCTCCGGCCAGACCCGGCCCACTGCAGGGACCGCGTCCGTGCTCGGCATCGACGCCGCGACGGACCCGGTCGGCGTCCGCCGCCGGATCGGGATCATCCCGGAGCAGGAGACGCCGCCCTCGTTCCTGACGGCAGCGGAGTACCTGCGGTTTCGTCGGCTCGGTCCGGGCGCTCGAGGGGGCCGACGAGGCCGCGGACTGGTGGTTCGAGTTCCTGGACTTCGGCGACAAGCGCGACGTCCTCTGCAAGGACCTGTCGCGCGGCACCCGGCAGAAGCTGATGTTCGCACAGGCCTTCCTCCATCGCCCTGCGCTGGCGCTGATCGACGAGCCCCTCGTCAACTTCGACCCGATCGTCCAGCATCAGGTCAAGGAGTTCCTTGTCGACTACGCCCGGCAGGGGAATACGATCTTCCTCTCGACACACATCCTCGAGGTTGCAGAGGAGATCTGCACGGGATTCGCGATCCTCCACCGGGGCCGCCTGCTTCACGCGGGCACCCCCGACGAACTCCGCGAGACGGGTCGCCACCTGCCCGAGGTCTTCCTGGCGCTGGTCGGCCGGGACCCTGCCCATGCCTGACCTCTTCGTCGCGATGTTCAAAGAGGAGTGGCGGGTCCACTCCGAACTCTTCGGTTCGGTCGGCTTCGCGCTCTTTCCGATCCTCATCGGCGCGATGGCGTGCATGGGCACGGTCCTCGTCCCGATAGTGAACGCTGCCCTGCCGGCCGGCGACCTCGCAACCCTCGTCCACCTGCTCTTCTTCCTCGTCGGAGTCATGGTCGGAGGGTTCGGGCTCGTCGGGAACGAGGCCATGAACCGCCGCTTCGGACAGGCCTCGTTCGTCGCGTACGCGGCCCGGACCCTGCCCGTCTCCGAGCGCCGGATCTTCGCCGCGTTCGTCGCGAAGGACACGGTCTACTACCTCCTGCTCTGGATTCTCCCGGTCATCGCAGGGGTCGCGCTCGCATCGCCGTTCGCCGGGCTCGCCCCCGCGACGGTGCTGCGATTGGCCGTGACCCTGCTCCTCGCGTTCCTCTCCGGTCTGGCCGGCGTCTTTCTGATCACCACGGTCTGGGGCCGGTCGAAGGTCGCGTTCGCCGCTCTCGCGGTAGTCCTCGTCGCGGCATGCGGGGCAGCCGTCCTCGCCACCGGCGCACTCCCATTCCCGCCGCTCGAGCTCTACCGTTCGTTCTCGTGGCCCCTTCTCGCCGGGACGCTCGCCGCGATCGGGATTGCGCTCGCAATCTCGCTCCTGCTCTTTCATCCGGTCTCGAGCGGCAGCGAACGGCGGCACCCGGACCGGTTCTCCGACCTCGCCCGCCGCCTTGGCCCGCTCCCCTACCCGGCGCTCGCGTCCAAGGACCTGCTCGACCTCTGGCGAAGCGGCGGCGGTATCGCGCAGATCCTCTTCGCGCTCCTCCTCCCGCTCGGCCTCTGCTGGTTCCTGATCTCGCTCCTGGCCAGTGTCCTGCCGCCGAACGGCGTGCTCCTGCTCTTCGCCGTGCTCGCGGGCGTCCTGGGCTCGACCGTCTACACCTGGCTGACAGCGTTTGACGCCTTCGGGCCGTACGGCTGTCTGCCGGTCGGCGTCGGGACGCTGATCCGGTCCAAGCTCACCTCGTTCGGCCTGCTCCAGGTCATCCCGGCCGCC
Source organism: uncultured Methanoregulaceae archaeon (assembly GCA_963730355.1). Lineage (GTDB taxonomy): Archaea > Halobacteriota > Methanomicrobia > Methanomicrobiales > Methanospirillaceae > UBA288. Next base: position 11,777 of record CAVSRL010000024.1, on the reverse strand, counting down.
GTCGTCGCCGTCGCCGCCCTCGCGGCTGGCGGCGGTGCAGTCGCCCTGCCCGCCGTCGCAATCGCGCTCGGGCTCTCCGGCTGGGCCGTCGCGGTCACGGTCTACCTCGCCGGGCTCGCGCCGAACGTGCTGGTCTACGACCCGAAGGTTCTCGCAGCATACCTCGGTGGCGTCGGCCTGCCCGTCATCGCGCTCGTGGCGCTCGCGTTCGCCTCTCCCTGGCTCGGGTTTGCGGCCCTCCTCCTCCTCGTCCCTGCTGCGCTCCTCGTTTCCGCCGGCGTTCGTCGATGGGAGGCTGCGGACGGCGCATTCTTCTGATCGAACACGTCCACTGCCGGTCGGCCCAGCAATATGGGTTGGCGCGTGGTCGTGGTCGAGGACGAGGTGACGAGGGTTCCCTCTCCCACGAGGGCATGGATCGCTCGAACTATTACCATGGCCGCCTGAGAGTTCTGCATGCAACGCCCGCTCCTCGTCGTCGCGATCCTGTTCGTTGCCGTGCTCGGGGTCACCGCAGCGACCGGTCCCGGCTGGGCCGGCGCGTCGTCACCGGCCGCATCGGCCGTCGCATCGGTCGCGCCATCATCCGAAGAGACGACCGCGATCTTCCCGGTCGTCATGCTTCAGGGGGACGAGTATGCCATGGGCCGACAGTACGGGCAGCAGGTTCCGCTCATGATCGAGACGACGGCCCGGGCCTCGCGGGCGGCGCTCCTCGGCCGGTACACCGCGGCGAACCTCTCCCGCGCACTCCAGGCCCTAGAGTCCCGCATCCGGGTTGATCTGCCAGGCAGGGACATGGTCGGATTCATGCACGGCGTTGCCGACGGCGCCCGTGCCGGAGGCGCAAATGTCAGGTACGAGGACGTGCTGCTCGTCAACTGCTACGCCGCGTTCTGGGGTCCGCCTCTGCCCGTCGAAGAGAGCGGAGGATGTTCAAGCGTGGTCGCGTTCGGCAACGCGACCGCGGACGGGGAGACGATCGTCGGCTCGACCCTGGACCTCTCGCCCGATCCGACGAACATGGAGACGGTCATTGTGCTCGCGTACCCGGCCGACGGCCACGCCTTTCTCTCCATCGGCGCGGCCGGCCGGCTCACGACCAACTTTGCGATGAACGATGCCGGCCTCGTCGAGGTCGTGAACAAGGCACCGCCGAGCGGCAAAGACACCGAGTCCGCCATCGGCGTCCCGATGAACGTCCTGATGCCGTACCTGATGATGCGGTTTGCGAGTGCCGACGACGCTCTCGGGTACGCCGAGAGAATCCACCGACCCCTCGGTGCAAACCAGATCTTTGCCGACGCGAACGGAACGGCCGCCGTGCTCGAGTCGACGGCCTCGCTCTCGGCCGTTCGCCGCCCGGGCGACCAGGGCGAAGGGGACTACCTTGTCTCGACCAACCACTTCCTCCAGCCGGCCATGCGGCCGGCCCAGAACCCCTGGGACCCTCTCGCGTTCTACCCCTCCAGTTACTACCGCTATCTCACAGCCGAACGGCTCGTGCTCGAGGCGAACGGGACCCTGGATACGGCCGGGATGATGGCGCTCCTCGCCTCGACCCGGTTCTGGAACGGGACCGCCTGGTCGGGCGAGGCCCGCTGGACAGGAAACACGATCAACCGGTTCGCGATCGGCGGGACCACGCTCGATGCGAAGGTCGCCGTCCCGGCGAACCGAACGGTCTTCATCTGCGCCGGCAACCCGGGGGCACCCGAATGGTCGGCGCTCGCTCCCGGCCGGACCGGGGAGTTCGTCACGTTCCGGCTCGCCGACTCGGCCGCGAACTCGACGATCGCTCTCCGCACGGGGGCATCCGCCGCGCTGCAGGCGACCGCGGCGGGGATCGAAGAGCTTCGAGATCCCTGGCGCGCACTGGAGGCGAACGAACGGTTCGACCGGGCAAAGGCAGCCTACTGGGACGGCGAGAAGGCTCTGACCGACGCCCGGATGGCACCTGACGGCGACGAGCGCTCGCGCCAGTTCGGCCGGGCCGCGACCGCATACGCGGAGGCGACGGCCCTCGCGCAACAGCTCGAACGAGCGCTGAACGCGACCGCCTGAGGACCAGGATAGCCCGGGCTCAGCGCAGGGGAGCATGCTCTCCTCGATGGATGGCGCGGCTCTCTTCGACCTCGGGACAGGGACCCGGCATCGGCCGGTCTGCCGTCGTTCCCTCGGAGAGCGTATGCGCTGTCGCCTCGCGTCGCAGCCTGCGGTCGAGCCATACGGCTCGAGAATGGGGTTTGAAAAAAGAACGTCTGTAAAAGGAGGTTGTGGTGGGGATGGTGCCGGACCTTAGAAGTCCATGCCGCCCATGCCGCCCATGCCACCCATTCCCGGGGGCATGCCGCCCATGCCGCCGCCCATCTCGCCGCCCGGGGGGGCTGCCGACTTGGACGCGGCGATGACGTCGTCGATCCGGAGGATCATGACGGCCGCCTCGGCCGCGGACGAGATGGCCTGGGTCTTGACGCGCAGGGGCTCGATCACGCCGGCCGCCTGCATGTCGCCGGGGTGTCCGGCGAAGACGTCGAGGCCCGCGGTCTTGCCGCCCTTCTCGTGGGCCGCACGGAGCTCGACGAGCATGTCGATCGGGTCGAGGCCCGCGTTCTCGGCGAGCGTGCGCGGGATGATCTCGAGCGCCATAGCGAAGGCCTCGATGGCGAGCTGGGCCCGGCCGCCGACCGTTGCCGCGTAGTCCTTGAGCCTGAGCGAGAGCTCGATCTCGGGCGAGCCGCCGCCCGCGACGAACTTGCCGTCCTCGATGACGACCGAGACGACCCGGATCGCGTCCTCGAGCGCCCGGTTCAGTTCGTCGACCACGTGCTCGGTGCCGCCGCGCACGAGGATCGTGACCGCCTTCGGGTTCTTGCAGCCCGTGACGTAGGTCATCTCCTCGCCGGCGAGCTTCTTCTCCTCGACGGAGCCCGCGAAGCCGAGCTCCTCGGCCGTGATCGCGTCGATCGACGAGACGAGCGAGGCGCCGGTTGCCCGGGCGAGCTTCTCCATGTCCGACTTCTTGACGCGGCGCAGGGCGAAGACGCCGGCCTTCGCGAGGTAGTGCTGGGCGATGTCGTCGATCCCCTTCTGGCAGAAGAGGACTGTCGCACCCGACGCGACGATCTTCTCGACGATCGAGCGGATCATCCGCTCCTCCTCGTCGAGGAAGGCCTGGAGCTGGTCGGGGCTCGTGATGTTGATCTCGGCGTCGACCTCGGTCTTCTTGAACTCCACCGGGGCGTTGAGCAGGAGGATCTTCGCGTCCGTGACCTTCTTCGGCATGGCCGGGTGAACCCGCTCCTTGTCGATCAGCACGCCCTCGATGATCTCGGAGTCGTGGATCGAGCCACCGACCTTCTTCTCGACCTTGATGTTGTCCTTATCGACCGCGCCATCGTCCTCGGCGACCATGCTGACCGCCTTCACGACGAGCTCGGTCAGCTTGTCCTTGGAGGCCTCGGCCCCCTTGCCGGTCATCGCGGTCTCGGCGATCTTCTTGAGGAGGGCGAAGTCGCCCTTCGTGATCGGGATCGCGATCTCCTGGAGGATCTCCTGAGCCTTCTCGGCCGCGAGACGGTACCCGGCCGCGATCACCGTGGGGTGGACGTCCTGGTCGAGGAGTTCCTCGGCGCGCTTCAGGAGTTCGCCCGCGATCACGACGGCCGTGGTGGTGCCGTCGCCGACCTCGTCGTCCTGGGTCTTGGCGACCTCGACCATCATCTTGGCGGCCGGGTGCTCGATGTCCATCTCTTTCAGGATCGTGACGCCGTCGTTCGTGATCACGACGTCGCCGATCGTGTCGACGAGCATCTTGTCCATGCCCTTCGGGCCGAGCGTGGTCCTGACTGCGTTCGCGACGGCCTTCGCCGCCGCGATGTTGTTGCCCTGCGCGTCCCGTCCGCGGGTACGCGAGGACCCTTCCCTGAGGATGAAGATCGGCTGTCCGGTAAGCTGTTGCGACAAGAGTATCACCTGATGTGTCGATAATTTTGGTTTGTAGTTCTATATAAAAATAGGGGGTCTAGCCGATCAGATCGAGCAGTTCGTGCCCGTCCTCGAGCTCCCCGAGCGCCTCCGGGCCGATCAGGAGGGTCCGGCCGATCCGTTTCTGCCGGACTTCCTCGACCGTGACGCAGACCGCGTGCGTGCGCGTGATCTCGGAGAGATTGCCGATCAGGCCCGCGCGCTTCGTCACCGTCTGGGCCGAGCCGCACCCGGCAAGAATCGTCTGCTCCTCGTAGTGGGCCATTGCCTGGAACGGGGCGCGCCGGAGGAGGTGGAGCTCGAGGCCGAGCCGCTGGAGCGCGGAGAGCGCCGCAACCTCGGGTCCGGGCGCTGCGGGGCCCGGCTCCTGCTCGAAGTGCGAGGCGTAGCGGAGGATGTCGATGGACTCGATCACCTCGGCGTCGAAGAACTCCTCGAGCTTGACCGCCATCTCGAGCGTGGTGCCCATGCCGGCCTCGTACTTGCTGATCGTCCGCCGAGAGACGCCGAGCGCATGCCCGAGATCGCCGAGCGAGAGGTTTCGACACTCGCGGAGCGCGCGGAGCACGTCACCGTCGATGTTCACGTACAGGCCGCCGGGCGATGCGTAGACGAGCGGCGGTACGTTCTCGACGAAGTAGTCGTAGAGGGTCTCGGGGTGAACGGCCGCGATCCCGTAACGGAGGTAGACCGCGCCGCGCTCAAGCTCGGCGTCGCGCCCGCGCTCGCCGACGATCAGGGGCAAGCCCCCGAGGTGGGTCGCGACGAGGTCGAGGTCCCGGGCGATCTCCTCGGAGACGTTGTCGATCGGGCTCGCAACCTTGATGATCAGGAGCACGTCCGTGCGCTTTGCTACGAGATCGAATGAGCGCGGGCGGAGGTTGCACCGCTCCGAGCAGGCGAAGCCTGCCATCAGGAGCACGCTGACCGCCTTGTTCACGAGCCGATCCTGGACCATCGGGCTTAATGAGACGTATCGCCCACGGGAGTTATAATCATGGCGATCGGGTGCCTCCGGATCGGGCTCGACGATACTGACGCGCCGGGCGGTCTCTGTACGACCTGGCTCGGGGCCGTGCTGGCCGGTCGGCTCGAGGCGGCCGGCGTGCCGGTCCGCGAACGCCGGCTGGTCCGGCTCAACCCGAACGCGCCGTTTCGCACGAGAGGCAACGCGGCGATCGCGCTGCTGGCCGAGGGGGACCCGGACCTTACCTTCGAGCTGGCGTGCGCCGCCGTCGAGGAGTTCGCCCCGCTCAACGCGCCCATGACGAACCCGGGGGTCGTGGTCGCAGACCGGCCCCTGCCGGCGGCGTGCTACCGCTCCGCCGTGACCGATCTCTGCACGGTCGGCGATACCGTCGATCTTCTCGATGTCGCCGGTGCACGGTACCGGGGGTACGGCAACGGGCGCGGCCTGATCGGGGCCGCGGCGGCGGTCGCGGCCGAGTTTCCGGACCGCACCTACGAGCTGATGGCGTACCGCGAGCGGGCGAGGTGGGGGACTCCCCGTGAGGTTGACACGGCCTCTCTCTTTCGGGCCGAGGCCGAGACCTTCCCCCGGACCTGGGACTCCGTGGACCTCGAGAACGGCGCGGTCGTCTGCGTCCCCCACACTCCCGACCCGGTCCTCTTCGGGATCCGCGGCGAGAGCCCGGAGTGGATCGCCCGGGCGCGCTCGCTCGTCCTCTCCGAGCCGGTCGCCATCGAGGCGTGCTGGACGACGAACCAGGGGACCGACGCTCACCTCGTTGCGGGACGATGCGGAGCGCTCCGGGAGGGACGGTCGTACGCGGTCGAGGGCAGGGTCGCTGATCGGCCGGCGACGGGACCGGGAGGGCACGTGACCGTGCGGATCGCCGACGGGAGGGAACGCCTTCGGTGCATGGCCTACGAGCCGACCAAGGGCTTCCGCAGCGTGACCCGGGCGCTCAGGTCCGGCGATCGTGTCATCGTCTGCGGCTCGTACAGGCACGGTTCGCTCAACCTCGAGAAGTTCGCGGTCCTCGAGGTCGCGGAGTGCACGACGGCCCGGCCACCGTCCTGCCCGGTGTGCGACCGGCGAACCACCTCAGCCGGCCGGGACCAGGGCTGGAAGTGCCGCGCATGCGGCGCGCGGACCCGCGAGCCCGAGCTCGTGGTCGAGGCACGAACGATCGCACCGGGCTGGTACGAAGTGCCTCCCGTGGCGCGCCGTCACCTCGCCCGGCCGCTCTGCCGCGGCCTGCCACAGCTGCCGGCGGATCCCGATCCGGGAGTCCCCGCGTACGGAAACAGATAGGACCTGGCAGCGTCCACCACAGCGCATGCACAGCGAGCCCAACAGGGACGGCCAGCCCGTATGGCCGAACCCCGGCCATACCGCCGAGTCCTTTCTCTTCGGCCTGCTGCCACAACGGCTCGGCCGCGTGACTATGGCGCGGCCGGAGGGGACATGACCGATCGGCCTGGGTGTCGCGCCCGACCAGGGCCCGTCCTCGCGGTCGAGGCGTTTCTCGGCGAGCATCCGGGCGCGTACCGGCCTGCCGAGCTCCCAGCGGCCTTCCCCGGAAACCTCGAGCCGTCGGCCGTCGCGGAGGTCGTCGTGTACCTGCTCGCGGCCGGCCGGGCTACCCTCGACGAAGAGGGGTATCTTGTCCGAGAGAGATGAGAGCGCGACGTACGACCTTTGTATGGATCTGCGGTCGCCATGAGAGCGAGGCCCCGGAGATCAGGTAGCGGCCCGCGATCGCAGCTCGGCTTCCTCACCGCCATGACGATCCGTTATCATGGATGAGTGACAATGATCATCCCGATGGAGTGCGGTGAACCCGTCCAGCAGGTCGAGGTCCGTCCCGGTATGACCGCCGGGGCGCTCGTGGACGCGCTCGGCCGGGCCGGCGCGTATAACGGCGGCGCCCTCGCCCGGGCCGTCGATCTCTGGGAACGGATGCTTGCCGATCCGGAGGCGGTCCGGTTCTTCGGCCTTGCGGGCGCGATGGTCCCAGCCGGCATGGGCGGGATCGTCGCGGACCTCCTCGAGCGCGGCCACATCGACGTGCTCGTCTCGACCGGCGCAAACCTGACCCACGACGTGATCGAGGCGATCGGGTGCGCCCACTACCGCGGCACGGCCGACTGCTCCGACGTCGCGCTCCGCCATGACGAGATCAACCGGATCTACGACGTCTTCCTTCCGAACGCCGCGTTCGCCCGCTTCGAGGAGTTCATGCAGGCGGCGTTCGCCGCACTTCCCGAGGGCTCCGTCCTCTCGATCCAGGAGCTCCTCGCTCACCTCGGCTCGCGGCTCGAGACCGGGATCCTGGCGACCGCAGCGCGAAAGGGCGTGCCCGTGTACTGCCCCGCGATCCAGGACTCCATGATCGGCCTCCAGTACTGGCTCTTCAACCAGACCCACCGAGTCACGGTCGACGCGTTCCGGGACATGCCCGGCCTCCTCGACCGCTGCTTCGGGGCAAGACGAGCGGGAGCGTTCCTTGTCGGGGGCGGTGTGCCCAAGAACTACATCCTCCAGTCGATGCTGATGACCGAGAACGGCTTCGCCTACGCCGTACCAGCTGACCGGCGACCGGCCCGACCTCGGGGGGCTCTCCGGCGCAACCCTCGACGAGGCGCGGTCGTGGGGCAAGCTCGCCGAGGGGGCCGAGGCCGTGACCGTCTACGCCGACGCGACCATCACCTTCCCGCTCATGGCTGCGGCCGTGCTCGAGCGGCTGGAGGGACGGCATGGCTGAGCTGATCCTCGCGCTCGATGTGGGCGACCCCCTCGAAGCGCTCGAGATCGCGGAGACCTGCGCCCCGTTCCTCGACCGGCTCAAGCTCGGGTATCCGCTGATCCTCCGCGCCGGCCTCGGGATCGTCGAGGACCTCGCCTCGCTCGGCCTGCCGCTGATCGCCGACTTCAAGGTCGCGGACATCCCGAACACGAACCGGCTGATCGCGGAACAGGTCTTCACCCACGGCTTCGACGCGATCATCTGTCAGGGTTTCGTCGGACGCGACGCGATCGAGGCCTGCGTCGACACGGCCCGGGCGTACGGCGGCGAGTGCTACGTCGTGGCCGAGATGAGCCATCCCGGTGCTACCCAGTTCTTCTCCCGGGGAATCGCCGAGCGTCTGGCCGAGCTCGCGGTGGAGTGCAGGGCCGACGGGATCATCGCGCCGGGAACGCGGCCGGAGCGGATCCGGGCGCTCAGGCCGATCGTCCGGCAACGCAAGATCCTCGCGCCGGGCATCGGGACGCAGGGCGGCGACCTTGCGCGGGTCGCGCCGCTCGTGGACGGCGTGATCGTCGGGCGGACGATCTACGAGGCCCGCGATCCGGTCACGGTCGCGGCCGATCTCGCCGACGCCCTGAAGGTGCGGCGGGGGCCGTAGTCGCGGCCGATGATGAGCACTCATCCTGATCGGCGATGAGCCCTATGAGTCCCTGAGGCCGTGCGGCGGCCCTGCCGCCGCCGACACCTTTACATCCGACCTGCTCAATCCTGTAGGTATGGACTGGACCCCAGAGCAGCAGGCCCTTGCCGGGAAGTACCGTCGTCTCGACGAGATCCCGGTCGAGGAGAGGCGGTACAAGTGCCACACCTGCCACCTGATCGTCGACGCCTCCCCATGCCCGAACTGCGGCGAGGCGCACCTGCAGATCCTGTGCCCGCTCGACCACTGCCACTGCGCCCACGAGATCGTGACCGGGATCGAGTACTGCCCGCTCTGCGGCGCCGCCGTCTGCCCCGAGTGCGGCTCCCACGATGTGGTCCAGATCTCGCGGGTGACCGGGTACCTGCAGGACGTCTCGGGCTGGAACGCGGGCAAGCAGCAGGAGCTCAAGGACCGGATTCGCTACACGGTCACATGAGGTACTACACGAAGGAGGGAGCGCTCCTCCTTCGCGGGATCGCGACGGCCGCCGGAACGGGCCTTCCGCCCGGCGGGCGTGCCTGCACCGCCCTTCTTCTCGCGCCTGCATCCGCCGCTTGCCCCGCGATGCCGGGGATGGAGCTCGCCGCGGCGCGGCACGGGCTTGATCCCGATGCGAGCTGTGGGCTCGTTATCGATGCCGACGTGGCGGGAACGGTCGTCGCCCAGTACGACCGGACCATGGCCTTCGCACTCGCCCACGGCGACGTGGTCGCGCTGGCCGTCTGGACCGCGGCGCGCGTGCCCTCCGCCGATGCGGAGAGGCTGCTCGAGGCGATCGCCGCCGCCTGCCCCGTGCACCCCGAGGAGTATCTTCTCGCATCGGACAGCGAAGAGGGCAAGGTTTCTCTCGAATCCCTCTCCGAGGCGGCGGCGGCGGCCGTCCGTGAGGCACTCGCACGTCGGGGTGCGCCGCAGGGAGGGCCGTCGTTCCTGATCTACAGCCGTTTCGGCGGCGGCCACTGGGTCGCCTGGTCGGCCGAGGGCTGCCCGTATTACCCCTGCCACCACTGTGACGACCAGCGCTGCGACTTCTGTTACTGTCCGCTCTACCCATGCGGCGATGCGTCACTCGGCGAGGAGGTCGTCTCCTCGACGGCCGGCGCTGTCTGGAACTGCAGCACCTGCACGCTCCTGCACGAGCCCGCCGTCGCGGACCACCTCCGCCGGAACCCGATGGCCTCGCTGGCCGAGCTGAAAAGAGTGGCCTCCCGCCCGTAGGCGGGCTTCAGGCCTCGATACCGAGGGCCGCGAGCATCTCGCCCTCGGGCACGCCGTGGGCGGCCGCGGCCTCCTTGATCGTCTCGCCCTTTGCGATCGCGCAGCCGACGCAGCCCATGCCGAACTTGAAGAGGACCTGAGCGGCCTCGGGCTTTTCCTGGAGCAGTTCGTAGATCGTGCTGTCTCCCGTGAGAACCATATCTTATGATACGTACCACCCCGGTTTATGATTGTTACGCTCGAAACACTTTCACACCGCGATCACTGGTATATATACGCCTCCGTGGCGAATTATATAACGGAGATGTAGGTATGGATCTCACCATAGTCGCTGAAAGAATCTCCCAGAAGATCTCTCAAAAGGGAAAGAACGTCGACCAAAAAGAGATAGAGGCGAAGCTCCGCCTGCTCGTGGACGAGTTCGGGGTCCAGCCGGCCGAGGCCGAGCGGACTGTTATCAACGAGCTCGGGCGCGATACCAGGTTCAGGGACTTGCCGGCGCAGTCGAGTCGGACCTCCACGCAATCGCCGAGCTCGTGCCCGAGGAGTGGGTCACGATCGAAGGCAAGGTCGTGGGCCTCTCGGCGCCGAACAGCCCGTCCATCGCCCAGACCGGGATCATCGCCGACGCATCGGGAGCGATCCGGTTTGTGGTCTGGGCAAAGGCCGGAGCGCCGCGCCTCGAGCAGGGCCGGTGGTACCGGATCGAGTCGGCCGTGGTCGACGCGTTCCGGAACGCCCCGAACCTCAAGGTCCACTCGGGCACGACCGTGACCCCGATCGAGACCGACAGGCCGCTCCTGCCGTCGGTGGTGAGCGTTGCCGAGCTGAAGCCCGGCGTCGCGTCCGTCCACGTCAAGATGGTCCAGGAGTGGGAGGCACGCTCCGAGCGGATCCTCCAGACCGGCCTTGTCGGTGACCCGACGGGCACGATCAAGTTCACGATCTGGCAGGAGGAGGGCAAGGAGCCGCTCACGTCGGAGACGGTCTACGACATCTACTACGCGACCGTCGACGAGTACAACGGCCGGCTCTCGCTCGTGCTCAACTCGGGGACCGTGGTCCCGGACGAGGAGGCCGAGCCTCGATGTCGGGGCCGGAGGGCAGGTCTACGGGGGCGCGATCGTCCACGTCGGCCAGGGCTCGGGGCTGGTCAAGCGCTGCCCGGTCGAGGGATGCAATCGTGTCCTCTCGCGGCAGAACTACTGCCCGATCCACGAGATCCAGCCCGAGTTCCGGTACGATCTCCGGATCAAGGCCGTGCTCGACGACGGTGTAACGACAAAGAACATCCTGATGCAACGCGAGACGACCGAGGCCGCAGCCGGCCTCACGCTCGACGAGGCCGTCGACCTCGCCGAGAACAGCCCGCTCGGCATGGACGAGGTCTTCCTCCGCGTCCAGTCGGCGGTGATGGGCAGGTACCTCGACTGCCGTGGACGCGATATGGATACGACCGTGCTCGTGACCGCCGCCGAGCGGCACCCGTTCGACCCTGCAGCCCTTGCTGCGTTGATCGACCGCGCCGGGGGTGAGGCGTGATGAAGCGCGAGAACCAGATGACCTTCGGCGGACGGCACGAAGGGCGCTTCGAGCGCGAACCGGCCCGGCGGGTCTTCGCGGCAAGACTTCGCGAGGCCCGTCACCAGTTCAAAGAGGGGACCGAGGAGAAGAGCCCGACGTACGTGCTGCTCCCGACCGGGCAGCGCTGCAATCGGGTCTTCGTGGTCGGTTCCATGACCGAGAAGACCCGGCAGGGCGAGCAGAATATCTTCTACCGCGCCCGGGTCGTCGACCCGACGGGCACGACCTTCGTGACCGCCGGCAACTACCAGCCCGAGGCGATGCAGCAGATCGCCCGGGTCGAGCCGCCGGCGTTCGTCGCGGTTGTGGGTAAGCCCAACGTCTTCGAGGCGCCCGATGGGGGCGGGGTCTACATCTCGCTCCGGGCGGAGTCCGTGACCGTGGTCGACCGCGAGACACGCGACCTCTGGGTTCTCGACGCGGCGAAGGCGACGCTCGACCGGATCGATGCCTACGGCACCACCGAGGACTCGAAGAAGGCCGCGGAGGAGTACCGTATCGACCCGGCGCTCTTCCGGAAGACCGTCGCCGACGCGCTCGCGCAGATGCACCTCTGACCCTTTTTTCCT
>CAVSRL010000023.1:0-48783 GCA_963730355.1 uncultured Methanoregulaceae archaeon | reverse complement strand
GAGCGGACCCACCACGGCCCGACCGACCTCGAGACGCCGTCCTGCTTCGTCGAGATCGGGTCCGGTCCCGACCAGTGGGCGGACCCGGCCGCGTCCGAGGCCGTGGCCCGGGCCGTGCTGACGGCGGTCCCGGACCGGCTCGCCGTCCCGCTCCTCGGACTCGGCGGCCCCCAGTACGCGGCCCGCCAGACCGCGGTCGCGCTCTCGACCCGCGGGGCCTTCGGCCACATCATCCGCACGGCCGACCTTCCCCGGCTCGACGCGCCGATGCTCGTGCACCTCCTGGGGGCTTCGGGCGCGGTCGCCGCGTACGTCGACCGCAAGGCCGTGCCGCGGGCCGATCTCGAAAGGCTCGCGGCTCTGCTCGAGGATCTCGGACTCCCGCTCCTCGGCGAGAGCGCCCTCGCCGGGCTCGGGCTTCTCCCGTGGGACGACTACGCGGCGCTGCTCGCGCTCGGGGCGGAGGTCGCGCCGGGAGCCGCGCTCCGGGTCGGGACGCTCGCCTCCTGCCCGGACCCGATGGCGATCCGGCTGGACCCCGCACTGGTCGACGAGGCGCTCCGTGCGGACGAGCCGGGCCTTTTCGGGGCCATAGCGGCTCTCCCCGTGGTCGGATTGACGGAGGGAGGGCGGCTCCTGCCCGTCCTCCTCGCGCCGAAGGCTTTGGCGGAACAGATCATACATGATTTAATAACCCTGTGTGTAAAATCCATAACGGGTAACCAGCAGACCGCCATCGTGGGCGACCGTCTGATCATCAGACGAGAACGGTTCGATCCGAAAAAGGCGTCCGCACTCGGCGTGCCCCCGGGACCGCTGTTCGGACGGCTGCAGCGCGGCGAGACCGTGGTCATCGACGGACTGGAGATACGCCCGGAGATGGTGCGGTCCCCCTGCGCCACCGAGGTCTTTGTAGAGGGGTTGGAGAAGTATCTATGAGGTCAATAGTCGAGGAAGCGCTCGCTCGGGTCAAGGACAGCGACCACATGATGGACTATGCACAGAACAACGAAGATCTCGAGGAGGTGCTCCGCGAGCTCCCGGACCGAGATCGTCGTGATCGGCTGCGGAGGCGGCGGATCCAACACGATCACCCGGATGATGGAGGAGGGGATCCACGGCGCCCGCCTCATCGCGGTGAACACGGACGCCCAGCACCTCTCCCGGGTCCAGGCGGACCAGCGGATCCTGATCGGCCGGCAGCGGACCCGGGGCCTCGGCGCCGGATCCCTCCCGCAGATCGGCGAGGAGGCGGCGCTCGAGACCGAGGAGGAGATCCGCCGCGCCGTCTCGGGCGCGGACATGGTCTTCATCACAGCCGGCCTCGGCGGCGGCACGGGCACGGGCTGTGCCCCCGTCATCTCGAAGGCGGCCCGCGAGGAGGGCGCGCTCACGATCGCGGTCGTGACCCTGCCCTTCGTGGCCGAGGGCGCGATCCGGATGGAGAACGCCGAGGCCGGGCTCGAGCGCCTGCGCGATGTCGCGGACACGGTGATCGTGGTCCCGAACGACCGGCTCCTCGAGGTTGTGCCGCGGCTCCCCCTCTACGCCGCGTTCAAGGTGGCCGACGAGGTGCTGATGCGGGCGGTCAAGGGGATCACCGAACTGATCACCATGCCCGGCCTGGTCAACCTCGACTTCGCCGATGTCCGGACGGTCATGGAGCGCGGCGGCGTCGCGATGATCGGCATGGGCGAGTCCGACTCGGAGGACAAGGCGATCGACTCGGTCAAGAAAGCCCTGCGTTCGCCCCTCCTCGACGTGGAGATCTCGGGCGCGACGGCGGCCCTCGTCAACGTGGTGGGCGGCCCGGACATGACCATGGAGGAGGCCGAGGGCGTCGTCCAGGAGGTCTACAACCGGATCGACCCGAACGCTCGGATCATCTGGGGCGCGCAGATCGACCCCGACATGGAGCACAAGATGCGGACCATGCTCGTGGTCACGGGCGTCCGCTCGCCGCAGATCTACGGCCGCTCCGAGAAGAAGACGCCGGTCGTGAACCGGCAGTTCGATATAGACTTCCTCAAGTGATTTCGTCATGGTAGACCTCAACACAATACGCGACCAGGTCAAGGACGTCAGGATCTCGAAGATCAACGTCAACGAAGAACTCTTCCGCAAGTACTGGCGGGTGCTCAAGCTCGCCCGGACGCCGACGCGGGACGAGTTCCAGAAGATCGCGCTCGTGGCCGCGGCCGGCGTGGTGCTGATCGGGCTGATCGGCTTTGTCATCTACGAACTGATGATGGTGTTTCCGAAGTGAACGGGGACGAGGGGCCCGAGCTCCATTACTTCGCGGTCAAGACCACCTCGAAGCAGGAGCGGACGGTCGCCGACAACATCCGGAAGGCGGTCGAGCAGTCCGACATCAAGGTCTACGCGGTGATCGCGCCGAAGGAGCTCCAGGGCTACGTGCTGATCGAGACGCCCGAGGAGTTCGCCCGGATGGAGCAGCTCGTCGAGCGCGTCCCCCACGCCCGCGCCGTGGTCCACGGCGAGACCTCGTTCGCCGAGATCCAGCACTTCCTCGTCCCGAAGCCGGTCGTGGCGGGGATCAACGAGGGGACGATCGTCGAGCTGATCGCGGGCCCGTTCAAGGGCGAGAAGGCCGTGGTCAAGCGGGTCGACACCGGGAAGGAGGAGATCACGGTCGAACTCTACGAGTCCGTGGTCCCGATCCCGATCACGGTCCGCGGCGACAACGTCCGCGTGATCGACAACTCCGTGCCCGAGGATTGACCTCCCCTCTTCTCTTATCCTGGCGGACGCCGACTCCGGCACCGTCACAATGCTTATCGGGTCGGCCATGGATCTCTGCTTGTTCCAGGTGGAGAGACCGACCACTCCGTGAATTCCGAAACCGGCGCTACGCCGATCCTCTTCTCCGGGTACCGTCAGCAACCGTCACGTAAGAGAAGGACGGCGAGAGGGATCCATGTACCACGTCATAGTCACCCGGGGGTGCTCCGGTGCCCTGATATCGGCCGCAGCCCTGCTGCTGGCGCTCTGCCTGCTCGCCGCCGGCGTTCAGGCCCTGACAATCCCGATGGACGACGCCGCGCTCGCGAAGGGTGCGGACGAGATCATACGCGGGCAGATCAGCGATGTCCATTCCGTGTGGAACGCCGACCACACGCAGATCGCGACGACGGCAAGCGTCAGCGTGAAGGGTCGGGCCAAGGGCGCCGGGCCGGACAGGATTGCGCTGACGGTCCGAGGCGGGACCGTGGGCAACGTCACCCAGTGGGTCGAGGACGAGCCCGTCCTCGTGGACGGCGCAGAGGCCCTCATCTTCGTGAAGCATGGCCCGAAGGAGAACCGCGTCTACGGCGGCACGCAGGGCGTCGTCCCAATCGAGCAGGGCCGGGTCCACGGCAACGGAAAGGTCAAGGGCGGCGGAGTCCCGGCCGACGCGTACGGGCAGTACCTCGGCGACCTCGCAACGGGCCGATCCGTCGCCGCACCCGCCTCCGAGCCCGCGCCCCGCGCTATGGCCGGGCCTGTCCCGATGATCACGAACGTCTCCCCCGAGCGTGCATCGGCCGGCACCGGGACCGAGGTCGTCATCACGGGGACGGGCTTCGGGAGCCGGCCGTCGCGGGCGTCGAACGCGGACGTCGGGTTCTCGTACCGCTACGACGGGTCCACGGTCAGCCCGATCTGGGCCTCGGGCTACCCGTATTTCGACCGGAACGACGACGACATCGTCTCCTGGTCCGACACGGAGATCGTCGTGCGCGTCCCGACTGGACGGACGCCTGACGGATACCGCGGTTCGGCGAGCAGCGGCTTCCTCTGGGTGCTCACCGACGACAACGCGGCGAGCGCGAGCCGTCCGTTCGCGGTCACGTTCGGGTCCATGAAGGCAAAGTGGAGCAGGACCGCGGAGAGCCCGGACGTCCGATACGTGATCTACCCGGACCTCGGGGAGGACGAGATCGCCGCGATCAACAACGCGACGGACACCTGGAACGCGGCCCTCCCGGCCGGCAGCCCCTTCCGGTTCGCGTACGGCGGCACGGTCAACTGGAAGGAGCACGAGTGGGACAACGCCAACATGCTCTACATCGGGTACGCGTCGGACTTCGACAATCCGCGAACGCTCGCCCAGACATACGTCGTCACCATCGGCGGCGAGATCTGGGACTGCGACACCGTCTTCAACCCGGCGTACGCATGGACCACCGGGACCGCGGGCGGCTCCACGTACAGCGTCGAGCACGTCGCCCTCCACGAGCTCGGCCACTGGCTGGCCCTCACCGACCTCTACGGCTGGGTGCCCGGGTACCCGGCGGACACCGGGAAAGTGATGTTCGGGTACGGCGGCGACCAGTTCGGGAACATGAACCTCAACGCCCTCGCCGCCGACGACATCGCGGGGATCCGGTGGGTCTACGCGGGCGGAGCGCCGGCTCCGACGCCCGTCCCGACCCCCACGCCGCGGCCCTACCCGGGCCCGCACGTCGTCCCGACGCGCATTCAGGCCGAGGACTACGACGCCGGCGGCGAGGGCGTCGCGTACCGCGACACCGAGCCCGCGAACCTCGGCGGAGCGTACCGGCCGGCCGAGGGTGTCGATGTCGAGACCGGGAGTGGGATCACCGACGTCGGCTGGATCCGGAGCGGCGAGTGGCTCTCGTACACGGTGAACGCGACCGCGCCGCAGTCCGTCGTCCTCCGCCTCCGCGCCTCGAACCCGGATACGGCCGGGAAGCCGGTCCGGGTCCTCGCGAACGGGGCGTACGTCGCGTCGGTCGAGGTCCCACGGACCGGCGCGTTCGGAACCTTCGCGACCGCCGACTCGACACCGTTCTGGCTCCCGGCGGGCCAGACGGCAGTCCGGCTCTCCTTCGACGGGGTCGAGCGGGTCAACCTCGACTGGCTCGAGTTCGGGCCGGCCGTCCTGCCGAACACCACGATCACCCACGGCCCCACGCCCACGCACACCCCGACGCCGACGCCGACGACGGTGGAGCCGACACCGACGCCGACGCCGGAGCCCGCGCTCGTCATCTCGGAGCCGGGCCGCTATACCCTCGACCACGACCTCGCGTCCGACTGGAACGGCGTCCTGATCAACGCCTCCGACGTCGTCCTCGACGGTATGGGCCACAGCATCGAGGGACCGGGGAAGATCCCGGTCTACGGGGTCGGACGCGGGGTCGCCGCCCAGGGCCCGTCGCTGAGTGACCATATCGCGAACGTCACGGTCCGGAACCTCACCGTCCGCCACTGGAACGACGGCATCCGCCTCGAGAACGTCGACAACGCCACGGTCGAGGGCGTGCTCGCCGAGCAGAACAGGTTCGGGTTCTCCGACGCCTTCTCGGAGGGGGCCGTGGTCCGGGACTCCGTCTTCAGGGACAGCGGTTTCCCGGACGACCTCTCGGGGGTCGGGCTCTTCCTCGACTACCCCGGGGGCGTCACGATCGAGCGGTGCTCGGTCTCCGGAAACTGGTTCGGGGTCTATGCCTATGAGTCGGGCACGGCCGAAACGCCCCACCTGATCGCGGACAGCGACATCTCCGGCAACACGATGGCCGGCATCCTCCTCAGCATGAGCGGGGGCGCGACCATCCGGAACTGCACCATTCGTGGGAACGGTGATGCTGGTGTCCAGCTCGGGCTGTCCACCGCCCTGATCGACGGAAACCGGATCGAGGGGAACGCCGGCGCCGGCGTCTCCGCTGTGGACGAGTCGGCGAGCACGATCACGGCGAACCGGATCGCCGGGAACGCGGTGGGGATCTCCTCAACCGGCGGGTCCCCAGCGGAGGTCTGGAACAACGTGCTGAACAACACGGTCAACGCGTACCTCCAGGACGACGGGACCACGTACCGGCTGAACACCACGAAGACGGCCGGCCCGAGCGTCGTGGGCGGGCCGTGGATCGGCGGCAACTTCTGGGCCGCGCCGGGCGGGACGGGCTTCTCCGAGACGCACGCCGACACCGACGGCGACGGGTTCTGCGACTCGCCGTTCGTGACAGATCAGGGTGCCGTCGATTACCTCCCGCTCGCGATGCCGTCAGTCGTGACGGTGCCGGGCGGAGCGGGCCAGCCGACATCGACCGCCGGCAACGGCCTGTACGACGACGTCAACGGCAACGGCCGGAAGGACTTCGCGGACGTCGTCCTCTACTTCAACCAGATGACCTGGATTGCGGCGAACGAGCCGGTGGGGGCGTTCGATTTCAACGGCAACGGCAGGATCGATTTCGCCGACGTGGTCGCGCTCTTCAACGCACTCTGAGGGAGGCGCTTCCACCCGCCTCCCCGTCGCGGTCCAGCAGGCCGTGACCGGAGGGATCGCCCTCGCCTTCGTCGTCTCCACACTCCTCACCGTCCCGGCCATCGTCGCCTCCGCTCTTCGCGGGACCGAGAGCCGTGCAGCCGGCGTCGAACGGGACGGGAGCGGCGTGCAGGCGTGACGCCGGCATGGCCTCCGGTCGAGATCTATTGAGCAACGATCACCACGACACATGGGCCCGTAACGGTTGCATCACCCACGGAGGACTGCACCGCCCGCCGGGGCCTGACCCCTCTCCCTCTTTCACCGCCTGATCGGCCGCCGCCTTCCCTGTCTCGTCTCCCCTTTTTCCTCCCGACGGGGCCAATCATGAACGGACTCGCGAGCCGTTGTCGTCAGAGCGGATGGCAGGATCTCGTGGTGGGGGTAGGTTTTTCAGGACTCCTGACTTCTTCTTTAGTACTCTGGAACAGGGACGGGCATATCGGCCCCATTCGGTCGGGAGGCCGGATCGTTCCACGGAGTATTACCGACTGGCCAAATTGCGCTCCCCAGCAGCCCTGATTGGGGTCATAAACCGCGGGCAGGTTTATGAGTCGGCCGCTCCTCTGCAGAGGCAAAAGTGTAGCCATATCGATCCGTGAGCGAATTCGGTCTTCACTCTACACCTTCGTAGTCCTCGCCGAAGACCTCCCGCTGCCATTTTCGGCTGAGCTCGCGCTGCTCCTCGAGGTCGAGCAGGTCATCCTCGGTAACAGGCTCGAAGCCGACATACTCCATCTCGGCCATGAACTTATCAGAGTCGTCGCCGGCCCGCTTCCGCGCCTCGTAGTGCGCCATTCTGGCCCGGTCCCACTCCACCGCGATCTCCCGATACCCAGGGGTATCTTCGAGTCCCACCACTTCCAGCCGTCGCCGCTCGATACTGAGCGCGTCGAGCCGGGCCTGTAATCCTTCTATCTCGTCGTTCACCAGTCCCCCTCGCAGAGCCGGCGATTCTCGTCCATCCGGATCCTGATATGATCCGCTCCATGATCAACCTGTGCAGGCGGTCCTATCCCGGCGTCTGACTACACTCGCAACGGTCGTATCGACTTCGCGGACGTGGTCGCGCTCTTCAACGGGTTCTAACCGGCCCGGTCCCCCCCCTCCGGTCATCCGTCGGACTGGCCTCCATCGATACGCTCTTTTCGGTCCCCGTCGAGGTTCGTACATGAACGGGGTGGCGGAGACGGCCGGGGGAGACCCCGAGGTGATCACCTACTCGCTGCGGAACGGAGGCGCGGACTCGGCCGCGTACCTACCGGGACGTGGCCCGGTTCGCGGACGAGGTCGTGGCGGCAGGGGCCCCGCTCGCACCGATCGTCGATCTGTTCGCCCGCTCAGTCGCAGAGAGCGGGAGCGAGTCCGCGCGCTCGACGGAGGAGTACCTGCTCGAGCTCCTGATGCTCGGGGTGTACTGGCGGGCCTATGGCGACGACGCCCACGACCTCGCCAGCACCCCGCGCTGCGTCCTCTCCTCGCTCGCCGAGATCCGCCGCGCAAACCCGTTCCTGAAGCCGGCCGCCGACTGGCTCCGGGGCATCCTCTCGACCATCTACCTCGTGCCCCAGGACCGGGACTGGCACCCGCGCCCGACCCTCGACCACCTCGACCGGCTGCTCGGCTGGCTCGAAAGCAGCCGGCGACTACCCGGAAGAGGTCGAGCGGCTCACGGCATGGCGCGACTTTCTCCATACGCTGCCCGAGGACGAGGCCGTGGCGATCCTCGCCGCCGCCATCGCGTTCGCCGAGTGGTTCGAGGGGGCGAGCCTCGCCGCAATCGGCGCGTACACAGCGGGCGTGGACCGGTTCCTCGCCGAGGAGCACCCCTCGTACACCTGGCGTGAGGACGTGCTCTTCGTGGCCCGGCCGCGTGTCGAGTACCACCTGAACATGGTCGGCGCCGAGCTGATGAACCGGGCACAGCGCGCCGCGTTCCTCGAGACGCCGCGAAAGGCCGTGATCGTTCCGGCCTGCCTCCGGTTCCACCCCCGCCCGCGGTGCAAAGCCGTGCCCGGGCCACTCGCCTGCGAGTGCCGGGGGTGCGAGCCGCGCTGCCGCGTCCGGCAGCTGACCCTGCTCGGCGCCGAGCAGGGGTTCGACGTCTACCTCGTGCCGCACGAGTCGTCGGTCTTCGCGGGGGAGGCCGGGCAGCAGCTCCTCGGCGACAGCGCGGGCATTGTCGGAATCACCTGCGTGCCGAACCTGCTCGCCGGCGGCTGGAAGGCCCTCCGGCTCGGGCTTCCGCCGCAATGCGTCCTGCTCGACCACTGCGGCTGCCGGAAGCACTGGCACGACGAGGGCATCACCACCGAGATCGACGCGGCCGAGCTCCGGCGCGTCCTCGTCATCGCCTGACGGTCCCATCCGGCGAACCTGGCGCGCCCGGCAGGTTCCTGTGGGCCTGCGCCCCGTCCCGCGCTCCTTCCCTCCGCGACGACGCGGCCGTATTGATACCTTTTTATGCTCTTCTCGACCACCTTACTCAACCCAGGCCGGTCCCATACGGGACGGCATGGTGACACCCCATGGCAGAACAGGTCGAGGTACTGGTACCCGGCGGGAAGGCGACAGCCGGCCCGCCGATAGGTCCCGCGCTCGGCCCCCTCGGAATCAACGTCAAGCAGGTCGTCGACGACATCAACAAGCAGACCGCTGACTTCAACGGCATGCAGGTGCCGGTGACGATCACGGTCGATGACAAGAAGAACGTCACGATCTCGATTGGGATTCCACCGACGACCGCCCTCGTCAAGAAAGAGGCGGGCGTCGAGAAGGGGTCGGCGGAACCGAACACCAACTTTGTTGGTAATCTGCCGATGGAGGCTGCCGTCAGAATCGCCCGCATGAAGCTCAACGACATGCTGTCGTACGAGCTCAAGACCGCGGTCAAAGAGGTCGTCGGGACATGCGTCTCGGTCGGCGTGACCGTGGAAGGCCGGAGACCCAAAGAGGTCCTGGCCGCAATCGATGCGGGAGACTTCGACGGCGTGCTCTCCGCGTAATCTGGCAGCCCATAGAAGATCGCAAGGTCGAAAGACTATGGAGCGAGAATGGTAGAGAGAAAAAAGATCCTGGAAGCCGTCAGAACGGCAATCGAGAGCGCGCCAGAGCGCAAGTTCTCTGAGTCCGTGGACCTCACGGTCAACCTCAAGAATATCGACATGGCGCAGCCGAAGAACCGTATTGACGAGACGATCCTCCTTCCTCAGGGAACGGGGCGACCGATCGGGATCGTAGTGCTCGGCAAGGGCGAGATCACGACGCAGGCGAAAGAGGCCGGCGTCGACCTGATCATCGGCCCGGAGGAGATCGAGCGGCTCGGCGGGGAACCCCGCGAAGCCCGCAAGATGGCGAACCAGTACAGGTTCTTCCTCGCCGAGACCGCGGTCATGCCGCTCGTCGGGCGCTATCTCGGCGTCCGGCTCGGTCCGCGCGGCAAGATGCCGCTCCCGATCGCACAGGGGACGGACATCCGTCCGATCGTCGAACGTCTGCGCGGTTCGGTCAAGATCCGCACGAAGGACAAGAAGGTCTTCTCCGCAAAGGTCGGTACGACCGCGATGGGACCCGAGCAGATCGCCGAGAACGTCGACGCGATCATGAAACGTGTCGAGTCCGTGCTCGACCAGGGCGCGCTGAACGTCCGGTCGGTCTACGTCAAGACCACGATGGGCCCGGCCGTGAAGGTGGAGTAAATGGCGCTGTACACGCAACACCTGCCCGACTGGAAGCGGCGGGAGGTCGAGGCGATCAAGGAGAAGACCGGTGATTTCACGCTGGTCGGTCTCGTCGACGTCTACGGCATCCCGGCCGCCCAGCTCCAGCAGATCCGGCGGAACCTTCGGGGTATCGCCGTGATCAAGATGGCGCGGAACACGCTGATGCACCACTCGTTCGACGAGCTCGGAGGAGACTTCGAGAACGTCCGGAAGTATATCAACGGCAACACGGCCCTGATCTACTCGAACGAGAACCCGTTCCGGCTGTACAAACTGCTCGAGCAGAACAAGACCAAGATGGCCGCCAAGGCCGGCCAGACCGCCCCCGAGGACATCGTCGTCGCGAAGGGCCCGACCACGTTCAAGCCGGGCCCGATCGTCGGCGAACTCCAGCAGGCCGGCATCCCGGCCGCGATCCAGGGCGGGAAGGTCCAGATCAAGGAGACCAAGACCGTCGTCAAGAAGGGCGGCGTCATCAATGCCAAGCAGGCGGACGTGCTCGCCAAGCTCGGAGTCAAGCCGATGGATGTCGGCCTGGTGATCCAGGTCGTCTTCTACCAGGGCTCGGTCTTCGAACCTGAAGTGCTCAACGTCGACGAAGCGGCGATCCTCGCCCAGGTCCAGCTCGCGGCCGCGCAGGCGTTCAACCTCTCGGTGAACGCGGCGATCCCGACGGCAGAGACGATCGGTGCGATCCTGACCAAGGCCGAGCGCGAGGCGAGAAGCCTCGGCGTCGAGGCTCCGGTCTATGCGAAGGAGATTGTCGGTGCGATCATCGGCAAGGCATACAGAGAGACGACGGCGGTCCAGACCGCCGTCGGAGAATACTAACCGAGGTTGATTGAAATGGAATACATCTATGCAGCGCTCCTGCTCCACAAGGCAGGCAAGGAAGTCAGCGAAGAGAACGTGAAGGCCGTGCTCTCGGCCGCCGGTGTCGCCGTCAACGACGCCCGTGTCAAGGCGCTCGTCGCCTCGCTCGAGGGCGTCGACATCAACGAGGCCATCGAGAAGGCCGCCGCGGCACCCGTCGCGATGGCCGCCGCCCCCGCCGCCGCGGGCGCCGCCCCCGCCGCAGCCGCGGAAGAGGAGGAGCCCGAGAAGGACGAGAAGGAAGAGGAAGAGAGCGGCATGGCAGGGCTCGGCGCCCTGTTCGGCTGAACCTTTTTCCCTTTTCTCGTCACGAACCGCAGCGTCCCAGTCTCTTCTCCCGTCCCGGCTCTCTACGAGCCGACGATCAGCCCGTACTTCTGCACGAGCGCCTGCCAGCGGTCGTAGTGGTAGGAGTCGACGACGCTCCCCATGGCCTGGATCGAACGGAACTCGGCGAGGTCGGCGGCCTCCTGGGCGAGCGACCCGATCGCTTTTCCTTCCGCGATCACAATGACCTCGGGCGTCGAGGCGAGCCGGCCGGCGCCGACGTAGGTCTCCTCGGCGTCGGTGATGATCGTGGGCTGCGTCGTCTCGACGAACGCGTACCCGGTGCCGCGATAGCCGGACTGTGCGGGGGCGGCGAGGCCGACGGCCATGTGCTTCTCGGGGCCGAAATCGAGCAGGAGCACGCCGGTCGCTCGGCGGTCGACGGCCCAGAACCGGCCGGCGGAGACGACGTAGAGGACGACCAGGCCCGCGAGGGCGAGCTGGACCACGAGCGTCGCGACCGGCGCGAGGGAGCGGTCGACGAGGGGCGCGGCGAGCCCGGCGAGCAGGGCCAGGAGGAGCAGCCAGGGCAGGGCGCGGAGGGCGTTCACGAGGGGATCGCCTCGCGGCAGCACGGGCTCGGACGCATGATCGCAAGCTCGGCGCGAGTGGGGTTAATGGCAGTGGTGCTGCCGACCGGGCGGCGTTGTGCGTCCCGGCGCCCCCACGCCGCTCGAGCGCGGACGGGCTCCAGCGGGAGGGCGCGGGGCCCGCATCGGCTCTCCTCCAGCGCTCTCCGCGTCACGACCCGGCGGCATACCATATCGATGGGTTTAACCCTTCCCGTCGTGACGATTCCGCATCCACGGATGATCGAGATGAACCGAAACCTCATGATCCTCGCCGGAGCCGTCGTGGTGGTCGCCGGCATCGCGGTGGGCCTCCTCCTCGCCGGCGGCCTCTCATCGGACGCGCTCGAGGGCGCGCTCTACGACGACACGCCCGGGCCCTGGCTCTTTGCGCCCGGCACGATCATCGGGAGCCCTGCACCGGATGCAGGGCCCGAGGACGCGCTCTACATCGTGGAGCAGTACCACGAGGAGATCGGTCCCTCCCGTGTACCAAACACGCAGGGGGCGGATTGCTACATCGTCGCGCCGATGGTCCGCGCCGACCCGAGCGCGAACGAGTACGATTTCCCGGGCTGCGCCCGCTCCGACATGCTGGTCCTCGCCAGCTCGGTCGTGGCGGCCCCCGCCGCGGTCAGGACGTCAACCGGTTGCCTCAGGTACACCGTGCCGGCGCCGGAGGGGGTTCCCAGCACGGTTTCGGACGCGTCCCTGGTCGGCAAGACGATCATGCGGCGCGACGACGACTGCCTGGAATGTGGCAATCCCTCAAACTGCTATCCGACCTACATAACATCGACGGACTGCACGGTTGAAGCCTCGGGCTACACCGTGGCCGAGCACCTGGTTCTGGGCGATTCGTCGGGCAGCTCGAGGTCTTCAGGCTCCACCCCGGGTACCGCTACTGGGACGGGACGGGCGGGACCTGGAAGTTTTGGGAGGAGAAAGACCTGTACGCCCCCGCCTCCTACGTCCGCAGGAACTACCACCCGGTCTGAGACGGCTGCGGAGCGGTCGGTCGCCGGGCCGGCATCACCCGCCGGCGGGTGCGGAGCGGAGCCGGCTGTCGACGGCGGGGGCGACTACCGGGGCCATGAGCCGACACAGGCCCGCCCCGGCGCCTCCCCGTACACCTCCCCGGCCGCGATGCGGCGCCTTCAGGGACCGGAGGGCCGCGACGGGAACGGCCGGGTTCCGCCCGCCTGCGGAAATCAGTCCCGACGTATCGATGCCTGCCCCTGGTCGACATCGAGGACAGGCCTCACGTCGCACGTCATGAACGGCATCATCATGAAGGTCGTCCCCAGGGCCTCGATCAGGTTTGCTTCGGTGTCGCCCCTGTCGTCCCAGAGGGCGAAGCCCCCGCTTGCGTCGGCGTAGATACCCCAGTCCTGGATGGTCCCGGCCTCCAGCATGCTCTTCGTCATTCCGTTGAAGGTCGTCCGGACCTTCGCGGCCTGCTCGCGGTCCGCCGGGATCGCGAGCGGGTTGAACTTCCACAGCATCAGCCACCGTGTCACGTTCTTCACCTCCGTCTGTGCTCTCTCGTCCGGCGTCCCGGCGGGGCGGAGCGAGCGCATTCGTTCCGGCCGTCGGGAAGCGCCGGACGCATCGTGATGCTCCGGCCGAAGAATAAAACTATCGAAATGAGTTCGGCGACAGCCCCCGCCGCCGCCTTCCGGTGGACAGCTCCCCTACCTCTCCCGGTTGTTCATCCACCGGGGCCGTGAACCGGCCCGGGCCGCCCCCGGCCCCGGAACGGCCGCGACCCCGGGCCGCCGCAGACGGTCCGTGCTGCGGCGGGTTCGATACGGATCTCTACGCGAGCGCCGGCACGGCGTCGGCCCAGGCCTCGACGGCGGTCCGGATCGCGTCGTCGGTGTACGACGAGAGCGTCAGCCGGTTCCGCGAGAGCGAGAGCGTGTAGACCTCGCCGTTCGGGTCGTGGCAGCGGAGCACGGCCGAGAACGAGTCGGCGTCGGTGTCGTGCGCAGCCGTCCCGCCCATGGCCGTCGCGAGCGCCGCGTTCGCGAGCACGGTCGCGACGTTCGCGGTGTACGCCGCGACGGTCGGGCAGCGGACGCTGACCTGGCCGACGGTCTCGGCCTCGTTGTCCTCGTAGGCGATCCTGCCCGTGTAGCTCTCGCGGGCCGTCTCGACGGCCGCGTGGCTCTCGGTGCCGACCTGGTAGGCCGTGCAGCCGAACGGGTTGTTGGTGACGACGTCGTCGACGACCTCCGCGAACGCGGCCACGTCGGCGATCGGCGCGGCCAGCTCGCGGACGGCCGTCTTGACGACCCCGCTCTGGACGAAATTTCCCATATCCTGTTCTCCCGGTGCGAATGCACCAGAATACTATGAGATTCAAAAATATTTATGACGCTCAAAACGGGAAATCGCGGTGCGGCCGGCCGTGGTCGTGATCGTATCGCGGTAATTTTGTCGTCCATGACCCCGGAGGATACTCCGGGCCTATTTTTCCCAATATCGCCCGTGCCGGCGCCCCCGGTCCGGCCGCCGGCGGTCCACCCCCGCCGCGGGAACCCACGGTGCCCGGGTCCGCACGGGGATACCTTTTTCGGTCTGGGACGAGTAGGGTCCCCGATCGATATGGCAGACCAACCGAGCAGCCAGACCGCCGTGGGAGCGAACCCGCCGGCGGGACCCGGCCAGCCGACCGTTGTCACGCGGGTCCTCGACGCCCCCCGCGACCTCGTCTGGAAGGCCTGGACCGAGCCCGAGCGACTGAAGCAGTGGTGGGGGCCGACCGGGTTCACGGCCCCGGCGGCCCGAACCGATCCCCGCGTCGGCGGAACGTACCTCTGGGGCATGCGCTCGTCCGACGGCCAGGAGTTCTACACCACCGGCATCTTCCGCGAGGTCGTCGAGAACGAGCGGTTCGTCGTCACCGAGCAGTTCGCAGACGCGGACGGCACCGTGGTCCCGGCCTCGCAGTACGGGATGCCCGGTGACTGGCCGGCCGAGACCGTCATGACGGTCACGCTCGAGGACCGCGGCGGCCGGACGGCCATGACCGTGCGGGAGGAAGGGACCCCCGCGGAGATGGCGGCGTTCTCCGAGCTCGGGCTGCGGCAGTCCATCGACAAGCTCGCCGACTACCTCGAGGCGGCGGCGGAGGCGCCGGCCGGTCCGCCGGAGCAGCCCCCGCCCGACCCGCGGCTCCGGCGGCTCGACCCGTTCATCGGCACCTGGTCGATGCAGGGGAAGGAAGCGAACGAGTATGGCGAGATCCGCGGCACGCTCTCGTTCGAGTGGATGGAGGGCGGCTACTTCCTCCTCCAGCACGTCGACCTCGACCACGCCGGCCACCCGGTGAAGGGGATCGAGGTGATCGGCTACGGCCGCGACTGGGAGGGGCGGGCGCCGAAGGACTGCACCTCGCACTTCTTCGACAACGACGGCAACCACTTCGAGTACATCTACGAGGTCGGGGACGACGGGACGGTCACGATCTGGGGCGGCTACGTCGGCTCACCGGCGGCCTTCCGGGCTCGGATCAGCGAGGATAAACAGACGATCACCGGCCGCTGGGACTGGCCCGGCGGCGGCTACGACGCGATCATCACCCGGATCGGGTGACCGGGAATAGGGGCCAGGGCGGTAGCGGCCCGCCCCGGGGCCGGCACGGGGACGCGGGCGCCGGAGCGACGCCGATCGTCGCCGCGGGGGGTGCCGGCCCGCCGGGAACGGCCCCGGCACCCAGCCCCGGCGAAGGCCTCGAGCCTCGTCGTGGAGGAACCGCCGGACGATCCCGCCGGAACCGGGTCGCGCGGCGTACAGAAAGTATATATGCCGATTCAAGCCCTTTCCAGGGCGTGAGGAGAAGGTTCATGGAACACGCGCAGAGGGGAGAGGTCCGTCACGTCAACCCCGACACCCGGCCGGTCAACCCGGCATTCACCAACGCTGTCGTCGTGACGGGCCCCGTCAGGACGGTGTACATCGGCGGGCAGGATGCCGTGAACGCCTCGGGAGAGATCGTCGGCAAAGGCGACATCAGGCAGCAGGTCCGGCAGGTCTTCGTCAACCTGGAGGGATGCCTCAGGGCCGCCGGCGCCGGGCTGGAGCACGTCGTCAAGTGGAACGTCTACGTGGTCGAGGGGCACTCCTTCGAGGAGGGCTACGAGGTCTTCCGGCAGGTCTGGGGCAGCCGTCCGAACCCGCCGGCGATCACCGGGATGTACGTCCCGGGACTGGCAAACCCCGACTTCCTCGTGGAGATGGACGCCATCGCCGTCGTCCCCCTGGACTCCGGATAAGGCACCGGCGGCGCGGCGGGGGAGCGGTCTACTCCCTCGCCAGTTCCCTGCCGGCCGCCTCGATGTCGGTGAAGAGCCGGTCCGCGGCGTCGGCGATCCGCCGGGCCTCGGCGTCGTCGATCCGGCCGTCCTCCCGGGCGGCGTAGTAGACGGCGGCCTCCTCGCAGAACGACCGGACGACCGCGAGGACGGCCGCGAGCCGGCGGTCCGCGAACCAGCCGCCCAGGCCGAAGGCCGCGCCGACGGCCAGGGCGACGAGGACGGCCTCGGGCCAGCCCTCCGCGGCGATGCTCGCGCCGCCGCCCGCGGTGACGGCGATGGCGCCGGCGACGAGGCCGGCGATGGGTTCCTTCATGGTGGTTCCTCCTCTGGCGGGGGCGGTGCGGGAGGGGCGGCTGTCGGGGAGTATTGGCCGGCCGGGGGGTTATGACGCTCGCGGCCGGGGGCCTGGATAAGGGGGGCGGGCGGGCGGCCGTGGTCGTGATCGTACCGCGGAAATTTTGCTGATCATGGCCACGGAGATTGTTCAACGCTCCGTTTGCCGGGATCGCTTCGTTCCGGCGTTTTCTATTTGGCCGTTGACAGCAATCGGGATCATACAGAGAATCGGAAATGATCCCCTCGACAGTTCGGTGACGGCCGGGCTCGAGGTCGGAGGAGGACAGATCAATAGCCTTGCAAGACGAGCGCAGCCCGGGCACCCTCGTCAGCGATGCGCTTGCTGCCGCCAGCGGTGACGGCGATGGCACCGGCTTCGGGGTTGGGGTTGAGGGAGCCTTATATGGTTCGTTCTTAAGTAATGGGCGATGCCGAAGTGGGAGGGACGTCAAGGATTATGTGTACTTGTTTATTTTAATCATAATTCAAGAATGGAATGATCTGATCTTGGTTAATGGGAAAAGGACATACTCAGTTCCATATTGTATACCTTTTAAATCATTTTTCCAAAGAAAGGATTCGTAAGTCTCTCAGTCTCATTTGAATAATATCCTTTTTTCATGAAGGATCCTGGAATAAATTAGTTTCGTTCCGTATTAATTCATTAATCCGTTCATCAGAGATGATTCCCAGATCCTTTGATAAATCGAATATTTTAACCAAGATTTTTTTGCGTTGTCTACTGCTTCTTCCTCTTTTGTCCCATTACTTGGGATGCCATCGGCAAATGTCCAAATTTGTCCTTACAATTTTCCAATAAGTCACATTTTCGGATCCGATGAGGCCTGCCAGAACCAATTTTGAAAGTATCTTAATAATATAGCATGATAATGGATGATCCAAATTAATTTCTTCCCATGCACACGCGAAACATGACGAATAACGTCCTCGAAAATGGTAAATTTGTGGCATTCTTCGATGTAAAGAATAAAGCCATTCGTTGCTTTGATTGAGTTGGCTAATTTCTGATGGGGATAATAATTGTGGATTATTAAATGCTTTTTCTAAGATCGATTTTATTCGGATTGTATCATGGCATGTATTTCTGCGATATATTTTTTGTTTTAATGGAGAATATTGCATGTCGGGAGGATGCAAGAAAGCAAGCTCCGAGCAAATGAAATCCTTCTGAAAAACGAGACTTGAAAATTGATGTGCTCCTTTTATCGATTCGACGGATGAGAGACTATGGAATCTATAACCAACTCCGAAACATCGATCTCCGTTCCAATGATTCAGAAACCCTTCATACGGCTTTTTATCGACAAGATAATAACCTAATAAACGACCGAGTTCGGAGTATAGTCCCTCTGGAAAAGCGAGGACAGTTTCTTTCTGAATATCCCCCATACTGATAAATTTTACATTTCCTTTCTTACCCATTGAGACAATAGGAACTTTTTCGCAGGGAACTCGACTGGCCAATTTATCTTGGTTGACAGGGTATGTCGCAATTAGTCCCCCTAATTGATGCCATCTTCGACTCGGTTTCAATCTCAGGAGTGGAAAAAATTCATTCTCCATTACATGGTTGGTTATTGCGTCATCAATAGCACCTGACCAATGATCCCCATTTGCCAGCAATGTGGTTCTTGCTAAATTGATATCACTTGGCCCTTGACGTAAAATATTTACATATAGGATAGGCGGAGGCAAGACCTTGGAAGAACGTTTGTAGATATATGGGTTTTTTTCTCCTTTTTAACAAAATTCCATCTTTGAAAATAGGATTTATGTAACTTCGGAGATTGAGGCATTTGACACTGCCTCATCGCCATCGAAATATATGTCACTACGATCAAACGATCGGATTACCCAGTTGACATCAGGTGATTTCTGATTCTGAATGCGATCCCCTTTACTTCAACTTCATCGAAGGCATATCCCGATACATGCGTGTAACCCCATTCCCAACCATTCGGTAAAGTTAAAAACGATATTCCCCCTTCAAAATCGGGAAGGTGGAGCTCAGATTCGGGATTTAAAAATTTAGGAATAAATAATTTTTTTGCTGATTCAACATCCTGAGGCAAAAATATTGAATCGAAAGGATACGAGAATACTAATCTTTCAATAGACAGATTTGGGTAATCCTTAACGAGAGAATGTGCGTTATTATCAGAGTAGGGATGTTGTATTACTGTAAATTTTCCATTTTCATTGATGATGATTGGGAATTCGACAAAGCCAGCAATTTCCTTTAAATATCTGCGTAACGCTCCCTCGAGAGGCTTCGCAGACTCAGTACCCTGAAATTTTTTTGAGTTATCGATATGTATTGTAATTTCTGTTCCCTGTTTTATCGAACCTGATTGTAATTCCTTAACATGGAACTGCCTATTTACTTCTGGGATTCTTATTTCCAAAGGAATACTATCCGATTTAATGTTGATATCTTTATATGTTTTTATTGATATTTCCTTACCAACGTAGAAACAACTTAAGATTCCAATTCCAAATTTTGAAATTGGATCTAACTTGATGTCCAATTTCTCCAAATTCGACTTTTCGTAAGAACTTCTTCCGATGACAGAGAGATAATTTTTTACTATATATTCATCCATTCCAATTCCATTATCATACCACGTGACCTGAATTGCTTTATCGTCCAAAGAATCAATATTGACTTTGATATACCCAAGAGGACCAGATTGTTTTCCTAATTTCGTGTAAAATTCCTCTTTTAATCGAATCGCATCAATACTATTCTGAAGCAATTCACGAAGGAATACAAAAGGATCCCGTTGATAGATCTCGGAACTTAAAATTTTGAACATCTCTTTATTTTCAAAATCAAATTTTATTGATATTCCTTTGAATCCTTCTGGTTCTATGTTCCAATCTAAATAAACTATATCAAACCTATGTCTTGTATCGTTCATCAAAGAAAACATTTTTACAGTTCTATCGAGTTGGTAATTGCACCCATTTTTATGATCCTCAAGATTAGCATAAATATCCGGATTGCTAGTTCTTCCGCTAACGTGAATCTGGCGCCCCTTATCAAAGAATTCAGATACGACAATTGGGTCTATTGAGAAATGCTGTTCCCAATGACTAATTGATTCTTGAGTTGTTGGCGAAATGAAATTAAAAATTTCAAACGGTGTCCGAGTTTTTCCGATATCGAACAAATCAATAATGCGAAGGTACAAAGCTATGGCTTTCAGATTAGCAATTTCTCCAAGAATTGGAAATTTCTGAGGAAAGTCTTCGTCTCGTTCGAGATCTCTGAAATCTAAAGAATGGCCTAGACAAATTTGTCCTGCTGCTCTCGCGATTCCGTCATATTGTCTTTCTCGGAAAAAGGCTTTCACCCTAGAACTACTTCTTTGAGCGTGAGTTTCTCGGACATACTTTTGCCATAATGAGTCAGAGAGAGTTTCATAATTTCTATCAGTTCGGGCCATTAGGCCTTCGTCTAAAACAAACTTTGAAAACGCGTTTCTTTCTTCGTTTAAGAAATCCGAATCACCGCTGAAACCTGGAATTGGAAGATTTGGATTTAAGATGTATACTTTTTCTTTTTCGCTGACTGCCATCCCCCAGTCATGACCATAAATACCTACAATCAATAGAAAGAGTTCAGAAAAAGTGAGATTGTATCCGCTACCAATTATCTTATCTGATATATTAAATAATGGGGTAATATGATGCTTTTCGTCATGGGGGGTATATTCAGGAAATGTTTTCCATATGAAAGAGATTTCATTGGACACTCTCTCTTGAAATTCTTCCAGGATTGAAAATATTTTTATTGGAGACGAGGTAAGTTCGTTCGCTTTTTCAACAAGGGAATCTTTTAACTTACTTTTTGGAACGTTAGGGATATCATCAAGAGTAACCATGACCTCGCCTTCAATAGTTACTTTTTCCATCGACGAATCGATAGTTAAATAATTCTCTTAACGCCGCCCCGACGCCTCCGCCACCACCTCCGCGCCGGCCTCCACCGCCCGCCGCGACTCCCGCTGGTAGCACGTCTCGCAGAGCCGGACCCCCTGCCCCGTCCACGCGGCCCGTTCCAGCCCGCAGAGTCCGCACCGGCCGAACAGTCCCGAAAAATAGAAGAGGGGACGCACCGCCCCGTCCGCCGGCCACCACGGTACCGGGGATGGTGGAGGGGCCGCGTCCGTCCCGACGTACAGACACTCTCCGATGTGGCGCCGCCGCCACGGTCATGGCGGCCGGCCGTCGGATCCTCAACGGCGGAGGAGATGAGGAGCGGCGGTCGCGGCGTGAGAGTGAAAGCAGGGCGTCGGCGATGAAAGATGAGTTAGAGGTTGTTGAAGAGCCAGACGACGTCGGCGAAGTCGATACGGCCATGGTGCCGCGTCATGTTCGGAGGGACGGTCAGGCGATCACCATCGTGTAGTAGAAAACGGCATACACCGTGTGGTCGGACCGGACGTTGTACAGGGTGTACGACGGCGTAAAGGTCCCCGGGCCGTACGGCACGATCGTCGGATGCGGTGTCGGCACCACGGTCGGGTCCACAAAGATCTCGTTGCGGACGTAGTAGCCGCTCTGGGTCGAATACGGCGTGGGCAGCTCGCTTCTGCTCTCGAGGGAGAAGGTGATGTTCCCGCCCTCAGGGACCGTGACATTCCCCGAGGGGATGATCTCGCCCGGACCGATCGCAACGGCCCTGACCGTGAACGTCTTCTCCGCCGGGGCGCCGAGGTGGTTGAACAGCCAGACGACGTCGGCGAAGTCGATCCGGCCGTTGCCGTTGTAGTCGAACGCGGCCGCCGGCTCGTTCGCCGCGATCCAGGTCATCTGGTTGAAGTAGAGCACGATGTCCGCGAAATCGGCCCGGCCGTTACCGTTGACGTCGTCGTACAGGCCGTTGCC
The DNA here is from genome assembly GCA_963730355.1 of uncultured Methanoregulaceae archaeon. Lineage (GTDB taxonomy): Archaea > Halobacteriota > Methanomicrobia > Methanomicrobiales > Methanospirillaceae > UBA288. Next base: position 27,425 of record CAVSRL010000023.1, on the reverse strand, counting down.
GGCGGTCGACGTCGGCCGGCCGGTACCGCCCGGCACCGCCGCGACAGCCGGCATCGCGAGAGGCAGGTAGTCGACAGCCCCCTGGGAGGTCACGAACGTATCGTCGCAGAACCCGTCGCCGTCGGTGTCGGGGTGCGTCTGGGAGAACCCGGTCCCGTTCGGGAAGGCCCAGACGTTGCCGCCCAGGTACGGGCCGCCCACGATGTTCGGGCCGGCGGACTTCGTGTAGTTCAGGTACCCGCTGTCGAGGGGAACCCCGAAGTTCCCGTTGTCGGTGTTATTGAGCAGATTGTTCCGGACGCGGGACGGCCAGTCGCCGCCGGCGGAGACGCCGTACGCGGTTGCCGGCAATCCAGTTGGACGTGATGTCGCTCCCGCCGTCATCGCCCGCGTTCACGCCGTAACCGCCGTTCTCCTCGACCCGGTTGCCGATGATCGTGGTGGTGCTGCGCTTGACCACCAGGCCGTCACCGCCGTTCCCGCGGATCGTGCAGTTCCGGACGGCCGAGACCAAGCCCTGCCGAGACGAGAGTGGGCCCTCCCCTATGCTGAGGCCGTCGCCCCGGTTCCCGGAGATGTCGCAGTCGGCGGCGAGACTCGGCGAGCCCCTGTAGGTGTCGTAGGTCCCCCGCCCCGATGCGAACACCATCCCCATCGCCGTTCCCGGTGACCTGGCACCGCTCGACCGCGATCCCCCCGAACGGATAGCAGAGATCAATCCCGACAAATGTGTTGTTCCGGAATATCGAATCGCGAACGACCCCGTTCTCCGAGGGCATGCTCTCCAGGCCGCCGTGACGGAGGCCCGCGCCGTTCTGCTCGGAGACGACGTGCTCGATCACGGAGCCGCTCGTCCGCACGACAGAGATGCCCGACCCCCAGTGGCGCACAGTGAGGTTCCGGACGGTGACGTTCACGACGTAAGGATCTGGTGAGATCCCGCCGACGACAATGCCGGTCGAGAAGGTCGCGTCGGTGCCCGTGATGCAGTGGCCCATGCCGTCGAGGACGACGTCGGAGCTCGTGATCAGCACGCCGATCGATGAATTGGCCGAGAGGTCGCCGTCAAGGGTATGGAGACCGGGCGTGGAGATGAGGAGTCCGGGCCCCGGCTCCGGGATGGGAGTCGGTTCCGGCGTCGCCGGCAGCTTGAAGTTGAGGAGGTCAAGGTTGACCCGCTGGACGCCGTCGAACGAGAGCCGGACTGCGGTCTCCCCTGCGGGGAGCGAGAAGGGTGTCGATTTGCTGTCTGTATACATGTCGAACGACCCGGTCGGCCGGAGATCGACCGTCCCGGCGACTGTGCCGTTCGTCGAGATGGTGACCCGCTTTGATGTCGCGTCGGGGTTCGCAGCGCGGAGCCAGAGGACGAAGGTCTGCGGCGTGGTCGCGGTCACGGTGTAGGTGAGCCACTCGCCGCTGCGGATCCAGCCGACGTCGAACAGGCCGGATGTCTCGATGTCGACGCCCTCGGAGGGACGGTACGCCCCACCGAGGTTCGCGGGCTCGGTGTCGTGGTAGGCCACGCCCTCGCCGCCGACGTCAAAGTCCTCGGGCTCGACCGTTCCCGGAATGAGATGTGTACCCGGGAAGGGGGCGAGAGCGGATGCCGCCGGTGCCAGGAGGGGCGTCGGCTCGATCGTCGCGTTCGCGTCCGCGACCACGGGGAGGGCTTCGCCCGTACCGGGGGGACGGTCATGGCCTGGACGCCGACGACGAACAGGCAGAGCGCCAGCAGCAATACTGCCGCCGGCGCCGGGGCGCAGTGGCGTCTCAATGCATCTTCGATGTGGTACATGGTATCCTCTCATCCGCTTCGCTCCGTAGCGACGGTTGCGTCTTCCTTCCCGCACAGAGGATTGGCATGGCGCCTGGCCCGGGGGCCGTCAGAGAGGGTCTGTCACTCCACGCGCGATTATCATAGATACGCTGTTGAGCCGATAAACATTTCGAAATAAAATGTCAGGAATATCCGTCGATAGGCGAACGGATACCACCCCGACCGCGAGCCCGCAGACTCCGCACCGGCCACGGCCCCGGAAAAGAGGAAGAGGGACGCACCGCCCCGTCCGCCGGCCACCACGGTACCGGGGATGGTGGAGGGGCCGCGTCCGTCCCGTCGTACAGATACTCTCCGATGTGGCGCCGCCGCCACGGTCATGGCGGCCGGCCGTCAGATCCTCGACGGCGGAGGAGATGAGGAGCGGCGATCGCGGTGTGAAAGTAAAGGTGCCCCATCGTCACTCCGCGCCGGCCTCCACCACCCGTCGCGACACCCCCTGGTAGCACGTCTCGCAGAGCCGGACCCCCTGCCCCGTCCACGCGGCCTTTTCCAGTCCGCACAATCCGCACCGGCCGACGGACGCCGTCACCCGCTCCATCGCGGCCGGCGCGATCACGCGCGACAGGGGCTCCACGGCCGCCTGCGCCCGCCGCACCGCCGTATCGTAGCAGCGCCGGCAGAGCCGGCGGCGCTCCGCCGTCCCCTTCCGCCACGTCTCCCGGTGGGACGACGGCTTCGTTCCGCAGGCCGAGCACGGCTCGAACGCCGGGCCGTCGAGCGCGACGAAGGCGTGCGGGTCGATGCCGGCCAGCGCGGCGGATAAAATAAAAAAGAAGGTTCAGACGGTGCACAACGTGCAGTCGCGGGCCGTCTCGGTGGCGCCCAGGGTGACACCCGGCGGCCGCGCCCGGCGTCGCGATCGAGGTGAACATCCACCACGGGCCGTTGTTCGTCGTCGTCCGTGTACATCGCGCAGAGTTCGAACCCGTAGAAGAGCCAGAACGTGTTCGTCGTCGGGTCCAGCGCGCCGTTCGGCTGCCAGTGGAACTGGTACTCGCCCTGGGCGACCCCGAGGTCCGGCAGCGAGGTCGCCTGGTACGGCGTTCCCCACTGGCCCGTTGCCGTGTCCATCACGGCGATGTGCGGGATATACCAGTCCGAGCAGTAGGTCTGGTCCCCGTGCTCCGCCGCGTACATCAGCGCGATCTTGCCGTTGCCCACGTCCGTCAGGAACGGACGCCCGTACCCGTTGATGTTGTCGGTGGAGGGCGTCGCGAGGACCTCCGAGCTGACGTACCGTCCCGCCCGCGAACTTGCAGAGCCGGATCTTCTGGTTGACGTCCTTCATCGCCAGGAGGACGTCCGTCGTCCCGCCGGCGGGCTTGTAGAAGATGGCACTGGGCGCGGCCTTGATGATCGGCGAGTTGGGGGCCAGTCCGGGCGTGTGCCAGGTGGTCCCGAAGTCGTCGCTGTACGCATAGTGGAGATAATCGTTGTAGTCCTTCGCGTAGTAGACGTAGAGCCGGTGGGTCTCCGGGTTGTACACCGGCGCGACCTCCCAGTCGTTCATCTTGGACGTGGGGACCCCGCCCGTCGCGGGGTCGGTGATCTTGATCCAGTCGCCGTCCTCCCAGACGGTGCCGTTCAGCCGCGTGAAGTAGATGTTGCCGTTCTTGCCCGTGATGAAGACGAACATCTTCTGCGGTCCGCCGTTGGGGTACTGGACGAGGATCGGCGCGGGCTCGGCATAGGTCTCGCCGCCCCAGAGCTGGGAGGCCCCCGAGAGCTGGCCGTTCTGGAACGTCCGGTACTGGATGCGGTACATATTGTCCGAGGTCATCTGTTTGTAGGTATCCGGCGTCCACCAGATGGACCAGACCCAGAGCTTGCCGTTGTACCAGATCCCCCTTGCATTATCACTCGAATCGAACTTCCCGTATCCCGTCGGCCAGACCATCCCCACCAGCGTCGGGGGGCCGTCGCCGAGGTCGAAGAGCGCGTAGTCCTTTCCGATCGCGTTCTGGACCTTCACGATGAACCGTCCGGCGAGCCCCGCGGGCAACCGGATGCGGATCGCGTCCATGCTCCAGTCCACGACCTTCGCGTTGTCGACCACGACGCCGTTGTCACGGTACGCGAGGCGGACCTCTCCCTTCGTGTCGCCGAAGAACGCCCCCGTAATCGTGACCGTGTCGCCGTCACGGGCCAGCTCCCCCGGCGCGATCTCCGGGGCCTTGATGGTGAAGGAAGAGAAGGTCATCGGTTCCGATGATCTCCGGGCTCGCGGTGGAATGACCGTGATGGTGTACAGTCCCGGCGAGCTGCGGCTTCGAGACCGTGCAGTCGATCCGGGTGTCGCTCCAGGCGACCACCTTGCAGAGCTCGTCGCCCAGCAGGACCTGCCCCGCCTTCGCGCCGAAGCCCGAGCCGGAGATCGTCATCGCGGTGCCCACGGTGCCTTCCGCGGGACTCACGCCCGATATCCCCGCCGCAGCCACCGACAGGACGCCGGTCAGGCAGAGCAGGGTGATGGCAATTGCCATATACACAATGTGCTTCGTTGTCATCGCATCGTCTCCTCGGCCGCGGTGCCGGTCCGTGACGAACCGTGACCGCGGCCATCGCACCCGGCGCGCATGGTTCGTAGCGCGCCCCGTCCCCTCCTGCCCGGCCGACCTCTGAATCGGGGATGCACTGGGATCGATGCACCGGACATCCTCGGATGCCTGGACAGACGCGGAGTGTTAGTATAGTAAAAGATATATTAATATGCCCAGCATAACTGCAAGGCAAAGAGATTTAATTAACTTGGTTGTCGAATCACGCGCGAATTGCCGATATCTACCGAACGGCCTTGTGACGGTATACGGCGATCATGCCCGCGTCGATCACCGGGAAGAACGGTGTCGCGCCGTCGGAGATCGCGTCAATAACCGGGATCGTACCGAACAACCCGACCCGTCGTCGCCACGAATCCGCAGGGGTGTCCCTGCCGAACCTACCCGTCGGCCATTGCCGCCGCTTCTCCGTCACGAGATCGCGGGAGGGCTTCGTCCTCCCTACCCCTCCGCCACCACCACCTCGCCGGCCTCCACCGCCCTCCTCGACTCCCGCTGGTAGCACGTCTCGCAGAGCCGGACCCCCTGCCCCGTCCACGCGGCCCGCTCGAGCCCGCAGACGTCGCACCGGCCGACGGACGCCGTGACCCGCTCGCAGCGCGCTCGGCGTCGATCACGCGCGGGAGCGGCGGCACGGCCGCCTGCGCTCGCCGCACCGCCGCGCCGTAACAGCGGCGGCAGAGCCGGCGGCGCTCCGCCGTCCCCTTCCGCCACTTCTCCCGGTGGAACGACGGCGTCGTTCCGCAGGCCGAGCACGGCTCGAACGTCGGGCCGTCCGAGCGCCAGGAAGTCGTGCGGATCGACCGTGTGCAGCGTTGCATCCCGTTGAAGGGCCGCATGATCACCGCGCGTTGACCACGGGTGTGGCTTCGCACGATCCGGCGTCGCCCTCGTTACTGATCCGCCGTTCAGGGAAGAATTACGAGAGCAGTACGGGGAGTGACCACTATTCCGGCGGAACAGCGCCCCCCGCCTCCGGCATCCGGGCGTCGCGCGGCCGTCGCCGTCTCCGCTCTGTCTGCGAATCGTTGTCACAGCTCTCCGCCGGACGCGCGAGACGTGCCGCTGGTCTCCGTTTCAGCCCGTATGTGGCCGGATTCCGATTACAACCATTGACCACCCGTGATCAACCGTCGTCACGATGCCACCCCATCGCGGCTCCGGCGCCTCCTCCGCGAGCCAGACCGGCCCGCCGGCCGCTGCTCGAGATGGATCCCCGGTCGAAGAGAAGACGTACGTGCCGTCGGTGCGTCGCCGCCTCCCCTCACCGTCCCCGCGCTGGTGCGCGTCCAGCACCGAGCGCCGGCGACCTGTCGAGCAGGCCGGAATACCGGGCGAACCACCCGGTCCTGCCGATGAGGAGCCGATGTGCGGACCTGGTGTCACGTGCTCGATGCGCGGGGAAGAAGGGAGGAAGGTTCGGACGCGCCCGGCGTCTCAGAGCAGGGCCTGTGCCAGCAGCGCCGCTCCGAGCGCGACCATCACGAGCCCCGAGACTCCCAGGACGAGACGCCGCCGCGACTCCGCGCCACCGTCGACCGATGACGGTGAGAGGCCGAACGCGACCGCCCCGACGATCAGGACGAGCGGCAGCACGAAGCAGAGGTTGTAGAGGACGAGGAGCGGGAGGGCGTCGGCCATGGCCCCGCCCGCGAGCAGGCCGAGCACGCCGAGGTAGACGCCGCCCGTGCAGGGCAGCTCGACAAGCGCCGACGCCGATGCCGATCGCCAGGGCCGCGATCGGGCCGGCCGGCAGGGGCTCCATTAATCCATCCGACGACGGCCTTCTGCCCCCGCGCGTTGGAGATGGCAGGAGCGAGCTCCCGCCGTTCCAGCACGGCCGCGGCGAGCACGGCGATTCCGACGACGAGCGCGATGACACCGGCCACTAGTTTAAAGGCGGGCGCTATCCCGGCCGCTGCCGACGAAGGCCGTGATCCCGAAACCGGCCGCGAGGTAGCAGGCGAAGACGCCGATCGTGTACGCACCGCCGATGACCAGCACGCGCCGACGCGTTCCCGCGACCGTGAGTGCGCCGAGCAGGAGGGCCAGCACCGCGAACGCGCAGGGATTAATCCCGTCCACGAGCCCGGCGCCGATGCGACTGCGAGCGGCGCGAGCGGAGGCCGAGCACGCCGAGGTAGACGCCGCCGGTGCAGGGCAGCTCGACCAGCGCGACGCCGATCCCGAGCGCGAGCCCCGCGACCGGCCCGGCCGCAGGTGCCTTCTCGAGCCAGCCGGCGATCCTCTCGCGCCCGCGCGCCGTGATGGCCGGCGCGAGCTCCCGCCGTTGCAGTACGGCCGCGGCGAGCACGGCGACGCCGAGGACGATCGCGACGGTCCCGGCCGCGAGGCGGAACGCGGGCGCGAACCCGGCCGCGCCGACCACGGCCACGATCCCGAGGCCGGCCGCGAGGTAGCAGGCGAAGACGCCGACGGTGTAGGCCCCGCCGAGGACGAGCACGCGCCGCCGCGTCCCCGTCGCCGCCAGCGTGCCGAGCAGGAGCGCGAGCACCGCGAACGCGCAGGGGTTGATCCCGTCCACGAGCCCGGCGCCGATGACCGCGAGCGGCGTGAGCGGGGGCGGGGCGGTGCCGGTGGCGTTCGCGGGCGCCGCCGCCGTCGCGTTCGCGAGGAAGGCGCGTATCTCCGTGCCGCCCATGACGACCCGGTCGTCCCCGGGGAAGAGCGCCGGGATGTGGGGGCGGGTTCCGGTGCGGTTCGCGAGGTCCTCGAAGCGCAGCACGGCGTCGGGGCCGGCGTTCAGGTCCAGGTACTCGATCGCCTGCGCCGTGTGGTTCGCCTGCCAGGCCTCGACCGCCGGGAGCGTCCGGTCGCAGTCGCCGCACCCGGGCCGGTAGGCGAAGACCCAGGCCCCGTCGCCGGCCGCCGCGCACGGCAGGATCAGGGCGAGGACGAGGAGCAGCGCGACGAGGGCGCGGGGGACGGACATGGCTGTACCAGGAGATCGACGCCCGATCTCATCTCTCCTTCGGAAAGAGCCGCGGCCGGCCCCGGGATCTGGAGCGCGGCCGTGTAGGCCTCGACGAAGGCCGGGTCCACGAGGAGGTCGATATAGGCCGTCGACGCCGCGCAGGCCGCGGCCTCGCGCCGCCGTGCGCGCGAGAGCGAGCGCCGCGTACGCGCCCGCGAGCGACCCGTTCCCGAGCGCGTGGACCGCGGCGTTCGGCAGGTGCGGCAGGATCCCGAACCCCGAGACCGAGTCGAGGTCGGCGTAGGCCCCGAACGCGCCCGGCGAGGTAGAGGTGCCGGACGTCGGCCGGCCGGACCCGGTAGCGGTCGAGCAGGACCGCGACCGCCCCGAGGACCGCGGCCTTCGAGTCCATGAGGTAGGTCATGTCCTGCTCCGTGACCGTGACCGCCCGCCCGGTCGCGCTCTCGTCGGCCGGGACGAGCACGAACTCGAGCCCGTCCCGGCCGCACCGGACCCCCGGGGCGCCCTCCACGAGCCGGCCCGTGAAGTCCAGGACGCCGGCCCGGTACATCGCGTACGCCGCGTCGATGATCCCCGAGCCGCAGAGCCCCCGGGGGCGCTTGCCGCCGATGGTGCTCCAGCCGATCGCGCCCGTCGTCGCGGGTCGAACGAGACCTTCTCGATCGCTCCGTCCATCGCGCGCATCCCCGAGGAGCAGCCGCCGCCCTCGAAGGCCGGGCCCGAGGCGCACGAGGTGCAGGCCCGCCACTCCGCGCACCCGAGCACGATCTCGCCGTTCGTGCCGAGGTCGACGAGGAGCGAGACCTCGTCCGAGGCGCAGAGCCCGGCGGTCAGCAGGTCCCCGACCACGTCGCCGCCGACGAACCGGCTGATCGCGGGCAGGCAGGTGACCGGCGTGCCGGGCGGGAGCGAGAGCCCGAGCTCGCCCGCGTCGAACCGGACGAACCCGCGGTCGACCGGGGAATCCACGAGCTCGAGCGGCGAGGGGTCGCGCCCGGCCGCGAGCCAGGTCATGACCGTGTTGCCCGCGAGCACGACCTCGGCGACGGCGGCGGGGGAGACGCCGGCCTCCGCCGAGGCGGTCCGGACGACCAGGTCGATCGACTCCGCCGCCGCCCGCCGGAGGATCTCCCGGCCCGCCTCCTTCCGGCCGAACGCGCACCGGGTCAGGAGCTCCTCGCCCCACGTGATCTGCCGGTTGAGCGCGGCCCCGGTGGCCGCGACGCGGCCCGTGGCGAGGTCCACGAGCGCCCCGACCACGGTCGTGGTCCCGAGGTCGACGGCGAGACCGTAGAGCGGCCCCGGGGTTCGCCGGGCCCGGAGCAGCCGGGCGCTCCCTCCGTCCTCGTGGACGACGCCCCAGCAGTCCCCGGTGGAGGCGCGGAGGCGGTCGAGCAGGGCCGGGTCGATCCGGGGGCGCGGCCCGCGGTAGCCGGCGAGCCGGACCGAGGCGCCGATCGAGAACAGGTCGGCCTCGACCGAGACGGGATAGGCCCGCACGGCCGGGTCGAGATCGCCCGGGCCGGCGAGCGCAGGGCACCAGGATCTTCGGCGCGACGATCCGGCTCTCGACCGGGACGGTCACCGTGCAGTTCCCGATAACGCGGGCCCGGCAGGCGAGGACGTAGCCCTGCGCCCGGTCGTCGGGAGAGAGCGACGTGTCGCACGGGGCCGCCCGTCTCCTCGACCGCGGAGGGCGGGGTCACGACCACCCGGCACTTGCCGCACTCGCCCGCGCCGCCGCAGATGGCCTCGAGGAGAAGGCCGGCGTCGCGGACGAGGTCGAGCAGAAGGTCGCCCGGGCGGGCCTCGACGACCCGGCCCGACGGCTGGACCACGAGCGTGAGCGAGGGAGGAGTCCATGGGCCGGGCTCAGGCCGGCCCGGGCGGCCAGCGCTCCTTCAGGAACGCGGCGAGGCCCGAGGAGTCCTTCGGCCCGACGAGGACCCGCCAGCCCGGTGGCCTCGGCCGCCTCGCCCGAGAGGCGCGCCGCGAGCCCGGGGATCACGAGCACCCGGTGGTCCACGCGGTCCGCGACCCCCGAGGCCGTGAGCGCCTCGGCGATCCCGGCCGCCGAGAAGTACCGGCCCGCGACCGCGCTCTCGACCGAGAGCCCGCCCGTGTCCGCCACCACGAGGTAGCACGAGAGGTTCGCGGACTTGATGTCCGACTCGACCGTGAAGTAGGTCAGCGCGTAGTTCGCCGTGACCAGCACGGGGCTCTGCCGGTCGGGGGTGCCGAACTCGCGCAGGCCGGGCTCGACCGCGACCGGCTTTCGCGGGTCCGTGTAGATGTTGAACCGCCAGAGCAGGGTCGGGAGCACGGACCAGCCCTCGAGTCCCTGCAGGATCAGGAGGTCCGCGTACCGCGAGAGGAGGGCCGAGGCCGTGACCGCCTCGTCGAACGCGCACCGGACCGGGTCGAGCTCCTCGCCGGTGAAGGCCGCGAGGGGCGCGCCGAGGAGCGGGTAGCCGAGGAGGTCGTCGCCGCCCCGGATCGCCGCGTACCGGCAGCGGGCGAAGTTCCGGAGCGTATGGGGCAGCCCGGGCCCGGGGAAGGTGCCGGGGTCGAGGACGAGGTCGTCGAGCCCCCATGCCCGGAGCGTCTTCGTCAGCGAACGGAGCCCGGCGAGGTCGTCGGGGGCCGAGACCGCGAGCGGGCAGCGCGCCTCGAGCGCGAGTTCGGCCATCTCGCGCCAGTTCGTCCGGTCCGCCGCGTACAGGAGGGGCCGGCGGCCCGGCGCGGCCTCGAGCCCGGCCCGGAGCACGCCCGGATCGGGCGAACAGAGCAGGAGCGGCAGGTCGCAGGTGCCCGCGACGGCCCCGACGGCCTCCCGGAACCGCTCGGGGTCGCCCGTGACCGACCGCACCGCGATCGCGTCGAGGCGGAGGTCGCGCCCGATGTAGTTGTACGAGAAGTCCGCGGCCGTCCGGACGCGCTCGACGAGCTCGTCCGGAGAGAGGGCGTCGTCGACCGCCATCGCGCAGGCCGTCGGGTGGTGGTACGTGAACTCGTGCCGCTGGACCACGTACTTGCCGCCGACCGTGACCGCGGTCGGGCCGTCGCCGATCCGCACCGCCCGCACGGGGGGCGCGAGCAGGGCCTCGAGCTCGCCGAGGTCCCCGGCGTACTCCGGGCGGAGGAGCGGCGGGCAGGCCTCGAGGGTCAGCTCCCGGTTGACGAGCCGGGTCGCGAACGCCATGCAGTTCGGCTCGCCGCACTCGGCGCAGTTCGTCCGGGGCAGGAGCCGGTAGACCTCGATCGGGCTCGTCTCCGTGATCGAGCGCTTCGCCATCAGGCCTCACCCCCGAGCCGGGCCGTCACCCAGTCGTTCGCGCGCCCCTCGGCGACCTCCTCGAGCGGCCACGAGCAGAGCGCGTCGATCGCGCGGCGCAGGGCCCCGATCGCGGCCGGGTGGGACATCATGAAGATGTCGACCCCGGCCAGCAGGAGCGAGAGCGCGGTCTCGGCCTCCCAGAGCGGGCCGCGGAGCTCGGGGCCCCCGTACGTCGGCGGCATCGCCATCCAGGCCTCGCGTGCGGCCCAGGCGTTGGTCGCGCCCGAGATGGTCGGGTGCTGGAGCTCGGCGTCGCCCATCAGGGCCGCGTGCCGCGCCCGCTCGTGGATCGAGAACGAGTACTCGAGGCCGTACCCGAGCGCGACCGTGGTCAGGTCCATCACGATCCGCTCGGGCGGCAGGTACTCGTAGAGCCGGCGGTTCAGCTCCTTCGCGTCGTTCAGCTCGAGGCCGGTGAACGCGAGCAGGTTGTGGCCGTGTACCGCGGCGGCCCGCGCGACCTTCTCGAGGGTCTTGGCCGTCGCCATCTCGAGCGTGACCGAGTTCAGGAGGAGCCGCTCGCCGGCGGCCATCGCCGCGACCTCGGCGAAGACGTCCGCGTCCTTCCGGGGGTCGCCGCATCCCCCGACGATCAGGGGGACGTCGACGGCCTGGAGCACGCTCTCGACCGTGGCCGCGGCCTCGCGCGGGCTCGCGTTCTTGATCAGCGGGTCCGTCGAGAGGAGGTGGACCGTGACGGCCTTCGCCCCGAACCGGTTGACGTTCAGGCGCGCCCACTCGGCCGGGTCGTCCCGGACCTCCTCGAACGGGGCCCGGAGCGCCTTCGGCATCGGCACGCGGGTGTCGAAGACGTCCATCGAGATGACCGGGCGGTTCACGATCGGCCGGTCGAAGAGCGCGAAGGCCGGGGCCTCGGCCCCGCCGATGGTGAGCGCCCGCGCCCGCGACCCGCCCTCGCGCCGGGTCGCGCCGAGCACGACCTCGCGGACCCTGCCCGGGTACTCGGTCCGCTCGGGGACGAACTCGGCCGGGAGCAGCTCGGCCGGCCGCTCGGGCCCGGCCTCGGGCGCGGGAAGGCCGAGCGCCGGCGCTGCGAACGCGCCGAGGGGCAGGCGGAGCTCGAGCTCGTCGAGCTCGAGGCTGAACCCCTCGAGCTCGATCCGGCCCGCCGTCCGGAGCATGGCCAGGAGCTCCGGCCCGATCGCGCCGACGAGGTCGCGGCCGTTCATGAGCGCCCTCCCCGCTGGCCCGGCTCGGCCGGCTCCTCGCGGAGGATGATCACCCGGTCGGCGTAGATCCGGGCGTTCTTGAGGATCACGCGGTACCCGCCGAGCTCGAGCGGCAGGCTCCCCACGGTCGCCACCGGCGCGCCGGCCGTCTCCCCGGCCCAGCGTTCGAGCACGGGGTGGTCGTGCTCTCTGAGGAACTCCTGGAGTTCGTCGACCGAGTGCACGTCCTGCTCGGTCGCGATCCGGTCGGCCGCCCCCTCGGGCAGGAACGGCCGGACCCGCTCCAGGATCTCGGACGGCATCCAGACCACGCGGTCCCAGCCGCCGTCGGCCTGGAGGAACTTCCTCGACTTCAGGTACTCGAGCGAGACCCCGTGGAACCCGTCGACCTGCCGGCCGCCGGCGGTCGAGTCGGCCATGGTCGAGAAGGCGAGGCCGTTCACGGTGGCATCGCGGAAGCCCCGGTGGACGATCCCGAACCCCTCGACCTCGGGGATGTAGAACGCGATCCCCTCGAAGCAGCCGCAGGAGGTGTGGGGGTAGTCGAAGGCCGAGTAGAGGTAGACCCGGTCGATCTCGCCCATGGACCGCTCCTTCGCGCTCGCGTTCACCCCGGCGAACTCGCCGTGGACCGGGTCGAGGCAGTCGCCCTTCTCGAGCGCGAAGATCGGCCCCTTCGGGTCCATCCGGGCCGCGGCCCGGCCGTCGAACCAGGAGATCGCGCCGCAGTTCGCGTACCGCTCGGGCGTGATGACGCAGATGTGCCGCGGCGCGAACGACTGGCAGAGGGCGCAGCCGTAGAAGGTCTCGACCTCCTCGTCCGCGAGCCCCCGCGCCCGGGCGTCGCGGGCCTCGTACCGGGCGAGGGCCTCGGGCAGGCGCGCCTCGACCTCGACCGGGTCCGTGTAGAACGTGACCTGCATGGCCTCGATGATCGGGAGCTCGTTCTTGAAGAGGTGGAGCAGGACGCGCCCGAGGTACTCGAGCGAGTCGAACCCGGCCTTGTAGGCCTTCTTCGAGAGCCGGACCCAGATGTCGTACCGCTGGTTCAGGTGCATCAGGCCCTCGACGTAGTTCGAGTACTCGTGGATCCGGCGCTCGATGACCCCCTCGAAGTCCTCCTCGAGGGCCGGGCCCGCGATCTCGACCAGGATGCCGAGCGGGTACTTCCCGCCCTCGGCGAGGTCGCGGATGTCGGGCCCGGCGATCCGGACCCGGCCGTCCTCGACCTGGTCCCGCGGCACGACGCGGACGAGCTCCCACTTCGCCTTGACGCTCGGGCCGCCGAACTCGAGCTGCATCTCCTGCTTCCGGATCCGCTCGCCCTCGTGGACGAGGCCGACGTCGACCGGGACGCCCTCGATCATGCCGTCTCCTCCAGGCCGAAGGCCTCCGTGATGAGCGCCCGCCAGGCCGGCCAGGCCAGGTTCGGGAGCGAGAACGAGGCGTGCGGCTCGTACCCGGGCGAGAGCGAGACCGTGACGATGCGGGCCGGGCCGTGCCGGAGGCCCGAGAGGAGGGTCCACTCGAGCGCGTAGCTGATCCCGGCCAGGAAGACCACGTCGTGCGGCCCCTTGCCGTCCACGCCCGTCCAGGCCGGGTCGGCGAGCCGCTGGCCCAGGTTCATGGCCGAGATGCAGAGGGCCGGCTCGATTCCCCGCGCCGCGAGCGCGGGCCCGGTGTCGCCCGTGGCCACGACCGGCCAGCCCGCCTTCAGCGCGGCCCGGGCGAGCAGGTCGATCGCGTGCTCGCCGTCGCCGCCCGTGACGAGGGCCCGGTGGCCGACCACGAGGAGCGGCCGCTTCGCGCGGCGGACGAGCGCGGCGAGGACGGCCGGCTTCTCGATCGGGGTGGCCGTGCTCGTGCCGCCCTGCATCGCCGGCTGCCAGGGCTCGACCCGGCTCATCGGAACGCCTCCTCGGGGAGGAGGGTCGGGTCCGGGATCGGCCGCTCGACCCAGCCCCGGGCCTCGAGCAGGGGCAGGAGCTCGTCCTTCTGCATCACGGGGAGGTCGGCCCGGGTCCGGACGAACCGGTGGAGGTCGTCGGGCATCCGGCCGTAGCAGTTCCGGTACAGGTCGATGTAGTGCGAGAGCTTGATCGAGCGGCCGCGGCTCGTGTCGTTCGGGCGCATGGCGAGCTTCGCGATGATCGCCATCGCCTCCTCCTTGGTCTCGGCCGCGATGAAGAGGTGCTCGGGCACGGGCCCGACGTAGACCTCGTCGCCGGTCCGGCGGTCGCGGACCATCCAGTCCTCGTCGCAGTCCGACCGGCCCAGCAGCATCCGCCGGTACTTCGCGCCCTGCGGCCCGACCACGACCGGGATCCCGAGCCGCCAGAAGCCGGCCGCGATCGCGGCGGCCTTCTGGGACATCGCGCCCCAGGCCACGCCGACCGCGCCGACGCGGTTGTACACGTAGTCGGCGACCTCGGCGTAGTTCCCCGAGAGCTTCCGCTTCGCGAAGATCGAGGCGATCTTGATCGCGGCGCCGGAGATGTGGGCGTTCGCGACGCAGGAGCCGACGTTGACCACGCCGCCGGCCTCGAACCGGCCCGAGAAGCGCTCGTACGGCGTGAGCCCCTCCTCGTCGTGGTGCATGGCGGCGGCCATGGCCGAGCAGCCCGAGGTGCAGACCACGAACCGCCGTCGCGCGAACTCGGTCACCATCTCGGCGACCTCGCGCCCGCCCTCGGGGTAGTTCGCGCAGCCGACGAACGCGACCACGCCCGGGATCTCGCCGAGCACGATCGGGCCGCCGACCTCGCGGATCTCGACGTCCTGGATCGCGCCCCGGCCCGTGCGCATCGCGAACCGGTCGCAGTCGGCGCCGGCAGCGGCCATGAGCCGGTGGACCTCGATCCCCTGCGGGCAGGCGCCCTCGCACCGGCCGCAGCCGACGCAGGCCGCGAGCAGCCCGCCGAGCGGGATCGTGTCGCCCTGCCCGGCGGCCTGGACGGCCGTCGGGATGTCCGCCTCGACCGGGCAGGCGCCGACGCAGGAGCCGCAGCCGCCGCAGGCCGCGGCGAGGGCCGCGACGTCGAGCTCGGGGAGCGCCGGCCGGAGCGGCCGCCGCTGGACCGCGACCCGGACCGCGACCTCGCCGACCTTCGCGGGGTCGAGCACGAGCACGCCCGGCGCGGCTCCCGAGACCAGGTCGTCGACGAGCGCGTCGGCCGGATCGTCCGTCCGGTCGGCGAGGCCCAGGCAGTTCTTGGCCGAGGTCGCGATCACGGGGATGCCGGCCCGCGCCGCCTCGTCGTAGAGGTCGGCCCGGACGCACTGCTCGTCCACGACCACGAGGTCGGGGATGCCCGAGCGGATGTACCGGAGCTGCCAGGAGATCGGGCCCACGATCTTCGCCGCCGACGACCGGCGCGTCATGTCGATCGCGGTGCAGCAGATCCCGGTCACCTCGACCTGGCCCTCGAGCCCGTGAGAGCCGAGGTAGTCGAGGATCGCGGCCGCCGGCGGGACGTTGTGCCCGACCACGAGGACCACGGGCTTCGCGGCGTCGATCGAGCCGAGCCCGAGCTCGACGAGCGCGGCCTCGGGGTCGGCCTTCGGGAAGTCGAAGGCCGAGACCTGGGCCGTGTCCGCGACCTCGAGGGCGACGTGGTCGATCATCCCCGCGTGGAAGACCTTCGACTCGAAGTCGATCGGGTCGGCCTCCTGCCCGGTGTGGGTGGCCGAGAGGAGGTGGACGAGCTGCCCGTCGACGTAGTCGAGCACGGCCTCGAGGTCGGCGAGCGTCTCGGGGCGCAGGCCGCAGACGAGCTCCACGATCGGCATGCGGAGCTCGACCGCGAGGCCGCCCGTGTCGAGCGGGAAGCGTCCGGCCGTTCCGGTCGATCAGGTACTCGAGGAGTTCGCGCGCGTGGCTCGCGTGGGTCGCGGCCCCGATGCAGGCCGCGAGCAGCACGATCCGCGACTGCTGGGCGGCCATGGTGATCCCGCAGGCGCCGCGCTTTCCGCCCGAGAGGTCGCACTTGCCGTAGGTGCAGAGGCAGCAGAGGTCGCAGAGCGGCATGTAGAACGGGCGGTACCGCGCGAGCAGGCGCCGGTCCCAGTCCCGGAGCGCCGTCGGGGACGGGCACGGCGTCGGCCCGGCCGGCTCGTCCCAGGTCCCCGAACCGACCCGGCCGATCCCGACGCGCAGATCGCGGACCCGGCCGAGCGGTGAGGCGATCTCGCCGATACGGATGTCGATTCCCTTCATAACAGCAATCCGGGGCCGCCCGGAGGGTCGCTCCGGTTGCAGCGGCGGTCTATCGATCCCTATCGAGGGGCGCCGTATTAAAGGTAAGGTATGGCGATCACGGCGCGAGCCCGGCCCGCTCGAGGATCGCGCCGACCGAGGCGAGGCCGGGGTTGTCCGCCGGGAAGGTCGAAGAGCGACCGGCCCTCGAGCGTGAACGCGGCCACGACCGGGTCGGCCGCGATCCGCCCGACGTAGGGCATCCCGGTCGAGGACGCGAGCGCCTCCATCGCCGGGTCGACCTGGTACCCGCCGGCCACGACGAACCGGCCGTACCGGACGCCGGACTCGTCCGCGACGCGGCGGGCCCGGGCCACGTGGTCGAACGACTTCTTCGAGGCCCCGACCAGGTCGACGATCAGGTCGACCTCCTCCGCGATCCGCCGGTTCAGGTGCTCGAGCCCGGCCGGCGAGTCGATCAGGAGGTAGCGGTACTGCCGGACGAGCCGCTCGAGCGCACGCTTCAGGGCCGCGTCCGGCAGGCAGTAGCACCCCTCGACCCACTTGGTGCCGAGCGCGACGAGGTCGTAGCAGTCCCCCTCGTACAGCCCCTCCTCCCAGATCCGCCCCTCGATCCGCTCCGAGGGCGCGACGCCGGTCGTGGTCCCCGTGCCGGCGATGAAGGTCTCCTCGAGGAGCTCGGCGATCGTCCTGACGCCGGCCTCTGCGAGGTCGGCCCCGACCATCTCGGCGAGGGACTGGTCGGGGTCGGCGTCGACGAGCAGGATCGGCCCGCCCCCGTGCTCGCAGAGCCACCGCGCGGCGAGCGCGACGAAGCTCGTCTTGCCCGTGCCGCCGCGGCCGACGACCACGACCCGGATCATGCCGCCTCCGCGAGGATCCGGTCGAGCAGGGCCTCCACGAGCGCGGCCGTGGCCCCGTCCGCGGGCACGGGCCTGCCCGCCTGTCCGGCCAGGGCGACGTCGGGGTCGTCGGGGAAGACCGCGAGGAGCGGCAGGTCGAGCCGCGTCGCGCAGTCCGTCGCGGCCCCGACGGCCCCGTCGCCGGCGAGCCGGCTCCCGACGAGGGCCAGGCGCGGGATGCCGAGCTCGCGGGCCAGGTCCCGGATCCGGCCCGCGACCTGACACGAGGCCGCCGAGCCGTCGACGAGCACGAGCAGGAGGTCGACGCTCGCGGCCGTACCGCGTCCGAGGTGCTCGAGCCCGGCCTCGAGGTCGAGCACGACCGCCTGGCGCTCGCCCACGACGAGCCGGCGGAGGAGCGCCCGGACCACGGCCGCCGCAGGGCAGGTGCAGCCTCCGCCGGCCGACCTGACCGTGCCCATCACGAGCAGGCCCGCGCCGGCCGGCGTCATCACGGCCCGGTCCCGGATCACGTCCTCGACCGGGAACGAGAGGTTGTAGACGCCGCCGTAGCCGGTCGCGGTCTTGGCCGCGACCAGGTCCGCGTCCTCGGCGATCGGGACGATCCGCTCCGCCTCGGCCGCCGGCAGCCCGAGGGCCGCTCCCAGGTTCGGCGCCGGGTCCGCGTCGATCGCGAGGGTCGCGTACCCGCGCCGGACGAGCGCGGCGGCGAGCAGGGCCGCGAGCGTGGTCTTGCCGACCCCGCCCTTGCCCGAGAGCGCGAGCTTCATTCCGTCAGAACTGGCCTCCGCGGGTGATGAAGGTAACGGGGAGGGCGGAGTTTATCCGGCGGCAGGTCGAACGGCCGGCCATGGAGCTCGCCCTCCTACCGCCGCATGACCCCGCCCCTCCTCCGCGAGCGGGCGCATGGCGGCGCGGCGGCTCCTCGGAGACTGCCGCCTCTGCGTCCGGCGCTGCGGCCGGGACCGGCTCGCGGGCGAACGGGGCTGGTGCCGGGCGGGGCGCGAGCTGCGGATCTCGGGGTACGGGCCGCACTTCGGCGAGGAACCGCCCCTCGTCGGCCGGCACGGATCGGGCACGATCTTCTTCTCGCACTGCACCATGGGCTGCGTCTTCTGCCAGAACTACGAGACCTCGCTCGAGGGGCGGGGCGAGCGCGTGACGGAGGCCGACCTCGCCGCGATCATGCTCGGGCTCCAGGACGCCGGGTGCCACAACATCAACCTGGTCTCGCCCACGCACTACGTCCCGCAGATCCTGGAGGCGGTCGCGATCGCGGCGGGCGACGGGCTCTCGATCCCCCTCGTCTACAACACCGGGACGAGCGAGACGCCCGAGACCCTCCGCCTGCTCGACGGGGTCGTGGACATCTACATGCCCGACGCGAAGTACGCCGATGATCGCGTCGCCCTGGAACTCTCGCGGGTCTCCGGGTACGTCGAGGCCATGAAGCAGGCCCTCGTCGAGATGCAGCGGCAGGTCGGCGACCTCGTCTGCGAGGACGGGATCGCCGTGAGAGGGCTTCTCATCAGGCACCTTGTCCTGCCCGACGACGTTGCCGGGAGCTGCGAGCCTGATGCGGTTTATCGCCGAGGAGGTCTCGCGGGACGCGTACGTCAACATCATGGATCAGTACCGCGTTGTCAGGCGTCCACCCCCGGACGAGCTGGAGCGGAACCCCTGCCTTGCACGGATACAGCGCCCGGTGTCGCGGCAGGAGTACGATCGCGTCGTCGACTGCGCTCGTCGTGCGGGGCTTCACCGGTTCGCGACCTGAGCCTCGCTTCTGGGCGATCTTCCAGAAATTCGCACCGTAATTGCATAAGCGGGCGGAGACCGTTTCGAAAAAATCAAATACTTTTTAAAGCAATGGACTCTGTAACGAAAAGGGACAGCGGACGCCAGGATCCCTGCGCACGGATCTGCAGGCGCGGGTCGACACTCCCGGCAGCCGATCCCTTCCGTTCGATAGAGGGGACTACGATGACGGCGAAGGAGTGGACGATGCGGCTGTTCGGGCACGGTCGGCTCCCGGCGCCCGCCCCGGGTTCGGCCCGGAAGTACATGATGCGAACGCACCTCGTCGCCGTCCGGGACGACGTGGCGATCACCGACGAGGAGGGAGAGCCCGCCTTCTCCGTGGACGGGCGGGCGCTGCAGCTCAGGGATACGCTCGCTCATCAGGGATCTGTACGACACCGTGCTCTACCGCATCCCGCAGCGCGAGCTGCACCGGAAGGACGGCATGGAGATCGAGGGGGACGGAGGAACGGCGGCGAGGATCGTGCGGGGGCGAACCCCCGGGGGCCACGACCGCTGGACCGTGACCATCCCCGGCCAGGAGAGCCTGCGGCTTCTGGGCGCGATCGCCGAGTCACGAGTACCGGATCGAGGGCGCAGGCCGTCAGGCGGCCGAGATCTCGAAGCGGTGGTTCCGGCTGAAGAACTCCTACGGCGTGGCGATCCGGCCGGGAGAGGACGACGCCCTGCTCCTCCTGATCGCCGCCGCGGTCGACCAGATGACTGCGCTGAGCGCACCCGCGAAGAGACCGTGGCAATAGCCTCATAAGGAGCGGGAGCGACCACCTGTACCGATCGCGATGAAGGACCGTGCGAAGGAGGTGCTGTTGGTCTGGTCCGGGCGCGTACACCGGTACCGGTTCCGGGTCCTGCTTGCCACCCTGCTCCTGCTGCTCGCCGTCGAGCCCCTGGCGGTCCCCGGTTCCGGGCGCGATCCGCTCTTCGGGATTGCGCTCTCGCTGGTGATCCTCGCAGGCCTGCTCGCGATGCAGCATGAACGGCTGCTCCTCGGCATCGCGATCCTCCTCGGTGCTCCGATCCTGATCACGCTGCTGGCCGCGACCCTCCTCCCGCCGGACCTGTCTCCCATCGCCGGGATCCTGATCCCTATCCTGTTCTTTGCCTTCTTCGTCGTCTTCCTGCTCCGGGCCGTGGTCATGGGCGACGAGGTCACGAGCGACGTGATCGCGGGGGCCCTCTCCGTCTACCTCCTTCTGGGCGTGACCTGGTCCCTGATCTACCAGGGCATCGCCATGGTGGATCCGGCCGCGTTCAACGCGGGCTCCGCGATCGCCGCTGGCGGCCCCCTCGACCGGATGGACTTCGTCTACTACAGCTTCATCACGCTCGCGACCGTGGGCTACGGTGACATCACCCCCGTCGCGCCGCTCGCGCAGTCCTTCGCCTACATCGAGGCCGTCATCGGCGTGCTCTACGTCGCGGTGCTGGTCGCCCGGCTCGTCAGTGCGTACCGGCGGTCAGCTCCGCTCTTCTCATCAGTGCTCCGGGCGGCGGCACTGGAGGGGGGGACCGTCGCCCTCAGGTCTGTGTACCGGGTATCGCGGATCCACGCGCCCTGTCCATTCTCTCATCCTTCGGATAGGGGATCGACCGCCCGCGCCGGTGATGCGGCCTCAATGTTTATATCCAAAGGAGACATTCGGGACCCTCATGACGCCCGTAAGGCTCTATACGCTCTCGAACTGCCCGTGGTGCGCCTGGGCGAAGGACTTCTTCTCGCGGCGGGCGGTCCCGGTGGAGACGGTCGACTACGACCTCGCCGATCCCGCCCGGCGGCGGCGGATCCTGCTCCGAATGCTGGACCACGGTACGGCCGCATTCCCGTACGCCGAGCGCGGCGGGCGGGTCGTGGTCGGGTACGATCCGTCGCGGTACGAGTCCCTGCTCGACGCATGACCACCGTCCTGGTGACCGG
The DNA here is from genome assembly GCA_963730355.1 of uncultured Methanoregulaceae archaeon. Taxonomy (GTDB): domain Archaea; phylum Halobacteriota; class Methanomicrobia; order Methanomicrobiales; family Methanospirillaceae; genus UBA288. Next base: position 6,726 of record CAVSRL010000023.1, on the reverse strand, counting down.
TTCGACCGACGGGATCGGCAGGGCCGCGGTCGCGCTGCTCGCCGAGGCCGGCCGCCAGGTGATCGTGCACGGCAAGGACCCGGCGAAGGGGGCGGCGGTCGTCGCGGACCTCCGTGCACGATACCCGGACGCAGCGATCGACCTGGTCACGGCCGACCTCCGGGATCCGCAGGCGATCGCCGGGATGGCCGACGCGGTCAGGGACGGGCCCGGTGAACTCGATGCGCTCGTCAACAACGCGGGGGTCTTCATGCGGAATCGGGTGCTGACGCCCGAGGGGCTCGAGACCACGTTCGCGGTCAACGCCCTCGCGCCGTACAGAGTCACCCGCGCCCTCGCACCCCTTCTTCGCCCGCCGCGCCGCGTGGTGAACACGGCCTCGATCGCCCACTTCTCGACCGAGACGGTCGACTGGGAGAACCTCCAGGGCGAACGGCACTACGACGGGTACGCGGCCTACAGCCTCTCCAAGCTCGGGGCCGTACTGCTGGCCCGGGCCCTCGCCGACCGCGGATTCGAGGCGGTCTCGCTCCATCCCGGCGTCTGCGACACCAAGCTGCTCGCGGCAGGGTTTCCCCCCGGTAACCAGGGTGCCTCTCACGAGCACTGCGGCCGGAGCGAGGCCCGCCTCGTCACCGCGGAGACCCTCGAGCCCGGCGCCTACTACGACCAGGGGGTCCTCGGCCGTCCGTCGCGGCTCTCTCGCGACCCCGAGCTCGTCCGGCGCTGGTGCCGGATGCTTCAGTCGTTCGGATAGGCCCGCCGAGCGTTTCGGACGAAGGCCCTGACCCGTGCGTGGTCCTTGACGCCGGGGGCCGACTCCACCCCCGAGGCGACGTCCACACCGAAGGGCCGGATCTCACGGATCGCGGCCTCGACATTATCGGGAGAGAGACCGCCCGCGAGCAGCACCGGCACGGGCGAAGTGGCCACGATCCCGCGGGCGTACGCGGGGTCGTACGGCCTCCCCCGTCCGTGCGAGCCGTCCACGATCACCATCGCGCAATCGCCGGGTACGGGATTCCCCGGGGCCACCACGCGGATGACGGCGACGCCGGCCGACGGCGGCACGGCGAGCGGCTCCGAGAGCTGGAGTGCGTCCGGGCCGGCCGCGAGGCACTCGGCGAGCCCCTCCGCCGAGTCGGTGTGGCTGACCACGACCCGGAGGACCCCCGGCGGGACCGCGGCGAAGATCGCCCGCGCCTGCTCGACCGTGCAGGAGCGCGGCGAGTCCGAGGCCATCACGACCCCGATCGCGTCCGCGCCGGCCTCGACCGCGGCCCGTGCGTCCTCCGGCCGGGTGATGCCGCAGATCTTCACGAAGGGGCGGAAGTGTCATGGCAGGGGTATCGGCGCCCGCAGGATGAACGTGGCGGCCCCGGCTCACTCGAGCAGGGCCGAGGCCATCACGCACTGGCCGTAGCTGATGCAGCCGTCGCCGAGCGGGTAGCGGTCGTTCAGGAGGCAGGCGAGCCCGCGGGACTCGAGGGCCGCGACGATCGTCGTCCGGATCGCGGTGTTGATCGCGACCCCGCCCGAGAGCGCCGCCGTCCCGATGCCGCGGTCCTCCGCGACCCGGACCGCGGCCAGCGCGATCCCCCGGGCGAGATTCGCCTGGAACGAGGCCGCGAGGTCCGCCACCGCCCGGTGCCCCGCTGCCGACTCCGGGCCGGTCGATCCCGAGGTACCGATCGGCGAGCTCGCCCATCAGCGCCCGTGTCGGCACGACGAGGACGCCGTTCTCCTCCCGGAGCTCGATCGGCCACTCCTGCAGCCCGGCCCCGGGCCGCTGCCGCCTCGAGCTTCATCGCGGGCTCGCCGTCGTAGGTCCGCTCGCGGCAGATCCCGAGCAGGGCCGCGGCCGCGTCGAGGGCCCGGCCCGTGCTCGTCGTGAGCGGCGTATTGATCCGGCGCGCGGTCTGCCGGGCGAGCACGTCGCGCTCGATCTCGGACCAGCCCCGCTCGGCGAGGAGGTCGAGCACCCGGTCCTCGGGCAGGACGCCGTAGAGCATCCGCTCGGGAAAGCGGGTCGCGAGATCGCCGCCCGGCATGGGCACGACCTCGAGGTGCCCGGCCCGGTCGAACGAGGGCACGGCGCCCGCGAAGATCTCGCCGCCCCAGACCGTGCCGTCCGTACCGTACCCGACCCCGTCGATCGCGATCCCGACGCAGGGCTCGCGCGTGACCGACGCGATGTGGGCCACGTGGTGCTGGACCGGGACGGCCGGGATCCCGAGCCCGTCCGCGAGCTCGCGGGCGTACCGCGTCGAGAGGAACTGGGGATGGAGGTCGTGGGCGACCGCGTCGTACCGTGCGCCGAGCCAGTCGCCGAGCTTCCCGATCGTCTCGACCAGGTACGCGAGGGTCTCCGGGTTCCGGACGTTGCCGACGTGGGGCGAGGTGACCGCGTGGCCGTCGCGGTAGATGGTCGCGTTCGCCGAGAGCTCGGGCCCCACGCCGAGGATGCAGCGCGGCCCGAGGTCGACCGCGGTCCGGAGCGGCGCGTACCCGCGCGAGAGCCGGATCAGGTAGCCGCCCCGCACGACCGAGTCGTCGCAGCGGTTCACGATCCGCCGGTCGTGGGCGAGGTAGAAGTCGGCGACCCCGGCGAGCGCTCCGAAGGCCCGATCGAGCCCGGTCACCATCGGGTATCCGGGCGAGTTGGCCGAGGTCATCACGAGCATCGGGTGCGCGAGGCGTTCGAAGAGGAGGTGGTGGAGGCCCGAGTACGGGAGCATCACGCCGATCGTGTGGAGGTTCGAGAGCGCGGCGTGGGCCGTCGGGTCGCGCTTCTCGAGCACCACGATCGGCGCCTCGATCGAGGCGAGCGCGGCCCGGTCCGCGTCCGAGAGGACGGCCATCGCCTCGACCTGGTCGGGGCGGGCCATCACGGCGAACGGCTGCTCGAGCCGGCCGAGCCGCTCCTTGAGCTCGCCGGCCGCCTCCTCGACGCAGGCGATGTGGAACCCGCCGATCCCCTTGATCGCGACGATCCGCCCCTGGTCGAGGAGCGCGGCCGTCTCGCCGACCGGGTCGTCCGTGGGAACGGGCCGCCCGTCCGCGTCGTAGAGCGTGAGGTGCGGGCCGCAGCCCGGGCAGGCGATCGTCTGGGCGTGGTGCCGGCGCGAGCCCGGGTCCGTGAACTCGGTCCGGCAGCCGCCGCAGAGCGGAAACGCGTCCATCGAGGTCCGGGGGCGGTCGTAGGGCAGATCGCGGATGATGCTGTACCGGGGGCCGCAGTCGACGCACGAGGTCGCCCAGTACCCGAAGTACCGGCTCGCCGGGTCGTCGATGTCCGTGAGGCAGCGGCCGCAGGTGGCCACGTCGGGCGGGATCAGGCCCGTCCTCGCCCCTTCGGCCGACGGAAGGATCGTAAAACCGGACGGGACCGGTCCGTCGAGGGGCGAGACGTCGACCGAATCGATCCGCGCGAGCGGGGGCCCGCGCCGGAGCGACGCGACCAGCTCGTCGAATCTGTCGCCCGCGGCCCTGACCTCGACCTCGGACCCGAGGTTCTTGACCGTGCCCGAAAGACCGAGCCGGACCGCCTCGGCGTAGACATAGGGCCGGAAGCCCACGCCCTGCACGACGCCCCGGACTGTGATCAGGCCCAGCTGCATGTTCCTGAAACCTTTATCGATGCATCGCGCCAATATATATTGGAGTTCTCCGTGACAGGGCACATTCGCATTATCAACGACCCCGTGGAGCTGGTCCCTCTTCTCATCACCTTCAACGACGAGAAATATAAACAGATCTACGAACTTCTGAACCACGCCTGGATGACCGAGGCCGAGCTCGCGGCCGCGATCGGGGGCGATCACGTCGACGACTGCATCACGATCCTGAAGAAAGGGAATCTGGTCGAGGAGCAGTGGCGGATGCCCGAGCCGGGCAAGAATCCCGAGAAGGAGTTCCGGGCGACCTACTCGAAGTTCCGGGCGAACTTCCAGTGCGGCATGAGCGAGCTCGCGGACCTGCTCTATATCTCGATCTCCAACGACGAGTCTCTGCGCGCGACGGTCGAGGCCGTCGAGGCCGAGCTCGGGGGCGGCAACATCTCCATCAACGACCTCGCCCGCAAGTACAACGTCTCACCGTTCTTCATCCGCGGAATCGCGAAGCGGAGCCAGCGGATGGACGTCAGGGGGCAGGGGCTGGTCTTCCTTGACCGGGCTCGCTGACGACCCCCTCTCCACGATTCTGCGTTCGAAGCGAGAGGCGACCCGTTTTCGATGCCTGGTCGAGATCGCCGAGCACCAGCCGGCGGTCCGGCAGCTCGAGGTCGCGGACGTCCTCGGGATCACGCCGCAGGCCGTCTCGGAGTACATGCGCGAGCTCGTCGAGGACGGCATGGTCGCGTCCCAGGGACGGGGCCGGTACGAGGTCACGCGCGAGGGGATCGAGTGGATCCTCTCCCGGGCCGAGCAGCTCGAGGCCTACGCCCGGCATGTCCGGCGCGACCTGATCCAGCAGGTCTCGGTCTGGGCCGCGGTTGCGGCCGAGGACCTCGAGGAGGGCGAGATGGTCGGGGTCTACATGCGGGGCGGCCTCCTCTACGCCGGCCGCGAGCCGCGGTCGGCGAACGGCGCCGTGGTCCGGGGAGCCGGGGCCGGCGAGGACGTCGGCGTGACCCGGCTCTCGGGGATGATCGACCACCGCGAGGGGCTCGTCCACGTCGCGAAGGTCCCGCGGGTCGAGAAGGGCGGCTCGCGCGCGGTCGACCTCGCGGCCCTGGCCGCGCTCGCGGCCCCAGTCGCGGTCGTCGCGGCCGTCGGGATCGAGGCCCGGGTCGCGCTCGAGAAGGCGGGGCGGGCGCCCGACATGTTCTACGGGGCCCGCGAGGGCGTGATCGAGGCCGCGTTCCACGGGCTCGACTGCCTGCTCTGCTGCGTGGACGAGGAGTTCACCGAATTCTTAAAAAGGCTTGAGGACGCAGGGCTGACCTATCGCATCCACGACCTGATGAACCGATGATCACGATCGTCTCGCCGACCAAGGCGGGGTATCGCCTGCTCTTCTTCGACGGTCGGATCGTCACGGCGGTCGGGCAGGTCACCCTTGCCGAGACCCCGAAGGGCATCCGGCCGAAGGAGTATCAGGTCCGGCAGGCGGGCCGGCGCCAGTATCGGAATACGCCGACGAAGGAGCTCGTGAACCTGCTCCGCTCGACCGAGGTGATGCTGACCGCCCGCTCGCCCGCGTTCGAGTCCTTCCTCGCCGACCTCCAGGTGCGGTCGAAGCCCCTGGACGCCTGCCGGCTCTGCCTGCTCGAGGACCGCGTCACCCAGGTCCGCGAGAAGGATGCGGTGAAGTACGGCAGCGAGCAGATCTGCCTGCCCTGCGCCCGGCGCGAACTCCGCCGCGAGGTCGCCCACTTCGGCCGGATGGCGCGGGGCGCGATGGGCCACCTCGACGAGCTCCTGTTCCGCTACCGCGACGTCGACCGCGTCCTCGCGACGATCCAGCCCGAGACCTCGCGGCGAAAGTCGACGCTCTACGACCGGGTCGAAGCCCACGAGGTCGGCGTGACGCAGGCGCTCGAGGAGCTGCCCCTGCCGCGGCCGTTCATCGACGCGGCCGGTGTCGAGCGGCTGATGCCGGTCCAGCAGCTCTCGATCGAGGCCGGCCTCCTCTTCGGCAAGGACCTCCTCGTGGTCGCGGCCACCGCGTCGGGCAAGACCTTCGTCGGCGAGATGGCCGGGCTCAAGAACAACCTCGAAGGGCGCGGGCGGATGCTCTTCCTCGTCCCGCTGGTCGCGCTCGCAGTCCAGAAGCACCAGCGCTTTGCCGAGCGCTACGGCGCGTTCGCGAAGGCCTCGCTCCAGATCGGAGCGGCGCGGATCCGCCTGGCCGAGAACCGCGGCGGAGGGTCGCGCGACCCGCGGGCGGCGCTGGTCGTCGGGGACGTACGAGGGCGTCGACCACCAGATCAGGCTCGGCCGGTTTCCGTCCAGGGTCGGCACGGTCGTGATCGACGAGATCCAGATGCTCGAGGACCCCGAGCGGGGCCACCGGCTCGACGGGCTGATCGCGCGGCTCAAACACCTCTACCCGCAGGCCCAGTTCCTCTACCTCTCGGCCACGATCGGCTCGCCGAAGCTGCTCGCGAAGAACTCGGTGCGACCCTGGTCCGGTACGAGAGCCGGCCCGTGCCCCTCGACCGCCACCTGATCTTCGTCGAGCGGAAAGAGAAGATCCCGACGATCAAGCGGCTCGTGGACGAGGAGTACCGCAAGGTCTCGTCGAAGGGGTTCCACGGCCAGACGATCATCTTCACGAACTCGCGCGCCCGCACCCACCAGGTGGCCGAGCAGGCCTCGGTTCGAAGGTGGGGGCGTACCACGCCGGGCTGACGTCGCAGGAGCGGCGCGAGGTCGAGGACCGGTTCATGCGGGGAAAACTCGCGGCGGTCGTGACCACGGCCGCACTCGGGGCCGGGGTCGACTTCCCGGCCTCGCAGGTGATCTTCGACGCCCTCGCGCGATGGGGATCGCCTGGCTCACCGTCCAGGAGTTCCAGCAGATGTCCGGCCGGGCCGGGCCGGCCCGACTTCCACGACGAGGGGAGGGTGGTGGTGCTCGCCGAGCCCGGCGGCACCTACTCGCGCGACTCCTCGATCACCGAGGAGGCGGTCGCGATCCAGCTCCTGAAGGGCGAGATGGGCGAGGTCGCGCCGGTCTACGACCTCGAGCAGTCGAGCGAGGAGTTCGCGGCGAACGCGGT
>CAVSRL010000022.1:0-17395 GCA_963730355.1 uncultured Methanoregulaceae archaeon | reverse complement strand
CTTGCCTTCCACCCGTTCAAAGTCCATCCTCTTTTCAACGTTCAAAGTGGCCATTGTTTAGGCTCATCGCACGACGCCGCCTTTCCCGGGGCCGGAAAACGGTTCAGAGGTCGTTGAAGAAAATGGCGACGTCCACACCCTGTTGCGGTTCTTCTAAACGCTATTAAATTGCCGCATTTCGAAATAGGACGCAGAATTTCCCGTTGCCAGCGACGGTCCACGGCAAATGTTAATATACGAGCGGCGTCTATGAGGCGTTGCGTTCAGGATCAATCGTGATATATTCGGCCCTATGGACCATGTAGATGACCAATACCTCTCGCGATGGTGGAACGCAGAAATGGAGGACAGAAACATGAAGCGAACACTTATTGCATGTACAGTGCTGCTGGCTCTCGCCTTCTTCGTCGTACCGGCGCTCGCCGCACCGTCGCCGCTGCACAAGGTGACGTGGCATGGGTCCGGAGTCTCCCGAGAAAACCCGTCTCTGTCTGGCGAGATCATCGGTAACCAGGTGAAGTTCGACGGCGCGGCAGACTCAGGACACGCTCTGGATTCTGGTCGGGCAGGGGAACCATCGTGGATCGGCGTGGAAACCTCAAGGCAGATCTGGTCATCTCGGATGTGACGTTCCTCTCCAAAGACCAGGTACTACATCACGGGTGAGGATGCTGCAGTAACCGCCAATGGTGTCACATATCACTCCCAGGCTTTCGGGATGACCCTCGACAGATCCAGCTCGGAATTTCAGTTGTACCTCGAGCAGAACTTGGGTACTGTGTGGTTATGGTGGATCCCCGGATCCGCGTTCAAAGGAAGTATCCGTATCACCTGACCCCACTCCACCTTTTTCCGATCGAAGCAGTTGAGGTTGGCCCCGTCGGTTGCCTGGAGACTCGGCCGTTCCATATATCCACGAACCGGGCCGGATGGCAACGGGGCACCTCAGTCCCGAACCGCTACTCTCTGATTGACGTCCCATCGATGCAGAAAACCCTTGGCGCTCTCTTCCTGTCGAGTATCTTCGGGCGCTTCTCGAGCGTGTCGACGATCACTGTCAGTCCCGCTTGTCGCCTTGGTACCGGATGAGCGCGGGTGAAGGGCGCGTACTCTTCGGTCCTCCGCCATACGCGATCGATCACGGGCGCGGATCCACCGGCAGGCTCTCAGCCATCCTTACGCTGGCTGGAAGCGTCTCGGTTGCCACGCCGTCGAACAGCTCCAGCGGTTCTCCTCCCTCAATACCCGACTGATCCGATCGCTTGCAGGTAGTAGAACCCGCTATTCTCCTGCTAACGCGCTCATCGGGAGATGGGTTTGTGATCCCGCGGCTCTTCCGCCGGCAGACCAGGGAGAGTCGGATCTCCCATTCGAGTTCCGGATAGAGATCCGGTCCTCGCTCCCCTGCCCTTTCCTTGAGCCCGGCTCCCTCCTCTCCTCGACCTGGAGGGAGTCTGCCCGGCATGATGATTCGACGGGATATCCATCGAGGGCGCGGGCCTCGAGGCGGAACCCATCGACGACTGATCCGGAGCCCGAGGTATACACTCCGTAGTTGAACCTGCACCATGGCATGGAGGATGAATCCTCTCCATAGCCGACGAACTCGCCTTAGAACTGATCGTCAAGAGCGCATAATCCGTGCGACTCGCCCGGCGCCCAGATCTTACCCCCTCGGCGGCGTCTGCCCGCCGATCAGCCTCACCGCTTTCCTCCGCAACGGAAAAGAGGAGGACAGGGCTGCGCCGCTCAGAGGTGGTCGAAGAGCCAGACGATGTCGGAGAAGTCGATCCGGCCGTTCGCGTTGCAATCGAATGCGGCCAGCGGCTCGTTCGCTGCGATCCAGTTCAGCTGACCGAAGTAGAGCGCCACGTCCGCGAAGTCACCTCGGCCGTTGCCGTTGATATCATCGAACACGCCGTCGCTGTTCGTATCCGTCGGCAGCCCGACCCCGCCGGAAACCAGCACCACCGCCGGCGTCGGCTGGGCATCGGTGGCCGTCCCATACCACGCCGGCGTGCCGTCGTACGCTGCATCGGTGGTGAGCCGTGTCTGCCCGGAGCCGTCGGCGTTCATGACGTAGAGATCGACATTCTCGTCGCGGTCCGATTCGAAAGCGATCCGGGAACCGTCGGGCGACCATGCGGGTGCGCTGTCCGCCCCGGGGTTGACGGTGAGCCGTGTCTGCCCCGTTCCGTCCGCATTCATGACGTAGACCTCGTCGTTGCCGTCACGGTCCGATTTGAACGCGATCCGCGAACCGTCGGGCGACCATGCGGCCGCCCCGTCCCACCACTCGTTCTCGGTCAGACTGGGCTTGATGCGTCCCGTCCGCGTTCATCACGAAGACCTCGGCATCGCCGTCGCGATCCGACGTGAACGCGATCCGCGACCCGTCAGGGGACCATGCGGGCTCGATCTCCGATCCCCAATCGGCGGCGGCGATCAGGCTGGTCTGGGCGGTTCCATCGGCGTTCATGACATAGATGTCGCCATCGCCGTCGCGATCGGACGCAAACGCGATCCGGGCGCCGTCGGGAGACCATGCCGGTGTCCCGTCCCATGCCGCGTTGGCGGTCAGACGGGCCTGGCCGCTGCCGTCGGCGTTCATCACGTAGATCTCCGGCGCAGTCCCGTCACGGTACGACACGAACGCAATTCGCGCACCGTCCGGCGACCATGCCGGCTCGCAGTCCCGGTCGTCGCCAAACGTCAGACGAGCCGTGGCCGACGCGTCCGGGTTCATCGCGTAGACCGCCCAGGTCCCGTCCCGCGTCGACATGAACGCGATCCTCCCTGTCTCCGCGGCCGCTGCCGGCAGCACGCCCATCAGGCTGACCAGCACGAGCGCACATGCCACGTATCGAAGGTAGTTGTTCCGCATCGTTCCTTCCCGGCCGCAGTGCATGTACCGGTTCCGGGCCCGTGGCCACTACTCGGAACGCGAGGCCGGCCCAGGGCGAAGACGCCCCGGTCGAGCCTTCCGCTCTCTTCCGGGACGCAATGGGACCGCTCGAGCACGGCGCGGCGGACGTCCGCGGAAGAAGGCGGATATGCCCTACTGGGGCTTTTTATGGATAAACATTTCGCGATGGAGGCGCGCAGGAACGCCCAATTCCCGGGACTTTTCCAAAAAGAACTGAAATTAAAAGATATTGCCGGCCAGTGACCCGCTTCAACGATGGGGTTCCACGTGGTGGAGATCGCCGGCGGCCGGACCGAAAAAAGGTATCAGGACTTGGCGATGGTGATCGCGCCGCCCGAGATCGCCGTGGCGGGGTCGGCCGAATCGCCCGCACCGGCCTGGTTGTCGTAGACCGTCCGGCCGCTTGCCCGGTCCCAGATCCTGATCCGGAACCGGTCCGTCTTCTTCCCGCCGCCCTGCTGTCCGTCGATCGCGGAGAGCTGGAAGCCGTAGGCACCCTTCCCGTTGATCGTCCCCGTCCCCCTGATGGTCGCCTTGTGCCCGCCGACGACCAGCTTTTCGTAGGAGGTCGACTGGAAGTTCAGGTCGCCGAGGCGGAAGAGGAACTCCGTCTTCCCCTCGAGGCCGTTCGTCGCGGAACCCTTCTTACCGGAACCGGTCGAGTACTTCGCGGTGAACCCGAACGCGGCCGGGCCCGTCAGGGCGGGGTCCGCGAGGTATGCGCCGGCCGGCGACGCGATCCAGCCGCCCCCGCTCACATACTTGCTGCTCGGATCGTACGCGACGACAAAGGCCGGCGCAGTCGCGGTACCGCTCCCTCCGCCGTCATCGGTCACGGTCACGGTCACCCGGTAGACCCCGACCGACGAATAGGCGTGCGTCCCCGCCACCGAGGCACCGGCGACAGTGCCGGTCGAGGTCACGCCGTCGCCCCACGCCCAGATCGCCGTGTGCCTCCCCGCATTCCCGGCGTCGGTGATGGTCGCCGTCGCCGAGACGGGCCCCCTCACCGCCACCGGGCCCGAGGGCACGGTGACGCCGGAGACGGCAGGCGGCGACGGTTCGACGGCGGTCACCCCCCACCACGCCGGCGTACCGTCGTACGCGGCGTCGGTGGTGAGCCGTGCCTGCCCGGAGCCGTCGGCGTTCATCGACGTAGAGATCGACATTCTCGTCGCGGTCCGATTCGAAGGCGATCCGGGAACCGTCGGGGGACCATGCGGGTGCGCTGTCCGCTCCGGGGTTGACGGTGAGCCGTGTCTGCCCCGTTCCGTCCGCATTCATGACGTAGACCTCGTCGTTGCCGTCACGGTCCGATTTGAACGCGATCCGCGAACCGTCGGGCGACCATGCGGCCGCCCCGTCCCACCACTCGTTCTCGGTCAACTGGGCTTGATGCGTCCCGTCGGCGTTCATCACGAAGACCTCGGCATCGCCGTCGCGATCCGACGTGAACGCGATCCGCGAGCCGTCAGGGGACCATGCGGGCTCGATCTCCGATCCCCAATCGGCGGCGGCGATCAGGCTGGTCTGGGCGGTTCCATCGGCGTTCATGACATAGATGTCGCCATCGCCGTCGCGATCGGACGCAAACGCGATCCGGGCGCCGTCGGGAGACCATGCCGGTGTCCCGTCCCATGCCGCGTTCGCGGTCAGACGGGTCTGGCCGCTGCCGTCGGCGTTCATCACGTAGATCTCCGGCGCAGTCCCGTCACGGTACGACACGAACGCAATTCGCGCACCGTCCGGCGACCATGCCGGCTCGCAGTCCCGGTCGTCGCCGAAGGTCAGACGAGCCGTGGCCGACGCGTCCGGGTTCATCGCGTAGACCGCCCAGGTCCCGTCCCGCGTCGACATGAACGCGATCCTCCCTGTCTCCGCGGCCGCTGCCGGCAGCACGCCCATCAGGCTGACCAGCACGAGCGCACATGCCATGTATCGAAGGTAGTTGTTCCACATCGTTCCTCCCGTGCCGCCTTATGCACCGGTCCCGGGCCGGCGGCCGTGGCCCGGGCGTCCAGTATCCCGCTCACTTCGCCGCGGAGAACGATTGAGCGCCCGTAGGGGCGGCACACGGCAGGCAAATCCGCGGAGAGTGCGGTAAACGGTTTTCCAGTATTGTCATCGATAAACATTTCGCGAATGAATAGTGCTGACCGCGAGCAACGGGTCGGCCTATTCAGGCCTCCGCGGGGATGGCGGGGCGTTTGGGTGCCACCCGGATATCAGGAGAGCGCAGCGAACCCCGATGTTCCGCGTTTGACATCTGCGCCGAGACGCTCGCGGCCGGGCTCGAAGGAGAGCAGGGCGAGGAGGCCGAACAGGTCGGCGAGGCGATCCGGCAGTGTACTCGGATCCTCGAGTGCGTCGCATGGGTGGACCGCTTCCGCTCCCTCGATGACCCGCTCGGGGTAGCGGAGCTCGACCGCGCGATCCGCGACGGGATCGCCCGCCACCCGGACCTCCAGGTCCTGTACGACGGCACGGATGAACGCGTCCTGGCCGATGGCTTCCTGTTCGAGGTCTTCGCGAACCTGCTCGGCGACAGCCGACACTACGGGGGCTCGGGCGTCAACTGCCGGATTCGGGTCGAGCCCCGCGGCGACGAGGTGCTGGTCTCGCTCGAGGATGACGCGCCCGGCATACCGGATCGCGAGAAGGAGCGACTCTTCGCCCGTCCGGCCCGGGGCGGGGATGCTGCCGAGGAGCAGCCGGCCCTCGGACTCTCGATCGCGGGCGCGCTCGTCCGCCGGTACGGCGGGCGGATCCGGGCCGACGACCGGACTCCGAGCGGCTATACCCGCGGGACCGTGATCCGGTGCACGCTCCCGCGCTTTGCACCGCCCGCGGGTTCAGCGGCGTGAAAAGAGCGCCTCGAGCCGGGCCCGCGAGAAGGTCACGACCGTCGGCCGGCCATGGGGGCAGGTGAGCGGCGTCTGTGCCGCGAAGAGCTGGGCGATCAGCCGTCGCCCCTGCTCGGCCGTGAGGGGGGCGCCGGCCCGGATCGCGCCGTGGCAGGCGACGAGCCGGGTCAGCCGCTCGCGGGCATCCGGCCCGCCTCCCGCCACCGATCAGCTCGGCCACGATCTCGCGCACGACCTCGGGGTCCACCTCGTGGCCGAGCACCACCGGGACCGTCCGGATCGCATACTGGTTCTCGCCGAACTCGTCGACCGTGAAGCCGGCCGCCGCGAGGGCTCCGCGGCTCTCGTCGATCACGGCAGCCTCCTGCGCGGTGCAGGCGATCACGACCGGGACCAGGAGCTCCTGCACCTCGACCGGCCCCGGCGCCGAGAGCTGGTCGTAGAGCACCCGCTCGTGGGCCGCGTGCTGGTCGACCAGGACGAGGTCGCCCGCGGCCGTCCGGCCCACGAGATAGGTCAGGTCGACCTGCCCCAGGACCTCGACCTCGGGGGCCTCCGGCGCAGGGCCAGCGCCGAGCGCGCTCTGGGCCGTCTGGCGGAGCTGCCGGTCGGTCCGGCGGCCGTACGCGAGGCCGGGCTCGGCGACCGCGAACGTCGTCGGAGCGCCGGCGGTCAGGCGCTCGGAGAAGGATGGGGTAGCGGAGGCCGGACCGCGGGCGACCGGGACGGGCCGCAGGGCGTCGAGCGCGGCTGCGACGGCCGTCGAGACGGCGGAGAGCACCTCGGGCTCGCGCGAGAGCCGCACCTGCCGTTTCGCCGGGTGGACGTTGACGTCGACGAGGGCCGTGTCGAGCTCGAGCGCGAGCACCGCGACCGGGTGGCGGTCGGTCGGCAGCAGGGTCCCGAACCCGGCCTTCACCGCGCCCGTCAGCGGCGCGCTCTGGATCGTGCGGTCGTTGATAGCGAGAAAGACCTGGTACGGGTTCGGCCGCTGCACCGACGGCGCCGCGACAAAGCCCGTGACCCGGCAGAGCGGCCCCGCGCCCTCGACGGGGATCAGGGCGGACCCGAGCTCGGGGCCGTGGAGCGAGGCGATCGTCTCGAGGAGCCCCGTCCCCGGCGTGGAGAGGCGCGTCCGTCCGTTATGGGCGAGCGAGAACGCGATCCCGGGACGAGAGAGCGCGAGCCGTTCGATCGTCCCCGCGAGGTGCGCGAGCTCGGTCCCGAGCGACTTCTGGAACTTCTTCCGCGCCGGCGTGTTGAAGAAGAGGTCCTCGACGGTCACGCGTGTGCCCACCGGCGCGGCGGTCTCGCCCTCCTCCTCGACAATCCCGCCGCGGACCACGAGCCGGTGCGCGAGCAGGTCCCCTGCCTGCCGCGAGACCAGCGTGAGCCGGCTCACCGCGGCGATCGAGGCGAGGGCCTCGCCGCGGAAGCCCATGGTCGTGACCGAGGCGAGGTCGTCCGCGCCGCGGAGCTTCGAGGTCGTGTGCGGCAGGACCGCGAGCCGCAGGTCCTCGGCCGACATCCCCGCGCCGTCGTCGGTGACGCGGATCGACGCGATCGCGCCGGCATGCGACTCCACCGCGACCGCGATCCGCGTGGCGCCGGCGTCGAGCGCGTTCTCGACGAGCTCCTTCGCGACCGAGGCCGGCCGCTCGATCACCTCGCCGGCCGCGATCTTCGTGATCGTGGCCGGGTCGAGCGCGTGGATGGCGCTCCCGGTCACGGCTCCACCTCGCTCTTCAGCCGGTAGAGTGCCTGGAGCGCCTCGATCGGGGTCATCCGGTCGGGCTCGAGAGCCCGGAGCGAGGCCAGCACCGGCGGCTCGGGCGGCCGCGCCGAATCGCTCTCGACCGGCAGGAGCATCTGCGTGTACCGCACGCGGCGCGGCCCGTCTCCGGGCTCCCGCTCGGCCTCGCGCCGGACCAGATCCTCGAGCAGGACCCTGGCCCGGCCGATCACCGGGGCCGGCACGCCCGCGAGCTCGGCCACGTGGACGCCGTACGACCGGTCCGTCGCGCCGGGGATGATGGTCCGCGTGAAGATCACCGACGTTCCCGTGTCCTTGACGGCCATATGATAGTTGCGGACGCGGGGGAGGTCCTCCTCGGCCTCGACGAGCTCGTGGAAGTGGGTCGCGAAGAGCGTGCGCGGCCCGCTCTTCCCCTTTCCGTGCAGGAACTCGAGGACGGCCCGCGCGATCGCGTAGCCGTCGAGGGTGCTGGTCCCGCGCCCGATCTCGTCGAGCACGACCAGGCTCTTCGGCGTCGCGTTCGTCAGGATGTTCGCGAGCTCGAGCATCTCGACCATGAACGTGGACTGGCCCGAGGCCAGGTCGTCGAAGGCGCCGACGCGGGTGAAGACCCGGTCCACGACCCCGATCGCGGCGTGGTCGGCCGGGACGAACATGCCGCACTGGGCCATGACCGTGATCAGGGCGACCGCGCGCATGTACGTCGACTTCCCGGCCATGTTCGCGCCCGTGATGATCAGGAGCTGCTCGCCGCCGGCGTCGAGGACGGTATCGTTCGGCACGAACGGCTCGCTCGACACGGGCCTCGACCACCGGGTGCCGGCCGCCGCGGATCAGGGTCGCGGTCCCGTCCGTGACGACGGGCCGGGTGTAGCGGTGCTCGACCGCGACCTCGGCGAGAGCGGCGAAGAGGTCGAGGAGGCCCGCGGCCCGCGCGGCGGCCTGGAGCCGCGGCACGGCCGGGCGGAGGGCCTCGATCAGCCCCTGCCAGACCTCCTGCTCGCGCTCGGCCAGCCGGTCGTCCGCGCTGGCGATCTCGGCCTCCTTCTCGCGGAGACCGGGCACGGTGAAGCGCTCGCCGGTCGCGGTCGTCTGCCGCCGCTCGTACTCGGGCGGGACGCGGGCCTCCTGCGACTTCGGGACCTCGATGTAGTAGCCGAAGACGCGGTTGTACCCGATCTTCAGGGTCCGGATCCCCGTCCGCTCGCGCTCGGCCTGCTGGAGTGCGGCCACCCAGTCGCGGCCGGTCGTGGCGAGGCCACGGAGACGGTCGAGCTCGGGGTCGTACCCGGCGCGGATCATGCCGCCGCTCCGGGTGACTGCCGGGGGCTCGTCGACGAGTGCAGCGGCGACGAGCGCGGCCTCGCCCGCATGGTCGCCGAGCTCGCCCGCGGCCGCGGCGAGAAGCGCCGGGAGGTCGGCGGCGGAGGCGAGAAGCGCCGCAAGACCGGGCAGGGCCTCGAGCGATCGCCGGAGGGCGACGAGGTCGCGCGGCGAGGCGTTGCCGTAGGCGATGCGGCCGGCGATCCGCTCGAGGTCGGCGACCGCGCCGAGGCGGCGGCGGAGGTCCCGCCGCGCGACCGTGCTCGCTGCGAAGAACTCGACCGCGTCGAGCCGGCGGTTGATCGCGGCCGGGTCCGCGAGCGGGCGGACGATCCGGGCGCGGAGGAGGCGGGCGCCCATGGACGTGACCGTCCGGTCGAGCACCCCGAGCAGGGTCGCGCCCTTCCTTCCGTCGCGAACGGGCTGGACCAGCTCGAGGTTCCGGACCGTGATCGCGTCGAGGACGGGCGGGGCCGCGCCGGCCGCGGCGAGCGAGAGGCCGGCCACCTGCGGGAGCGGCGCATGGTGCATCGCCTCGGCGTAGGCGAGCGCGGCGCCGGCGGCCGCGACGGCCGCGGGGTCGTCGCTCTCGAAGCTGCGGCCGAACCGGCCGGCGAGGTAGCGCGCGGCGGCCGCGCTCTCGAACGCTCCGGCCGGACGGCGGGTGACCACGGTCTCGAGCGACGCCACGGCCTCGAGGACGCGGGCCGTCGAGGGTCTCGGGGATCAGCACCTCCTCGGGCGAGCGGCGGACGGCCTCGGCCAGCACCGCGGCGCGGGCCTCGGCGTTCGAGACGGACGAGGCCGCGAACTCGCCGGTCGAGGCGTCGAGGACGGCGATCCCGGTCCGCTCGGGGCCGGGGGCGACGGCCATCAGGTACCGGGCCTGCGGCGCCTCGAGCATGGCCCCGTCCACGAGCGTCCCGGGGGTCACGACCCGGACGACCTCGCGCTTCACGATCCCCTTCGCCTTCTTCGGGTCCTCCATCTGCTCGGCGATCGCGACCCGGTAGCCCTTCCGGACGAGGCGGGCGATGTAGGACTCGGCCGCGTGGTACGGGACCCCGGCGAGCGGGATCCTGTTGCCGTCGGCGTCGGTGCCGCGGGAGGTCAGGACGATGTCGAGCTCGCGGGCGACGGTCTCGGCGTCGGCCCCGAAGGTCTCGTAGAAGTCGCCCATCCGGCAGAGCAGGAGGGCGTCGGGGTGCTGCCGCTTTGCTGCGAGGTACTGGCGCATTCCGGGGGAGAGACCGTCGCTCATGCCGATCCTTTATATATCGGCCTGAGCGGATATAACTGCCCCGATCGCGGTCATTCCCGGCGGTGTCCCGGGGCGAACGGCCGGGCCTCGCGCTCGACGAGGGCGATCGCCCCGTGCGGGCAGGACCGCGATGCAGGCCCCGCCGCCGTCGCAGCAGCGGTCGTCGGCGAGGCGAGAGCACCCGTCGCAGACCTCGAGGGCAAAGGTAGGGCAGTCGAGCATGCAGAGCCCGCAGCCCGTGCAGAGCCGCTCATCGATCACGGCGACGGTACGCCTCATGCCCATCCTCCACCCGCGCTGCATCTGCTTCTCCGGCAGTCCCGCATCATCGTACCACGTGCCCCGGCGGTTGATGAGCGTGCCGCTTCACGCGCCCGGCTTCTCTTCCTCGGCGATCCGCACGAGCGAACCACCCGCGGATCGCATCGACCGTCTCCTCGACGCCGCGCGGCCGGCCGGCGGGCGCGGTGCTGTCGAGGTGGTCCTGCAGCCCGTCGAGGATCCCGAAGATGATGGTCTCCCGGTCCCCGCCCGCACGGACGGTGACGAGCAGCGCCAGGCGGTCCAGGAGCGGGAAGGCATCGGCGAGGCGGAGCAGATCGGCCATCGACAGCCCGACGGGCCTGACGGCGGGGGGATCGCTCATGTCGCCGTCTCCCATCGGCCTCACGCCTCCTCGAGCGGCGCGATCAGGGACGGGTCGTCCGTTGCCGGGCTGTTGACCCGCGGCGAGACGGGGAAGGCCTCCATGGCCCCGGCCGGATACGGACCCGAGAAGGTCCCGGAGTTCGTCGGGAGCGGGGGGCGCGCCGGCGACCCAGCGCTCCTCATCCTCGCGCCGGAGGATCGCGGGCATGCGGTCGTGGAGCGGAGCCACGACCTCGTTGGCCGCCGTGGTGATGAGCGTATACGTGGCGAGGGCCGAGCCGTCGGTATCGTGCCAGACGTCGTAGAGACCGGCGAACGCGACGAGATCCGCGTTCCGCAGCCGGAAGTAGAAGGGCGCTTTCCGGCCGCCGCCGTCCCGCTTCCACTCGTAGAACCCGCTCGCCGGCACCAGGCAGCGGTTCTGCCGCAGAAGCCCGCGGAAGATGGGCCGCTCGGTCAGCGTCTCGGCCCGGGCGTTGATCGGCCGCCGGGCCGTCGCGAGGTCCCTGGCCCAGTGCGGGACGAGCCCCCACGCCATCGGGACCAGCTCGGCCCGCTCGCGCTGCACGACCACGGGCATGGTCTGGGACGGCGCGACGTTGAACCGCGAGCGCCAGCCGATCGTCGGTTCGTACACCCGGAACCGGTTGCCGAGGTCGTCGGTGCAGATGAGCGAGTACCGGCCGCACATGGTACGGTTCCTCGCCCGCGCGGATGATCAAGGTTACGGTACCCCCCCGACCGTGTCATTAATACCGCGTCCGTCATGAGAAGAGATCAGGATGACGCGATGAGCCCGAAACCGGACCGGGAGAGGCCGGCGGAGACCGTGGACGACTACCTCGCGGCCCTTCCCGCCGGACAGCGGGCCGCGCTGGAGCAGCTCCGCGCGGCCATCCGCGCCGCTGCGCCGGAGGCCGAAGAGACGATCAGCTACCGCATCCCGACCTACCGATACCACGGATCCCTGGTCCATTTCGCTGCGTTCCCCAATCACTCCAGCCTCATTGTCGTGAGCCGGCCGACCCTCGAGCGGTTCCTCGGCGAGCTCGAGGGCTACCATGTCTCCGGCACGACCATCCGGTTCACGGCCGACCATCCGCTTCCCCCGGCCCTCGTCGACGCGATCGTCAGGGCGCGGGTGGAGGAGAACGAGGCGCGAGGTCGGGGCTCCCGCGACGAGCTCCCGCCGGAGACAAACCTAGGATCCTTTTCACGGCGTCTGTACTACCCGCTCGGGACGACTTTCCGTCCCGCCGCTTCCCCCGGGTGTCGGAAGCTGGCAGTTCTTTGGTGCGGGTTCCTCCGGACGGGCTGCTTGTGGATGGTGCCGATCCGAGCAGCCCGCTCCTTGCCGCCCCCGAAGATCTCGCGGAAGGATCTTCACCCCTCGCCCGTCCTGCCCTTTCCGCCAGGCCGATCGCGAAGTTGCTGTCTGCATTGGCGACGTCCGCCGGGTCCGGATCGGAGAGAACCGGGCTCTCGCCCGGGGACGGCCCTTCCCGCCGATTGTGATGCACGTTTCGTTGCTGAAGCCCGGTGCCATTGGTATCCGTCGTGGCAGAGAAGATAAACACCCGCGCAGATAACAATCAAGAGAGTCCCGAGGTCCCAGCAATGCTCAAACTGTTCCGGCCGATCGCCCCGGAGAAGAAGCAGATCGTGGTGCTCGACATCGTCTTTGCCGTTCTCCTCCTGGTCGCCACGCTCTCCACGGCAGTCTGCGTGTACCAGGCCACACGGTGGAACGGCGAGCAGGCGACCGACTACGGGCAATCGGCACAGTACCGCTCGGAGTCGATCAGGGCCACGACCATCGCGAACTCCCAGGAAATTGTCGACATCCAGGTCTTCCTGGACTGGGTGAACGCGGCGAGCACGGGCGATCTCCGCCGGAAAGCGTTCCTCGAAGACCGGTTCCGGCCCGAGTTCAGGCCGGCCTTCGAGGCATGGACGGCCGGGGCCAATGCGACGTACCCGATCCCACCGGGAACACCGTTCTCCCTGCCGGAATACACGCTGGCGAAGAATACGGAGAGTGCTCGACTGGAGGAGCAGGCGGCGGCCGCATTCAGCAACGGCGAGGCCGCGAACGAATACGGAGACCTGTTATATCTCCAACACGGTCCTCTTTGCCATCGTGCTCTTCTTCTGCGGGGTCTATTCGCAGTGGGAGGAGGTGAGGATACGGCAGGCGATCCTGGTGGTGACCCTGATCGTCTTTACCCTCGCGCTCTACTCGATGGGATCTCTGCTCTTGAGGGTCGGATATATCTGAACGCATCATTTTTCTCAGGGCAAAACGTGCCCCCCGGTGCTTCCGCGGGGAATGAGCCGGTTCTCTCTCCATTTCAATAACAGAGACTTAATAAGGCCAGGCAGAATTTCTTTTATTGTGAACTATTGTGGTTGGTATCAAGCGTAGAGAGAAACTGGACTTCGGGTACGAATTGTTCATCGCGGCGATCTCCGTACTTTCAGTCTTCAATATGGTTCTCCTCTATATCCCGGGAGTCGACCCCGATGCGCTCCATGTTGTCTCTATCATCAACACCGTGCTCACCCTGCTCTTCATCTACGACTTCAGTCTCAGAATCGCCACTGCGCCGGACCGGTCATTCTACTTCATCCGCGATTACGGCTGGGCCGATCTTCTGGCCGTCATCCCGCAGTTCCGCATCTTCCGGCTGTTCCGGATCTTCAAGGCATACCGGCTCGTCCACAAGTACGGGACACGGTATATCCTCACGTACCTCGCCCACAACCGGGCCCAATCGGCATTGTATATCCTGATCCTGATGGTCACCCTGATCATCGAATCGGGGGCGTTCCTGGTCCTGCAGGCGGAACGTATGTCCCCGGACGCGAACATCCTCAACGCCTCCGATGCGATCTGGTGGGCGTATGTCACCATCACCACGGTCGGCTACGGGGATCGGTTCCCCACGACGAATGCTGGCCGGCTGGTGGGAGTCATGGTGATGACCACCGGTGTGGCCGTCTTTGCGACGTTTGCCGGGCTGATCTCGAGCAAACTGCTGGGCCCCGCGGAAGAGGAGGAGAAACCGCCGGAAGAATCTCCGGCAGGAAAAGACCAGGCCGCCATCTGCCTCGCGGAGGTCAACCACCTGCTCACCGAACGGGAGAAGGTCGATACGGAGATCGCCGCCCGCCTCGGAAGGCTGGAGCAGCTCCTGGAGAAGGGGGAGTCGCCGGTGGTCGAGACGGAGTGACGATACGGTCACCCGTATCCATGTCTCCCGATCGAACCGGTAATTCGAAAGAATAGACCTCGGAATCTTTTTCAGGAATACTGATAACCGAAGCTCCCATACTCACTCCTATGACGCGTCGGGCTCGTCTCCGGGCCTGAGACTGTTGCGGGACGACCATGGACATCCGGGGATTATCGCCGGGAGCGGCCAGAGAACGGGTCATCGATCTGGTGCCTGTCCTGCGCTGGCTCCCCGCCTATGACAGGAGATGGCTGCGGTTCGATCTCATCGCCGGGCTGACCCTCGCCGCCTTCGCCATCCCGGACAATATGGCCTATGCCACGCTCGCGGGCCTCCCTCCGGAGTACGGGCTCTACGCGGGGATCATGGCCCCGCTGGCCTACTTCCTCTTCGCCACCTCTCGCCATGCCTCCGTCGGCCCCAGCTCCTCCGAGGCCATCATGGTGGCGACGTTCCTGGCCGCCATGGTCATCACCAGCCCCGAGCAGTACGCCGGGCTCGTCGCCCTGACGGCCGTCCTTGTCGGAGCGATTGCGGTCGTGGCCTGGCTCTTCCGGCTCGGGTTCCTGGTCAACCTGATCTCGGGCCCGGTGATGAAGGGGTTCCTGGTCGGTACCGGGATCGTGATCATCGTCAGCCAGATCCCGAAGCTCCTCGGTCTGCCCGGCAGCGCCCCCTCGTCGTTCTTCGGCAAGATCGCCTTCGTCCTGCAGAATCTCCCGGAGACGAATCTCTACGCCCTCGCCCTCGGCATCGGGGCGCTCATCCTCTTCTTCGCCCTTGAGCACAGGTATCCGCGCCTGCCCGGCTCCCTCGTCGTGGTCGTCCTCTCCATCGTCCTGGTCGGACTCACGGGCCTTGCCGAGAAGGGCGTGGAGATCGTCGGGACCATCCCCGCAGGACTGCCCACACTGGGCATGCCCGCCATCTCCCTCGGCGATGCGACCCTCGTCTTCCCGCTCGCGATCGGCCTCTTCGTGCTCTCCTTCGTCGAGCTCAGCACGATCGCCCGGACCTATGCAAAGGAGCATGAGTACGAGGTCGATGTCAACCGCGAACTCCTGGCCCTCGGGATGAGCAGCGTCTCTGTCGGTATCGGCCAGGGATTCCCGATCTCGGGGAGTTTCTCGAAGACTGCGGTCAACGACGCGAACGGAGCAAAGACGCAGCTGGCCGGCGTGGTTGCAGCCGGCGTGATCGTCCTCGTCGTCCTGTTTCTGACCGGGGCCTTCTACTATCTCGCCGAACCGGTCATCGCCGCGCTCATCGTGGTCGCGGTCTTCAAGATGGTCGATATCACCGGGCTCGCCCGGATCGGGCATATCAACCGATCGGAGGTCTATATCGCCCTGATCACGCTCGCGGGGGTCCTGCTCTTCGGGATCCTGTCGGGGGTGCTGATCGGCGCCGGCCTCTCGCTCCTCGAGATCCTCTTCCGGTTCACCTTCCCGAACATGGTCGTCGTCGGCAGGATCCCCGGCACGAACCTCTTCGGCGACATCGGGCGCCACCCCGAGAACGAGCTGGTCCCGGGGGTCTTCATCTTCCGGATCGACGCCCCCCTGATCTTCGCCAATGCGGAGAGTTTCAAGGAGAACTTCTCCCGGGCCCTCGGACAGGAGGACCGGCCGATCCGTCTCGCGATCGTCGACCTCCAGCCCTCCCCGATCATCGACGTGACGGCCGCCGACATGATCCGGGACCTTGCCACGGAGCTCGGGCGGAAGGGGATCGACCTCCGCCTGGCGAATGCGTCCGGGCAGGTGAGGGACGTGCTGAGGGCGGCGGAGATCGAGGAGAAGGTGGGAAGACTGGATCGCACGACCACCGTGGAGGCGCTCTGCGAGCAGTGCGAGGACCTTCAATCGGCCCGGACATGACGTCAGCCGCGAGCCCGGTCCCCCTCATTGAGAAGGGCTCGAGCACCCGGGCTGATCGCCGGAGTCGCAGGACCGACGGGCGTGCCCGGCATGGATACGGGAGAGGGGCGGGGATCCGGACGGAAGAGAACGTGACGGTTTAATCCTTCGGTTTCTCTTACTAATAGTTGAGAAGCGATGCCGTGCGAAGACAGCAGTACGAAGATCGATGAAGCCACCGACTCGCTGAATAACAGGGAGTTCTACCTCCTGCTCCTCTTCGTCTCCGTGATCGGGGCCGTCGGCGCCGTCCTGCTGATCGTCTTCCTCTTCCTGGAGCACGCCATCACGGATCTCCTGTGGGGCGAGATCACCGTTGACTCCCTCTCCCCGGTCTTCAATCCCGCAATCCTGGCGATCTGCGTCCTCGGCGGGGTGGGTGCCGGCCTGATCCGCCGCTCTTTCGACGGCGAGATCGCGATCATGGCCGAGGACCTCATCGAGTTCAACCGGTGCGGGAGGTTCGCCCTGAAACGGGGGATCGAGCTCTTCCTCCGGGGCCTCGTCTCCCTGGTCTGCGGAGCGCCCCTCGGCCCGGAGGCCCCGCTCACGGTCGCGGCCGGTGCGGCCGGCACCCTGATCGCCGAGCGAGCCCGTCTGCCCGCACCGGTGGTGACTCTCTCGGCGCTCTCCGCCATCAGCGGCTTCTTCGGGGCGTTCCTGGCGACACCGTTCGCGGGAGCCCTCATCTTCATCGAGACCACGCTGGAGAAGGGCACCATGACGTGGAAGGCGGTGCTCCCGTCCATCGTCGCGGCAACAACGGGATTTGCCGCGTACTACCTGCTCTCGGACATGTTCCTCGTCGGCAGGTTCGCCCTGCCGCCCTACGTGTTCCATGACATCGATCTCGTCTACGCGGTCGTCCTCGGCCTGCTCGGCGCGGCCTGCGGCATTCTCTTCATCACCCTGTACAAGCGAATGCGCGGGGTCTTCGAACCCCTGGAGAACAGGCCCGTGCTCCTCGGCCTGATCGGCGGCCTGGGGCTGGGGATTGCGGGGATGCTCTTCCCGCTCACCCTCTTCATGGGCAGCGAGCGAGCTCCAGTTCCTCATCGACAACTACCTCGAGGCCAGCCTCCTCCTGCTGCTCGCCCTCGTCCTGGTCAAGATCCTCCTCGTGACCTTCTCCTTCTCCACGGGTTTTGCCGGGGGATACATCTTCCCGGGGATGTTCATCGGGGGGACCCTCGGACTCCTGGTGTTCCGGCTCTTCCCCTTCATCCCGCTCCCGGTCTGCCTGGCCTGCGTCATCGCCGGCATCAGTGTCGCGCTGCTCCGGAGCCCCATCGCCCTCGCCCTGATCCTTGCGCTCATCTTCCAGGAGGAACTCCTGCCGGCGATGGCGATCTCGCTCGTCATGGGCTTTGTCGTGAGCAACCGGTATTCGCTTCCCTATACGAGGAAAGGGAGCGATGGCGAGATGCTGCCGGCAGAGAATTCCGTCACCAGCGGGGGATAG
>CAVSRL010000021.1:0-102949 GCA_963730355.1 uncultured Methanoregulaceae archaeon | reverse complement strand
AGGGGCCTCGACTTCGTGACGAAGGAGTACCTGCCGGCACGGCTGACCGAGATGGGGGTGCTGTAGCTGACCGGCAAACAGGACCGCACCATCCGGACCTCTGCGGTGACCGGCAGTCCGTGAGGGACGCGCAGATGTCGATGGTCCCCCCCCACGCCCCCTCGCCGTCACCCCGGGGGCATACCATCGACGACCTGCCACCGGGCACGAGGCTCCTGGTCCTCTCCGATCAGTACCTGAGTTTCATCAAGGACCAGGTCGAGCTCCTGGCGCCGCATTTCGCCGAGGTCACGGTGATCGTCCGGCACAACCCCGTGACCGAGGTCTCACGGTTCCTGCCGCTCCACTCCCTTGCTCCGTTCCGCCGCGACACCCTCGTCGACCTGCGATCGGTGCCTTCCAACGTCCGGGTGCTCTTCGCGCCCGCCCTCTTTCTCCCGTCCGATCGCGATAACCGCCGGCAGGGCGATCGCCTTCTCCGGTCGGTCCGACGGGTGATCCGTCGCGAACGGACCCGCTTCGACCTGATCCACGCGCACTTCGTCTGGCCGAACGGGTACGTCGCCGTCCGCCTGGGCGAGGAGCACGGGGTGCCGGTGATCGTGACCGCTCACGGCTACGACATCTACGACCTCCCCTACCGGGACGACGCCTGGCGCAGCCTGATCGGGGAGACCGTGCGCCGTGCCGACCGCCTGATCGCGGTCAGCCGGAGCACGCAGCGCTGCGCGCTCGACGTCGCGCCCGGGTCCGACCCGGTGGTGATCCCGAACGGGTACCGTGCGGACCTGTTCCGGCCCCTCGACGCGGCTTCGTGCCGGCGGCAGCTCGGCCTCCCGCTCGACCGGCCGGTCGTTATGACGGCCGGCAGCTTCGTTTCGGAGAAGGGGCAGCGCTACCTGGTCGAGGCTGCGGCTCGCCTGAGCGCGCAGGGTGACGGCAGCCTACTGGGTGGTGATGGGGATGGGCCGCCTTCACGACGAGCTGGTCGGGGAGATCCGGGCGCTCGGACTCGAAGACCGGTTTCTCCTCCCCGGGTGGGTCGATCACGTGGAGATGCCCGTCTGGATGAACGCCTGCGACCTCTTCGTGCTTCCCAGCATCAGCGAGAGCTTCGGCGTGGTCCAGGTCGAGGCGATGGCCTGCGGAAAGCCGGTTGTCGCGACGATCAACGGCGGCAGCGAGGAGATCGTCGCCTCTTCCGACGTCGGCATTCTCGTACCGCCCGCCGATGCCGGGGCGCTGGCTGACGGAATTGCGGCCGGGCTTCGGCGTTCCTGGGATACGGCGGCGATCACGTCCTACGCGGCGGGATACCGATGGGACACGGCGATCACCGAGATCGTGAGCCACTACCGGAACGTGCTCCGGAGAGGAACCGTCTCCGGGACGGGCGGGCAGGCCGGGCCATGACCTCCATCTCAATATCGTGCGACGTGCGGAGTTCGCGTCCGGGGGCCGATCGGCAGGGTGAAAACGACGATCTGCGCACGTTATTCCTGAGGGACCGCTCGAAATTGCGCGGTCTTCCCCTCTGCGCGGGGTGCCGATGACCAACATCTATCTCGATGGCGAATACCTGGAGAACAACCCCTCCTGGGATGCCGAGGACTCGCCGTGGAAGGCCGAGCAGATCGCGGCGATCCTCGAGAGAAACGCCATCGTTCCGGAGACGATCGGAGAGATCGGGTGCGGAGCCGGCGGGATTCTCGTGGAGCTTCAGCGTCGCTATCCTCGTGCCCGCCTGAAGGGATACGACATCTCCCCCCAGGCCATCGGGATCTGCAGGGAAAAGGCGAACGAGACACTCTCGTTCGAGCCTCGCCGACCTGACGAAAAGCGGGGACGCCCATTTCGACCTCCTCCTCGTTATCGATGTCCTCGAGCATGTCGACGACTATCCGGGCTTCCTCGCATCGATCAGGGACCTGTCCGAGATCAAGGTCTTCCACGTCCCCCTCGACATGACGATCATAAACGTCATGTTCAAGGACTTCATCCTGAAACAGCGACGCACCGTCGGCCACATCCACTATTTCATGAAAGATACCGCGCTCGTGGCCCTCGAGGAGGCTGGGTACGAGATCGTCGACTGGTGCTATACGCCGGGATACTCGCTCCCGCACGACTTCGGGTGGAAAGACCGGCTCCTCCGGATTCCCCGCCGGCTCTGTTATCCGGTGAGCAGGGACCTCACGGCCAGGATCTTCGGGGGATACTCCCTCCTCGTCCTGGCGAGATAGGTCCCCGGACCTTCATCGCGGTGCGGGGGCGACGAGGTCGTGGAATTGTCGCGCCACCTTCCTGGCATCGAAGTCTTCTTCGCTTCGTCTCCGGGCGTTCCGGATATACCGCGCCACCAGCGCCCCGTCTTCCAACAGGGCGCCTATCCCCCGGGCCAGCAGGGCGGGGTCCGGCTGGTCCACGACGAGACCGCACTCGTGCTTTTTGAAATACCACGAGAGGAACGTATCGCCGGGCGCGTGCACGAGGACGGGTGTCGACGAGGCCAGGTACTCTCCCACCTTCCCCGGGGCCGACGTGCGGATGGTCTCGGGATAGGGGGTCCGGAAGCCGAGCGGGAGAAAGAGAACGTCCGCACTCATCTGGATCGCCGGCATGGTCGAGACGGGCTGGTGACCGTGCACGACGACCGGGCCCTCGATGCCGTGCGAGGCCAACCGGGCGGCAGACTGGGTGGTGTAGAGGTGGAGCCGGAGGTCCGGGCGGTCGAGGATCCTCAACGCCTCGACCAGGTTGCGGACTGCGTCGAAATGAGCCTCGTAGATCGCTCCGGTGTAGACGATCCGCTTCTCGTCGGAGGCTGTTTTTGCCGGGGCGGCCTCGTACGGCGAGAGGTCGCAGGGGTTGTGAAGGACCACCGGGTCGACGCCGAACTGGTCCCGGTACTTCCCGGCCAGGAACTCGTTCGGAACGATCACCCGGGATGCGCCCTCGAAGAGCGGATGGAGCCGGTCCCGTACCAGGTCCCTGAGGACGGGGGGCATCGTGGTCGAGGCGATGTCGTCGAAGACGTAGAAGATGTAGGGGATCCCGACCCTCTCACTCACCCGGTGGACCGCCACCGGGTCGAGGACGTGGCCGGTGCAGACGACCATCAGCTCGCACGCCTCTCTCCGCAGCACACCTTCGATCTGTCTCTCCCGCCACGCGAGCAGCCGTTCAGCGATCCCCCCCAGATCGAGGCTGGAGGCGGCCCTCAGGAGGATGCGCTGCGCCTGGAACTCGGGCGAAAGGAAGTAGGACCGTCCCCCGAGGGTCTCGGAGCAGTTCCCCTGGAGACGGTAGAGATTGAAGTTCTTCTGCGAGATCAGGCAGTAGGATGCCGGATCCAGGCTCTTTAAGAGATGAAACAGCACCATCGACTGCCCGGACTGCGACGGAGGCAGACCGGCGGAGACGACGGCAAATTTCATGGAACAGTGGGCGGGGACCCCTTCAGGCGTGGTATCCCAGGAGGATCTTCAGCACCGTGCTCGAGACGGACGGCACGAGGTACTCCGGGGGAGGGACCCACCGGACCCGGTTGCCCTCCGAGAACAGGTAATGCACGCAGTCCAGGATCGTCGAGGAGTCCGCACCGCTCAGGATGTTGCTGCCGCACTCGATCGTCTCGGGCCGCTCGGTCACGTCGCGAATCGTGACGTTCGGAACGCCGAAGATGCAGCACTCCTCCTGAACGGTCCCGCTGTCGCTCAGCACGCACCCGGCCGACTGTTCCAGTCGCACGAAGTCGAAGAAGCCGAAAGGCTCGTGGAACCGGATGCCCTCCATCTCGGTCGAGAGCCCGAGCCGCTCCATCCGGTCCTTCGTCCGGGGGTGGAGGCTGCAGATGATCGGCTGGCCGTACTCGCCGGCGGATCTCCCGGAGAGCGTCGAGGATGGACCTGAGGCGCCCCTCCTCGTCCACGTTCTCGGCCCGGTGCACGGTCACGAGGAAGTAGGCGCCTGTTGTGATCCCCAGCCTCTCGAGAATGTCGCTCTCCTCGACCCTCGTCCGGTAGTGCCGGATCACCTCGCAGATCGGGTTGCCCGTCACGTAGATGTGATGCCCGGCGATCCCTTCCCGGAGAAGGTTCGCCCGGCTCCGCTCGGTGTAGGGCATCAGGACATCGCTCGAGTGGTCGATGATCCGCCGGTTCACCTCCTCCGGCACGCGGTCGTCATAGCAGCGGTTGCCGGCCTCCATGTGGAAGACGGGGATGCCCATCCGTTTGGCGACGATCGCGGCGAGACCGCTGTTCGTGTCGCCGAGGATCAGCAGCCGGTCCGGCCTCTCGACGGCCATGACCTCCTCGGTCCTGCTGATGATCCGGCCGATCTGGTCGCCGAACGAGCGCCCCTCGACCCCAAGGTAGTGATCGGGCTCCCGGACTCCGAGGTCCCGGAAGAAGATCTCGTTCAGGTTCGGGTCGTAGTTCTGCCCGGTGTGGACCAGGACGTGGTCGCAGTGCCGGTCCAGCTCGGGGATGATGCGGCTCAGGCGGATGATCTCCGGGCGGGTGCCCAGGACCGTCATGACCTTCATCTGAGCAGCTCACCCTCGTACGATGCCAGGTCCTCGAGGAGCAGGTGGTGCTGGTGGAGCGTCGCCCGCACCTCGACCGGGTTCATCAGGGTATCGCCGGAACCGTACTCCTTCCCGATGCATGTGACCGGGCCCTCGTCCCGCTGGAGTTCCGGAAGCATCGGCAGGATCACGTAGTAATTGCCGCGCTCGATCGTCCGGTATGCCTCCTCCTCGGAGACCAGGATCTCGTGGATCTTCTCTCCCGGGCGGATCCCGGTGATCTCCGTCTCGATCTTCCGCTCGCCGATCAGCGCTTCCGCGATATCGATCACCTTCGCGGAGGGCACGCGGGGGATATAGGTCTCGCCGGGCCGTCCGAGCCGCACCGCCGCGAAGATCGTGTCCACGGCCTGGTCGAGGCTCAGCAGGAAGCGGGTCATGTCCGGCGTGGTGATGGTGACCGGCCCGCCGTTCTCGATCTGGTCGTGGAAGAGCGGGATGACCGAGCCCCGCGAAGCGAGGACGTTTCCGTACCGGACGCAGATGAACCGGGTCCTCGGGCAGTCCAGGTTCGCCTTGATGAAGATCCGCTCCTGGATCGCCTTCGTCATGCCCATCACGTTCACGGGCTTGCAGGCCTTATCCGTGGAGATCCCGACCACGGTCTCGACGGGCAGGTCCTGTTCCCTGATCGCCCGGACGATGTTCTCGGGCCCGATCGACGTTGGTCGAGACCGCCTCGAACGGGAAGTACTCGCAGGAGGGAACCTGCTTCAGGGCGGCCGCGTTGAAGACCACGTCGACGCCCCGGAGCGCCTCGGCCACGCTGTGGATGTCCCGGACGTCGCCGATCCGGAACTCGAGCGTCCGGCAGAAGTTGTTGTAGATCACCTCGTCGGTGACGACCTTCCGGTTCAGGTACTCCATCCGCATGAAGTGCTGCTTGGCCTCGTCGCGCGAGAAGACGATGATCTTCCTCGGAAGCCCGACCTCACCGGTGAGCAGGCGCCGGATCAGTACCTTGCCGAGCGAACCGGTTCCTCCGGTTACGAGGATCGTCTTATTGGTGAGCATGATGCGTCCTTACGCTGATCATATGGGGTCGGGTCAAGATAGAGCTGCTCGATCATGGCCGGCCAGGTCGGGATCGTGATCCCCGTGTGGCGCGATGAACCTCGACGGGTCGAGGCTCCGGTCGATGACGACGCTCTCGTCGGGCTCGATCTCGATCTCGAGGCCGAACCGGTCGCGGACCTGGACGAGGAGGTCGTACTTGCTGATCGGGTGTCGAGGCCACCTGCCAGACGCCGCGGAGGTCGGGATGGTGCTCGATGACCGAGCCGATCACGTCGGAGAGCGCACCGGTCGTCAGCCCGGAGAAGACGGCCTTCGTATAGCCGCTGACCCGTTCTCCCCGCTGGCCGAAGAACCACTCGAACAGCCCGTGATGCCGAGTCGATCTCGCGGCCGACGATCGAGGTCCGGATCGTCAGGCAGCCCGGGTAGTCGACCTCGCCGAGGTACTTCGTCCGCCCGTACAGGTCGTCGGCATCGGCGAAGTCGCTCCTCTGTGTACATCCCCTTCTTCCCGGAGAAGACGCAGTCCGTGCTCATGTGGACCATCCGGATCGCCCCTGCTCACGCAGAGCTGGGCGAGCAGATGCGGGAAGAGCGCGTTGATGGCGATGCTCGGCACCGGGTCGTGCGCCTCCTTCAACTGCTTCACGATCCCGATGCAGTTGATCGACGACGTCCGGCCCGACCATCTCGACCGCCCTCTCCACCGTGGAGAAGTCGTTCACGTCGACATCTCCGATGAGTGCCAGGCCTTTCAGCACCGGGTGGTCCCGGTAGCCGGCCGGCGTCGCGCCGGACCGAGCCCACGACCTCGTGGCGGCCGGAGAGGACCTGCATCGCCTTGTGGCCGAGCATCCCCGTGGCGCCGAGAACAAGAATTTTCACGTGTATTCTCTCCCTCTTTCTCACAGGTGAGTTGTCGGTACAAATCAATATGGCGCTGTGTATACTGCTCGACGGAATACTCGTCCCTGACGATCCGGCGCCCGTTCTCCACGAGGCTCTCGTAGAGCTCCCTGTCCTTCAGAACGGTCTCGATCGCCCGAGCCAGCGCGTCGGCGTCTCTCGGCACCGCGATCCCCCCGATCGGGGCATGGACGACATCGGGCAGCGCCGTCCCCTCGAAGACGATCACGGGGGTGCCGCAGGCCATCGACTCGATCGCCATCATCCCGAAGGCCTCGGCCACGGACGGCATCAGGAAGAGGTCGGCGGCGGCCAGGGCCTCGAGGATCGGTTCGTGCGTCGGCGTCCAGCCGAGCTGGACCACCTGGTGGCGCTCCTTCAGCCTCTCCATGCCGCCGGTTCCCTCGAAGACGACGAGACAGAGGGGCCGGTCCAGCTCGACCTTCATCAGCGCCTCCTCGATGAACGGCCAGCCCTTGAACGGCTCCTTCTCTCCCTTGTACCTGAACGCGATCACGGCGGCATCGGGATCGATGGAATGCCGCTGGCGGAAGGCACCGCTGTCAAACGAGGAGCAGCTGCTCGTGTCAAGGCCGAGCGGGATGAGATGGCGGGGGAACCGGGAGACGAGGGGACTCGCCCTGACCAGGTCGTCCATCCACTCCGAAGCCACGATGATCTCGAGCCGGGAGGAGTCGAGAAGCCATCTCTTCACCCGCCACATGAACGAGGTCGCATCCCGGCGCACGGGGAAGGGCAGGAGGAGATCCGGGCACGATCCGCATCCCTCCCTCCACCGCGGGCAATCGAGCGGGTAGACGCAGTGCCCCGTTGCGATCCAGGGGTCGTGAAGGGTCCAGACCACCCTGTGCCACCGAGAGATAATGGGCAACAGCAGCAGGCTGAAGAACGGGTTGCCGTGGATGATCTGCAGGTGGATTAGGTCGGCCTCGCGATAGTACTTCTTGAGGAAGAGGAAATACCCCGAGATCGGCAGGAGGCACCGAATGCCAAGCAGGTCCTCGATCATCTTGACAGCGGTCGTATCGAAGAATCCGCGTGAGACCATGTCCGAGGACGTGGATCCTGGGATCGTCCTTCTCCTTGATCATCACCGCCATGTCCGATTGATGCCCCTGCCGGAGCAGCTCCCGATGGATGAGGTACCCGTTGAACTGCTCGCCCGAGGAGTCCCATGTGGTGATTGTGAGAATGTTCATGCGGGCTTCGTCTCCGGCGTGGAGAGTCTCCGTCTCAGGAATGTCGAGGAAACGCCCGAAGCAACGTCGGAGTGCTCTGGTTGTCAGATATCCATCGAATGCCCGTCGTCCGTTTTCGGCGGCGGTTCCGTAGACCCCGGGGGACTCCACGAGGTGCACGAGCGTTTTGACGATCTCGCCGGGCTCGACGGAATGGCAGCAGAGCCCGGCCCGATGCTCGCGGATAAACCGCGCCGGGGAGGCGTATTCCGGTCCGTGGAACAGGACCGGGACGCCCGCGGCGAAGTACGTCGTCACCTTCGACGGGAAACTCAGGCGCGCCGCCTCTTCGAAGGCCGGATCGAACCAGTACGGACAGTATGCGAGGTCGGTCTCGGAGATCAGCCGGATGGTCTCGTCCTGCGTCTGCCATCCGCACTCTTCGATCCGTTCCGCGCGGTCCGTCCGGAGAGTCGATGGGCCGACCGACATGGCGGATCGTGACGTCGCGGCCCGCGATCCGCCAGCCATTCGTCTCCAGCGCCGTCACCAGGGCGTCCCACTCGCGATCCGCGTACACCTGGCCGGCCATGCCGATGACGAACCGATCCTCGTCCTGGGGCCGGCTTCGGATCGGGCGGGCCATCGTCTGATCAAGGCTCGGGAGCAGGGGGACTGCCGGGACCGCAGTATCGCCCTGCGTATTCCTCGGCCATCGGGACCGACGCCGTTCCGCAGGCCGCGCTCGACCGGATGGCCCGATCGAAGACCGAGAGGATCTTCCGCGACGAGCGACGGTCCACCCGGTTGTCCCGCAACCACCAGTCGGGGGGGTCCCAGACCTGGGTGTAGAGGGGACAACCGAGTCCTTCGGCGACCGGGAGCGCGAGCCGGATCATGGTCTGTCCCTGAAGAACGCACCAGACCTTGCGGGCTCCGATCTCCTCCCCGAACTCGATGATTTTACGCGTCAACGGCCGCAGGCCGACGCGGTCGGTATACCATTCACCGACATACGAGGTGAGATCTCCGACAGGGCCGGGGCCGGCGCTCCAGTATTCCCTGGGCTTTGTCGCATAGCGTATCGGCACCCCGGTGAGATCGGAAGAGATGGTCGCGTCCAGGGAGGCGGGCCGGACACAGAAACAACCGAGCGCACCCTCCGGCAGGAAACGGCAGAGCTGGTCGAGCACGATACCGGCCGTATAATCGGGCGTGGGCGGGATATCGGTCAGGAGAAGAACTGTGTCCATCGAGCACCGCGGGTCTGTCGATACCAATGCAAGGGCTGTAACCCCGGGTAAAACGCTTACTGTATTGATCCGGTCTCGTTATAGATATCCCTGTACATCCGGATCACCTGATCTCTGATCGTTCGGCGGTCGAGCCGCTCCATGGCGACGCGCTGATTGATCCGCGCCGCCTCGTCCACCAGGGCATCGCTGCCCAGAGCGGTCCTGATCGCGTCGGCGACGGTCTGCGGATCCTCGGGCGGGACGATGAGGCCACTCATCCCGTCGGTGATCCACTCGTCCGCGCAGGCCGTGTTCGACTGGATGGGAAAGGCGCCCATCGCCATGGCCTCGAGGAGGGAGGTGCTGATCGCGTCGGAGATGCTGAGGCCGAGATATATCCTGGCACGGCCGAAGAGGCTCAGGATCTCGTCATGGCCGCAATGAGGGACGACGTCGACCGGGATCCCCAGCTCCTGCTGGAGCAGTTCCGCGGCGATCCTCACGTCGTCGGAGAGCACTCCGTACACGGCGATCCGATACCCGTCGAGCGCGTCGCGACAGAGCGCGAGTGCCCGAAGCCCCACGAGGGCACGCCCCGCCCACCCCTGATACCCCTTGAGGAGGATGAGCCGGCGCTGTGACGGAGGAGTGCCGCTCCGAAGGGCCTTCACATGGTCGAGGTCGAAACCGCCGGTGTTCGGGATGACCGGGAGCAGAGTCCCGGTGAAGCCAAGCTCCTCCGCAAGCCCGACATCCCGAACGCATTCACACGAGTAGTAGTCGGCCTCGCGCAGAACCTCCCTGACCTTGTCGCGATGGGCTTCGAGCCGGCCGAAGAGGTAGAGATCGCTCCCCCAGTTTGTCGCGATCCAGGGCGGAAAACCGGGGCCGTACCGTTTCCTGGCCTCAAGGGTCAGATAGCCCCCGGACTGGAACTCCAGGGAATGGATGATATCGGGACGGAATTCTTTAATTTTTTTAACTAGGGCATCGATACGATGGTCCGGGTTCCATCTCTCGAGTAAACGCCTGCAGACGAACTCGATGCTGCAGTTGGGAACGTACAGACCGGAATACCTGACCGATGCGTTTGACCTGTCCGAATAGACCGAATGACATACGGTAACAGTTGAAAGATCTGCGTTTGTGACGCCCTGATCAATGCTGGGGAAGAGGACCAGACTCCCACTCCTGGTCCGCGATCAGGGACAACCACCGGGCAGTATGAATGCTTTCAGAGAAAGCAACAAAGAGAATTTTCAAGGTATCCAGTTAACAATTACTGCAATATATCATATAATTCCAGTGTTGGTCTGGCAACCGGGCCACTATCGATAGTTGACTGAATGCTATCTCAACGTACTGATTCCCTTTTCGGACCACAATTGCCCTTTCATTGATGTGTATTTATTGGAGATCGATGCGAACATTCCTGTATCCGCTAGGATGATCATGCTTCCTGCATATTCCTCAATGAAGTTGCGAATGCACCCGTTTTTCCGAACAATGGGCTGCAGGATGATTTACCTTACAAACCGCGTCAAGATTCGTGGGGAAGATAATGTTGTCCACCATTCATCGGCGCTGATCAAAACATCGAGGATCCGCATCAAAGGGAACAATAACAGGGTAATTGTCGGGGAAAATTCCAGACTTGAAGATGTATCGATTGTTATCAATGGATCGGATCATTGTCTCCGAATTGGAAGCGGTTGTACGCTAAGGGGGTGCGCATTCGTCCTGGAGGACGATAATTGCACCATCTCAATCGGGGATCTGACATCCGTCGAGAACCACAGTCATATCGCTGCGGTAGAGCCTCGTTCAACAGTCACCATCGGCAACGACTGCATGATCTCCACTCGGTTGATATTCGGACGACCGATTCTCATTCGATCATCGATCAAACAACCCTCACCAGGATTAATTTCGCCAGTGATATTGTGATCGAAGACCATGTCTGGATT
The DNA here is from genome assembly GCA_963730355.1 of uncultured Methanoregulaceae archaeon. Classification (GTDB taxonomy): domain Archaea; phylum Halobacteriota; class Methanomicrobia; order Methanomicrobiales; family Methanospirillaceae; genus UBA288. The sequence goes on along the minus strand of CAVSRL010000021.1, from coordinate 92,034 downwards.
GGTATGCAGGTATTGATCCTGAAGGGGGTACGCGTCGGGAGGGACTGCGTTCTGGCAGCACGGAGTCTATGCACTCAAGATATTCCTGAGGGCACTATTGTTGCGGGTGTCCCTGCGAGAATAATTCAAGAGAATATTACCTGGGCCCGTGAAAGAACAGAACGTTAACCTTGAGCAGATTCGTCCAGCGTGACATTTTGGTATCGTTATGAATATAGCAGCAGCCTGAGTATCGATTTAATTTTTTGTACCCAGTCTAATTTGAACGTAAAAAAATTCTCTTTGATTCCTCTTTCGTACCACATATTATACCGCTCTTCCAATATGTCGGAATAGCGCTTGACCAGCGAATCTATCGGAATCCATTCGTCCCCGGATTTTATATTGTATATATTATATTTTAGAGCTTTTTTCAACAGGCGGTAATCGATCTGATCGTAGATTCCATAGCGTAAGCGAATGGCAGTCGCCTCGATCGGACAGACCGAATTCGGGTTCGTCGAGGCCCCCTGTCCCTCGTTCAAGAAATACCCGAGGTTCGACTTCACCATCCCCACTTTGCCGTTCAGAGCGATTCTTAACGCAAAATCAAAATCGTTCGCGCAGAAAAATTGCTCGTCGAATTTCCCGATATGTTCGCAGACGCTCTTTTTAAACATAAAAAAAGGTCCGAGATGGAAATCCCTGGTGAACTCGATCTCGGAAAGGTGATCGTGGAGGACGAGTTCCCCCTCCGTGCTGGGAAATGTCTTGACAACGGTATAATCGCCACCAACGGCATCCAGAGAGGGGTCGTCGAGAAATGCCCGGACCTGTCGTTCGATCGAGTCCGGGGATCTGAGATCATCGAAATTCCAGATAGCGCAATATTCCCCGTTCGATTCGGTTATGCATGTATTCCATGACGTGCCCAACGGGACAACCGTTGGCGTAATGATATGTTTGATATTTAATATATTGTTAGTTCTGAATCTATCGATTATTTCGATGGCCGTATTACAGGGTTCGTTGTGATCGACAACAAACTCCATATTTTTCAAATACGTCTGTTCCGTCGCATTATCGAGGAATGTCTGTACATACGTGTCTTTTCTGTATAATGCAGATAGAACGCTTACAACGGGATAAGACATCCGTATAGATATCGACGAATCATTTATTTGGAATGCTCGGCGGACGTTCCCTTCGCGGATTCTTAAAGCCGATACGAAATGAGATGACTACAGATTCTTCCTACAATTTTTTTGTTCGTCGATGAGGGTATCGAGGACGTCAAAGAAATCGGTTGTATAGTTCCAGCCCAGGTTCTCCTTCACCTTCGAGTTGTCTCCATAAATATTCTGAATCTCTGTCGGCCGGTACAGGAAGGATCAACAACAATCTTACTCTCATCGATCTCGAGACGTCGGAAGATGTGTCCCAGGATATCCCGAAGCCGAATCGATCTTCCCGAACAGATGATGTAGTCGTTCGGCGATTCGGCTTGTAGCATCAGCCACATGGCCTCGACATACCTTGGAGCATATCCGAAATCCCGATAGATCTCGACATTCCCCACGTTCAGCATATCCCGCTGCCCCCTCGAGATCTCGATGGAATCCATGATCGCCTTTTTTATGAAGAAATTTTTATCCCTTAAAATGGATTCGTGATTGAACAGGATCCCGCAACAGGTGAAGATTCCGTAACTCTCCCGGTAATTGATGGCGATCCAGTGTGCCGCCGCTTTCGATATCGCATACGGACTGAGCGGATGCATGGGGGTTTTTTCGGTGATCGGAAGGTCCTCCACCTTCCCGTACATCTCGCTGCTCGAGGCCTGGTAGAATCGGATGTCCCGGTTCACGAGGCGGATCGCTTCGAGCAGGTTGATCACCGAGATGATATTGAACTCTATGGTCGCGATCGGCTGATCGAAGGATGCCTTGACGGAGCTCTGGGCGGCGAGATTGTAGATCTCGTCCGGATCGTATTTTTTTATTAATTTTAATATGTTGCTCAGGTCCAGAAGGTTGCACTCTTCGAATGTAATCCTGTCCCTGATCCCCAGGTACGCTAATTTCGTTAACGAGGATTTTTTACAGGTCCTCGCGAATCCGACAACGCGGTATCCCTTCTCCAGCAACAACTGACTGAGATACGCTCCGTCCTGTCCGGTGATCCCTGTGATTATCGCCGTTTTCATAGGAGTTTCTCGTAGACCTTTTTTGTCTCTTCTGCAGTTTTCCCCCAGGAGAAGTCCTGGAACCTCTGCCGTCCCCTGTCCCTCATGGTCCGTTGGAGCGACGGATCGGTGACGATCTCTTCCACCGCGGCGAGGAGTGACGAGGGGTCCAGGGGATCAAAGTATCGAGCGGCATCTCCACCCACTTCGGGAAGAGAACTTGATCGACTCGCGGCCACAGGGCATCCTGCGCCGAAGGCCTCGAGCATGGGAATTCCAAAACCTTCGTACAGCGATGGAAAAACGAAAAGTTCGGCCCCCGAATAAATGGCGCGGAGTATGCTGTCATCGATAGGGTAATGATGGACCTGACCGGAAATGCCCAAGCCACTCAACAGGTTCGCTTCTTCGTCATCGAATTGCGTCCCACCCGCGCATACGATGTGCAGTGTACGGTCTTTCAGTAATAGGGGTGATATCGACCTGATGAAGAAGTTGAAGTTTTTATATACGCTCCGGTTCCCGACGAAAACGATGTATCGTGATGGAAGCACTAGTCCCTTCACCGGCTCAACGGAGTCCAGTGACGACGCGAGAGGGATCACCTCGATGGCACCCGGGTCGATATCGTAAAATTGAATTATATCCTTCTTCGTTACTCTCGGATATCGCGATAATTGCATCGGCGTTCCTGATTACTATCTTTTTCTTGTCCGCGGTGTCATCCCCGGGGAACATCTCCGGATACCGTTCCTGGATCAGATCGTAGACGGTGAGAACATATGGCCGAATTCTCCGGGATGTGACATGATACAGATCGTAGTACGTGGGATGGAGGAGGTCGTAATCCCCCCGATTGATCCGCGATCTGCTCCGGGAAAGGTTGATATCCGGGCTGACCCGCTCGAGAAACCGTCGAACCGGCCTGCTGCTTCCAAACGGGACGGGACGGAAAAACGGGGCGTCGTTCAGGTAGGCGTTGTCCGAAGCGTACAAGGGATAGGTCGAAGTCGATGGATTTCGTCCTATGGTAATACTGCATCAGCTCGAAAAAATATCTGGAGATCCCGCCGAATTTCTGCTTCTCGAAGATCTGATGATCATAGAATACCCGCATATCCTACTCCAATCCTATGAACCAGATCCGCATCAGGCCGTAATTCGCCCTCGGCCCTGTACCGTCATGGGCGGGTGAGCGCTCCCTTCGCATCAATGAAATTGCTGAATCCATCTGATGCGGCCTGCTCAACGAGGTAATTTCGATACATACTCCATATCCATAATCGTTTTACTCGTCAGGCGAGGCTTGATGTATCGATTCAGTAGGAATTTCTTGTGTTTGATAATGGAATTGAAAATATACGGACTTATTTCCTTCTCCGTGATGAGATGAACGTGCTGATTCGAATAGAAATGCAGATTGAACTGCTTCGCGATAAATTGGAGAGTCTCTCGCGAATAAAACGAGATATGTTGCCCGTGTTCGAGTCCGTAGTACCACCACGTCTCCGGTTGAGGCACGGGTGATGGCACCAGAGTCGTGGTGAACAGGATATTTTTTGATATTTCCAACATCTTCTCGATGTCAGTCAGTGGCTCAACGAAATGTTCGAAGCTCTCGAAGGTCGTTAGAAGCTGGATCTTGTCACCAGGATTATACTCGAACCCTCGAGCAAGCAGATTTGTCGTGAACGGATCGTGCCAGGAGAAATCAAACCCGAGATCCCGCATCAACCGGGTGAGGATGCCATATCCCCCTGCGTAATCGAGGTATTTGTTCTCAGGGCCGTATATAAAGAAGAGAAGTGCCGCTGTGACCTCCGAGAGCTCGATATTTCTCATCAAGATTCCCGTATCGGATATATTGATAGGATTCTGATAGGCCTCGTCCAACCAGTGCGGTTCGCTGGTCTGCACGAAACCACAATGGTTACAATAGAAATATGAGACAGGGTATTTATCTAAAATTATCGCCGATGCGACTGAAGTTGTGGTCGATCCGCAAATTTTACATCCCGTCATCATGATCCCTCGTAGTTCGATCTGGGTTTGGTCAATTCGATAGCATCTCGCGTGGGACTGTTCTGTGACGGGATGTCAGGGGGAGGCGGCATACTACTGGCGTATCCTGGTACAATCCCAGATACATCGGACCCCAGTTTCCCCTCTTCGACTGTCGCCGATTTTTCGATGCTCCGGACATACCTCGTTTCGCGAGACTCCGATCACTCTCGGACCTTCTCCTCCGTCCACTCGATTAACGGAACGAAGACGCCGGTCCTTGTCTGATTGAGTTTCACCATGAAGGGAGGGTCGTCGACGATCTCGAAATAGAGAAATTTCTCGACAATATCCAGCATCTCGATGTTCGGTATGGACGACGATATCCTGATGTGATACCTCCCTTTCCTCAGTGAACTCAATCGTATCGGACACTCCAGAACATATTGACCGACCTCGTAGACAGGGACAGTGTCCATCTCGTCCGCGTCGAGATTCGTCGTGCACAATACTCCGATATCATGTTCGTTCAAAATTTCCACGGCTATCTGGACCCCGGTTAATGGTTGATTTACCCGGAGGACGATCTCGATCTTTAAAACTTCGGTGTTATAAAAGCTGGTTGCAACCCCGTCAGCGTTTTTCAAGAGAACCCTATCGATGCTGATCTTGCCGTTCTTCATGCTCGATGGTTTTTCATAAAGCCCGTCCAATTCCGCCGAGTTCTCAAGATATTTCGATATTATTTTCTGAATGTCCCCTTCTGCGATGATCCGCCCGTCGGAGAGCAGGAACCCTTTCGTGCACAGACTTGCCACCGCCGCCATATTGTGACTCACGAACAGGACCGTTCGCCCTTCCTTCGCCACATCCCCCATCTTTCCGAGGCACTTCTTCTGGAACGCCGCGTCGCCGACGGCCAGCACCTCATCGACGATCAGGATCTCGGGCTCGAGGTGCGCCGCGACCGCGAACGCGAGCCGGACGTACATCCCGCTCGAGTAGCGCTTGACCGGCGTATCGAGGAACTTCTCCATCTCGGCGAACCGCACGATCTCGTCGAACTTCGCGTCGATCTCGGTCCGCTTCATCCCGAGGATCGAGCCCGAGAGGTAGATGTTCTCCCGGCCGGAGAGTTCGGGGTGAAACCCGGTCCCGACCTCGAGCAGCGACCCGATCCGGCCGTGCACCTCGACCGTCCCCTCGGTCGGGGTCGTGATCCGGGAGAGGATCTTCAGGAGCGTCGACTTGCCGGCGCCGTTCCGGCCGATGATCCCGACGACCTCGCCCTTCTTCACCTCGAACGAGACGTCCTTCAGCGCCCAGAACTCCTCGGTCGATCGTCGAGGGTGCCTCGTCCGCTGAGCCGGCGGAATGGGGCTTTGACCGCATTGGTGATCGTCTCGCCGAGGGTCTTGTACGCGGCCGTCTCGTGCGAGATCTTGTATTTCTTCCCGAGCCCGTTGACCCGTATCGCGATATCGTCAGTCATAGTATTGAGAAAGACCTCGTAATGTCATCCTACACGATGTCCGCGAAGTACTGCTCCATCTTCTTGAAGTAGAACGCGCCGCTGACCAGCAGCACGAGCACCACGACGACCGAGAGCCCGATGATCCCCGACGGCGGCGCCGTCCCGAGCAGAGCCCAGCGGAACCCCTCGATCACGCCGGCCATCGGGTTCAGGCCGTAGATGAGCTGGTATTGCTCCGGTACCATGTTCGTCGAGTAGACGACCGGCGATGCGAACATCCAGATCTGGATCAGGAATGGAACCGTGTACTGGAAGTCCCGGTACTGGACGTTCAGCGCAGACAACCAGAGACCGACGCCGAGCGACGTCGCGAGGGCGAGCAGGACGAAGGCCGGCAGGAAGACGACGTTGACCGTCGGCACGAACCCGTAGTAGGCCATCATCAGGACCAGGATCACCATCGCGATGAGGAAGTCGACGATAGGCGAGAGTATGCCGGCGATCGGCATGATCAGGCGCGGGAAGTAGACCTTGGTCATGATGTTCGCATTCGAGACCATGCTCAATCGTCGACCGTGTCATCCCCTCGCTGAAGAGGCTGCCAGGGCAGCAGGGCTGCAAGACGTGAAGAGCGGGTACGGAATGCCTTCGCTCGGGATCTTCGCGAAACCGCCGAAGATGACCGAGAAGATCACCATCGTGAAGAGCGGCTGGATCACGGCCCAGGCCACGCCGAGTCCGGTCTGCTTGTACCGGATCTTCACGTCCCGCCAGACGAAGAAGTAGAGCAGCTCGCGGTAGCTCCAGAGCTCGGAGAAGTCGATCGGGACCCACTTGCGCGGGGGCCGGATGACCAGCGTCGGGAGGTCGGGAAGGGACGTGGTCTCGGTCATTATTCGGACAATCTTTCGTAGTTTGTTGTTCCGGGGTTGGATAAAGGTTGCAGAGGTGGAGTTTCGAGCGCTCCACCCAGCCCGCGTCGGCACCCGGTTTCGCGAGCATATCCGGCAGACGCTCTCACATTCGGCAATGATGCCGAGGGATGATCCGCGGTTTCTCGTGAATGGTACGCTAGCTGAGTCGGTTCCGGGTTAAACGAGACGGATCGCCTTTACAGCGTCGATCGGTACCACTCGACCGTGCGCCGGAGCCCCTCGTCGAACGGCATCCTCGCCTCGAAGCCGAACTCCTCATATGCCCGAGAGACGGCCAGGCATCGCCGGGGCTGGCCGTCGGGCTTCGAGGTGTCCCAGCCGATCTCGCCACTGTATCCGGTGTGCTTCTGGATGAGCGTCGACGAGGTCGCGGATCGAGATCTCCCGGCCGGCGCCGAGGTTCACCGGGTCCGGCCTGTTGTACCGCTCCGTGGCGAGCACGATCCCCTCGGCCGCGTCGTCGACGTAGAGGAACTCCCGCGAGGCCGCGCCCGTCCCCCAGACGTCGACGGTCTGCCGGCCCTCGCGTGTCGCGTCGACGAACTTCTTGATCAGGGCCGGGATCACGTGCGAGCTGTCGGGGTTGAAGTTGTCGCGCGGGCCGTAGAGGTTGACCGGCAGGAGGTAGATGCCGTTGAACCCGTACTGCTGGCGGTAGGCCTGCAGCTGGACGAGGAGCGCCTTCTTCGCGATGCCGTACGGGGCGTTCGTCTCCTCGGGATAGCCGTTCCAGAGGTCGTCCTCGCGGAACGGCACCGGGGTGAACTTCGGGTAGGCGCAGACCGTGCCGAGGACGACGCACTTCTCGACGCCCGCCTGGCGCGCGGCCTCGATCAGCTGGATGCCCATGATCGCGTTGTCGTAGAAGAGCTCGCCCGGGTACGCCTGGTTGAAGCCGATCCCGCCGACCTTCGCGGCCAGGTGGATGACGACATCCTTTCCCTTGACCGCCGCGACGCAGTTCTCCCAGCGCCGGAGGTCCAGGTCACGGCTTCGCGGGATGGCGATCTGCTCGTCGAATACTCCGCGCTCGTGCAGCCGGTCGACGATGCTCGAGCCGAGGAACCCCGCGCCCCCGGTCAGAAGGATCTCTTTGTCCTGCCAGAATGTCACCGAATCATCTCCTCCACGACCCGCAGCACCGCGGGGATGCCGTCCATTGAATATCGGCTCTCCAGGGTATCGTAGTTTTCTTTGAACGCCCGGATCGGTCCCCTCCCGTCTCGACACCGGGCGATCCCGTCCACTGCTCCGCTCACGGCCTGCCCGATCCCGAGGCGCTCGATCTGGCTGGCAATCGCCTCGTCCTCGATGAACCCGTCCCGCTTCCAGACGAAGAGCGGGACGCGTGCCCGCACGGCTTCCGAGACGGTGCTGTAGCCGCACTTGGCGACAACGCAGTCGCACATCCCGATCCAGTTCTGGGACTCGGTCTCTGCCGCAGGGATGGCAAGGGCGCCGGGCAGGGCCATGCCGGACGGCACGACGTAGCGGACGGGTGACGCTCCGTCGGCTCTTCGGGACAGCGATGCTCGGCCATGCGACGACCGGTATTGCCGCGAGGGACGACGGCAGCTCGTTCCGGCAGATCGACCGAGAGGTCGACGACCAGATCTCCGGGCTCTGTCCGACAAAGACCAGGAGGTCATCCTCGGCGATACCGAGTCGCCTGCGCATCTCCTGCCGCGAAACCGTGATCCGGCGGGAGACGAGCCCGACCCGTTCGCTGCGGGGAAAGTGCTCCATCCCGATCTCGAAGGGGAGGATGCACGCGAACGAGGCCGAGCGATACGCATCCCGGAGGAGGTTGACCTCCTCCAGGTCGGGGAAGAGGTGACCGTAGATCGTGTCCCAGGCGAAGTTGGAGACCGCGAGGCCCGGGACGCCGATCGCCTCCGCCACCTCGAACGGCTGTGGAGCGATGTCGGAGAGGATCAGGTCGACCTCGGTGGTCGAGGCAGAACGCCCGTTCGCGGCGCGACGTAGTCGTCCCACGACCGTACCCACCGGAGAAACGCCTGTCGCGTCTCCGCGCGGTCGACGATTGCCTGGCCGTCCGTGAGGATCACATCGGGATCGTTCCGGCATTCGACCACGCCGATCCGCGGATGGGCGAGGGAGCGCCTGGTGAAATCGAGAGGGCCGGCCGTCTTCGCGATGACCCGGACGTTCTCGTCATGTAGGACGAGCTCGCGGATCAGCGCGATCGCACGCGCTGCATGGCCGTAGCCGTAGTCGCTGATGTAGAAGCAGACGGTCTTCATCGGGGAGGCGGGGGGTCAGTCCCCCTTCCACCACTTCTCGGAGAAGCACCGGCTGATGATCGCATCCCCCTCGCCCGGCGCCTCGAGGCCGGCCGCCCGCAGATCGGCGTCCAGCATGATCTTCACGAGGTCGTCGAACTTCACCTTCGGGTTCCAGCCGAAGGCCTTCTGCGCCTTCTCGGGGTCCGCGATCAGGACCTCGACCTCGGTCGGCCGGAAGTACCGCGGGTCGATCCTGCACGTGTTCCTCGACATCGAGCCCGATGTAGGAGAAAGCGGCATCGAGGAACTCCCGGACCGAGTGCGTCTCCCCGATGCCGAGCACGTAATCGTCCGGCCGGTCCTGCTGGAGGATCCGCCACATTCCCTCGACGTACTCCGGGGCGAAGCCCCAGTCCCTCCGCGCGTCGAGGTTCCCGAGGTAGAGGAACTCGTCCTTCTTCGCGACGATCCGGGCAATCCCGCGTGTGATCTTGCGCGTGACGAAGGTCTCTCCTCGCCGCGGGGATTCATGGTTGAAGAGGATCCCGTTCGAGGCGAAGAGATGGTACCCGTCACGGTAGTTCTTCGTGATCCAGTAGGCGTAGAGCTTGGCGCAGGCGTACGGGCTTCGCGGCTGAAACGGGGTCACTTCGCTCTGTGGCGGGCAGGCATCCCCATAGAGTTCGCTCGACGAGGCCTGGTAGAATCGCATGTCATGCTGGCATCGACGGATCGTTTCGAGTAGCCGCGTCGTTCCGAGTCCGGTCACGTTCCCGGTATATTCGGGCGTGTCGAAGCTGACACGCACATGGCTCTGGGCGCCGAGGTGGTAAACCTCGTCGGGCTGGATATTGTACATCACGTTGGCGATCTGCTCGGAGTCCGAGAGATCGCCGTAATGGAGGAACATGCGGGCCTCGGGTTCATGGGGGTCCACGTAGATGTGGTCGATCCGGCTTGTGTTGAACGTGGACGAGCGGCGGACGAGGCCGTGCACCTCGTAGCCCTTCGACAGCAGCAGCTCGGCGAGGTAGGACCCGTCCTGCCCCGTGATCCCGGTGATGAATGCCTTTTTCCCCATGGTCCCGATTTATTTTGTCCACTCATGCGGCATAGAGGTTCTCCTGGACGCCCTCCAGACAGGGCCGAGGAGCCGCCGATGGACCGATGATATTTCCTGGTCTCCGGCTCCAGCCGGCCTGTTCGGCCGTCGAGTCGCATGTTCCGCCGGCAGAGGTGAGGGAACCAGGACCCGTTGGGTGTTGCGACAGTCTCGGTCCGATCCTGTCTCGTGCCAAAGACCGCTCTATGCCCAGGGGGAAGAAGGCCGAATCGGGGCCGAGAGACTACTCGACCCCGAAGTACGATCTGAATCGCCTCCACGATCGCCTCGCTCGGCCCGGCCGTCGCCGTAGACCGGCGGCCGCGGCCCGGCCGGAAGGGGCCGGCGAATCCCGTCGAGGATCGCGTCGCGGTCCGTCCCGGCCAGGACGTTCCAGCCGAGCTCGACCGTCTCGACCCACTCGGTCGTGTCGCGGAGCGTGACGCAGGGCACGCCGAGCACGTACGCCTCCTTCTGCATCCCGCCCGAGTCGGTCAGGAGCCGGTGGGCGGACTCGAGGAGCCGGAGCATGTCGAGGTACCCGAGCGGCTCCACGGCCAGGACGTTCGCCGGGAGCTCGAGCCCGTGCGCCGCGATCGCGTGCCGGGTCCGCGGGTGGACCGGGAAGACCACGGGGAGATCGGCCTCGCCGACGGCCTCGAGGATCGCGCCGAGCACGGCGGGGTCGTCGGTGTTCGAGGCGCGGTGGATCGTCAGGACGAGGTAGCCGCCGGGCGTGAGCCCGAGCCGGTCGAGCACGGTCGACCGCTCCGCCGCGAGGACCCGGTTGAACTCCAGCGCGTCGACCATGACGTCGCCCGTGACGTGGACGCCCTCGCGGATCCCCTCGCGCTCGAGGTTTCCGACTGCGGTCGCAGTCGGGCAGAAGAGGAGGGTCGAGATGTGGTCGGTCAGGACGCGGTTCACCTCCTCGGGCATCGCGCGGTCGAACGAACGGAGGCCCGCCTCGACGTGAGCGACGGGAATATGGAGCTTCGCGGCCGCGAGCGCGCCGGCCAGCGTGGAGTTCGTGTCGCCGTAGACGAGCACGAGGTCCGGCCTCTCCTGTCGCAGGACCTCCTCGAGGCGGACGAGCATGGCGCCGGTCTGCTCTGCGTGCGTTCCCGAACCGACGCCGAGGTGGTGATCGGGGTGGGGGATCCGGAGCTCCTCGAAGAAGACGTCCGACATTCCCGAGTCGTAGTGCTGACCGGTATGGACCAGGACCTCGTCGAAGTGTCTCCGGATCTGCCGGGATAACGGCGCGCACTTGATGAACTGGGGCCGCGCTCCCACGACCGATACCACCTTCACCGGGTGCACCCCCTCTCAGCTCGGCACATGTGCATGCTAAGGTATTGCAGTAACCCGGGAAAATGATTGGTTCTCCCGTGCCGGAGGTGCGCCACTCGAACCCGCAGCATGCTCCGAACGGGGTGCATCGTACGCTCATCCCGTGGAATGGACTCGGGGTCAGGCCGAGCCGCCGCCGCCTCAAGTCGCTCCATCAGCGCCGCGACCTCCGTCACGGGCCGGTCGCAGGCTCGGCCCGTGCAGACGTACGCGGTCGCCCGGCCGTCGACCATCTCCATCTCGGCCGTGAACGGCGCGAGCCGCCGGGCGACCTCGCCCGTCTCGTCGATGGAGACGAAGAGCACGGTCGCCGAGGGCAGGTATGCCCGCTGCAGCGCGTCGAGCATCGCGGACGTATCGGCCGTGCCGGGCGCGCCGACGACCACCACCTCCTGCGACGGCCCGACCGCGAGGTCGAAGCCCGAGAGGAAGAGCGTCGCGATCGTCGGCGACGAGTCGAGCGGGGCCGCGTAGAGCCGCGAGACGGCCGCGGCCCGCTCTTCGTACGCAGGGTCGCCGAGCAGCCGGGCGAGGCGGAGGAGGTCGAGGTACGCGGCCGAGTTCGCGGACGGGTACGCGCCGTCGAAGACCTCCTTCTGCCGGACGAGCAGGTCGGTCGCCTCGGCCGTCGCAGAGAAGAAACCGCCGTTCTCGTCGTCCCAGAAGTCCGTGATCATCCGGTCCATGAGCGCCTTCGCGGTCGCGAGCCGGAACGGGTCGAAGGTCGCCTCGTAGACCTCGAGCAGACCCCAGACCAGATACGCGTAGTCCTCGGCCTGGCCCGCAATCCCGGCCTCGCCGTCGCGGTAGCGGTGGAGGAGCCGGTTGTCGGGTGTCCGGAGGCGGGTCAGCACGGCATCGAGGGCGCGCACGGCCGCGTCGACATACGGCGCATGGCCGAAGGCCCGGCCGGCCGACGCGAGCGCGGCGATCGCGAGGCCGTTCCAGCTCGCGAGCACCTTGTCGTCGACGGCCGGCCGGACGCGCCCGTTCCGGACCGTGAAGAGCCGTTCCCGCGCGGCCGAGACCAGGATCGCGACCTCGCGCGCGGGCCGGCCCAGGCCGGCCGCCGCGTCCTCGACCGTCATCGCCCGGTAGAGGATGTTCTTCCCGCGCTGCTCGGGATGGACCGGGTCGATGAAGTTGCCGCCGGTCTTGACGCGGAAGACCTGGTGGAAGACCTCGGCCTCTTCGGGCGGGAGCGCGCGGTCGATCTCGTCCTTCGTCCAGAGGTAGAACTTCCCCTCCTCGCCCTCGGTGTCGGCGTCCTGGGCCGAGAAGAACGCGCCGTCGGGCGAGAGGAGCTCGCGGAGCATGTAGGTGATCGTCTCCTCGGCCGTGTGCCGGTAGGTCGGCTTTCCCGTCGCCTGGAAGGCCTCGACGCAGGCGAGGACGAAGAGCGCCTGGTCGTAGAGCATCTTCTCGAAGTGCGGGACGAGCCAGCGGGCGTCGGTCGAATACCGGTGGACCCCGTATCCGAGCTGGTCGTAGACCCCGCCGCGCCGGATCGCGGCGAGCGTCCGCTCGACCATCTCGAGCGCATGCGGCTCGCCTGTCCGGCGCCACCGCCGGAGCAGGAAGAGCAGGTGGTGCGGCGTCGGGAACTTCGGCGCTTGCCCGAAGCCGCCGTGGACCGAGTCGAACTGGATCCTCAGCGCCTCGTACGCGCGGTCGAGTACGCCCGGATCGACCTCGCCCCCCGCCGGAGCGCCGGCCGCCTGCGCGAGCGATGCCGTCACCTCGTCGGCCGCCTCGACGAGCGAGTCGCGCCGCTCCCGCCACATCGCGGCGATCCGCGGGACGAGCTCGCGCATGCCCGTGGCCCCGAACCGGCTCTCCTTCGGGAAGTAGGTCCCCGCGAAGAACGGGCGCCGATCCGGGGTCATGATCACCGTCAGCGGCCAGCCGCCCGAGCCCGTCAGGAGCTGGCAGACGGTCATGTAGATCTGGTCCACGTCGGGCCGCTCCTCGCGGTCGACCTTGACGCAGACGAACGCCTCGTTCAGGAGCCGCGCGATCTCCGGGTCCTCGAACGATTCGTGCGCCATCACGTGGCACCAGTGGCAGGTCGCGTACCCGATCGAGACGAAGACCGGGCGGTCCAGCGCCTTCGCCCGCTCGAAGGCCTCGTCCCCCCAGGGGTACCAGTCGACGGGCTGGCGGGCGTGGGCGAGCAGGTACGGACTCTTCTCGTGGATCAGCCGGTTTGCGGGCGCGTCGTCGGTCATGCGCGTCACCTCGTCGCCGGCAGTGGGGCGCGCAGGTATTTAGGCGTAGCTCACGGCCCTGTGCGGAGGCGCGGGTCGCCGGCCGCGAGCGCCAGAGCACGGAGCGCGCTCGCCTCCTTGTCCTTGATCTCGAGCATCAGGTCGACGTCGCGGCCGGCGCTCTCAAGGAGGAAGCGAGCAAAGTCGATGTCGTCGAGCGAGGCCGCGTGGGTCCCCCGGCGCCGCCCGGGTGCCTGCGAGGCGTAGTCGACCATCGGGAGGCCGTCGGCCGGCGCCCACGTCGATGCGACCTTGTCGAGGAGGAGGCCGATCGGCCGGCCGTCGCCATAGACTGCGTGGTGGAAGACGTCGAGCACGACCGGGACGCCGCAGGCGCTCCGAGACGGCGAGGCAGTCGGCGGCCGTGTACCGGCCGTCGTCGTTCTCGATCACGAGCCGGCGGCGGAGGCGGGGGTCGAGCGCACCGTACGTCTCGACGAAGCGTGCGATCGATGCCCTCGCGGTCGCCGTAGACGCCGCCGATGTGGACCTGGACCTTCGCGTCCCGGCCGAGCCCGAGGAGGTCGAGGACCTCCGCGTGGTACATGAGCTCCGCAATCGTCCGCTCGACGATCGCGGGGTCCTTCGCGTTCAGGAGGTTGAACTGGTCGGGATGCATCGAGATGCGGACCTCGTGTCCCCGTATGAACGCTCCAATCGCAGCGAACCGATCCGCGAAGGCCTCCTGCCAGGGCGCCGTGCAGACCGGGTGCGACGCGAACGGGACGAGCCCCGAGCCGATCCGGAAGGCGAGGAGCCCGTGGTCGACGTTCCAGGCGAGGACCCGTTCGAGACAGGCGAGGTTCGCGTGCACGGTGGCGAGCAGGCGCTCGTCCGAGTACGATGCGAGCCGGAAGGTATGGTTCGCCGTGCAGCCGATCGAGCGGTTGATGCACGGGTACCCGATCCTCATGCTCAAACGGATGGATGCGCGGGTATATATCTGCAGGGTTAATCGTGATCGGGTCCAACCCGTATACGTGGACGACCAGACCACCCTCTCGGGCGAGGCGGGCGACCTGAAGGCGTTCCGCGCACTCCTCGAGGCCGAAGGACCGACGGACCGGGCGATGGTGCTCTTTCGACGGATCGTCCTCGACCACTACCGCGCCTTCGGCCGACGTATGCCCTGGCGCGAGACGACCGACCCGTACCGGGTCCTCGTCTCGGAGGTGATGCTCCAGCAGACGCAGGTGGACCGGGTCCGGCCGAAGTACGAGGCGTTCCTCGAGGCCTTCCCGGATGTCGGTGCGCTTGCCCGAGCCTCGCCGGCCGACGTCCTGCGCGCCTGGCAGGGGCTCGGATACAACCGCCGGGCCCTCGCCCTCCATGCGGCCGCAGCCCGGATCGTCGCGGAGTTCGGCGGACGTGTACCCGACGATCCCGCCGCGCTCGAGACCCTGCCCGGGATCGGTCCGGCCACGGCCGCCGCGATCGCGGCCTACGCATTCGACCGACCGACGGTCTACATCGAGACCAACGTCCGGCGGGTCTTTCTCCACTTCTTCTTCCGGGACCGCACCGGCGTGACCGACGCCGAGCTCCGGCCGCTCGTCGAACGGGCCCTCGACCGCGAGTGCCCACGGGAGTGGTACTGGGCGCTCATGGACTACGGCACCATGCTCGCGAGGACGGCAGCCGAACCCGAACCGGCGCTCGGCCCACCACACGGTCCAGCCCCCATTCGAGGGATCGGCGCGGCAGCTCAGGGGACGTATCCTGAAAGTGCTGCTCGGCACCGGGCCGCTCGGTCTCGAGGGGCTCGCGGCCGCAACCGGAGCTCCGCCCGCCCGTCTCGGGCCGATCCTCGACCGGCTCCGAAACGAAGGCTTCGTCGCCGAGGACGGGCCGATCTACCGCATTCACGACGGAAACGCCACCGAACATTTGAAGTAGAAACACCCGCGTAATGATGGTGTGGACAAGAAACGGGTCAAGGACTACATGACCTACGACGTCGTCACGGTGGACGCCAAGGGGACGGTCCGGGACGTCTTCGAACGGATCAAGACCACCAATCACGACGGCTTTCCGGTCGTCGACCGGGGCAACGAAGTGGTCGGCTATATCGCGGCCCGCGACCTCCTCTTCGCCCACCCGTCCACCCCCATCTCGGAGGTGATGTCCAGCCACCTGATCGTGGCCGACCCCGAGATGAGCATCTCCGACGCGGCCCGCGTCATCTTCCGCTCGGGGATCCAGAAGCTCCCGGTCGTCGACGAGAAGAACCGTCTCGTCGGGATCATCTCGAACTCGGACGTGATCCGCTCGCAGATCGAGCATGTCTCTCCCGAGAAGGTCTTCAACTTCATCACGACCCTCAAGAAACTCTACGGGATCGAGCCGAGCCTCCGGCGGGGCTCGGTCCCGATCAACGGTCTGCTGCCCACCCAGTCGAAGATCTACGAGGACGAACTCGAGGGGCGGATCTACGAGCTCAGGAAGGGCCTCGCCGAGCCCCTGATCGTGGTCAAGCGGCCGGGCCGATACATCCTGGTCGACGGTCACCACCGGGCGATCGCGGCGAAACGGCTCGGGATCGAGAACCTGGACGCGTATATCATCGAGGTCGACGACGACGTCGAGCTCGGGATGGAGCGGACGGCCCGTTCCATGCACCTCAACTCCCTCGACGACATCCAGGTGCTCGACTACGCCCGCCACCCGCTCGTGGCCCTGACGCACCGGCTGGTAAAGAGGGTGTAGATCCCTCAGGAGCCTTCGTAGCGGGTGTCGAACCGGTCGTTCAGGACGTGCTCCTTGACGATCGTCCCCTCGGGGACGATCACCTCGGGCCAGAGCCGCGTCTTGGAGTGGATCACGACGCCGCGCTGGAGCATGGAGCGGGGTCCGATCACGGTGTCGTTCTCGATCGAGCAGCATTCGCGGATCACCGTGTCGTTGTCGATGATCGAGCCCGAGACCGTGCTGTTCGGGCCGACCACGATCCGGTTGTAGAGCGACGAGCTGAAGATCTTGGTGTTCGCCTTGATCGAGCAGTCCTCGCCGATCGAGGTGTACGGGCCGATCAGGGCGTTCTCCTCGATGATGGTGCCCGAGCCGATCGCCACCGGCCCGATGATCTTCGCGTTGTTGCCGAGCGAGATCGAGTCGCCGAGCCGGACGGGCCCGAGGATCTGGGCCCCCTTCATCGAGAGGTTGCCGCTGATGTTCGTGACCGACATCTGCTGGAGCATCCAGCGCTCGGCCATCCGCAGCGACGAGGGGCTGCCGACATCGGTCCAGTTCCCGCGGGCCAGCCATCCCTTCAGCCTCTCGCCGCGCTCCATCAGCCTGGGGAAGAGATCCTTTGCGAAGTCGAACTTCGTGTCGGGCGGGATATGGTCGAAGATCGCGGAGTCGCAGACGTACATGCCGGTCGAGGCGAGGTTGGAGAAGATCTCGCCGGGGGCCGGTTTCTCCTTGAAGCGGAGCAGGTCGTAGTTCGCATCGATCTCGGCGATGCCGTACTCCGATGGGTCGTCGATCGAGATCAGCCCGATCGAGACGATGCCGTCGCCGCGCCGGTGCTCGCGGTAGAACTCGAGGACGTTGAGATCGGTCACATGGTCTCCGCCGACCACGAGGAACGGCGGTCCGTCGAGGAATGGCTGGGCGTTCTTGACCGAACCGGCCGTCCCCATCTTGAACTCCTCGTGCACGTAGGTGATATCGACCCCGAAGAGCGATCCGTCCCCGAGCGCCTCCTCGATCACGGACCCGAGGTACCCGAGCGTGATCACGATCTCGTTGAAGCCCATGGTCGAGAGATGTGCAACGAGGTGCTCGATGGAGGGGCGGTTCACAATCGGGATGCAGGGTTTCGGGCGCTCAAAGGTCAGGGGGCGGAGGCGGGTGCCCTCGCCGCCGCACATGATGCAGACCTTCATCACCACGGAATGGGCGTTCATCGGGTTTAAGCATGCTGAGGCTCGGGCTTACAGACCTCTGCGATACATCAGAGGGAAAAACGGCTCCATGGACCTCAACCGGGACGCGCACGGGAGAAAAACTTATCATCCTTCGGCCACCTCTACGTTCTACATTCCGGTGAAATATTGGAAAAATGACGATGTCTGGCAGGTCAACTCCCGATATGTGCCGGAATATCCATAATAACCGTAATTACGGCACATGCATGCCTTTTAGGCAAAAATCCCGGGAATTTAAAACGCAATCTTTATCCATATTCCAGAGATATAGTGTAAAGAGATAAAGTTATTGATAGGACATCGGATGCAGAGTTCACAAAGTCTTATCGATCCGCTGGTAAAGGCCGTTCAGGCGGGGGATTTCGCGAGCATCGACGAGATCGTCCGCGGGTTTTCGGGGATCCAGAAGCGAAAGGAGCGCGCCCTCCAGATCCAGCAGGGCAACCGCATCCTCGAAGAGGCCGCCCTCGAGAAGGGCGAGCCCGCGTACCTCGACTACCTCCAGGAACTTGCGAAGGAGGAGGTCGACGCACTTATCGTGCGTCTGACTGCGCATTACCTGACCCACGAAGATGAACGCTGGATCGACGCGATCCTCAGGATCGCGGGACAGCTCGACCGGAAGAGTCACCAGTCCCGGGTCCTGTCCCAGGTCTCCCGAACCCTCGTGGACACCGGGGTTCGTGAGCGGCGGCAGGTCCTGATCGAACGGGGCATGGGCATCCTCTCCCGGATCAGTTTCAGGAAGTACCGATCGGCCCTTCTGATCGAGCTGGTGCCGGCCCTGATCGCCTGGGGCATCACGACCCACGACATCCAGTACCACCGCCGCGCGCTCGAACTCGTGCCCGAGATCGGCGACGTCTCGGAGCGGGCCGACCTGCACTGCAACATCGTGACGGCGATGGTCACGATCGGGATCGCCGAGCGGAACCTCTCGATCGTGTACGAGGCCCTCATATCTGCGAGCGCCATCCTGCAGAAGATCCGCCGGATACACTGCACGCTCGCGATCATCGACATGACCTGGCGCTCGCCGATCTCGCAGGGCGATCGCGGACATCCATACGTTCATGGGCGCATTCCGGGACCTGCCCGAGCCCCGTCAGACCGAGATCTTCGAGTGCCTCGTCCAGGAGCTGCTCGAGCGGATCCGCGACAAATCGCAGCTCTACTCCACCCTGCTCTCGCTCGAGCGCGACGTTCCCGAGTCCCGCCGCCACCTGGTTGTCCGGCTGCTCAAGAAGGCCGAATCGACCGGCGACAACTGGTACATCAAAAAAGCGCTCGAATTCAACGGTCGGATCGTGGACCCGGGCCAGATCCCGCTCAAGGAGATCATTCACTCGGGAATCCTGATCGCGGAGAAGACACGGAATGCGGACTTCCTGATTGCGGTCCTTCCTCTCGTGGACCGGCTGTACGACCGCGAAGCGTCGACGCGCACGTACCTGCAGTTCACGAACACCCTTCTGCGAATCGGCCAGTTCTATGACGCGATCGAGACCTACGCACGGGTCGACACGCATGACGTGGTCCACCGTCACCAGATCGACGAGACCGGCATCCGCCTCCTCAAGGAGGCGATCCTCCGCGACGAGATCGACCTGGTCAATATCCGTGTCCTCTCCCTCTTCGAGCCCGCCCAGGCCGAGATTGCCGTGTACCGCGCCGTGTACGAGCTCTGCAAGGAGCATCCGTTCTCGGACACGGTCGAGCACATCGGCGCCATCCGGTCCCTCGCCCGCCTCCACCCACGCGCGGATCAGCTCCTGCTCGACTCGATCACCATCCTGATCGAGCATGGCTTCCTTGTCGAGGGCGATCCCGAGGTGCTGATCGAGCTCTCGGACGGGATCGGCGTCGACGCAATCCGCGAGAGCGCAATCGCGTACATCATCCGGAATCTGACCGCGATCGGCGTCGAGAAGCGGAGCCGGGACTTCCTCCAGCGGGGGATCGGACTCGCCTCGAACATCCAGGGGCAGCACACCCGATCGGAGGCGCTCTTCGCCGTGATCGAAGCGGCATCGCTCCTCGCGGTCCGGCAGTCGGACCTCGACCTCCTCCGGCGCATGCGCTCCTGGTCGACCTCGCTCCTCGAGAAGGAGTACGCGACCAGCGCGATCGGCAAGATCGTGCAGGGGATGATCCGCTACGCCCTGACCGAGAAGACGCCGTATGCACTCGACGAGGCGGGCCGGCTTCTGGGCATGATCGACGACCCGGCCCTGCGGCAGCAGCTGATGGAGCGGGTGATCGAAGCCTACATCCGCGTCGGCTGCCTCCGGCTCGAAGAGTCGGTCTCCACGTACCAGTCGGCCGATTTCGCCGACGAGGCCCGTCCGTTCCAGCAGGCGCTCGCACTGATCCGGGAGCACACGAAGCCGTCGCAGGTCTCGCTCAGGATCGCGGGGGCGATCGACATCGTCCTCCAGTACGCCGAACGGTCGAGCGCGGTCAACTTCTTCGTCCCGCTCACGCTCTTCTCGCTCGAGATCGACAATCCGCTCGAACGGGACGCCATGATCTCGCGGATCGCTGCCGGCCTCCGCGAGATCGTCGAGTTGCTCGACTCCACCGACCCGTACGAGGTGCTGGCGTACCTGCTCATGCGGCTCGATCAGGCCGAGACCTCGACCCTGATCATGGACCTCGCCTGCCAGCTCAACGACCAGATCAAGGATCCATATACGAAGCTCTCGGGGATGGCGACGCTGGCGGATCTCTTCATGCGCCAGGGCCGGCGGGAACGCGCCGATCAGCTGATCGACGGCATCCTCGTCCGGCTCGACCGGCTGCCGTACCGGTTCCAGCGCGTCCTGATCCTCGCCGACATCGCGACCCTGATCGTCGGCGCGGACGAGACCCGTGCGTACGAATGCCTGGAGCGGGCGATCACGCTCCTTCCCGAGGTCGAGCCCGACCGGGCTTCGTTCGTCCGGGTCCAGCTCGTGCTCTCGATCGTGAGTCTGCACGCGGTCAACCACAGCCCCGAGAACGTCCCCCGAGCCATGGCGATCGTCGAGGGGATCGAGAGCCCGGAGGACTACATCGAGGCCCTGATCGCGGTCTCGAATATGGTCAGGGACGACACGGGGTCCTGCCGCAACATCCTCCGCCTCGTCTCCCGCTCGATCGAGGCGATCCCGAACCCGTACGAGCGGGGGACGGCGCTCCTGAACGTGATCCCGATCGCCGAAGTCTGCGGCGAGCACTCCTACGTCGACGTCTTCCTCGCCGAGGTCGACCGCGCGATGGAACGGATCAACATCCCGTTCATCGTGGCCGTGCTCAAGCGGGCTCTGGTGCAGCGACTGATCGCGATCGCCCAGCGACGCGACGCCGAGCAGTTCACGGCGAGGGCGATCGAGGTCGCCCGGGGGATCGAGGACGAGGACGTCCGGTACGAGACCCTCCAGCGGCTCAACCAGGACCCCCAGCAGACGGTGGCCGACAGCATCCATGCGAGCGTGCTCGAGGCGAAGCGGAAGATCCGCTCGGGCGAGTTCTCGAAGAACCTGATCGCGGCCATCGATCGGAGCCTCCACGCGGTTCCGGACCGGGCCCTCCAGGCAAAATACTACACCGAGCTCTTCGTCGCGGCCAAGGAGGCGGGCCAGGAGAACCTGGCCGAGAAGCTCCTCCGCTCCGCGATCAACGCGGCCGAGATCATCCGGCCGCTCTCGCGCCGGGTCTACGTGCTCGGCGACATGGCGCTCAAGGTCTTCGCGGCCGGCGACGAGATCCGCTCCAGCGACATCATGGACATGGCAGGCGAGGCCGCGACGAACATCCGGGAGTTCCGGCAGCGCGACCAGATCTTCGACGAACTGGCCATGGTCATCAAGGTCATGCAGGAACTGCGGGTATGAGGACCGTCGAGGTCCTGATCGCCGGCCGCGTCCAGGGGGTCGGCTTTCGCGCCTGCGTCAAGAGGATCGCGGACAGCCTGATCGTCACGGGCGAGGTGATGAACCTTGCCGACGGCCGCGTGCGCGTCATCGCCACGACGGAGGACGTGATCCTGGAGAAGTTCGTCTCGATGCTCTACGGCTGCCCCCGGGCCATCGTTCGGGAGGTCCGCCTGAACGAGGCCGACACCCGGGCCTTCACCGAGTTCGCCGTCAGAAAGGGTCTCTTCTAGACGATCAGGAACGGGAGCTCGTCCTCGAGGGCCGCGACGTACCGCTGCACCTGCCGGTCGATCCGCTCGCAGTCGATCGATGCGCGGAGGCGGGCAGTGGCCTCGCGGACGAGGCCGTCGGCGAGATGGCACCGGTCGGCCGTCCGGTCGAACGCGGCCGGATCGATCCCGTCCCGGGCCAGGGCGAAGACCGTACGGTCGACCATCTCCGTCCGAAAGCAGTCGGCGAGGTCGCGCACGAGCGCCCGATCGCCGTTTGAGAGGAGGCCGATAGACGGGTCGAGCCGGGCTCCGATGCAGGCGTTCAGAACGGCCGCCGAGAGCAGCCCGTCCGAGAGCGAGAGGAGGGCGTTCACCGGGTCGCGGTGCGGCCGCTCCGTCCGTCGCCGGAACCCCAGCCCGGGCGGGACGGTCCGGGACATGATCTCGAAGTACATATCTCCAATCATGCGGTGGACGCGCCGGAGCTCCTGAAGCCGCACGAGGTTGGGCATCTCTCCGAGCAGCCCCTGAATGAGCTCGAGTTCCCCCTCGTAGAACGCCGCCCGGTCCTCGCCGATGAGGCCGAGCCGGGCGTGGGCCGCGCAGGTGACGATCGTGGTCGCAATGGCGTGGGCCGGCATCGCCTCCTGCAGGTGCCGCCGCCGCTCGTCCTCACGGTCGCCGTACGGTCGCACCACCCCCACGGGCTCGCCGTCGGGCTCGAGAAAGGTGACGCGGACCCCCTGCCGGAGCAGACGGTTCACAGTCGCCGTCTGGATCGTATGCCGCCCCTGGAGGAGCAGGTGCGCAAGGCCGGAGAGGGCGTACTCGGTGACGGTCGAGTCCTGGCCCACAATCAGCCGGTCGGATTCCGAGCGGATGTGGGCGCCGGACCCCTGCACTACGAGCCAGTCCACGTCCTCGATCACGGTACTTTCAGATGTCGCGTCAGCGACAGAAGAAGGTTGTTGAAAAGGGGTCAGGAGGCGTTCGGCTGACCGAGCAGTACGTCCTGGACGTCATGCTGGCGCATCGAGAGCTTCTTCGCCTTGAAGATGTTCTTGCCCTCTTTGCCGATTGCAATGCCGCGGTCCTCATCGCGAACGTCGACGTGAGCGACGAGACCCCGATCGGAGTCTTCGAAGTCGACCTCGAGCACCTGGGCAGGCAGGAAGCAGTTCTTGACGAACTGTTCGGGGCTGTCCGAGTATTCGACAACCTCGATCCGCTTGCCCATCGCGTCGGAGGCCTTCTTGATCGAGGCCCCCTTCTTGCCGATCGCGAGCCCCATCTCGCCGGGGTTGACCACGAAGATGATCCGGCTGTTCCGTTCGTCGATCACGCAGTCGCGGGAGCTCGCGCCGGTCAGGCTCTCGAACTCCGAGATCAGGCGCATGCAGTCCTCGGTCAGGACGATCTCCGGCATCGTCAGGCCCTCTTCAGACTGGTGATATCCGACTCGCCCGGGTCGACGACCGCGAGCGCGCTGACCATGTGCGGCTTACCGCAGGCCTTGCCGAGCTGGACCGAGGAGCCGTCGAAGGTGTAGACGAAGACGCCCGATTCCTCTGCGAGCTTGGTGCGGTAGACCTCGGGGCAGTTCTTCGCGACGACGACCATGTTCGCGTCGCCATTCGTGACGCACCTCTCGGTCTCTTTCTGACCGAGCACCACATTCCCTGTCTTGATGGCCTTTCGAAGGGATACGTTGAATTCCATTGGATTTCCTCTACGTTCTGGGCTTTGCGATCAGCTTGACGTCGCCGGTGCCGAGCTGGATCGGCTGGCCGACGATCACGTTCTCGGTCACGCCGTTGAGCTCGTCGACCTCGTTCGCGACGGCCGCGTCGAGCAGGTGATTGACCGTCACCTCGAACGCGGCGCGAGAGAGGACCGACTCCTTCTCTCCGGCGATCCCGTGCCGGCCGATCTGCTTGACCTCGCCGTCCATGCACATCATGTCGGCGACGAGCATGATATGCCGCACGTCGACCTTGATGCCCTGTTCGCCGAGGGTGGACAGGGCTTCGGCCATGATCGCGTTCCGGGCCGCCTCGATCCCGAGGACCTGGGCGATCTCGCTGATGTTGTTGGTCCGGGTCCGCGTGGTATCGACGCCGGCGACCTCGAAGACATCCTTAAGGTTGGATCCTTCAGTATAAAGTATGTACTCACCGCCCTCTTTCCGGACCACCACGCGCTCGATATCGTCGATTCCCTGCACGATCACGTTCCTGACGTGCTCGGCGAGCTGGAAGAGGTTCTGGTACTTCTGCTGGTCCTTGGGCGTGAACGTGATCACGTGGGCCTTGCCGTCGACCTCGGCCTCGAAGTCGCGGTAGTGGCGGCGCTCCCGGATCTTCTTCTGCGCCGTCTCGGCGATCATGTCCATCGAGATCTTGCGCTTGGCCAGCACGGCCTCGTTGACGGCGACGATCACCTGCATGTTCTCCATGTCGGTCGTGATATCGCCGAACTCGTGGAGCGGTGCCGCCTCGATCTGCCACGAGACCATCCGCGCCTTGTCCCGGTCGTTGTTGAACTCGGGCGAGAGGTAGATGGTCATGGTCGGCGTCGAGGGCTCCTTCCGGGCGTCCATGATCTCGATCAGCCGCGGCAGCCCGAGCGTGACGTTGATCTCGGCCACGCCGGCGTAGTGGAAGGTCCGCATGGTCATCTGCGTACCCGGCTCGCCGATCGACTGGGCCGCGATCACGCCGACGGCCTCGAGCGGCTGGATCCGGGTAGCCTTGAACTCGCCGAGGACCCCGGTCATGATCTGCTCGAACTGCGCATCGCTCACGTCCTTGTCCTCGAGCGCTTTCACGAGCTGCTGCTTGGTCAGGCTCGGGAGCCGGTTCCCGTCCGGGAGCTGTGCCCCCTCGATCCGCTCGCGCATCGCGTCGGTGAACATCAGACCTCCTCCTTCAGGATCGACTCGACGATCCCCTTGACGTCGACCGGATCGCCGAACGCACCCTTCATCGGGTCCGTGCCGTCCTCGCCGTACTGGTACTGGATGATCCGGCCCATCGTGGTCCGGACCGTTCCGTCGTACTCGACCTTCAGGTCCTGGAGCGCGTTGATCAGGCGGCGCTGGAGGTACCCCGACTGCGACGTCCGGACGGCCGTGTCGACCAGCCCCTCACGCCCGCCGATCGCGTGGAAGAAGAACTCCGTCGGCGAGAGACCGCCCTTGTACGAGTGCTTGATGAACCCGTGGGCGTCCGCGCCGCGGTCGCCCCGCCGGTAGTGGGGCAGGGTCCGCTCCTCGTAGCCACGCATGATCCGTTCGCCGCGCACCGACTGCTGGCCGATGCAGCCTGCCATCTGGGTCAGGTTCAGCATCGAGCCGCGGGCGCCGGAGACGGCCATCAGCACGGCCGAATTGCCGAGCCCGAGGTGGCGGCCGGCGATCTCGCCCGTGCGGTCACGGGCCTTGCCGAGCACCTGCATGATCTGCATCTCGAGCGTCTCCTCGGGAGTCCGGCCGGGCATGGGCTCGAGCTGCCCCTCCTGGAAGATCCGGATCCGGCGGTCGACGTCGTCCTCGGCCTTGCTGAGCTCGTCCTCGATCTGCCCGTACTCGGTCCGGGAGAGGTCCTCGTCGTCGATACCGAACGAGAACCCGTCGATCATGATCCCGCGGATGGAGAGACGGGTCATGTCGTCGATGAAATGGCTCGCCCGCTCCATACCGTACTGCCGGATGATCCGGTTCAGGATTGCGCCGTCGAAGGCCCCGATCGACTTCTTGTCGATCGTTCCGGTCTGGAGCTGGCCGTCGATGATCCGGACGAACGCGTCGCGCTCGCAGTCCTCGTCCTTGCACTCGTCGCAGTTGACGCAGGACGAGGCGCGGAAGACCATGTTCAGGCCCGTGGGCAGGATCATGGAGAAGACCTGCTTGTTCGACCAGAACGGCGTGCCGTCCTCCTCGACCTTTCCGGGCTCGGGCAGGTGCTCGAACTCGAAGTACTTGAGGAGGTAGAGGATCTCGGACTTCGTGAACCAGCGGAGATCGTGGGTCAGCATGAAGATCCCCGAGATGTGGTCGTGGATCCCGCCGATGATCGGGCCGCCGAAGCGGGGCGAGAGGATGTTCTCCTGGACCGCGATCAGGATCGCGGCCTCGGCCCGGGCCTCCTCGGTCTGCGGGACGTGGAGGTTCATCTCGTCCCCGTCGAAGTCGGCGTTGTACGGCGGGCAGACGGCCGGGTTGAGCCGGAAGGTCTTGCCGTCCATCACCTTGATCCGGTGGGCCATGATCGACATCCGGTGGAGCGAGGGCTGCCGGTTGAAGAGGACGATGTCGCCGTCCCGGAGCTGCCGTTCGACCGTGTAGCCGGGCTCGATCTGCTCGGCGATCGTCTCGAGGTTCTCTCCGCCGAGGCGCAGGCGCCGGTTGTCGGGCCGGATCACGTAGTTCGCGCCGCACGGCACCTTGAGCGACTTCCGCTCGGGGCCGCGGAGCACGAGCTCGCGCATCTCCTCGATGTTGTGGGCCGTCACCCGGATGGGCACGGTCATCTCGATCGCGATCGAGAGGGGCACGCCGACCTCGGTCACCGAGAGGTTCGGGTTCGGCGAGATCACCGTGCGCGCCGAGAAGTTCACGCGCTTGCCCGAGAGCGAGCCGCGGAACCGACCGTCCTTGCCCTTCAGCCGCTGCGAGAGGGTCTTGAGCGGCCGTCCCGAGCGGTGGCGGGCGGGGGGACAGCCCGCGACCTCGTTGTCGAGGTAGGTCGTGACGTGGTACTGGAGCAGTTCCCAGAGGTCCTCGATGATCAGCTGGGGCGCACCGGCGTCCTGGTTCTCCTTGAACCGCTGGTTGATCCGGATGATGTCCACGAGCTTGTGCGTGAGATCGTCCTCGGACCGCTGGCCGTTCTCGAGGATGATCGAGGGGCGCATCGTGACCGGCGGCACGGGCAGCACGGTCAGGATGGTCCACTCGGGACGGGCCACGTCGGGATTGATCCCGAGGAGCCTGAGGTCGGAGTCGGGGATCCGCTCGAGTCGCGCCCGGATGTCGGCCGGCGTCAGCTTGTGCTCGATCTTCTTGCCGTCCTCGAGCAGGACCTCCGAGAAGGTGGTCGGCTTCTCGAAGTTCACCTTGAGCTGGAGCTCGCCGCAGTGGGGGCAGGCCCGCTCCTTCTTGATGTCCTTCTCGGTCAGCACGTCGCCGCCGAGCTCGTCCTCGGCCGTGATCGAGACCTTCTGGATCTCGTCGGGGGAGAGGAGCAGCCGGCCGCAGGCGCGGCAGGTGACCCGGAGCAGTTTCCGGATCAGGCGCGTGTACCCGACATGGATCACGGGCTTGGCGAGTTCGATGTGCCCGAAGTGGCCCGGGCAGTCGGCGGCCTTCTGGTCGCAGGTCTTGCAGCGCAGCCCGGGGTCGATCACCCCGAGCGCCAGGTCCATCAGGCCCTGGGGGTACGGAAACCCGTCGTCGTCGTAGGTGTCCGCCCAGATGATCTTCCGGACGGACATGGTCCGGATCTCCTTGGGGGAGAGGAGACCGA
This sequence comes from uncultured Methanoregulaceae archaeon, assembly GCA_963730355.1. Lineage (GTDB taxonomy): Archaea > Halobacteriota > Methanomicrobia > Methanomicrobiales > Methanospirillaceae > UBA288. The sequence goes on along the minus strand of CAVSRL010000021.1, from coordinate 64,906 downwards.
ACTTGATCTTTCCAATGCGTTTAGGACTCGGCATGTGTCTCTTACACCTGGTCCTCGAGGACCATCCTCGGGGCGATCCCCATGCTCTTCATCTCGTCGAGCAGGAGCTTGAACGCGTAGCTCATCTCGACGAGGTAGATGTCGGTCTCGGCGCCGCAGACGAGGCAGCGGGTCGTGTTCCGCTTCCGGTCCAGCATCGCGACCATGCCGCACTTGGCGCAGACGTACTGCTGGACCTTGTCGGACTCGTCGAGCAGCCGCTCCTTGAGGGCCATCGCGGCCCCGTGACCGATCATCACGTCGCGCTCCATCTCGCCGAACCGGAGACCGCCCTCGCGGGCACGCCCCTCGGTCGGCTGCCGGGTCAGGACCTGCACGGGCCCGCGCGACCGGGCGTGCATCTTGGACGAGACCATGTGGTAGAGCTTCTGGTAGTAGATCACGCCGACGTAGATGTCGGCCGCGAAGGGCTTGCCCGTGATCCCGTCGTACATCACCTCGCGCCCGGTCGGCGCGAAGCCGAACTGCATGAGCGCGGAGCGGAGATCCGTCTCGACCTCGCCCGAGAACGCGGTCGCGTCGATCCGGCGCCCCTCGAGCGAGCCGACCTTGCCGCCGATCATCTCGAGCATGTGCCCGATCGTCATCCGCGACGGGATGGCGTGGGGGTTGATCACGAGGTCCGGGACCACGCCGTCCTCGGTGAACGGCATGTCGTCCGGGGCCGTGATCAGCCCGATGACACCCTTCTGCCCGTGGCGCGAGGCGAACTTGTCGCCGACCTCGGGCACGCGGAGGTCGCGCGTGCGGACCTTGACCAGGCGCGACGAGTTCTCGCCCTCGGTGATGATCACCGTGTCGACGATGCCGTGCTCGTTCGAGCGCATCGTGACCGAGGTGTCGCGCCGCTTCTCGACCGTGATCAGGTCGCTGGTCGGCTCCTCGAGGAAGCGCGGCGGCGATGTCTTGCCGATCAGCACGTCCTTCTCGCCGACGGTCGTCTCGGGGTTGATGATGCCGTCGTCGTCGAGGTTCGTGTAGTACTCCTCGCCGTGGGCGCCGGTCACCTCCGAGTCCGGGATCTCGATCCGGTCGACCTGGCCGCCGGGGTACCGCCGCTCCTCGCCCTCGTAGGTCCGGAAGAAGTGCGAGCGTCCGAGCCCGCGGTCGATCGAGGCGCGGTTGAAGATGAGCGCGTCCTCGATGTTGAACCCTTCATAACTGAGGATCGCGACCACGAAGTTCTGGCCGCCCGGACGGTCGTCCGAGCCGATCATCACGTTGGTCTGCGTGCGCACGAGCGGTTTCTGGACGTAGTGGAGCAGGTGGCCGCGCGTGTCGGGCCGGAGCTTCATGTTGGCCGAGCCGAAGCCGAGCGCCTGCTTGACCATGCCCGCGCCCATGGTGACACGGGGCGAGGCGTTGTGCTCGGGGAACGGCACGTGGGCCGCTCCGATCCCGAGGATCAGGGCCGGGTCGATCTCGAGGTGCGTGTGCTCGGGCGTCAGCTGGTCCTCGTTGATCGCGATGAAGAGGTCCTCCTCCTCCTCGGCGTCGATGAACTCGACGAGGCCGCGCCGGACGAGGTCGGCGAAGTCGATCTCCTTGCGCTCGAGCCGTCCCAGGTCCTCGTCGGAGAGGAGCGGGCGGCCGTTCTCGATCACGATCAGCGGTCGGCGGGCCCGCCCGCGGTCGGTGTGGACGATCACGTCGCCGTTGTACGGCTTGAACGAGGCGTTGACCTCGGTCGAGACGCCGCTGGACCGCCGCATGCGGCGGATCTCCTGGACGAGCGCGACCGGATCCTCGACGAGCCCGATCAGGGCGCCGTCGACGAAGACTCTCGATTTCTTCAACGGACCGCCTCCCCCTTGAGCCCTTCGACACCCATCGTGTAGAGGACGGAGAGGACCTCGTCCTCGTCCCGGACGCCCTTGGAGATCTCGACCAGCTGGGCGAAGTTCTTGACCAGCCCACAGTTCGGCCCCTCGGGCGTCTCGGACGGGCAGATGCGGCCCCACTGCGTCGGGTGCAGGTCGCGGGCCTCGAAGTGCGGCTGCGACCGCGAGAGCGGCGAGATCACGCGCCGCAGGTGCGAGAGCACGGCCATGTGGTCCACGCGGTCGAGGAGCTGGGAGACGCCGGTCCGTCCGCCGACCCAGTTGCCGGTCGCGAGCGGGTGAAGGAGCCGCTCGGTCAGCACGTCCGCGCGGACGGCCGTCCCGATCGAGAGATCGCGGTGGCGCATCGAGGCGCGCTCGAGCTGGTACTTGACGTCGCGGGTCAGGCGGTTGAGCGAGATCCGGAAGAGGTCCTCCATCAGGTCGCCCGCGAGCTTGAGCCGCTTGTTCGAGTAGTGGTCCTTGTCGTCGATGCGCCGCTTGTCGAGCACGAGGTCGAAGCAGGCCTCGGCCATGCGCCCGAGGAAGTGGGCCTTCGCGAGCCGGACGCCCTGCACCGTCTCGTGATACAGCGGGTCCTCCTCGCTCATCCCGATCGGCATCAGGTAGTTCAGGTGCGGCAGCAGGTAGTTGTCGAGCACGAACTCGGCGCGCTTGCGCTGGTAGTCGCGCGTCTGGTTCGGCGCGAGCTTCTTGCCGACGTACATGATCCCGCAGTCGACGGCGCCCGTGCCCGTGGCGCACGCGGACTCCTCGAGGTTCTGCATCATGAAGGTCAGGATGTCCTCCTCGGTCGAGACGGCCTCGACGATCGCCTGCTCGGTCTCGAGGCCGAGCGCGAACATCAGGTCCACGAACTTGAGGTGGCCGGCGACGGACGGGAACGAGACCTCGAGCAGGTTCTTCTTGTTCCGCTCGACCACGACGAGAGCCCGGTACCCGCGGTACTGCGAGAAGACCTTCGCGACGTAGATCCGCTCGTTGTAGCGCTCGGTGAACTCGGTCATGATCTTGTTCGAGGCGAGGTCCTCGAGGGTCATCAGGACGCGCTCGGTGCCGTTCACCACGAAGTAGCCGCCCGGATCGAGCGGGTCCTCGCCGTGAAGCGTCCGCTCCGCGTCGCTCATGCCGGCCAGGTTGCACGCGGTCGAGCCGATCATGATCGGCAGCAGGCCGATGGTCGTGATCACGGGCTCCTGCCGCTCGCCGCCGTGGACGAGCGTCATGTCGAGCTGCATCGGCGCAGCATACGTCAGGTTGCGGAGCCGGGCTTCGCTCGGAAAGAGGTCGCCCTGGGAGCCGTCGGCCTCGCGGACGAGCGGTTTCATGACCTTGACCTGGCCGAGCTCGACCCAGACCGGTTCGTTCGACTTGCCGCGGTTCTCGATATCGGTCTCGATGACCCGCTGCTCATCCACGACCTTCTGCAGGTTGTGGGCGAGGAAGTTGTTGAACGAGTCCAGCTGGTGCCGGGCCACGTGCTCGTGGGAGAAGTATGCTTTTGAGAGAATGGTACGGTCTAACAGAGAATCACCCCGGATTATTTCTTCGGCCGCCTGATCACGAGCCGATAGGCCTCCGCGATCCCCGCGGTCTGGCTCTGCCGGACGATCTGAATGACATCGCCGACCTTGCCGTTGATCTGCTTCACGGCCGCATCGTCGTGGAAGATCTTCGGCAAGCTGTTCAAAGGTGATGGAATACCGTGCGAGGAGGGTCTTCACCTCATCCTCGCTCATGACCTGATGATCGGGGACCATGACATGGTCCAGTACGTTTATCCTGCTACTCATCTGCCCCTCCCGCCCCGGGACGTCTGGGTGTTCGCTCTGCATCGCCAATTCAAAAACCAGGGTCGCCACGGTGGAAACGGGCCCGGAGGGATTTGAACCCCCGACCACCTGGTTAAAAGCCAGGCGCTCTGCCAGACTGAGCTACGAGCCCATCCGTCCCTGCGACACAGCATTATTACAACGAGGGAAAAGCATATAAATTTTCGGAAAGTACTTTAAAGATTCCACCGTTTTCGCGGGAGCGGCAGAATTCCCAAATACGGCCCGCCATTTAACCGATCCGGCCCGGAGAGGCCGGCGCGCAGGATCCATCTCCGATTCCTGACGGACTGTCGGAGGCAGGCGGGGGATGCGGGACTATCCTTCTGCGCGGTCCCGCGCGCGGACTGAAAACTGCGCTGCCGGCGGAGTCTCTCCGTCGCAGTGGTCGATGTCCGCGTAGGGACGCGGAGACGCGATCAGGCCGACTCGGCGTTGGTCAGGGGGATCTTCATCTGGCTCCGGATCTGGTGCAGACGGTCCTCCTGGAAGGTGATATTCATGTTCATGGACCTGATGGCCCTCGCGATCTCATCGCCGACCCGCGCGCGCGCATCCGAGAGGTTGTAGGTGGACTCGAGAATAGACATCAGGCGACGGTTCACCTCGATGCTCTTCGAGATGCGCGCGTACTCGTCGATCACCTGCTGATCGACGCCGGCGGCCTTGGCCGCCTCGACGTCCTGCCGAATGCGGGCACGCCGGTTCAGGATGTACTCGATCACGTCGTAGAGCTCGCGGTGGGTGATCGGTTTGAGGACGTAGTCCTCGACGTAGATCGCGTACTCCTGGGCCTCGTCAGGGGCGAGCTGCTTGGCCGTGAGCATCATGACCGGGATGTCCTTCGTCTCGGGGTTCGTCTTGATCCGCTCGAGGGTCTCGCGCCCGTCCATCGGCTCCATCATGATATCGAGGAGGATCAGATCCGGCCGCTCGGTCTTGAGCATGTCCAGGCATTCCTGGCCGCCGTACGTGGAGAGCGTCCTGTACCCGCCGCGTTCGAGCATGGTCACGAAGACGTCGACGATAAAGGCGGAGTCGTCGACGACCATGATCGTATACATCAGAATGCCTCCCCGATCCGCTGAGCCAGCGGCTCGAGCCTGGAGACGACCTCCTCAGGCTTCGCGCCGGCCGCCAGTACGGCCACGACCAGCAGCTTGTCGCCGGCGTCGTGGAGAAGAATGCAGCCGCCCGCGGCATCGATCCGGACGCGCACAGGGGGCGTGATGCTGATGATGCTCGCCGCCGACTCCGCCGACGCGAGGACGGACGCGCTCATCGCAGCAAACCATTTCTCGGAGATCTCTCTCGGAAACGACCTGCCGATCATGACCCCGTCCTTGGTGACCAGGGCGGCCCCTTCGATGCCGTCGATGGCCCGGACCTCGTCAACGAACCCCGCAATACGTTCCTTCAACATGATATCTGCCCTTCGATGCCCGCAATCAGAGAGATTAGTGTATAGAGCGTCTAAACGATATTTATCATTTTCGAAATCCTAAGCCATCACGAAGAGTTACATTCGCGATAAAGACCGGGTATTCCGACGGGAACCGATATTTTCCTCCTGCGATGTCGGCGCGTTCCCGGAAAAGACGGATGGGAAGATAGATATGGCGCCCGACCCAACGTCATAGGTCGTGGGGCCATAGGGTAGCCTGGCCATCCTAGGAGACTGGGGGTCTTCTGACCTGCGTTCAAATCGCAGTGGCCCCATCCTTTTTCTGTCCGTCCGGCTGACGGTATCGCGATGCCGGTCACCGACGAGTGCTTCGACTGTCTTATCTCGCGGGTCGTCCACAGCTGCGAGCTTGCCGGCCGCCGCGACGACGCTCCCCGTGTGAGCGCGATCTGCGCCGCGCGGCTCGCGGAGCTCCGCGACAGCGCCGTCCCGCTGCCCGTTGTCGCGAGCGAGCTCCACCGTCTCGCCGTCCGTGAGCTCGGGGTGCGGGATCCCTACGCGGAAGTCAAGGCCGCAAGCACCGCGACCGTTCTGGCCGCGCTCCGGGAAGTGCAGCCGCACCTGATCACCTTCCGCGACTTCGTGACGGCCTCGATCATCGGCAACACCTTCGACCACGGTGTCAAGGGACACGAGATCGCCGCCGATTTCGCCGCCTTCTTCGAGGACGAGTTCGCTCGCGGCCTGGCGATCGACGACTGCGACGAGATCGAGCGGCGTCTCGGTCGCGTGGTCTACATCACCGACAACTGCGGCGAGATCGTCCTCGACCGCCTCCTGATCGGGCATCTGGTCGACCGCGGTGCCCGGGTGACGGTCGCGGTGCGGGACGGGCCCATCCTGAACGATGCGACGCTTGAGGACGCCCGGGCGCTCGGGCTCGATCGGCTGGTCGGGTGCCTGACGACCACCGGCGGCGGGAGCGAGATCGGCGTGCCCCTCGACCGGATCCCTCCCGACCTTGGAGAGGCGATCGAGCGTGCCGACCTCGTCATTGCCAAGGGGATGGCGAACTACGAGTCGCTCTCGGAGTCCTGCGGTCTTCCGCCCGTGGCCTTCCTGCTCGCGGCCAAGTGCAGGCCGATCGCGGCGCGTCTCGGTGTTGCAATTGGTGAGAAGGCAGCCCTGCTCTGCCCGTGAAAGAAAAGAGGGTTACTGGACCATATCGATCAGGGAGCCGCCGCTGAGCGAGCTCGCGAGGCCCGCGCACCTTGGTGGGGGTGCGGGAGGTCTGACCGCTGTAGGGCTGGAGATTCGGAAGAGCGCCCCGGTTCTGGTTGCCGAGGATCTGCGCCGACTTGACGCCGGTCATGATCGCCATGACGCGGACGCGCCCCTCGAACTCGTTCTTGATCCGGGCTCCCCAGATCACGTCGGCGCGGGAGTCGAGCTCGTAGGTCAGATCGCGCGCGATCCCCTCGGCCTCCTGGAGGGTCAGATCGCTGCCGCCCGTGATGTGAATCAGGGCGCCGGTCGCTCCGTGGTAGTCGATATCGAGCATCGGGTTCGAGAGGCACTCGCGGACCACGGTCTCGGCCTTGTTCTGCTGCTTGGACTCCCCGACGAGCATCACGGCCACGCCGCCCTTGCCCATGATCGCCCGGACGTCGGCGTAGTCGATGTTGATCAGGGACGGCTCGGTGATCGTCTCGCTGATCCCCTTGACGGTCTCGGCGATCAGCTGGTCCATCACCGAGAAGGCCTGCCCGAGCGGGAGGTTCGGGACGTAGGACTTGAGCCGGTTATTATCGAGCACGATCACCGAGTCGGCGGACTGGCTGAGCGCCTCGAGCCCCTCTTCGGCCCGGAGCAGGCGCGCCTTCTCGACCTCGAACGGGTAGCTGACCATGCCGACCACGATCGCTCCCTGGTCCTTCGCGATCTGTGCGACCACCGGGGCCGCTCCCGTCCCCGTGCCGCCGCCCATGCCCGCGGTGACGAAGCAGAGGTCCACGTCCTCGAGAACCGCCTCGAGGGTGGAGCGGGCCATCTCGGCCGCGCGCTTACCGACGTCGGGATAGCCGCCGGCGCCGAGTCCCTTGGTCAGCGACTTGCCGATCAGGATGCGCTTGTCCGCCTGGATCATATCCAGGTGCTGCTTGTCGGTATTGACCGCGATCGTCTCGGCGCCCGTGACCTGAAGGTGGTGGAGGCGGTTGACGGTGTTGTTGCCCGCTCCTCCGCACCCGACGATCACGATCCGGGGCTGACCGCTGAAGTCCTCCTCGTTGATGATGCCCTTGAGCAGTTCGCGCTCGATCTCGGCATTCTTCAGCGCTTCGTTGATGATGGTCTGCATCTGAACCCCCTACTTATAACTTGAATGATATCTGATCCTTGTCGCGCAGGATCCGATTGCCCCGGCGCTCGATCAGCCCGCGAACTGCGTCGCGCACCGCCTCGGAGACGGTCGGGAACTCGCCGTCCTCGACCATCTGCTCGAGCAGGTCCACCTGCTGTTCGGGCAATCGTATGGTGATCCGCTTCATAATGATCGGGATTGTCTGACAATAGAATGACAATTGTCATCCATTCGTCTGACCAGCGGCGACTTAGTGTCGGACCCGCCGATGGTTCATGGTTGAGCATATTGTTATATATTCATTTCTATTTTCTTCGGGCAAAATACGTTGAATTCACACGATTACGCCGCCGTCCTCCGCGGTGCATGGAGATCGGGACGGCGGACGTACGGGCCCGTGAAAGGCCCGAAGCGGACCATACGCCACGCAAACCTGCATCTCCGATCACGGACAGATACTCTGTACAATGGAGCGACCGATCCCGGAGCGGGCCGTCCACGGTGGGCTCGCGCGGCGCGAACAGGACGAGCGCGGCTGGCTCGACTTCTCGGCCAACCTCAACCCCTTCCCGCCGCGCGTCGACTGGACCCCCGACCCCGCCTGCCTCGAGCACTACCCGGACGACCGCTATCCCGCTCTCAGGGAGGCGATCGGCCGGACCTTCGGCCGCCGTGCGGAGGAGGTCACGGTCGGGAACGGCTCGATCGAGGTGATCCGGGCCTTCTGCCTTGCCGCGCTCGGGCCGGGCGACCGCGTCTGCATCGACCGTCCGACCTTCGGCGAATACCGGGTTGCGGCCGAGCTGGCGGGCGCGGGCGCGACCATCGAGGCCGACGGGGCGGCCGCGCGCTTCCTCTGCAACCCGAACAATCCCACGGGCGCCCTCCTCGGACGGTCCTGCGGTCGAAGAGGAACTCGCCGCGACGCAGGAGACGACCCGTTTCTTCGTGGACGAGGCATTTATCGAGCTCGCGGACCCGTCTGCCTCGATGATCGCTGCGGACGACGATCGTGTCTTCGTGCTCCGCTCCATGACGAAGGCGTTCGCCGTCCCCGGGCTTCGCCTCGGTTTCGGCTTCGGCGATCCCGATCTCGTCGACCGGTGCGAGCGGTGCCGTGCGCCCTGGTCGGTCAACGCGTTCGCCGAGGCGTTCGCGCTCGCGGCCCTGCGCGAATATCCGGCTCTCGAGGAGTCGCGCCAGCGGATCCGGTACCGAGCGCGAGCGACTCACCGCCGGTCTTGTCGGTCTCGGGTTCGGACCGCTGCCCGCCTCGGCGAACTTCGTCTGCGCTGCGAGCCCCGTGCCCGCGGACGCGCTCGCGAACGGGCTCGCCCGCCTCCGCATCCGCGTGCGCGACTGCGCCTCGTTCGGTCTGCCCGGGGCCGTCCGGGTTGCCGTCCGCACGCGCGACGAGAACCGCCGCCTGCTGGAGGGGCTCGAGGCGTGCTTGGCCTGATCCTCGCGGGCGGACGAGGAACACGTTACGGTGCGGGCGAAAAGCCGCTCGCGCTCTGCGCGCGGCCGGCCGATGATCGAGCGGGTCGCAGACGCCCTCGACCGCGTGGGGCTCGAGGTCGTGGTCGTCGCCTCGCCCTGTACCCCGTTCACCCAGAACTGGTGCCGGGCCCACGACCTGCTCTGCGTCTGCACCGCGGGGGAGGGGTACATCGAGGACCTCGCCGAGGCCGCCGCCCTGCTCGGGCTCGACGGACCCGTCCTCTGCGTCTCGGCCGACCTGCCCTGCCTCACGGCCGAGCTCGTCGGCGAGGTCGTCGCGATCTACGAGGGCCAGGCCCTCCCGGCGCTCTCGGTCTGGGTCCCCGTCGAAGACGAAGGCACGGTGGACGCGCCCTGTGTCGAAGAGATCGACGGGCGCCGGGCCGTTCCGGCCGGCATCAACGTCCTCGACGGCGGCCGGATGGGCGAGGTCCAGGAGGAGACCAGGCTCCTCCTCGACGACCCCCGCCTCCGCCACAACGTCAACACGCAGGACGCGCTGAAGGCCGCGGAGGCGTTCCTGGCCTCCGCGGAATCGACGCAAGCAATGGACTGCAATCACCGAAAAAAGGATATCGACCGCAGCACGAGATAAAAGGCATATGCAGACCTCGCGGGAGATCGAGCTCGAGGGGCACATCATCGACTCGGGGATCATGACCCAGGTCTTCGACCGGATCATGGACCGCGGCGGGTCGTTCGAGATCCTCGAGTTCGAGGTGGGCAAGCACAAGACCGACCCGTCCTACGCGCGCCTGACCGTCGCCTGCGAGGATCCCGCCACGGCTCCAGGCTGATCCTCTCCGACCTCCACCGCCTCGGCGCGCGGCAGCCCGTGGTCGAGGACGCGACCCTGGAACCGGCCGAGGCCGACCGGGTCGCGCCGCGGGGGTTCTACTCGACCACGAACTACCCGACCGAGGTGAAGTACCGGGAAGGCTGGCTCCCGGTCGAGGGGATCGAGATGGACTGCCTGGTCACGGTCGACCCCGACACGCGGCACGGCACAGTGCCTCCCGTTCTCGAAGCTGACGCGAGGGAGCCCTCGTCGTGGTCGGCGAGGAGGGCGTCCGCGTCCACCCGCCAGAGCGGCCGCGCGAGACCACGACCTTCGAGTTCATGCACGGCACGGTCTCGTCCGAGCGGCCGAGCGAGACCCTGATCCGGCGGATCGCCGGCGAGATGGCCGTGCTGAAGCGGGAGGGCGGCCGCATCGCGCTCGTCGGCGGCCCGGCGATCGTCCACACCGGCGCGGGCCCCGCCCTGGCATGGCTGGTCCGAGAGGGCTACATCGACGTCATCTTCGCGGGAAACGCGCTTGCGACCCACGACATCGAGTGCAGCCTCTACGGCACCTCGCTCGGCATGGACCTCGCGACAGGCACTCCCGTCCGGGACGGGCACCGGAACCACCTCGACGCGATCGCGGAGATCCTGCGGGCCGGCTCGATCGCAACCGCGGTCGAGCAGGGAGTCGTCAGGAGCGGGATCATGTACGAGTGCGTCCGGCGCGGCGTTCCGTACGTTCTCGCCGGCTCGATCCGTGACGACGGTCCCCTGCCCGACGTGGTCACGGACACGGTCGCGGCTCAGGATGCGATCCGGGCGCAGCTGCCGGGCTGCGGGATGGTCCTGATGGTCGGAACCCTCCTCCACTCGATCGCGGTCGGGAACTGCCTCCCGGCCGAGGTCAAGACGATCTGCGTCGACATCAACCCGGCCTCGGTCACCAAGCTGATGGACCGGGGCACGATGCAGGCGATCGGGATCGTCTCGGACGCCGGCACCTTTCTGCCCCTGCTGGCCCGTGCTCTCGGGTTCGACGGGAACGCGCCCGCCTACCGCGTGAGCGGCATACAGTAGGGCCGCTCGTTCTCGAGCACGAACTCCCACTCCTTTTTACAGTCGCAGGGGATCGCCATCGCCTCGACGAGGCGGGACCGGTCGGCGGTGAGCGAGTAGTCGCGGATTGCGTCGACGATCTCGCGGTCGCACGCGCCGCAGTTGTGCGGCCCGCGGCTGCCTGCCTCCGCCGAGCGGGTCGGAGCTGACGTGCCGTCCGGCGTCGAGCAGGATCTTCAGGACGGACCAGAGGTACGGCGGCCGGTACGCGCGCCGCTGCCAGTACCACTCGAGCTCTGTCCGGCGCTGGACCGTGCAGGGGTTCATCGAGATCAGGTCGGCGTGGGGCGAGACCTCGGCGATCGAGCGCGCCATGTCCTCCATCGCCTCGGTCTCCGTCAGGAAGAGGGGCTTGTGCAGCAGGTAGGCCTTGACACCGGCGCCGGCCTCCCGGGCCTCGCGGACCGCGTGGAGGTACATCGCGTACGAGAAGCCCTTATCGATCGACTTCTCCCGGATCAGGTCGTTCGTGGTCTCGAGGCCGATCGCGACGTAGACCGGCCGGGCGACCGAGCCGTCGTCGATGCGCGCGGCGAGATCGGCGAGCCGGGCGGCGTCGACGTACTCGGGCCGCGTCTCGACGATCAGGGTCCGCCCGCGGAAGGCGTCGCCGATCGCGTCGAGCGCGGCCGGCGGCACCTCGCCGGGGTCGAGGAGGCTGCCCGAGCTGAAGACCTTGACCAGGTCGAAGTCGCGCCCTTCGTACTCCCGGCGGATGTACGCGAGCTGCGCCCGGACCAGGGCCTCGGCATCCTCGACCCGCCCGTGCCGCTCGTGGCGGTACGAGCACATCCTGCACCGGCGCCAGGAGCACCCGGGGGTCTTGAGGATCACGGTCAGGGTCGGAACGACCCGGTCGTCGAGCCGGTCCGTCCCGGTCCAGGATGCAAGCGGCCGCTCTTCGTTCGTCACGTGAAGCGTTTAATAGGTGCCGGGGCAATAGAAATGTTGTGTTTCCGGCCCCCGTTCCACGGAGGGGGCTTCCTGGAGCCGATACGATGACGAGACGACTGCTTCTCCTGCTCTGCCTCTGCCCGCTGCTGATCGTGGCGGCTTCGGCCTATATCGTGACAATCGATGCACCCCGGACCCTGACTGCCGGCGAACCCCTCGTCGTGAACGGGACCTCGACCCTGCCGCCCGGATACACGCACGACCTCGTCCTCTACAGCGGACCGTCCGAGCTCGCCCGGACCGGGTTGGTGGTCCAGCAGGGCGGGACCTTCTCGGCCCGCTTCGACACGACGGGCTACACGACGGGCGAGTACAGGGTCGAACTCGTCCAGCCGGCCGACCCGAGCTTCTTCGGCTCCGACTCGGTCACGAGCCTGCCCGTGACCATCACCGATCGCTCGAAGGAGGTCGTCGTGACCTCGCCCGCGGCCCAGAGCGACGTCCAGAACCTGACCGTTGCCGGCACCGCGCCCGGGAAGAAGAGCAGCTCCATCGCGATCGCCGTGACCGGACCGGGCAACTACACCTTCGGGCCCGAGTACGTCGGGACCGATGCGAACGGGGCGTTCTCGATGTCTGTCCCGATCTCCGGTCCCGGCACCTACCAGGTCACCCTCTCGGACCCGGCGGGCGTGATCACGCGGTACACGGTGACGGTCTCGGGAGCGACGCAGACAACAGCAACCGCGACCGTGCCCCCGACGGCGGTCTCGACCGCGGCGACGAGCGCTGGTACCGCGACGACTCTCGTCCCGGTCACGACCGCGCCGACCCGTGCGGGCCTCTCGCCGCTGGCCGCGCTCGGTGCCGGGCTCCTCCTGCTCCTGCTCGCGCGGCGGCGCTGATCCCTTCTTTCTACAGTTCCGCGAGGACCGCCGCGCCGAACTCGATCGTCGTGGCCGTCCCCCCCAGGTCGGGAGTCAGGACGCCACGGAACATGACTTGGTCGATCGCGGCCTCGAGCCGTCGGGCCCGCTCTCCGTCGCCGAGGTGATCGAGGAGCATGGCCGCGCACCGGAGTGCGGCGACCGGGTTTGCGATGCCGCGCCCGGCGATGTCGGGGGCCGAGCCGTGGACCGGCTCGAAGAGTGCGTGCCCGTCGCCGAGGTTGGCGCTCGGCAGGAGCCCGAGCCCGCCGACGTGGAACGCGGCCACGTCCGAGAGGATGTCGCCGAACATGTTCTCGACGAGGATCACGTCGTAGCGCTCGGGCCGGCGGAGGACGTCGAGGCAGAGGGCGTCGATGAACGCGTCGTCGGCCGGCACGCCCTCGCTCGACGCGACGCCGCGGGCGACCTCGAGGAAGAACCGGTCCGCCGCGAGCACGTTCGCCTTGTGGCCGATCGTGAGCTTTCGCCGTCCCGTCGCGATCCTGCACGCGACGCGGGCGATCCGCTCGGTCCCGGCGCGCGTGATCACGCGCTCGGTGCAGGCCCGGTCCGCCTCGATTCGCTCTCGCCCGGCGTAGAGCCCCTCCGAGTTCTCGCGCACGACCACGAGATCGCAGGCGCCGCCCCGGACAGGGCGGATGTTCGCGTAGAGACCGAGCGCCCGCCGGAGCCGGAGCACGACGCTCGGGTATTCGCCGTTCGGCGCCGAGCTCGACCGCGCCGAAGAGCACGGCGTCGCACGAGGAGAGGAGTCCCGAGATCCGTATCGTCGATTGCGGTCCCGGTCCGACGCCAGCGCTCGAGGCCGAGCTCGACGGGAACCTGTTCCCAGTCGGGGCGGAGGGAGCGGAGCGCGGACGCGGCCACGGGTATGACCTCGCGGCCGATCCCGTCGCCCTCAACGACCGCGATCCGCGTCACGCGCCCTCCAGGCCGCGACCATCTCGCGCACCGCGTCGAAGACCTGCGCCGGGGAGTCGCCCCAGTGAACGACCGTGCCGAAGAGCCCGTTGACCTCCCGGAGGCCCCGCCGCTCGGAGCGGCAGCACCGGGCCACGAACGGCTCGGCATCGACCCGCCCGAGCGGGCAGGTGTCGGCCTGGACGAACGGGACGCCGTGGCACTCGTCGATCAGCTCCCGCCCGGTCGTGCAGCAGGCCACGGTCGTGCCGGCCTCCACCGGGTCCGCGTCGAGCGTCCGGGGAAAGCCCGCCGCCCGGCACGGGTAGACCTCCGCTCCGGCCTCGCGGATGTCGCGGACGTGGTGGCAGAAACCGATCCCGAGGTCGCCGAAGAGCCCGAGCGCCTCCATCTCGCGGATCCCGGCCGAGAGGTTCGGGCGAGGAGGCTCGATGTCGTACACGTGGACCTGGAGGAGGGGTTCTTCTGCCGGGTCCAGCACGAAGGTCACGTGCTCGTCGAGCCCCGTGAAGACCGTGCACCGCCGCCCCGTTGCGCGGGCGAGCCGGAGGAGCAGGGCGCGGTCGTGGAGCCGGACACGGTCGGGATGGACCGCGACCTCGTCCGCGCCCGCCAGCAGGCGCTCGGCAACGACCGGGCGCATCAGCCCCGTCGCTCCGGGATCGGGCTCGATTGCGAGCAGGTCGAAGGAGTCGCCGGCCGGCCGGAGCAGGTACCGCGTCAGGAAGTAGACGGCGTCGCCGCAGGGGCGGCCGTTGACGACCCCGACCTCGCGGCACTCGGGGATCATGCCGTGCCCTTCAGCAGCTCGACCAGGCCGCCGGCGCCGAGGATCGCCCGCATCCGCGGCGAGAGCGGGGCGATCGATACGGGCGGACGGTCGCCGGCCCGGACGAGGCCCGCCTCCAGGTCCACCTCGACCATCTCGCCGTCCGCACACTCGAGCGCGGCCTCCGCGATGGGAAGGCCGAGGTTGATCGCGTTCCGGTAGAAGATCCGCGCGAACGAGGGCGCGACGACGGCGACCACCCCGGCGTCCCGGAGCGCGATCGCGGCCTGCTCGCGCGACGAGCCGCAGCCGAAGTTCGGGCCCGCGACGAGCACGGCCCCGGCAAGGCGGCCCGCGATCGACGGGTCGAGGTCCTCGAACGCATGTGCGGCCCAGACGGAGCGGTCCTTCGTCCGGAGGTACCGGCCGGCGATGATGATGTCCGTGTCGAGGTCCGAGGGCAGCCGCAGCGCCGGGCCGCTGATCTTCATACGGCTCCCTCCGGCGGCGCGATCTCCCCCGCGAGCGCGGACGCGGCCGCCGTCCCGACCGAGGCGAGGTAGATCTCGCCGCCGACGCCCATCCGGTTCCGGAAGTTCCGGTTCGCGGTCGAGAGGCAGACCTCGCCCTCGCCGATGACGCCCAGGTGGGTGCCCAGGCACGGCCCGCAGCCCGGCGGGCCGACCGTGCAGCCGGCCTCGACGATCGCTTCGAGCGCGCCGGAGCGGATCGCGTCCGCGAAGACCCGGCGCGAGGCGGGGATCACGATCGTCCGGACGCGGACGCGACGCCCTCTCACGGCCGCCGCGAACCGCTCGAGGTCCTCGAGCCGGCCGTTGGTGCAGGTGCCGACGAAGACCTGGTCGATCGCCGTGCCCGCGACCCGGTCCACGGGGCGGGCCGAATCGACGCGGTGCGGGACCGCGACGAGCGGCTCGATCGCCCCGAGGTCGAACTCGTGCTCCTCGGCATAGTCCGCGTCCTCGATCGACTGGGAGGCCGCCTCGACCCCGAACTTCGCAAGGTACTCGCGGGTGACTCCGTCCGCGTAGAAGAGCCCGGTCTTCGCGCCGGCCTCGATCGCGAGGTTCGAGCAGGTGAGCCGGCCCGCCATCGAGAGCGTCGCCACCCCCTCGCCCGTGAACTCGAGGGCCCGGTAGGTCGCGCCGTCCATACCGAGGTGCGAGACGTAGGCGAGCGCGAGGTCCTTGGCCTCGGCGCCACCGCCGAGCCGGCCCGAGAGCCGGAGGTTCGTCGTCTCGGGCACCTTCAGCCAGGTCTCGCCGGTCGCCCAGATCGCGGCCATGTCGGTCGCGCCGACTCCGGTCGCGAACGCGCCGAACGCGCCGAGGGTGCAGGTATGCGAGTCGGCGCCGATCACGATCTCGCCCGGCCGGACGCCGCCCTCGCCCATCAGCTGGTGGCAGATCCCCTCGCCGACGTCGCAGAGCGCGATCCCGCTCTCGCTCGCGAACCGCCGGAGCTCGGCCTGGAGAGTGGCGGTCTCCGAGTTGTTCGCGGGAACGATGTGGTCGAAGATGAGGCGGAGCCGGTCGGGCCGCGCGAGCGGCCGGCCGATCGTGCGAAAGGTGTTGAGCGCGAGCAGGCCCGTGCCGTCCATGGCGTAGGCCGAATCGACGACCCGGTCGACACAGGTCCCCGCGGGAGCCCCGAGGATCCGCTCGGAGAGGGTCGCCATCACCCCTCCTCGCGGACGCTGCGGATCAGGGTCATCAGCACATCCGGCGTAACGCTGCACTTCTGTTCGCCCCGCTCCTTGACGAGTTCGAGCACCCGCGAGATCTGCCGGTCATCGAGCTGGCACCCGAGCGAGCAGACCACGTGCTCGAGCGCCTTCCGCCCCGTGTGCTTGCCGAGAACGAACCTCCGCTCGGCCCCGATCTCGGCCGGGTGGACGTACTCGTAGGTGTCGGGATCCTTGAGCATGGCCGCGATGTGAATCCCCGACTCATGGGCGAAGGCATGCTCGCCGACGATAGGGTGGGTCTTGCCGACCGGGATCCCGGAGCATGCGGCGACGAGCGCGGAGAGGGCGGGCAGGTGCTCCAGATGGTACCGGTCCACGCCCCCCTTGTGATAGAGCCCGACGAGCACCTCCTCGAGCCGGGCGTTGCCGGCCCGCTCGCCGATACCGTTCACGGTGGTGTGGAGCTGGAAGGCTCCGGCCTCGGCCGCCGTGAGCGTGTTCGCCGTGGCGCACCCGAGGTCGTTGTGACAGTGGGCGCAGAGCGGAGCGGGGCTCGCTCCGACCAGCCCGGTCATGACCCGGTACATCTCGAGCGGCAGCAGGCAACCGACCGTGTCCGCGAACGAGACGAGGTCGGCCCCGTGCTCGGCGCCGCGGCGGTACATCTCCTCGAGGAACGCGGTCTCGGTCCGCGAGGCGTCCTCGGCCGCGAACCGGACGGTGAGGCCGTGATCGCAGGCATACTCGACCATCCGGAGCGCGCCGTCGAGGACCTCGCTTCGGGGCTTGCGATACTTGTGCCGTATGTGGAGGTCCGAGGTCGCGATGAAGATCGAGACCATGTCCACCTCCGCGGCGATCGCGGCGTCGACATCCTCCTGTTTCGCGCGTGCAAGGCAGCAGATCCGGGCGTCGAGGTCGAGGGCGGTCACGGCCCGGACGCACTGCAGCTCGTAGGCCGAGACGGCGGGAAAGCCCGCCTCGATCACCTCGATCCCTGTCCTGTCGAGGAGGGTCGCGATCGCGGCCTTCTCCTCGCAGGTGAACGAGACGCCGGGGGTCTGCTCGCCGTCCCGGAGCGTCACGTCGCAGATCTCAACATTCCAGGGTTGCATAACGGGCTCCTGCGGGGCAGTCGCCCCGAACGATGATGGTCGTCGTTCTGTCGGTAAGCGCGATGGCCTGCGCCAGTCCCTCATGGTCGGTCGCGTCGAGCACGACCGGTTCGGCCCATGCGAGATACGGCTCGACCCCGTGGTGGGGCTGTCGCCCGGTCATGGCGAGGCACCGGTTCTCGAGCACGATGCAGAGGAGGGGGGTGCCGTGAGCGTGGGCGTCGATCAGGGCGTTGATCCCCGAGTGGAGGAGGGCGTAGTCGCCGATCAGCGCCACTCCGGTGCTGGTCGCCGCGACCCCGATCGAGGAGCCGAGCCCGTACCCGGCGACCCCGTGCGAGAACGGCGGCGCGATCGCCATCAGCGCGCACCCTGTGTCGCAGACGGGGACCAGCTCCCTATCCTTGAGCAGGGCGATCACAGGGGCAAACGGGCAGTCCGCACAGAGGGCGCTCCGCCGGCCCCGGCGGGCGTAGGTCTCGGGCTCGCCCGGATCGGCCGGAGGCCGGAGCCCCCGGTGCTCGCGGAGGAAGGGGCGTCCGAATTCGCGGACATCGGCCCCGGCGCCGATGCCCGGGCGGCGGTGGGTAGACCGTGACCACGTGGGCGTCGCCGTCGGCCGCGCCGACGCCGACGGCGCCCCGTCCCGGTCGGTTCAGGCGCGAATCGGCGGCCCACCGGAAGAGGTCGCGGGTGCCCCGGCGGGCGCGAGCGGCTCGACCGCCCATGGTGAGATCGTCGCCAGGACAGGGTGACGGGTTCGGTTCCGCGGGGCGTGAGGGCGGCGCGGCATCCGACTCGAGGAGCGCCGGAGTCACGCGCAGGAGTGCGATGCGGGACGCCGCCTCCGAGACCCGGAAGGCCTCCTCGACCGCGTCCGCAACGGCCGCGCCGTCAGGCTCGAGGACCGGCACCTCGGCGAGCTCGCCGTAGTAGCGCGAGTCCTGGGTGTTCTCGGACCAGCGCGCGGTCACGTCGTCGCCGACCACGACCACGACTCCGGCCGAGATCCCCCGGGTCGTGGCCTGCACAAGGGGATCGGCGCAGGCGTTGAGGCCGACGTGCTTGCAGACGAGGCCGGACCGCCGGCCCGAGAGGGAGTGCCCGAGGCAGTGCTCGAGCCCGACCTTCTCGTTCGCCGGCAGGCGGGCGTCGAGGCCCGCGGCGATCCCGGTCACGGGGTATCCCGGCACGCCGTACCAGTGGTCGGCGGCCGCCCGGAGCGCTGCCACGAGCGCGCGTCTCGGCGTTCACAGGTCCCTCCATGCCGCCAGGTCGCAGCCCGTGCAGGTACCGCACATGCTCACGGTGCCCGACGGGTCGAGTCCGGTGGCGCCGAGGACCGAGCGGAGATGCAGGGCTGCCCTCGTAAGCCGCTCCGCGGACGGGCGAGCCAGGTCCCGGCAACCTGCGACCGGATTGAGCGGCCGGAGCACGGGGACGACGCCGAGACCGACGAGTCGGTCGACACAGGCATCGAGTTCCTCATCGGTCTCGCCGAGGCCGACGATCACGTTCGAGAAGACATGCCCGCGCCCGAAGAACGGGACCGAAGCGGCGAGCGCGTCCCAGATCGTCGCATAGGAGAGACCCGGGCAGAACGACGGCGAAGAGATCGGGCGTGGCCGCCTCGAGGTTGAACTTGACCTCGGCCACGCCGAGTGCAGCGAGTCTGCGTCGGAGTCGAAGGGGTCGGATAGATCGAGACGCCGATCGGCAGACCGAAGCGGCCGAGCGCGGCGACAACCTGGCAGACGTACTCCTCCTCCTCCTCGACCGAGATCGCGACGCCGCTCGTCAGCGCAATTGCGTCGATCGAGCCGGCGACGGCCCCGACGAGGTCGACGATCTCCTCGACCGTCTTTCGCGGGCCCCGGCAGCCCGGCACCGGACAGTAGACGCAGTCGTACACGCAGGACTCCGAGACCGTGACAAAGGCCTGCCGGGGGCAGTGGAGGCCCACCGGTTCGACACGCCCTTCGATCGTCTCACTGCCGCACCGGAGAGTGGCGTTTCCATCCGCCCTCACGGTCATAACGGCCGGCCCGGACCCCCCGAGGGCTATCCGGACCCGCCGACCCCCGCTGGAGAAGAAGACGGCTCCGGCGCCGCCGGCACCCGGGCCGGCTGTCGACCGGGCTATCGCGCCGGGAGGGCACTGCCCTTCGATCCTGCATCCGCCCCCGGCGAGCACCCCCGCCTTCAGATCGGTCCATCCCATAGCGCAAGCGCCTCCTCGTAGTTCGTATAAAACGGAATGGCGGCGACGGCGCCGACAGCCCCCCTACCGGCCATGCGGAGTTCGAGACACGGGTCCCGGAGCCGTCCGAGCTCGCCGGGGTCGATCTCGCCGCGCTTGACCCGCTCCCCGAACGGCCGGAGCGGGGACGGATCGAAACCGGTGTAGACGGCCATGCCGGTCTCGTCCGAGAGCGTGTACTCCTCGAGCAGCGCCTGGAACCGGTCCGCGAGCGCGGCAGGGTCACGCGACGCGAACTCCACGACGATACCGACGCAGTTCTTGGTCCGGAACCGGACCGGGTAGAGCTGCACGATCGTGTGCGAGAGGTAGACGTCGTCGTCGCTCTCCACGGCCCTCGCGATGGTGTGGGCGAGGGTCCATGTCGCGCCGGCCTCGGGGGTGTCGGTGTCGTCGACGCCGATCAGCACCCGGCGGCGGAGCGGCACCCAGACGGTCGCGCCTGCCCGCTTTCCCCCGCCGCACGGGTCGGCCTCGGCCCGTGCAAGCCCGCCGGCCCGGCTCCGCGAGCCGGCCGCGCCGACGCCGCCGCCGCCGAGCCCGACATAGGTGACCGCGAGTTCGTCGCCGTGACGCTCGACCCCGGCGATGCCCGGCCGGAAAGCGCGAGCCCTCGAGAGCGAGGTCGACCGTTCCCTCGGAGAGGAGGTAACGGATGGTCGGGCCGACGCAGCGGGCCTCGCGGACAAGCGGGCTCTGCCGGTAATGGTGGCAGGACCACATCGCGCCGCCGAGGCAGTCGTAGAACTCCACGAGCTCGACCTCGTCGGGGGCGTCGCCCCCGATCGCCACGAGCCGGCGATACGGTACGGTATACGGGTCAGAGATGTTCGCCATAGAGCCCCGCCGCCTCCGTTCCCTCGTCGGCCCAGAGCAGCGCGCCGAGCGCGCCGATCCGCCCCTTGCCCCGGTTCGGGTCGATGAACCGCACGTTCAGACCGTCGGCCGCCGCTTCGGCCTCGGCCTGTGTCAGGATCTCGGTCTTGACCCGCCGCATCGCATCCGCACCGTCGGGATGGACGATGCCCGTGCGCACCGCGACGCCGGCCTCCGGCGAGAGCGAATGCCCGTTGACGAACCCGGCGACGAACGCCTCGAGCTCCTGTATCCGGTCCGGCCTGACGGCGTAGACGAGGGCCGAGCCGACGCAGTTCGTGGTCTTGTTCGGGACCGCCGGGTTCAGCTGCACCAGGCGCATGCCGAGGAGGTGGGCATCCTCGATCGGGCAGGCGGCCGCACACTGCAGGGCAAGGACCCATGTGGCCCCTCCGGCCTCGGTGTCCGTATCATCGATCCCGATCACGATCTTCTCGTAGACGGGCGAGACGATGCGGACGCGGTTCTCGCGGCCGCCGCCGACCGTCAGGTCGGCCTCGTCCGGGTACTCGGCCCGGGTCACGCCCGGAGCCTGCGGTAGACAGGCCGCGATGCCGACGCCGGCACCGGCGATCCCGGCCCAGCTCGTGATCACCTCGTCGCCGTCCAGCTCGACCGCCTCGAGGGCCTGCCCCCCGCTCGCGGATTCGGCCGGGCCGAACCGCACCGGGAACCGGCCGAGCCGGGCCCTGATGCGGAGGGTGGCGCCGTCGACCGTGCAGGACTCGAGCGCTCCACCGGCCCGCCGTCGGTTCATGGCGTCCCACTCGACCGGGCCGCGGGCCTTGCAGGTCTCGAGGATCTCGGCCACGCCGGCCGAACGGTCGACCATCACCAGGTAACGTTCGGAGAAGAGCGGGCCGAAACGCGCCCTGACCTCGTCGGGAGTGAGCGTGATCATGATGCCGCCGAAATATTCGTTAACAGGATTGTCGGCAGCATCCCATATAATCTCTTTCCCCCGATCTCCCGGCCGACACCAGTGCAGAAGGCAATACTTAAAAGTATGCCCACCTTCCGGCCCGTTGCCGAGATTCGGCAGCGCTGTCACCGATCTTCTCCTGATCCGGAGGAGAATGGGTGCTAATTAGACCTGAAATCGAAAAAGCGTGTCTAATTTCGGCTGTATCGGGGAATTGCGGAAGATATGGCGGTCTTTTTCCCGTTCCGCCCGAGGATGTATATAAATCATGCGAATAACTTCAGAGAGCGGAGTAAACGCCGAATCGCGATACAATGTATAATTGGCCCCCTTCTGGCAAACGGAGGCAGAATTAATGCCCGCCGTAAAAGGGAATGTATAAATATTCAAAGGTTCTTGTATTGAACAATTGAGGGTGTCAGATGAACGTTCGGAAAAAAATCCTCATAATTCTCTTCCTCGGGTGCGCCCTGCTTGCGCAAACCGCCATCGCTGCGACGATTGTAGCGGCAAGCGACGCGAGCGCCACCTCAAAGGCCAGCGCCCAATATGTCTGCGATGGCAGCAGCGATCAGACCGAGATCAACGACGCGCTTGCGCGCGGAGGCGAGGTCATCCTGACCGAAGGCACCTTCCGTACCTCGGGCACGGTCTTCTGCAGGTCCGGCAATACTCTCACCGGCAAGGGCCAGGATAAGACCATCATCTCGATGGCGGGCGACTACGCGGCCCGCATCGACATCGCCCAGCCCACCGTCAAGGTGCAGGATCTCACGATCACGCAGCGCGGCTGGTTGATGATCACCACGTCGCACGTGACGGTCGAGGATGTCACGATCCGCGACTCGAAGAAGACCGCGCCGACGGTCAACGGGATGTTCTTCGTCTGGGCCGACGGGCGCGTCTGCGAGGACATCGCGTTCACCCGGTGCACTGCGCAGGACGTCGGGTCGACCGGGTTCAACCTCAACGGCCAGAAATCGCCGCGGGTCAACCGGAACATCCGGTTCGAGGACTGCAAGGCGATCCGGTGCGGCAACGAGGGCTCGGGCAAGATCTGGGCCGTCGGGTTCGACTTCCACGAGGGCGCCGACCTGTACGACCTGGTCGGTCAACAACTGCTATGCCGAGGACTGCTGGGAGTCCGGGTTCTACTTCGAGCCGAACTTCTACAACGGCGAGGACCCGAACCAGGCCATCCCGGTCCAGGTCAACAGCCGGGTCACCAACTGCGTCGCCGTCAACAACGGCTGGCGGAACAACCTCGACACCGCCTTCTACAAGACAGGCTTCTACCTCTCCTGCGGCGTCACCCTGACCGGCTGCGAGTCGAGGAACAACAAGAACAACGGCTTCTGGGTCTGGCAGAGCGCCAAGGACGTCATCCTGAACTCCTGCACCGACGACGGCTCGGACAAGGCCTTCCAGGTCCGGACGGGCTCCAACCTGAAGTTCAACGACTGCACCTCCAAGAACGCCCGGACCTACGCGCTCTACGCCTGGGGCACCTCCGGCGCGGTCTTCGACAACTTCAGGATCATCAACCCGAAGAAGTCGCAGCGGCGCCGTCTGCCTCGGGCTGCGCGAGGACCACCCGAACGATCCCTGGCCCGTGACCGGCTGCACGTTCGACATCCTGCTGACCGGCGCGAATAAGGATACGCTGATCCGGGCCTACAACGCATACAATAACAAGATCACGATCAACGGCATCGGACCGGTCCGACGACCACGCCGACCCCGACACCCACGCCGACCGTCACGGGCCCGACCCCGCCGACGACGCCGACGCCCACGCCCGGTGTCGGCAAGGGCGTGATCCCCGGCACGATCGAGGCCGAGGACTACGACGCCGGCGGCGAGGGCGTGGGCTACCACGACGTTGAGGCCGAGAACGAGGGCGGCGCCTACCGCCGAGGACGGCGTCGACATCGAGTACAGCGACGCGGCCGGCAGCCACGTCATCGGCTGGATGCGGCCGTCCGAGTGGCTCCAGTACACGGTGAACGTCACGAAGGCCGGCACCTACGACGTCGCGTTCAAGGTGGCGACGCCGAACTCGGGCACCTCCTTCAAGCTCGCCGTGGACGGCACGGACGCGGCCACGGTCTCGGTCCCGAACACGGGCAGCTGCGAGACGTACACCGAGGTCAAGAAGCAGGTCACCCTGACCGCCGGCAAGCACGTCCTGCGGATCTCGACCAACGGGTACCACAACCTCTGCTGCATGAAGTTCACGAGCGTCGGGACGACCGACCCACCACGCCACCGACCACTGCCACGGCCGCGGGGGCCGCCATCCCGGGCAAGATCGAGGCCGAGAACTACAACACCGGCGGCGAGGGCGTCGCCTACCACGACACGACGTCGACAAACGAAGGCGGCGCCTACCGCACGTCCGAGGGCGTCGACATCGAGATGGCGAGCGGCGAGGGAAGCTACGTGGTCGGCTGGGTCCGGTCCGGCGAGTGGCTCAAGTACACGGTGAACGTGGCCGAGGCCGGCGTCTACGACGTCTCGTTCCGCGTCTCGAGCCCGCAGTCGGACAGCTCGTTCAAGATGCAGGTCGACGGCGCCGACCTCTGCACGGTCATGGTCCCGAACACGGGCAGTTACCTGACCTACACCAATGTCGTCCAGCAGGTCTCGCTCCCGGCCGGATCTCACGTGGTCCGGCTCTA
This sequence comes from uncultured Methanoregulaceae archaeon, assembly GCA_963730355.1. GTDB lineage: Archaea > Halobacteriota > Methanomicrobia > Methanomicrobiales > Methanospirillaceae > UBA288. Next base: position 40,908 of record CAVSRL010000021.1, on the reverse strand, counting down.
CTTCAACGGCTACTCGAACGTGAACTGGATCAAGTTCCAGACCGGCGAGGGCAACGCTGGACCCGACACCGACCACGACCACGACCAGCCGATCGTGCCTCCGACGAGCGTGGGGCGTGCCGCCCCGCCACCGGTCCCGACCGTCGCGACGGGCATCGTTCCGGGCGTGATCCAGGCCGAGGACTTCAACACAGGCGGCGAGGGCGTGGGCTACTACGACACGACCTCTTCGAACTTCGGCGGCGTCTACCGCACCAGCGAGGATGTGGACATCGAGGAGAGCGACGCAGCGAGCACCCCCGTGGTCTGCTGGATCCGTCCGGGCGAGTGGCTGAAGTACACGGTGAATGCCCGCGGGACCGGCGACTACGACGTGGTCTTCCGGGTCTCGAGCCCGCAGTCGGGCACGCAGATCCGGATGCAGGTCGACGGCGTCACGGCGACGACCTTCACCGTGCCGAACACGGGCAGTTACGAGACGTATACGAACGTGACCCAGAAGGTCCGGCTGACCGCCGGGCCGCACGTGCTCCGCCTCGTCCTCGGCGGGTACCACAACATCGACTACATGGCGTTCGGGGCGGCCGGCACCCTGACCTCCTCAGCGCGCCATCGCCCTGGTCGCGGATGCGAACACCACGGCCCCGACGCCGGCGATCACGCCGGTAGCGACCGCGACGGCGGCGGCGAACGTGACCACGCCTGTAGTGACCGTGGCGACGGCGAACGTAACGCCAGCGAACGCGACGACGACGGCGACCGCCTCGCCCAACTCGACGCCGTCGGCGACTGCGGCGGCAACGCACGAGCGCGGTGACGCCGGCCGTGACCACGGCAAACGTGACCGCGGCAGGCCCGACAACGACGGCCTCGACGACGACTGTGGCAACAGTGACGGCGACGGCTTCCGCCACCCCGGCCGTCCCCGTCCCGGCAGTCCCGACCATCGCGACGACAGTCGCAACGACGGCTCCTCCGACGACCCCTGCCGCGAGCCCGAACACCACCCCTGTCTCCACCACTCCGTCGCCTGCGGCGACGAAGGGGAGTGAGTCCACTGCGGGCGACCTGGCCCCGGCGACGACCGTGACCGGGACCGCTGCTCCCACGGTAACGGCGACGGCGACCGCCACCCCTGTCGCAACTGCAACCCCGACCGCCACGCCGACTGTCGAGACGCTCATGCAGATCGCCGCGACCGACCGGAACCTGTCGACATTCGTCGGCGCGGTCCAGAAGGCGGGGCTCACCGACACCCTGAACGGCGCCGGGCCCTACACGATCTTCGCCCCGACCGACGCAGCCTTCGAAGCCCTGCCCCCGGGCACCCTCGACGCGCTGCTCTCGAACCAGACCCTGCTCGCCTCGGTGCTCAGCCACCATGTGGCCGAGGGCCGGTTCACGGAGGCCAACGTGACCGGCATGCCCGAGATCAGGATGCTCCAGGGGGAGCCCGTCACGGTGACGGTGCAGGTCGACGGCCGCCTGAAGATCGACGACGCGCTGGTGAACCGGACCGACGTCCAGGCGGGCAACGGCGTGATCCACGTGATCGACGCGGTGATCCTGCCTCCGGATGCCATTCCGACGCCGACGCGATCGCTCCGGTCCCGGCGACGGCCGTTGCCGATGCAACGCCGACGGTGAGGGCGACGACCGTCGCTCCGCCGATCGACACGACCGCGGCCCGGACGACGAACGGCACCCCGGCCGCCACATAACCCCCGCCTTTTTTATCGACGGCCGCCGCGGACCGTCCGCTCCGGTTGATACCAGCTGTCTGCTTCGCCGGAGGCGAGCCGATGGCTCGGCCGGAACCGACGGCGAACGAAAAGAGAGGAGGGTTACGCCCTCAGCACGACCTGGAACGCGACCGAGTCGGCCCCGAAGAACCGGCGCGTGAACTCGGCCGCCACTTCAGGCTCGTACTCCTTGCAGCTGAAGATGTCGATGTACGCCGCGTTCGCCTCGTTCGCGAAATGCCCCGAGATGAGCGAGGTCTCGATCAACTGCGTCATGGAGTACCCGGCGACGCGGTCGTTCGGGCCGAAATGGACGACCTGCGGTTCGCCGAAGCGCTTCATCCTGATGAGGTCGCAGACCTCAATCACATACTGCCGAATTCGCTCGGCATCGCGGATCGCCGCAGGGGTCGCATCCCTTGAGATCGATGCAGGTGCAGAGCCCCCACGCATCTCTCTCGCGAAACTCCCGGACGATCTCGCTCTCCTCATTCATCTCCGCCATCTTGAAGCCTCCGTATCGATGATCTACCGCTAATTGTGCGTCTGTACAGGTTCCGGACCTGCAGGGTTAAACTTTTCCAAACAGACAGAAACGTCCCGCAGATCGGTCCAAGCAGCAGGGCGCATTCACCGCTCCGGAGACGAACGGTCGAGATCAGCGCAGATCTTCCTCCGACACGAGCGTCGGACGATACGGAGTTCGTCAGATGCCGCATCACCCCCGGAGAGGACCGTTTTTCGGGGGTGAAATCGCGCGCCGTTCGGACGGCGCACGATGGAGAGAAAGGATTATGTACGGGAATCACGCTGATAGAAGACCGCATCTCGCCTAATTCTGTTGATTTGCCTGGTTTTGTAATGCAATGTCGTTACCACGCCCGCCGGGCCCTTCGCGAAGAGGAGCGAGATTCTCGGGTTTTTTGGAAAACAAATGGCAAATTTTTTATAAGACCACAAAGGATTTTTACATTGACCTATACGCGACCGTTTAATAAGTTGCTGGTATAGGTGCATGATTCAGAGAGGTGTATCGTTCAATGGCATTTCATCCACCAGTAGCAATCGTTGCGAAGGCAGGCGACGCCGGCAAGTACAAGATCGGTCTGCCCTCGTGGAACATGGTGCTCCGCGGGTTCTTCTCCGGGGCATTCATCGCGATGGGCGCGGGTCTCGCGACCGTCTGCAGTACAGGCATCCGGCCGGAGCGGCCGCGACCGCGCCGGCTTCGTCAACGCCGGCTTCGCCTCGCGCCGGGTATCCAGCAGCTCATCCTGGGCGCCGTGTTCCCTGTCGGGCTGATCATCACCATCCTGACGGGTGCCGAACTCTTCACCGGCGACGCCATGCTCGCGCCGGTCGCAGCCTTCATCCACAAGGTCTCGTGGGCAGCTGTCCTGAACCTCTGGGTCTGGGTCTACATCGGGAACCTGATCGGCTCCCTGGTATGGGCGTACATCATGACCTACGGCCCGTACACCTCGGTCAGCGCGACCGGCACGATCACGGCGAGCGCCTTCGGTGTCAGGGCCGTCCAGATCGCTATCGCAAAGGTGAGTTACTTCGGCGTTGCCGGGATGTGGTCCGCGTTCCTCAAGGGTATCGGCTGTAACTGGCTCGTCAACCTGGCCGTCCTGCTCGGGATATGCGCCGACGACCTGATCGGCAAGTTCTTCGGGATCTGGTTCCCGATCATGGCCTTCGTCTCGTCCGGCCTCGAGCACTCGATCGCGAACATGATGTTCATCCCGGCCGGGCTCATGACCATGCCCTACCTGACGGAGGCGCAGATAGCGACATTGCCAGGCATTGCGAATCTCAACTGGGTCACCATGTGGACGAACAATATCATCCTCGTCACGCTCGGCAACATCGTGGGCGGCATGATCTTCGTCGGTCTGCTCTACTGGATCGCCTTCCGCAAGGAGATCCAGGCGCTGAAGTAGGCCAGACCACCAAATGAAGATCGGTAATATCAGGGTGAGGCCCTCGATCCTTGCGATCGCGGTCTTCCTCTTCCTCACTTTTATTCTCCTCTACACGTTCTACGTCACCGGCGACCGCTCCCTGCTCATCTGGGGGATTCCGACGCTCGTCTTCATCCTGCTCATCCCCCTGGTCCTCAACTACATGAGCCAGCACGAGTACGCGGCCCTGGTCCCCGTCTACGAGCGGGAGGCGAAGACCGTGCGGGTGAACCAGGTCAATCTCTCGATGCTCGCGGAGCCCGTCCGGCTCATCGGGGATCGTCGAGGAGACCCACTTCCAGTTCCTGAACCGGCCGACATTCCTCGTCGGGGACAGGACGGGCGAGATCTCGGTCAAGATGTTCACGTCTCCGACCGAGAAGATCCGGAAGGGAGACCGGGTGGAGGTGCTGGGGCAGGTGATCAAGCGGTACGTCGCGGTTGGCGAGGCCGTGATCAACGCGGTCTCGATCCGCAAGCTCGACCCCGTGAACAGCGAGGCGGCAGAACCGGCCGCTCCGCAGAAGAAGGGTCGGCGGCGGTAGCCGCCACAGGCCGGCAGCCCGCCGGTCGGCTCGATCCTCGCCATTCTTTTCCATCCGGGCATCCGCCGCCGATTCGGCCTCCTTTTCCGATGAAAAGAACTTTAACCGGCCACGGATACACGTATGTGAATGGCACGGAAGGCCGGAAAGAGCGCGGCGGAGGAGCCCCCCCTCAAGCTCTTCTACATCTTTTACAACCAGGAGCGCTGGAACAACTGGCTCGGCACCCTTGCGGACGCCGACTTCGAGGGGGACGGCGGCGACGACCTTCCGGAAGGGATCGCGATGCTCTACGCGTTCTCCGAGGACATCACCCTCTCGGTCCTGAAGATCGTCCGGCTCTGGCAGAACGAGCGGTTCTCGGCCGAGGAGGCCCTGCAGAAGATCGACGACGTCGAGGCGATCGTCCTCTCCGAGCTCCCCGACGGACCGCTGGTCGAGCTGGTCGGCCCGGTCCAGGAGTCCGTGCTGGTGCTCTTCGCCGCGTGCCGCCGGTTCATCGCCGGGGACTACGACAAGGACGTCAAGGCCCTGGTCAAGCGCGGGCGGACCCTTGCCGCGCAGGGCGCGGACGAGACCCTCGAGGTGGCCGCCGAGATCGGCGCGGCCGTGATCGGCGGGGCTGCGTGCTGCGCCCGGTACGTCAAGGACGACATCGAGGACCCGACCCTCTTCGACGACTGGCTCGTCGAGATCGAGACCATGGGCGAGGCGATGAAGTCCCTCAAGAACTTCGACGAGGAGGCCGGCGAGTCGTCGTGATCGCGGAGAAGGCCCGGTTCAGGTCCAGTCGACGGCTCGAGCGCGTGGCCGGCTTCCGCCTGCCCGAGAAGGCCTTCCACGGGCTCGTGCTCGAGACCCTCTCGTCGCGCCTCGACTTCGACCGGCTCGACCCGACCACCCGGGCGCAGCTCCTGGAGTTCATCGCCGACTTCCTCCGGTGCGGCTGCAAAAAATCTCCGCAACTGCGGCTGTCCCGAGCGACGCTTTGCCGCGCTCGTGGTCGAACTCCGCGAGGCCGGACTCGACCACCGCCAGATCAGCGCCCATCTCGCCGATGTCTACGGCATCGACCTCTTCCCGGCCGACATTCTTTCGTTCCTCGAGGACTCGGTCCATGTCCTCGAGGCGATCGCCGACGTGGCCGCGCTCCAGGGGCGCGAAAAGGTCGCCGCGGGGGCCCGCGAGCACATCCGGACCCTCGAGCGCTGAGCCTCCGGGCCACCCTCGATAGCTTTTATATTCCCCGTGACGACCTGTTTAGGAATGAAGGTCGTGGTTACCGGCGGAGCGGGGTTCATCGGCTCCAATCTCGCCGAGGAGCTCTCGAGCAGGTACGAGGTGACGGTCCTCGATGACCTCACCACCGGCCGGGAGTCCAACCTCTCGGGCCTGGACGTCGAGTTCGAGCAGGGCTCGATCCTCGACACCGAACTCCTGGCGCGGACCTTTCGGGACGCCCGCTTCGTCTTTCACGAGGCGGCCCTCCCCTCGGTCCAGCGCTCGGTCGAGAACCCTGCGCAATCGAATCTGGTGAACGTGAACGGGACCCTGAACGTGCTGATCGCGGCGCGCGACGCCGGGGTGAAGAAGGTCCTCTTCGCCTCGTCCTCGTCGGTCTACGGCGACACCCCGACGCTCCCGAAGGTCGAGACCATGACCCCGGACCCGATGTCGCCGTACGCGGTCACCAAGCTCACGGACGAGCACTACTGCCGGGTCTTCACCTCGCTCTACGGCCTGCCGACGGTCGCGCTCCGGTACTTCAACGTCTTCGGTCCGAAGCAGGACCCGGCGTCGCAGTACGCGGCCGTGATCCCGAACTTCATCACCCGCATCCTCGCGGGCGAGCCTCCCGTGATCCACGGGGACGGCCGGCAGACGCGCGACTTCACCTTCATCCGCGACGTGGTCCGGGCGAACATCCTCGCGGCCGAGAGCGACGCCGTCGGCGTCTACAACATCGCCTGCCAGAGGCGGATCGACCTTCTCGAACTCGCGGGCACGATCATGGACCTCGTCGGCACGCGTGTCGACCCGATCCACGAGGCCTCCCGACCCGGCGACGTCCGCGACTCGCTCGCCGACATCTCCCGGGCCGCGCGACGCTTTCGGTTACGCCCCCGCGATACACGCTCACAGACGGCCTGAAAGAGACGATACAATGGTTTGCCAGAACGTGACGGCCCTGACCGTCTGCGTGGTCGGGCTCGGCTACGTCGGATACCCGCTGGCCGAGGCCTTCTCCTCGCACCTGCGCACGCTCGGCTACGACATCGACCCTGCCAAGCTCGAACGGATCCGACAGACCCCGGGCAACCGGATCGAGGTCACGGACGACCCCGCCCGGATCCGCGAGGCCGACGTGGTGATCATCGCGGTGCCGACGCCCGTGACCCGGGCCAAGGACCCCGACCTCGGGCCCGTCGCATCGGCCGCGGCCACGATCGGCCGGAACCTGAAGCCGGGCGCGGTCGTCGTGCTCGAGTCGACGGTCTATCCCGGCGTGACCGAGGAGCTGATGGCACCGGTCCTCGAGGCCGAGTCCGGCCTCGTCTGCGGCACGGACTTCTTCGATCGGGTACTCCCCCGAGCGGATCAACCCCGGCGACGACGAGCACGTGCTCCCCCGGATCGTCAAGATCGTGGCGGGGATGGACGAGGAGACGACGGATCTCCTCACCTCGCTCTACAGCCTGGTCACGACGGTCCACCGCGCCCCGTCCATCCGGACGGCCGAGGCCGCGAAGGTGATCGAGAACATCCAGCGCGACCTGAACATCGCGCTCATGAACGAGCTCTCCCTGATCTTCCAGCGGATGGACCTCGACACCCAGGCCGTCCTCGAGGCCGCAGGCACCAAGTGGAACTTCCACCACTACCGTCCCGGGCTGGTCGGGCGGCCACTGCATCCCCGTCGACCCGTACTACCTCGTGTACAAGGCCGAGGAGCTCGGGTACCACCCCCAGGTGATCCTTGCGGGCCGCTCGATCAACGATTACATGCCCAAGCACGTGGCCGAGCTCGCGATCAAGGGGATGAACGACGCGGGCAAGGTGATCCGCGGCTCGACGGTCGTGATCCTCGGGCTGACGTACAAGGAGAACGTGCCCGACACGCGCGAGAGCCCCTCGCACGAGATGATCGCCGAGCTCCGCGAGTTCCATGCCGAGGTCTACGGCTACGACCCGCTCCTGACGGAGGAGGAGATCGCCCGCTTCAACGTGCGCCCGCTCGACGACCTCGAGGGTGTCGAGGCCGACTGCCTGATCGTCAACGTGCCCCACGACCGGTTCACGGGGCTCACGATCGACGACGTCCGGCGGATCAGCAAGGGCACGCCCGTCGTCGTCGACGTCAAGGGGGTCTTCTCCCGCTGGAAGGAGCAGGACCCCGCGATCTACTACCGGAAGCTCTGACGACCATGACCGAGCCGCACGACCGCTGCGAACCCAGGACCGGAGGGCTGATGCTCTCGCCCGCGACCAAGAAGCGGCTCTTCTCCTACATCGTCGCCGGCCTCCGGTTCGCCGGCGGCCTCGTCTACGACCGGCGATACCTCGTCGGGGTCTACTTCGACGACTCCTTCGTCGGCTGGAAGTGGGTCCTCCGGGGGATCCTCTTCCAGAAGATCCTCAAGTTCAACCGGCGCATCCCCTGGCCCGTCTCGCCCCTGCACGTCGTCTCGACCGGCCGGAACCTGCGGTTCCACCCCGACGACATCAACATGTTCAACGAGATGACCGGCAAGTACTTCCAGAACTTCTCCGCGCCGATCACGATCGGCCGGGGGACCTGGATCGCCTCGAACGTGGGGATCATCACGGCCAACCACGACCCGGCCGACCTCTGCCGCCACCTCCCCGGCAAACCCGTCGAGCTCGGCGAGTGCTGCTGGATCGGGATGAACGCGGTGATCCTGCCCGGGCGTCACGCTCGGCCCGCACACGATCGTCGGGGCCGGCTCGGTCGTCACCCACTCGTTCCCCGACGGGCACTGCGTGATCGCGGGCAACCCGGCCCGGCTCGTCCGGACCCTGGACGCCGTTCAGGCGGTGGCCGGCGTCGCCGAGGGGCCGAAGTAGCCGATCCCGCGCGGGAAGGTGTCGGTCCGGGTGAACTGCCGCGTCTCCTGCGGGCTGGAGACCGTGAGCGACGGCACGACCACGCCGAAGGTGTGCGCCGGGAACCAGTACGATCCCTCGCCGTAGTCCATCGAGGCCTTGTCGACCACGAGCACGGCCCGGTCGAGGCTGAGCTCGACGACCCTGGCGTCCTCGAACCCGAGCACGCGCCGGACCTTCTGGTGGAGGTCGCCCCGGCCGAAGATCGCGACCAGCGGCCGGATGCCCGGATCGATCCGGTAGTCGGCCACGACCGTCGCCTCCGGGCCCGAGAGGTTGATCGCGACCCGGTCGACCGTAGAGGTAGCTGTAGCGGTTCGTCTCGGCGGCGGCCGCTCCGCCGGCGAGGAGAAGAAGCATGAGCAGACAGAGGAGGGCCGTCCTCATCGGTAGATACGTCGCCCGCGGCGGGATAAAGGTCTTGCCCTTGGGGAGGCGGCTGCTATTTATGCACCCTGTTCCCACCTCTCCGTGCTCCAGTACGAGGGAGAGCGCCGATGCCGTCGTCGGCGGCAGGACGGACCGTTCATGAAGCTCACTGCAAAGACCCTGGACATCGCAGACCGCGGCGTCCTCCTGAACCGGAACGACGCACGGACCATCGGCGTGATCGAGGGCGACCGCCTCCGGGTGATGAACCACGCGAACGGGCGCGCCGTCCCGGCCCACATCGACATGACCGACGTCATGATCGAGCCCGGGACCATCGGGCTCTACGGGCCGATCCACTGCGCCCTCGAGGTCGTGGACGGGGCCGAGGTCGAGGCCTGGGAGGCGCCCAAGCCCGCCTCGCTCGAGTTCATCAAGATGAAGATGAACAAGACCAAGCTCGGCCGCGAAGAGATACGGACGATCGTGAACGACATCGTCGCCGACAACCTCTCCCTCCCCGAGCTCTCGGCCTACGTGACCGCGAACTACATCAACGGCATGGACATGGACGAGGTCGAGCACCTGACCCTCGCCATGGTCGAGACGGGCAGCCGGCTCTCGTTCTCGAACCGGCCGATCGTGGACAAGCACTCGATCGGCGGCGTCCCCGGCAACAAGATCTCCCTCCTCGTGGTCCCGGTGATCGCGGCCTCGGGGCTCAAGATCCCCAAGACCTCGTCGCGCGCGATCACGGGCGCGGCCGGCACGGCGGACCTGATGGAGGTTCTCGCTCCGGTCGAGTTCTCGGCCGAGGAGGTCCAGACCATGACCGAGAAGGTCGGGGGCGTGATCGTCTGGGGCGGCGCGACCAACATCGCGCCGGCCGACGACCGGATCATCGTGGTCGAGTACCCCTTCAAGATCGACGCGCGCGGCCAGATGCTCGCCTCGGTCATGGCCAAGAAGTTCGCGGTCGGGGCGAACCTGGTCGTGATCGACATCCCGGTCGGACGGACCACGAAGATCGCCGACGTCGCCGAGGGACGGAAGCTCGCCCGCGAGTTCATCGACCTCGGCGAGCGGCTCAAGATGCGGGTCGAGTGCGCCATCACCTACGGGGACGCGCCGGTCGGCCACACGATCGGCCCGGCCCTCGAGGTGAAGGAGGCGCTCGCCGTGCTCGAGGGCGCGACCGAGCCCCAGTCCCTGATCCAGAAGTCGCTCTCGCTCGCCGGGATCGTCTTCGAGATGGCCGGCAAGGCCCCGCAGGGAGAGGGGTACGCGATGGCCCAGGAGATCCTGACGTCGGGCAAGGCGCTCGCGAAGTTCAAGCAGATCATCGAGGTCCAGGGCGGCGACCCGTCGGTGACGGCCGCGTCGATCCCGCTCGGGGAGCACACGCACGTGGTCAACGCCCCGGAGTCCGGGTACGTCGTCGAGCTGAACAACCCGTCCCTCGTCTCGCTCGCCCGGCTCGCAGGCGCGCCCCAGGACCACGGCGCGGGGATCCAGCTCCATGCCAAGCCCGGAGAGCGGGTCGATAAGCGCCAGCCGATCTTCACGATCTACGCCGACCGCGCGTGGCGGCTGAAGCTCGCGATCGAGGAGGGGCGCCGCCTGATGCCCGTGCTCGTCGAGGGGATGCTGCTCGACCGCGTCCCGAGCGAGCACCACATCGGCTGAAAGCGCGTGCTTAATGCCAGCACGGGGCAAAGATCACTGCAGGAGAACGCAGAGGGCTCTCCCTCTGCGACCACGCCAATGTACTGGGACGAATTGCACGAGACCATGCGGCCCGCCGACCTCGAGGCGCTCCAGCTCCGGCGGCTGCGCGAGACGCTGGAACGGGTCCAGAACGTCCCGTTCTACCGGGAGTTGCTGGCCCGCGAGGGCGTCCGCGCCGACGAGATCCGGACGCTCGACGACGTGCGGAAGCTCCCGTTCACGAAGAAGCAGGACCTTCGCGACGGCTACCCGTTCGGGTTCTTCGCCGTGCCCATGAGAGAGGTGGTCCGGATCCACACGACCTCGGGGACGACGGGCAAGCCGACCGTGGTCGGGTACACCCGCGGCGACCTCGACCACTGGTCCGACCTGATCGCGCGGAACATGACCATGGTCGGGCTCACGGCCGACGACATCTTCCAGAACGCGGTCAACATGGGCATGTTCACGGGCGGGCTCGGGTTCCACTACGGGGCCGAGAAGGTCGGCATGACCGTGCTTCCGGCCGGCACGGGCAACACCAGGCGCCAGATCGAGATGATCGACGACTTCGGCGTGACCGCCCTCCACTGCACGCCGTCGTACGCGATGCACCTGGCCGAGGTGGCCGAGGAGATGGAGCACGGACCTTCCCTCGCTCCGGGTCGGGATGTTCGGGGCCGAGCCCTGGTCGGACGCGACGCGCACGGAACTCCAGGACCGGCTCGGCGTGACGGCCTACGACAGTTACGGCCTCTCCGAGCCTCTACGGCCCCGGTGTCGCGTTCGAATGCCAGGAGCAGGACGGCCTGCACATCTGGCACGACAGTTACCTGGTCGAGATCGTGGACCCGGCCACGGGCGAGCCGCTCGGCCCGGGCGAGCGCGGCGAGCTCGTCGTGACCCCGCTCGTCAAGGAGGCGATGCCGCTCATCCGGTACCGGACCGGCGACATCACCATGCTCCTCGAGGACGACTGCCCGTGCGGCCGGATGCAGCGGATCGCCCGGTTCTCGGGCCGGGTCGACGACATGCTGATCATCCGCGGGATCAACGTCTTCCCGAGCCAGATCGAGCACGTGCTGATGGGCCTGCCCGAGGTCGGCGACCAGTTCATGGTCTACGTCGACCGGGACGAGCGCCACCTCGACGAGATGACGATCGAGGTCGAGATCAAGCGGCAGTACTTCTCGGGCGAGCTCGCCGACCTCGCGCGGCTCCAGGCGCGGATCGTCCGGGCGCTCCGCGACACGCTCGAGCTCCGGACGAGGGTCCGGCTGGTCGAGCCCGGAAGCCTGCCGCGCTTCGAGGGCAAATCGAAGCGCGTGATCGACCGGAGGGGCACGCTGTGAACACCTGGAATCCCAGGTTCGAGAGGATGCCGGCGGACGAGCTCGACCGGCTCCAGTACCGGCTCGCGAAGACCCTCGCCTACCGGCTCTACGCGTTCTCGCCGCTCTACCACGAGCGCATGCGCGAGGCGAACGTCCACCCCGACGACATCCGGTCGCTCGAGGACGTCCGGAAGCTCCCGTTCATGTACAAGCGGGACCTCCGGGACACCTACCCGACCGGGCTCTTCACCGTGCCGCGCGAGGAGCTGGTCCGGTACCACGTCTCCTCGGGGACGACGGGCAAGCCGACCGTGGTCGGGTACACGGAGAAGGACATCGAGAACTGGACCGAGTCCCTCGCCCGGGCCTTCACCTCGATCGGCCTCGGGCGCGGCGACGTGATCCAGGTCAGCTACGGCTACGGCCTCTTCACGGGCGGCCTCGGGGCCCACTACGGCGCCGAGCGGATCGGGGCGACCGTGCTCCCGACCTCGGTCGGGAACACCGAGCGGCAGGTCGGAGCTGATGCAGGACCTCGGCGCGACCGCGATCGCCTGCACGCCGTCGTACCTGCTCCACATCGGCGAGGTGGCCGAGCGGATGGGGATCAACCTCGGGCGCGACACCTCGCTCCGGACCGGCATCCTCGGGGCCGAGCCCTGGTCCGAGCAGATGCGGCGGCACATCCAGGAGTGGCTCGGCATCAAGGCCTACGACATCTACGGCACGAGCGAGCTCTCGGGACCGATGTTCACCGAGTGCGCCGAGCAGCACGGGATCCACGTCTGGCGCGACCTCGCGCTCATCGAGATCATCGACCCCGAGAGCGGCGAGCCGCTCGCGCCGGGCGAGCGGGGCGAGCTGGTGATCACCATGCTCCAGAAGGAGGCGCTGCCCATGTGCCGGTACCGCATCGGGGACATCACCTCGGTCATCGACGAGGACTGCGCCTGCGGCCGGGCCCACCCGCGGATCGAGAGGATCACGGGCCGGGTCGACGACATGCTGATCATCCGCGGGATCAACGTCTTCCCGAGCCAGATCGAGCACGCCCTCCTCGAGCTCCCCGAGGTCGGCGAGCACTTCCAGATCGTGGTCGACCGGAAGGGCGCGCTCGACGAGATGCTCGTCCGGGTCGAGGTCCGGAAGGAGGCGTTCTCGGACAAGATCGCGGACCTGATGCAGATCCAGCGCCGGGTCGCGCACAAACTGAGGAACACGCTGAACGTCGCGGTCGATGTCGAGCTCGTCGAGCCCGGCTCGCTGCCGCGATTCGAGGGGAAATCGAAACGAGTCATCGACAGGAGGGTGCTCTGATGGCAGCAAACGAGTATATTATCCGGCAGATCTCGGTCTTCTCCGAGAACCGGCCCGGCCGTCTGGCCGCGATCGCGCACGCGCTCGAGGAGGAGCGCGTCAACATCTTCGCGTTCTCGATCGCCGAGGCGAGCGGCTTCGGCGTGGTCCGGGCGCTCGTCGACCACCCGGCCCGGGCGCACGATCGCCTGACGCGGGACGGGTTCAACGTCGCGTTCACGGACGTGATCGCGGTCCGGATGCGGGACGAGCCCGGCGGACTGTACGAGGTCGCGCGCCTCCTCGGCGAGGCCGGGATCAACATCGAGTACAGCTACGCCTACAGCGGGCCGGACGGGGCCGTGCTGATCCTCCGCGTGGACCGGCCCGAGGCCGCGATCGCCGCGATCACGGCCGCAGGCAAGGAGCTGATCCCGTCATCGGCCTTCGCCTGAACCCCGCCGCTTCTCCCACTTGAGGAGCTCGGAGACCGCCGCGAGCGTGGATCCCCGGCGGATCTCCTCGCGGATCCGCTCCTCGGTCTCCCGCACCATGACCGCCCGCCGGGCGACCTCGTACGCGCGCTCGCGCGGGACCACGACCACGCCGCTCTCGTCGCCGACGATCCAGTCGCCGGGCCGGACCACCTGGCCCGCGCACCGGATCTCGGCGTTGATCTCGCCGAAGCCCTTCGGCTCGCCCGCGTTCGGGCAGGTGCCGCGGCAGAAGAGCGGGAAGCTCATGCGCCGGATGTCGTCCACGTCGCGGGCCGCGCCGTCGATCACGACCCCGGCCAGGCCCCTGTTCTGCGCCGAGAGGGTCGCGAGCTCGCCCCACGGCGCGACGTGCGTGCCGCCGTCGTTGTTGATCACGAGCACGTCCCCGGGCCGGGCCACGTCGATCGCCTCGACCGGCTTCGCCCAGTCGCCGGCAAACGTCTGGACCGTCACGGCCGGCCCGGCCATCCGCACCCCCGGCGAGAGCGCGACCACGCCGATCATCGCCCCCGTCCGGTGCATCGCGTCGGTCACGTTCGGCGCCGAGACCGTGGCGAAGAGGGCCCGGATCTCCTCCTCGGGCGACCGGGCCGTCGCGCTCCGCGCCTCCGCCGGATGCGAGCGCGGCCTTCACCCGCCGGGTCGCGGCGGCCGGATCGGCCGAGCGGACGATCGCGCCCCCGACGATCACGACCGCGGCCCCGTGCGCTGCGGCCTCCGCGGCGGTCTCCGCATCGAGCCCGCCCGCGACCGCGAGCGGGAGGGCGACCGTCTCCGCCAGCGCCTCGACGAGCTCGATCGAGGACCGGCCGATCATCTGCTGGTCGATCCCGACGTGGCAGTTCAGGATGTCGACGCCGAGCTCCGCGAGCCGCCCCGCCCGCGTCACCGGGTCCGCGACGCTGATCAGGTCGGCCATGATCCGGACGCCGTAGAGCCGGGCCGCCCGGACCGCCTCTCCGATCACGGCGTCGTCGGCGTCGGCGAGCACGCAGACGACCGTCGCGCCGGCCTTCGCGGCCATCTCGACCTCGAGCGTGCCCGTGTCCGCGACCTTCATGTCCGCGACGATCTCGCGGTCGGGGAACCGTTCGGCGAGCGCCCGGACTGCGGCCATCCCCTCGCTCTTGATCAGCGGCGTGCCCGCCTCGAGCCAGTCGGCGCCGCCCGCGACCGCCTCCTCCGCGATGGCGAGCGCGCGGGGGAGTTCGAGCAGGTCGAGCGCGACCTGGAGGACCGGCGTACTCATACCGGTAGGGATGCGCATCCGGCTCCGATTAAGATATCTCACTCTTCGTCCCGGCATTCGCAGGAGGGTGCGTGCCGCATCGGCGCAGCGATGATCGTTCGTCCCCTGCTGCTGCCGAGCGTCTGCCTCGCCGAGAAAGCCACGCCGACGTATCGTGTTTCCTGCCGGCGTGATGCCTTCGTTGATCCCGATCCGGCTCACGGGCATTGTGGCGATTGTCGCCGGCACGCGCCATCCTGGGATAATCGGTGCGCGGATCACGGGACATCGTGCGGACTCGGAATGGACCGTCCTCCGGCACAGCAGCAGCCGGTCGGCACCGGGGCAGGACAGCGAGAAGATTAAGAAATTCATATACAATTATAATAAGAAGAATGTTTAAATAGGATATCCTAGTATTAATCGCCATGGATCCGAGCAAACTGGTCATTGCCCTGCTCCTGTTCGCCCTCTGCGGCGTATCGTTTGCAGGCGCGGCCCAGACCACGACCGGAGCGACGAGCACCCAGAACATCGTCCAGATCGTCCAGGCCAACCCGAACTTCTCGACGCTGGCCACCGCGATGGATACTGCCGACCTCGAGAGAACCCTGAGCGGTGACGGACCGTTCACGGTCTTCGCACCGACGAATGCCGCGTTCGACGCGTTGCCCCCCGGCTCGCTGAACGCGTTGCTCGCCAACAAGACCGCCCTCACCAGCGTCCTGACCTATCACGTCGTGCCGGGGAGTTACCTGTCGACACGCATCGCCTCGATGTCCTCTCTCCCGACGGTGCAGGGCATGCCCCTCCCGGTGACCATCCAGCCGCAGGGAGGCATCCGGGTTGACGGGGCGAACGTGATCCAGGCCGACATCCCGGCGAGCAACGGCGTCATCCACGTGATCGACACGGTGATGATCCCGCCCACCACGACTCCGGCACCGACCCTGACACGGACTCCGATTCTGCCCACCACGACAGCGTCCGGCTTCGACGCGATGCTGGTCTCGATCGTTGGGCTCGCCGGGATCGCGCTGCTGATCGGCGTGCGCAGACGGTTCTAACCCTCTCCTCTTTTCCGGACCGGTCCTCGGCCAGATCCTTCCAGCATCCCGGGGAGCCAGGCTCGTTCCGACGGGAGTCGCGGCAGGTCTGAACTGGCTCATTCTCGAGGCCCGATGCCGTCATGGACCCGGAACGGGCCGGCCCCGACGATGATTGCATTCCCCCGTGCCGAAGCATTAAAGGGCGCTCCTCGGCGAGTCAGTACGGCAAAGATGGACCTGCTCTCCTCCGTGCTGATCGTTGCCGGCCTCGTCGTCTTCGAGACGATCAGCAGCATCGACAACGCGATCATCAACGCGGAGGTCCTCACGACGATGTCGCAGAAGGCGCGCCGGTGGTTCCTGGTCTACGGCCTCTTCGTCGCCGTCTTCGTGGTCCGCGGCGTGCTGCCCTGGATGATCGTCTGGGCCGCGACGCCCGAGCTCGGCCTGATGGGCGCGCTCACCGCGACCTTCTCGAGCGACCCGCGCGTGCACGAGGCGATCGAGCGTTCGGCCCCGATCCTGCTCTCCGGGCGGCGGGACGTTCCTCATCTTCCTCTTCCTCCACTGGCTCTTCGTCGAGCCCAAGCACTTCGGCCTTCGGGGCGAGCGGTTCATCCTCGAGAAGGGGGTCTGGTTCTACGCCGTCGCCTCGCTCGTGCTGCTCCTGATCGTCTGGTTCACGATGAGCCGGAACCCGCTGATGGCCTTCGGCGCGGTCGTCGGCTCGACCGCGTTCTTCATCGTCTCGGGCTTCCGGATGAACGCCGAAGCGGCCGAGAAGCGGCTCGCCAGCGGTTCCATGTCGGACTGGTCCAAGATCTTCTACCTCGAGATCATCGACGCGACCTTCTCGATCGACGGCGTGATCGGCGCGTTCGCGTTCACGCTCTCGGTCCCGCTGATCCTGATCGGCAACGGGATCGGAGCGTTCGTGGTCCGTGAGGTCACGATCCGGCACGTCGACCAGGTCAAGCGCTACCCGTTCCTGAAGAACGGGGCCATGTACTCGATCGGGTTCCTGGGCGTGATCATGCTCCTGGACAGCTTCGGCCTCCCCATTCCCGTCTGGGTCTCGCCGATCATCACGTTCGCGATCGTCGGCTTCTTCCTGTGGAAGTCGATGCGGTACGAAGGGACCCAGGAGGCGGAGGACTTTGCCGAAGGCCTGCCGGACCCGTTCTCGCTCGACGACGAGCAGCCTCCCCAGAACCACTAGTTTCGATATCCGGGACCGAAATATCACCGCTTTTGCCCTTTTTCAGCAACGTATATATATGCCCTTACCCTGTACTGGAGGCCATGCATCGATTGAAGGTGATGCTGGCCCTTCTCCTGCTCGCGTTCGTGCGGGGTATCCGCTCGCAGGCGCTGCGGGGATAGGGACGTTCTCGATCGAACAGACGACCGTGGGCGTGGGTGTCGGCCAGTTCGGCATCGCAACGCTCTACATGGACAACACGTGGCAGCCGCCGGCCGACAGCGTGATCCTCACCCTCAGCTGGGACCCGGCCATTATCCAGTACGTGAGCACCGACTGGAAGGTCGGCAACTCCGTCGCGGCCACCCCGAGCGGCAACAACCAGCTCGGCGATCTCTTCGCTGACTACACCAACAAGTATCCGACCGGGCGTGTCGCGATCGCCGACATCAACTTCAAGGGTGTCACGCCGGGACAGTCGACCATGAGCATCGCGATCACGAGCGTCCGGTCGCACGTGGGCATCAGCGAGACGGAGTTCACGGACCTGACCGCGTCCTCGCTCTCGAACCCCGGGATCTTCACCGTGGGCCGGGCGGCGGGACGGTCGTGCCCGGACGACCGTCCCGGTGGGGACGACCGTGACTGGCACGGTCGCGCCGACCCTGACCACGGGACCCACTACCGTGACCGGTAACGTGACGGGAGCGATCACCACGCCGATCACGATCATGACCACGGTGCCGACCACCGGATCACGACCGGGATTACGACAGGGATCGCGACCGGCGTGCCGTTCGTCCCGCCCCAGGGAGTGAGCAGCGGCAGCGACGAGTACACGGGCGTCGTGACGCGGACGGCGACGGTCACGGCGACCAGGACGGGCACGGCGACCGCCACGGTGACGGCGACCGGCACGGCGGGCGCGAACGCGACGCCGACCGGCGGGACGGGCTCGACGCAGACAGTCGTGCAGATCGCCCAGGCCAACCCGAACCTCACCACGCTCGTGAGCGCGCTCCAGACGGCAGGGCTCGTGGACGTGCTGAACGGCACCGGTCCCTTCACGGTCTTCGCGCCGACCAACGCGGCCTTCGACAAACTCCCGCCGGGCACCCTCCAGGGGCTGCTCGCGAACAAGACGGAGCTGACACGGGTTCTGACCTACCACGTCGCCGCAGGCAGGTACACATCCGACAACCTGACGGCCATGAAAGTGGTCAAGACCGTCGAGGGAGAGAACGTCAACGTAACGGTTGAGAATGGCCGCGTCAGGGTCGACGGGGCGGTGGTGACTCAGGCCGACATCCAGGGGAGCAACGGCGTCATCCACGTGGTCGACGCGGTGATGATCCCGCCGGCGGCCAACGCGACGGTCACGCAGACGGCGATCGCGACCACGCCGGCCGGCACGACGACGGCCCGCACCACCGTCCCGGTGAACACGACCGCGACGCGGGCGGGCGCTGACATCCTTCCGCTCGCAGTCGGCCGGGCTCGCCGCGCTCGCGCTGATCGCCGCTCGGCGGCGCTGATCACCCTTTTTTAAAAAGTAGAGAGCCGTGCTAACGCTGCACGGGCAGACCGCGGGCGCACCAGGTGTCGTAGCCGCCCGAGATGTTGTAGACCCGGGAGAAGCCCGCCTGCTTCAGGATCTCCATCGCCTTCGCGCCGCGCATCCCCTTCTTGCAGTAGACCACGTACGGCCGGTCCCGGTCGAGCTTCGTCAGCCGCTCCTTGAAGTCGGGCGCGTAGAAGTCGATGTTGACCGCGTCCGCGAGGTGCCCCTGCGCCGAACTCGGCCGGTGTCCGGACGTCGAGAACCCGGCAGCCCTCTTCCTCGATCATGCGCCGGCACTCGTCCGGCGGCGCCTCCCTGCACTGCTCGTTGTCGGTCATGGTCATGCGTTCTCCGCGCATCCTCATCGGAGCGGGGGGTCTTAATGCCTGCGCCGGCTCCGGCCCCCGCGGTATTAATACCGTTCGGGCGGAACGCTATACGGCATTCCGGCGCGTACAGCGCGCCCGACGTGCACGGGAGCGGCAGATTTCAGCATGACAGAGCAGAACGAGAGCGACCCCTTCGACCCCGTCCGGTGCGAGAAGGCCGAGACCCTCCGCGCCTGCGGAGTGGCCTGCTACCCCTACGCGTTCGAGCGGACGGCGACCGTGGCCGATCTCCGCGAACGCTTCGACGAGGTCGGCCACGATCCGG
The DNA here is from genome assembly GCA_963730355.1 of uncultured Methanoregulaceae archaeon. Lineage (GTDB taxonomy): Archaea > Halobacteriota > Methanomicrobia > Methanomicrobiales > Methanospirillaceae > UBA288. The sequence goes on along the minus strand of CAVSRL010000021.1, from coordinate 21,633 downwards.
CCGACGAGCGGCTCCGCCTCGCCGGGCGGCTGTACACGGTCCGGAACCACGGCAAGACCGTCTTCGCCGACCTCGGCGACGAGACCGGCCGCGTCCAGCTCTACATCCGCAAGAACGACCTCGGCGACGAGGCCTTCGCCCGGTTCGTCGGCCAGGTCGACCGTGGCGACATCGTCGGCGTCGCGGGCCGGCCGTTCCGGACCAAGGTCGGCGAGCTCTCGCTCTGGGTCGACGACCTCGTCCTGCTCTGCAAGGCCCTGATCGACCTGCCCGAGAAGTTCCACGGGCTCAAGGACACGGAGAAGCGCTACCGGCAGCGGTACCTCGACCTCGTGATGAACGAGCGGGTCCGCGAGACCTTCCGGACGCGAAGCCGGGTGGTCTCGGCGATCCGGTCCTACCTCTGCGACCGGGGCTTCCTCGAGTTCGAGACCCCCACGCTCCAGCCGATCTACGGCGGGGCGAACGCCCGCCCGTTCACGACGCTTCACAACTACCTCGACCAGACCCTCTTCCTCCGCATCGCGCCCGAGCTCTACCTGAAGAGGCTCGTGGTCGGCGGGTTCGAGCGCGTCTTCGAGGTCTCCAAGAACTTCCGGAACGAGGACATCGACTCGAGCCACAACCCGGAGTTCACGATGGTCGAGGCGTACGAGGCCTACCGCGACTACCGCGAGATGATGGACCTGACCGAGGACCTGATCTCGACGCTCGTCCGCGACGTCCACGGCTCCAGCTCGCTCGAGTACGGCGGGACGACCCTCGAGTTCGCCGCGTCCCTGGCGGCGGATGACCATGGAGGAGGCCGTCCGCGAGTACGCCGGGATCGACGTCCTCGCCCTCTCCCTCGACGAGCTCGCGCGGCTCGCGGCCGAGCACGGGATCCCCGACTGCGCGAAGGCGACGAACCAGCGCGAGCACCTGATCCTCTTCTTCGAGTTCTTCGTCGAGGAGCGGCTGGTCCAGCCGACCTTCATCCACGACTTCCCGGTCGAGAACTCGCCGCTCGCGAAGCGCCACCGCGAGAAGGAGGGCTTCACCGAGCGGTTCGAGCTCTTCATCAACGGCATGGAGATCGCGAACGGGTTCTCCGAGCTGAACGACCCGCGCGACCAGCTCGAGCGGCTCCGCGCCCAGGACCGCCGGCGGCTCGAGGGCGACCTCGAGGCCCAGATGGTCGACATGGACTTCATCACCGCGCTCGGGCTCGGCATGCCGCCGACCGGCGGCGTGGGAATCGGGATCGACCGGCTCGTGATGCTCCTGACGGGCCAGGAGTCGATCAAGGAGGTGATCCTCTTCCCCTCGATGCGGACCGTGCGGGAGGCGGGCCCGTCGCCGTCTCCGGAGGAGTGAGCGGGGCTACCGCAGCCCGGCGCTCCAGCGGGCTGCCGGGTACCATCGCCTGAAGGATGTCGTCGGCGGCGTGAGCGCGGTCGCAGCGCTCGAGATGCTCGTGCGGGATCCCGTCGATCCGGTCAGGGTCGAGCCGACGCTGCCGGACAGGGTCCGGGTCGGGGCCTGGCCGATCAGATAGGTCCGGGACCCGAACCGGGATGCAACCGTCGGCGTCGTTATCGCCGGGGTCGCGGCCGGAATCGTCGTCCGCACCGTGGTGACGACGGTCGGACTCGTCGTCGTGCCGTGATCCGACGGTAGGCACCGTGGTCACGACGTCGGACTCGTGGTCACGATGGCCGGCACGCCGCGGGCCAGCACCGGGAAGAGCGCGCCCTCCCACCGTGCGGCCATCTTCTTCTCGCCCGAGGTGAGCGGGTGGACCCCGCCCTCCTGGTTGTCCGCGTCGCCGTCGTACCCCGAGTACTGGTCCACGATCACGACCGGCGACTGCGGGGTCGAGAGGGCCGCGAGCCCGGCGATCTCCCGGTTCAGGGCCTCGATCGCCGTGTTGGTCGAGCCGACCGAGGTCGGGATGATCTGCGCGACGAGGATCGTCATCGAGGGGTTCCGCGCCCGGAGCACGCCGACGATCGCCTGGAGGTCCGCGATCGTCGTGGCGGCGGGGACGCCCTCGAGCACGTCGTTCGTGCCGAGGTGGACGAGCGCCACCTGCGGGGGCGGGTAGGCCTCGAGCCACGCCGGGAGCTCCGCGAGGACCTGCCCGGCTCGTGTACGCCGGGTGGCCCTCGTTATCGGGATCGGATCCTGCGGGGGTATCCGGCTTGTCCAGCGAGCCGACGAAGTCGACGTCGTAGCCCAGCGTCCTGAGATCCTGGTAGAGCCAGGCGCGGTACGTCGGGTACGAGATGCCGCCGTCGCCGGTGCCGCCGTGGGTGATCGAGTCCCCGAGCGGGAGGATCGTGACCGCTGCCGTTGCCGCGCCCGTGCCCGCAAGGCAGAGGAGGAGCAGGATCGCGACACACCGCCGCCATCCGGCCGCTTCTTCAGTCCACCCCGCTCTCCCATTCATTGTCGGGCCATGTGGACCCCGAGCCATATTGAATGTTTCCGCCTCCCCGACGGTCACGGGCACGGCGATACCGTTCGCTATCGGCCGGATGATTTATCTCCCCTGTTGTCGAGCATACTCCGGCCGTCAGGCCCCACAACCAGGTGATTCGATATGGAGACACAGAAGTTCTACACCCTGCCGCCGCTGCCCTACGGCTACGGCGATCTTGCCCCGGCGATCTCGGAGGAGCAGCTCAGGCTTCACCACGACAAGCATCACAATGCGTACGTGGTCGGAGCGAATGCGATCCTGGAGAAGCTCGACGCAGCCCGGAAGAACGGGACCGACCTCGACATGAAGGCGACGCTGAAGGAGTTCTCGTTCCATGTCGGCGGCCACACGCTCCACTCGATCTTCTGGAAGAACCTCGCCCCCGCGGGCAAGGGCGGGGGCGGCATGCCCTCGGGGCCTCTGGCCGACGCGTGCATGGCCGAGTTCGGGTCGTTCGAGCGATTCAAGAAGGAGTTCTCGGCCGCCGCGACGAGCGCGGAGGGATCGGGCTGGGCCGCGCTGACGCTCTGCAAGATGACCGGCCGGCCGATCATCATGCAGATCGAGAAGCACAACGTCAACGTCTATCCAGCGTGCGCGATCCTGATGGTCCTCGATGTCTGGGAGCACGCATACTACCTCGACTACAAGAACGACCGGGCGAAGTTCATCGAGAACTTCTGGCAGATCGTGAACTGGGACGCCGTGGCGAAGCGGCTCGAGGCGGCCCTGCCCCGCTGAACCGCACCACTTTTTTCGCCTGCCCGTCCGGGCCCGCCGCGCCGCAATTCCCCCGTCGTTTCCGGAAAAACGGCCCGAATGCACGCCTTTATAGTGCATCGCGCCATATATATTATGATAAAGCCATGACGTCAGAACACCGTTCCCGGAGCCCGCGGTGGGTCACGATCGGCCTCGCGACCCGAGAGCACGCGGCGCTCAGGCTCGAGATCATCGCCGGGCCGGAGCGGGGCTCCTACCACGTCTCGGCCGAGGACGTGCCCGCCCTGCTCGACGGCCACGACCCCGTCCCGCTCTACCGGCTCCGAACCCGCAAGGGCCAGGAGGTCCCGTTCGAGGCCGGGTTCTGCTACCATGCGGACTCGGGCCGGATGGTGATCTGCCGGTTCGCCGGCGGCTTCCGCGCGATGCTCCCCGTGGCCGCAGTGCGGGCCCACTACGCCGATCCCGAGGCCAACAAGCCGACGCGGATCGCGGCGCCCGCGGACCTGCTCGAGCCGGCCCCGGCCGAGGCCTCGGCCTGAGACGCTCTCTTCTACCCTTTCTTCATCGCCTCGGCTCGCAGCTCCCGGCGGCATCAGCTCGACCGCGTACCGGAGGGCCGTCCGCGGCATGACCTCACGGCGGGCGAGAACGAACGCGAGAACCTCGTCGCGGTGCGTGCGGCTCGCCTCCTTGAGAAGCCAGCCGTAGCCCTTGCGGACCATGTCGTCGGCGTCGAGGAGGAGCAGGTCGGCGATCGCGAGGGCGTCGGCGAGGAACTCGCCCCGCTTCGCGGGGACCACGAGCGAGACGGCCGCGGCCCGCCGCATCCACCGGTTCTCCGACCCCGCCCACTCCTTCAGCACCTCGACCGTCTCCGGGAACCGCGCCACGAGGTCGCCGACGGCGTGGTTGCAGAGCGTGTCGCATGCGGCCCAGTTGTCGACGTAGCGCTCGACCCAGGCGCCGAGGACGGCGATGTCGCCGGGCTCGAACGCCGGGGCGAGCCGGGCGGCCCAGTCGGCCGCGACGAAGCCGTCCTCGATGTACCCGGTCCGGTAGAGGTCCTCGCAGAGCGCGAGGATCCGCGCTTTTCCGAGGGGCGCGACCTCCTTCCAGTGCTCCCGCGCGACCGCGTGGACGGCCGCAGTCTTCACGCCCCGGCAGCGCACGGGCTCCTTGAAGAACCGGGACGCGTTCTCGCGCGTCGCCGCGTCGCTCAGGTTGGCGAGGTCCTGACCGACGGCCTCGAGGATCGGCTCCATGCGTTCAGGTTCGCCGCCGCGACAGAAAAAGAGGTGTCAGCCGCAGATGCCGCAGCCGTTGCAGGCGTCGTGCTCCGTGCACGGAAGATCACTGCGTCCGAGGCTGCCTGCGGCGTATGCCCGGGCCGCGTCCGCGACGTCTCCATCGACGCCGCGCACGACCTCGATCCCGTTCCCCTCGAGGAGCGCGCAGAGCCCGCCGCCCGTATTCCCGGCGACCACCGCGTCGATACGGTGCCCCTGCAGGAACGCGAGCAGGAAGCCGACCGAGACGGCCGGCATCTCGAGGTCCGGGCCGCGCTCGGCAACCCCGTCGCTGCAGTCGTACACGGCAAAGGTGTCCGCCCGCGCGATGTGCTTGGCCACCACATCTCCCGCGTTCGCGATCGCGATCCGCCTTCGCGCCGCGCCGGTGCTTCCGTCCGTCTCCATCTCCGCTCCCGATCGAGTTCGCCGTCGGAGCGGATAAGCCCGGGGGTCTTACGCAGGGGCGCGGGCCGGGTCGGCGAACTCGATCGCGAGCGTCTCGAACGCGATCGCGGGGCCGTCCGGGTCGTCCCGGTAGACCGGCAGGTCGTAGTCGAGGTCCATCCGCATCCGGAAGGTCCCGAGCGGCCGCCGGCCGTCCGCCGTGCCCCAGGAGTTGAGCATCACCCAGTAGCGGTTCGCCGGGTCGCGGGCGTCGTAGCCGACGCAGACCACCGCGTGCGAGAACGCGGCCCTGTCCCCGTCGGCCGCCAGCCACGGCGACGGGTCCCAGACGTCCGTCTCGCTGCCGTTCGCCCAGAACTCGCGGAAGGCCCGCCGGGCCGTCGCGTTCGGGAGGGTGAACCCGACGAAGAGGGCGCGGTCGGCGTCGAGCTCGGCCCGGACGTTCGCGACGGCCGCTCCGGTGCCGACCCGCCAGGTCGGGATCCGCCGCGCCTCGCACCGCGCGACCGTGTAGTGCGGATCGGTGGCGATCCCCGACGCCTCGACGGCGGCCCGCTGCTGCTCGAGGCACGACCGGGTCCCGTCGCGGTAGCTCGCATTCGGGTTCGACCAGGGGACGAGGACCGGGTTCGCACGGACCTGCGCCGCGTAGTCGGAGATCCAGCCCCGATCGCCGGCCCAGCCCTCGCCGCTCCCGCCGCGGTAGGTCGCGTCGAAGTACTCGACCGAGAGCCGGTCGCGGACCCCTTCCTGGACGTCGAGCGCGATCTCGGTCACGGCCGTCGCGGCCCAGACCCAGCAGGTGTCGACCGGGCCCTGGACGCGTTCGCCCGGGACGAGGACGAGGTGCGGCAGGAGATCCTTCGCGCCGCTTGACGGCACGGCCTCGCTCCGGTTCCCGGCATCGCGCTCCGGCGCCGCCCAGCCATTGCCGGACGGAACCGCCGACTCGTCGGCCGGGGCGGCGCCGCTGGCGCTGTGAGGCGGCGGGAGCAGTCCGGGCAGGGCAGCGGCGCAGGCGGCGGCGAGGCCGGCGAGCAGCAGCAGGCAGAGCAGGCGGGAGATGGATGTCGGCAGGGGGCGAATCCTCCGTACAGGAGCTTGGCGCTGCAGGGTGAAAAAGGTCTCAGCGATACTAACTCGGACCGTGAGGATGCCCTGCGACCAAAGGTTTTAGGTACGGAGCCGCCGATCACCGTTGGACCATGCGCGCCAGGGCTCCGTTCCTGATCACCGTGCCCCATAGCGGGCTCGTGGTCCCCGACGAGGTCGCGGACCTCCTGGCACTCCGGGCCGACGACCTCGCGCGCCTCTCCGATCCCGCCACGAGCGCGCTCTACGACTTCGGGGGCCGCGTCGCGGCCCGGCTCGTGGCCACGGTCTCGCGCGTGGTCGTGGACGTGAACCGCGCCCCGTACCACCTGCCGCCGCTCCATCCGGACGGCGCCGTCAAGTCGCGGACGCCCGATCGCCAGGCGGTCTATCGGAGCGGCGGGGCCCCGCCGATCGCGGTCGTCCACGGGCTGATGCTGCGCCACTACTTCCCGTTCCACGAGGCCGTCGACCGGCTCCTCGACGAACACCGCATCCGCTGCGCCTTCGACTGCCACAGCATGGAGCCGGTCGGGCCGCTCCTCGCGAAGGACGCGGGGCGGCGGCGCCCGCTCGTCTGCCTGGGCAACCACGGCGATCCGAACGGCGAGCCCCGCCGCGGGCGACTCGTGACCTGCCCGCCCGCGTGGGTGCGGGACCTCGCTGCGCAGTTCCGCGACCGGTTCCCGGAGGGCGAGGTCGCGATCAACCGGCCATTCCCGGGCGGGTTCACCTCGATGGCCCACTACTGGCACCGCGGGATCCCATGGGTGCAGATCGAGGTGAACCGCGGGCTGTACGAGGAGCCGGACGGCGCGATCGACGACGGGGCCGTCGCGGAGCCTGCGCGAGCGGTGCTGGGAGTCGCTCGCCGCGTTCTGGGAGGAGATCGAGGCGGCCGACGCGGGCTGAACCGCTGCCCGCCGCCGTGCAAACGTGAGAAACGGCCACGGAAGGAGGCCGCGACCCCGCCGCACACTTCACCACAATATTCATCACGCCCGAGCCGGATCTCGTTCCTGATCGGTGACGGAGGCATCGGGAGGTACCATGACGGACGAGCGCGCATTCCACGGACAGCACGGCTCGGCGGACTCCATGCCCGAGCCGCTGCCCGCCTCCATGGATGGAGGGGCGGGGACTCCCTTGCCGGGTGCCCACGCTGGGGACCACGGCCACGACGCGATGCTCGCCGACTACTGGCGCCGGTTCGTCGTCTCGCTGGTCCTCACCATCCCGATCCTCGCCCTGACCCCCGAGGTGCAGCAGCTCGCCGGGGTCGAGCTCTCGTTCCCGGGGCAGGTGCTCGCGGTCTTTCTCCTCTCTACCGTCGTCTATCTCTACGGCGGGTGGCCGTTCCTCGTGGGGTTCGCGACGGAGATCCGGACCCGCCGCATCGGGATGATGACCCTGATCGCCCTCGCCATCACGGTCGCCTACGTCTATTCGGCGGCCGTGGCCCTGGGGCTCGCGCCGGGCATGGGCTTCTTCTGGGAGCTCGCGACCCTGATCGACATCATGCTCCTCGGCCACTACATCGAGATGCGCTCGGTGATGGGGGCCTCCCGCGCGCTCGAGGCGCTCGTCCGGATCATGCCGTCCGAGGCGCACCTGGTCCGCGACGGCGGGACCGTCGACGTGCCGGTGAGCGACCTGGCCGTCGGGGACGTCGTCCTCGTCCGGCCGGGCGAGAAGGTCCCGGTCGACGGCGAGGTGACCGGGGGCGCCTCGAGCGTGAACGAGGCCATGCTGACCGGGGAGTCGAAGCCGGTCCGGCGGGGCCCCGGCGACCGCGTCATCGGCGGCGCCGTCAACGGCGAGGGGGCGCTCACCGTCCGGGTGACGGCGACGGGTCAGGAGACCTACCTCGCGCAGGTGATCGAGCTCGTCCGGCAGGCGCAGGAGTCGAAGTCGCGGACTCAGGACCTCGCCAACACGGCCGCATTCATCCTGACCGTGGCGGCCGTCACGATCGGCGCGGTCACGTTCGCGGGCTGGCTCCTCCTCGGCCAGGAGATCGCCTTCGCGATCGAGCGGGCCGTGACGGTCATGGTGATCTCCTGCCCCCACGCGCTCGGGCTCGCGGTCCCGCTGGTGGTCGCGGTCTCGACCTCGCTCGCGGCCGGCGCGGGGCTCCTGATCCGCGACCGGCAGGCGTTCGAGGCGGCCCGCAACCTCGACGTCGTGATCTTCGACAAGACCGGGACGCTCACCGAGGGACGATTCGGGGTGACCGCGGCGATCCCGCTCGCGGACCTGCCGGAGGAGACGGTGCTCGCGCGGGCGGCCGCGCTGGAGGCGATGAGCGAGCATCCGATCGCGCAGGGGATCGTGGACGAGGCCCGGGGCCGGGGGCTCGCGGTCCCCGCGGCCGAGAACTTTCGGGCCCTGCCCGGTCGCGGAGTCGAGGGCGACGTGGAGGGCCGGCGGCTTCGCATCGTCAGCCCCGGCGCGCTCGAGGAGCAGGGGATCGCTGTGGACGACGACCGGCTCAGGGCCGCCCGCACCCGGGGCGAGACCATGGTCTATCTCGTCGAGGGCGACCGGCTCCTCGCGGCGTTCGCGCTCGCGGACGTGGTTCGGCCCGAGGCCCGCGAGGCCGTGACCGAGCTGCGGTCGATGGGCTACCGGTGCATGATGCTGACCGGCGATTCCCGGACCGTGGCCGCGGCCGTCGCGGCGGACCTCGCCCTCGACGACTACTACGCGGAGGTGCTGCCGCACGAGAAGGCGCTGCGCGTCCGCGAGGTGCAGCGGCAGTCCCGCGTGGCCATGGTCGGGGACGGCGTGAACGACGCGCCCGCCCTGGTCCAGGCCGATGTCGGGATCGCGATCGGCGCCGGGACCGACGTCGCGATCGAGTCGGCCGACATCGTCCTCGTCCGCTCCGATCCCCGCGACGTGGCGAACCTGCTGCGGCTCTCGAAGCGGACGTACCGGAAGATGGTCCAGAACCTGCTCTGGGCGACCGGGTACAACGTCGTCGCCATCCCGCTCGCGGCCGGCGTGCTCTCGGGCGCGGGGATCGTGCTGACGCCGGCCATGGGGGCCGTGCTGATGAGCGCCTCGACCGTGATCGTCGCGATCAACGCCCGGCTGCTGCGCTGACCGCCCCGAGCGCCGCCCCGGAGGGTCCCGCCGCTACCAGAGGTGGGGAACGAGCCGGTACCGGACCTTCTGCATGTAGTCTGCGTATCCGTCCAGCTCGCGCGCGAGCATCGCCTCCTCCCCCACGATCCTCGCCATGAGCAGGACGGTCAGGGCGAGCCCGACGACGACGCCCCAGACCGAGCCGAGCAGGAGGGGAGCCCCGACGAACATCAGGATCCCGCCGAGGTACATGGGGTGCCGCACGAAGCCGTAGACTCCCGTCGAGACGACCTGCTGCTTCCGGTCCTCCTGGATTCGGACGAGAGGCGAGAGGAACGTGTTGTCGGTATACGACCTGAAGAACAGGAAGGCCGATCCGACGAGCAGGGCAAGGCCGATCGCCTCGAGCCAGAGCGGGAACGACGGGCGACCAGCCGAACCGCTTCGCGTCGAGCGGCATGATGACGACCCAGAGGATGAACCCGAGGAGGAGCCCGCACAACGACGAACCGGTCCCAGCCCGCCTGCCCCCCTTCGCCGGGCTGTTTGAACCGTTCCTCGAGCAGGGCCGGGTCCTTCCGGTACAGGTACAGGATCGTCGTATAGCAGAGGACGATGAACCAGATGCAGAAGACCCACCCCTCGAGCCAGAGGAGATCGCCGGAGAGGACGAGAATGAGCGCGGGAAAGATCAGGATGTAGAGGAACGCGGCGAGGACCTTCTTCTCCATGCAGAGTGGTATTGGCGGGCCGGGGCATTATGAACCTGCCTCCGGCACGCGGTCTCTCTTCGCGGACCATCGGTGCCGGCATGCGGTCAGGCATCGGCGCCGGTTCGGCTGGAGAGTGCCCCGGACCGTACGGCCGCGGGCGCCGATCGACGATTCACTGCACTGCCGGCCGCGCTCCGCAAGGGCTAATCAGGATGAACCTGATATACCTCCACCCGCCTCCTGCGGAGCACCCCCATGCCCGCTCTCGACATCGAGTCCGTCACCGGCCTCTCCGGCGAAGAGGCGGCCGAACGGCTCGAGGCCGAAGGCTACAACGAGCTCCCGGAGTCGAGAAAGCGCGGCATCCCCGGCAATCGTCGCCAGCGTGATCCGCGAGCCGATGTTTCTCCTGCTGGTCGGCAGCGGCCTGATCTATTTTGCGCTCGGGGATCTCGCCGAGGCGCTCATGCTGATGAGTTTCGTGCTCGTCATCATCGGCATCACGGTGTACCAGGAGCAGAAGACCGAACGGGCGCTGGAGGCGCTCCGAAACCTCTCCAGTCCGCGTGCGCTGGTGATCCGGGACGGCGAACAGCGGCGGATCCCGGGCCGCGACGTGGTCCGGGGCGACATGCTCATCCTTGCCGAGGGCGACCGCGTCCCGGCCGACGGCGTCCTCATCGCCGCCACCAACGTCTCCGTCGACGAATCGCTCCTGACCGGAGAGTCGGTCCCGGTCCGAAAGATCCCCTGGACAGGGGGCGTGCACGCGGACCGTCCCGGCGGCGACGACCAGCCGTTCGTCTACTCCGGGACGCTGGTCGTCCAGGGGCAGGGCCTGGTCGAGGTCCGGTCGACCGGCGCCCGGACCGAGATGGGGAAGATCGGCGCCGTCCTGCAGACCGTGACGCGCGGAGAGACCCGGCTCACGGCTGAGATATCGCGCATCGTCCGGACCGTCGCGTTCGCCGGCCTCTCCCTCTGCGCGATCATCGTGGTCGTCTACGGGCTGAGCCGCGGCGACTGGATCGAGGGACTTCTCGCGGGGATCACCCTTGCCATGGCGATCCTGCCGGAGGAGTTCCCCGTCGTCCTGACCGTCTTCCTCGCCCTCGGCGCGTGGCGGCTCTCCCTGAAGAACGTGCTGACCCGCCAGGTGCCCGCGATCGAGACCCTCGGTTCGGCCACCGTGCTCTGCGTGGACAAGACCGGCACCCTCACGGAGAACCGGATGACGGTCCACACCTTCTTTGCGCAGGGGCAGATGTGCGAGTTCGACGCCAGGGGCGAACTCCGTCCCGGAGGTCTGCCACGAGATCTCGGAGTTCGCCATCCTCGCCAGTAAAAAGGACCCGTTCGACCCCATGGAGAAGGCCCTGCTCCACCTCCGGGACGGGGACTTCGGCACGACCGAGCACATCCACGCCGGCTGGGAGCTCGTCACGGAGTACCCGCTCTCCCCCGAGCTCCTCGCGATGTCGAACGTCTGGCGGTCCCCCGACGGCGGCGACTACATCATCGCCGCAAAGGGGGCTCCCGAGGCGATCTTCGACCTGTGCCACCTCGGCGAGGTGGCGCGGGGGGGCCTGGCCGCGCCGGTCGATGTGATGGCGGCACAGGGGCTCCGCGTCCTGGGAATGGCAAAAGCGTCCTTCTCCGAGCCGGACCTGCCGGGAGTCCAGCACGACTTCGCCTTTACCTTCCTCGGGTTCGTCGGGTTCGCCGACCCGGTCCGGCCTCAGGTCGCGGAGGCCGTGAAGGAGTGCGATTCCGCGGGGATCCGGGTGATCATGATCACCGGGGACTACCCCCTCACGGCCCAGAACATCGGCCGGCAGGTCGGCCTGTCCCACCCGGAGCGGGGTATCACCGGCGCCGAACTCGACACGATGAGCGACGAGGAGCTCCGGCAGCGCATCGGTTCGGTCGCCATCTTCGCACGGGCGGTCCCGGAACAGAAGCTGCGCATCGTCGATGCCCTCAAGGCCGGCGGCGAGGTCGTCGCCATGACCGGCGACGGGGTGAACGACGCGCCGGCCCTGAAGTCCGCGGACATCGGCATCGCCATGGGCGGGAGGGGGACGGACGTCGCCCGGGAGTCGTCCTCGCTCGTGCTGCTGGACGACAACTTCACCTCCATCGTCTCCGCGGTGCGGCTGGGGCGGAGGATCTTCGACAACCTGAAGAAAGCGATGGCGTACATCATCTCCGTCCACATTCCCATCGCCGGCATGTCGCTCATCCCCGTCCTCTTCTCCATGCCGCTGGTCCTGCTGCCGGTGCACATCGTCTTTCTCGAACTGATCATCGACCCCGCCTGTTCGATCGTCTTCGAGTCGGAGAAGGAGGAACGGAACGTGATGAACCGGCCGCCCCGGCGGAAGGACGAAGGGCCTCTTCACCCGGCGGATCCTCGCGATCAGCCTTCTCCAGGGGCTGGTCGTGCTGGCCGTGGTGCTGCTCGTGTACGTGTCTGCACTCGGCAGGGGCATGGACGAGGCCGCAGTGAGGACCCTGACGTTCACCACCATCGTGATCGCGAACCTCGCCCTGATCCTGACAAACCGGTCCTGGTCCGAGACCATCGCGACGACGCTGCGCACGCCCAACCGGGCGATGGCGCTGGTGTTTGCCGGGACGATCGGCTGCCTGCTCCTCGTCCTCCTCGTGCCGGCCTTGATGGAACTATTCCGGTTCGGCTCCGTGCCGTTGCCGGCGCTCGTTCTCTGCGCCGTCGCCGGCGCAGCGAGCATCATCTGGTTCGAGATCTACAGGTACTGGGGCATACGAAAGACCGCGCAGGAATGAGGAACTCCATGCTTTTATGGCCGGAGCTTCCCGAGGCAACGGGGGTTCCGTAGAGCGGCTCTCCCTGCAACGCCGTCGCAGGCAATAGCGCGGGGAGAAGGGGGTTATACTCTCCGGCCGGCAGAGACGGCCGTGATGCAAGATTCTTTATCGGTGTCTCTCCGAACACTCTGCGATTGCAATGAAGTGTCCTGTCTGCGACGTCGACCTGGCGATGGGGGAGCGGCTCTCGACCTCCATCGACTACTGCCCGAAGTGCCGGGGCATCTGGCTGGAGAAGGGAAAACTCGACCAGCTCATCGACCGGGCTGCGGCCGCCGCCCCGCCCACGATGCAGCGGAACGCAGCGCCGCCTCAGTCCTATCCGTCGCCCTACACGAAGGTGCATGACGATCATGATCACGACGACCATGATCACTCTAAAAAGAAGAAGAAGGGACTGTTCGAGCAGATCTTCGACTAATCCAAACCTTTTCTCGAGACGTTCATGGGGGCGATCTCGCAGAAGGAGGCGGGCTCCGCCGTCCCCGAGTCAGGCTCGACGTGGATCAGGACGGACGCGCGGGGGAACTCCGTCTTCAGGTCGGCCTCGAGGTGATCGGTCAGGTCGTGGGAGAGTTCGACCGAGACGTCCCTGTTGACGACCAGGTTGAAGTCGATGAAGACTTCAGGGCCCGACCGCCGCGTCCGGAGGGTGTGGTACCTGACGTACTCGGACTGGTGTTCGCAGATGATCTGCCGGATCCGCCCGTCCTCCCCGTCGGTGAGACGGTGATCGACCAGATCCCGATAGGACTTCGCGGTCAGGTCGTACGCCGCCCTGATGATGATCAACGCGACGCCGATGGCCACGATGGAGTCGAGGGCGACAATGCCGGTAATCTGGATGAGAACGAGGCCGACGAAGACGCCGACCGAGGTGTAGACATCAGTCCGGAGGTGCCAGGCATCGCTCTCGAGGGCGATCGACTCGGTCTTCTTCGCAACGGTCATCAGGCGGGCCGAGACGGCCCAGTTGACGACTGCCGAGATCGCCATGACCGCCATACCGGCGAACATGAGGGACCGGTCCAGGCCCTCCCCCGTCGGCTCGAGCAGCTGGATCACGGCCTCCCTGATGATGAGGATGGCCGCGACGAAGATCAGGAGAGACTCGGCGAGGCCCGAGACGGACTCGAACTTGCCGTGCCCGAAGGCGTGCTCGTCATCGGCCGGCTCGGCCGACTTCCGGACCGAGACGAACGCGATGAGCGATGCGACGAGGTCCATGCCGGAGTGGATCGCCTCGGAGATCATACTGACCGACCCGAGGGCGAGGCCGACGATCAGCTTGAGGAAGACCAGCAGGGTGTTGGAGATCACCGAGAGACGTGCGGTCGCGGCCTTCTCGTCGTTCTCGCTCTGATTACTGGCTGTCATGAGCGTTGAACTGCGAATCTTATTCTATTCGCAGCCCGGCAGGAGAGGGATTGGGATACCGTCCCGACCCTTCGGTCCGGCCCCGTGGTGGCGGTGACGGCCGCGGACGGACGGATATTTCCGTATACACCTGTCCAAGGCGACCGGCTCATTTTTTCCGCCGGCCCGCCGAACGCTGACAGTATCGGTTCGGTCGAACGGCAGGTTTCTCCGCGACCGGCATACCTTCGGCGGCAACCGTTGCGTACGACGGAACACGGCGTCGACACGATCTGCTGCGCCGACCTCCGAGCGAGATCGAGTGTTCCCATACCGTCGGCTGGCGACGCAATGGAAGGAGAGAGGGAGACCATGGAGATCACCACGCCGAGCGCCGTGCTCCGCGGCTGGCGGCCGGAAGATGTCGAATCGCTCGCGCGGCACGCCGACAATCCCCGCATCGCGGCGACGATGCGGGATGCGTTCCCGTCGCCGTACACCCTCGCGGACGCGCGCCGCTTCATCGCGGCGGCGCGGGACCTCGAGGCGAACCTCTTCCTCGCGATCGAGGTGGACGGCGAGGCCGTGGGCAGCATCGGGGTCCACCCGCTCGACGACGTGTACCGCCGGACGGCCGAGGTCGGGTACTGGCTCGCCGAGCCCTGGCGCGGGCGGGGGATCGCGACGGACGCGGTCCGCGCCATCGTCCCGGTCGCGTTCCGCCGGTACGACATCGTCCGGCTCCAGGCCGGGGTCTTCTCGAACAACCCGGCCTCGATGCGCGTCCTCGAAAAGTCCGGCTTCTCCCGCGAGGCCGTGCACGAGAAGGTGATCTGGAAGAACGGCCTCCTCCTGGACGAGGTCGTGTACGTGCGCTTCGGCATGGGCGGACCCTGACGGCCCGGGGAGAAAGGAACGGCGGGGCCCGGGGGCTAGAGCTTGAAGCCCGGGACCGTGTCGAAGAGCTTCCGGTACATCTCGGTGAAGAGCGCGGTGTACTCGCCGGCGCGCTCGGTGGCGGCGTACAGGGTCTTTCCCCCGTCCTTCGCGACCGAGAGATAGCCCTTGGAGACGAGGAACTCGAGGTACTCCTGCCCGGTCTTCGAGTTGAGGTCGCACCGGTTGATGATCGCCGTGAACGCCCGCGGCGTCCGGCAGAAGACGAGGATCTCCCAGTAGATCTCGTACGGGGAACGTCTGCCGCTCATTCCGTCTCCATGGCGCTCTTCAGCCGCTCCTCTGCCCGGGCCGTCTCCTCGAGCCGCAGGTCCCAGGAGCGCGAAAAACGGTTGAAGTAGTACGCACTGAGCAGGCCCACGAGACCGAGCCCGGCGTTCAGGACGGCGGAGGCGACGAGCGCGAACTCGCCCGGCCCGTACAGGGTACCCGCGAAAGGCGTGACGAACCCCAGGGCCGAGATGAGCCCCTGTGCCAGGAAGAAGACCCCTCCCGCGATGCAGACGAGGATCATGGTCCGGACCGTCGCACGGTTCTCGCGGTAGTGGGCGACCATCTGGATGATCCCGCGCGTGATCTCTTCCTCGCTCGCAGGCTCCTTCCGGCGCCGGAACGGCCGGCGAATGAGCGAGACTCCGCGCAGGACCACCGCGCTCGAGCGGATCCAGGCGAGCCCGAGGCCGAAGCAGGCGAACGCGAGCGCGCCGGCAAGTACTCTGAGTGCCGGGTCCGCCGGAACCTCGGCCGTGCCGCTGACCGCGGCGACGATGTATGCGATCCCGAGGGCGATGGCCTGCGCCGCGAAGACCACGTTCAGCAGGGTCACTCCGAAGAAGCTGTTGAGTTCGCGCCGGAAGCGCGTTTCCGTTGTGTCCGTCATGCGGTTTTCACCGTTCCATAGTTATGTGGACGTTCTGTCATGAACAACCATGAACCTGAGATACGTATCCGGAGTCGCCCCAGCGACGCAGCCCTCGAGATCGAACCATCTATCTCCGCAACAACGCCACAATCACCCTCTCGGAAACGAGGCCCAAAAATTGATCATATCCGAGACACTACCGGAAGAACAGAGGGAAAGGGCATGAGTGCGGGGACGGAGCGACCGGTCTGCGAGGTCTGCGGAAAGGAGGCGATCGGGGTGCAGTCGCTCGGCTGCTGCGCGTCCACCGTCTGCGCGGAGCATGCGGAGCCCGCGCTCCGCGACGCGAAACCCGGCGAGACGGTCGCGTGGGACTGCTGCGCCTTCCACCGGTTCGAGGAACCTCCTCGCGAGGACGCGTAGCGGAGCACCACGGCATTCCGAATGATGCCTCCGGCGCCGCGTGCCGGAAGACCGACTCATGCTTCGCGCCGTGCCGGCGGGGGTCCGCGATCGCGATCGTCGACGGTCCGGCCGTGGACGGAGCGGTGCGGCCGGCGGCGTTCGAGGCCGCCATGCGGACGGCGTTCGCCGTCGCTGAAGACCTGTGAATGCAGCAGAATACCTCCATTTTTTTCTCCCTCTGCACGCATCCGGAACCAAAAAAATAACTATATACGGCCCGCTCTCGCACGGTTGGATGCCCTGAAACGGGGGGAGATGCGTGCCGAATGCTGTTTATCGGACTGATCAAGTTCAAGAGGGCGCTGACCGACGAGGTTGCGGCCGAGAACGTCAAGGACATCGAGGATGACAGGAGCGCAGGGGTTCGGATCCTGAGTGTCTACTGGACGCTCGGGGAGTACGATACCGTCGTGCTCTTCGAAGCCCCGGACGAAAAAACGGCGATGAACATGGCCCTGAAACGGACGGATCGAATGGAGACGCGGACCCTCGTGGCCGTACCGGCGGACGAGCGGAGTCCGACCGGGCCGGCCTGACGTGGTCGGCACTCCCGGCCTGAACGGGAACACCAGGGCAGCCCCCGCGGCCCGGGTGCCGCTCGAATCGGAGACGTCAAACCCGGGTGATCGAGGAGAGCCAGGCCCGGGAGCCGTCCGGGCGTATCCGGCTCTCGAAGACTGCGGGCCGGATCCGGTCGACGCGCCACCCGTCGGAGAAGGTCGCCCGTATCTCCTCCTGCGAGAGCCGGCGGGGGAGGTCGTACTCGCCCGGCTCGAGCTCGCTGAAGGCGAGCATGACGTAGGTCCCGCCCGGCCGCAGGACCTCGGCAAGGCTCCGGGCAAAGCGGGGGCGCTCGGGGTCGGTGAGGACATGGAAGAGGCCGGAGTCGATGACGGTGTCGAAGGTCCGGCCGAACTCGTTCAGGCGGAGGGCATCCCCTACCAGGAACGTCGCCGCAAGCCCCCGTTCCTGCGCCTTCCGCCGCGCGATCTCGATCGCGCTCGGCGCCGAGTCCACGCCCCAGACGGCGTGGCCGCGCTCGGCGAGAAAGAGGGCGTTCTCCCCGGTGCCGCAGCCCACGTCCAGCACGTCGCCGGCGATCTCCACCGATTCCTCGAGGGCGACGAACTCCCGCTGCGGCCGCCCGATCTCCCACGGCGGGCTGCCGCGATAGACCTGCTCGAAGAAATCCATCGACCCTGGGGAGGTTGCGCGCCCGGAGTGAAGACGCTTTCGATGCAGCAGGGAGGAGCGGGACCGTCCCCCCGCGCAGGCGGGCGGGTCGGCGATCGCGATCGTCGAAGGGACGGCTGAACGTCCCGGCGATGGAAGAGCCGGGAGAGTACCGGGAGAACGGGCGAGGGTCGCCATTGTCCGGCTCCCACCGGAGCGGATGGCGGAGCGGAATTCCGCTGCGCCAATGAATCGAACCCGGCAGGATCCGGCGCGGTCATCCTCCCTCGTCCCGGTCCCTCGAAAAAGTCCCGCCTCGGCGGGGCCGTATCGCCGGGGGACGGCACACACGAAGAGGGAGATTACGGAGAGGTCGGCCGATCCGCCGCTCTCACCGGGCACTCCGCCGTCGCCTCGATCGGCAGCGACTCGGCCTCGATGTAGACGCGCTTGATCTCCGGGTACGTACCCTCGAGGTCGGCCTCGATCCGGCGGATCGATTCGTGCATCTGCTCGGCCCGGGTGCCCGCAACAAAGCAGACCCCCATGTTCACGAGCAGGTCGTCGGGGCCCATGTACATGGTGAGGATATCGCCGGCGCGCTCGACCGCCGGATCCGACTCCACGCGCCGCCGGATGTCCGCGAGCTCCTCGACGTTCACGCCCTCACCCACCAGCAGACCCTTGGTCCGCGACGCGAGGAGCCAGGCCACGCTCATCAGCAGCAGGCCGATCGCGATCGAGGCGAGAGCGTCGAGATACGGATTGTTCAGCAGGTGGCCGAGGAAGATCCCGAGGAACGCGAAGAGAAGGCCGAGCATGGCCGCACTGTCCTCGAGCACGATCGTGTAGAGGCTCGGGTCCTTCGACTTCTGGATGTCCTGCCAGGACCCCAGATCGCCCTTGGCCCGCAGGAACTGCCGGATGGCCACCGTGAACGACGCGCCCTCGATCAGGAGCGAGATGGCGAGCACGATGTAGGCCGCCGTGGGGTCGCCCATCTCCTCGCCCGGCACGATGTTGCGAAGCGTCGAGATCCCCTCGTACAGCGACATGCCCCCGCCGATGCCGAAGATGGAGATCGCGACGATGTTGGTCCAGAAGTAGAGCGACTTGCCGTAGCCGAACGGGTGGGTCCCATCGGCGGGGCGCTGGGACTGTTTCATTCCCAGCAGCACGAGGAGGCCGTTTCCCGTATCGACGAGCGAGTGGATGCCCTCAGCAACCATGGCCGACGAGCCGGAGAGTGCCGCCGCAGCAAACTTGATGATCGCGATGAACAGGTTGGCGGCGATGGCCGCAAAGACCGCCGTTCTCGATTCGCTATGTCCCGCCATGGACTACCTCTCTCCCGGTTGTGGCTCCCGCCGGCGGTCCCCCGTCCGTCCCGGGGACGCGTATCTGAGTGATCTCGGCAGGGCACGGTCCGAACGAACGAGCAGCATCACCAGTACTGTGGTGCGGGCATTCATTTCACTATTGGGACTATCCCGTCGTTCGAGGAGGGAGCGGTGGAACGGAAGCGGAGGGTTCCGGCGAACCCCCCGCGATTGCTCTGCAGACCGCCAGTCAGGCGGGGCCGGGTCCGGGCTCCAGGGCTTCGGGCACCGGGTTGGCGGGCAGCAGGATCGCGGCGACGAGACCGATTCCCGCAAACACCGCCAGGACGATAAGGGCCAGGGCGTAGCCCGCATTCCCCGTGACCAGAGTGGAGACGATGACGGTGCCTGCAATGGCCACGCCCAGCGAGGAGCCCAGGTTCGAGACGCTGCGCGACAGGCCCGAGATCTCCCCCTGGTCCTCCTCGGGAAAGCTGGACTGCACGACGGTGACCGAGGAGGTCGAGCATGACCCCGACGCCCAGGCCGACCAGCAGGAGGCCCGGCACGAAGGTGAGGACACTCGAGGTCTCCCGCGCCAGCAGCAGCAGGAGGAGCATGCCGACGACCGTCACGACGAAGCCCGCCCGGATCAGTGTCGCCTGGGAACGCCGCTGCGCCAGCCGGCCCGCGGCCATCGAGGACGCCAGGATGCCGATTGTTGTCGGCGTCAGGATCAGCCCGGTCTCGATCGCGTTGTAGCCCCGGACCTCCTGCAGGTAGACGGAGATCACGAAGGAGAGGCCCAGCAGGACCAGCCACTGCATGTTCTGCGTCACGAGGCCGAGGTTGGAGACGCGGTTCCGGAACATCTTGGTGTGCAGCAGGGGCTCCCTGCCCCTCCGCTCCATCGACCGGATATGCCAGAAGAACCCGCCCAGCAGGAGCGCCCCGATCGCCACGAAGACCCAGAGCGGAGAGATGCCGCCCTCCGGGATCACGACCGTTGAACCGATCACAACGTCCTGGGTGGCCCTGAACCAGCCGTACGTGTCGGCCTGCAGGATCCCGATCACCACGAAGAACAGTCCGGCCGCCGAGAGAACGGCGCCGACGGTGTCGAACCGGGGCTTGACGCCCTGCACTCCCGGATCGACGATGCGCCGGCTCAGGAAGAAGATGATCCCGACCACAAGCACCTGCACGAGAAAGGAGACGCGCCAGCTGGTCGCAGTGGTGATCAACCCGCCGATCAGCGGGCCCGCTGCCGCCCCGACCCCTCCCGCCGCACTGATCGCGCCGAACGCGCGGGCGCGCGAGTTGAGGTCGGGAGAGAAGACGGTTGCCAGGATGTACACGGGGGGGATCAGCAGCGCCGTCCCGATGCCTTCGAGGAGGGAGTAGCCGAGGATCAGGATCCCGAGCCCCGGCGCCAACGCTGCTATCAGTGCGCCAACTCCGTAGATCACGAGCCCTCCCCTGAGGCAGACCTTGCGCCCCCAGATGTCCGTCAGCTTGCTGCCGGGGATCATCAGGGCCGCCATGGTCAGTGTAAAAACGGTGATGGCCGTCTGGACGCCGGCCACCGTCAGTCCCGAGATCGGCGGCAATGCTGCTGATGGCCACGTTCATGTTCGAGGCGGCGTAACTGCAGATGAACTGGGCCATCACCAGCGGGAGGAGCATGGCCGGGATGCGTGCCGTCGATGCCTCCGGAGCCTGAGGTACTGCGCTCTCCATCAAACCACTCCTCGGATTGAACGAGTCAATCGGACGTATTTTATATAAATTTAACGCCCGGCCCTTTCCCCCGGGAGTCCTGTCCGTCGCTCGGGAAAGACGAGAGTCGCGGGAGAGACGGCGCAGCTGCCGGCCCTGGCCGATCCGTCGACGATGCCGAGCGGGAACGCCGCGGGTGCCGGGACGACCGTGATCGTCGGCGGGTACGGTAGCGTCGATCACGCTCGTCTGCAGATTCCGATGGCCGATCACCATTAACGTGACAGGCATGCAAGAGGCTGCTGTCATGAAGATCCTGATCGTCTACAGGTCCTATCACCGCATGAACACGCAGAAGGTGGCCAGGGCGATGGCGGAGGCGACGGGGGCCACCCTGGCGACGGTCGACGAGGTCGTGCGCCCGGAGGACTTCGACGGGTACGACCTGATGGGGTTCGGGTCCGGCATCTACGGGGGCAAACACCACAGGACCTCGTCGCCCTCGTCGAGAAGATGCCTCCAGGGAGGGGAGGAGGGTGTTCGTCTTCTCGACGTCGGGCGGTGCGAACCAGGAGCATCACCGCGCTCTCAGGGAGGCCCTTGCCGGGAAGGTGGGTGTCGCGTCTGGGAAGTTCCAGTGCCGGGGCGAATTCCGCATCCTTCGGTTCATCACCACCAACAGGGGGCACCCGGACGAGAAGGACCTGACACGCGCCCGCACCTTCGCGAGAGGCCTCGCCACCGCGTAGACCTTCGGGCGGCACGCGACCGCGGGGGGGCCTCTGACCATTCACGCCCGGCGTGATCCGCCTCCGTCGGCGTCGCGCCCGGACCCGTTGAACGGGGCGGTCTGCCCCGGGGTTTGATCCGCTCCCGCGTTCGTCCACGCATCCCCGCCATCCACGGCAAACCGGATCGGGCGAGACCGTGCGAGACGCCGTCCCCCGAAAAATTAATACGATCGCCATTCGATCCAACAGACGATGATGCAGCCGATCGTGACGCTCCGTGCACACGATGGGACCCGGAGGGATCCGGGGATGCATCCCCGGATCTGGACAGAGGCGGGAGGGACGGTGCCGGGACGGGGCACCCGGCAAATCCCGACGGTCCTCCGGGACGCGGACCCCGCAGAGGCCGGATCTGCACGCCT
>CAVSRL010000020.1:0-35783 GCA_963730355.1 uncultured Methanoregulaceae archaeon | reverse complement strand
GTTCGAACCGGTCAACCAATCTACCCTCTGTACATCCAGGTTCTCCCTCACACGACGTTACTATCGGTTGCCGGATTGCTCCTGACGGTGGCGGGATTGCTGCTGGCACTCTGGGCCCGTGCAATTCTGGGAACAAACTGGAGCGGTTCGGTAACCCTGAAGGAAGATCACGAACTGGTGGAACGAGGACCGTATGCGTATGTAGGGCACCCGATCTACAGCGGAGTGATCCTGATGGCTCTCGGAACCGCCATCGTCGTCGGAACTCTCGGCGTGATTCTGGGGGTCCCCCTTCTCTTCATCAGTTGCTGGATAAAACTGAAGCAGGAAGAATCGCTCCTGATAGGACATTTCGGAGAGGAATACCCGGAATATATGACCAGGGTGAAGGCTCTGATACCGTACGTGGTATAGTGTCCGCATCTGTTCCATTTTTCATCGAAGATCCGGTCTCTCAAGGAGAAAAACGAGGAACCGGCCGGGAAGAGCGGAGATCCGCAATCGGGCGTGGCGGACGGGAACAGTCAGGAACGCCCTGATCGAGATCCTCGGCTCCAGGAAGGAGAGGCGATTCTCGCCGAGATGCGGGAGACGGGGCGGACCTCGGGCCGCGATGGAGAGAGGGCGAGGCCGGCGATCGCGATCGGCGACGGGCCGGCCGCAGACCGGGTTACGGGTGTCCTCGAGGCCGATTGTAGAAGCGATCAGGCCGGGTGTCACCGGGCGCGTAGCGATGTCGCTCCGATTGGGAGCGAGAGATGCCCTGCTGTACAGGGCCACGATGTGGGCCGGGCGCGACGGGGGAGGCCCGACGGTGTTGGACGACGAATGAGTGCGACCCCGGGGGTTAGGAACCGGCTGTTCCATAGGAAAGCCAGGGGGCCGCAATGGAACTTCAGCGCTGGAGGTGTTAAGGATATCTAATGTACCCCAAACAGACCGGTGCGACGGGGAAGCGCGTGGCGACGCGGTCTCCCGGGAGACGCGGATGCGGGATTCGGCTCAGGTGGCGGCCTGGAGGAGGCGGGCCGGGCGCGATGAGGTCAGTCCGCGAAGGCCGCACGGGGTTTGTCCTCCATCCTGGCCCGGGCTTCCGCCTGCTCAATGTGGTAGATCAGAAAGAGCAGATCCTTTCGCGGGGCCCTCCGCACATAGGACGGCGCCCGGTGCAGGGAGCGGGCGATCTTATCGATATCCTCGGAAGTGATCACCCGGTCCCGCACCTCCGGCAGACTGGCAATACTCTGCACCACGTCGGAGATCCATGGCGTGGATTCATCTTCCGGTCCGGAAACCTGAGTGCCTCGTCATCCATGCTGAGAAGAGGGTTTCAATAAGCATATCCGTTGCGGCGGAGTCCGGCCGCCCCCTTCGCCGGACCGGAGGCACTGCCGGGGCCGTGATCTGCGACGGACCGATGAGGCGGAGCCGGCCCTCCCGGGGAGAAGGACGGGGCGCTCCGGGTGATTTCTCCCTGTAATACTCGATCTCGTGACGAGCCGGGCAACGAGGCCGAACGGTGCGCAAGTGACCCGGTTCGCGTAGCCTCATGACTCCGAATGCAACACCAAGGGCAATCAGAGACAGAGGATCTGCGATGGCCGGCAGACCTACCATTATCGTTCCGGGTCGCCATAGGTAGTCCATGTATGACGCGACCGAGCACCACGCGGACACGTTCGACGGCGACAGGGGCCCGCCGGTCTTCTACGCGGATGAAGGTCCGGATCACGTGACCGAAGACCGGGCCGCGGCCGAGATCGAGCGAATCACGACGGAGCACCGGGACGCGGTCGTCGTTCATCGGATGGATCTATCCGCCGGGGAGGTTGACGCTGCCGGGATCGGCTGCACGTTCGCGACCATGACCGACGAGGAGCGATTCGCGGCACTGCGAGCGGATCGGCGAGGTCCGACATGAGTCGCGACGCACCCCTCGAGCCCGTCGCCGCGACCGTCCCCGCCCTGAAGATTCAGAACGTGGTTGCAACCGTGAAGGTGGCGACCGTGCTCGACCTCGCCAGGCTTGCCGAGCAGATCCCCGGCGCCGAGTACGATATAAAGAAG
The DNA here is from genome assembly GCA_963730355.1 of uncultured Methanoregulaceae archaeon. GTDB lineage: Archaea > Halobacteriota > Methanomicrobia > Methanomicrobiales > Methanospirillaceae > UBA288. The sequence goes on along the minus strand of CAVSRL010000020.1, from coordinate 33,716 downwards.
TTCCCGGGGCTCATCCTCCGCATGTCCTCGCCGAAGATGGCCGCCCTGGTCTTCGGCTCCGGTAAGCTCGTGCTCACCGGCATGTCGCACCCGGACGTGCTCCCGACAGCCTTCTCGCACGTGCTCGGGGTCCTCCGGGCCGCCGGCGCCGAGACGGAGCCGTTCCCCGCCCCGCGAATAGTAAACCTGGTTGCGTCCGGGCACCTCGGCGAACGGGTCGCCCTTCCCGATCTCGCCATCGCCATGAACCTGGAGCAGATCGAATACGAGCCGGAGGTCTTCCCCGGGCTCGTCATCCGCGTTGCCGACCCCAAAGGCGTGGCGCTGGTGTTCGGCAGCGGTGCGATCGTGGTCACCGGCACGACGAACGAGGCCGACGTCGCCCGGGTCGCGGCGGCGGTCCGGCACGTGATTGACCAGGCCGACGCGTGGCGGTCCTGAATATCCGTTTTCCTGGAGATTATTACTCCGGCGTGGCAGATAAGGGCCACATCGCCTGCGAACGGAGGCACGGTCGGCCCGCGCTTCGCTCCTGCGTTTCTCGAGGAGGAGCGTCGGCCGATGGGCGATTGGCGGTCCCGGCAGGAGTGCCGGGTCCGCGTTCGCGGCGACGACGGACCGGGTCTTCGCGTGCGATCTCGTTGCGGGCGACGGCATCGATGACGCGGCGCCGCTCTTCCCGGTGCCCGGCGCAGCGGGCGAGCCGAAACCGATGTCGTAAACTGCCGTTCCGGGCGGCGACCTGATACGCCCTTCGCGGTTGGTGCGAGTGTCGGGCGGGCAGGTACATTGATATACAGGGGGTTGGGGATCATACGATTTGCCGATACGGGAGTGATCGGCTGGAGTTGAAGGAAATACCACTCGTGGAGATCTATCCCGTCAGGAAGGAGCGGACTGCCCGGATTCCCGAACGGCAGCGGTCGGGCTCGAAGGCCGGCAGCGGTCCTGACGGGGGTCAGCGCCGGCGGGGGTGTCCTGATGGGTCGCCTTGTCCGTTCATCAGCGGGCCGGCTTCAGCTGATGAGAACGGACATATCGACCGGATCGACCCTTTTCCAGGTCGAATGTCTGGAGGATAGGTGTATGGCATGGGGGGACGTCGGGGGGCCGGTGCAAAAACCGGTCCACGGTTGCAGGCTGATCGAAGGAGAACCGTCCAGTATGAGCCGCTGATACGGAGAATCTGCCAGCGACCATCAGGACCGAACTCGCGAGGCTCCGGCCAGCGGCGGCGGGCCGGCCGCAGACACATTCGCCCGGGGGATGCCGTTCATGACTGCGACGGAAGGCCGATCCTCAGCGTCGACCGGGCGACGGCGATCGGGAAAAGGTAAAATGAGTGACGGGAACGGCCCTCTCTCCGGCCGTTCTCTGCTGTTCGATCCTACGCGCCGGCGTAGAGCTGCATGGCCTGCGCGAAGTAGGCCGTGGCTTCCTGCGGTCTCCCGATCTTTACCAGGGTGTTCCCCTTGTTGAACAGGACGTCCGCGTCCTCGGGGAAGATCCTCAGAGCACGGTCGTAGGCGTCGAGGGCCTTCTCGTAGAGGCCCTGGCTGTCGCAGACGTTCCCATACTCGACATACTCGCATTCCTGCTTCAGTTCAGCGATCTGCATCTCCTCTCTCCTCTCTGTCGAATTCCTTCGACACAACCACCTCTCACGGGGCATATAATAGAAATTTGCACTTCGACGTTGCACGGCAATGATGACGGGCAATAACCCGGCCGGGAAACGGCAGACGCGAATCGCAGAGGCGATTTTCCCGGGAGGCGTCGCTATGGCCGGGGCCGCGGCCGTCGCGGCGCATTCGAGGGCCGGGAGACGGACCGGCCGCGATGGAAGGGGGCGAGGGGATCGCGACGACCCTGCGCACGCAGCGCCGTCCGGGTTCGTGGCCGGGTGCGACGATGAGGACGACGGTCCGCCGACGATTGCGCGCCGGCGAGACCGTTGTCAGAACCTCTAATGCCCGGGACGTATCCAGAACGTAGTGAGATTGCGTCATGGAGATAGGACCGGGAATCCACCAGGTTGACGGCGTCAATGGGAACAGTTACATTCTCGACCGTGAAAACCTGGTCGTGATAGACACCGGGATGCCCGGTAGCGGCCGGAAGATCCTCGGGTACATCAACGATACGCTGCACAGGCAGCCGGACGAGATCGGGATCATCGTCCTGACTCATTTCCACATGGACCACACCGGCGGTTTGGCCGGCCTGAAAAAGGCGGCATCCGGTGCCAGGGTTGCAGTGCACGAGGCCGATGCCGGGTACGTGTCGGGAAGAACCGCCCCGCCACAGTACCCGGGGATGAAGGGCACGCTCCTCGGTATCGCCGAGATGGTCATGGGGCCGAAGCCCGCCGAACCGGATCTCCTGTTGAGAGACGGAGACAGGGTCGACGGGCTACTCTGCGTACACCTTCCCGGCCATACCCCCGGCAGCATCGGGCTCCTCGACGAGAGATCGAAGGTCTTCTTTTCCGGCGATACCCTCCGGTTCGATGGGAGGTCGATCGGCCGGGGACCGACCATGTTCACGATGGACCGGGCGCGCGAGCGGGAGTCGATCCTGCGTATCGCGGAGACTCGATTTCGATACCCTGCTCGTGGGTCACGGCGTACCGCTCCTTCCGGACGCATCCTCCAAGGTGCGGGAGTTCGCGATGGGTTTGCCCCCTGCATGATTCCAGGGTTGCAGGTGTCGGCCGTGATCGGTCCGGCAGCGATGCAAAGGGTCGCCGGGCGGGCCGGGACTGCGATCGCGATCACCGGCGGGTCGAGGCCGGCTCGAGCCGCGTTAAGGCGGGGCGAGGCCGGCGATCGTGATCGCCGGCGGGCCGGCCGTGGATGGAGCGGCAGGTGGTGCTCGGGGCCGGTGGGACAGTCGGACTCGGGCCACGGTCATCGGAGGGGGGTGGGGCCTGGAGAGAAAGTATCTTCATGCCCCATCGGGGTATATTCCCGTAACAGGTACCGGAAAATGGAACCCGCGGATCGGATTTTTCATGACGCGATCATCGAATTTTTGCCGGATGCCACATTCGTTATCGATCGGGACGGCAGGGTCATCGCCTGGAACAAGGCGATGGAGGTGATGACCGGCGTTCCGAAAGAGTCGATGCTGGGGAGGGGAGACTACGAGTATGCTCTCCCGTTCTATCACGTGCGCCGGCCGCTGCTGGCCAACCTCGTCTTCATGCCGGAAGTCGAGATCGACACACAGTATGACAACGTCGAACGGATAGGCGACACCCTTATCGTCGATATCTTCATCCCGGACTTCCGTCCCGGCGGTATCGTCTTATGGGCCAAGGCAAGCCCGCTGTACGATCCGCAGGGAAATATCACGGGAGCGATCGAGACTGTCAGGGACATCACGGAGCGGAAACAGGCCGAACAGGAGATCGTTCAATCCCGGCGAAGTCTTGCGGATATCATCAATTTTCTGCCGGACGCCACGTTTGCCATCAACCGGGAAGGCGTTGTCGTCACGTGGAACAGGGAGATGGAGGAACTGACCGGCATCCCTGCCGCGTCCATGATCGGAAAAGGGGACCTGGAGTATTCCCTGCCGTTTTACGGGTACCGACGGCCCATGCTGGCAAACCTCATCCTCATGCCGGAGGCAGAGGTGGAAAGCCGGTATACCCATGTGCAGCGGGAGGGCGATACGCTTCTCGTGGATACGTTCATCCCGAACCTGCCGGGTGGGTCGGGCAGGTACTTCTGGGCCAAGGCGAGCCCGCTGTATGATCTGGAGGGGAATGTCACCGGTGCCATCGAGACGATCCGGGATACCACCAGGCGCCGCGAGATGGAAGAGCGACTCGCCCGTTCAAACGCCGAGCTCCAGATTGCCGCAGAGATCCAGACGAGCTTCCTGCCGGAGGTGATCCCCCCGCTCCCCGGGTTCGATATCGCCGCAAAGAGCGTCATGGCCCGGGAGGTCGGCGGCGATTTCTTCGACGTGATTCCCTTCGAGGTGATCCATATGGGCCAGGATCGGCTCGGCATCTTCATCGCCGATGTCTCCGGAAAGGGGATCCCTGCCGCCCTCTTCATGGCGCTCTCGCGCATCGTCGTCCGGGTCAACGCGACCTGGCATCAACAGAGCCCGGCCGAGGCGATCCGCGACGCGAACGCGATCATCACGGCGGACTCGAGAGGGGGAATGTTCGTCACGCTCTTCTACGGCATCCTCAACGCGCAGGACCGTTCCCTGACGTACGTGAACGCCGGCCACAATCCGCCCCTCATCTGCCGCGGTTCCGACGGCTCGTTCTCCGACCTCCCTGCGACCGGCATGGCGATCGGCGCCGTCCCGGATGCCGCGTACGACGCAGGTACAGTCACGCTCAAGCCGGGCGACGTGGTGGTCCTGTACACCGACGGGATCACCGAGGCGGAGAACGACGCGCAGGAGTTTTTCGGCGAAGACCGGCTTCGCGAGGCGATCGCGGGGGCGCGGATGCTCCCGGCCGCATCGATCGTTGATGCGATCCTCGAGTCCGTGCAGGCGTTCGCCGGCGCCGCTCCCCAGTCGGACGATATCACGCTGATGGTCGTCAGGACTGTTTGACGCGGACGGCTCAACCGCACCCCTCATCCATCCGGCCCTCAACGGGATCCCGGGATTCATGGCCGCGTTGAAGCGGCGAGTCACGATCGACGATCGCCATCGCTGGCGGGCCGGCCGTACCGGAGGTGCTACGGTTGGCGGCGCTCGAGGCCGGTCCGGCGATCCGGCTCGTGCCGCGACCGTCGAAGTGGCAGCCGGCAGTGAGGACGGGGGTCAGACGGACCGTTCCCAGCCCTGCCCCATGTCGACGATCGGCCGGACCTCGGTGACATCGAAGGTCGCGAGGGCCTTGATCATGGATGCCGCGTCCTCGCCGACGACCATCGCCAGCTGCGCCTTGTAAGCGTCGAACGCCGGGCCGGAGGTGGCCAGGTCTTTCAGCGTCATGTACACCCGGACGCCCTTCCAGTCCATGATGCCCTGTCCCGGCTCCATGATCATGTAGACCGCATACGGGTTCTCGCGGAGGTTCGCGAGCGTCCGGTTTGCCCCGGACCCCAGGACCACGGTCTTCTCGTCGGTCATATGCGGCGAACCCATCACCGCTACGTCGACCTTCCCGTCCTTTCCGGCAGAGCTGATCGTGCCGATCCGGGGCTGCCTGTTGAAGTACTCCATCAGTTGCGACGTCATGATTGCCTCGCTTGGGGGTGTGTCTGCATCTCGCCTGACAAGGTTAAATGTTGCGGGCCCGGCGCTCGCGGCGCGGCCCGGGAGGCGAGGAGGGGGGCCGGTTCGAGGCCGCGATGGAGAAGGGGGCGAGGCCGGCGATCGCGATCGGCGGCGGGCCGGTTGTGGCGAGATGGGAGGAGGCAGCAGGATAGTCGGGAGCAGCTCTTCCCCGCGAGATCGGACCGATCATTTGAATCATTCGCTTTTTTAAAATGGATATGAAAGGTGTGAGCATCACGAATCTGAATGATCTCCGAAAGGATTGTGCCGTTCAGCAAAAACGGGGAATACATTTTATTCTGGCATCGGTCGCGATCTGGTCTCTTCTCCTGGCCGTCCAACTGACCGGGTTGCCGATCCTGACAAAGAACTTTTTCACATTCTGTTTTTCGGCCCTGTTGCTCCCGCTCGCGTATCTGCTCTCCAGGATCCTGAAGATCGATTTTCAGAATGCGAATAATCCCCTGACGAATCTGGGAATCATCTTCTCTCTGAATCAGATTCTGTATCTGCTTATCGCGATCTGGGCGTATGCGGCGGTTCCGGACAAGATGCTCATGATCATCGCGATAATTTTCGGTGCGCATCTCTTGCCCTTCGGCTGGTTGTATCAATCCAGGGTTTATACGATTTTTTCGATTGCGATTCCGATCGTCGCACTGATCGTCGGCACCTATTTCAGTCTCCCCGTACTGGCCGGCACGATGGTAGTCGTCGAGATTATCTTCAGCCTGCTCATCGCCCTCGAAAACCGGGACCTGCTGGCCACGGCATAATCTCTTTTTGAGATCCCCGGCCCCGTCGCTATACCGACGGCGGAGTTCTGCGGGATCGGATCGATGGTCCCGCACTCCGTCCAAACCATTTACCTGTCTCTCCTCTCATCAGATCTGTGGTTCGTGGAGCCCTCCCTCCCCCGGGATACGATGAGATCGGCGCGATCACCATCACCCCGGGGCGTTCCATCCTGATCCAGGCGCTCTCGCTCCTCCTGGCTTTCGCGACCCTGGCGGTCCTCCTTGCGGCCGCCGGGGCCGGGTCGTTCACGATCGGCCCGACCGAGGCCGTGCTGCTCCTGGTCGTCATCGCCGGGACGATCGGAGTCATCCTTCTCCACGAGGCGATCCACTGGCTCGTCTTCGTTCTTTCGGGTCTGCAGCCCCGTTTCGACGCGGCCATCGTTCACGGCATGCCCGTCCTCTCGACGAGCGTGGTCCGGCCCTACGGGCGAAACACGGCCCTGATCTGCCTGCTCGCCCCGCTCGTGCTGATCGACGTCATGCTCCTCGGGGTGTCGGCCGCGTTACCGACCCTCTTCGTCTGGGTGATCGCACCCATCGTGATAAACACGGCCGGCTCCACCGGCGACCTCTGGCAGGCCGCCCATCTCGCACGGTACAGCCCTGCGGTCCTGGTCGCCGACATCCCCGACGGCCTGATGGTCTACGGTCGTTCCGACGAGAGAAGGGCCGCTGGCCGGTGAGAGACGGGCTCCTCGTCCCGGCCGGGCCGGCCGCGGACCCGGTGATGCGATTGGCCCTCGAGGCCTGGCGGATGAGCATCCCTTCGCGAGAGATGACGGCCGGATCGATAGCATCGGCCGGCCCTGGAGCTGTGTCAAGGGAGTGATTTGCTCTGGGAGCTGTTAGCTCTCCTGACTCAGCTCCAGTTCTGGTACGTACTCAGGGAATGAGGAGAGGAGAGAGGGAGAGATTGTGGGCATCTCTCTTCGTTGAGCCCGTAAGACTCGAAGATACCGTCCCGTTTTTCTTTATTCATGGTAACTCGGTAGCCGGTACCATTTGGTACGGTGCACGAGAGAGAGAGAGAGAGAGAGAGAGAGAGAGAGAGTATTGGTATTCTCTCTCATCTCGACAGACACCGATCCTCCTTTTCAGATTCCGTTGAGATACCGGGCGGTGCCGGCATCGGCACGGATTGCGGACGGGGAGAAGAGTCCGGCCTCGCAGAGTCGCGATAGAGAAGAGGCGGGACCGGCGATCACGATCGTCGACGGGCCGGCCTTTCGTGAACGGCTCTTTTGCAATAAATCAGCAAGCTTCTTGAATTGATCAAATTATTTGTCGTTCTGCTCAATCGGCAGAAATGATTTCGGACCAATAAATATTTGTTAAGATAATGGAATAATTGAAATCGAATGAGCAAGTCCATCTCAATCAGATCAAGAAAAATATTCTTGATAGTTTTTCTGGACTAATCGATATGTCTGATTGTCAAGATATTGGTGGAACCACTTGCCAAGACCTTTTAATATCCCGATCCCTGGCTGCATTCGCAATAAAAAATACAGCGAGAATCGATCCAATAACCGCAGTCTATTCAGTTACAGACGGAGCCAAAGACAATGGGATTGATGCCCTTTATCTGTGACGATGATGAAAGAAGATTATATCTTGTTCAATCGAAATGGAAAAAAAGGAGTGTCGGTGAGCCAGCAAACGCAGATATTAAAAAATTCATTAAAGGGATTAAAGACTATATTTAACCTGAGATATGATAGATTTAATGAAAAGATATTGAAAAAATCTGAGGAGATAGAAAAGGCGGTTAGCGATGCTTCGTATAAATATATCGCAATTTTGGCCTATCCAACCACTTCTCCGTTGACTCAGTCCTCAAAAAATGATATTAGCGATCTCCTTACAGAGATAAATGATACAAGCGAACTATTGGAATTTCGGATTTTGGATCAAGCCCAACTATATAAATTCTTGACGTTGAATGTTACCGGCAGCCCAATTATTGAGGATATTGAGATATCCCATTGGGGGAGAATTGATGTCCCGTATGTCGGATATTACGGAAGAATCAATATCGATCAAATTGCCGGTTGGTGGGAAAAGTATGGCGCCCAATTGTTCCAGAAGAATTTACGTGGAGTAATTGGAGATACTGATGTTAATAACGAAATTCGGAAGTCCCTCGAAACACGTCCCGAGGCTGCTTTGGTACTTAAATAATGGCATAACAATAATTGCCAAGAATATCCAAAGGGCTGGGAAAGGCGCCGGAGGCACGGATAATGGGACGTTTCATTGCGAAGATATCAATATTGTTAATGGAGCGCAGACGGTTGGGACTATCGGAAAATATTGGCAAAAGGATCTAGATTCCCAAATCAATGCCTATGTTCAGATCCGATTAATTTCTCTAAATGGCACTGAAGAGGGGTTCGGAGATCTGATAACCCGGACGAATAATCGACAAAACAGAATTGAAAATCGCGATTTCGTTACCCAAGATCCCAATCAAGCTCGGATTCGAGACGAATTAGCCATAGAGAAGATAAGATACAAGTTTAACCGTGAGGAGAATTCTGAAAGAACAGATACATCTTTCGATCTTATCGAGATAGTACCGACAGCTCTAAGCTTGTGCATCAGGTGAGACCCAAATTGTGGTTCAATTAAAAAGAGAAATCGGCAAATTATGGGAAGATATTAACAAATCACCGTATCGGATTCTCTTTAATGAGAATACAACTGGCATGTATGTTTGGCGTTGTGTCCAGCTCCAAAGAATCATCGATAGGACACTCGATTCTTTCGGAATAACACTAAAGGGAAAAGGAAAAATTGTAAAAGATAAGATTGCCGTCCATGGAAATCGTTTGATTGCAGCGATGGTATTTCTTGAGATAATGAGGCAGTATGATCTGAAAGAATATGATATCGAATTTGAGAACATATTGGTAAATAACAATGTTGAATTTTTAACAGAAAAGTATTATTCACTGCTTAAGAAATCAGTCGATAAAGAGTATCCAAATGCAGTAATTCCAACATTGTTTAAAAATTTAACAAAGTGCACTGGCTTATATTATGAATTCGTGTTACAGGGAAGTGGAACGCATCTCAACAATCCCAATACGCAGACCACGCTGCCAGAAGACTTAATGATCCCATAAATTTTGGGAAATTAGAGTCTTAAAAAATCAATTGCAGAAGGGAATTTCGCGAACAAATCCTGCTTCTGCACGGGTCCATCAATCAAAAGAGAGGGCGGGACAGCCCCACACGCATGCTCAGGAATCCCTACCGTTGCGGCAGCGATCCCATCAGGGCATAGAAATATTCAGGCTGCCGGGTGGCAAAAAGCCCGTGCCAGGCTTCGAGCGTTGCAGGTGCCATGACATCCAGTCTCCGGAATACCTGGTACGCGAATTCTACCGGTGCAAGTCCGCTTGCAGTGATGAGATTGCCGTCAGTTACTGCCGGTTCGTTCACATAATGATTCTCGCCACGGTAGTTCGGGCAGAACATTTTCAGGGCTGCAGGATCGTTGCTGGTGTGCGGGCGGTTGTCCAGCAGGCCGGCATTTGCGAGGCCAAGCGTTGCACCGCAGATCGCGGCGACAGGTATTCCTTCATCAAGCAACCGGCCTGTCATCCGGAGGGCGGGCTCCTGTGCCGGATCAAGCCAGGTATCTGCTCCCGGCAGCACGAGCACGTCGCCGGGGACGGGGTGGATATCCCTAATGAGGACTTCCGGCGTCATATGCAGCCCGCCCATGGTGGTGACGGGGTCTAAGGTACTGCCGCAAAGTACAACGGAATACCGGAGTGCCGGATCTTTCAGGTACCGTCCGGAGCGGAGCTCGGCCATAACATGGCCCGGTTCCCAGTCGGACAGGGTATCGAGGATATAGAGATAGAGTGTGCGCATGATTCACCGTTATAGATAATAGGGCGGGATTGAGATATACCTACTCTTTTTGCTTCATTCTCCATGCACTTCTCAGTTCCACCGGTTCCGGCAATTGACGACGGCTCCCAAAGCTCCGGTTCCGGGTCCGTAAATCAAAGAGAGCCCGGCACCGCCCCACCACACGCGGCCGTTACCGGAGCAATCGCGACCATCCTCCGCAGAACCCGGCCCGGCAATTCAGTGGATTATTTTCTGGCAGCCGGAAAATTTCCCGGGACATCGGATGCGATCGCTCCGGATTTTTTCCGGCCGGAACCGGTATGAGCCGGAAAAAATTTTGGCCGGGTTCTTGGTTGTAGCAGAAAATTTCCCGGGCCAAAGCTCGCTCGCGCCGGTTTACACCAAAGCAGCAACCAGGGAACGTTGAGGCTGTGGTGTGATATAAAAAGCCCTTATCCACAACAGTAACTAAGGATATATTCCCGTTTTTACACAACTTAGTAAAAGGAGTGTGTGCATTGGACATCCCACGTATCTTCACCATAACCGAAAGTGCTCACCGCATCCATAACCCGTTCACACCAGAAAAGCTCGCCACTCTCGGCGCAGCGTTGCGCCTGGAACCGGGGGCTCGTGTGCTCGACCTCGGCAGCGGTTCGGGCGAGATGCTCTGCACCTGGGCACGCGATCACGGAATCATCGGCGTCGGCATCGACATGAGCCGGTTGTTCACCGAGCAGGCGAAACGCCGCGCTGAAGAACTCGGAGTCGCCGATCGAGTCGAGTTCATCCACGGCGACGCTGTCGGCTACGTCGCCGCCGAAAAGGTCGATGTGGCAGCCTGTCTCGGTGCCACGTGGATCGGTGGGGGAGTCGTCGGCACCATCGAGCTTCTGGCGAAGAGTCTCCGCTCCGGAGGAATCATCCTCATCGGCGAGCCCTACTGGCTGCGGTTACCACCGACGGAAGACGTTGCCAGGGAATGCGATGCCAGTTCTATCTCCGACTTTCTCATGCTTCCAGACCTTCTCGCGTCGTTCGGCGACCTCGACTACGACGTTGTGGAGATGGTTCTGGCTGACCAGGAAGGCTGGGATAGGTACGAAGCGGCCAAGTGGCTCACCATGCGCCGATGGCTCGAAGCGAATCCCGACGACGACTTCGCGAAAGAGGTTAGAGCCAGACTGACTCTGGAACCAGAACGCTACGTCGCGTACACGCGTGAATACCTTGGATGGGGCGTGTTCGCGCTGATGGCGCGGTGATGTGAGGCAGCCGGGATATTCGGCGGATTGTCAACGGCTGGGGCGGCTGAGCTCCACTCGGTGGCTCCTCGAAGTGTGAGTTCATGTTTATTTACGGAACACCCGTGCAACAACTCGAAACGTTGAGGCTGTGGGGGGATATAAAACTCTAATCCAGTACAGCCCCTTCCAGATAATTCCAATAGCAGTATCTCTCTGAGAATTCACGCGATATTTGAACGCCTGCCGGCCCCGCCTCGAGCCGGCCCGAGCACGTCCCGACCGGCCCGCGTTCGCCGTCGCAATCGAGAGCCCCCGCGGTCGGCCGGCGCCGGCACCGTCGCGGAGGGCCGGCCCCGGGCTGTCCCGCATCGGCGCCGATCCCTTCATATCCCCGTGCGCGGAACTCTCTGGCAGGAGGAGAGCCGTGCCGGCCGATATCTACGCCCTGATCGATGCGAAGCGCGACGAGATCCTGGCCGTGGCCGCCCGGTACGGCGTCACGAACGTCCGCGTCTTCGGCTCGGTCGCCCGGCGCGAGGCCCGCGCGGACAGCGACCTCGACCTGCTCGTCACCTTCGCGCCCGGAACGTCCCTGCTCGACCACGCGGGTCTTCAGCTCGACCTCGAGGACCTCCTGGGGTGCCGCGTCGAGGTGGCCTCCGACCGGGGGCTCAAGGACCGGGTTCGCGAGACGGTGATGCGGGAAGCGGTTCCCTTATGAGATCCGACCGGGACCGGCTCACGGACATCCTCGAGGCGATCGAGAAGATCCGGGAGAGGTGTCCCTCGACGCCGGAGGAGCTGTTCGGTTCGGAGCTCCTCCACGTCTGGGTCGTCTACCACCTCCAGGTGATCGGCGAGGCGGCGAACAACCTCTCCGCCGATCTCGTCGCAGGCCATCCGGAGATACCGTGGCGACGGATCGTCGCCGCGCGCAATATCCTGGTCCACCAGTACTTCGGGATAGACGAGGGCACGGTCTGGGCCATGGTCTCCGAGGACCTACCCGCGCTCGAGGCATCGGTGAGGGCCATCCGGGAAGGACTGCCCTGAGCCGAAGCGGGGCGAGACGATAGAGGGGAAGCGCCCATCCTACCGTACCTCTGACGCTTCGGCCTCGAGGCCGTCGTCCGCTCCCGTGTGCCCGACTGTGCCAGATCGATCAAATCCGATCAAGTCCGGAAGCGAGGCGGAATTCGCCCGGTTCTCGCGCGGAATTCGATTCAAGGACAGCACTGGAGCGTATACCGGGATCTCGGGGGAGTGATTTGTGCCACTTGTGCCAGATGTGCCGGCCAGATCCGGAAACTTTCTCTATTGTACTCATCTTCCATGGGGATCTTCCGCCGGAAGTGGCACATCTGGCACAAACTGGCACAGGGGGAGAGTGGGAATGTGCCGACGAAAGGAAGGTCTTCGACCCGTTCGCCGTGCCGCCTCTTGAGACCGCTGCCGCGCCCGCGTCGGGGAACGTGACGGCGGGCGAGCCGGTCCGCCGGCAAAGGGCGATGACGGGGGGAGAAGGGCTGAAAGGCGTCCGGGATGCTGCGATGGGTTCAGCCGGTCTTCCCCGCCGCTGGAACGGGCTGGCCGGCCTCGAACCGGATGACCTGCGCCCCGGACAGCCAGGAGACCAGGGCATGGATGAGCGCGACCGGCACGAACAGAATACAGGAGACCATCATGCCCAGCTCGTACGAAAGACTGCTCCTCGGGTCGGGCCGGCCCCCGAACCGGTTGACGAACGAACCCAGGGGAATCCCGTACGTGTTTCCGACCATGATCATCCTGATCGCGCCGAGGATGCCCCGTGCCCTCGACAGCCCGTAGAGTTCCACGACCCTCTCCCAGGCCTCCCGGGAGGGGCGGGCCCTGCTGTCGGCATAGTGCTGCGCGAACAGGACGGCCGGGAGCTCGCCGGCGGGAACGTCGTCCATGACCCCCGCGAGCAGGTCCCGGATCTCGTCTGCGCTCATACCGGCCTCGAGCGCCATCTTCGCATGGCCGTGGGAACAGACCGGGCACGCGTTCACCCCCGTCACCGCGAGCATGATCCGCTCGATAAAGTCCCGACTCAGCTCGTTCTTCCACCAAGCTCTGGCCAGGTACCCGATCGTGCGGAGACCGTTATAGAGGATCCAGTAGGATTCCCTGACCGAGTACAGTTGTTTGCCGGGGATCATTCCCCTGTCTCTACCCCCTGTACACCCATATTCTCGAATGGAGTACCAGTACCCGCGGAATGAGGAGTATCCATCCGTCCCCTCCGCCCGCGGGGCCGGAGAGATGCCGGCGCTGAGTCCCGGGGAGACGGGGACGACGGCCGGCGGAATGCCGGGCTGGATGCCGCCGCCACCGATCTCCGCGATGAAGAGACGGGGAGGGCCGGCGATCGCGATGGGCGGCGGGCCGGGCCACGGAGGCGATGGACCGGAAGGCAGTTCGCTCACACCGCGACGTACGCGGCGGAGGCCTGCGGATCGGGGAGGGGAAGGCCGTCCTCGCGGAGCCCGTCGAGGTGGAACGCGATCGCCTCGCGCATCCGCTCCTCGACCTCGTCGCGGGTAGCCCCCGTCGCGGCGCAGCCCGGGAGGTCCGGAGAATAGGCGGAGAAGTTGCCGTCGGCCTTCTCGATGACCACCAGATACCGGTGCATATCAGTTCTCCTTTGGTCCTGCCTGTTTTAGATACGATTCACGGTCCCGGGAGCGAGGTCGTCGCCGGGATGGCCGGCAACGGTGATCCGGCCGGGCTTCGTCGGGTGTTTGTCCTGCCGGTGGCTCCCCTTCGTCGCCACGAGGTACCACCCGTCGGCCTCGATCATCCGTATCACCTCCCTGACGCGCATGAATTGTCCGCTCTTCCTCTATCGGTGATGCTTGCCGATGAACGTTTTCGCCGGGCTCGTGGCCGCGAGGATCGCGGCGCAGGCCGAGGGCGAGAAGAGTTGGGCCGGGCTCGCCGTCACGTTCCGCATCGGTATCCAGTTCTGCGACCGCCGACCGCACGATCGTCCGCCGGGCCGCCGGCACCGGCACCGCGCGGAGGGCCGGCCCTGCCTGCCGGGGACGGGGCTCCGGCCCCCGTCTCCGACGGAACGATTTATATGGGACGGCAGCAAGGCCAGCCCCATGCCATCTCCACCGTCGCCGACGGGCCGGACGCCCGGGGTCCGGTGGTCCGAATGACCATCGAACCGTACTCCCTCTCCGTCCCGCAGGCCGACCTCGACCACCTCCGGAACCGGCTGCGGACCACCCGGTGGCCCGATCCGCTCGAGGGCGCGGGGTGGGAGCGGGGCGTGCCCGTCCCGTACCTGCGCGAGCTTGCCGCGTACTGGGCCGACACCTACGACTGGCGCCGGGAGGAGGCCCGGCTCAACGCCCGCGACCAGTTCACGACCGTCATCGACGGCCAGCCCATCCACTTCTTCCACGTCAGGTCCCGCGACCCCGACGCGCTCCCCCTCCTGCTCCTGCACGGCTGGCCGAGTTCGAGCGTCGAGTACCTCCGGGTCATCGACCGGCTCGTCGACCCCGGCGCCTCCGGGGAGGACGGGCCGGCGTTCCACCTCGTCATCCCCACCATCCCGGGCTTCGGCCTCTCCGCGCCCGTCCGCGAGACGGGGTGGCAGTCCGTCCGGACGGCGGGGGCGTACCGCGAGCTCATGGCCCGCCTCGGCTACGCCCGGTACGGGGGGCACGGGAGCGACATCGGGGCCGATATCCTGGGCGAGCTCGGGAAGCTCGATCCCGGCCGGCTCGTCGGGGCGCACCTGGCCACCGACACCAGCACCCTGGTCGTCTCGATCGGGATGTTCATGGGCGGGGGGAACCCCGCCGAGAACCCGCTCCTCTCGGACGCCGAGCGGGAGCGGGTCCGGCAGATCCTGGCCGACTGGGAGGAGGACATGGGCTACCTGAAGCTCCAGTCCACCCGGCCGCAGACGCTCGGCTACGGCCTCCAGGACTCCCCCGTCGCCCAGCTGGCCTGGCAGGTCGAGAAGTTCCGGGCCTGGACCAGCCCGCCCGGCGAGCTCCCCGAGCGGAAGATCGACCTCGACCAGATGCTCACCATCGTCAGCCTCGCCTGGTTCACGGGGGCCGGCGCGCTCTCGGCCAACTACATCTACGAGAACATGCACGCGGAGCGGGACTGGGGGGCAGAGAGCCCCGCCCCGACCGGCTACGCGGTCTTCGACGCCGAGCCCTTCGCCCGGAAGCTCGTCGACCCCGACCGCCGCATGCGCCACTGGAGCGAGTTCGAGCGGGGCCGGCACTTCCCGGCGATGGAGGTGCCCGACCTGCTCGCGGGCGACATCCGGGCCTTCTTCGGGGGGCTGGCACCGGAGGCGCAGGGGCCGTGACCGCCGGCCTTCCCTGCGCTGAGCCGACCTGACGGCCTCTCGCTGAAGGGCGACCTGCGCGGGCACCGCCGGTTTCCTGGCCGGCTGCTGCCTCCCGCGACTCCGGCCGCCGGCACCATCGCGGAGGGCCGGCCCGGGGCCTCGAAGCTCCCATCGATGCCTGCATCATTCCTCTCTCCCGATCTCTCGATCACGGAGGAGATGCCGGAGGACGTCTCCACCCTAACCGCGGAGAAGCAGGGCGAGATCTACCCGTGGCCGCGCGGGAACGGCATCAGTCTCGTGCGAATGCTCTCGTCATGGTGCGGAGTTCTTCGCCGATCTCGGGAGTCAGCAGTCCCTCGGGAAGTCGCCATCTCCAGTTGCCCTCGAGGGTTCCCGGGCGGTTCATGCGTGCCTCGGACCCCAGGCCGAGGAGATCCTGCACGGGGAAGACGACCGTGTTCGCAACCGTCGACATCGCAAGCCGGATGAACACCCGGGGGAGGACATCTGCAGGCAGGTCGCAGCCGAAATACCGGCGCAGGTCGCGGCGTTGCTCCTCCGTCGCCTCGTCCTCGAGCCATCCCCGTACGGTGTTGGTATCATGGGTGCCGGTATAGAGAAAACAGTTCGGCGCCACGTTGTGGGGGATATTGAGACTCGTTACAAACCCTTCCTGAAAGGCGAGGAGGATCACCCTCATCCCGGGAATTCCGAACTCCTGCATCACGAGCTGCACCTCCGGGTCGGTCTCCCCCAGGTCCTCGGCGATGACCGGGAGACAGGGGATCTTTCGCGTGAGCGTGCTGAGGAGGTCCCTCGCGGGGGCGGGCACCCATTCGCCTTCCGCCGCCGTCCTCGAACCCGCCGGCACCTGCCAGTACGCGACAAGACCCCGGAAATGGTCGATCCGGATATAATCCACCCAGGCGAGGTTCCTCTCCATCCGCTGCGTCCACCATGCAAACGCGGCATCCCTGCCGGCCGTCCCACCGGTACACCGGCTGGCCCCAGAGCTGCCCGGACGCGCTGAAATAATCCGGGGGGACGCCGCCGACGAACGCGGGCCGCAGGTCCTCGTCCAGTTTGAAAAAGTCGGGATGCACCCAGACATCCGCACTGTTATGATCCATATACATCGGCATGTCGCCGATGATGCGGATACTCCGGTCGTGGCAGTAGTTCCGCAATCTCTGCCACTGCTGCATGAAGACGAACTGGATGAACCGGATCCGGTCGATGCGGTCGTGCAGGCGCTCCGTCTCATCCCGGAGACGATCGGGGTTCCGCCGCTTCAGGCCGTCCGGCCACTCGTTCCACGGCAACCCCGGAAAGTCCGACCGTATGGCGGAATACAGGGCAAAATCATCCAGCCACCAGGCATTCTCCCGGCAGTACCGCTCGAAATCCCGCCGGTCTCCCTCCCTCGCGAACCGGCCGTAGGCACGGGAGAGGATCCGTTCCTTGAACGGGATCACCCGTGCAAAATCGACAGACGCATCGGGAAATTTCTCCGTATCGTCGATCTCCTCCGCGTCGATGAGACCATCGTCGACCATCAGCTCCGGACTGATCAGGAGAGGGTTCTGCGCAAAGCCGGAGGTACCGCTATAGGGACTGTTGCCATACGCAGGATCGGTCGGGTTCAGGGGGAGGATCTGCCAGTATCGCTGTCCGGTCCCGGCAAGAAAATCGGCGAAACGGTATGCCGCGGGTCCGAGGTCGCCGATGCCGAACCGCGACGGGAGAGCGGTGATATGCAGGAGCATTCCGCTCCCCCGGGTCTTCTTCACACCGCCTCGCGTGTCTGGAGGTCCCGGGTCTTGCTGCCGCACCACCGCTCGGTCACCGATCTCCGTTGAGACGCGATACGGTAAAGGCCCTGCGATCATAGGCCGATTACCTTCGCACAGCGACCAGCACCCCTCGGATCCTCCATCAGAACGGTGGTGCCGGGGACGGCCGGGACGCAAGGTTCTTATCCTGTCCTCGTCAGAGTTACCCCCGATCAGTCGCGGTTCGACCGCGGCCATCAGGAGAGTTAGCGATGGGATGCATGGGCCACGGTTGGCGAATGGTCGGTAAGATGAAGGGAGAGATGGAACAGATGGTCTGCGGCATGATGTCCGGGATGGGCGCCGGCGGTGTCGGCGACATGCTGATGCCCGCGGTCCGCATCGATGTCTGCGAGGACGATTGCGACGTGTTCGTGGTCGCGGACCTCCCCGGCGTCGAGAGGGAGAACATCACGGCCTGCCTGATCAAGCCGACCGTGCTGATGATCTCGAGCGAACGCCCCTCGGAGACGCCCGAGGCCGTCGAGGGCGTGCAGGTCGTGCGCCGGGAACGGGCCTCCGGGCAGATGAAACGCGTGGTTCCGCTCCCGAGCGAGGTGACGGCCGAGAACGCGACGGCCTCGTTCACGAACGGCGTGCTCGAGATCCGCCTCAGGAAGGCCGCGGTCGAACGGGGCGAGCGGATCCCGATCGAATAATCTTTTTTTACTCCAGTTCGTCGTCCGCGACCCCCGGCACTGGCTAGATGTACCGCCTGACGCGACGGCAATACTCCGCGTACTCCTGGCCGAATTCCTTTCCCATATAGTCCTCCTCCGCAAGGACGATTGTGTGGTGGACGGCAACGATGAATGCCCCCACGAGCAGGACCAGCGGGTTCGCCGTATAGAGGACGGATGCGAGGACCGTCGCGTACACGCCCAGGTACATCGGGTTCCGGCTGATGCCGTATACGCCGTCCACCCTGAGGCTGGTGCTCTCCCTGGGAGTCCCGAGACGGAACGAGGTGCCGAGCCCGAACCGGCCGAGGAAGAGGAACACGAATCCGAAGACCCAGAGAGCCAGTGCGATCCAGGTGACGGCGGCGGGTACTGCGACAACCGATAAGCCGATGCCCCAGCTCTGGAGCGCCATCGCGCCCCAGATGACGATAATCGAATACTTGCTGATGAAAAAGAGCGTCCTGTTTATCGGAGCCTCCCCACCCTGTTCGATCTTTCTGCGCCTGAAGACCTCTCCTCCGCCGAACAGCAGGATCAGGAATACGACTGGGAATAGTGTTACAAATATGGCCTCGATCATATACTCAACCCTCGATACACGATCTTGGTACGGTCTCTCTTAGTCTTTTGCGCCATTCCCGGGGGAAGGACGGGGATCGATTGCTTCGCCCTGTCTGGGATGAGGTCTCTCTTCGGGTGAATTTTTCAAAAAGAGGTTTCTCCTCGGATGAACACTTGGGTGTTTATCAACGCGGGGGGCATGGCAACCGTGGACATGATCGATCTGGTCGTCGCCGTCTTCGCTCTGGTAGCGGCCGCCGTCATCACGGCCGCCCTCGTCCGCGCCTTCCTCCGGTCTCTCCTCCGGGTCCTGCCGCCCCGCCGGCCCCCCGAGTCCGGGACCGACAAGGGGCCCGGTGGATAGGCCGGCCACGCGATCTCCCGGGCCGGCGGTGACGGCTCCGAAGGAAGGACGAGATACTGCAGCCTTTCCTGCTGTTCTCAGGCCACCCCCGCGGGGAGACTTCGCTGAGTACGTCAAAAATTGTAGAATTCTGATAAGGCGGGGCTACAGACATTACATTTACTTAACTAAAAATATATTTCGATAAATTTTTATCATTGGTGAACGAAGGCTCACCGAGCATCGCGGCTCTGACCCGTTCGCTCGGATCGTGAAGACCGTGGTGCCAGGAGGGGAAAGTATGTCCATCGAGGAGAACAAAAAGGCCGTCAGGCGGATGTTCGAGGAGGTCATGAACAAGGGCGACCTTCAGGCCGTCGACGAGCTGGTGGCGGATGACTACAAGCTTACCGACCCGCCGGGATTTCCGCCCGGCAAGGAGGGACTCCGTGCTCTTGCGACCATGTATCGCACCGGAGCGCCGGACCTCCACATGACCGTCGAGGATATGATCGCAGAGGGAGACCAGGTTGCGGTCCGCTGGACCGCCACCGGCACGCACACCGGTGAGATGATGGGGCTCCCGCCGACCGGGAAGAAGCTCCAGTTCAAAGCCATCTCGTGGCTCCGCATGAAGGGCGGACGGATTGCCGAGGAGTGGACTCAGTTCACGGCGACCTAGGATTCCGGACGGAGTGGCTTTCTGCCAGGCGGTCCCGGGACAGCGGTCCGCCCTGCCCCAATCTCTCTTTTCCGCTCGTCTCGAGGCCGGTTCCTGCGTCACGGCACGGGATCGGATTGAATCGACCACCCCCGACGCCTTACAGAAAAAATGAAGATACCGAGCGGGGTGAAAATTCAAGAGAGATGAAAAACCAATCCAGCGCCGGATTGAGTTTTGATTGAATATATTTTCACCTGATAGCCCCGGGCGGGTGAACCACCCTGGAGAATTCGCACGACCCGGGGGATCTATTAGCGATACGGAACTCAGCATCAGCGCCAGATACGGTTTTGAGAAGACGGTCAATGCGGTCGTAATGTACAGGAAAATTGGATGGGTATTACACACGGTTCCGGTACGTCCGGGTCGGAATTCGAATCCGGATCGATGCCGTGACAGGGCATCACAACAGGCCACCACACTGCCTGGGTTCGAGGGTCTTCCGCCGGCCCCGACGAGAGGGAATTCAGACCAAGAGGACGTCACGCCGGTCCCCGGTCGCCCGGGCTGGCGGTTATGGCATCGGAATCGTTGCGAAGGGCCGGCCCGTGGCCGTTATCGCCGGGATCGCATGACGGTCGACGAAACCGTATTCAGACCGGGCCCCGATCGAGCTCGACAGCCCTGTCCTCGCACTCGATCGCCTCGGTGGACTTCCCCTGTCTGTCGAGGACAGAGGCCTTGTTCTTCCAGGGCGACGGAGTTCCGCCGGGTCGAGCTCGAGCGCGACGTCGTAGCACTCGTTTGCCCTGGCGTAGTCTCCCCTCTCGAAGTAGGAGAGCCCCCAGTCGATCCATTCCTTCTCCGTCATCGACCGGCGCAGCGCCTGGATCGCTTCCCCGCGATTTTTGCCGGCGACCAGATTGTCCGGGTGGACCTCGAGCGCCGCGTCGTAACACTCGACCGCGTCCCGGTGGCTCCCCTGGTCCTTGAGGACGTTCCCCTTCAGCGTCCAGGGCGCGGAGATCCCGGGCCGGAGCCTGATCGCCTCGTCGTAGCAGATGATCGCCCCGAGACCGTCCCCGAGGTCCCGGCAGGCGTTCCCCCTGCGGATCCAGAGAGCGGAGGACGCCGGCTGAAGGCGGAGCGCGCCGTCGAAGCACCGGATCGCTTCGGTGAAGTTCCCCTGCCGGGCATAGACCGTCCCCTGCGCGACCAGGTCGTCGACCGTCGTCGATGGCTGCTCCTTTGAGGGTGTACGGCTGAAGAGCGACATGCCGGGGACCTCCTGTACCGTCAATTGGGAAGCCATGCTATTCATGCCTTCCACTTTCTCCCTCGCCGGGGCTTCCGCCATCGTCTGTGCATTCACGACAGGGCCGGACGATCGCCATCGGTTGCCGGCCGCTGTAAGAGGACACTGTTCAACAAAGGAGAGATGGAAAAATCGAAGAAGCGCCCAGGTCGGAATTCGAATCCGAGTCGATGCCGTGACAGGGCATCATGATAGGCCACTACACTACCTGGGCTCGTTGATGGGTTGCTGCAGATCCCGCCTCCCGGAGTCGAACCGGGGACATCGCGGTAGCCGCGCGATCACGTCTGTCCGTGAATCATACTACAGCCGCGCACTCTACCAGTCTGAGTTAAGGCGGGCCCTGTTGCCCTATAATCTCGGACAGTTTTCTAGTTAAACGTATCGACGTGCCCCCCGCCATTCACGAGATCCGGCCCGGTGCCGGCACCGAGAGCGCCGCCGAACCCGGCCCGATCCGGCGACCGGACGATACGCGTTTCGGGCGCGGCGATCGGGAGCGAGCGGCCTCATCCCCCTGCCCCGCCGGCGACGGTGCCGGCGTCGCGACGGGAGATGTGCCGCCCTGAGGCCGGGGATAAAATGGGAATTATTATACTCTCGCGCGTAGGGTGATCGGTACGGTTTTCTGCCGAGCCGATCGCCATGCCTCCGCCCACCATCCCGCTCGACGCCATCCGGCAACCTGCCGTCCTGTACGACGCCGCCGGCCGGATCGTCGCCGCGAACGACAGGGCCGATGCCCTTGCCGGCCGGCCGCTCGCCGGCCTCTCCGCTGCCGATCTGGCCGGCATCTTCGACGTCCGCACGCCGGACGGCGCGCCCTTCGCGGATGCCGGGCCGACGCTCTCGCGGGCGCTCGCCGGCGAGGAGGTCGCCGACCTCCCGCTCGCCGTCACCCTCGCCGACGGCCGGACCCTCGAGATCCTCGCGACGGCCTCCCCGGTCCGGGACGGCGACGAGGTCACCGGCGCCCTCGTCCTCTGGCAGGACGTCACCGAGCGCGCAACGGCCGAGCGGGCGCTCCGGGAGAGCGAGGAGAAGTACCGGGCTCTGATCAACGCCTCGCCGGACATCGTGCTCCTGCTGGACACGGCAGGAACCGTGCTGGCCATCAACCAGACCTATGCGAGAATTCTGAGCCGGCCGGTCGCGGAGCTCGTCGGTGCGAGCATCTGGGAGGTGATGCCCCCCGGGGTGGTGGAGTTCCGGCGGGACCGCTTCAACGAGGTTCTCCGTTCTGGGAGGCCCGCGCGGTTCGAGGAGGTCAGGGACGACAAGTGGTTCGACACGGTCGTCGAGCCCATCACCTCCGGAGCCGGACAGGTGTCACGGATCGCCATCATCGCGCGCAACATCACCGATCGGAAACAGGCCGAGGAGGCCCTGCGCGAGAGCGAGGAGCGGCTGCGTTCGATCTTCGACCGGTCCCTCGACGCGCTCTACCGGTGGGACTTCGTGACCGGCCGGGCCGAGTACTACAGTCCCTCCATCGAAGCGATCTCCGGCTTCACCGTGGAGGAGTGCCTGGCCATGAGCGCGGATGATATCATAGCGCGTGTCCACCCCCACGACCTCCCGTCCGTGGTCTCCGGGAAGTTGGAGGTCGCGCCCGGGACAGACGAGGGCACGCTCGATTACCGGTATCTCTGCAAAGACGGCGCGTACCGCTGGATCTCGGACAGGTTCAGGATCGACCGGGACGAGGACGGCCGGCCCCTCGGTTGGGAAGGCGTCATCCGCGATATCAACGACCGCAAGCGGGCCGAGGAGGCGCTCCGGGAGAGCCGGGCGAAGTACCGGGCACTGATCGAGACCAATGTCGACTTCGTCTGGGAGATGGACCGCGAGGGACGGTACACCTACTGCAGCCCGCAGATGGAGCGGCTCTGGGGTATCCGGCCGGAGGAGATGATCGGCCGGACGCCGTTCGACCTGATGCCGCCCGGAGAGAGGGAGCGGGCCCTCGCGGCCTTCGTCGGGATGGCGGGCGCGCCGGGCGGCTTCTCGGGGCTGGAGACGGCCTCCTACGACGGCCGGGGCAACGTGATCGCCATCGAGATCAGCGGCGTCCCGTTCTTCGGCGACGACGGCGCCCTGCTCGGCTTCAGGGGAGTCACCCGCGACGTCACCGAGCGGGTGCGGGCCGGGGAGGCCCTGCGCCTGAGCGAGGAGCGGCTGCGGCTGGCGCAGGAGGCCGCCGGGATCGGGATCTGGGACCGGGACGCGGCCACGGACCGGGTGATCGTCGCGCCGGGGTTCATCCGGCGCGATCTGCTGGAGCCGGAGGCGATGGCGACCTACGCGGACTGGGAGCGGTTCATCCACCCCGACGACCGCGAACAGGTCGAGGCCGGACGGCGTGCGGCCCTCGCCGCCGGCGAGCCGGTCGACCTCGAGTTCCGGATCGTCATCCCCTCGGGCGAGGTCCGGTGGATCCAGCTCAGGGGACGGGGCGTGGCCGACGACCGGGGCGGCCTCGCCCGTGTGGTCGGGGTGATCATCGACGTGACCGAGCGCCGGCGGGCCGAGGAGGCGCTCCGCGAGAGCGAGGCCGACGCCCGGTCGTTCTTCGAGAACATGGTCGACCCCTGCGCCATCTGCGAGCTGGTCGTCGACGGCCGCGGCGAGCCCGTCGACCTCCGCCTCGTCGACGTCAACCCGGCCTTCGAGCGGGCGCTCTCCCTGCCGGCCGCCCTGATCGTCGGCCAGACGGCCTTCATGATCCTCCCGACCCTGCACCGCGAGTGGCTCGACCTCTTCCTCGAGGTCAGCCGGGACCGGACCTTCGTCGCGGTCGAGGAGCCCTTCCCGGCGCTCGGCCGCCGGTACCACGTCACGGGGTTCCCGGTCCGACACGGGCGCGTGGCCGTGGTCTTCCGCGACATCACCGGGCAGCGGGAGGACTGAGGCCGGAACCGATCGACGGGAGCCCCGATGCCCTTCGTCGGCACCCGGGAAAGGATCATGCACCTTTATGGGGACCGGGTTCGCATGGTCATCGTTAGAGCACGGAGGTAAAGGATGCCGTCCATCAGCCGGAAACTGCCGTTTTCGTATCTCATGATGGCAATCCTCTTCGTCATCATCGCCACGGTCGTCCTCGCCGGGATCTGGACCAACTACGAGACGTCCAGGAGCCACCTCGAGGCGAACGCCGACGGACTCCGGGCGATCACCGAGTCGCACATCAACACCTCGTTCCGGATGATCGATACCAGTCTGAAGATCTATGACAGCACCTACAACGAGGAGATGAAGGACGCGTTCGTCCTCGTGATGGCGGAGTACAACCGGACCGGCGGCGACCCCTCGCGGATGGACCTCGATGGGCTGAAGAACCGGAACGGGGGCCTGGACGTCTACGTGATCAACGATCGGCTCCGTCATCGAGTATACCACAAAGCCCGGCGACCTCGGGCTCGACTTCACCGTAATTTACCCCGACTTCGTCGATTACCTCAGGGACGATCCGGAACACCTCGGGGTTCTACCCCGACCGGGTCGTCAAGGACTGGACGACCGCGGAGAATGACGAAGTTCGGCTACATGCCGACGCCCGATCACCGGTACGTCATCGAGCTCGGACTCTCGTCGGAGGTCTTCGAGGAGAGAGCGGATGGACGCTCGATTATGACGAGATCGTGGAGGAGGTCCGCGAGTCCAACCCGTACCTCGATGACGTGCTCCTGTTCCAGACACAGAAGCGGCTTATCCACAACTCCTCATACGTCCTGACGCCGGAGGAGTCCGCCATGCTGGACTACATCCTCCGGGGGAATCGGACCACCCAGGTAATCCCGGATCCCGCGTCGGAACGAACCGTCGTCTGGGTGCCCGTCGACATGCGGGACCCGGACTACGGCTCGGACATGAGCATCTTCGTCAGAGCTCACCTACAACGACGCCCTGCTCGCCGACGAGCAGAACGAGCTCGCATTCGTGAACACATTCGCGGCTCTGCTCGTCCTCCTTACCGGCGGGCTCCTCGCCGTCACTGTCTCGCGGAGGGTCTCCCGGCCGATCGAGCAGATCGCCGCGGACGTCGACGCCATCGCCGCCGGCGATCTCGACCACGAAATCAGACCGGTCGGCGGGTACGAATTGACAAAACTTGCCGAGAAGACCGGGGTCATGGTCGACCGGCTCAAGGACCAGATCCGGCAGCGCAAGGCGAGCGAGCAGCGGTTCTCGGACCTGGTGCGGCTCCTCCCGCTGGGGGTCTTCGAGACCGATCTCGAAGGGAACGTGACCTTCGCCAACCCCGCCGCTCTCGAGGTCCTCGGCCTCGGCCCCGACGATCTCCGGCGCGGACTCAACATCATCTCCGTGATCGCGCACGAGGACCGCGCACGGGCGAAGGGGTCGTTCGCCGCGATCCTGGGGGGAGGGGAGACCGTGGGGTTCGAGTACACCGGGATTCGCCCGGACGGGAGCGTCTTATCCATGCTGGTCCATACCGCGGCGCGCTATGAGAACGGCGCCGTCGCGGGGGTGCGGGGGAGCATCGTCGATTTCACCCGGCTGAAGCAGATCGAGGAAGAGGTGCGCCGAATGAACGCCGAACTGGAGGAGCGGGTGGCGCAGCGGACCCATGAACTCGAGGCATTCACCTACTCGGTCTCTCACGACCTCAGAGCCCCGCTGCGGGCGATCGACGGATACTCTTCAATCCTGTCGGAGACGGCCGCTCCGCGTCTGAAGGACAGGGAGCAGCATTACCTCGCGGAGGTGCGTGCGACCGTGCGGCAGATGAACGGCCTGATCGACGGCCTCCTCGCGCTCTCGAGGCTGGACCGGCAGGAGCTGACTCGCAAACGGATCTCCCCGGCTCCGCTGGTGATGGAGGTCGTCGCGGTCGTGCTGGAGCAGGACCCCGAACGACAGGTCGCGATCACGGTCGGCGACCTGCCGCCATGCTGCGCGGATCCGGCGATGCTCCGGCAGGTGTATGCCAACCTGATCGGCAACGCCGTGAAATTCAGCAGGGACGCGCCGAACCAAGGGTCGAGATCGGTGCCGTCACCGGAGGGACGGAGACGGTGTATTACGTTCGGGACAATGGCGTGGGTTTCGATATGGCCGGGGCGGAGAGGATCTTCGAGCCGTTCCAGCGCCTGCACCGGGCGGACCGGTATGAAGGGTTCGGGATCGGCCTCGCCACGGTGGCCCGGATCATCCAGCGGCACGGCGGCAGAATCTGGGCCGAATCGACTCCGGGCGAAGGCTCGACCTTCTTCTTCACCCTGCCGGCCGCGTGAACCGGCCGATCGGCTCGGCCTCCATCGCCCCTCCTTCCCTCGAGCGCCCGGGACGCGAATGCTCATGCTTTATATCGCCCGCGCGCCCACGATATCGCGTATGTCACACGACATAACAACTCCCAGAAGGGATCGTTTTCTTCGCCGATAGGCGGAGAGTGACTGTTTTCGACACCACCCTCAGGGATGGTGAGCAGACCCCCGGCGTATCGTTCCGCCAGGACCACAAGTTCGCAATCGCCCGCCAGCTCAGCGAATGCGGCGTCCACGCCATCGAGGCCGGCTTTCCCTCGTCCTCCCCGGGCGAGTTCGAGTCCGTCAAGGCGATCGCGGCCATGGGCCTCGAGGCGAATATCTGCGGCCTGGCCCGGATGCTGAAGCCCGACGTCGACGCCTGCCTGGACGCGGGCGTCGACCTCGTCCACGTCTTCATCCCGACCTCCGAGATCCAGCTGACGCACACGATCAGGAAGTCGCAGGCCGAGGTGATCGAGGCCGTCCGCGAGGTCGTGGGCTACGTCCGCGAGCACGTGGACCAGTGCATGTTCTCGCCCATGGACGCGACCCGGACCGACCTGCCGTTCCTGATCGAGGTCTCGCGGGCCGCGGCCGAGGCCGGCGCGACCATCGTGAACGTCCCGGACACGGTCGGGGTCTACATCCCCACGAGGATGCTCGAACTGATCGGCGCCCTCGTCCCCGAGGTCCCTGCGCCGCTCGACGTCCACTGCCACAACGACTTCGGCCTCGCCGTCGCGAACACGATCGCGGCCGTCGAGGCCGGCGCCTCGCAGGTCCAGGTGACCGTCAACGGCATCGGCGAGCGGGCCGGGAACGCCGACCTGGCCCAGACCGTGATGGTCCTCGAGTCGATCCTCGGGGTCTCGACCGGGATCGAGACGAAGAGGCTCGTCGAGACCTCGCGCCTCGTCTCGCGGTACTCGGGGATCGCCATCCCCCCGACCCAGCCGGTCGTCGGCGACAACGCGTTCAGCCACGAGAGCGGGATCCACTCCCACGGCGTCATCGCGAACGCGGCCACCTTCGAGCCCGGGATCATGACCCCCGAGATGGTCGGCCACCGCCGGCGGCTCACCCTCGGCAAGCACGTCGGCCGCCACGCCGTCCGGCAGATGCTCGCCGACGTCCAGCTCGCGCCCTCCGACGCCGAGCTCGACCGGATCGTCGAGAAGGTCAAGGCGATCGCGAACCGCGGCAAGCACGTCACCGACGCCGACCTCTACGAGATCGCCGAGACCGTCCTCGGCCTCGAGAACGGCGGGAAGCGGATCGACATCCGCGACATCGCGATCATGACCGGGACCCACGCCATCCCGACCGCGTCCGTCCGGGCGATCGTCGACGGCGCCGAGCGGATCGCGGCCTGCACCGGGAACGGCCCGGTCGACGCGGCCCTCAGGGCCATCGGGAAGATCGTCCCCCTGCCGGTCACGCTCAAGGAGTACGGCATCGAGGCGATCTCCGGCGGCTCCGACGCCATCGCGCACGTCACGATCGCGGTCGAGGACGAGCGGGGCCGGGTCTTCGACGCCTCCTCCTCGGGCGACGACGTCGTCCTCGCGTCGGCCGAGGCGATGGTGAACGCGATCAACCTGCTCAGCCGGGCCGAGGGGAAGTAAAAAAAGTATTCAGGTGGCCGAGAGCGAGGGGCCCTGGCCCCCGCCCTCGAGCGCCTGCTTGACCTGGTTCTGGAGCGTCTCGAACCGGCCCTGGAGCATCTGCTCCTGCCGCTCGAGCTGCTTGACCCGGAGCTCGAGGGTCTCGACCTTCTCCTTGAGCGAGGCCGAGACGGCCTCCTTCGGCTTCTGCATCATCACGGTCCCGACGGACTGGAAGACGGTCGCCTCCGCGGGGAGGTCGGCGAGCTCCTCGTCGGCCCGCCGGGTCTCGCGGATCTCGATCTCGTACTGGGCCTTCTGCGAGAGGACCGTCTGGAGCTGCTGCTGGACCTGCTGCAGCTGCTGGATCTGGTTCTGGACCTTGGGGGACATTTGACTGCTCATACTGGACCTCGATCGCCGCGGTGGCGGCGGTATGCCTATCGGGTTGGGAACCCCGGCATATAAACGTGCGGATGAGTCAGAGGTCGTCCACGTTCGCGTACCAGGCCAGGACCATGTGGTCGGGGTGGTACCGGCTCTTGGCCTCCCGGAGACCCGGCACGCCCATGTCCGACTCGCGGTTGATGTAGCGGAACGTGTCGCGGAGCCGGAGCGCCGTCTCCTGGTTGATCGCCTTGTAGATCCCCTCGCACTCGGGCAGGCCCTTCTCGAAGTGGACGAGCGCCGTCTGGGCGTTCAGCCGCTCGTAGATCGCCATCGCGGCCACCTCGCCCTCGACCCGGATCGCGAGCCCCGAGAGGCCGAGCTCCCGGAAGTGGGCGATCGCGAAGAGGACGGCCTGGCGTTCGGCCGTGAGGACCGCGTCGGTCTCGCAGTCCTTCCAGTTGCACCAGCGGTTCACGAAGACCCGGACGTCCTCGAGGTTCGCGGGCCCGATCGCCTCGACCTCGCTCGAGCAGTTCCGGTGGAACCGGTTGATGTGCCGCCGGATGGTCAGGAAGCCCTTGCCCGGGAGGTCGGCGAGGTCGGCCGAGCGGTAGACGTACTCGAAGATCTCGCGGGCCGGGTGGAGGGGAAGACCGGGCCGGAGGGCCGCGATCCGGTCGCGGGCGCCGGGCTCGAGGACGAAGAACCGCTCGCCCGGGGACTCGGCGCGGGCGAGGGCGAAGAGGTCCTCGAGGAGCTCCGGGTCGTCCGGCCCGATCGGGGCGCGGAACCGGAGCCGCCCGTCGATCGCGGAGGAGATCACGATCGAGCCGCGGACCAGCGCCCGCCGGTAGTGGGCGTAGTGGTTCCAGCAGACCATGTTCGTGAAGGTGTTGTCCGAGTGGACCTGCGGGTAGTGCTCGTACTGGCGGCGGAAGAGCTCCTGGTCCGCGAGCGTGACCGGGGCGAAGTCGTCGAGGGTCAGCACGCTCACCCCTCCCCGCCGAGACGCATGGCCACGTGGCCCGCGAGGACGCAGAAGCCGGCCCGCTCCCAGAACGCGACCGAGCGCGGCTCGGCCACGACCCCGACCCAGAGGATCCCGTCGTCGCGGCAGCGCTCGAGGAGGGCGTCCACGATCCGCCGCCCGATCCCCCGCCCGCGGTACGGGGGCTCCACGATCACGTCCTGGATGTACGCGTCCGAGGCCCCGTCCGAGATCGCGCGGCCCATCCCGACGGTCTCGCCGGTCGCGGCGTCGACCGCGACCGCGACCGCGTACGAGCCCGCGAGCATCGGCGGGATGTGGGACGGGTCGTAGTGCTCGCGCCACCAGCCGCCCGCCTCGTACAGCCGGACGATCGGCGCCGTCGGGTAGTCGCGCACCACCCTGACCTCCACCTGCCCCCCGGTCGTCATCGCCTGCCCCTGCGGGGGCCCGCGGCCCCCATCCTGAAAAAAAGCCTCAGTCCTTCATATCGTTGACCCGGATCAGGTGGTACCCGAACTGGGTCTTCACGGGGCCGACGACCTCGCCCTTCTTCGCGCCGAACGCGGCCTTCTCGAACTCGGGGACCATCTGGCCCTTGCGGAACCAGCCCAGGTCGCCGCAGTTCCGGCCCGAGGGGCAGCTCGAGTATTTCTTCGCGATCTCGCCGAAGTCCTCGCCCGCCGCGATCCTCGCCATGAGCGCCTGCGCTTCCTGCTCCGTCTTGACCAGGATGTGCGAGGCCGATACCTGCCGTGGCATACCATCTTACGGGGCGGGATCGTATAAAAAATGGCCCGAGGCCCGGCCCCGGCGCGGTGAACCATGGAGTTCGGGGCCCTCTTCTACCAGGTGCTGACCCTCTTTTCGCTGATCCTGGTCGGCTGGGGCGTCCGCCGGATCGGGCTCTTCACGGACGAGGTCACGACGGGGGTCTCGCGCTTCCTGGTCAACGTCGCCCTGCCCGCGCTCGTGATCGACTCCATGCAGCTCCCCTTCGACCCGGCCCTGGCCGCCGAGGGCGCTGCAGTCGCGCTGGCCGGCGGGGCCTACTACGTCGGCGCGATCCTCCTCGCGCTCGTCTTCCCCATCCTGATCCGCGCCCGGCGGGACGAGCGCGCGGTCTTCTCGTTCCTCGTGGTCTTCGCGAACACGGGCTTCATGGGCTACCCGGTGGTGAACGCGATCTGGGGCGCGCAGGCCGTCTTCCTCGCCGCGATCTACAACCTGCTCTTCTCGCTCCTGATCTTCACGGTCGGCGTCCTGCTCCTGACCGGCGCGAAGGCCGGCTGGACGAACGTCAGCCCGCGCGTCCTGCTCTCGCCCGGGATCGTCTCGGTCGCCGTCGGCCTCTCGCTCTTCTTCCTCTCGGTGGACCTGCCCGAGGTGATCGGGGGGCCGATCGCGATGCTCGGCGGCCTCACGACCCCGCTCTCGATGATCGTGATCGGCGCGCTCCTCGCGCGCCTCGAGCCCCGGACGATCTTCGGCAACCCCCGGGTCTACATCTACGCGGCCGTCCGCCTCCTCTTCCTGCCGCTCGCGGCCCTCGTCCTGCTCCGGCCGTTCGTGCAGGACCCGCTCGTCCTCGGCGTCTGCGTGGTCCTGGCCGCGATGCCCGGCGCCACGAACGCGGCCCTCTTCGCCGAGGAGTACGGCGTGAACCCCGAGCTCGCCTCGCAGTCGGTCTTCATCACGACCCTCTTCTGCATCGTGACCATCCCCTGGATCGCGGGCCTCGTGACCTGATCCCCGGCCATCTCGCCGAACGAATTCAACACGTATTAATATTGATATACCAACTGTACTACATGCGGACTGGATCCCTTTTACTCGCCCTGCTGGCCCTGCTCGCGGCGGCGATGCTCCTCTCGGCCGGGTGCACATCGACCCCGCCGACCAACCAGACGAACACGACCGCGACGACGCCCGCCGGGAACGCGACCACGGTCATGCCGACCACGAACGTGACCGCCAACGTGACCGGAAACGTGACCCCGAACGGCACGGTGACAATCCCGACGTTCACGAACACCACCTGGCAGTGGAACGCGCTCGAGGTCGGTGCGAACAAGACGGTGATCAACAACTCCGCGTCGTACACGGTCGTCTTCCGGCCGAACGGGACGTACGCGCTCAAGGCCGACTGCAACAACGGCGCCGGGAACTACACGGTGAACGGCACCGCGCTGAACCTGTCGCCTGCGGCCGTCACGCTCGCCTACTGCGGCGAGGCGTCGAAGGACCAGCTCTACCTCACGTCGCTGATGCGCGCCACCTCGTACACCATCGATCGCACGGGCAACCTGATCCTGACGCTCGAGCAGCCGAACAACCGGATGGTCTTCTCCGCGCCGAACGCGACGGCCAACATCTCCGCGCCGTTCGTGGGCGCGAACTGGCGCTGGGTCGGCAAGTCCGGAGCCGAGACGATCACGGTGCCGAACCCCAACCAGTACACGATCGCGTTCAACGCGACGGGGACCTACGCCGTCAAGGCCGACTGCAACGTCGGCAGCGGGAACTACACCCTGAACGGGACGAAGCTCCGGATCAACCAGGGCGCGCTGACCAAGGCCTACTGCGGCGACAACTCGCTCGACCGGACCTACCTCGCCTCGCTCTACCGGGTGACCAGCTACATCATGGACTCCCAGGACCGCCTCGTGCTGATCATGATCAGCCCGAACGAGCGGCTCCTCTTCGAGAGAATCAAGTAAACGCGCGACACCCGCCTTCACGGCGGGCCGAGGGGGCGGCCCCGGGCCGCCTCGCCCCACGCTCTTTTAATCCATCGCCGGCATACGCGTACCGATGGTATCGGTAAAGCATCTGGCATGCCTGCTCCTCCTGATCGTCGCCCTCGCGCCCGCGGCGAGCGCGGGCGGCATGGTCAAGTTCCACGTCTCCCCGATCGCCGACCCGAAGGTCGGGCAGACGGTCACGGCCACGATCTACAACGACAACAACCTCGCCCCGAAGGAGGGAGACGTCGTCCTCATGCTCGACTGGAACATCGAGGTCATGCAGTTCGAGTCCGCCGAGGTCCTCCAGGGCCACACGACCAACGCCGACCTGGTCACGAACGCACAACCTCGAGATCCGCGCGGCCGACACGGTGAACGGCCTGCCGAACGGCGACGGAGCGCTCGCGACGGTGAAGTTCAAGGTCGTCGGGCCCGGCTTCACCCCGATCGTGGTCGACGTCCGGAGCGTCCACGACACGACCGGCGCCGACATCACGGACAGGGCCGTCTCGCAGAACGGGGCCGTGACCGCGACCGGGACGCCGCTCCCGACGGGGAGCGCGACCCTCACCCCGACGGAGACCCTGACGACCGTGCCCGCCACGACGGTTGTCCCGACCGGCTCGGTGCCCGTGCCGGTGACCACGGATATCACGACTCCGCCGACCGCGATCACGACCGGGATAACGACCGGCATCACCACCGGCCCGACCTCCGCCCCGGTGACGGGCGGATCGGACGGCTCGGTGAGCCACGGCTCCTCTGACGAGTACGGTGGCGTCGTGACCAAGACCCCGACCCCGACAGTGACGAAGACCGCCACGGCGACGGCCACGGCGACCCCGACGCCGACCGTCACGGCGAACCGGACGCCGAACGCCACCCCGACGGCTACCGCCACCGCGAACCTGACGGCGACCGTCACAAAGACCGCGAACGCGACGGCGACGTCGCTGCCCGTGAACACGACGGCCACGAAGGCCGCGCTCCCGTTCGGCCTGCTCGCGCTGGCCGCGCTCGGCCTCGTGGCCGCGCGGCGCCGCTAACTTTTTTTAAAAACGACGGCCCGGGGCCGTTTCAGATCAGCTTGATGACGCCGTTCTTCGGCTCCATCGCCTCGCCCGAGCGGAGGAAGTTGTCGATCTGCTTCCGGACGTCCTCGCGGCCGAAGCCCTGGCCGACGAGCACGTCCACGATCTGCGCGATCTGCGCCCGGCCCGAGACGTCGGCGTTCTCGCGGATCGCCTCCTTGATCGCGCGGATCAGGTCGCGCTTGCCCTTCGAGATCCCGGTCGCGACCTTGTCGATGTCGAAGGTCCCGGTCTTGGGGTCGTACGCGACCTGCCGGAGGCAGGTGTCGACGATCCGGACGACCCGCTCGGCGTCGTCCGCCGTGATCTTCTTCGCGAGCCGGACCCGGGCCGAGGCCTCGGCCAGCCGGACGAGGGCCTCGAGTTGCCGGGCCGTGACCGGCACGGGCTTGTTCGAGTCGGCCAGGTCACGGAGACGCATGTAGTACCCGACGAGCACGTCCTTGGCCTCGGTCGAGAGGATCGGGAAGCAGGTCCGCTTCGCGTACGCGACGTACTTCCGGAGCATGGCCGGCTCGATCTCGGGCGTCACGGGCGCGAGCTCGCGCTGGATGTACTCGTCGTCGACCCCCTCGATCGGGTCCTTCGCGTGCTGGGCGATCAACTCCCCGACCCCGTGCGCCTTGAGGATGTGCTCGGCGATCGCCTCGTCGCGCTTGTGGTCGGGCTTGTCGGCCAGGATGAAGATCAGGTCGAAG
>CAVSRL010000019.1:0-44526 GCA_963730355.1 uncultured Methanoregulaceae archaeon | reverse complement strand
TAGGTGATGATGCCTGTCATGCAGTCCCCTGTCTTCCGGCGGAGCCGGTGCCTGATGTACCTATGAAGTTTGTCCCGGCAGGACTGCGGCTCACCACTCGGTCGAGCGCAGCGTGGCGATGAGCGGGTCGATCGGCGTCTGCGTGGTCAGGAGCGTGATCCGGTCGCGTTCGGCGAGCCTCGGCACGATCGGGTGGACGTCCTCGGGCGCGATCCCCTGCAGGACCACGCACCGCGGCTTGAACGGCGTCACGCGGATCGCGACCATCGGCGACTTCCCGTTCGAGACCCCGGCGAAGATCAGCGCCCGTTCGGTCGACCAGCCGTAGATCCGGCTGAACTCGTCGGACGAGAGCTGCAGGATCGCGTTCAGGCTGTTCACGACCGTGTACCCGAAGAGGTTCTGGTCGAGCGAGCCAGTCATCAGATCGGCCTCGACGAGGTCGGCAAACCGCGGGAGCGCAACCGGGGCCGCGAACTCGTGGATGTCGTAGATCACCTCGTCGTCGAGCTCGGCAAAGAGCATCCGGCCGAACCGCTCGATATGCCGCCCTCCACGGGCCTCGTCCATGGAGAGGATCGCGTCCACGATCTTCCCGACGACGGCCGTGCCGGGGCTCTTGCGCCGTCCGCTCTCGTAGTCCGAGATGACCGAGGGCGAGACGTCGAGCCGGACGGCGAGGTCGGTCTGGGGGATCTCGAAGCTGAGTCGCCACTTCTTGAGCGCCCTGCCGGGTGAGTCCGAGAGCGTAATCTCGCCGGCCATCTTCTCGGCCAGCCGGTGCCGCAGCCCGGACTTCATGCGGATCAGGTCTGCACCGTGGATTAAATAATTAACGAATCGGGCTTCGACAGTTCACGAAGGCCCGGTCTCCCTGATGGAATCTGTAGGACATCTCGGATACCGACATCTGGTCGGGGGTCCGACCATGAGCACCGCCCTCTATCCTTTTTCCGGGAGGTGGAATTCGCGACACGCGCTCGCACACGGGCGATCCGCCGCTGCAGGCTGCCGTTGTCATGGTCGCCGCGACCGTGGCCGCGATCGACTCCAACGGCAACGGCCGGATCGAGTTCGCCGATGCCGTCAGGCTCTTCAACAACCTCTATCTCTTTTTATTCTTTCTCAGTCCGGTCTGGTGGTGAGACAGATGGCACCTGCCTCGGCAGGGCTGTCCTCACATGGCAGAGCGAAAGGCGCAAGTTTATGCCGGGAGGGGGTGAATTTAGATGACGGGGTACAAGTGCCGACCAAGGCCCTGACAGGCCCTGGATCGGCCGCTGGACTGTGGAAATCGCCCAAAAATATCAGTCAGCAGCGATTACGACCCTGTTATTCGTACGCTCAGGGCATCCGCGGCGGTCACCGGCTCTCATCAACGGAAACACGGACTGAGCCCGGCATAAACCGCGGGCGGGTTTATCAACCGTTGTGCGGTTCACGATAACATCCACGATAACAAGGACCGAAACACGTCATACTTCGCAAATGCCTCCGAACCCACTCCTTCCCATCTGCCCGAACCTTCCCCGTTACAACCAGCTCCAACCGCGATCAATTGGTCCGCTCTCAGGCGCGTACGGATAAATGTTGAGCTCGGTTCTCCCCCGAGTCGTATCTCTTATACATCGTCCTTCTTCTTCGATCTACTATCCCCCTGTCAATACGTCGATACCGAGCGATACCCCCTCTCCCGTGCCACAGCGGACGAGATCGCCGCCCGGAAATGAGCGCTGTACCCATCTCCCAGAACGGGGGAAGCGCTTCTGGCGGGAGCTCTCCTGCCGTCCCGCTGCCGCCGCACATAATCCGGCAGTTGGTCCTCGTCACAATCCATAAATAAGAAGCATCTCAAATTTGGTACTGTGACGATCGAGGCCGGGGATCTGGCGTGCCTGAAGGCGATCGCGCTGCTCGGCGGATGCCGGGGGCCGGTCCATGTCTCGTCCCAGTCGCTCGCGGGTGCGCTGGGCACGAGCCCTCAGACGGCGTCGCGCCGGCTTCAGTCGCTCGAGTCCGCGCTCCTCGTCACCCGATCTGTCCGCCCCGCGGGCCAGTACGTCTCGGTGAGCCGGGGCGGTGAAGAGGCACTCCACCGGGAGTACTCGGACTACTGTCGGCTCTTCGGGGGCTCCTCGGGCGGATTCGTGATGACCGGCCACGTCGTGAGCGGCGTGGGCGAGGGGCGGTACTACATGGCCCTGCCCGTGTACCGCGAACAGTTTGCTGCCGTGCTCGGCGAGAACCCGTATCCCGGGACGCTCAACGTCCGGCTCGACGGCGCGAGCGTGCCCGTGCGTAAACGGCTCGACACCCTCGACTGGACGCCGATCCGCGGCTTCGTCGCGGAGGCGCGGACCTTCGGCGACGCCCGGGTCCTCCCCTGCAGAATCGGCGAGCACCGGTGCGCCATCGTCGTTCCGGGCCGGACCCATTACCCCGAGGACATCGTCGAGGTGATCGCCGGGGTGCCCCTCCGCGAGGCCCTCGGTCTGGCGGACAAGGACCGCGTAACGGTCGAGGTGCCTGATGAGTGAGATGATGCAGAATGATTGACGAGGCGCTTGCCGCGCTGCGGGATGGACGGTTCATCCTGCTCTACGACTTCGACAACCGGGAAGGGGAGACCGACTTTGCAATCCGTGCGGACGCGGTGACGCCCGCGCACCTGCGGCAGATGCGCAAGGACGGCGGCGGGCTGATCTGCTGCGCGGTCCCGCACGAGGCGGCCGAACGGCTGGGCTTGCCGTTCGCCCACGATGTACTCGAGGCGGCCGGCGTCGGCGTGCGCGACCATGTAATTCCGTACGACCGGAAGAACCGTTCGTCGTTCTCGCTCTGGGTCAATCACGCCTCGACCTTCACGGGGATCACGGACAACGACCGTACGACCACGATCAATGCGATCGCCGATCAGGTGAAGCGGGCCCTAGGCAGGCGAAGAGACCCGGTTCTTCGATGAGTTCCGGCTGCCGGGCCACGTTCCCATCCTCCGTGGCGCCGACGGTCTTCTCGCTCGCCGCTGCGGCCAGACCGAGCTCTCGCTCGTACTCGCCCAGATGGCCGGGATCACTCCCGCGATCGTGGTCTGCGAGATGCTCGACGACGAGAGCGGCATGGCCCTTCGGAAGGACGATGCGCTGGCTTACGGCGAGGCGCACGGGATCCCCTTCCTCGAGGGTCGCGAGGTCGCAGAGCGCTGGCCCGGCCCGGCCGCCTGCAGCGGCTCCGCCGCTCCGGCTGCTCGGTGAGTCGTTGGGGCTTGTACGTCCTCGTCTGTCTTTTTTCGTCATAACTCATAAATACGAGGCGGCACGATGGCGGGGCCGAAGAGAACCAGGAGGAACGTTCGATGTCGACCAATCAGCCCGCAACAGAGCAGAAGCTTCGCCCGATTCGTACCGCAGGCCGCGACCACGCCCAGATAGACTACCTCGTCAGTCTCCTCTCCGACGACAACCCCGGCAACCGCTGGAAGGCCGCCCAGGCGCTCGGGCGCGTGCAGGATCCCGCCGCCGTCGAGGCCCTGGTCCAGGCACTCTACGACGACGACTGGCGCGTCCAGCAGAAGGCGATCTGGGCCCTCGGTTCGATCGGCGATCCCCGTGCGATCCCTCCGCTGCGTCGGCGTTACCCTGAAGTCGACGAGGGGCTCAGGGAATTGATCAAGGACGCCCAGGAGCTGATTCAGAGCCGGATGTACCGGCCAGAATGAGGCTCCGACAGACGTAATTCCTTCCTTTTTCAGAGCGCTGTGGCCGTGTACGCGACGCCGATCGCGACGAGGGCAATGCCACACGCACCGAGCAGCAGCCGGTAGGCGCGATCGGGCAGGAACGCGGAGCCGCGTGCGACCGCGGCACCGACCAGCAGAAGCCATGCGAGGTCCGCCGTTCCGTGCCCGGTGAGGAAGAGGGCCGCGTCCCCCGGGCCGCTCGCGAGGGCGGCAGCCAGCAGAGCGGCACCGAGCGTGGCCCACCAGATCCAGAAGTAGGGGTTCGCGACCGAGGTGAGTACGCCCGCGAGGAGCGGTCCGACACGTTCATCTTCTGTGACCGGGGCGAGGCTCGCGGTGCGGGCGCCCCGCATGGTGAGAAGGCCGAAGCCGACGAGGGCCGCTCCGCCGACGACCGCGATCCCCGCCCTCTGCGAGAGGACGAACGGCGCGACACCGAGTAAGAGCGCGACCGCGAGCACGCCCTCGACGAGCAGATGGCCGGCCGCGACCCGCGCGCCTACGAACGGGCCATACCGGACGGCCCCCGAGATCGTGGCGAGCAGGGTCGGTCCCGGCGCGAGCGCGCCCGAGAGGCCGACCCCGAATCCGAGCAGGAGCGACTCGACAGAGGGCATGGGAGTGCTTGATATTGGCAGGGTCACAATGAAAACCTGGCGTCGATGACAGGGCGGGAACCAGCGGGCGTGGCCGGAGCGGGAGGCGCGGACAGGCGCGGGGCCACATGAGCCGCGCTCCCCTTCCGCCGGTCACGATCGCGCTCGACCCCGGCGTCGCGGCCTGGTCGCTTCGCCGGCTGCTCCGGCGCGTGAGCGCCGCGCTCGATACGCCGCGGCTCGACCCCGTCCTGGCGGTCACGCGGCCGTTCCAACTCGCGGAAGGGACCGGCCTTGCCGCAGTCCGCGCCGCCGTCGAGACCGCGATCCCCGACGCGCTCTGGCTGTCGTACGATCTCGACGGGTTCGCCGCGAGCCACGGTGGAACCGTCGGCCTCGGGCTTCGGCCGTCACCCCCACTCGCGGCGGCCGCCGCCGCAATCGAGTCGGCCCTCTCGACCGTCGCCGTCGCGGCGGACCTGCCGGACGAACGGTTCCTCGTCCCGGCCGCCCGGGGACTGGACCGACGGGGCCTCCGCACGGCCCTGCGGACGCTGGGCCTTGCCCGCCCACCATGGTATCAGCGGCTCCTCGCATCCTTCGGGGCTGCCGGCCAAATCACTCCTCTCCCTCCGCCGCTGCGGCCGCTCGAGGCGATCCGGCTCCTCGTCCTCGTCGGCGGCCGCCCCGTCGCGGGGTACGACCTCGCCGTCCGCCGCTGGTTCAGCCGACACGAGCTCGGCGATCGCGCCGTTCTGGGATCGTCCCTGCGGACGTACCGCCGCGCACGGGGGCTCGAACTTGCCGCTCCGGCGCTGCACCCCCCGGGAGAGACATGGCTCCTCGCGGATCTCCACCTCGGCCATCCCGGGATCACGCTCTATACGGCCCGGCCGTTCCCAGCATCCGACGTCGGCGAGATGGACCGGGTGCTGATGGGGAACTGGCGCCGCACCGTTGCCCCGGAGGACCCGGCGTTCCTGCTCGGCGACCTCTGCGCCGGCCCGGATCCGTGCGCATACCGGGCGGCCGTAGCGGCGCTCACGGGCCGGTTGACGCTCGTCCGCGGCAACCACGATCCCGATCTTCCGGGCCTCGCCCGCTCGGTCTCGTTCGAGGCCGGCGGCCATCGGTTCCTCGCGGTCCACGATCCCGACGATGCTCCCCGGGACTTCGACGGCTGGGTGGTCCACGGTCACCTCCACGACAGCGATCTCCGCCGGTTTCCATTCTTCGACCCGGGCACCCGGCGGGTCAACGTCTCGGTCGAGACGGCGGGGTACAGTCCGGTCCCGCTTTCGCTCATCTGCGCTCTGATCTCGGCGGAATCCGGGCCGGTCCTCGTCAGGGAGACCGGTGCGGGAGCCTCGCCGCATACGCCCGGTTTAAAAGGCCCCAATACATCCCTTATTAAAGCCTGAGGGTCCATACTGTGCAGCAGTTTTCCCAAGCTGTCGGAAAAGCATCATGTACAACTCGAATTACGGCGGTCGTTCCGACCGCCCACGTGAGATGACCAAGGTCATCTGTTCAGACTGTGGAAAGGAGTGCGAGGTCCCGTTCAAGCCGACCGAGGGCCGCCCGGTTTACTGCCAGGACTGCCTCCCGAAGCACCGGCGCCCCCGGTTCTAATCCTCTCCTTTCTCTTACCTTTTTCGCCCGATGAAACGGGCATCTTCCTTTCTCCCGAGCACGGGCTTTCCGTGTTGGCGTGAAGCGCACCAGCGCGGCGGAGGCGAACCCGCTGGTATTTTAATCCATCCCGATATTCTAATACTGATGGCTTCTCTCTCAATGAGGACGGCGCTGCTCGTCCTCGGTCTCTCCCTCGTCCTCGTCGCCCCCTGCCTGGCGGCGACCCCTATCGGGGGGTCGGTCGGCGCCTTCCTGGTGAAGTGCCCGGTCGACGGCGCGAAGGTCTGGTTCGACAACGACTACAAGGGCCAGATCGCGAACGGCATGCTCTCGGTCCCGGTCTACGCCACAGGGACGCCGTACCAGACCTACCGGGTCGAGGCGGACGGCTACGACCCGTTCCTCGGCATGATCACCGACTATCCTGCCGGCGGCACGATCGTGACCCTCCAGGCGGATCTCGTGAAGACGCCCGTGGGCGGTAGCATGGGTACGTACCGGTTCACCGCGAACGTCGAGGGCGCCTACGTCTTCCTGGACGGCGACTTCCAGGGCGTCATCCAGAACGGCGTCCTCCTGGTCCCGGTCTACACGACCGGCACGCCCTTCCGGAACTACGTGGTCCAGGCCGCGGGCTACGTGAGCGCGACCGGCGCGCTCCCGGGCGTGCCGGCGGCCGGCGAGACCGTTACCGTCCCTGTCACCCTGACTCCGCGCGCGACGCCGACCGCGATCGGCGGCGACCGCGGCGCGTACCTCGTCCTCTGCCCGGTCGAGGGAGCCATGGTCTCGTTCGACGGCGACAGCAAGGGAACGATCCAGAACGGCGAGCTCTTCGTCCCGGTCTACGTGACGGGCACGCCGTACAAGACCATCCACGTGACGGCCGCCGGGTACAAGCCCTACTCGGCCCCGATCACGCGGTACCCGGCGAAGGGCGAGGTCGTGAACCTCTACGTGGTCCTCGATCCCGCCACGCCCGCGACGACGGCCCCCCCGATCGGTGGAGACATGGGCTACTACCTGGTCCACTCGAACGCCGAGGGCGGCAAGGTCTACTTCGACAGCGACTTTAAGGGGCTGATCGCGAACGGCGTCCTGAACGTCTCTGTCTACGTGACGGGCACGCCGTACCGGACCTGGTCCGTCACGAAGGAGGGCTACGCGACCTTCAACGGGACGATCAGCACCTATCCGTCGAAGGGCCAGACCATCGACCTCCAGGCCACCCTGACCCTGCTGCCGACGACGCCGCCGACCACGAACGCGACGACCGCGGTCCCGACCACGACCAAGGCCCCGCTCTCCGGGGTCTGCATCGCCGGCGCGTTGCTCTCGCTCGGGGTCCTCGGGGTCGCGGGCCGGCGCCGCTGATTCCTCCCATTTTTCTTCGCTCCACGCTCCGCGGGACTGTCAGGACGACGCCGACAGCGACCGGCGTGGCTTCCAGAGGGCGGACCGGTCCACGGCATCTCCGCGACGGGCCGGGCGTTCAGGGACGGCCCTGCGGCCGGTACGCTGTGCCCTTCGAACGTGAGGAACCCTATATTTAAGAGACCCGACCGACGACGTATACGAAATGACAGATCAGCCCAAACCGAAGGCCGGGCGGAACCAGTCCGTCAAGCGGAAGAACCCGCCGAAGCCGGCCAGGAGCCGGGGACGGCGCTCTGGAAGA
The DNA here is from genome assembly GCA_963730355.1 of uncultured Methanoregulaceae archaeon. GTDB lineage: Archaea > Halobacteriota > Methanomicrobia > Methanomicrobiales > Methanospirillaceae > UBA288. Next base: position 36,881 of record CAVSRL010000019.1, on the reverse strand, counting down.
AGGTCCTCTTCGTCTCGGTGGGCGTCCTCTTCGTGGTCCTGATGATCGTCTCCTCGACGGGGACGAGCTGGCTCAACGTCTTCCAGACGGTCAAGCCCGGCGCCGTCGTCGTGACCGATGTGACGCTCCGCGACGACCTGAACCGGCCGGTCCTGACCACGAGCGAGGCCGTCTACTCGAGCGCGATCAAGGAGAACCGGTCGGTCTTCCTGGTCTCGCCGTTCACGGTCGACGCCGGGCTGGAGTACACCGACCCCGTCATGACCGTCCCGATCATCGCGCCGCAGAGCGGGGTGAACTATACGCTCTTCGGTGAGGAGTACAACGCGATCGCGATGGGCGTGGTCGGGATGCACCCCGGCAGCACGAAGACGATCCCGCTCGACACCAACGTGACCGAGGAGCGGGACTACACGGCCGAGGAGTTCGACCGGCTCGGCGGCGACTTCGGCAACACCTCGGTCGGCGACGAGATGGTCCTCTCCTTCGTCGAGAATCCGGCAGCGCTCTACGACAACACCACGACTCCGACCTACGCGCTCCGCACGACCCACGTCGTGAACAAGACCGACGAATCGCTCGTGCTCTCGTTCAACCTCGCCACGGCCGACCTGACCATCACCGAGGTCACGTCCCAGTAACTCTTTTTCCAGATCTTCCCGAACGGATCGATCAGGTTATCCCTCGGGCGTCCTATCTGGACGGAGAGAGATCATGAAGACCATCATCGTCTACCACTCGTACTCCGGAGTCACCCGCGGCATCGCCGAGCGGGTCCGGGCCGCCTGTGACGGCGACCTCGTCGAGGTCCGCCCGCTGGAGCCGTACTCGAAGCTGACGGCCTACGCGCTCGGCGCGTTTCGGGCACGGGGCGGAAAGGCCGACGCGGTCGAGCCCGCCACCATCGACGTCTCGGGGTACGACCTGATCGTGATCGGCACGCCGGTCTGGGCCTGGCGAGCGACGCCGGTCGCGAACGGCGCGGTCGAGGCGCTCGTCGGCGCAGATGGGAAGAGCGCTATCCTCTTTGCGACCTGCGGCTCGACGCCGGGCGATACCCTTCAGCAGGCTCAGGGGTGCACTGACGGCCAAGGGGGCCCGCGTGACCGGCGAGTTCGCGTTCACGACGCAGGATCTCAAGAGCCCCCGGAGCGTCGAGGCGCTGATCGCCCGCGTGACGGCGGAGGAGACGGCGCCGGCCGCCGCCGGAAGCTGACAGTCTCAGCCCCCGGTCAGGCCCCGGGCGAGGAGCGCATTCCGGAAGAAGGTCGTGACCCGCCGCGTGTACTCGTCGGGATGGCCGGAGAGAGCGCCCGTGTGGCCCGCGTCCGGCACGACCCAGAGCTGGGCGCGGTCGCCCGCGACGGCCGCGAAGCGCGTGTTGTACGCGACCTCGTTCGGCTCTCTGCCCGAGGCGATCAGGAGAAGGCGCACGTCCGGCGCGTCCGCGATCGAGTCGACGATCGGGACGGGCGGGGCGTCGCCCGTGAAGAGGCCGGTCGCGGCGTAGACCAGGCGCGGGAATCCGCTGTGGGGGAGATCGTCGAGCCCGGGAAGGGCCAGGTACTCGGCGGTCGAGCGGTAGGTCGCGCCCTCGCTCGCGACGGCCCCGAGGGCCGGCGTCGCGTTGAGCGCGCCGAGCAGCACCTCGCCGCCGAGCGAGAGCCCGAGCCCGCCGATGGCCCGGACGCTCTCGTCGCCCTGGAGGTACGCGACGGCCGCCTGGACGTCGCGCGTCCCCTCCCAGCCGAAGGCGTTACCGTGGCCCCCGCTCGCGCCGTGGCCCCGCAGGTCGAGGGCGAGCACGCCGAAGCCGGCGTCGCGGAGCATGGAGGCGTGGGCCCTGACGCCCTCGCGCGAGTCCGTGCCGCCGTGGAGGAGGACGATCGCGGCCCCGTTTCGCGGCGGCGCGTACCAGGCCGCGAGGGGTACGCCGTCGGCGGCGACGAGGCTGACGTTTGTGAAGCCTGTGGGCGGCGGGCCGATCGCGCGGTTGTGCGGCAGGGAGGCGTACGCCGCGAAGCCGACAGGGACGACCAGGAAGACGATGACGACGAGCGCCACGGCGGCGATGGCGACGAGCCGCAGGGCGCGGCCCGTGCGGCTCCTGCGTCCGTTCCCGCGGTTCGTCCGCCGGGAACCGCGGCTCTTGGTCACGGCCGGGCACCTTCTTTTTCCAGCAGACCCATCAGTACATATGACTGCGTCTCCCCGGTTTAAGGGATCGGATTCCTCCTCCCTGCCGGGGGCGAGGCCGTTCCTGAAGTGGGCCGGCGGAAAGACGCAGCTCCTGCACGCCATCGAGCCCCGCCTGCCCCCGGGACTCTTCGACGGCACCATCACGCGGTACGTGGAGCCCTTCGTGGGAAGCGGCGCCGTCTTCTTCTTCCTCAACCAGCGGTTCCCGCTCGAGGGTTGCTACCTCTACGACATCAACGAGGAGCTCGTCATCCTCTACCAGGTCGTCAAGCGGGACGTCGCCGGCCTCATCGACCACGCGACGGTGCTGGCCGACGAGTACGCTGCGGCATCCGCGACGGAGCGAAACGACCTCTTCTACCGGGTACGGGAGCGCTACAACCGGGATAGGGCGACCATCGACCCCGGCGCCTACGGGGACGGGTGGACCGAGCGGGCGGCCCAGCTCCTCTTTCTCAACAAGACCTGCTACAACGGCCTCTTCCGGGTGAACTCGCGGGGAGAGTTCAACGCCCCGTTCGGGAAGTACAAAAAGCCCGCCATCTGCAACAGAGCCGCGCTCGAGGCCGCCTCGCAGGCGCTCGCGAACACCGAGATCCGGCTGGGCGACAGCGCGGCGTGCGCGGAGGTGGTGGACGAGCGGACCTTCGTCTACTTCGACCCGCCGTACCGCCCGCTGAACGCGACCTCGTCCTTCACCTCGTACGCAAAGAACGGCTTCACCGACGACGACCAGGTGCGGCTCGCCGAACTCTTCGCGTCGCTGGACCAGCGGGGGGCGAAGCTGATGCTCTCCAACTCCGACCCCTGCAACCACGACCCCGGCGACCGGTTCTTCGACGACCTCTACGCGGCCTGGACGATCGAGCGGGTGCCGGCCCGCCGCTCCATCAACTGCCGCGGCGACCGCCGGGGCGAGGTCGCGGAGCTGATCATCCGCAACTACGGGTGAGCGCCGCGGTCTCGTCCGCGACCCGTACGAGCCGGAGCCACATGTTCAGGGCGGCCCGGAGCGACGGGATGTCCGGCGCGGTGACCGCGAGCTCGAGGCAGTCGTCGCCGACGAGCCGGAGGGACGCGCTCGAGCGCATCCCCTCCTCGCCCGCGAGCTCGGGCTCGAGCGCGGCGAGATGGTCGGCCGCGCGAGCCGTGAAGAACGAAAAGACCGCCGTATGGCGATCAGACCTCGGCACCGGCCGCACCCCCCGCGGGCGCGAGCCTGAGCCGGTACTGGAGCCGCTGGTGCCCGTCGAACCCGAGGTCCCAGCCGTCGTCGAGGGGCGCCGTCTCGAAGCGCGGCCCGAGGGCCGACCTCGACGGCGTCCGATGCAAGAAGCCCGCGGACGATCGGCCCCTCCCGGTGCCGCTCCTCGCGGGCCGTAACGCGCCACGATGCGGCAGGCTCCGCGTCGACAAACCATCGGAGCTGGAGCCCGTCGGGCTCATACGAGAAGAGAAAGAACGTCGTGTCAAGGGTGACGAGCTCGCGCAGGCCCGTCTTGCCCCGTGCAAGGTATCGCCCTCCGACCGCGAACGCGAGCCCGCGGGCGAGCGCCCGGAGATCGGGCGCCGCCTTGCGCGAGGTCGTGACCAGGGTCATCGAGCTTTCAGCTGTTTGATCCCTGCGCCGCGTTCCTTGAAGAGGATCCGGTGCCCGCAGTAGGGGCAGCGCACGTTGACATCGATCTCGACCCTGTTCTTGCACCGCGCGCACTTGTAGCTGGCGGCCATGGAGCGGTTATACCCCCTTCAGCATCCTGTCGATCGTCCGGACCGCGATGGCCTGGACCGGCGTCTGCGGCACGTATGCCCCGCCCGCGAACGTGAACCCGCACTTGCGGCAGGTCCAGATCCCGGTGCCGCGCCGCTGGACTGCGACCGTGTCGCAGCGCTGGCAGCGGTGGAGCGCCCTCGACACCTTCTCCATCTCGTTGACGCGTTTGCGGATGAACCGCCCGTACCGGCACCCGAAACGGCCGGAGCTGCCGGTAACCTTTCCCTTTGCCTTGTGCTTCTTTTGAGAACGTGCCATTGACCTCTACCTCGGAATGCAGTCTTTATTTATCGGCATTCAGGCTTAATATATCTGTTTGAGCTTCTTGACCTCGGCCTCGCCCTTGCTGAGCCGGTTCACGAGCGAGTAGAAGTCGTCCTGGATCCCCGCCGGGATCCGGACCACGCAGATCCAGGAGCCGTCCTTCTGCCACTCCTGCTGCTCGATCGTCGCGGCCGCCGCGATCCCGGCATACGCCCGCGCCGCGTCTTCCGCCGGGATCTTCACGGCGAGCCGGAGCTCCTCGAAGCGGATCGGGAGCAGCGGCCGGAGGGCCTTGACCGTGTCCTTGACGAGCTCGTCCAGGTGCCGGAACGGGTCGATGTTGACCCGCGCCTCCTCCATGGCCATCTCGATCCGGTGGGGCGGGTGGGGCAGGCCCGTCTGGGGGTTGACCGCGTTCCGCGCGATGAACGCGACCACCTGCTTCCGCTTGTCCACGATCATCTGCCGGCGCTGCTCCGCCGTCAGGTGGATCTCGCCCTTCCTGATGATCTGCGGCGCAATCTCCTCGAACGAGGTCGTGTGGAAGACCTTCTTGAGCGCCTCGTCCGAGGATCCGCTCGGCCCGGGAGGCGTTCTCGAAGACGTTGAGGGACGCGACCACGTCCTCGAGCTCGAGCCCCTCCTCCCCGTGGCGGAACCGGCCGGCGGCCTCGGGGTCGACCAGGAGCTCGAACCGTTCGCCATGGCTCTCAAGGCGCGCGACCACGGCCCGGTCGAGGGGAATCATGAGTCCGTCCTAGGTCGTCGGCTTCTCGATCCGCTCGACGTAGCCGGCGACCTCTTCGCGGGTCATCTTCCGGAACGGCGGGTCATCGTTCGAGACCACGCCGATCTCGACCGTGGCGACATCGAACTTGCCCTCGGTGGCCGCGTGCAGGGCCTTCAGGCCGAGAACGATCGCCTCCTCGATGGTCATGTCCTCGCGGTACTCGTCCTCGAAGACCTTCATGACCGCGTTCCGGCCGATCCCGATCCCGGTCGCCTTGTACTCGAGGAGCGTGCCCGAGGGGTCGGTCTCGAAGAGCCGGAACTGCCCCTCCGAGCGGCCCGCGATCAGCAGGGCCGTCCCGTACGGGCGGGCGCCGCCGAACTGGGTGTAGGTCTGCATGTGGTCGCAGAGCTTCTTCGCGAGCATCTCCACGTCCATCTCCTCGTCGTACGAGACCCGGTTGATCTGGGTCTCGACCCGGGCCCGGTCCACGAGCGAACGGGCGTCGCCGACCAGCCCCGAGGACGCGACCCCGATGTGGTCGTCGATCCGGAAGATCTTCTCGATCGAGCTCGGCTCCAGGAGCTTCGAGTTCACGCGCTTGTCCACGAGCAGGACGATCCCGTCCTTCGCCTTGATCCCGACCGCGGTCGTGCCGCGCTTGACCGCCTCCCGGGCGTACTCGACCTGGTAGAGCCGGCCGTCGGGCGAGAAGACCGTGATCGCCCGATCGTATCCCATCTGGTATTGTGGCTGCATTATCTCTCCTCAGGGTGAATGGTCTCGAAGTATACTACTCGCTCTCCCTTATAATCATGCTCGATAACATCGACCCTCGCGGCGCCGATCCGGCGCCGCTGCCGGACGATCTCGCCGTCGACCGCCTCGTCGAGCACGACCGATTCGGGGGGCGGGACGAGCCGATCGCGCAGGCTCAGGATCGTGCCCGAGACGGCCCGCGGGTGGAGCGCGCAGGCCGTCCCGTCGACGGCCGTGACCGTCGCGATGGCCGCGATCAGCCGCTCCTCCTCGCCCCGCCGGCAGCGGACGATCGCGTGCCCGCGCTCGACCGCGACCACGGCCTGGTCGATCACCGCGGCGCCGTCGTCGCCGTAGAGCGACGAGACGGCCTCGGCGATCGCGAGGTAGAGCGCCTTGCCGTCGGGGACGAGGGAGACCGGCGCGATCCGGACGAGCACGTACCGCCGGTTCTGCCGGAGGGTCGGGGGCCGGGGCTTCATTCGACCACCCGGACCGGCCCTGCCGGCGCCATCAGGGCCTCGACCCCCGTGAGCGCGGCCTCGACGCCGTCCTCGTCAAGGCCGAAGAGCCGGCAGAGGGCGTCGGCCGCGCGGGGCGCCGCGGAGATCGAGGCAGGACCGCGCCCCCGAGCCGAGCACGAGCGGAAAGCCGTACCGGTGGTGGAGCACGAGCACGTCCGCGTACCGGCGGATCGCGGCCTGGCGAAGACCGCCCCGCTCGCGGACGAGCGGCGCGAGCACGAGCTCGATCGCGACACCCCGTTCGGTCGCCGTCCGGGCCGCGACGTGGTCGAAGGAGTTCCGCCGGCAGCGGTGCACCCCCGAGAGGGCATGAACTCCGGCAAAGCCGGCCGCGGCCCGGTTGAAGCCCTGCTCGCCGAGCCGGACCGTGACGAAGGCCCCGTCGGGAGCCCGCCGGACGGCCGCGAGGGCCTGGTTCTGCTTCTCGGCCGCGACATAGACCCCGGGGATTACGCGGACGGCCCCGCAGGTCATCGGCGGCCCTCCCACCGAGACGATCGCCCCATACCCGAGCGCGCCGGCCTCGAGAGCCATCCGCTCGACCGTGGTGTCGCCGCCGGCGTACGTGCGAACGTCGGTCCGCATGAAAAAAGGGTTACTTGCCCCGGTTCGCGTGCGAGCGGATCGAGGGATAATTCTTCTCGGTTCCGCGACCCTTGTGGCGGAAGCCGCGTCCCTTCTGGCCGGCGCTGGTCTTGCCGCGCTCGGCCCGGCCGCGCTGGTTCGGGTTGCCGATCCAGGCGAGGGCCGGGTCTGCGCGGATCGAGGGGTGGTGACCGTCGACCAGGATGACCTCGAACCACTTCTGCCGGCCGTCCTGGCCGACCCAGTAGGAGTTGAGGACCTCCATGTTCGGGTACCGCGACGAGGCGCGCTCCTCGGCGATCCGCTGGAGCGACTTGCCCGGGGTGATCCGGTGCATGCCCATGTTCGCCGTGCGCCGTCCGCGGATGTACCGCGACTTCCGCCGGCCGCCGCGCCGGATCTTGGAGCGGACCACGATCACGCCCTGCTTGGCCTTGTACCCGAGCGAGCGGGCGCGGTCGATCCGCGTCGGGCGCGCGAGCCGGACCACGGTCCCCTCGCGCCGCCAGACCTGCATGCGCTCCCAGAGGAGCTCCGAGACGCCGGACTCATCCGGCTTCTTCCAGGCGTCCCTGATATAACTGTAGACTGATTTCGACATTGCGATCACCAGAGGTTCAGCGGACGAGCCGCCACATTCCTACGCGGGACGGATCCCGAGTGCCTTTATATCTCTGCCGCGGGGGACTTAAGCATGCCCCTCGGCGTCGCCCTTGACCTTCTCGACCACGCGGATGTCGCCGATCCGCGTGACCGGATACTGCCCCTCCTCGTCCTTCTCGGCCGACTTGACCATGTCCCAGACCGTCAGCAGCGCGACCGAGACTCCGACGAGCGCCTCCATCTCGACCCCGGTCCGGCCCGTGGTCACGACCTCGACCCTGGCCTCGATCCGGTCGTCGAGCGTCTCGAACCCGACCTTCACCGCGCCGATCGGGATCGGGTGGCACATGGGGATGATCCGCGAGGTATCCTTGACCGCGAGAATGGCCGCGACCCTGGCCGTCGCGAGCACGTTCCCCTTGACGACCGTCCCCAGGGCGATCGCGGCGAGCGTCTCGGGCCGGAGTTTGATCCAGCCGGCCGCGACGGCCCGGCGCGCGACCTCGTCCTTGCTCGTGACGTCGACCATCCGGACGGCGTCCCCCTCGATGTGCGTGAACTCGGGCATCCCCTCACCGGCCATAGAGTACCTCCGGAAGGGCCGTAAGCATGTCGGAGGCGAGGAGGCCCGAGAGCCGCCCGGCCGCCGCGGCCTCGCCGGCCAGGCCGTTCGCGTACGACCCCGGCGACGGCGGCCTCGAACGGGGGGAGGCGGCAGAGGAGGGCGCCGACCACCCCCGCGAGCACGTCCCCGGTCCCGCCGACGGTCATGGCCGGCGTGCCCGTCCGGTTGAACCGGACGCGCTCCCCGTCCGAGACCGTGTCGACCGGGCCCTTGAGGAGGACCACGCCGTCCCGGGCCGCGGCCCGCACGGCCCGGCCCCGACCGGCGAGGTCGTCGGGCGGCCGGACGCCGAAGGAGCGCGCGAACTCGCCGGCGTGCGGGGTGTAGACCGTCGAGCGGGCCACCGGGAGCGGGAGTCGCAGCGCGTCCGCGTCGAAGACCGCGGCTTTGCAGTGCGGCGCGAGCGCGCCGGCGATCGGGGCCGCCTCCGGTCCGAGGCCGTTGCCGATCACGACCGCGTCGGCCCGCTCGGCCTCGGCGATGAGCCGGTCGCGGTGCTCCCCCCAGTCCGCTCCCGCGATCGGGATGGTGATCACGTCGGGGTACGGCAGCGGCGACGGGGTCGCGACGACGACCAGGTCGGCCCCGGCCCGGAGCGCGGCGAGGCCCACGAGGTACGGCGCGCCCTGGTACGGCCCGCCGCCGACCACGAGCACGCGCCCGCCCTCGCCCTTGTGCGCCTCCCGCCGCCGCGGGGCGAGCGCGAGCAGGTCGCCCGGCCCGGCGAAGACCTCGGCCTCGAGCGGGATCCCGATCGGCGCGACCAGGGCCTCGGGCCCCTTCGGCCGGTGGAACGCGAGCACCCGGTCGGCCCTGCACCCCGGCGTCGGAACGTCGGCCGCGAGGATCGGCGCGGGCGCGGCGTTCGCCCGCTCCACGATCGCCGCGATCGGCTCGCGAACCGGCGGCGCGGCCCCGACCCCGAGCAGGGCGTCGACGATCAGGTCGGCCTTCTCGAAGAGGGGACCGAGCGGATCGAGGTCCGAGCGGCAGCGGACCCGGTGGACCTCCACGGGCGTGCGCGCGAGGAGCGCCTCCTGCGCAGCGTTCTCGGGCGTCGTCTCTCCGTCGACGGCGATCACCGCGACCTCGACCGCGTTCGCGAGGTACCGCGCCGCGACCAGGCCGTCCCCGCCGTTGTTCCCGCGCCCGGCGAGCACGAGCACGCAGGCCGGGTCTCCGTCGAGCGCGGTGCGCGCGAGCGCTGCCCCCGCGGCCTCCATCATCTGCAGGGACGAGAGCCCCAGCGCGACCGCGTTTCGGTCAACGGCCCGCATCCGGGCCGGGTCGATCGCGCCGCGTTCGGCGAACTCCGAGAGGTCGATCATCCGCTTGAGTCACCCTTATCCAGTTTAAGGGCGTTACTCATACATCAGCATGGGCTTTTCCGAGGAGGTGCGCGGCGCGGCCCAGACGATCCGGCGGGCGGAGGCGGTCTCGGTCATCTCCCACATCGACGCGGACGGGATCTCGAGCGAGGCGATCGTCCGGACCGCGGTCGCGCGGGCGGGCATACCGGTCAGCACCCATTTCGTCCGGCAGCTCGAGCCGCTCACCATGAAGGCCGTGCCCGAGGACGACTCTCTCAAAGTCTTCGTCGACCTCGGCGCGGGCCAGCAGAACCTGCTCGAGGAGCGCGGGCTCTCGCCCGACGAGGTCCTGATCCTCGACCACCACGTGGCCCAGCCCTGCGGGATCGAGTACCAGCAGGTGAACGGCGTCCCCCACGGGCACACGCGGCTCTCGGCCGCCGGCGTCGCGTACTTCGTGGCCAAGGCCCTCGACGAGGAGAACGTCGACCTCGCCAAGATCGCGATCGTCGGGAACGTCGGCGACATGATGGCCCGCGAGACCCTCGGGCTGGTCGGCCCCGCGGCCGAGATCGTCGCGGACGGAGTTGAACACGGCTCGGTGCGCGTGGCCCGGCGGGATCTGAACTGCTACGGGACCTCGACCCGCCCGGTCCACCTCTGCCTCTCGTACAACGACGATCCCCGCATCCCCGGGATCACGAACGACACGCCCGGGGCGCTGCGGTTCCTGACAAAACTCCTCGGGTACGAGCTCAAGGGCCCCGGCGGCCGCTGGCTGGTCTGGGAAGAGCTCGACCTGCCCGTGCGGACCAGGATCACGTCGGCCCTGGTCCAGCAGCTGCTCGCGAACGGCGAGAGCGTGGAGCGGGTCTTCGCCGACTCGTACCTCTTCCCCGACGAGCCGGCACGCTCCCCGCTCAGGAACGCCTCCGAGTACGCGACCCTGCTCAACGCCTGCGGCCGCTGGGCCAAGCCCGGGATCGGCTCCAAGATCTGCTGCGGCGACCGGGGCGATGCGTACCGCGAGGCCGAGTACATGCTCAACAATCACCGCTCGATCATCCGCGAGCTCCTCCAGTTCATCCTGGACACGGGCGTGACCGAGCTCTCGCACCTCCAGTACCTCCACGTCGGAGACCGATACCCCGACACGATCGTCGGCATCGGGGCCGGCATGGCCCTCGGCAAGCTGAACTGGAGGAAACCGATCCTGATCATGTGCACCCTGCCCGAGGACCACACCCTGACCAAGGTCAGCATGCGCACGAACGAGTGGTCCGTGCGGCGGGGGGTCGATCTCCAGGCGGCGCTGAACGCGGCCTCGGCCGAGTTCGGCGGGGGCGGCGGCGGCCATCCGATCGCGGCCGGTGCATTCATCCCCCATGAGGCCGAGGAGGTGTTCGTCAGCCGTGTCAACGACCTGCTTCGAGACCAGCTCGCGTGATAGGGTCCGCACGATCGCGGACCTCCAGTTCGGCCGGGATGTCGGCGTTCGCCTCTTCCCCGACGAGGTGACCTTCACCCGCTCCACGACCGGGCGGATCCGGAACGTGCTGCTCGGCAAGGACCGGCTCGCGACGATCCGCGCACAGGACGGGCGGCTCGTGCTCGGGATCGCCGGAGCCCGGCGGCTCCACGCCGTGCTGCCGCCGCCCGCGTACCGGGCCGTCGTGCTCGACGAGGTCGAGGAGTTCGTCGCGGCCGGCAAGAACGCGATGGCCAAGCACGTGACGGACGCGGACCCGGGGATCCGGGCCGGGGACGAGGTGCTCGTGGTCGCGTCGGACGACCGGCTCGTCGCGACCGGGACGGCCGTCCTCTCCGGCCCGGAGATGACGGCATGTATGTATGGGGTCGCGGTCAACGTTAGATCCGGGAGGGAGTAGACGTGTTACCAGGCGGAATCAATCCCAAGCAGATGAAGGCGATGATGAAGAAGATGGGGATGGAGGTCGCCCCGATCGAGAACGTCAGCTCGATCGTGATCACCACCCCCGAGGGCCGGTTCGTCTTCGACGAGGTCGAGGTCGTCGCCATGACCATGCAGGGGGTCACGACCTACCAGATCTCCGGTGGCGAGCCGAGGTTCGAGCCGGCCGCGACCGAGATCCCCGAGGACGACGTCGCGCTCGTGTGCGAGACGGCCGGCGTCACCGCGGACGAAGCCCGGGCCGCGCTCGTGGCCGCGAACGGCGACATCGCAGGCGCGATCCTCGCGCTCGCCGATCGGGGCTGAGCGCATGTTCGCGGCGGGCGACCGGGTCCTGCTCGCCGGCTGCGGGCGGGAGTTCTATGTCCGGGCCGGCGAGGGCGTCCTCTCGACCGACCTCGGCATGATCGACCTCGCCGCGCTCGCGGGCCTGCCCGAGGGGAGCGTGATCGAGTCCCACCTCGGCAGGCAGCTCACGGCCCGCCGCCCGCGCCCGACCGATTTCTTCGTCCACGCCCGCCGCTCGGGCGCGCCCATGCACCCCAAGGAGATCGGGGCCGTGATCGCGAACACGGGCATGAACCGGCGCGACGCCGTCCTCGACGCGGGCACGGGCTCGGGGATCGCCGCGATCTACTTCGGCTCGATCGCCGCGACGGTCGAGACGCGCGAGCGCCGGCCCGACTTCGCCGCGCTCGCCGAGAAGAACGTCCGCGACGCCGGGCTTGAGAACGTCACGGTCGTCGCGGGCGACCTGCTCGAGGCCGAGGGAGCCTTCGACGTGGTCCACCTCGACATGGAGTGCCGGGAGGAGCACGTCGAGCACGCCCACGGGCTGATCGTGCCGGGCGGGTACCTGGCCTGCTACACCCCGTTCATCGAACAGTTCCAGGCCGTGCACGATGCGGCCAGCCGGCTCTTTCCCGAGGTCCGGGCGATCGAGCTGATCGAGCGCGAGATGACCCGCTCGGCCCGGGGGACGCGCCCGTCGACGCGCGTCTGCCACACCGGCTACCTGACCTTCGCGAGGCGGTGAGATGCGGCACATCATCTCGATCCGAGACCTGGACCGGGCCGCGATCGACCGCCTCCTCGACGCCGCGGCCGGGATCGAGGCGCGTCGCTACGACCCCGAACTCCTCCGCGGGAAGATCCTCGGCCTCCTCTTCTTCGAGCCCTCGACCCGGACGCGGATGTCGTTCGAGTCGGCCATGGCCCGGCTCGGCGGGGTCTCGCTGACCATGGATTCGGTCGAGGCCTCGTCCGTGGCGAAGGGCGAGACCCTCGCGGACACGATCCGGGTCGTCTCGGGGTACGTCGACGCGATCGTGCTCCGCCACCCGCGGGAGGGGGCGGCGCGGCTCGCCTCCGAGTTCGCCTCCGTCCCGGTGATCAACGCCGGCGACGGCGCGGGCCAGCACCCGAGCCAGACCCTCCTCGACCTCTACACGATTCGGAAGTCGATGCCGATCGACGGGGTGAAGGTCGGCCTCCTCGGCGACCTCCGGTACGGCCGGACCACGCACTCGCTCGCGATGGCCCTCTCGCTCTACGGAGCCGAGATCGCGGCCGTCGCGCCGAAGGGGCTCGAGCTCCCCTCGGGGATCGTCCGGGAGCTCGCGGACCGCGGGACGGCCGTGACGGAGTACAGCGCGGTCGAGGATGTGATCGCCGACCTCGACGTCCTCTACGTGACCCGGATCCAGCGCGAGCGCTTCCCCGACGCGGCGAGCTACCTCGACGTGGCCTCGTCGTACAGGATCACGCCCGAACTGGTCGCGGACGCGAAGGAGTCCATGATCATCCTCCACCCGCTCCCGCGCGTGGACGAGATCGACCCCCGCGTCGACGCGCTGCCGAACGCGAAGTACTTCGAGCAGGCCCACCACGGCGTCTCCGTGCGGATGGCCATGCTCGGCGAGGTGATGACATGACGGACGAGCGACCCCGCGACCTGCTGATCAGCCCGATCCGGTCCGGGACCGTGATCGACCACATCACGGCCGGGCAGGCCCTGAACGTCCTCCGGATCCTCGGGATCACGGGCACCACGGCCGAGTCGGTCTCGGTCGCGACGAACGTCGCGTCGGGCCTCGTGGGAAAGAAGGACATCGTCAAGATCGAGAATCGCGAGCTGATGAAGGAGGAGGTCGACCGGATCGCGCTGATCGCGCCGAACGCGACGATCAACATCATCCGGGAGTTCGCCGTGGCCGAGAAGAAGGGCGTCGAGACGCCGGCAGAGCTCTCGGGCGTGGTCCGCTGCCCGAACCCGGGCTGCATCTCGAACACGGCCGAGCCGGCCCGCTCGCGCTTCATCGTGACCCCGAACGGCCTCCGCTGCCACTACTGCGACTGGCTCGTCACGAAGGAGATCGCCGAGCACATCCTCTGAACCGCCCCTCTCTTTTCACCACCCGTATATAGGGATGCCTCCAACGCTGATCAGCATGGAGTCGAAGGTCCCGGCGAGCGAGCCTCGACGACCGCCTGAAACGGTTTCGGCGCCTCATGGACGTCGCTGATCCCGGATGGGAGCTCGCCGTCGTCCTGAGCAAGATCAACCTCTACTACTTCACGGGCACCATGCAGGACGGCATGCTGCTCGTCCCGCGCGACGGCGAGGCCTGCTTCTGGGTCCGGCGGAGCTACGAGCGGGCCGCGGACGAGTCGCTCTTTCCGAGCATCCGGCCGATGCGGAGCTACCGCGACGCCGCGGCGGGCATGGCCGCCATCCCCGGCGACCGTCCACCTCGAGACCGAGCAGGTGCCGATCGCAGTCTACCAGCGCCTCCGGAAGCACTTCCCGTTCAGGCGAGGTGCGGGCCGTCGACCGGGTGGTCCTCCAGGCCCGGTCGGTCAAGAGCCCGTACCAGCTCGGCCTCATGGAGCGGGCCGGCGCGATCCACCGCCGCGTGCTCGAGGACCGCGTGCCCGAGATCCTCCGCGAGGGGATGAGCGAGGCCGAGCTGACGAGCGGGCTCTACTCCCTGATGATGGAGGAGGGCCACCACGGAATCGTCCGGTTCGGCATGTTCGAGTCCGAGATCGTGCTCGGGCTGATCGGCTTCGGCGAGAGACTCCATCTACCCCACGTACCTCGACAGCCCGGGCGGGAACGCGGGCATGGGGCCGGCCGTCCCGCTCTTCGGGAGCCGGAGCCGGCGCCTTTCCGACGGCGACCTCGTCTTCATCGACATCGGGTGCGGCTATGCGGGATACCACACCGACAAGACCATGACGTACGTCTTCGGCCGGCCCCTGCCGGACGAGGCCGTCGCGGCCCACGAGCGGTGCGTGACGATCCAGGACACGATCGCCGCGCTCCTGAGGCCGGGGGCGGTCCCCTCCGCGATCTACGAATCGGTCACGGCCGACCTGGAGCCCGCATTCCTCGAGAACTTCATGGGCTACGGCGGGCGGTGCGTGCAGTTCCTCGGGCACGGGATCGGCCTCGAGATCGCGGAGAACCCGGTCATCGCCCGGGGCTTCGACGAGCCGCTCGAGGCCGGGATGGCGATCGCGGTCGAGCCCAAGAAGGGGATCAAGGGGGTCGGGATGGTCGGCACCGAGAACACGTTCGTGGTCGAGCCCGGCGGCGGCCGGAGCCTGACCGGTCATCACCCCGGGCTGATGCCTGTCGGATAACGGACCCTACTCGACCATGACCCGGCCGTGCTCGTCGATCTCGCCGCGCTAGATCCGCGTCGACGAGATCCAGCGCCCGTCCTCGGCGAGGACGCAGCTGATCTGGTGGATGTCGACCTTCCGCCTCCCGCGCTCGCGCCGGAGCCGGTTGATCTCGATCGCGACCGGCAGGGTCTCCTCCGAGACCACGAGCGCGTCGAAGTCGAGGTCGAGGGCCGAGCCGTACCGGTCCGAGAGCGGCTCGATCTCGTACCCGACGCCCCGGTCGAACTCCGCCGCGAACCGCTCGACCCCGGCCCGCCGCTCCCCGTACGGCCGGACGGGGTGGCTCTTCGACCCCGGCGAACGTGTCCGAGGTCAGGCCGATCACGACCTTGCCGCCCGGCCCCGCGAGCTCGAACGATCTGGTGAGGAGGGCCCGGTGCCCGTCGTGGAGCGGGTCGAAGGTGCCCCCTACCATAATCTTCATCCCCTCTCCGTTGCCACCTCTCCGGTAATATGGATGCTGGTACGGTCGGGGCCGACGTCTTTCTCGCGCCGAACGCGACGGTCCTCGGCGACGTCACGCTCGGGGACCGGGTCGGGATCTGGTTCGGAGCCGTGGTCCGGGCCGACAAGGACCGGATCGCGATCGGCGCGGACTCGAACGTCCAGGACAACTGCGTGGTCCACTGCTCCGCGGGCCTGCCCGTCACGATCGGCCGCGAGGTCTCGGTCGGCCACGGCGCGATCCTGCACGGCTGCACCATCGGCGACCGGGTCCTCGTCGGGATGGGCGCCATCGTGCTGAACGGGGCCGTGATCGGCGAGGACTCGCTGATCGGGGCCGGCGCGCTCGTGACCGAACGGGCGCAGATCCCGCCGGGCTCGGTCGTGGTCGGCGTCCCCGGGAAGGTCGTGAAGCAGACGACCGAGGAGCAGCGGGCGGAGATACGGAAGAACGCGGCCTCGTACGTCGAGCTCGCGGGAAGGTACCGCTGATGCCCCCAGCCGTCGTCGTGGTGGGTGCGGGCGTGGCCGGCTGCCAGGCCGCGCTCGACCTCGCGAACCACGGACTCCAGGTCCACCTGGTCGAGCGCGAGCCCTCGATCGGCGGGCGCATGGCCCAGCTCGACAAGACCTTCCCGACCAACGACTGCTCCATGTGCATCCTCTCGCCGAAGATGGTCGACGTCGAGCGCCACCCCCTGATCCGGGTCCTCACGCTCGCCGAGGTGACCGGTCTCGAGGGCGAGCGCGGCGCGTTCCGGGTCACCGTGACCCGCCACCCCCGGTACGTCGACGAGGCCCTCTGCAACGGCTGCGGCGACTGCGTCGCGGTCTGCCCGGTCGAGGTCTACAACCGGTTCGACGCCGGGGTCGGCGTCCGGAAGGCGATCTACGCGCCCCACGCCCAGGCCGTCCCGAACGTGGTCGCGAAGGACCCGGTCCACTGCATCGAGTGCGGGCTCTGCTACGACGTCTGCGGCCTCGACGCGGTGCTCCGCGAGGACCGGGACCGCGAGGAGACGATCGAGGCGGCCGCGGTCGTGCTCGCGACCGGGTACGACCCGATCGATCCCGCGGTGCAAGCCCCAGTACCGCTACGGCGAGGAGCCGGACGTGGTCACGAGCCTCGAGCTCGAGCGGATGATCAACGCCTCGGGCCCGACGGGCGGGAAGCTCCGCCGGCTCTCGAACGGCGAGACCCCGCGCTCGATCGTCTTCATCCAGTGCGTGGGCTCCCGCGACGTCGCCCAGGGCCGGCCCTGGTGCTCGGCCGTCTGCTGCATGCAGGCGATCAAGAACGCCCAGCTGATCAAGGAGAAGTCGCCCGAGACCGAGGTCGCGATCTGCTACATGGACGTCCGGGCCCACGGCAAGGGCTACGAGGAGTACTACGAGCGCGCGCGGACCCTCGGCGTCCGCTTCGTCCGGGGCATGCCCGGCGAGGTCCAGCGCTCGGCGACGGGACCGATGCGCATCCCCGTCGAGGACACCTTCACGGGCGAGATGCTCCTGCTCGAGCCCGAGCTCGTGGTCCTCTCGATCGGCCTGCAGCCGTCCGCGGGGACGGCCGCGCTCGCCGCGACGGCCGGCGTCGACCTCGAGGAGTCCGGCTTCTACCGCTCGGCCGACGACCTCTTCGACGCGGTCGCGTCGGGCCGCGGCGGGGTCTACTTCGCCGGCGCCGGACTCGGGCCGCGGGACATCCCCGACTCGGTCGCCCAGGGCGGGGCCGCCGCGGTCCGCGCCTGCATCGACGCCCTGCGGGTGGAGTAGCGTGGACCGGACGCTCTGGTGGGACGAGGAGTCGGATCGGCCGCGGCTGATCGACCAGACCCTCCTCCCGGCCCGATACGAATCGATCCCGATCCCCGACATCGACGCGCTCGTCGAGGCGATCCGGTCCCTCCGCGTCCGCGGCGCGCCCGCCCTTGGCGTGGCCGGCGCGTACGGCGTCGCGCTCGCAGCGAGAACGGCCGATTCCGGACTGCTACCTCGATCAGGTCGGCGAGCTCGCGAAGCGGGTCCGCTCGGCGAGGCCCACGGCCGTCAACCTCGCCTGGGGCGTGGACCGGACGCTCGCCGCGATCGGCGAGGCCGAGACGCCGGACGAGGTCCGCAGCCGGACTCTCGCCGAGGCCGAACGGATCGCGGACGAGGATATCGCGACGAACCGGGCGCTCGGCGCTCTCGGCGCGGCCCTGCTCCCCGACGACGCGACCGTGCTGACCCACTGCAATGCGGGGGCGCTCGCCTGCGTCGGCTGGGGGACCGCGCTCGGCGTGGTCCGCTCGGCCGTCGAGGCCGGCAAGCGCGTGCGCGTGATCGCCTGCGAGACCCGCCCCCTCCTCCAGGGGGCCCGGTTGACCGCGTTCGAGCTCCAGCGCGACGGCATCCCGGTCACGGTCTGCCCCGACTCGGCCGGAGCCGAGCTGATGCGCGAGGGCGGGATCGACGCCGTGATCGTCGGCGCTGACCGGATCACGCGAGACGCGGTCTTCAACAAGGTCGGCACCTACTCGCACGCGATCGCGGCCCGGCACCACGGCATTCCGTTCTACGTCGCGGCCCCATCCTCCACGCTCGACCCGTACCTCTCCGGAGCCGAGGTCGAGATCGAGGAGCGGGGCCGGAGCGAGGTCGCCTGCCTCTGCGGAACGCCGACCGTGCCCGACGGCGTGCCCGTCCGGAACCCGGCCTTCGACCTGACCCCGCTCGGTCTCGTCACGGCCGTCATCACCGAGCGCGGCGTCTTCGCCGACCCGGAGGAGCTCTTCAGCCCATGGCGCTCGTGACCGGCCCGTTCTCTCCCTTCTTCGAGCTCCTGGGAGCCGTGGCGCTCCTGCTGCTCGGGGTCGTCGTCGTGGTCGCGGCCGTCCTGCTGGTATTGACCCTCGTCTCGATCCGCTCGGGCCGGCTCTACTTCCCGAGCCTGCTCCGGCCCGGGCTCACGGGCCTCGAAGGGGTGATGCGCGCCCTCTTCAAGGCGGTCGGGCTCGAGGACGAGGAGATGCTCGCGTTCTTCGTCAAGCTCGGCAACGCGATGAACGCCCGGGCCTTCGCCGAGATTCCCGTCTCCGAGCGGGCGATCTTCATGCCCCAGTGCCTCCGGAACGCGTCCTGCCCGGCCGACCTGACCCCCGAGGGGCTCCGGTGCAAGCGCTGCCGCCGCTGCACGGTCGGCGAGGCCATGGACGTGCTCGAGGGGCTCGGCTATCGGGTCTTCATCGTGCCCGGCTCGTCGTTCATCAAGCGGATGGTGAAGAAATACCGGCCCCGCGCCCTGATCGGCGTCGGGTGCCTGGTCGAGGTCAAGGAGGGGCTCGAGATGGCCGACAAGATGGGACTCGTCGGCCTCGGGGTCGTGACCCTGAAGGAGGGCTGCGTCGAGACCCTGGTGGACTGGCCCACGCTCTACGAGACGGCCATGCTCGGCCTCGCCCCTTCAGCCGTTCCCGAAGACCTTCACCTGCCGGCCCACGAGCAGCCCGCTCGTGATCCGGCCGTGAATCAGGATCAGCCCGTCCGTCTTGACGTCGCCGACGGTCGCACCGGGCCGGAGTAACACCGTCCCGCCGGCCTCGATCGACCGGACATGCGCCCCGTCGGCGACGGTGACGTCGCCGCTCGACGTGAGTCCGCCTCGCACGGTGGCGTGGTGGCCGACCAGGGCCTCGTGGCAGGCGCAGCGCCCGCCGACCGTGCCGTGCGGGCCGAGGTCGAGCCGGCCGTTCACGACCAGGTCGCCCCAGACGTGGCAGTCGGGCGCCAGGACGAGGTGGCCGGGCACGCGGAGGTTCCCGTCGAAGATCGCTCCCCGCTCGGCGAGGTAGACGTCGCCGCACCGCTTCAGCCGCGCCGTGGACATTGCTCTTTCTCTATTCGCGGTCCGGCGGTATCAGGGTTGTGCGGGCGACCGACGCGGGGAAGGACACGATCGGCCGACCGGATCGGACGCCCTCTCTGCCGTCGTCCTCCCTGATAAAGGGCCGCTCCGGCCGCCCTTTGCCGATCGCCCGGCGCATATTGCCCGGCGATAGTGCCGTGCAACGTCGGAGTGCAAATTTCTATTATATGCCCCGTATGAGGTTGGTGTGTCGATAGATTCGGCAGAGAGGAGGAGGAGAGAGATGGAGAAGCACCAGTCTGTCAGCGAGCTCGTCCAGCAGCTCGTGGAGGGAACGACCTACCAGATGCTCGACGCGGCCGAGGAGATCGGCGCGCACGGCCCGTCCGCCATCGGCGCCGTGGCGCCCCTGCTCCGGTCGCAGGACCGCGAGACCCGGTGGCGTGCGGCCGTGGCGCTCGAGCGGATCGGCGCGCCGTCGGTCGACGCCCTGGTGACCGCCGCACGCGACGCGGACTACCTGGTGCGGGTACCGGCGATCTGGGCGCTCGAGCACGTCGGCGACCGGCGGTCCGTGGACGCACTCGTCGAGAACCTGAACGGCAAGAACGAGTGCTGCCGCTGGATGGCCGCGGCCGCACTCTCGCAGATTGACGGCGAAAGCGGTCGAGCCGTCGTCGAGAGCGCATTCGCCGCCGACCCCACGGGCCGCGGCATCGTCGAGGAGCTGATCGAGGGCTCCTGAAACCCGCCCTCGGGAACGGTATCGGTCACCGCCCGGCCGCGAGAACGGCCGGACTCTTTTTTTGCCGCACTTACCGCGCCAGCAGCGCGGCCGCCGCGAACGCGGCGAGCGCGAGGAACATCCCGGCCTTGAGCAGGGTCGCGGCCCGGGCGTCGCGGACGCAGTCGCCGGTGGTGCAGCGGACCGCCCGGAGCGCCCCGCCGAGGATCAGCAGGTCCGCCGGCGCGATCAGGACCAGGTACGGCACCCCCCATGCCGCGTACGGCAGGGCCGAGGCCGCCACCCCGGCGAGCGCGAAGACGAGGGCGAGCCGGACCGTCGACCGGACCCCGAACCGGACGGGGAAGGTCCGGGCCCCGCCCTCGCGGTCCCCCTCGACGTCCTCGGCCGCCTTGAGGAGCTCGCGGGCGACCGTGCCGAGGGCCGTGATCAGCGCGAGCGGCAGGATCCCCTCGAGCCCCGCGAGCCCCACGGCGGCCCCGCCGAAGATGAAGGTCGAGGCCGCGAGGTACGCGACGGCGAGGTGGCCCACGAACGCGACGCGCTTGAGCCGGGCCGCGTACAGCCAGAGCAGGGCCGCGTTCGTGACCGCGACCAGGGCCGGGACAGGTCCGGCCGGGACCGCAACGAGGCAGCCCGCGACGAAGAGGACGGCCGCGTACCGGGCCGCGCCGCGCTCGGAGACCCGGCCCGACGGGATCGGCCGCTCCGGCCGGTTCACGGCGTCGATCGCGGCGTCGTAGTAGTCGTTGACCGTGTTCCCGGCCCCGGTGATCAGGACCACGGCGAGAAAGAGCCAGACCATGACCGGGCCCGGCGCGCCGCCCGCGATCAGAAAGGCGAGGAGCGCGACCAGGCCCGAGACCACGGCGTTCGTCGGGCGGAGAATGGAGAGGTAGCCGGGCAGCACGGGGTCCACCGAAACGGGCGTGGAGGGATTCGAACCCCCGACCATCAACTTAGGAGGCTGACGCCCTATCCTGACTAGGCCACACGCCCAATGCCTCAATACGTCTGCCGCCAGAGGTATAATGCTTGTGCGATATATCCGATGGACCTCGTCCCGGTCACGGAGGGCGGCACCACGGTCCTGGTCCCGGCCCCGGACCCGACGGCCGCGTTCCCGCCCGGGACGGCCCCGGTCTTCTACAACCCGCGGATGGCGATCAACCGCGACGCGACCGTCCTCTTCCTCCGCGCCCTCCCGCCCGAAAAGCGCCCGCTCGACTACCTCGACGCGATGGGGGCGACCGGCCTCCGGGGCCTCCGCGTGGCGGGAGAGGCCGGCGTCCCGGTCGTGATCAACGACCGGAGCCAGCGGGCGCTCGGGCTCGCGGCCGAGAACGCGGCCCGGCTCGGCCTCGCGGTCGAGACCGTCCGCTCGGACGCGAACGCGCTGATGTCGTCGCGGCGGTTCGGGGCCGTCGACCTCGACCCGTTCGGCTCCCCGGCCCCGTTCACGGACGCGGCCTGCCGCTCGGCCGTGCGCTACCTCCTCGTGACCGCGACCGACACGGCCCCGCTCTGCGGCGCCCACCTCCGGGCCGGCATGCGGCGATACTTCGCCCGGCCCATGAACACCGAGTACCACGCCGAGGTCGGGCTCCGCATCCTCCTCGGCTTCGTCGTCCGCGAGCTGGTCAAGTACGACCGCGGGCTCGTCCCGCTCTGCTGCTTCGCCCGCGAGCACTTCGTCCGGCTCCACCTCGGGCTTGCCGAGGGCGCGGCCGCCGGCGACGCGACCCTCGCCCGGATCGGGTACGTCCACCAGTGCCGGCGCTGCCCGGGCCGGAGCCGAGCAGCCCGGGCTCCTCCCCGAGCCGACGCCCTGCCC
Organism: uncultured Methanoregulaceae archaeon; assembly: GCA_963730355.1. Lineage (GTDB taxonomy): Archaea > Halobacteriota > Methanomicrobia > Methanomicrobiales > Methanospirillaceae > UBA288. The sequence goes on along the minus strand of CAVSRL010000019.1, from coordinate 15,015 downwards.
GGCCTGCGGCGGCGAGACGTCGCCGATCGGCCCGCTCTGGCTCGGCGCGATCAGCGACCCCGCCACCGTCGCCGCGATGCGCGGGGCCATAGCGGACGCGACGCTCGCGCAGGGGACTGCGCTCGACCGCCTCCTCGCGCTGCTCGAGGCCGAGCTCCCGACGGCCACGTTCTACGACTACCACGTCCTCGCGAAGCGGCTCGTGGTCTCGCCGCCCGCCATCGAGACGGTCCTCGGAGCGGCTGAGAGAAGAAGGATATCGGGCGAGCCGCGCCCACTACGCGGGCACGGCCCTCAAGACCGACGCGCCGCTCGCGGGCGTGCTCGCCGCGATCACGGGATAGGGCCGGACGGCATCCGCCCCGACGGCGAGCGTATCCCCGGAAACGTCGCCCCCGGGGAGGCCTGCCGGGATCCGGGGATTGGCGAGGCGGGCGCGTTCCTGGCAGCGTGGCACGAGCGGTTCGGGAAACGGCCCGTCACTGTGGCCGGGCGTATCTCGGAGCTGGAGCGGAACGCCCCGGCGCGGTATCTCGACCAGACCCTGCGGGGATTCGTGCCCGGCAAGATCCTCGAGGCGATCGCCGCCAGGGGCAGGAGGGCCCGGAACCCGGGCAGCTCCCCTGGTACCGGAAGGCAGGACGGGGAGATGCCGGTGAGTCTGGTGAGTCAGGGGGAGTCTGGATCAGCCCGTTGCGATCTCGATCTTCTTTTCGATCGGCCGGAGACGAAAACAGACTCACCTAGACTCCCCTGACTCCCCCCGGGATCGGTCCATTCACCAGGGAGACGAGCGCTCTGCGGCGCGCCCGGGCGTCACCGGGCCGTGATGATCGTCAGCAGATCGCCGTCGTCGAGGTGGTGGACCAGGCCGACCCGCTGGCCCGGGTGCTTGACCGAGCCGCCCCAGACCCGGGCGTACCGGAACTTCTCCACGAACTCGCGGTGGAGCTTGCGGCAGACGTCCTCGACGGTCGAGTTCGTCCGGACGATCAGGGGCTCGTCCAGGTCGGCCGGACCGCCCGTGGGCTTGAGGAAGACCCGCATGAACCCGAGCCGCTCGTAGATATTGTCCTTGAGCTCCTCCATGTGGTAGCCCGTCACGGCCGAGATCATCTCCGGCCGATCCCCGAACCGCTCGGCGAGATCCCGCCTCGATCTGGTCGCGGGTCGCGTCGTCGACCAGGTCGACCTTGTTGACCACGATCAGGGCCGGGACGTAGACCCGGTTGCCGATCATGGCGTCGATCAGCTCGTCCTGGGTCGAGTTGCCGCGGATCAGCACGTCCGCGTTCATCAGCTTGTTCTCGTTCAGGATCGACCGGATCTCGTCGAGGTCCAGGTCGAGGTCGCCCACGGCGTGGACCTGGACGCCGCCCGCGCCCGTCTTCTTGATCGTGATGTCGGGCCTGGGCGTGTTGACCCGGATCCCGGCGTCGTAGAGCTCGCGGAGCAGGACGTCGACGTGGGCCTCGTTGAAGACGTCCACGAGCACGACGATGAAGTCGGCGCCGCGCACGACCCCGATCACCTCCTTGCCCCGGCCCTTGCCCATCGCGGCGCCCGCGATCAGGCCCGGGATATCCAGGATCTGGATCTTCGCGCCCTTGTGCTCGAGCGCGCCCGGCACGACGGTCAGGGTCGTGAACGCGTACGCGCCGACCTCGGAGTTCGTCCCGGTCAGCTTGTTCAGCAGCGTCGACTTGCCGGTCGACGGGAAGCCGACGAGGACGACGGTCGCGTCCCCCGACTTCTTGACCGTGAACCCTTCGCCGCCGCCGGCCGACTTCATGGCGCGGCTGACGGCCTCGTCGCGGAGCCTCGCGATCTTCGCCTTGATCCGGCCGATGTGCTTCGAGGTCGCCTTGTTGTAGGGCGTCCGCTCGAGCTCCTCCTGCAACTCCCGGATCTGATCGTCGATGCCTGCCATGCGCTGGGTCTCCTAACGGTTCGCGCCGACGGCTATTAGATATGTGGGTCCGGTCCCCCGGGCCGTCTCCGCCTTATATGGGCCGGCCGGGACGACAGGCAGGTTTATGTCCCGGGCCCGGCAACATGAATGACGCACCTGCTGCTATAGTGTAGTCCGGCCAATCATGAAGGACTCTCACTCCTTCGACTGGGGTTCGAATCCCCATAGCAGCACTTCTTCTCTTCATTGCGACCCCTCCGCTCGTTGCTGAACCCGTCCCTGCACCGGAGCGACAGCGGTCGGATCCGGGCATTGCGATAGCCGCAGATACTTTTTTCTCTCCAGAGCCGAAACGGCGATTATATTTATAAGAGTATTGAGGTGGAGTCCGCAATGCGCATGCACCGATATCGTCTTCCTGGCCGTCCTCATCGCGGCCCTCGCCGGGAAGGCCGACCACCAGAAGGCCGTGGCCGCGAAGGGCGTCGGGGCCGACCACCGGAACGGCTCCTGGGAGACGCTGGCGCTGGCGCGCTCCGACTGGGCCAACCGGACGCTCCCCGACGCCGCCACCCCGCCGCGGGGCGGGGGAGAGGGCATCGGCCCGAACAAGACCGTGCCCGTCGGGCCGGGGATCACCGTCCCCACGGCGGCACCGGGGGCCTCCCCCACGCTGCCGGGCGTGCGCCTCGGACAGCGGCGGTCTCTCGTCGTAGGGAGCCCGCTCACCCCCCGATCGGGAACGCCACCGTCCCGGGCCGCGCCCTCGGCCTCGCCCGGGACCGGACCGCGCTCGGCACCGGGGCTGCGGCGGGCCTGACGCCGCCGGGGCGGTTGGTCCGCTGGTCGCCAGCGGGCCGGTGGCGGTCGGGCGCGACCTAGCGGCCGGCGCGCTCCACGCCCGCGCTCGGCTGCTGCCGGATCGGCGCCCGTCCCGGGTTCGGCCGGCGCTCCGTCTCCGTTTTTCGCCGAAACATTTCGCAAGATTTATCGGGTCCTGAGCGTATCTGTGATAATCGCGCGTGGAGTGACAGACCCTCTTTGAAGGCCTTCGGGCCGGGCGCCGTGCCATCCCTCCGCGCGGGAATGAACCCACCACCACCGCTTCGAGCGAAGCGGCCGAGAGGATACCATGCATCTCATCACATCCATTCGGGGGCGCTCCGGCGCCCTTGCGCCGGCGGCCCTGCTGCTGCTGGCGCTCTGCCTGCTCGCCGGGGGCGCGCAGGCCGCGGATCCCCCGCGCTACGTCGTCGGGGACATCCTTGAGATCACCGCGTCGAACGTGACCAGTCAGATCGTGATCGCGAAGGTGGACACCACAAGCCTTTCGACCCCGTACTATACCGCGTTCGACGTGGTGGAGAACGCGGGACGGTGGGAGATCCCGCGCTACTGGAACCACGATACCAGGGTCGACGAGCAGAACCTCGTCGAGAACCTGCACGCGCAACGTGTCGGCCACGTCGACCCGGTCCTCGTGATCATCACGGATCACACCATCACCGGCGGCGACATGCTCTACTACGGCCTCTCGCTCGCGGAGGTCAATGCCGGTGCGATCTACCCGGTCGAGCCCGCGCCGGGCGACTCGGGCCTGTCGCCGATCTACATCGTCGGCGACATCCTCGGCAACGTCACGGACTCGAACCGCGGGGCGGTCGTCTCGCGGGTCTACGAGGCGGACGGGGCCACGTGGTATCGGGTCTACTTCGACGCTGTCAGGTCCGGCGACCGGTGGGTGCTCGATGAGTTCTACAACAACGACATGGGGTTCACCGCGAGCCTGCTCGACCAGAACGACATGCGCCGCGTCGCCCACGCGGACCCGCACACGGTGATCATCAACGACACCACTACGAACACGGGCGAGATCGGCTGGTACCGCCTCTCGCTTGCCGAGTTCCTCGCGGGCAAGTTCTACGACGGGATGGGCGCCTGGCACTTCAACACCGGCGACATCCTCGGCAACGGGACCGCGACCCGGTATATCGTCGGAGCCGCGACCGTCTCCGACTCCGGCCCCTCGCAGTACACGCTCTACGAGGTCGTGGGCGGCGCAGGCGGCTGGGAGATCCCGACCTGGGTGAACGGCGGCATCGACCTCGTGGTCCCGGTGGGCGCGCAGCTCGGTGACCTTGCCCTCGACCTCGTCGACCACACGGACCCGCACTTCGCGGTCGTCACCGATCCCGCCGTCACCGGCGGCATCACCTACGCCGGCCTCTCTCTCGGCGAGATCCTCGAGGGTACGCCCGGCTACCCGGTCGAGCTGCCGCCCGTCGGCGGCGATACGGGCTACTTCCTGGTCTCGACCGTGCCCGCGGGCGCCGACGTCTACCTCGTGGACATCTCGGGGACCCGGTACCTGCGGGGCAACACGAGCGCCGGCCCGCTGAACGTCACCATCTATCTCACGGCCACGCCGATGAAGCAGATCGTCGCGAACCTCTCGGGGTACCGCGACGCGGTCTACACCATCACGCAGTACCCGGCGAAGGGCCAGACCGTCCCGGTCAGCCTGACGCTTGTCTCGATCGGCCCGGCGCCGTTCAAGCCACTCTCCGTTCCCGGGCGGATCCAGGCGGAGGACTATAACCTCGGCGGCGAAGGCGTCGCGTACCACGACACCACCCCCGGCAACAGCGGCGGCGCGTACCGCCACGACGACGTCGACATCGAGACCGGCAACGGCATCACCGACGTCGGCTGGATCCGGAACGGCGAGTACCTGACCTACACCGTAAACGTTACGGCGGCCGGGAACTACGCGGTGACTGCCCGCATGGCGAGCCCGAACAGCGGACGCATGGTGACGCTCTCTGTCGACGGCGTGCCGAAGACCACGATCACGGTCCCGAACACCGGCTCGTTCGACACGTACCGGGACGTCACGCTGACCGAGTCGTTCGTCACCGCGACGATGACGCCATCAGGGACTGGCAGCGGTTTCGTCCAGACTCCGATCCGCTCTCGGCAGGGACACACACTCTGAAACTCTCGTTCCAGGGCGACGGCCAGAACATCGACTGGTTCGAGCTGACACCTATCGCTGACCACCCACGCCCACGCCGATCGGCCCTGAACCGTTCAAGCCTCTCTCGATCCCCGGGACGATCCAGGCCGAGGACTATAACCTCGGCGGCGAGGGCGTCGCGTACCACGACACGACCCCCGGCAACGAGGGCGGCGCGTACCGCCACGACGACGTCGACATCGAGACCGGCAACGGCATCACGAACGTCGGCTGGATCCGCGGCGGCGAGTACCTGACCTACACCGCGAACATCACGACGGCCGGCTCGTACACCATGACGGCCCGCGTCGCGAGCCCGAACAGCGGCCGGACGATGGCGCTCTCGGTCGACGGCAGTTCGATCGCGACGATCTCGGTCCCGAACACCGGGTCGTTCGCGACGTTCAGGACGGTCTCGATCCCCGTCACGCTCCCGGCGGGGCAGCACACCCTGAAGCTGACCTTCGCCGGCGACGGCCAGAACCTCGACTGGATCGCGTTCGGCACGGGCCCGGTCGTCACGACGACGCCGACAACGCCGGCGCCGTCCGGCGGGGCGAGCTTCGTCGCGGCGCCGACGACGGCGCCGCACGGCAGCGCCGTGAAGTTCACGGTGACGCCGGCGAGCGGCAAGAGCATCAGCGCGGCCTGGTGGTCGTTCGACGCCACGGCCCACCTGAACACCTGGAACTCGCGGGCCGTCAACCCGACGTTCTTCTACCCGTCGGCCGGCACCTTCTCGCCGCTCGTGAAGATCACCTACACGGACGGCTCGAGCGAGACCGTGCAGCGCACCGGCTACATCAGGGCCACGTGATGAGCATGGCGGAATACTCCATCATCCGGGCGCGGCGGGGGCAGATCTCCCCCCTCCCCGCCCCCGAGAGCACGGACGACCAGCCGGCCCCGGCGCCGCGCGAGCGGAACAACTCAGAGGATTTATCCCGATCCTCGGGCGACTACTTGTTGTAATAGTGATGATTGGCAGATCTCCCCTCCGGCCAGGAATCGGGCGCGCCCTGGCCGTGTTCCTGCTCCTCGCCCTCCTCCTCGCGGGCGCGGCGGACGCCGCGACCCGGATCGTCCCGATCGGCGATTCGCTGACGCACGGGGGAGGTGACACCGACGACGGCGGGGTGCACCCGACCTACCGCTACTGGCTCTGGGAGAAACTGACCGACAACGGCTACGCCGTCGACTTCGTCGGCTCCATGACCTCGCCGAGCTTCTCCGGGTACTCGTTCGACCGCGGGAACGAGGGGCACGGCGGGTACCGTATCGGCGACCTCGTGGACGGCATCGGCGAAGGGAAGCTCTCCTCGTGGCTCTCGGGCTACTCCCCCGACATGGCGCTCGTGCTGATCGGCACGAACGACGTGCTCTGGGACACCCCGATGGAGAAGCGCTTCTCGAACCTCGGGCCGGCTCGTGGAGACCCTCCGCGACCGGAACCCGGAGATCGTGATCTTCATCGCGAAGCTTCCGCCGACCGGCGACGCCGACCGGAACGAGATCCAGGGGCTGATCGAGTTCAACAGCCGGCTGCCGGGCTGGGCCTCGGACGAGTCGACCTCGTCCTCGCCGATCCGCGTGGTCGACCTCTACTCGGGGTACGACGGGCGGGAGGACAACCAGGCATCGCGGTACATCCACCCCGACGAATCGGGCGAGAAGAAGATCGCGAACAGGTTCTACTCGGCGATCGCCTCCTACCTCGAGAAGGGCGACGTGCCGGAGACGCCGACCCCGACCGAGACCCCGACACCCACGCCGACGGAGACCGCGACGCCCACGCCCACGCCACGCCGACGGCGACACCGACCGAGACGCCGACCCCGACGCCCACGCCGACTGAGACGCCCACACCCACCCCGACACCGACGACGGTCGCGGTCATCACCGCGAGCGCGACCCTGACGCCCGCCCCGACCACGGTCGCGCCCGCCGCCACCACCACGACGTGGGGTCGGCGCTACGCCATCGGCAACCCGGGCTCGTTCCTCGGCTCCCGGTTCGGCACCAACGGGACCGCGGCGAGCTCCGGCGGGTCGAGGTCGGCCACGGTGGCCGAGGCGACGCTGAAGCCCGGGAGCCGCGCCTACGGGCTCACCCCGCCCGCGGGCAAGTTCGTCCGCTGGTATCCCGAGGCCCGCTGGGCCGCCGGGATCCGCTAACTCTTTTTCATCTCCCCCGCACCACTCCTCCGCCCCGGGGGTTCTCCTCCGAATGTCGGCGGCTCCCGCGGGAGCCCGGCGGAAGAATGGAAAAAGCAAAATATCGGGGGTCCCATCTCTACTCGTGGAGCCTCGCTCACCCGCACCGGGAGACGCGACGGGGCCGGCCACTCTCCCGGGGCCGGCGGGAATCCGCTCGCGCGAGGACTATCTCCGTACCTCGAGGCCGACCGCCGCGCCCTCGAGCAGACGCGCAGACGGCCCCGCCTCTTCGGGGACGGCGTCTGGCGGTTCGAGCGGCTCCTCCGGGCGGTCGAGTACCACGACGCCTGCCGGCGGGCCTGGTACACCGGCCCCTGCGGACCTGGCTCTACCTGCGCCTCCACCTCGCCTCGGTCCGGCTCGGCTTCACGATCCCGCCGCACGTCTTCGGCCCGGGCCTCTCGATCGCGCACCGCGGCACGATCGTGGTGAACTCGTGCGCCCGCGTCGGCGCGAACTGCCGGCTCCACGCCTGCACCAACATCGGCTCCTGGTCCGGTGCGGCGAGGCGGCGCCGGTCGTCGGGGACAACGTCTACATCGGGCCCGGCGCGGTCCTGTACGGGCCGATCGCCATCGCCGACAACATCGCGATCGGCGCGAACTCGGTGGTGAACACCTCGTTCACCGAGCCGAACATCACGATCGCGGGCGCGCCCGCGCGCAAGGTCCGGGACGGGGGCACGACCGGTTCGTGCCGCCCGCGCGGGCCCCGGAGGCCCGTTCGCCGCCGTGCCGGAGGGGCCGTCCGCGCCCGCGCGGCGACCCCGGCGCGACGGCCGGGGCATCGGCGCCGCCCGCCTGCGCCGATTCCATGGGAGTCCACTGACCCGGCCCGCGGACAATATCGCAAGATTAATTGGAGTCGGCCCGTAATCTCCCCACATGGCGATGGCAGTATGACCGAGTGTCCCGAGTGCGGCGGGCCCCTCGCCGGCGACGAGGAGACCTGCCCCGCGTGCGGCGCGAGTATCGAGGGGGGCGTCCCGGCGAACGTCCCGGGGCCGGCCCCGGAGGAGTCCGACGCGGAGGCCGTGCCGTCCGTCGAGCCGCAGGCCGACGACGGCGACGGGTCGGGGAAGCTCTGCCCCAAGTGCGGCGCGCTCAACCCGGCGGACGCGCAGTTCTGCATCCAGTGCCGGCACGGGTTCGCGGGCCGGACGCCCTTCCTCGGCGTCGGGCTGGCTGGTGATCCCGGCGGTGATCGCCGTGGTCCTGATCGTCGCGCTTGTGGCCGCCTTCTCGTTCGGCTTCGTCGGGGCGGCCCCCAAGGCCACCACGACAGTGACGAACAAGTCTGCGCTGTCGGGCGCGAACGGGACGGCGCACGACGCGCTCAACCAGACCCGGAACGCCACGCACTCGAACGCGACCGAGGTGGTGGGGGCGCGGAACACACACCCGACGACGCTGAACGTCACGCCCACCCGGACGGTGGACCCGAACAGCACGCCCTGGAACGCGGCCGAGGGGTCGGGGATCTACCACACGGAGGGCGGGACCCACTACGTGGGGGTCAGCGACGAGATCATGCTGAAGCGCCGGGAGGCCGCGGCCACGCCGACGCCGATCGCGGTCGGGTACGGCGCCGGCTCGGGCCACGCGACGGGCCCGCTCTCCTGGGTCGGGACGGGCAACTGGTCGCCGGGGTTCATCACGCTGCCGGCGGGCGACGCGCAGGTGGTGCTGCTGTCGCAGGGGACGACGGCGTTCATCCTGGCCGATCAGGCCGGAAGTCATGTCGGGTACGGCGTCTTCCCGCCGCCGGGCGGTCAGTATACCGTGCCCGTCAAAGAGGCCGGCAGTTATGTGATCGCCTTCGGCACGGCGAACGCGACGGACTCCTGGTCCGCGACGGTCCTGCTGCCCGGTAGCGGCGGCGGGCGGGCCGTGGTGCCGCCCGTCGCGACGCCCAATACGCAGGTCCTCTCCTTCGCGGGGAACGGCGGCGGCTCGCCCGGGTCGTTCAACCTCACGCCGGGGACGGTCCACGTGGCGCTCAGCGCAGACCAGATGACGATGGCCTACATCAAGGACCCGTGGGGAGTGACGCTCTCCACGACCGTGGCCGGGCCGTACCCCGGCGGGTCGACGGTCGCCATCACGCAGACCGGGACGTACCGCCTCGATGTCTATGGCACGGGCGCCTGGTCCGCGGTCGTGACATGGACCGGGACGCCGGGCACGGGGAGCTTCACGCTCCCCACGACACAGCCCGTCACCACGCTCACCCCGTGGAACGCGACCGTCACCATCACTCCGCCGGTCAACGTGACGGCAGCTCCGACTGCCTGACGACGGACCCGACAGGCCGGCCCTCCTTTGCGGGAGCGCCCCCTCCTCTTCTCCGTCCATCGATGCGCCGGAAAAAGACGCAGCTGTCGTGCAACCGGCGCCGAAACCCGGCTTGAAACCCCCGGCGGACGCCCGTTTCCGCCCATCGACTCGAGCCCGCGGCCGGAACTGAAGATACGGCTTCGAGTGTTCAATCGACCGCGCCCCGTCCGGCCATCGAGACTGGCCGGCCCTGCGCGACGTGCTATCAGCGGGAGGGCGTCGTTCCCGTGGAATCCGTCGCCCTCATTCCTGCACCTCGCGACTCCGGCCGCGAACGGCATGGTTGCGGGAATACCAATCCTTTTCAGGCGTGACCGGTAACCTGATCGATGCAGATCCCTCCCGGACCGATTCATGCCCGCTCCCCTTCTCTCACTCGATGCCATCCGGTTGCCGGCCTTCCTCTACGGTCCCGACGGGACGATACTGGCCGCAAACGACCTGGCCGAGGCCCTCGCCGGCCGGGGGCTGGCCGGGAGCTCCGCCGCCGACGCCCTCGCCATCTTCACCCAGTGCCGACCGGACGGCACGCCGCTCATGCCGGCCGAGCTGCCCGTCAGCATCGCCCTGGCGGGCGAGGAGGTGATCGAGGTCCCGCTCGCGGTCACCGTCGCGGACGGCCGGTCGCTCTTCGTCCTCGCCACGGCCTCACCGATCCGGGAGGACGGAGCGCTGTCCGGCGCCCTCGTCCTCTGGCAGGACGTGACCGCGCGCACGCAGGCCGAACGCGAGCTGGCCCGGTACGCCGAGGACCTTCGCGGCAGCCGGGAGCAGCTCGCGGACGTGATCGAGGCCACGGGCGCCGGATTCTTCCAGATCGGCCTCGATCGGATGGAGGGGACGATCAGCCGGCGCGGCGCCGAGATCCTCGGGTTCTCCACCCCGGAGATGCCGTCGCTCCTCGAGATCGTGGCGGAGGCCCAGGCGCGGATGCACCCGGACGACCTCGAGACGACCATCAACTCCTTCATGACGTTCGTCGCGGCCGATTCCGAGCGGAACGAGATGGAGTTCAGGGTGCGGGCCCTGGACGGCGGGTGGCGCTGGGTCCAGGCGATCAGCACCTCGGCCCAGCGCGACGAGAACGGGCGCGTGGTCATGCTCGCGGGCTTCCTCTTCGATATCGACGAGCGGAAGAAGGCCGAGGCGGCCCTCCGGCGGTCGAACGAGGAGCTGCAGCAGTTCGCGTACGTGGCGAGCCACGACCTGCAGGAGCCGCTCCGCTCGATCGTCAGCTTCTCCCAGCTGCTCGATCGGCGGTACAGGGGGAGACTCGACCGGGACGCGGACGAGTACATCGCGTTCATCGTCGAGGGCGGACAGCGGATGCAGACCCTGATTCAGGACCTGCTCCAGGTCTCGCGGGTCGAGACGGGCGCGAAGCCCCTCGAGCCGACGGACGCGGCGATCGTCGTGGCCGACGCGGTGCGCGTGATGGAGACGCCGCTCGCGGAGGCCGGCGCGACAATCGAGACCGGTGACCTGCCGCGCGTGATGGCCGACGCGGCCCAGCTGGAACAGGTCTTCACGGACCTGATCGGGAACGCGATCAAGTACCGGCACCCCGCCCGCCCGTCCGCGATCCGGATCGCGGCGTGGCGGGTCGGGCCGATGGTCCAGTTCTCGGTCGCGGACAACGGGATCGGGATCGAGCCCGAGTACCACGACCGGATCTTCCAGATGTTCCAGCGGCTCCATACCCACGAGGAGTACGAGGGGACGGGGATCGGCCTGGCCGTGGTCAGAAAGATCGTCGACCGGCACGGCGGAAAGGTCTGGGTCGAGTCGACGCCGGGCGAGGGCTCGACCTTCTGCTTCACCCTGCCGGCCGCGTGACGGCGCGGGCCGTGCGCGGAGCCCCTCGAGGAGAGGAAACCGGCTCGCCATCGTCCCGACCCCGATCCTCAAGGGTATCCCTGGCGAGGAATTAATGTCGTATCAGCCCAATCGGATAGTCATGGCGATCGCATGAGTCGAACCGGGATCATCCTCCTCTGTCTGTCGGTCTCCGTCCTGATCGCGTCGGTCGCGGCAGCCGATCCGGCCGTGCCCGCGACCACGGTGCCCGCTCCGGACGACGGTCTGAAGGAATCGGCCGGTTTCGACCTGACCCCGCGGGCGACGGTCGCGGCGTTCCCATATGTCATCACCGTGCCGGGGACGTACGCCCTCGACCGGGACTACCTGAACCTCGCAGTCCCGGTCGCGATCGACGTCCAGTGCTCGAACGTCGTCATCGACGGCGGCGGCCACACCCTTGACGGGGGCGACTTCACGGACAGCGTCGGGATCAGGGTCCACGGCAGCGCCGCGCTCTCCGGGGTGACGGTGAAGAACCTCCGGGTCACCGACTGGGGGCAGGGCGTCCACTTCTGGAACGCCCGCGGCCGGATCGAGGGCGTGACGGCCTCCTCGAACACCGGGTCCGGGATCCTGCTCTACGCCGGAGGGGACGCCACGGTCATCACCGGGTGTACGGCCGAGTCGAACGGCGCCGGCGGCCTCTCCGTCTCGTTCGCTCCCGGCGTCGAGATCTCGTCCTGCACCGTCCGGAACAACGCCGGCGACGGCGTCTACGTCTACGAATCGAACAGCGCCCGGATCACGGGCACGACGGCCAGCGGGAACACCCTGAGCGGCATCGCCCTCCTCGGGTCCGCCGCCGGCCGGATCACCGGCGCCGTCGTCTCCGGGTGCCGGGTGACGGCCAACGTGAAGGCCGGCATCTACATGAACCGCGCCCAGGCGAACACGGTGGTCAACAACCGGTTCGAGAACACGCGGAACGTCTTCCTCGAGGGGACGGAGATCGGAGCGAACACCTGGAACACGCCCAAGACGGCGGGCACGAACATCGTCGGCGGCCCGTACCTCGGCGGCAACTGGTGGTCCGGCTTCTCCGAGACGGCCGCCGACGCGGACCGGGACGGGCTCGCCGACCGGGCCTACGCGATCGGTACCGGCAACAGCGACGCCCTCCCCCTCGTCTCCGCGCCGAACGATTTCACGATCTGGCCGGGCATGATCATCACCGTGCCCGGCACCTATACGCTCAACCAGGATCTCCTCCTCCCCGAGAACGCCGGGCGCGCCGTCGTGATCGAGATCAAGTGCTCGAACGTCGTGATCGAGGGGAACGGCCACCGGATCTCCAGCGGCGGCCTGGAGGGCTGGTGCGGGGTCTACGTCAATAACCCCAACGGCGCGGCCACGGGGATCACCATCCGCAACCTCACCGTCTCGAACTCCTACTACGGCATCTACCTGGTCAACACCGATGCGAGCCGGATCGAGCGGTGCCGGATCGACGACACCTCCCTGAACGGGATGCGCCTGATCCTCTCCCAGGGAAGCGACGGCAACACGATCACCGGGAACCGGATCATAGCGGGCTCGACCTCGGGACCGGAGACCAAGGGAATCTACATCGTCTCGTCGTCGCAGAACACCATCACCAACAACGAGGTCTCCACCCCGGTCAACGTGGTGCTGGCGGGCACGGTCGGGCCGAACACCTGGAACGTCGCGAAGACGGCCGGCGCGAACATCCTGGGCGGCGCGTACCTCGGCGGCAACTACTGGGCCGAACCGGACGGCACGGGCTGGTCCCAGCAGGTCGCGGACGCCGACCACGACGGCATCGGCGACAGCCCGTACGTCCTCGCCGCCGGGAACAGCGACGGAGCGCCGCTCGTCAAGGCCAGGCCGGACGCCAACTTCACGGCGACGCCCACGACGGGAGGCGCGCCGCTCGCCGTCCAGTTCACGGACACCTCGACCGGGTCGCCGATCTCCTGGGCGTGGTCCTTCGGCGACGGCGCCACCTCGACCCAGCGACACCCGAACCACACGTACGCCGCCGCCGGCACCTACACCGTCTCGCTGACGGTCGGCAATGCCGACGGCCTGTCCGACACGGAGAGCAGGACCGGCATGATCACGGTCTGGGCCTTCGGGGTCACGTCGATCGCGCCGAACACGGGCATGCAGGGCTCCACGGTCGCCGTCACGAACCTCGCCGGGACCGAGTTCCGGCCCGGCGCGACGGTCAGGCTCACCCGCGCCGGATCCGCAGACGTCCCGGCCGCGAACGTGATCGTGGTCTCGCCCACGCGGATCACCTGCCAGTTCGGGATCTCCTCGATGGCGGCGACGGGCTCCTGGAACGTGGTCGTGACCAACCGCGACGGCCGGAGCGCGACCCTGCCCAACGGGTTCACCGTCGCGAGGATCTCGCCCCTGCCGACGAACGTGACGTTCACGGGAGAGAAGATCGTGATCGCCCAGCCCGGCTCGTATCTCCTCACGAACGACATCACGAACAGCAACCTGGCGACCTGCATCGAGATCCGGGCCTCGAACGTCGTCTTCGACGGCGGCGGGCACCTGATCGACGGTGTCGATAGCGGGAACTCGGTCGGCATCTACGTCCACGGCCCCACCGCGCCCGTCTCGAACGTCACGATCAGGAACGTCCGGGCGCAGGACTGGTGGTACGGCGTCTCGCTCCACCAGGCCGGCAGCTCCCGGATCGAGTCCTCGACCCTCTTGAGCAACGGGTTCAGCGGCGCCGTGGCGTACCAGAACGCGGCCGGGAACACGATCACGGGCTGCACCGTGACCGGCAACGACTACGGCGTGGCCTTCCTGGACGGAGCGGCCAGCGGCGTGGTCTCGGACAGCCAGATCAACCAGAACGTCCGCGGGCTGTACGTCTACCTCTCGGACGGCATCACCGTCACGCGGAACGGCATCGCGAACAATAGCAATGTCGGCATCCAGTTCCACATCTCGGCCGGCGGAACGGTCTACGACAACCGGCTCGAGAACGCCCTCAACGTCGCCTTCACGGGCGAGCCCTTCTGCGCGAACGCCTGGTCCGTCTCGCCGGGCCCCGAGTGGGGCCCCCCGAACGTCCTGGGCGGCCCGCGCGTCGGCGGCAACTTCTGGGGCGCGCCCGACGGCACCGGGTTCTCGCAGACGAACGCCGACGCGAACGGCGACGGGTTCGTCGACACCGCCCTCCAGATCGCCGAGCAGAACTTCGACAACTCTCCGCTCGCCCTGTACACCGATTCCGGGACGGTGACACCGACGCCGACGACGACCAGCCCCGGCGTGGTGACGGTCCCCGGCGGGAGCGGGGCGCCGACGGACACGAACGGTGACGGGAAGTACGACGACGTGAACGGGAACGGCCGGAAGGACTTCGCGGACATCGCGCTCTTCTTCAACTCCCTGAGCTGGGTCGCCGCGAACGAGCCCGCGTCGACGTTCGACTTCAACGCGAACGGCCGGATCGACTTCGCCGACGCGGTCTGGCTCTTCACCCACCTCTGAGACTCACGCTCCCACTCTCTCTTTTTTCATATCAGCGGACAACACGGAGGGTCGGCCCATGCTGCCGGCATCAGAGCGGCGCGAGCCCGTCGACTCGCCCGGCCCCGCCGCAAACCCTGCCCGTTTCCGGGCTCGAAGGTACACGATTGAAGGGGTAATTGTATCCCGCCCGCGGTCGAGCGGCCGCAGTCGACC
>CAVSRL010000018.1:0-175492 GCA_963730355.1 uncultured Methanoregulaceae archaeon | reverse complement strand
AAAGAGTACGGGGGAACCCGCCCCGGCAGGGGCCGATCTCACCGCGTCCGGTGCAGGTGGCAGACCGCGCAGGCGAGCGCGTCGGCCGCGTCGTCCGGGCGGGGGAGCTCGTCGAGCGCGAGGACCCGCCGGACCATCTCCTGCACCTGCCGCTTCTCGGCCCGGCCCGAGCCCGTGACCGCCTGCTTGATCTGGTTCGGCGTGTACTCGGCGACGGGCAGACTCGCGTTCGGCCGCGGCCAGCCGGATGACCCCCCGGACCTCGGCCACCTGCATGGCCGTGGTCACGTTCTTGGAGAAGTAGAGGGTCTCGATGGCCATGCCGTCGGGGGACCAGGCCTCGAGGAGCCGGTTCAGCTCCGCGCCAGACCTCGAGGATCCGGACCGGGATCGGGGACTCCTTCGCCGTCTCGATGCAGCCCCAGGCCTGGGAGGCGAGCTCGTGCCGCTCGCCGTCGACCACGCCCCAGCCGACCCGGCCGTACCCGGGATCGATCCCGATCACCCGCATGCCTGTACAGGTGGTGTCGTTCCGGGTGGTAAAAGGATGCGGATAGGGGAGGGGGTTCAGGCCGGCACGAGCCGGGCCATGTCCTCCTCGACCGTGGTGTTCGGCGCGATGTCGAAGTTCTCGACGAGCACCTTCAGGACGTTCGGCGAGACGAAGCCCGGGAGCTTCGGGCCGAGGGTGATCTTCTTCACGCCGAGGCTGAGCAGCGCGAGCAGGACGAGCACGGCCTTCTGCTCGTACCACGCGATGTTGAACGAGAGCGGCAGGTCGTTGATCCCGACGCCGAACGCGTCCGCGAGGGCCTGGGCGATCACGACGAGCGAGTAGCAGTCGTTGCACTGGCCCGCGTCGATCACGCGCGGGATGCCGCCGATGGTCCCGAGGTCGAGGGCGTTGTAGCGGTACTTCGCGCAGCCGGCCGTCAGGATGACCGTGGTCGGGGGCAGGGCCTTCGCGAACTCCGTGTAGTACTCCCGCTCGCGCTGCCGGCCGTCGCAGCCGGCCATCACCACGAACCGGGTGATCTCGCCGTTCTTCACGGCCTCGACGATGGTGCCGGCGAGCGCGAGCACGGCCTTGTGGGCGCAGCCCGTGACGAGGTCGCGCCCGCTGCCGGGCAGCGGCGACGGCGGCGCCGACGCCTGCGCGTGCCGGATGATCGCCGAGAAGTCCTTGGTCCCGTCCGGGCCCGCGGGGATGTGGGTCACGCCCGGCCAGCCGACCGGGCCGGTGGTGTAGAGCCGGCCGAGGTACGACTCCTTCGGCGGGACGATGCAGTTGGTCGTGAAGAGGACCGGGCCGTTGAAGGCCTCGAACTCCTCGCGCTGGCGGTGCCACGCGGACCCGTAGTTCCCGACGAGGTGCGGGTACTTCTTGAACGCCGGGTACGCGTGCGCGGGCAGCATCTCGCCGTGGGTGTAGACGTCGACCCCCGCGTCCGTCGACTGCTCGAGGAGCTGCTGCGAGGTCCTTCAGGTCGTGGCCCGTGACCAGGATGCCCGGGCGGTCCCCGACCGTCGTCTTCACGGACGTGATCTCGGGGTCGCCGTAGGTCGCGGTGTTGGCCCGTGTCGAGCAGGGCGAGGGTCGCGACGCCGACCCTCCCGCACTCGAGGACGAGCCCGACCATCTCGTCGACGGAGAGGTCCTTCGTGGTCGAGGCGAGCCCCTTCTCGAGGAAGGCCTCGATCGCGTCGTCCGTGTACCCGAGCACGGCGGCGTGGTGGTAGTACGCGCCGATGCCCTTCAGGCCGTAGATCAGCATCTCGCGGAGCGAGCGGACGTCCTCGTTCCCGGTCGCGAGGACGCCGACCTCCTTCGCCTTCGCGTCGATCGCGGCGTCGTCCGCCGGCGTCCACGTCGCGGCGTCGGGCGCGCCCGCGCCCATCGGCGGCAGGGCGTCGCGGATCGCGACGGCCTTCCGGATCATCTCCCGGATCCGGGCGGGGTCGAAGTTGACGTTGGTGAGCGTCGCGAAGAGCGCGTCGGCGAGAAAGCGCCGCGCCTCGTCGCTCCCCGCCCCGCCGGCCTCCCGCGCCGCGAGGTCGCGCACCGCGATCCCCCGGCAGAGGTAGAGCAGGACGTCCATCAGGCCGCAGAGTTCCTCGTCCTTGCCGCAGACGCCGCGGACGGTGCACCCGGTGCCCCGCGCGGTCTCCTCGCACTGGTAACAGAACATGCGTGTGTCTCTCCTGGTATGGTTTTGCCACGAGGTTTCATTTGTATACCAAATTATAAGTAGTCGAGAGTTTCAAAAGAGTAACCATGCAGGAGGCGTGCACGGTCAACCAGACGGTCCGGTACCTGGCCCGGAAGTGGACCCTGCTGATCATCCTCGAGCTCTACAAGGGGCCGGGGCACACCCGCCGGTTCTCCGAGCTCAAGGACGCGCTCGCCGGGATCACGCAGAAGGTGCTCGCCGAGCGGCTGCGCGAGCTCGAGGCCGAGGGGATCGTCACGCGGCGCGTCGACGCCTCGTCCTTCCCGGTGCGGACCGAGTACACCCTGACCGAGAGCGGGCTCGCGCTCGTGGACGTGATCCGCGGGATCAAGACCTGGGCCCTGAAGTGGAAGATCGAGAACGTCGACTGCGGCGGCCAGGACTGCCGGGTCTGCGTGCTCTGAGCCCGCCCGCCGGAGCCTCCTGCAGCGAGAGAACCGAGGTAGCATCCGATGAAGATCACCACCGTATCGGACGTGGTGCCGGGCCCGAACCCGCACCGCGTCGACGCCCGCAAGGTCTACGACAGCCCGCACGCGACGGCCGTCGTCATCACGCTCCAGCCCGGCGAAGCGCTGAAGAAGCACATCACGCCGGTCGACGTCTTCTTCTACGTCCTCGAGGGCGAGGGGGTCGTCGAGATCGGGGACGAGCGCGAGATCGTCGGCCCGGACCGCGTCGTCGAGAGCCCGGCCCGCATCCCGCACCGCTGGTCGAACGAGAGCGCGAGCGTCTTCCGCGTGCTCGTGGTCAAGGTGCCGCGGCCGGACATGGAGACGAAGCTGCTCTGACGGAGGAGAGCATGGTCGAGTTCGCACAGGCGGATCCTGCGAAGCAGGACAGGCGACGGGAGGACCTGCTCGGGAAGGTCCTCGACCTGAGGGACGTGGTCGGCTATCGGGACGGGACGGTTGCGAGCCGGATGCTCGTCAACAAGAAGGCGGGGAGCATCACCGTCTTCTCGTTCGACGAGGACGAGGGGCTCTCCGAGCACACGGCCCCGTACGACGCCGTGGTGACGATCCTCGACGGCTCGTGCGAGGTCTGGGTCGCCGGCGAGACCTTCCAGATGACGGCGGGACAGACCATCATCTTCCCCGCGAACGTGCCCCACGCACTCAGCGCCGTCACGAAGTTCAAGATGACGCTGACCATGATCCGGGAGTGACCCCATGGGCAACGAGACGGACGGGTACTGCTGCACGATCTGCGGCGGGATCCCGCCGGACAAGATTTCGATCCGGCGGATCTCCGATCGACGGCATCGAGACGGGGATTGACAGACTGGACTGGATCGTCGCGGAGGTGCGGAAACTGAACCTCGCAGACGAGACGGCCATCACGGAGGAGCTGCTGAAACGGACGCGGGCGCTCAACTACGTCCCCTCGAAGAAGACCGGGGCGTACGGCGAGGCGCTGCTGACGGGAGTACAGAAACGCAGGGGGCGTGACCGGTGCTCGGTCACTGCCCCGGTTCCGCGAACCTCAGGACCCCCACGCTCGCGATCAAAACATGCCCGCAGTGCGGCGCGGAGGTCGAGGTCTTCTCGAACGACGTCTCCGTGGTGTGCGACACCTGCGGCTTCGTCGTCTACAACGACCTCCTCTCGTGCGTCCAGTGGTGCAAATACGCAAAGCAATGCGTCGGCGAGGAGGTGTACCGGAAGCTCGTGGAGAAGCGAGGGATGACGGGACGGTTCACCCGTTGAAGTGGTGGTGCTCGTAGGTGTCCCGGATGAACTCCTGTTTCCGGTACTCGCTCCCCTTCACCGGCGGCTTGAGATACCCGATCTCCGGCGTCTGCAGGGCCGGGCAGAACGGGCAGAGCGCGGAATCGACCTCGTTCGCCTTCTCCCGGACCGGGCAGTAGTACGTCCCCTCGACGACCGCGACCCGGTCCCCGCCGGGGAACGGCATCCCGACGGGGTGGCCGGGGAGTCCCTGCACGAAGATGCAGAACCCTTCGAGCAGGAACTTCAGGAACCGCGCCCGGACCTGCTCCGCGTCGCCGGACGAGCACTGCGCCGCGACCATCCTCCAGAAACCGGCTGCCGCGGGAGGGAGGGGTTCCCTCATGGCGGCGAAGGTCCGGAGCTCCTGCATCCTCCGGACCGCCTGGTAGGTCCCGTTGAGGTGGCCGACGACCGTCTCCTCCAGCCGCTCCCTGGTACTCGGGGGGAAGTCCCGGATCGCCGCCGAGAAGTTCCGCCGCATCTGCTGCATGTCCCGGGGCGAGTACGAGAGGAGGACGGCCGCAATGGCCGTGCCGAGCTCTCCCCGGGTCTTCTTCGAGCCGAGGGTCGAGCAGTCGCGGGCGATCCGATCAGCGTCCATGGCGGGGTCTCCGTGCGGGGTTCAGAGGATGCTCCTTCCTCTCTCTTGTGTATGCCGGGACTTGGTTCTATTCTTCGGGGCGATGGTCCCCGCCGCCCGCGACTGCCGCCCTGCCGTTTGCAGGTAATGTAAAGTTTATTTTACATGGCCGCATAACATGTTCGCCGGACTACGAAAGTCCGGAGGACTGTCATGGCGATACGAGGGAAGAATGCGGCGGCTCCTGGTCGGGCTCGTCGGCGCGGCCGGGCTCGCGTACCCGGCCTGCGCGGCCGTCTGTCCCCGGGGGATCGGCGGCTGCCCCTATCCGGGCAGGTGCTTCCTGTTCACCGACATGGACGCGAACTCGGTCTGCGACTACACCCGGACGGCGGTGACCACCGGCACGGCCCCGACGACCACGACCACGACGGCATCCGCAACCGCGACGGCCACCCCCGTCTCCACGACCACCACTGCCGCCCCGGCCACCACCACGGCCGCACCCCTCCCCCCGCCGTCGGGCGCGGGCGCCGCGGGCCTCGCCTCCGTCAGCGCGCTGCTCGCCGGCCTCGTCGTCGCGCTCGTCGCGGCCGTCGCCGCCTTCGCCCTGCTCCGCTCGGGCCGCCTCGGCCCGCGGGCCGCGGAGACGGGGGCGGCGCTCGCCCTCTCGTCGTTCTTCGCGCTCGGCGCCGGGGGGATCGCGGCGTACCTGCTCTCGGGCGCAGGCCGCCTCGGCCTCGCTCTTCGCGACCGTCTGGCTCCTCGCCGGGAAGCGTCCTCGGCGCGTACGCCTGGCGGCGCGGGGCCGTGACGCGCCCGGTCGTGCTCGCCCTCGCGGGCCTGAGCGCGCTCTTCGGCTTCGCGGTCCTCGCGCCGCTGATGCCGGTCGAGTTCGTCGGGCTCGTCACGGTCGCGGCCGGCGGCGGCTCGCTCCTGACCCCCGGCATCCTCGGGGTGCTCGCGGGGATCGCGCTCGCCCTCGCCGTCGGCCGGACCTTCTGCGGCCACGCCTGCCCGGTCGGCGCGGTCCAGGAGCTCGCCTACGCCGTGCCCGTCCGGAAGCACGTCGTCGGCACACCCGCGGTACCTCGAGGCCGTGCGGGCGGGCGTCTTCGTCGCCTCGGTCGTCGCCGCCCTCTCGCTCGTCAACCTGATGGCGTACACGGGGGTCTACGAGTTCTTCTCGCTGACCCTCTCGATCGGGCTCGCCGTCTTCGCGGGCCTCCTCGCGCTCTCGGCCGTCGTGTACCGGCCGGTCTGCCGGGGCCTCTGCCCGTTCGGCCTCCTCTTCTCCCTCCCGGCCCACCTCAGCCGCTTCCGCCTCCGGCGGACGGGCGCGTGCATCGACTGCCGGAAGTGCGAGCGGGCCTGCCCGGCCGGCGTCGCGGGGAGGGACGCATCGAAGCGCGAGTGCTACCTCTGCGGCCGGTGCACGGAGACGTGCCCCGTCGACGGGGCGCTCGCGTACACCGCAGAACGGGCGTGACGGCCGCCCCCTCCCCTTCCCGTCTGCGGTTCACGGCGGCCCGCCCCTCCCGGCCGCCGCGAGCCAGCCCCCGACGACCCGGGGGTCCAGGTCCCGGAGCGCCGCGTCGAGCCGGGCCTCGAGCACCGCCGGCCGGTCCTCGCGCGGGTCGTCGCCGGCGACGAGCGGGGCGTGCCCCTCCCCCGGCCCGTACGCGCCGCTGACCGGGTCGACCGAGACCTCGTGCGCGTGCTTGGCCGCGACCGCCTCGACCCGCCGCCAGCGCCCGGTCCGCCGGTCGCGCACGACCTGCATCCCGCTCCCGTAGGCCTTCACGAGCTCGTAGATGTGGGTCACCTTGTTCTCCTCGAGGAGGAGCCGGACGGCCGCGTCGCCCGCCCCGTCCGCGAGGAGGGCCGCGAGCCGGGCCGAGTCCTCGCCCGTCCAGCCCTCGCTCGCCCGCATGGCCCGGCCCCGGAGCTGGAGCCAGGCCGTGACGTCCCGGGTGGCGGTCGCGTCGACCAGCACGTTCGGCCGCCGCACGTTCCAGCCCGTCCGCGCCCAGGACGAGACGACGACGACCCGGACCGGGACGACCTGCGCGTCCACCACCCGGGCCACCAGGTCGTAGAAGAGGGCACGCCGCTCGCCGCCGGCCATCCTGACCACGCTGCACCGCGAGAGCCCGCCGTCCGGCCGGCGGATCGGGACCTCCCGCGCCTCCTCGAACCGGTGCGCGACGAGCGCGTAGTCGAAGAAGGCCCCGATCCACTGCCGGACCAGGTGGTGGCGCGGGGTCAGCCGGTCGAGGAGCCGGTCCCCGGCCCGGCCGAGTTTCGCCCGCCGGACGAGGCGGCGGAGCGGGGCCAGGACCCGGCGCCCGAACTCCGACGGGCGGGCCGCGGTCAGCCCGGCGAGCCCGGCCGCGTACTCCCGCAGCCCCGAGGCCAGCCCCTCGCGGAGGTCGGACTCGACCGCGGGGGGGAGGGCGAGCCCCCGCGTCAGCAGGTCGAAGAGCTCCTGCCCGAGCTCGCCGACCATGACCCGGTCGCGGACGAAGGCCGCGATGGCGCCGGCCGCCGACCCGCCGGGCAGCACGGGCAGGTAGATCTCCCCCGAGACGACCCCCATCGGCAGCCCCCCGGGCTCGTCGAGGAGCCCGGCGAAGAGGCCGGCCACCCCCGCGTACCCGGGGTCGGGGACGGGCTCGCGCCACCGGACCCGGGTCGCCCGGTCGAAGACGATCGCGCCCCCGAGGTCGCGGGCGCCCGCCTCCGCCCGGACCACGGCCCGGACCGCGTCCACCCGCCCCTCGCCCATCCGGTGGTACAGGCCGCGGAGGGTCGGGTAGAGGCCGGCGATCGTCGACGCGAGGGCCTCCCGTCCCGGCCCCGTCCCCGGGGCCGCCGTCCCGAACCCCTCCGCCCGGAGCCGCGCGGCGACCCGGTCGTCGCGGACGAGCCCGGCGAGCTCCGCGCGGATCGCCCCGAGCTCGCCGAGGAGCGCCCCGAACGCCGCCATGCGTTCCGCCGCGGCGCCGGGCGGCAGCGGGGTGACGGCCATCTGGACCATCGCCTCGTCCGAGAGCCCGAGCGCGAGCTGGACGACCTGGAGGACGGCCGCGTCGGCCACGCCGAACCGCTCCGCCGCCGCCCACTGCCGGAAGCGCCGCTCCAGGGCCGCCTCGCGGTCGGGCCGCCCGGCGCCGAGCCCCAGGCGGTCGCGCGCGATCGCGAGCCGCTCCTCCTGCCGGATCCCCCCGAGCGCGTCCCTGACCCGGCCCGGCCCGAGGAGCGCGAAGAACCGGACCAGGCCGGCGCCGTACGCCCGGACCAGGTCGGCGACCCGCCGCTCCCGGTCCGAGTAGGCGAAGGGCACGCCGAACTCCGCGTAGGGCGCGATGAAGCCGGCCCCGATCAGGTCGAGCGTCGGGACCGTGTACACGAGCGAGAGGCCGAGCCGCTCGAACCGGTCGCGGTAGCCCTCGGCCGTCCCCGAGAACCCGATCAGGCCGCGGAGGGAGCCGTCCCGGAGCCAGTCGACGAAGACCTCCACGACGCCGTGCGTGACCGAGCGCTCGTTCTCGACGACCTTGTGCACCTCGTCGAGCAGGACGTACTGCACCCCGCTCCCCTGCAGGAAGGCCTCGATCGAGTCCGCGTCGAACCCGCCCTTCCCCAGGGGGGAGCCGAGGGCCGCGAGGGCCGCGTAGGTCGAGACCACGACGGCCGGCGACGCCCCCGTGCGCCGGCGGAAGGCCTCGAGCTCGGCCGGCGTCCCCCCGAAGACGGCCCCGAGCGGGAGCCGCAGCCCGGCGGGCGCGGTCGTGAGCTCGGCCGTCCACTGCCGCAGGTAGTTCGCGGTCGGGACCAGGACCAGGACCGTCTCGCCCGGCGAGAGGGCCGCGAGCCAGTCCTGGATGCAGAGCTCGCCGATCAGGGTCTTGCCCGAGCCGGTCGGCGCCTCGATCACCTGCCCGCTGTACCCGTGCGACCGGTAGACCTCGAAGGCCCGCCGCTGGTACGGGCGGGGGTAGGCCGAGCCGATCAGGTCCGCGTGGGTCCAGCCCCGGTCGTCCCCGTCGCCGTCGCGCCGGCCGGTCAGCTCGGCCGCGGCCGTGACGAACCCGTCGGCGAGCGCCGGGCCGCACCCGGCGAAGCCGGAGAAGAAGGCCCGGAAGTCCCCGGGCCGGGCCTCGATCGCGGCGAGCCCCGGAAAGCCCCCCGCGTCGAAGGCCCGGTAGAGCCGGTCCCCGAGGAGGGCCCGGAGCCCCTCGCGGTCGGGGTTGAGCCGGCGGTAGGGGCGGGTGCTCCGCCGGTAGAGGCCGCCGGCCACGGGCTCGAGCGCGCCCTCGGAGCGGAGCCGCTCCAGGACGGCTCGCGACCGCGTCGACGCGGGCCCGGGCCGCGAGGTGCAGGTCGTTCACGTGGTCCGCGACCTCGGCCGGGGAGAGGGGGCGGGACGTGTCGTCCATCACCGCGACGACCAGGTCCGGGAGGACCCGCTGCCGCGAGGCGCGGTCGAGGGTGACCACGAGCGGCACGGCCTCCCGGGCGTCGGCCCGCATCCGGACGAGGTGCCGGTGCAGGACGACCAGGTTCTCGAGCGCCCGGTCGATCAGGTCCGTGGCGCCGTCCGCGAGGGCCCGCCGCAGGATCGCGAGGGTCCGGCCGTAGTAGCGGGCGAGGAGGAAGAAGGCCCGGCGCTCGCCGACGCCGTCGCCCGCGCCCGCCCGCTCCTCGAACCCGGCGAGGACGGCCGCGGCGAACGCGTCGGCCTCCCAGTAGTCGGGCGCGGGCGCGCCGGGGACGGGCAGGCGGCAGACGAGCACCCGGGCGTCGGGGCCGCTCACGGGGCCGGCCCGGGTCCTGTCGGTCCGGGGAGGGGTCCACGTCGCCTCCTCCTCAGGCCCCGTTCGCGATCCCGGGGCTTCCGCCGGTCCCGGCGGGCGACTCCGCCTCCCCCGGGGCGGGGTCTCCGGGCGCCGGGATCCGGCCGCGGCGGATCGAGCGCCACCTGGATCCGCTCGACCAGGTCGCGGGGGCTGAACGGCTTGGTGACGTAGTCGTCGGCCCCCGCGGCGATCCCCTCCGCGACCTCGGCGAGCTCCGTCCGCGCCGAGAGGACCACGATCACCGGGCAGGCGCCGGCGAGGGTGGCCCGGAGCGTCCCGACCAGGTCGAGCCCGTCCCCGTCGGGGAGCATCCGGTCGACGACCGCGACGTCCGGGGCCTCCCGCAGGACCGCGGCCAGGCCGGAGGCCGCGTCCGGCGTGGTGACGACGGAGAAGCCCGCCCGCTCGAGCTCGATCGCGACCACGCGCCGAACGTCCGGGTCGTCGTCGACCACAACCACGCGAAACGCCATTCCTCGCTCCCGCTGAGTAGGGGGCGCTTCCTGACTTAAGCCGTTTCCCCCCGCAGGGCCCCGGGCCGTATTCGCGCACCGCGGATCGGTGGCCGGCACGAGACTATTTTACTTTGAAACACCCAACCGGGCCGCATGACGTACCCGCCAGTCTCCCCGGCCACCCTCGAGCGGGCGATCGAGCGCACGGCCGCGGACCTCAAGATCTCCCGGGACGCGCTCCTCGAGGCCCTCACCCCGTTGGTGATCGAGTGGGCCATCTCCCGGACCTCGGCCGACCTCGGGATCACGCCCCGCGAGGCCCGGGTCCGGATCGCGCGGATGATCGACCGGACGGCGTGACTTCGGCCTCCCCCTCCACCTCTATCCCGTCTCTCTCCGGGACCGCCGCACAGCGCCCCGTCTCCTCCTGCACCGCGGACGTGCGTTCGTCTCCATCGGTGCGGCGGCTCTCTATCCTCCGCGTCTCCGTCGCCGACGCGGGGACCGGCCGGCCGTCACCGTTCGCGCCGTCGGGGCCTCCCGGACGGCGGGATCCCCCGATCCCGTCCCGGTGCCCCCGCCCGGAGAGGGGGTTCGACAGGGTCCGTGCCCTGCAGGGGCAAGATGTATTGAAATAGTATAAACGCCATTCCGAACCAGGTGACCTGAATGGCACAAATTATCGGTGGAATCCAGCAGACGACGAACGAGACGATCGCATGGCTCCCGAACCTGCTCGCGGCCGTCATCATCCTGCTCATCGGGTGGATCGTCGGGCGACTCCTCGGGAAAGCAGCCGCGGTCCTGGTCGACCGGCTCGGCATCGACGACGCCCTTGCACGGACATCGGTGGGGAAGGCGATCAACCAGCAGTACGGTGGGGCCGGAGCCAAAGGCATCGTTGCCTTCTTCGACCTCATCGTCCGGTGGTTCGTCTACCTGATCGCGATCGTGGCCGCGGCGAACGCGCTCAACCTGACGTTCCTGACGGCACTGATCACCGCAATCATCGCGTACCTGCCGTTCATCGCACTCTTCGTGATCATCCTGATCGTCGGGTTCATCGTGATCGACTGGTTCTGCGACTTCCTCCGGCACCTCGGAGCGGCCCAGCAGATCTCGATGATGCAGCCCCTCATCACCGTGCTCCAGGCCTTCCTCTACTTCGTGCTGGTCATCCTCGCCCTCCAGCAGCTGAAGATCGACCTGACGATCATCTACGTCCTCATCACCCCGGTTGCCTGGGGCATCGGGATCGGCGTCGGCGCGGCGATCGCGATCTTCTGCTGGTACGGCCTGCGCGACCGTGCGCCGGAGATGATGGACGACTTCATGGGGACGATCGCGGAGGAGACGTCGGAGGCGACGCCCCCGATCGAGCCGAAAACCCCGTAACGGGCCCCCATCCCTTCCTCTTTTCGAGACCGCACGGCGCGGAGCGAACGCCGTCGTGTTTGCGTGCATACGGGAGCGGCGGCATGGCCCGGGCGCGGGTCCTCCGGCCTCCACGCGATCCTCCCCGGACGGCCAGAGAAGCCCCGGTCCGGTTGACCCCGCCCCGTCTCCGGCCCGAGCCCGGGCTCTCTCCCGCCGGGCCGGCGGCCCTCCGGCACGGAGGATGCCCGCGGGAGGCACACGGAGATATTGCATGGCAGTAACGTTTGGCATATATCCGCTCAATCATGTACTTTAGCTTTTCCTCGAACGAGGCGGGATCCACAATTCTCTCTCGGAATATCTGAAAATCGAAGGAAATTGAAAATTAGAAAGAGGAAGATTTAAATAATGTACTCACGACAGTACGAATTGCCGTGTTCTTCTGGGGGGATTGAACCACTGTGCAGCGGGTCGGGAGGCAGGTACCATGAGCGCGTCGCTCGCTCCGGCGGCGGCCGACCGCGCCCTGTTCCGGCTCAGGGTCCAGAACGTCGTGGCCGCGGCCCGGGTGGCCGACGTCCTCCCGCTTGCCGAGCTCGCCGTGAAGATCCCCGGCGCGGCCCACCCGAAGAAGAACTACCCCGGGATCTTCCTCCGCGTTCCCGGCTCGAAGGTCGCGTGCCACGTGTACGACTCGGGCAAGATCGTGCTGACCGGCCTCTCCGCCGTGGACCACCTGGATGCCGTGTTCGGAGCCGTCGTCGAGACCCTCCGCGCCGCCGGCGCCGAGCTCCTCGAGCCCGTGCCCGCGGCCCGGGTCATCAACCTGGTCGCGTCCGGCCACCTCGGCGAGCGGATCGCCCTCTTCCGGCTCGCCATGGCGCTCGACCTCGAGCGGATCGAGTACGACCCCGAGCACTTCGCGGGGCTCGTCTACCGGGCCCGGACGGGCGGCACGGCCCTCGTCTTCGCGAGCGGCGCGATCGTCGTCATGGGCGCACGGTCCGCCGAGCAGGCGCGGGCCGTCGCGGCCGAGGTCCGGGACGTCATCGACGGCGTGGGCGCCTGGCACTCGTACGCCTGATCGGCGGAACGCCATGGCAGCGGCCGCCGAGATTTTATATTCCCCGCGGGAGCACGGGCGCGGCGTGCCGCACGGCACGGGAATGACGATATGGCGCACGACGAGCGGAAAGGGCCCCTCGGCGGCGGGCCCGCCGACCAGGGGCAGGCGGTCACCGGCGCGTTCGGCGATCTGAACGAACGCAGGGCGAGGGAGTCGATCCTGGAGACGGCCCGGGAGCTGCGGTACCCGGCGACGAAGGCCGACCTGGCCGCGGAGGCCGGGCGGCAGCGGGTCCCCCCGCAGCTGGCGGAGCTCATCGGCGAGATGCCGGAGCGGGAGTACGTCTCGCCCGAGGACGTGGCCGAGGAGGCGGAGCGGCCACGGTAGGGGGCAGGCCGGCCCCGGCGGGAAGTTCCGGGGACGCTCC
Source organism: uncultured Methanoregulaceae archaeon (assembly GCA_963730355.1). GTDB lineage: Archaea > Halobacteriota > Methanomicrobia > Methanomicrobiales > Methanospirillaceae > UBA288. The sequence goes on along the minus strand of CAVSRL010000018.1, from coordinate 162,761 downwards.
CTCCCCGGCTAGACCCGATCGTAGACGTTCGTGCGGGGCCCGATGCCGCGGACGACGATCAGCCGTCGCTCGTCGTCGAGCCTGAGCCCGGCGATACGGGAGAGCCCCGCAGGAGACGATCCGGCCGTCCCGGATCCGATCCGCCGGAGCCGCTGCGATCGCTGCGCCCGTCTCCGGCCCGAACCGGCATCGGGTCGATGACGGACCTTTTTCAGCCGGAAAAACCGCCGCAGATCGCCACCCCGTTCACTTTCACGGGGCGACCGTACATTCATAACAACGAGTAAGTGGCATATCTCATATCGGCCGCCCCACCGGAGCGGTCGAGCACGAAGGAGAGCGGAATGAACCCGTCGCACCGGCCGAACACGGCTCGCGGAATCCTCTCTGCGGCCGCAGGCGTCGCATGGCGGAGCGCGGGCTCGACCGCTCCCGGGAGCGAACAAGATGTCAGCAAGAATACGCGGCCCTCCCACAAATGCCCCCTTGCACAGCGGTATCAGGGAAGGACCATCAAGAACGTCGACGCGGTGCGGTGATAAGGGTTCCGAAACCGGAGCGCACGGCCCCGGCCCGGCCCTCCTCGTCCTCAGCCCGGTCGAGTACCCCGACCCGGTCGTGATCATGCGGAGCGGGGACGGCGGGATCGACCTCCTCGCGGAGGACCGGACGTACACGCTCGAGGCCGGGTCGCTCCGGCCCCTGCTCTTCCTCGGCAACCGCGTCCGCCTGAGCGAGGGCGGGGCCCGGAGCGACCGGGCCGCGGCCTGGCCCGGCCCGGACCGCCGGTGGATTCTGCTTCGCCCTCGACGGCGCCCGCTACCTCGCCACCCGCGCCCGCCTCGTCGCGGTCGTCCGCGGCGAGGTCCCGGTCGACCGTCTCGCACGGCTGGAGGTCTCCGCATGCCGCCCGGCGCCCTGATCGCCGACTACCTCGACGCGATCCGGTACCGCCGGTACACCCGGTCGGTCCTGGTCGAGCGGCAACGGTTCCTCGCGCTCGCCGTCGGCAGCGGCACCGACGCCTGGTTCATGGGCGCGCCGGTCGAGGAGGTCGTGGCGGCCGTCCGGGACCGGAGCCGGCATCCGGTCGAAGACCAGCCTGCGGAACCTCCGGTCGGCCATCGAGGACTACCGCCGGTGGCGCCGCCGGCGAGAGGAGCCGGCGATGGCCGGGGGCAGAGCCCTCGGCGGAGGCGCTGCCGTGAACGGCGACGTCGGCGACCGGCCGTTCCGGCCGGCGCTCGAGGCGCTCGAGCTCCTGCTCGAGCCCGGGGGCGTGGCCGAGCTCCGCGCCGTCGGCCGCGACGGCCGGATCGCGTCGGGGTACTTCGACGCCCCGGCGAAACTCGCGACGGCGGCCGAGGTCCTCGACGACGCGGCCGAGTTCCAGGGGATCTACGTCACGCTCAACCCCGTCAACCCCGCGCTCCTGGCCCGCCGGGCGAACCGCGTCCAGTCGCGGCTGGGCGGGAAGGACGCGACCACGGCCGACGCGGACATCCTGCGCCGGCGCTGGCTCCCGATCGACCTCGACCCCGTCCGGCCGAGCGGCGTCTCGGCCACCGCGGAGGAGCACCACGAGGCCTGCGCCGCGGCCCGGCGGATCCGCGACGCGCTCGCGGCGGAGGGCTGGCCCGCGCCGGTCGTCGCGGACAGCGGGAACGGCGGCCACCTCCTCTACCGGGTCGACCTCCCGAACGACGACGGGTCGACGGCGCTCGTGAAGGCCGTGCTCGCCGCGCTCGACGCACGCTTCTCGACGGCCGCGGCGAAGGTCGACACGGCGAACTTCAACGCGGCCCGGATCTGGAAGTGCTACGGCACGGTCAGCCGGAAGGGCGACTCCACGAAGGACCGGCCGCACCGGCGGTCCGCGATCGTGGCCCGGCCGTACGAGCCGGAGCGTCGTGCCGGCCTCGCTCCTCCGTGCGCTCGCCGCGCCCTCGCCCGAACCGGACCCGCCGGAGCGGCTCTTCGCGGCCGCGGCGGTCCCGGCCGGCGGAGCGATCGACCTCCGCGCCTGGCTCGACGAGCACGGGATCGCGGTCGCGGCCGAGAAGCCCTGGCAGGGCGGCACGCTCTACACGCTGGAACACTGCCCGTTCTCGGACGCGCACGCCGACGGCGCGTACGCGATCCAGTTCGCGAACGGCGCCGATCCACGCCGGCTGCAAGCACGACTCCTGCGGCGGCGGGCGGCAGCGCTGGCAGGAGCTCCGCGCCCGGCTCGAGCCCGCGTACGCCGAGCGGCCGGCCGTTCCACCGGCCGGAGAGCCCGCCCTCCCGCCCCGACCGCTCTCGCGGACGGGAGACGGGACTGCACCGCCATCCCCGGAGCCCATCGCATCGCCGGAGGAGGACCCCGCCGTCGTCGCGGCGGCGAAGGAGATCCTCGAGCGCGGCGACCCGGTCCGGTTCTTCCTCGACTGCTTCGAGAAGGACCACGTCGGCGACACCGTGCTCGCCCACTGCCTGGTGATGTCGATCGCGTCGCCAGACGGTCCGCAACTCGCGCGGGCTCCACGTCTACGTCACGGGCGAGTCGCGGCAAGGGGAAGTCGAGCGGCATGACGGCCATGCTCCGGCAGGTGCCCGAGGAGTTCCGGCTCGCCGAGCGGATGTCGCAACAAGGCGCTCTACTACTCCGACGACATCCGCCCCGGCACGGTCCTGCTCCTCGACGACATCGCGCTCTCGGACGAGCTCCAGGAGGTCCTCAAGGAGGCCACGAGCAAGTTCGCCGAGCCCGTCCGCATGCGCTCCGTCGACAAGGACCGCAAGGTCCGGCGCTACACCATCCCCGAGCGGTGCGCCTGGTGGCTCGCGAACGTCTCCGCGCTCTACGACGACCAGGTCCTCAACCGGATGCTCGTCTGCTGGGTCGACGACTCCGAGGCGCAGGACCGCGAGGTCTTCCGGCGGAAGATGGCCGAGCGGGCCCGCCGGCCGGGCGACGGGGGCGACCGCTTCGACCTCCGCGTCTGCCGCGAGCTCTGGCGGCGGCTCCGGGCCGACGGCCTCGTCCACGTCGACGTCCCGTTCGCGGACCGCATCCGCATGGCCTCGGTCCGCAACCGCCGGAACCCCGAGGTCCTCCTCGACCTGATCGCCGGCCACGCGCTCGTCCGCCGGTTCCAGCGGGAGAGCGAGCGGCTCGAGGACGGCGGGATCGCGGTCGCGGCCACCGGGGACGACTTCCGGTACGCGGCCCGGCTCTTCGCCGACCTCCACACCACCGGCGGCTCGCTCGAGGCGAAGTTCGACCGGAACGAGCAGCTCGTGCTCTCGCTCGCGGCGCGGAACCGCGTCGAGCAGTTCACCCTCCACGATGTGCAGCGGTGGACCGGATGGCCGTACCACAAGGCGCGGCGGCTCATGCTCGGGTACGAGTCGCGAGGCGTTGCGGTACCCGGGCCTGCTCGACAGGTCGCCGGCGCTCTGACGCTGCTCGACCGGACCACGAGCGAGAACGACGAGGATGGACGCGACGTCAAGCAGCGGCAGCTCGTCTTCCTCTTCGACGCGGAGATCTACCGGGAGTCGCGCCCGACGGGCCTGGTCTGGCTCGAGCCTGACGACCCCGAGGGACCGGGTTGCAGCAAGAACGATTGCTGCAACACTGCTGTAACACCTGCTGTAACTACCGAAGTGCAACAGAATCGTCCCGGATCGGGAGAAGGAGAGCGTTCAACGGTTTCCGGATCGTCATGTTACAGCACTGCGGATCATAAACCGCTGCCCGAAGCGGAAGGCATGACGACGGCGCGGACGCTGCTCTCTCGGTCTGCTGTAACTCAAAATATCGATATCAACAATCTGGTGGTATTTGAAGAATCCAACGACGATACGTCGGCGGATCGAGTTACAGCAGATGTTGCAGCACCGGTGACAGCAGGGTTGCAGCAGCGTGATTGCTGCAACTCGATCGACCCGCACGCCTTTCTCGCGCTCGACGGCCCGGCCTTCGAGCCGTGCTCGGCCTGCGGAAAGAAGCCGTCGCACTACCGCGAGCGGCGGGGGACGCGCCGGCTCTGCCGCCGCTGCTACGGCGCGGCCGTGCGGCGCGAGCAGCGGGCCGGGCCGCCGCTGCCGAACGCGATCGACCCGGCGGCCCTGCGACGTGTCGCGGCGTCGGTCGGCCGGTGCGATGTGTGCGGGCTCGAACGGGCCGCGTGGTCGGGGCAGGGGGTCCGGCTCTGCGAGACGTGCTACCAGCGGGAGTCGAGAAGGGCGGTGGAGGCCGGCGACGCGGTCGTGGCAGTATGAGGGGCACGGGCATCCGAAACCCTCATTGGATTTCCGGAAGTGATATCCAATGAAAGAACAGGTGGATCGATCGAAGGCGAAAGAGTAACGCTCGTGCGAGGAGATGATTAACAATGACAATTTCGGGCGTATCCGCCGTTGATTTGTTCTGCGGCATCGGGGGCGTGACCCACGGATTGATACGTTCCGGGATCGATGTCCGCGCGGGTTTCGATCTCGACGGGACCTGCAGGTACGCATACGAGAAAAACAACGCTACGGGCGTTTACGAAAATAACAGCGGCGCTCGATTTTTCGAATCCGACGTAGGCGAATTGAAGGCGTCCGAAATTATTCCGCATTATTCCGATGCGGAGATCAGGATTCTCGCGGGGTGTGCGCCGTGCCAACCCTTCTCTTCGTACACCCAGAACCGACTGAACAAACAAGAGGACGTCAAGTGGGGGCTGCTTCGTTCATTCGCACGACTGGTCCGCGAGGTCTCGCCGGATATCGTCGCGATGGAGAATGTTGTCAATTTGATGAAACACGAACCTTACGACTTCTTCCTGGGCACGCTCGAGGAACTGGGTTACCACCCCCAGCCACACGTTGTCCATTGCGAAGAATACGGGATGCCACAAAATAGGACCCGGCTGGTTCTCATGGGCTCGAGGTTCGGAAAACTCGATCTTCTACCCCCCACTCCATCGCCGACCGACGTGCTCACGGTAGACGAAGCAATTCGCGGCCTTGAGCCGATAGAAGCGGGAGGTACAGCCGAAAGCGATCCTCTGCATCATGCCGCCCGTTTATCGCCAACCAATCTCAAACGGATTCGACAATCGAAGCCGGGCGGCTCATGGAAGGATTGGGAATCCGGCCTTCGCGCCCCCTGTCACGACAAAGGATCCGGTTGGAGTTATCCTGCAGTCTACGGGAGAATGGAATGGAAGGCCCCTTCGCCGACGATAACGACCCAGTTTTACAACTACGGTTCGGGGCGCTTCGGTCATCCCGATCAAGATCGAGCCCTATCGTTGAGAGAAGGCGCCCTTCTCCAATCGTTTCCAAAAGAGATACGACTTCTTGGATCCCGGAGAAAAAATTCCGTTGAAACAGATCGGAATCCATATCGGCAACGCGGTTCCTGTAAAATTAGGCGAAATCGTGGGGCGGTCCATAATCGATCATTTGAGGGGAGAAGGATATGTCTGAAGAGATAGGTGACCGGGAATATTTTTTGACGATGGACTTGAATGTCCTGAATCATTTGGGTTTGAATCTTTACAGTAATGTTCCGGCCGTGTTAACCGAAGTCGTGGCCAATTCATGGGACGCGGATGCAACTCGAGTCGATATCGTCATTGATCCAGAGAATGACGAGATTACCATAACCGACGATGGCACCGGGATGTCGAGATCGGATATCAACAGCAAATATCTGTATGTCGGTTACCAGAAAAGGAACACTCCCGAAGGCCGGATAACTCAAAAGAAAAGAAAAGTCATGGGAAGAAAAGGGATAGGGAAATTATCTCTATTCTCTATTGCCCGGATCATCGAACTTCAATCTGTCAAGGGAGAAGAAAAAGCGGGATTCGTCCTGGATACGGACAAAATTAAACAGGCAATCTCGAATAGTGATCCATCTAAGAGAGAATATTTTCCCGATCCTCTTCTTTCCAATAGATGCACCTTAGATCATACAGGAACAAAGATCACTCTCCGATCCCTAAAAAATAAACTCGACCAAACTCCATCGGCTTTGAGAAAAAGGTTGGCAAGAAGATTTGGGATCATCGGTGAGAAATTCGAGTTCCAAATCAATATCAATGGCCAACCCGTGCAAATCTCCGATAGAGAATACTATCGAAAGTTGCAGTACATCTGGTATTACGGAGAAGAGAGTAAGGAATTTGTTGATCATTGTGATCCTGAAAAAATTAAGAAAAATGCGTTTCTTCGCGACAACATCCTCAAGTGTTCTCCCGAGAGTTATTCTGTCACCGGGTGGATAGGGACTGTTTCGTCTGCTGGAGATTTGAAAGACCGAGAAGTCGGGGAAAATTTAAATAAAATCATCGTCTTGACACGCGGACGGTTGGCCCAAGAAGATATTCTTGGTGATTTCTCCGAAGGCGGGTTATATTCTAAATATCTTATAGGCGAGATATACGCCGACTTCTTAGATATCGACGAGTTGGATGATATCGCCACGAGCAACCGTCAAGAGATTATTCGGGAAGATCCTCGATACAAGTGTTTGCGGGAATGGTTGCAGAGAGAATTGAAGGAAATTCAAAACAATTGGACGGGATTACGGGGCGACGAAGGCGAAAAAGAAGCGATGGAGATCGCGGCGATTCGGGAATGGTTCGACGAATTGCCACGTGAACTTAAAAAGGAAGCAAAAAAGTTATTCGGAAGGATCAATCAACTCAACTTCGAAACCGAATCTGAAAGAAGAGAGATGTTCAAATACGGAATCATCGCCTTCGAATCTCTAAGATATAAGTATAACACTAAAGCTTTAGAAAAAATGAATCCTAATGAATTCCATCTCTTTAGCGATTTATTTTCCGGATACGACGATATCGAGGCTACCCTATACTATCAAATCGTCAATCAAAGATTGACTGTGATTAAACAATTACACGAGCATGTTGAAAATGACGACCTCGAAAAGGTTGTTCAGCAATATCTTTTCGACCATCTTTGGTTACTCGACCCGTCTTGGGAACGAGCGACAGAGACAGGAGTAATGGAAAAATCAGTCGGTGATGCGTTATCAAAAATCATACTCAATAAGGAAGAACGTCTTTCTCGAATAGATATCCGTTATCAGATGCTATCGGGAAAACATGTTATTATCGAACTGAAAAAGCCCGGTAGAAGTATAAATTCAAATGATTTGATGAAACAAGTCGATAAATATAAGCGGGCTTTTAATAAATGCCTTGATGTAAACGGAAGAAGAGACGAGCCCCTTGAAGTCATTTGCTTATTAGGAAAACCTCCCAGTAATTGGTCTACCGCTAAAGATGCAGAGGCGGGTCGAGATGGCATGGCTCGGCAAGGTGTACGAATTCTGATGTACAGGGAATTGATAGATTCCGCGTACCGACAGTACACTGAGTTCTTAAGGTCGCACGAAACTGCAGGAAGAGTCCATACGCTGCTTCAAAAAATTGATAAAGAAGTGCCCGAAAGATCGGGAATTTTCACCGACGGTACGACAGAATCGGGGATTATCGAAACCTGACGAAAAAAATATGACTGATGTTTTATCCCCAAGGGATCGCTCTGCGTTGATGAAGCGGGTAAAGGGGAAAAACACTGGAATAGAATTATTGATAAGAAAACTTGTGTTTTCGATGGGTTATCGATATCGTCTTCACGCCTCGGGCCTTCCCGGAACTCCCGATATTGTTTTTCCGGGTAAAAAGAAAGCCATCTTCGTTCACGGGTGCTATTGGCATCATCACGCGGGATGTAAAAAAGCCACAACTCCCAAGACCAACGTCGAGTTTTGGGAAAAGAAATTTTGCGACAATATAGCCCGTGATGAGCGGAAAATCCACGACCTTGAGGCCCTCGGGTGGAAAGTTCTCGTCATTTGGCAATGTGAAACTTCAAAGGCGAATCTCGAACTATTGAGAAAGAAAATTAGAGATTTTCTCGATTACGAATATTAACCGACTAACAATACCCGAGATAATGGAGCGCTGCCCAAGCATAACTGGGACGATCGTCGGCAATTCTTTTTAAGTCGGCGGTGTTTTCGATGGGTATCCCTTGTTCTGTACTAATAACTGCGGCTTCCAGCGTGGTTCTGCTTACTCTTTGAAAACTGCCGTCAATATTGAACATGATATACGTGTCAGCAATATGATCCACGATTGGGTGTTTCCCATTTATCGTTACCAATACTGTCCCTGGTTTCATCTTTTCCCTGACCATCTCCCAATCGAGCGGCATGAACGAGATATCTGATTAGCATTACATATTCAATCCTTCGACTCTTGCCGGAAACATCTTCTCCGAGCCCGAGGTGATGCGAATAACATCGCGAAAGATATACTCGATGTCGCTTTCGCGCTCGGGGTGCCGGGAGAGTTAAAATTCAGATGATAGCCAGCCGGCCCCATCGCCGTCACCGCGGCCGGCGGCGCGAGCATCGCCGCAGCTCGACACGATCCGCATGGTCGGGGACCGTGTCCCCGAGCACCCGGGCGACTGCAAACGCCGTCGTTCCGTTCTCGATCATCGATGGCACAACAATATCGGCACCCGTAAATACCCGGCCCATGATGATCCGTTGCATGAGATCGCTCCCGACGGTCCTCCTGATCGGCGTCGCCCTCCTCCTGCTGGCCGCCGCCCCGGCCGCCGGCCTCGTCGCGATAGCGCACACCAGCCTCCCGAACGAGGTCGTCACTATCGTGAGCTTCGACCCGGCCCCCGTCGACCTGACGGGCTGGACGCTCACGGACGAACGAACCGCGAACACGTACACCTTCCCGGGCTTCACGCTCGCGTCCGGGAAGTACGTCACGGTCCGTACCGGCCGCGGCACGAACTCGGCGACCGACCTGTACTGGAGCGGCGGCCCCGACCACGCCGCGACCGTGAACAGCGACGACGTCGTGACGCTCCGGAACGCCTCGGGCACCAGGATCGCCGACTCCCGGGGGTTCGTTCTGGGCGCGCCCACACTCGTCCGGACGCCCGTGACGACGCTGCCGCTGGTCACCATGGTCAGGTTGCCGGGATACCCGCCCGTCTCGCCCATCCCGACGCCCTACATCACCACGCCGCCGGCGGGTGCCCCACCCTACGGCCCGTACGGTCCGATCGCGCCGCCGTACCCCACGACGATCCGGACGCTCGCGCCGGGGCAGACGACCCAGCCGACGACCGTGCCGACGACGCTGCCCATACCGATCAGCAGCCGCTGATCGCCCCCTTCCCACGGGGACCCCGCACCCGGTGCTGCTGCCCACCGTCGCCCCGGCCAGCCCGCTCGGCCTCCCGGGAACGATCGCCCCGGGGGTGCAGTCGCTGCCGGGAGCGAGGCGGTACGCGATCGGCAACCCCGGCAGTCTCCTCGGGGCCCGCTTCGGCACGGGCGGATCGACCACGCCGACGGGAACGGTCCGAACGGTCTCGACCACCGGCAACGGCCCGAGACCCGGCACCGTCTCGTTCGGGATCGCTCCTCCGTCGAGCGGCTCGTTCGTCCGGTGGTATCCCGCCGCGCGGTGGGCGGCCGGACTGAGATAACCCTTCTCACGAGCGCCGTACGACCCGTCGACGCCCGGGCGGATCGGTCCTGCGCCAATCCGCCACTCCCATTCCTCGATCCTGGCCGACGCGGCTCCCGGCGAACTCCGCTCAGGTATCGCCGGACGCCGTTCGATAGGCGCGTCCGCCCCGGGCCTCGTTCTGCTGCATTCGCGCCCTGACGAGCCGTGTCACGAGCTCGTCCGGCAGGGGGTGGTCGGCCGAGAAATGGATGGTCGTCCCCGAGACCTCGAAGCCCGCGAGGTCGTCCCCGAAGGCCTCGAGGAGGGGCCGGCTCACGCCGTAGAGGCTGAGATGGTGCGGGAACGCCGCGAAGAAGACCAGCGGTCCGTTGTATTTGTAGGCCGGCATCCGGTAGCTGATCGTCTCCTCGGCCCCGGGCGCGGCCGCCCGGATCACGGCCCGCAGGTGCTCGAGGGCCGCCCGTTCCGGCTCGGGAACGCCCGCGAGGTACTCGTCCACGGTCGTCGCCGCCGCCCGGTCCGTCCCTGTCCGGTTCACGTCCGTCTCCTCCATCGACCACTCTGTTCCGCCAAGCTATATATCGATTTCAACCGCGTCGGCCGGCCGGTGCGGTCTGTGCGGGCTGGGTGATCGACTCTGCGAGACGTGCTGCCGGCAGGAGTCGCGGCGGGGCGGCGGAGGTGCGCCGGAGCGGACGGGCTTCGCCCCCGTCGCCTCCCGGGCGGGCCGTCGCCCGAGACAGGGCGATCCCGGAGACGGCCGGCTCCCCCGCATCGAAGTTATCATCACGACCCGTGCTGCATGTACGATCGATCGCGGTGCGGGCGCATCCCCTCCCCATCGTCCCGGACGGACGGGGGCGCGGGCGCGGGGCCGCGAGGGAACGACGATGGCCGATCTCATCATCGCGACGGTGCGGACATTCCTGCTGGGGGCGTTCGCGCTGGCGATCCTGCTCTTTCTCCCCGCGGGGACGCTCGAGTACTGGCAGGCATGGCTCTATATCGCCGTCTTCATGGGGTCGGTGAGCGCCGTCGGCGTCTACCTCTCCCTGCACGATCCCGAGCTCCTCGAGCGGCGCAGGAACGTCGGGCCGGCGGCGGAGCAGAGCCTCGGGCAGAAGATCTCCATCACGATCGGGATCGCGGGGTTTCTCGGGCTGCTGGTCGTCTCCGCCCTCGCCTACCGCTTCGGGTGGTCGCCGGTGCCGCCGTTCGTCTCGCTGACGGGGGACGCGATGGTCGCGCTCGGCCTCCTCATCGACCTGTTCGTCTTCAGGGAGAACCGCTTCGGGGCCTCGACCGTGCAGGTCTTCGCGGAGCAGCGGGTCGTCTCGACGGGGCCGTACGCGCTCGTCCGGCACCCGATGTACGCGGGGGTCCTCGTCATGGCGATCGGCACGCCGCTCGCCCTCGGCTCGTGGCTGGGGCTCGTCGTCCTCGCGCTGATCGCGCCGGCCCTGGTCTGGAGAATCCTCGACGAGGAGCACGCTCCTGAAGAGAGACCTGCCCGGGTACGGAGACTACATGCAGCGGGTGCGGTACCGGCTCGTGCCGTACCTCTGGTAGATCGGTGCGCCGCCGGTCCGGTGTCGCGGGCGCGCCACCGCAAGCTTCAATCCGCCCGGCACCCACCCCCTCCGCCATGACGTTCTTCGACACGGCCTACCAGGGCGTTCCGCCGTGGGAGACCGGCCGGCCGCAGCCCGGGATCGTCGCGCTCGAGGAGGCCGGGGAGATCGGGGGCTCCGTGCTGGACGCGGGGTGCGGGACGGGCGAGAACGCGCTCTACCTCGCAGGGCGCGGCCACGAGGTCCTGGGCGTGGACGCGGCCCCGCGGGCGATCGAGATCGCGGAGGAGAAGGCGCGGGAGCGGGGCGTGGCCGCCGCGTTCCTCGTCCACGACGTCCTCGACCTCCCCTCGCTCGGCCGGACCTTCGAGACGGTCATCGATGCGGGCCTCTTCCACACCCTCTCCGACGACGACCGCCCGCGGTACGTCCGCGGCCTCGCGGCGGTCCTCCGGCCCGGCGGGAGATACTTCATGCTCGCCTTTTCCGAGCTCGAGCCGCCGGGCTACGGCCCCCGGCGGGTGACGCAGGCGGAGATCCGGGCCGCGTTCGCCGGGGGCTGGCGGATCGACTCGATCCGGCCCGCGGCCTTCGAGAGCAGCCTCCGCGAGGGGCCGCGGGCCTGGCTCTCGTCGATCGCGAGGGTCTGATCCTCCCCGTCGGGCCGCCGCAGCGATACCTCGCGCGGCAGGGAGGGTGAAGAGAAAGGTCGAGACCCCGCCCGGGATAGACCCGACCTCGATCCGGCCGCCGTGCCGGTCGATGATCCGCTTGACGATCGCGAGGCCGATGCCGGTGCCGGGGCATGCGTCCTTCGTGTGCAGCCGCTGGAAGAGGATGAAGGTCCGGCTCCCGGTCATCGGCGGCACGGCAGGACTTTAATAGTCGACGAGGGGATCTTCGAGGGATGGCGATCGACGACTCGGAGAGACCCGACATCGCGAGATTGGAACGGACCGGCGATCTCGAGGGCCTGATCCGGATAGCGGGATCCGACATGGATCCGGACGTGCGGGAGGCTGCAGTCCGGGCACTCGGAGAGAGCGGGGACCCTCGCGCGGTTGAACCGTTGATCGCGGCACTGGGACGATCCCAGGAGATACGGCTCGTCTGGGTGCGGGAAGCGATCGTCAGGGCGCTGGGGACGCTCGGCGACCCGAGTGCGGTCGAGCCGCTCATCGCGGAGCTCATGGACGGCGACTCGGGCGTTCGCGAGACCGCCGTTCTGTCCCTCGGGAAGATCGGCGATCTCCGGGCGGTCGATCCGCTGATCGCCGTCCTCGGGGAGCCCTATCACACCCTGCGCGAGGCCGCCGTCACGGCCCTGGGGGAGATCGGCGATCCCCGTGCCGTCGAACCACTGATCGGCCTGCTCGGGGATCCATCCGGTTCGTTGCGAGCAACCGCCGCCGGGGCGCTGGGCAGGATCGGCGATGCCCGCGCCGCCGATCCGTTGACCGCAGCGCTGCGGGACCCGGACCAGAGGGCACGGAACGCTGCGGCCGAAGCACTGAGGAGCCTGACGGCGTCATGAACCAGCGCGTCCTCTTCGTCTGCACCCACAACGCCGGCCGCTCGCAGATGGCCGAGGGCTATCTCCGTGCGCGGTACGGGGATCGGTACGAGGCCTTCAGCGCCGGCACGGTCGCCTCCACGGTCAATCCGCTCACAGTCCGGGTGATGGCCGAGATCGGGGTCGATATCTCAGGGCAGCGCTCGAAGGACCTCGGCGAGTTTATCGGCGAGGAGATGGACGTGGTGGTCACGGTCTGCGATGCCGCGGCCGCCGCCTGCCCGATGGTCCCCGGAGCGAGGACGACGATCCACGCGAGCTTCCCCGACCCCTCCGCCGCGACCGGGACCGACGAGGAGCGGCTGGCGGTCTTCCGGTCGATACGGGACGGGATCACGACCTGGATCGATGTCACGTTCGGAGACGGAGGCTGCAGCTGAGCCCCTCTCGGCGCTGCCTCCGTCGCCACGAGCGACGACTGTCGCGAAAAGAGGTAGTTTAGAGGCCGGCCCGCTCGACGATGACGTCGGCGACCGCCTTTGCACTCTTGAACGGAAAGTCCGTCTCCTTCAGCAGGGTTCCGGCCTCGCCCGCGGTCATCTTCACGTCTCCCACCTGGCACGTGGTCTGAGCCCCATTGGGAAAAGCCGCGATGAGTTCGCCCGGCGTGTTGATCGGGAACGTGGCTCCGGCGAGCGCGCCTTCGATCTGGGCGTGGATCTGTTCTCTGACCGACGGGGTCCCGGTGTCTGAATTCTGTGTCGACATTGGTCTCACCGGACAGTGATGGAGTTGTTACAAATATATACCTGAGCGTCATTGAAATATACGTCACGCCATCGGTACAGAGCAATGCACCTCAGCCTCAAGGGCTGTGGAGGCGACGGCGTGACGGGAGCGGTATGGGAGCGGCACTGGGGTCATTGGCGGAGGTCCGGGAGCTCAAGCGAGAGATCGCCGGGCTCAGGACGGATCTCAAGCGATACATCGAGCGTGCGAACCAGCAACAGGTCGAGGTCGCGCTCAAGGATCTGAACAGCCGGCATGCCGGGATGTTCGCCAGGCACCAGATCGACGATGCCAGAGTCGATCTCTCCGCCCGGATGCCCGGCGATTGTCCGATGCAGGAGCGATGTTACGGGGTGTTCATGGACTTTTTACAGGCGACCTCGCAGCACATCAAGGACGGGAACGTCTCGGACGAGATCGTCCGTGCCTATCGCGATCAGATGAAGGCTATGCGGAAGAACGGGGCGTTCGACCGGTGCGACACCTGTTTCTCAGAGGTTCACCGGCTCTTCGAGAAACAGATCGACCTCATGCAGTCGCTGGGCATCTACCAGGCAATCGGGGAACGAGGCGAAGAGGGCAGCGCCAGTTCCCGACGAGGCCGCAGTCCAGGAGATTCTCGAGCCCGTGGCGAACGGTCCGCGGTTCCAGATCCTGGCTTCCCTCATGATCCAGACCCGGACCTTCTCCGATCTCTCCCTGCTGACGGGGCTCCGGGGCGGAAACCTCACCTTCCACATCAGGAGACTCGCCGACGCAGGGATGCTCCTCCAGCGGCACGAGCGGGGGGATTACATCATCACGGACAAGGGATTCAGGACGATGACGGCGATCGCCGAGCTGCATCGGTTGCTTAACCCGACCTGAAAGAAGCCGACGGCGGCAGCCCTTCCCGCTACCCCTGCCGCTCGACGACGTCGTTGATCACGGTCTCGGCGATATCCCCCGCGTACTCCCCGAGCCGCCGGACCGACTCGGCGATGTACCCGAGCGCGACCGCGGGGCCGGCGGGCTGGGAGAGGGCGAGGGTGTGGACCGCCTCGCAGAGGGCCTCGGCCTGCCGCACCTCCTCGATCGTCCGGTTCGCGAGGGCCATGTCGTGCGAGAAGAACGAGGTGACGGCCCGGTCGAAGACCCCGAGCGAGAAGGCGCTCGCCTCCCGAAGCCGGTCGCCGATCTCCGGCTCGAGCGGGTGGTCGGCGAGCACGACCGCGTTCGTCGCGATCCGGACGGCGTGGTCCGCGATCCGCTCGATGATCCGGGAGACGACCGCGTGGTTCAGGACCGTGGCCGGCGAGAACCCGGACCGGATCAGGAGGTTCGCGTTCCGCATGAGCATGTTCGCCTGCCGCGCCACCAGCCACTGAAGCCGGTCCACGTCCCGGTCCTCGGCGACCACGTCGGCGGCGAGCTCCCGGTCCCGGGACTGCACCGCGGTGATCGCGTCCTCGTGCATCGACCGCGCGATCACGTACATCCGCTTGAGCGTGTTCTCGAACGGGAGCTCGCTCGGGTTGAGGAGGTCCCGGATCCGGATCGTTGTCGCGGTCTCCTCCATCACCTCCTGCCCGATCGTCATCTGCGTGAAGTCGCGCACCACCGTCCGGACGAACGGGGCCAGGCGGGTCTTCGACCGGATCGTGATCTCCGTATACCCGGCGATGTAGGTCCCGATCAGCGAACGGAAGAGAAACGTCGGGTTGGCGCACGTGCTCGCGTCGAACTCCTTCTCCCGCCGGACCGGGTCGTCCGCGAGGTTCGAGGTCAGGATCAGGGTCCCGTCCGGTTGCGGAGCCACCCGTACCGGGTCGTTCTTCTGGAGCTTCATCGCGGCCGTCCACTCCTTCGGGAGCGTGACGCTCAGCGAGGATCCACCCGTCATCTGCAGTCGCCGAATATCCATGCCTAATCCCCATCGTTCTCTGTTCGCAAGCTAATCAATAGTTCTCTTTACCTCTCCGGATTCTCCCGAGATCTCTGGAATCTCCGTTGGATAGCAGTATATTCAATCCCGCCAACGTGATTCCAACCCATGACATCCAGTCCGATGAAGACCATGACCCTCCTCGCCGGCCTCGCGCTCCTGCTGGTCGGCGCGCTGCTCGTTGCCGGCTGCACCGGTACCGGCGGCCCGGCCACGCCGACCCCGACCCAGATTCCCTCGACGACGGCGCCGACCGCGACCATCGGCACCCCGATCGCCACGGGCGCGACCGCGTCGTCCGCCACGACCGCTCCCGCGACCGCCGGGTCCTACGTCCCGAGCGGCGCCAGGGGCAAGATCTCGGTCACGGGCTCGACCACGGTCCTGCCGATCGCGCAGGCGCTCGCCGAGGCCTACCTGACGTTGAACCCCGACGCGGACGTCCAGGTCTCCGGCGGCGGCTCCGGAGTCGGCGTCCAGGCGGCCGGCGGGAAGACCGCCGAGATCGGCATGTCGTCCCGGAATGTCCAGGAGGCCGAGAAGGCGAAGTACCCCGATCTCAGGGTCATCCCCATGGCCCGTGACGGGATCGTCATGATCGTCCACCCCTCGAACGCCGTCTCGCAGCTCTCGCTCGCCCAGATCAGGGAGATCTACTCGGGCAAGGTCACGAACTGGAAGGACGTCGGCGGGCCGGCCCAGCCGATCGTGCTGATCGGCCGCGACGCGGCCTCGGGCACGCGCGAGTTCTTCAACTCGGCCATCATGGGCAACACGTCGACCACGCCGTCCATGCTCGAGAAGAACTCGAACGGCGCGGTCAAGTCCTCGGTCTCCCCGAACCCCGGCGCGATCGGCTACGTCGGCATGGGCTACGTCGACACCGACGGTCAAGCCGCTCAACATCACGGTCAACGGCACCGGTGTCCAGCCGACCGTCTCGAACGTCGTCACGGGCGCCTACCCGCTCTCGCGCCAGCTCTTCTACCTGACGAGCGGCGAGGCCACCGGGCTCGCGAAGGACTTCATCGAGTTCACGCTCAGCCCCGCCGGACAGAAGATTGTGGAGCAGCAGGGGTTCGTCTCGATCACCGCGACGGCGTGAGCCGCTGCCCCGGTAGCGACAGACCCACTCCTCTTTTACCATGGAACCGATGATCGCAACCACACGACGTTCCGCGGATCTCGGCGCCGAGGACGTCCAGGGAACGGGCCATCTACGGAGTCTGGCTGCTCTGCGCGCTCGTCGCCGTCCTCAGCGTCCTCTTCATCCTGCTCTTCCTGGTCTGGGACGGCCTACCCGCCTTCGCCGAGATCGGCGTGATCCCGTTCCTCACCGGCGAGACCTGGAACCCGACCTTCGTCAATCCCGCGTACGGCATCCTCCCCCTGATCGTCGGCACGGTGCTGGTCACGATCGCCGCCATGGTCATCGCCGTGCCGCTCTCGGTCGCGTCGGCGATCTACCTCTCCGAGATCGCCTCCTACCGGGTCAAGGCCGCGGTCAAGCCGGTGATCGAGCTCCTCGCCGGCATCCCCTCGGTCGTCTTCGGCTTCTTCGGCCTGCTCGTCCTCGTCGAGTGGATCCGGGTCACGTTCGCCGTCCCCTCCGGCGAGTGCGTGCTGGCCGGCGGGATCCTGCTCGGGATCATGTCGCTGCCGACGATCATCTCGGTCTCGGAGGACGCGCTCGCCGCGGTGCCGCGCGAGTTCCGCGAGGGCTCGCTCGCCCTCGGGGCGACGCAGTGGCAGACGATAATCCGGGTCGTCGTGCCGGCCGCCCTCTCGGGGATCACGGCCGCCATCATCCTCGGCATGGGTCGCGCGATCGGCGAGACCATGGCCGTCCTGATGGTGACCGGGAACGCCGCCGTCATCCCCGAGCCGCTCTGGAACGTCCTCTCCCCGGTCCGGACCCTGACCGGGACCCTCGGGATCGAGATGGGCGAGGTCGCGATCGGCTCGCTCCACTACCACGCGCTCTTCGCGGTCGCGACCGTGCTCCTCGTGATCACGCTCGCCGTCAACCTCGGAGCGACCGGGATCCTGAAGCGCCTGAAGACCCGGGAGACGGGGGCGGCGAGCACGGGTAAGAGAGTGGAACCCTCCCGGTTCGCCGGGATCACCCGGCACCCGCTGGCGGGAAAGGTCGTCCTCGGTCTGATCGCGCTCCTCCTCGCCGGCATGGTCGCCTCCACGGGCGGCCTCCTCGATGCGGGGGCGGTGCTGATCGTGATCGCCGTGCTCGCCCTCGGCTCTTCCCCGCCTCTCCCGCCAGCGGAGCCAGCAGCTCGCCTTCCTCCTCCTCTACGCATCCGTCGCGGCCGTGATCCTGGCCCTCGGGGTCATCCTCTTCAACATCTTCTCGAACGGGCTCCCCGCGCTCTCCTGGGAGTTCCTGACCACGGGGCCGAGCGACCTCGGGCGCGCAGGGCGGCATCTTCCCGGCGATCGTCGGCACCCTCTACCTCGTGGCGGGCTCGATGCTCTTCGCCCTCCCCCTCGGGGTCGGGGCCGCGATCTACCTCGCCGAGTACCAGCGCGAGAACCGGCTCACGTACGTCATCCGGAACGCGGTCGACCTGCTGAACGGAACCCCCTCGATCGTCTTCGGCCTCTTCGGCTTCACCTTCCTCGTCCTCTTCCTCAACTTCGGGGTCTCGCTGCTCGCGGGCCTGGTCACGCTCGGGCTGATGATCCTCCCGACGATCATCCGGACGACCGAGGAGGCGCTCCGGCAGGTGCCGCAGGGGCTGCGCGAGGGCTCCCTCGCGCTCGGGGCGACGCGGTGGCAGACGATCCGCCGCGTCGTGCTGGCGCCGGCGGCCCCGGGCATCATCACGGGAGCGATCCTCTCGATCGGCCGCGCGGCCGGCGAGACGGCCCCGATCCTCTTCACGGCGGTCGTCTTCTCGCAGCGGCACCTCCCGTCCTCGGTCCTCGACCCCGTCATGGCCCTCCCGTACCACCTCTTCATCCTGGCGACCAACGTGCCCGGGGGCGGCGACGAACCAGTACGGCACTGCCGTCGTGCTCATCCTGCTCGTCTGCGCGTTCTACGCGGTTGCGATCTTCATCCGCCACAGATATCACACCACCCTGAGGCTCTAGATGATGCACCCAAACACACCCGCGAACGAAATGATCATCGAGACGCAGGGGCTCGATCTCTGGTACGGGCCCGTCCAGGCGCTCAAGCAGGTCACCATCCCGATCCGCGCCAACGAGGTCACGGCCCTGATCGGCCCGTCCGGCTGCGGCAAGTCGACCCTGCTCCGGTGCTTCAACCGGATGAACGACCTGGTCCCCGACTGCCGTGTCGAGGGCACGATCCTGTACCACGGAGCGAACATCAACGACCCCTCCTGCGACGTGGTCGAGCTCCGGAAACGGGTCGGGATGGTCTTTCAGAAGCCGAACCCGTTCCCGAAGTCGATCTTCGAGAACATCGCCTACGGCCCCCGGGTCCACGGGGAGAAGGACCAGGGGCACGCTCGACGCGATCGTCGAGCGCTCGCTCCGGAAGGCCGCGCTCTGGGACGAGGTGAAGGACCGGCTCGGGGAGTCGGCGCTCGGCCTCTCCGGCGGGCAGCAGCAGCGGCTCTGCATCGCCCGGACCCTCGCGGTCGAGCCGGACGTGATCCTGATGGACGAGCCCTGCTCGGCCCTCGACCCGATCGCGACGGCGAAGATCGAGGACCTGATCGACGACCTCAAGAAGAACTACACCGTGATCATCGTGACCCACAACATGCAGCAGGCCGCCCGCGTCAGCGAATACACCGGGTTCATGTACCTCGGCGAACTGGTCGAGTACGGCGAGACCCTCCAGGTCTTCGAGAGGCCGAGAGAGCGGCTGACCGAGAACTACATCACGGGGAGGTTCGGATGACCGAGAGGTTCGAGGCCGAGCTGGAGGTATTGCTGCGCGAGACCCTCGAGATGGGCGCGTTCGCGCGGATGATGCTCTGCGACTCGGTCGAGGCCCTGGTCTCGCGGGACGTCGCGCTCGCCGATCAGGTGGTCGCGAGGAAGGAGGAACTCCGCGACCTGCACAACCGGACCGAGGACCGGGCGTACGAGATCCTCACCCTCTACCAGCCGATGGCCAGGGACCTGCGGACCGTGGTCGCCTGCCTGAAGGTCGTGGAAGCGCTCGAGCGGATCGGGCGGTACGGCAAGGCCATCGCGAAGGTCGAAGGCCATATCGAGGAGGCGGGGACGCTCGACGACCGGCCGCAACTGGCGACGGATGCTCTCGATCCCGCAGATGGCGAGGATGGCGGGAGGGATGATCGACACGGTCCTCTCGGCCTTCGAGACAGGCGACCTCTCGATGATCCGGGACTTCGGGAACGGGACGACGGGGTGGATGCGCTCAATCACTCCATCTTCCGGGAGTGCATCACCTACATGCTCGAGGACCCGAGGACCATCACCCAGTGCACGAGGTACGTGATGGTCGCCCGCTACCTCGAGCGGTCGGCCGATCACGCCTGCACGATCGCCGAGGCCACGGTCTTCATGCAGACCGGCGAACGTGTCGAGATCAAATAGCCCGGCAGGTTACGCGGCCGGCAGGATAGAGAGGGCCGAACGCGATCGACCCGGCGGCCGCGCGACGTGCCTCCGCGTCGGTCGGCCGGTGCGGGCTCGGCGAGACGTGCTCTCAGCGGGACTCGGAAGGGCGGTGGAGGCCGGAGGACCGGCCGCGGTGCAGGGGGCGGCGCGTTCACCCGGTCTCCGCCCGCTCGAACCTGGACCCGAGCTCGCGGAGCTGCTGGTCGTCGAGGATCCTCCGCGCCGCGGGGAGGAGCTCGCCCTCCTCGTCCGTGGCGTGGTGCTGGATCTCCTGCTTCAGCATCTGGAGGCGGCGCGCCCACAGCGTCCTCTCCATCGCGCCGCCGGCCGCGAGCTCCTCGAGGCGCCCGCGGATCGCGGCGTGCCCCTTCCGGGCGTCCGTGACCAGGTCCCGCGTCTCCCCCCGCTCGAGGAGCGGGTAGAGGAGCTCCTCTTCGGCCGCCATGTGCCCGAGCAGCTCCCGCTTCATCGGCGCGAAGACCGGGCCGAGGTCGTCGTCGCCCTGCTTCCGGAGGCGCATCTCGAGCTCCGCGATCGCCATGTCGGTCTTCCTGTGGTCCCGTCGGATGTGCTCGATGATCGTCTCCTGCGTCGTCTGCTGCGTTGCCATTGTTTCGCTCCGTGGTCCGCCCTGTCCACCGGGCCGGTGTGCCCTCTACGGTACGGGTTCGTGTTAACCGTTTCGGTACCTCCGGGCCGTGGCGGGAGTCGCGGCGTCAGCATCCCGCAGGGCCGGCCCGGGACCGCATCCGTCGCGCCGAGTCAGGAATGCGCCGCGGCCGGGTACCGACGGGGGCAGGATTGTTCGAGGCCGGGCGAGACCATCGCGCGGTTCGTCCGGAAGACCCATCTGCGATAATCTCCCGCAATCTCTTTCCCGTCCGCGATACATGCAGGGATCACGCGGGCGAATGCCGGCTGCCGGGCCACGGCAGGGATGCGACCATGACACTGACCGTACGGGAAGTCCAGGCAAAGAGCATCCTCTCGGCATCGAAGATCCATCCCTGGACCATCAATCCCTATACCGGGTGCCAGCACGCCTGCACCTACTGCTACGCCCGGTTCATGAAACGGGTCACCGGTCACCCGGAGCCCTGGGGCGAATTCGTCGACGTCAAGATCAACGCCCCGTCCCTGCTGCGTGCGGAGGTGCGGAAGAAGAAGCGGGCGAGAGTCTGGGTCAGCGGCGTCTGCGACCCCTACCAGCCCCTGGAAGAGCGCTACCGGCTGACCCGGCAGTGTCTCGAGATCCTGGCCGGGGACAACTGGCCGGTCGTCGTCCAGACCCGCTCGCCCCTGGTCCTGCGCGATCTCGACATCATCCGGGATGCACGGGAGTTCGAGGTGGGCCTCTCCGTCACCACGGCGGACGACCGTATCAGGGAACTCTTCGAGCCCTGTGCGCCCCCCATCGCCGAGAGGATCGCGGCCCTCGACGAACTGCACCGCGCCGGCGTCAGGACGTATGCCATGATCGCCCCGGCGCTCCCCGGCGCGGAAGGGCTGGCGGAACTCCTGAAGGGAAAGGTCGACTACGTGCTCGTCGACCGCATGAACTATCATCACGCCGACCGGGTTTACCGGGAGCACGGCCTGGAGGACGCGCTCTCAGACGAGTTCTTTCATCGGGTGACCCGGGACCTCCGGTCCCTCTGAAGCGACGGCGCCGTGCCCCGGTCTCTCCTTCGCGCCCCTCTGCGGTAGTGCATTTATAAATCCGTGCGGGGCGATTTTTCTTTGATACGGCCCCTTCCCCCGCTCCGCTCTCTTCTCAGGAGGAACCACCATGAAAGAACCCATCGGCGCCGGCGTGGTCGCCGGCGCGATCGCCGTCACCGCGGGTGGCGGCGCCAATATCGTCGCCGAAGGATGGCCCCAGGCCGCGCTCGTCGCGCTGGCCGTCGGGTCCGCGTTCGGCCTCGGCGGCTGGTTCGCCGACCGGAGGGTCGCGGCGCTCGTCGCGGTCGTCCGGTCGTTCTGCGCGGAGGCCGCGGTCTACTACCGCGCCCGCGAGGACGGCCGGATCGAGGACGCGGAGGCGCGGGAGATCGCGGAGACTGTTGGCCGGTTCTTCGCGGACCTCGAGGCGGCCGGCGCGGAGCTGCTGAAGGAGGCGCCATGCCCGGCCTCGTGATCGCGGCCCGGGACGCGCCGGCGGCCGAGCGGTACCGCGCCGACCTCGTCTGCGACGGGAGGACCGACGTGGCCCTGCTCGCGAAGGCGCTGGCCGGCGGTTTCGACGAGGTCGCGCTCACGGCCGGCACGTTCAACGCGAACGGCGGCCATGCTCTCGACGGCTCGCGCTGCCTGCACGTCGCCGGGGGCGTGACCGTGCGGGGCGCCGGCCCCGGCCTCACCCGGCTGATCGCCGGGAGCGAGCCCTGCCGGCTCGTCGCGGACGCGCCGGGCGCGACCGTGGCGAATTTGGGAGGATATGGCTACGTCGGGCTCGAGGTCCACGCCGACGGTTTCACCGCGGAGGACGTGTACGTCACGCACTCGCTCGACGGGTCGAGCTACCTCGATTTCGGGCGGAAGGGCGGGTGCACGGCCGCGTTCATGGCCTGGGGCCGGAGGGGGGAGACGCTGCGAAACCTGACGTTCCGCCGCTGCTCGGCCGAACGGAGCTACCACCACGGTTTCTCCCTCAACCTCGCCGGCGCGAGCGAGGGCGGCGGCTTCGCGGACGTCCTCTACGACCAGTGCCACGCCATCTCGGCGGGCTCGGGTTTCGAGGGCGGCGGGAAGCGCGACTGGTCCTGCGGCTTCGACATCCCCGACGCCGGCGATGTCGAGGGTTTAACCGTCAGGGACTGCTGGGCCGTCGACTGCTGGCAGGACGGCTTCCACCTCGACGGCAGCTGGGACGGCCACCGGCAGCGCGCCAGGGACGTCCTCTTCGAGCGATGCCATGCCCTGAACTGCGGGCATCGGTCCGGCACGCTCCCGGCCGAGCTCTACCAGAGCGGGTTCTACGTCCAGTCCGCCCGGCTCCTCGACTGCCACGCGGTCCGCTGCAGGAAGGCCGGCTTCCTCTGCAGGAACGAGGAGAGCAATGGGTTGACTATAGAGGATTGTTCGGATACCGGCTCGGCTTACGGCCTCGTCATCGAGTACGGTGGCGAAGGGGCGAAGGTCGACGGGTTCGTCTCCGACGGCGCGTCGCGGCGGGCGCTGCAGATGGTCGGGAACGACGCGGAGGTGGAGGTCGAGGTCCGGGACTTCGCCGGGGAGGGCCGGCCCGTGCTGCTCGGGGTCCCCGGGCGGCCCGAGTTCGTCGACGCGCCGGGGCACGTTGACGATCTGAAGCGGTACCGTGCTCGAGGCTACCGGATGGCCGGCAATCGCATCCGGCTCGTCACGGACCGGCCGGTGGAGGTGGTCGAGGTCCATCGTCGTCGGCACGCCGTGTGGACACGACCGAGGTCTCGATCCCGGCCCTGTTCCGGATCAGTCCGGGATTGCCGACGGATCGCCGGGGCGCGATGAATCCGGTGTACCGACCCGTCCACGGCCGCTCACGGTGTCCCTGAAGCATCCCCGCCCTCTTCGTCGTCGACGATCCTCCCGTCCCTCAGATAGAGCACCCGGTCGAAGTACTGCCGGTGCCAGTCCTCGTGCGAGACCATCACGACGGTCTGGCGAAGTTCGCGGTTGAGGTTCCGGATCAGGTCGAGGATCAGGACCGAGTTCTTCGTGTCGAGGTTGGCGCAGGGCTCGTCGGCGAGGAGAAGGGCGGGGCGGTTCACGAGCGCCCGGGCGATCGCCACCCGCTGCTGCTCTCCTCCCGACAGCTCTCCGGGGAAGAAATCGAACCGGCCCTTGAGACCGACCCGTTCGAGGATGTCCCGGCAGGTGATGGTGCACTCCTTCACGGTCATTCCCCGCACCTTGGAAGGAAGGAAGATGTTCTCCTCGGCGGTCAGCTCGGGCACCAGGGCGTAGTCCTGGAACACATACCCGAGCCGTTGCAGTCGGAAGAGCGTCCGCTCGTTCTCCGACAGTCTCGTGATATCGACCCCGTCGATCACGAGCGTACCGGCCGTCGGCCGGTCGAGGAGCCCGAGCATGTGGAGCAGCGTCGACTTCCCGCTCCCGCTCGCGCCCATCACCCCGACGAACTCCCCCCTGCCGATCTCGACGTCGACGCCGTCCAGCGCCCGGACCTCCACGCTCCCCTTCCCGTAGACCTTCGTAAGTTCCTGTCCCCGGATCATGCTACCCCCCTATCGCGTCGAGGATCTCCTCCCGGGTCGTCAGCCACGACGGGACGTATCCCGCGATCAGCGAGACGAGATAGAGGCTGATCACCGACTGGAGGACCAGTCCCGTCTCGAGGACCGGCGCCACCGGCCCGCCCGGGAAGACCAGGGGGTTCGCGGCAAGGTACTGGAGCACCGCGAGGAGCAGCGCGCCGCCGGCGATCGTGCCGCAGGTGCAGATGAAGAGCGCCTGGAAGATGTACGACTTGATGATGATCGAGCGGTTGATCCCGATCGCCCGGAGGATCCCGATCTGCCTGCGGCGGTACACGATGCCGATGAAGATCACGATGAAGATGACCACGACGGCGATGATCAGGCTCACCGCGGTGCTGATGACGTTGATGATCCCGAACGAACCCACGATCGACGCGAGGAAGTCCGCGGACTTGTCCTCCCAGGTCCAGATCTTCTCCTGCACGCCGAACTGCATCAGGACGAGGCGCATCGCGTCCTCGTCGCCCGTGGTCTCCGTGCGGACGAGGATCGAGTTCGCAGGGTCGGCATCGCCGAGCACCGGCGCGACGTCCCGGCGCGTGATGAAGACGGCGTTGTCGACGCTCGACGTCCCGGCCTTGAGGATCCCCTTCACGCGGAACTGCCGTGTGACCCCGTTCGGGAAGGTGAGGTCGACCAGATTCCCCACCGCCACCCCGCCGAGCGTCGGGGTGCTGTCCCCTCCCGGGGTGCTGGTCCCGGCAAGGGTCGCCCCGACCAGCATCTGGCCGGTATCGGTCGGGCTCAGGTAATCGCCGCTCTGCACCCGGGTGTGGATCTTCAGGACCTCCTGCTCGCGCGCCGGGTCGATCGCGGTGACGAGCGGCGACGTCGACTCCCCCCTGTACACGACCGTCGCACCGGTCGAGTACCGCGGGGTGGACGCGACCACGCCCGGGATCCCGTTGATCTTCTGGACGAGCTGGCTGGGGTCCGCGATCCGGCAGTCCCCCTCTTTCGGTTCGACGATGAGATTGCCGTAGCTGTAGTCGATGGTCTGCTGGTTGAAGAGGACCACGACCCCCGCGATGATGGAGGGGAGGAAGATGAGGTTGACGAAGACCATCGCGAGGATCATGATGGTCAGCAGGAGCGTGCCCTTGTTCCCCCGGGTGATGAGTCGGCGGGCGAGGAAGAGGGCGACCTGCTCTTCGTCAAGCATCGGCCTGGCCCTTTCTCTTCACCCTGAGATACCAGATGATCCCGGCGGCGGCGATCGCGAGGACCAGCACGGCCACGAGCAGGCCCGACGAACTCCCCTTCAGGACCGTCATGCGCAGGGTCTCCTGGTGGGTATGGACCCCGTAATCGTCCTCGGTACTGCACGGAGAGGTTGTAGGTATAGTCGCCGGCGTCTCCGGCCTGCAGGGCATAGACCGCGGGCGCATCGTTGTTCGGCTCGATCCTCCCGACGAACGCGTCCTTGCTGCCGGAGAAGGGGAGGTCGATGCTGGCCTTCACGGAGTTCGCGGTGTCCGTGCCGGTGTTCTCGAGCCGGACGACGAGCGAGACCGGGGCTCCCGTCGCGACCTGGGCCGGATCGGTCGAGAGGGACGCGATGCCGATGTCGGCTCTCCCTTTCAGCCGGACGCCGAGGGTCTCGGTCTGCGAGGCGAGCGTGCCGTCGGTATTGGCGTAGGTGATCGTCAGCAGGACCGGGTTGAGGCCGAGCGGGGCCTGCTTGTCGGAGAAGAAGACCATCTCGACGGTCGCGTTATCTCCGCGGAGCAGCGTACCGAGATGATACGTGCCCGGGGTCTTCGGCGTGATCGTCGCGGAGGAGGAGTTGACCGTGACCGTGACCTGGTCCGCCCGGGCGAGGCCGTCGTTCCTGAGATCCACGCTGGCGGTGATATCGTCGCCGGGGTTCACCCCGTCGGCGATTGTCTTGTACACGGTCAATCCCGGTCTCTTGAGCAGGGCGATCTGGGTGTTGACGTTGACCGGGATCTGCTTGCGGACGCTCCTGCCGTCGGTGACCTCGATCCAGAGCTCGGGGAAGTAGATGCCGTCGGACTCGGGGGCGCGAACGAGGAAGGTGACGGGGACGGACTCTCCGGGCCCGATGGCGCCGACCCGGCTGTTGTCGCCGGAGAGGACCTCGACGGCCCCTCCGCTGAGCCGGACGCTCTCGATATTGACGGTGATGTCGGCGCTCTTTGTGCTCTCGTAGGTGCCGCCGTCAGGGTTCGCCAGGTTCTCCTTCTGGGTCAGGCTCGCGGCGGACGCCGTGTTCCGGATGGTGGCCGTGATCGTTCCCACGTCACCCGGCTGGAGGACGGCGGGGGTGATGGTGTAGTCGGCGACGATGATGGAGGAGTCTTCCGCAGCGACCGGCACCGAGCAGGCGAGGACGGCGAGGAGGCAGAGGGCGGCAAGGAGCCTTGGCGGGGGTGCCATAATCCAGCGCATTTAAGAATTCTCTACGGTCTGCGGGATACTTATAGTTTGAGATTATGCAATGGGTCATGCGAACGGGGCTCGCGCCGCCTTTTCCGCCGCGAGAAGCGCGCCCCTCCCCGGCGCCAACGATGAAAGGTCTCCTTTGAAACGTACCACGGCAAGGAAGCCGTGCGAGGCCGCATCTTCGAACCCAGTCACGGACACTGCGGAAAGGCCGGCCCGTCCTACCCGGGGTCACAGAGCGGCTCGAGTTCGTCGATATGCCAGGGCACCTCGCGGGTCTGGCCCGAGACCGCTCGACGCTGCTGGATGGGACGCCACCGGATCCGGATCGTCACAGGTCAGCCGATGGAAACCGTCGAGGTGAACCCGCCGTCTGCTAACAGTGTTGACATGGCCGGGGTCACGGTGGAGTACTGTCCACCGCGACCGGCGATGGGGATCTGATCGGGGACCGGCGTCGCCGCCCCTCCCCGACTCGGGCCTGCGACGGCGTGCGGCCGCGGAGTTCTCCGAGAAAGGGAGCGTCCCCTGTCCGGGGGCGGCGCGTCACGTGAGCTTCCGGCAGAGCGCGATCTCGAGCGGGCCGGCGAAGAGCGGCCCCGCTGCCGCCACGAAGCCCTGGAAATGGGAGGTGGCGTTGTGGAAGTCGATCGCGGCCTGGTCTGTCCATACCTCGATGAACGTGAAACTGGCGGCGTCCGCGAGGTCCGTATAGAAGTCGTACGAGACGTTTCCCGCCTCGTTCCGGGACGCCCCGACCAGGTCCAGGGCGAGTCGCTCGAACTCCGCTACCCTGTCCGCCAGTACGCTGCCCCTGGCAACAATGGTGATCATCCGATAGTTCTCCCGGTGCCGGCCGGCACCGGTTGATCGTCTGGCGGAGACCCCGATAAACCTGCCCGCCCGACGAACAGATCGATACGCTCATCGTCCGGCCGCGATATTTTCACTGTGCATGAAACCGGTCTGCCTCCTGCTCCTCCTCGTCCTGCTCTGCGTCGCCGTCCCCGCCGCCGCCGTGGACCCGGTCCACGCCTCGTTCACCGCGAACCAGACGGAGGGGTCCGCGCCGCTCACCGTCTCGTTCATGGACACCTCGACGGGCGGACCGACCTCGTGGATGTGGGACTTCGGCGACGGAGCGGTCGTCGACCGAGCGGAACCCGATCCACACCTTCGCATCGGAGGGTGCCTATAGCGTCACCCTCTTTGCCGAGCGGGCCGAGCCGCACAGCGCGGATTCCAGACCCTGAATATCTACGTCCTGGATCGGAGACGAGGTCGTCACCGACTTCACCGCGACCCCGTGCTCCGGCCCCGCGCCGCTTGCCGTCCAGTTCACGGATCTGTCGATCAACGCGACCTCCTGGGCCTGGAGCTTCGGCGACGGCGGGACGTCGGACGAGCGAACCCGGTCCACACCTACGCGGTGCCCGGGAACTACACGGTCTCCCTGATGGCCTCGAACGACTTCCGCATGCGACACGGAGACGAAGATCGGCTACGTCAGCGTCACGGGACCGGTCACGGCGTCGTTCACCGGCAACGCCGCGTGCCGTGCCGGTCGCGGCCCGGTCCAGTTCACGGACACCTCGACCGGAAACCCGTTCACCCGTGCCTGGGACTTCGGGGACGGCACCACCTCGAGCGAGAAGAATCCCGCCCATATCTACAACAAAGCCGGCATCTACAACGTGTCGCTGACGGCCGCCAACCCCTTCGACACGGACACGCGGCAGCGAGAACGGGCTACGTCACGGTCTACGATCTGGTCCACGCACGCTTCACCGCGAACCGGACATTCGGCCCTGCCCCGCTCACCGTCCAGTTCAACGACACCTCGACGGCGGCGCCGACGTGGTGGAACTGGACCTTCGGCGACGGCGCCACCTCGACCGAGCAGAACCCGGTCCACACCTATCATAACCCTGGCAACTACGACGTGACGCTGACCGCCAGCAACGGGTACTACCTGGAGACGACCACAGCCCTCGGCTGCATCGTCACCGTATGGGTCGGCCAGGTTCCGACCGGGGCCGGGCCCCCGACGGATACGAACGCGGACGGGCTCTGCGACGACGTGAACGGCAACGGCCGGGCCGACTTCAACGACGTGGTGCTCTACTTCAACCAGATGACCTGGATCGCCGCGGACGAGCCGGTTGCGTTCTTCGATTGCAACGGCAACGGCCGCATCGACTTCGCCGACGTCGTCTGGCTCTTCAACAACATCGACGCCTCGTCGGTCAGGACATTCACGGTCACGGCCGTTGCGATCGGCCCGGGCGCGATCGTGCCCTCGGGGAACGTCACGGTCCCGGAAGGCGGGAACGTCACCTTCTCCCTCGAGAGCAGAGGCGTCCTGCCCACGCCGTACGCCACCCAGAACGGCTATGTCGTCGGCAACTACATCCTCGTTGACCCGACCGTATCGCCGACACCGCTCCCGACAGAACGAGAAGGTCCGTGACGGCTTCACGCCGTCGTACACCCTGCACGACGTCCGGTCCGACCATACCGTCTACGGCTGTTTCTACTATAATCACATATGGGCCTGACCATTCCCTCGGATACTGCGCGCGAACCCGGCCGGCTCCTCCGTGGCCGTGTTCCCGGCGCACGAGCCGAGCGGCACGTTCGACCACAACGGCAACGGCCGCATCGACTTCGCCGACGTCGTCCGGCTCTTCAACAACCTTTGACCATCCCCACCCCTTTTTCAGTCTGTCAAAGAGCTCCTGTTACGCCGGCCGATAGGCCGTTCGTGACAGGATTCGATCGGTTTATCCGCGTGCAGGTGTGGAACTGGTATCCCCCTTTTTTCCTGCGGGAGGAAGGAATGAGAATGACGATTCCCGAATATTTTCAGATGAAGTCCTGCGTCCCGAGATAATACAGCGTGCCGTCGTAGGCAACCCCGACGCCGATTCGTGCGTACTGGGTGTTCAGTATATTCTCGCGATGCCCCGGGCTGTTCATCCAGGATTGGACCATGGCCTGAGCGATGCTCTGCGCATCATTGTTGACATACCCCTGGCCGACGACATTGCCGGTCGGCATCTTGTCGATATTCTCCCCGATGCCCGTGCTGTACCAGCCTCCACCCAGATCGCGGCGAACGGAATAGCCCGCCGCGACCGCCCGCGCGGTGGGATCCTGGCCGCGCAGGTTCGTGTGGCTGAAGAAATTGTTCTCCGCCATATCCTGGCTGTGCGCCCGGGCGACCGAGGCGAGCGCCGCGTCCCATTGAAGCGCTGGAAGGCCCTGCTGTTGCCGCTCCTGGTTCGTCAACGAGAAGACCGCCTGCTCGATGGCAGTGAGATCGGCGGCCCCCTGTCGACCGGCGCTCGGGGCGCGGGCAACGATGACCTGAGTGGAGACGACCTGGTAGTTGGAGGTCCTGATGGGTGTGACAGCCTCCTGACGGCTGCTGGAGGTCGTGCGGGCCACGGTCGGCGGTTGCGCTGTCGGTATCGCGATTCCCGGACTCTGGGGCGATCCGATGTTTTCGATGTTCTCGGCTACGCCCTGGATGAACCCTGAAGGATTGGCGATCTCCGGGATCGCCGCCGTCGACGAGAACGAATAGAGAGAGATCACCACGATACCGACAATCACCCACACAGCGCTCGGCCAGCGCCTGCGCCGTTCGTGCCGGTGCAGGAGTCGGAGCGCGCCGCGCCTGATGGTGCCGAGCGTCCAGAGCAGTGCCAGGGAGACGATGGACCCGAGGGCCAGGGCAACACCGAGCGAGACCGCTGCTGCCGTCGCATCGCTCTCGAGCGTCTGGAGAAACCGCTCCCCCATCCAGTAGACGGCAAGGGGGATCGCAACCATCAGGACGGCCGCAACCCGTGTCTCCGTCGCTCGAATGTCGTAGATATTGACGGCATACAGGACATACGCCGCAATCACAACCCAGATCCCGAGCGTTGCGAGGAGCGTGCCGGCATTCGGGTCGAGCTTCAGCGCCGGGAGCAGGAGACCGGCGACGTAACTGACGATGCCGATGATTGCGAGCTGGGCAGGCCGGTATCCTGCATTTTTCGGATACACTGTTACTGTTGGTGATCTTTTTGGACCGCGATAAGGTTGCCGATACTAGCCCATCGTACAATCACTGTGCAGATGAATCATCGGAATAGCGTTTCAGTAAAACTATCGGGTCGGAGTGTACGTCTTTTGTTATAGGTCTCGATCGCCGCGGCTTCGCCACCTTGGACCTGGTGGGCAGCTCGTTTATTGATCAGGATGTCGGCATTTGTCGGGTCACGCGCGATCGCCCTGTCGTATGCCTCGATCGCCGCAGCGATGTTCCCCTGTACAGCCAGACCGGAACCCTTCCTGAACCATTGGACTGCTGTCTTCGGCGCGAGCCGGGTGAGTGTAGCGGCGATGGAATGCGACGGACTCGCAGGGTCAGGGTGATCGGTCTTTTTTCCATTCCTCGTGCCTGTCAAGGATGAACTTGATATAATCCGACCCGACGGGAACCGCTGTGACTGTGATCGCATCGTTTCCGACATCGTGCGAAGTGATGAACGCCTGCGGACCGGACGGTTTCGAACTCACGGTAGGGCTTGTTGTCTGATTCCTTTCCGTGACTTTTATCTTGTTTTCTTCGATGGGGATGTGGCATGCCTGGGCCCACGTCTCGACCGTCCAGACCGCGAGGTCATCCGAGATCCCCCTGTTCTCGGTCAGTCTTCGGGTCAGTTTCCAGATGAGACTCGGCAGAGGTACGCTTGCACGAGATTGTATCAGGTCGTGGGGAATTCCCTCCTCGAGCGAGGCGATGAGGGTGTTTCTCTCTTTCCGGTAGTTCCCCTGGAAGTAGTCGTCGAGAAGGTTTCGTAGCCTCGTCCTATCGTCGATAACACCAGGAGAATACGTTTCGACGATC
Organism: uncultured Methanoregulaceae archaeon; assembly: GCA_963730355.1. Lineage (GTDB taxonomy): Archaea > Halobacteriota > Methanomicrobia > Methanomicrobiales > Methanospirillaceae > UBA288. Next base: position 131,294 of record CAVSRL010000018.1, on the reverse strand, counting down.
TGGATCAGCAGCGATCTGGGCGATGCGTCCATTCGGAATACCTGACGATGTAGACTGCAATTTTTCGTATGTTAAAGATAGTGATATCGGAGGCCAGTGAGGGAGGCGCCACCACTCTCCATGGCGGCGCGCGCGGCCCGGCCGATGCAAACCGAGGACATTGCACGGTACCGGGCCAGGGGCAACGTGATGCGCGGGAACCGGAGAGCAATCGTGACGGGCCGACCCCCGTCGGCCGTCGAGGATCCGACGGCCGGCCGCCATGACCGTGGCGGCGGCGCCACATCGGAGATTGTCGGGACGGCCGCAGCCCCTCCACCAGTCCCCGGGACCGTCGTGGCCGGATAGGGGCGCATATCGCTTCCCGTCCCTCTGCCCCGTCCTCACCACGGGCCGATCCCGCCGACGAGGCGTCCGACCCCGAAGGGGTCACCCCGTCCCTACCCCCCTTCCTCTCGGATCGCGTCGAGGGGGTTCATGCGGCCGGCCCGGTACGCCGGGTACAGCGAGGAGAGGCCGGCCATCGCGATGACCACCAGGAACGCCGTGCCGGCATAGACGCTGACCTCCATTGCCGCAGGGATTCGGAACGAGACCTGCAGCGCGCTGTCGAGGACGCCGTTCCATTCCAGCGCGGAGAGCAGGGCCAGGCTCGCGCCGATCCCCGCGACCGCCCCGAGCGATGCGAGGACCAGCGATTCGGCCATCACCAGGAAGAGGACGATCGACCGTCTCGCGCCCATGGCCCGGAGAAGCCCGAGCTCGCGCCTGCGCTCGTTGGCGACCATCGCCGCGATCAGGGCGACGAGCGGGAACGCCGCGATCAGCACGACCGCCGAGACGGTATTGAGAAAGCCGGGCAGGCCCCGGAGGTTCTCCGAGACGGGGTCGAGCGAGAAGTGCCTCGCGATGACCGCGACTTTCCCGTCCGCCCCGAGACGGGTGATCCCGAACGCGACCGTATCGGGGTCCTCTCCCGGCGCCACCCGGACCAGCGCCGCATTCACGTCCCCGGCGGCGATGGGGGGTTCGCCGGGCGGCACCGTGCCGTCCAGGGACGCGAGGACGCGCGCGTCCTGCAGGGAGACGAAGACGGACCGGTCGATCCCGGACTGCGTCGGGTCGAGGACGCCCGCGACGGTGTAGGGCCGGCCCGAGATTGGGATGACGGTCCCCACCTCCCGCTGCAGCTCGTGGCCGACCACCACCTCCCCCGGGCCGAGCGGGTCGGCGAGCGGGTCCCGCAGCCATGGCCGAATGGTGAAGTCCGTCTCCGGGTCGATGCCGTATACGCCGATCGGCGTCCCCGAGAGTTCCGGGATGCTCACCGCCGCGACATAGAGCTGCGGGCTCACGCCCGCCACCCCCTGCACCGTCCCGATGCCGCCCAGCAGGGCGGCATCAAAACGATAGGCCGACGGCTGGACGGCGACGATCGCCATCGTGTTGTCGGTGTCCGCACCCGGCAGGAGCCGGGTGTACTCCAGGGGGACCACCAGCAGGTCCGCCCCCATGCGGCCGACGCCCTGGTCGACGCTCTCCACCTCCCCGGCCGCGAGGTACTGGCCGCAGAAGACGTTCGCAGCGATCAGCGCGAAACAGAAGACCGCGGCAAGGTTGCGGCCGAACTTGTTCCGGATGCCCGCCAGGAGATACGCCGGGTACCGCATCGTGGGAGCCATGGCACACGCTCCCTATCCCGGGAGGCTCCCCCGGAGGGTCTCCGCACGGACCCCCGTCCGCTCCTCCAGTCGGCCGCGGTCCATCCTGAACATGCGCGTCGCGTACTGCGCGAGGTCCGGGTTGTGCGTGACCATCACCACGGTCGTCCCGTCGCGGTTCAGCCGGCCGAACACCTGCATGATCTCGTCCTCGGTGTCGACGTCCAGGTCGCCCGTCGGCTCGTCGGCGATCAGGAGGGACGGGCTGTTGATGAGGGCCCGCGCGATCGCGACCCGCTTCATCTCCCCGCTCGAGAGCGTGCGGGGGTACGTCTCCGCACGGTCCGCCAGTCCCACCGTCGTGAGAAGGTCCATGGCCCTGGCGCGGGTCCCGGTCGCGTTCCGGTCGAAGAGGGCGGGGACCATGACGTTCTCCAGGGCGGTCAGGGTGGGCAGCAGCCCCGAGAACTGGAAGACGAACCCGATCTCCCGGGAGCGCGAGCTCCGAGATCTCGTCGTCGGAGAGGCCGCCGATCTCCATCCCCCCGTATCCGGACCGTGCCCGAGGTCGGCCGGATCAGCCCGGCCAGCATGCCGAGCAGGGTGGACTTCCCGCTCCCCGAACGCCCCACGATCAGGACGAACTCTCCCGGCCGTACCTCGAACTGCACGTCGTCGACGGCCCGAATCTCCGCGGCGCCGTTCCGGTAGATCTTCGATGCGCCCGTTACCTCGATCACGATCTCCCCTCCGGATGGTCTCGTACGGCTCCGACCGGGTGATCCTGTAGACGGGATAGAGCGAGGAGACCACGGCGATCCCGATCAGCAGGAGCAGAGCGTCTCCCCCCTGGGCAAGGACGGTCAGGGGCGAGGGGAGGAGGAACGGGATCCGCAGCGTCAGCGAGATGAGGTCCTGGAAGAGCACCAGGATCACCATGGCCCCGCCGATGCCGAGGACGCCGCCGAGGATCGCGAGCGCGACCGACTCCGCGAGCAGGAGGCCCGCCACGAACGACCGCCTCGCCCCGAGCGCCCGGAGGATGGAGACCTCCCTCCGCCGTTCGTGGGTGACCATGGCCGCGAGCAGGCCGAGCAGCGGGACGGTGACGAGCGTCACCGCGATGGCCGAACCGTAGAGGAGCCGCGTCAGGGCGCCCAGCTGTCCGCTGACGGCGCTGAGCAGCCCGTCGGGCAGGATGGTCTTCGCCGCCGGGACCCGCCGCTCGATCTCGGCCGCCACGGCCGCCGGAGAGGTCCCCGGATCGGCCTTGACGAGGACGAGGGAGACCGTCCCGTCGGGGATCGTGAGCGGCTTCACGGCCTTCCTGCCGGACTCCTCCGCCATCACGCGGGCGTCGTCGGACCGGATGAAGACCGAGTTGTCGACGCCGGTGCCGGTCCGCTCGAGCTGCCCGACGACGTAGAAGGTATGGCCGTAGAAGACCAGGTCCTTCCCGATCTCCTGGACGACGGCGCTCCCGATGATGATATCGTCCCGGCCCAGCGCGATCCCGGGGTTCTCCTTCAGCCACGTGGAGATGGTGAAGTCCCGCTCGGGGTCGATGGCGATCATCTGGACGGGGGCGGCGCAGCACGACGCGTGCAGGGTCGCGATGTAGATCTGGGGACTGACCTTCGCCACCCCGGGGATCCCTGCGATCGCCCCGACGCTCGACCCGTCGAGGAAGAACGTGGTCGGCTCCCCGGTGAGGAGGACGGTCTGGCCCGCGTGCGCGTACCCGGCCGGAGCCACGAGGATGTCGGCGCCCATCCGCGAGATCCCGGCGTCCAGGCTCTGCTGCGCTCCGCTCATCAGGTACTGGGAGGTGAAGAAGGTCGAGGCGATGATCGCGCAGGCGAAGATCGTGGCCAGGCTCCGGAACGGCCGGTTCCTCACGTTCTGCCCGACCAGCCGGACGAACCCGAACTCCGGTGCGCCGCTCATGGTTCCACCCCCGGACCGGCGATGGCGGACGCGCCGGCGCCGGGCCGGCCGACGGCTCCGGCCGATGTGATAGTCATCGTCCCTCCGGGGCTCTGCCCGCTCTCTTCCCGGGGGAGACGGTCTCGCCGCCGTTCATCCTGTACTGATCCACATGCTGAAGGCGAATAATAAACCCCGTTTCGCGGCATGATGCGAGGGCCCGGGACCGCGCCGCGCGGCCGTCAGCGAACGGCGCGGCGGAGCCGCCGCATGGTCACCGTCATTCTTCCATCCTTGGACCGCTCACCATTAATAAAACCATCGATCGAGGCACGATCTCGAGCGACTGAAACAGGCGGAGGTCTCTTGTTTTCCGATATAAAACCCGCTGGATGGAAATATCGAAGGCAAACGTTTATCCTGTGCCGATCCTATCATCGAACCGGGATACCTGGGACTGTGATCGATTCAGCACGCGACCATGGCGCCGGCTCGGGACCATCTTTTCGACGGCAAGGCCTCCCGCTCCCCCCGGATCACTACCCCCTTCCTGCCCGGGATCACCTCCCGGGCACGGTCCTGTTCCAATCATCACAGGTTCATTCGATTGAGGTGGAAACAGATGTCCGAACGAACGAGAGATTCTACTGATCGGCGGCGATCGATGGGACTACTGGTCGTCCTGGCGGTGCTGTCCGTTCTCGCCGCCTGCGTACCCGTCGCGGCGGCCGACGGCGACAACCAGACGACGGTCAACGCGACCGTGCCCGCGAACACGACGATCGGCGGCACCACGCCGGTGGATCACCCCCGCCCAGGCCCCGGCGGCCCTGAACACCAGTGCGGGGGAGCCACGCGCGAGACCGACAGGGGAGACGAAACTCCCCAAGGACAAGAAGGTCACGCAGAAGGACAGGGAGGCCGCCGCCACGAAGGTGAAAGGGGACTATGAGCAGGCCCTGATCACGCAGGCGGCAGCGGCCGATCCCGGCGGCGTCCCGCACTACTTCGGTCCGTACGCGAACTGGGCCAACAGCCCCATGCCGCGGGGCCCCGTCGCGACCGTCACCGTCGACAGCGGCGGCGCCGGGTACACCGCACCGAACGTCACGATCGTGGACGTCTACGAGACCGGCACGGGCGCCACGGCGAACGCGACGGTGGCGGGCGGCGTCATCACCGGGATCACCGTCACCTCCGGCGGCGCCGGCTACTCCGCTCCCCGCGTGGTCATCACGGACCCGACGGGCACGGGCGCGGCGGCCACGGCGACCCTCGACCCCGCGCCGCTGACCGGCGGCATCCACAAGTTCGTGAGCCAGATGCCCTCCATCCCGGTCGCCGTCCCGGACACGACCTCGTTCCCGGCCGGCGGCCGAGGCTACACCTCGGTCCCGACGGTCGTGATCGTCGATGCCAACGGCACGGGCGCCAGCGCCACGGCGGTCATGAACGGGGACAGGGTCGGCAGCGTCACCATCGCGAACGGCGGGGGCGGGTACACCCGAACCCCGTGGTCTCGTTCACGGGCGGCGGCGTGGACCCGACGCAGGGCATCGGGGCGAACGCGGTCGGAAAGGCCACGGTCGTCGGTGGCGTGATCACCGGGATCACGCTGGTCGGCTCGGACTACTACGAGATCGAGCTCGGGGAGTTCCAGGAGCAGATGCACCCCGACCTCCCGCCGACGACCATCCGCGGCTACCGGCAGGTGAACATGGGCGGGACTCCCTTCCACTACCTGGGCCCGACGATCGTCGCCCAGCGCGACGTGCCCGTGCGGATCAAGTTCATCAACAGCCTCCCGACGGAGGCCGGCGGCGACCTCTTCATCCCGGTGGACACCACCGTGATGGGCGCCGGGCACGGCGACCTCGGAGGGTCGGAGCCTCTACTCGCAGAACCGCGCGACCCTCCACCTCCACGGCGGGGTGACCCCGTGGATCAGCGACGGCACGCCCTTCCAGTGGTCGACGCCCGCCGGGCGAGACGACCAGCTACCCCCAGGGCGTGAGCGTCTACAACGTGCCCGACATGCCGGACTGGGGCCCGAACCCCCAGCAGGGCGTGCTGACCTTCTACTACACCAACCAGCAGAGCGCCCGGCTGCATGTTCTACCACGACCACGCCCACGGCATCACCCGCCTCAACGTCTACGCGGGCGAGGCCGCGGGGTACCTGATCACGGACCAGGTCGAGCAGGACATGATCGCGGGCACCGACCTCTCCGGCGTCAACCCGTCCGGCGCTGAAGGTCCTCCCCGACGTCGGCATCCCCCTGGTCCTCCAGGACAAGACCTTCGTGGACGCGATCGACCATCTGCGCGCAGGACCCGACCTGGAACTGGGGCGACGACGCCCGGGACGGCGCGTCACCGGCGACCTCTGGTACCCGCACGTCTACGTGCCGGCCCAGAACCCCGGGTCGACCCGACGGCGTGAACCCCTTCGGCCGGTGGCCGTACGGCCCCTGGTTCTGGCCGCCCACGGACGTCGCCGTACGGCCCGGTCGCGAACCCGTACTACGGCACCAGTCCCCTGGAGCCGCCGCAGATCCCCGGCGTGCCCAACCCGTCCATGGCGATGGAGGCCTTCATGGACACGTCCGTCGTGAACGGCGAGGCGTATCCGTACCTGGACGTCGAGCCCCGGGCCTACCGGTTCCGCGTCCTGAACGCGGCCGACGACCGGTTCTACAACCTGCAGCTGTACGTGGCCGACACGGCGGGATACCAGGCCGGCGGATTCCCGACCGAGATGCGCATGGTCCCGGCGGCCGCGAACACCGGCCTCCCGGCCACCTGGCCGACGGACGGCCGGGACGGCGGCGTCCCGGACCCGGCGACGGTCGGCCCCAGCTTCATCCAGATCGGCACCGAGGGCGGGTTCCTGCCCGAGCCGGTCGTGGTGCCGAACCAGCCGATCACCTGGGTCACCGACCCGACCGTCTTCAACGCCGGGAACGTCGACAAGCACGCGCTCCTCCTGGCTCCCGCCGAGCGGGCGGACGTGATCGTCGACTTCTCGCAGTACGCGGGCAAGACCCTGATCCTCTACAACGACGCGCCGGCCGCGTTCCCGGCGCTCGACGGGCGGTACGACTACTACACGGGCCACCCCGACCTGACCGACACCGGCGGCGCCCCGACGACGCAGCCCGGGTACGGCCCGAACACCCGCACGGTCCTGCAGATCCGGGTCGGCGGCACGCCCGGAACGGACACGTCCGGCGTCACCCTCGCGAACCTGAAGTCGGTCTTCGCGAAGAGCGGCGCGAAGCGGGGCGTCTTCGAGGTCTCGCAGGACCCGATCATCTCGACCCAGGCCGCGTACAACTCGGCCTACGGCGCGACCTTCCCGGCCGACAACTACGTGCGGATCTACCAGAAGAGCTACACCTTCACCACCCTCGCGGGCACCACGGTGACGGTCCCCCTCACCTCAAAATCCATCCAGGACGAGCAGGGCGAGGCGTACGACGAGTACGGCCGGCTGAGCGGCTTCCTGGGACTCCAGGCGGAGACCGCGCCCGGGCAGCAGCAGCTGCTCCTCTACGGGTACGAGAGCCCGCCCATCGACATCCTGAGCGACACCGTCGGGACCAAGATCGGCGAGGCCGGCGACGGGACCCAGTTCTGGAAGATCACGCACAACGGCGTGGACACCCATCCCATCCACTGGCACCTGGTCAACATCCAGGTGATCAACCGGGTCGGCTGGGACGGCATCGTCCGGGCGCCGGACGCGAACGAGCTCGGCTGGAAGGAGACCCTCCGCGTGAACCCGCTCGAGGACACGATCGTCGCCCTCCGGCCGGCCTCCCCCTGGCTCCCCTGGGACCTTCCCAACAGCGTCCGCCCGATCGACCCCACCGAGCCGATCGGCGCCCAGCTCTACGGCTCGCCCGGGCAGCAGGCGCAGTTCTTCGACGTGAGCGGGCAGCCGGTGACGGTCACCAACAAGCTGGTCAACTACGGGTGGGAGTACGTCTTCCACTGCCACATCCTCGCCCACGAGGAGATGGACATGATGCACGCCCTGCTCTTCGCCGTGAAGCCGAAGGTGCCGGCGGACCTGACCGGGACGCGCCTGCCGGGCGACGCGGGCGTGCAGCTCTCCTGGCGGGACACCTCCGCGGGCGAGACGGGCTTCGTCATCCAGCGGGCGAACGACACCGCCTTCGCGACGGGTCTCGCGACCTTCACGACGGGCCCCGACGTGGCGACGTACACCGACGCCACCGCGGGCACGAACCTGACGTACTACTACCGGGTGATCGCCACCAACACGGTCGGCGACACGACGACCTACGCGGCCCCGGCGATCGGGTTCCCGACGAAGACGGTCAACTCGGGTCCCTCCAACGTCTGGTCCACGGCGACGGGCCCGGCAGTGGTGCAGGTACCGGGCGGCGTGGGCGTCCCGACGTCCCCCCTCGGCAACGGGCTGTACACGGACGTGAACGGCAACGGCCGCACCGACTTCGCGGACGTCGTGCTCTACTTCAACCAGATGAGCTGGATCGCGGCGAACGAGCCGATAGTCGGCGTTCGACTACAACGGCAACGGCCGGATCGACTTCGCCGACGTCATCTGGCTCTTCACCAACCTCTAGCCCAATTTTTGATCGGCGACCCTTCCGCCCTGCCGCCGCCGGACGATTCACCGGTCAGGGCGGGGGCCAGGGGCCCCGGGAGCATCTCCCGCGCCGTCATCACCTTTGTTACGTCAGAGCACCAGGACTAGATCATATGAGATCCCGATGCGCCGGGCTCGCGGCGGTCACGCTCGTCCTGATGCTCCTCACCTGCGGGTGCGCGCAGCTGCTGCCGTCGGAGCCCCGCGTCACGCCGTCCGTTACGCGCCAGCTCTCCGATCCGACCCCGTTTCCCACGGTCCCTCCCCGGTCCGGTCCGCCCGGCGTGACGTGGTACCTGGTCTCTCTCCGGGACGGAGACGCGACGGTCCCCGTCATTCCGAACACCACGATCACCGCCTTCTTCGACGGACAGGGCACGGTCTCGGGGACGGCCGGGTGCAGCGACTACACGGCGTCGTATTCGAGCAGTGCGGGGAACCTGACGGTCGGGCTCCCGGCGCCGACCGGGCGAACCTGCGGATCCCCCGCGGGTGTCATGGTCCAGGAGACGGCGTACCTCGCGAAGATCCAGGAGGCCGCATCGTACTCCGTCGACGGCGTCCTTGAACTCAGGGACGGCCGGGGAGCGGTCGTCCTGACCTACTCCCGGGTCCCGAACGGCACGTCGGTTCCCGCGCCCCTGCGAAACACGACCTGGTACGTGAACTCGTTCACCGACGCTGCCGGCCGGTCCTCCAGCCCCGCGGGGCTGACCACCATCAGGCTGGTATTCGGCGCGGACGGGTATCTGTACGGAAACGCGGGCTGCAACAACCACTACGGTCCGTACCGGACGTCCGGGGAGAGCGCCATCGTCATCGGGGACCAGCAGGCGACCCGGATATACTGCGGGATCGGCGGGGTCATGGAGCTGGAGAGAGCGTACCTGGACCTGCTGCCGAATATGACCCGGTATTCCATTGCAGGCGACACGCTCCGCCTCTCCGACGCGGCGGGGAAGGCGAGCATCGAGTGCGATACGGGATCTCCCTGAGGGGCATTCTTCCTTTTGAAGACGGGGACGGCGGTTCCCGGATATCGCCGGCGACGGGGGAGGGGGCTCGCGCCGCCCCCTCCCGCCGCGCTCGAGCGCGGCTCCCTCCCCCGCGACGATGGCGGGATTCTGCTGTTTCCGAAACCCGTGGTTCGAGAGCAAAGGGCCGATGGCGTCACACGAATTCGCCGTCGCGGCATGTAACGAATAAATGAAATTGCATTTATAAATATCAATAAAGCGCATTACTGGTAGGTGTAATTCCGTTGAATTGCACCGAAAGGAGAGGAACAGAAATGGCAAACTTTGTCCAGAGCGGCGTCGTCAAGACGGCAGTCCGCGAGCTGGCCGCGCCGATCGCCGACGTGGCCGCGTTCGCGGAGGTCGTGGACGACGTTCTCACGAACAACCCGTTCGGCTGCACGGCCTACCAGCTCGGCACCGAGAGCCACGCGGCCGTCGAGAAGAGCCGCGAGGCGTACACGGGCCGGGTCATCTACGAGAACGGCGAGGCCGAGACCGTCGGTACGGTCTCCGTCAAGTGTCCGACCGTCGCGGCCTACACCGCGAACGTCGCGACCGTGCTCGCGCAACGCCGCGCTCGCGACGGCCATGGGCGGGACGGCGGCGCACGCCACCGACAGCGACTCGTTCTCGGCCGCGCTCAAGTGCCACGACGCGAACGGCGAGGTCTACACGCTCTCGCTCTCGCGGAACCGGCTGACGCTCTCGTCGTACACCGACGACGCCATCCGCACCACCGTCGAGGCCTGGGCCGACGCGGTGCCGGCGCTGGCGTAGATGGATCCCTTCTGGGATCGGTATCGGCTCCGCCGTGGGGTTCCTGATCGTCGGGATCCTGCGGCGGCTGGGGTTCCGGCCGGCCCGGGGCTGGAGAGCGGCCCGGGCCGGCTTGGGATCCCGGTGAAACGGACACCCTGGGGAAGGTATCCGTATCATCGTTCGTCCGGCGGCGTCCTGCTGCCGGGCTCTCTTCTGGCGGCCGTTGTGTCTCTGTCGCTCCGTCCGCGAGTCCGTCGGCACCCGCACATTCTCATCCGCCGGCCGGGAGAGTGTGCGTCGCATCCCCCGCCGGCAACCTTATCATCGCCATCGCCGTCATGCTGACGTGATGGAGGAAGCGTCCTGACCCTCGTCGACGTGGCGGCCGCGGGCGACGTGCCCGCGGGGAGCGATGGTCCACGTCGAGGCGGCCGGCCGCGAGATCCTGCTCGCGAACGTCGACGGCACCCTCCACGCCGTGAGCGACCGGTGCAGCCACGAGGGCGCCCTGCTCTCCGGCGGCCGGCTCGACGGCGCGGTCGTGACCTGCCCCGCGCACGGCTCGCGGTTCGACGTCGCGACGGGGAGGAACCTCTCGGGGCCGGTCATGGCGGACCTCCCCGGCCTCGAGCAGCTCTCGCCGCGGGCGCGGGCGCTGGCCCGGGAGAAGGCGGCGGAGATGGCGGCGGCCCGGGTCGGCGACCTGCCCGTGTACCGGGTGACGGTCGAGAACGGCCGCGTGCTCGTCGACGTCTGATCTCCCCGCGCTCGTTTCGGAAGGACTAACCCGCGCCCCGCGCATCTCTCTCCATGCGTCTCGACGCGGTCCCGCCGGCGGCGATCGGCCTGCTCGCGGGCCTGCTGACGAGCACGGCCGCCATCGCGCTCAGCGCGACGGGCCTCCTGCCGGTCTGGCTCGACCACGCCGCTCCTCTTTCTCGCCGGCGGGCTCGCGGCCGGCCTCGCCGCTCCCGTCCGCCCGACGATCGGCGCCCTGCTCGGCGCGGTCACCGGCATCTTCGCCGCGATCCTGCTGACGGTCGTGCTCTCCGTCCAGTGGAGGAACCCCGACCCGGAGATGTTCTTCTCTCCCTTCCCGTTCGCGCTGATCGCGGTTGCGTCCGTCATCATGTTCATCCCCGTGTACGCGGTCGCCGGCGCCGTCGGCGCGGCCGTGCGGCCCCGCCTCGTCGGTCCCCGGCGCGCACCCGTGGAACGGACAGCAGGCCAGACCCTCGAGCGGCGGCAGTGGATCGGGATCGCGGTGGGGGCGCTCTGCATCGCCGTCGCCCTCGGTCTGGCATCGGTCGCCGGATTATGGGCCGGGCTGTACCTCAACGGGAACGCCCTCACCGTGCTCTTCCTGGTCTCCGCATTCGCGGGCGGCTTCGCGGCGGGCATCCTCTCGGCCGGCGGGGCGCGGGCGGGGTTCGGCTCGGGCCTCCTCGCCGGCGTCTTCGGCCTCGGCGCCATCGCGCTCTACTTCATCTGTGCAGGCCTCGACGAGACCGGCAACGGGAGATGGTGTTCCCGAGGGGCTCTGGCCGATCGCCCTCGCGATCATGGCGTTCTGGGTCCTGCCGGCCGTCGCGCTGGGCGGCGCGCTCGGCGGGAGTTTCAGGAGGCCGTCCGGGCAGTCCGCGCGTCGCCCGAACCGGAGCTGTGATCGAAAAAAGAGGAAGAGCTTACGCCTCGGCCGTCTCGCCGCCGGGCTCGGCCTTCGGCGGCGGGGCCGGGATCTCGTGGAACTCCTTCCCCGGCCGGTCCGCCTCGGGCGAGCGGTAGGCCGGCTCGAGGTGGAGCGCGTCCGTCGGGCAGAGCTCGACGCAGTTGCCGCAGGTGATGCAGCGGAAGTGGTCGCACTCCCAGGTCCGCTTCTCCCGGTCGACCACGATCGCCTGGGTCGGGCAGCGGAGCATGCAGACCCGGCAGACCCGGCAGTTCTCGGGCTCGAAGGCGAGGTGCCCCCGCGTCAGGTCGAAGCGCTTCGCCGGCTCGGCCGGGTACCGCGAGGTCGGGGGACGGGAGAAGAGGTTCCCCGTGATCGTTTTCGCTATGGTAAAGACGCCCATGATCACCGCTCCGCGCACCCGATGCACGGGTCGATCGAGAGCACCACGACCGGCACGTCCGCGAGCTCGAGCCCCTTCATGGCCTCGAGCAGCGGCGGCAGGTTCGTGAACGTCGGCGTCCGGACGCGGAACCGGACCAGGTTCTTCGTGCCGTTCGCCTTGACGTAGTGGACCACCTCGCCCCGGGGCTGCTCCGAGCGGGCGTAGAACTCGCCCTTCGGGTTGCCCGTCACCTTCATCTCGACCGGCCCCTCGGGGATCTTCTCGACCGCCTGCCGGATCAGGTCGATCGAGGTGAAGAGCTCCTTCGCCCGGACCATCGTCCGGGCGTAGCAGTCGCCGGCCGGTCTCGACCACCGGCGTGAAGTCGAGCTCGTCGTAGGCCGCGTACCCGATCTGCCGGATGTCGTTCGCGCACCCCGCTCGCCCGGAGCACGGGGCCGACCGCGCCGAGCTCCCAGGCCTGCTGCTCGGTGAGCACGCCGAGGCCGCCGAGCCGGTGCCGCACCGAGTCGTCCCGGACGAAGACGTTCACCAGGTCGTCGAGCTTCGGCCGGAGCTCGTCGAGCCCGGCCACGATCGAGCCGAGCTTCTCGTTCGAGACGTCGTGCCGGACCCCGCCGACCTTGCACGCCCCCTGGATCACGCGGTTGCCCGTCGTCGACTCCAGGTCGTCGAGGATGTGCTCGCGGAGGCGCCAGGACTGCATGAAGAGCGACTCGAAGCCCATCGAGTCCGCGAGCAGGCCGAGCCAGAGCAGGTGCGAGTGCAGACGCGAGAGCTCGGACCAGACCGTCCGGAGGTAGAGCGCCCGCGGCGGCACGGGGAGGTCCATGACCCCCTCGACCGCCATGCAGTAGGTCATGCCGTGGATGAACGAGCAGATCCCGCAGATCCGCTCGGCGATGAAGACGAAGTCCTTGTAGTCGCGCTTCTCCACGAGCTTCTCGAGCCCGCGGTGGACGTACCCGATCGAGGGCAGCGCCTCGACCACCCGCTCGTCCTCCATCACCAGGTCGAGGTGGAGGGGCTCGGGCAGGACCGGGTGCTGCGGCCCGAACGGGATCACGATCTGTCGGGTCATTCCTTCTCCTCCTTCCCGCGGGGGCCGCCGCCGGCGCGCGCCGCGAACGGGAACGGCACCTTCGTCGCGTAGAAGTGGCCGCCGTAGTCGACGTTGATCCCCGTCACGGTGAGCCCGTAGAGGTCGTGGATCTCGTTCTCGTACACGAACGCGCCCCAGTAGACCGGGGTCACGCTCGGGATCGTCGCGCCGGGCGGGACCGTGATCCGCAGGTTCGTGAACGCGTGGTCGCGGTTCTCGAACGAGTACGTGATCTCGTTCGTGCCCTCGACCACGGCGCAGCTGATCGCGACCAGCCGGTCGCCGGCCGCCTTCCGCTCGCCCACGCGGGCGAGGAGGTCGGCGACCTCGATCGCCTCGATCGGCTGGGCCTCGCGCCTCATGCCGCCACCTCCGCCGGTTCGCCGGCCTTCATCCGGGCCCGCTTCTCCTCGAGGACGCCGAGGGCCTTGACCACGCCGTCGATGATCTGCTCGGGCCGGGCGGGGCAGCCCGGGACGTAGACGTCGACCGGGATCACCTTGTCCATCCCGCCCTCGACGTTGTAGCACTCGCGGAAGATGCCGCCCGAGCAGGCGCAGATCCCGAGCGCGGCCACGACCTTCGGCTCGGGCATCTGCTCGTAGATGTTCCGGATCACCTCGCGGTTCTGCTCGTTGACCGAGCCGGTCACCACGAAGATGTCCGCGTGCTTGGGGTTGCCCGTGTTGATGATCCCGAACCGCTCGACGTCGTAGAGCGGGGTCAGGCAGGCGAGCACCTCGATGTCGCAGCCGTTGCAGCTCGAGCCGTCGTAGTGGATGATCCAGGGGGACCGTTTCATGTATGCCATCTAGTAGCCTCCGAGGTACTGGAGGGCGAGGATGTTCAGGGTTGCCAGGACGAGGGTCACGATCCAGATGCTCCGCAGGGCAAAGCCCCACTTGACGCGCGCGGTCGCGTTGTCGATGAAGATCTCGGCGAGGTAGATGATGACCAGCGCGATCGCGGCAATCACGGGGCTCCAGGCGAAGAAGAGCCAGAAGAGCCCGAGCAGGAAGACCGTCTCGTACCAGTGCGCGATCTCGATCATGCCGAGGGTCGAGCCCGAGAACTCGGTCGTGACCCCCTTGACGATCTCCTGGTGCGCGTGGTGCGAGGTCGAGATGTCGAACGGCGACTTCCGGAGCTTCATGGTCAGGACGTAGAAGAGCCCGAGGAAGATCCCGGGCAGCAGCACGATCAGGGGCCGCGGGAACGCGGCGATGTCGGTCACGAAGAACGAGCCCGTCGCGATGTAGAAGCCGGCGGCCGCGAGGATCACCATCGGCTCGTAGGCCATCAGCTGCACGAGCTCGCGCTCGGCCCCGATGAACGAGTACGGGCTCGTCGCGGCGTACGCGCCGAGCACGAGGAGGACGTCCGCGAGCGTCAGCGCGAAGACCACGAGCAGGATGTCGCCGCCCGCGAAGAAGAGCGCCCCGGCGAAGAGGTTGAAGACCAGGTAGCCGAGCACGAAGTAGTTCTGGGAGAGCGCGACGACCACGTGCTCCTTCTCGAGGAGCTTGCCCAGGTCGTAGAACGGCTGGAGGAGCGGCGGCCCGACCCGGCCCTGCATCCGGGCCGTGACCTTCCGGTCGATCCCGGCGATCAGGCCGCCGACGAACGGCGCGAGCACGATGAACGCGACGGCGTAGAGGTAGTTCATGCGAGCCCTCCCGTGAGTCACGAGCCGGAGGAACATCACGACGATGATCCCCGCCGTGATCCCGGCCCCGAGGCGGAAGGTCCGATGCTCGTTGAAGAGGTCCTCGAGGTAGTAGTTGTGGAGGCCCATCTCGCGCTCGATCCCGAGCGAGCCGGCAAAGTGCATGTCGTCGGTCGTGGGCCGGCCGCCCATGTAGGGCTTGAGGACGTGCCGGCCCTTCCGGAAGTAGAGGAGCGAGGCCGGGAGGAGGATCACGGTCCCCATCATCAGGAGCATGATGGCGATGTTGGACTGGCCGAGCTGCGCCACCTGGCCGTAGAGGGCGTAGATGTACGGCTCGAGCAGGTACTGCGAGATCCAGGGGAAGAGGACCGAGACGGCGACCACGAGGCCCGCGAGCAGGCCGAGCACGGCGAGCTCGTCCTTCGGGACGCGGGCTCTCGATGTTCTCGCCCCGGTTCGGCCGGGCGATCAGGAGGCCCATCCACTTGGCCCAGAAGAAGACCGTGACGGCCGAGCCGAACGCGACGAGGAGGACGAAGACGACGCCGCCCGGCGCGTCGATGAACGCGCGGAGCGTGGCCCACTTCGAGATCAGCATGCCGAGCGGGGCGAGGTACATGCCGGCCATCCCGATCAGCATCATCAGGCCGACCCTCGGCAGGTTCGTGATCAGGCCGGCCATGTCCTCGATGTCGCGCGAGTGGACCTGGTGCTCGACCGTGCCGACGCCGAGGAAGAGGAGGGACTTCGCGACCGCGTGGAAGATGATCAGCAGGATCGCGGCCCAGACCGCCTCGTACGTCCCGATCCCGCCGCAGGCGACCACGAGCCCGAGGTTCGCGACGGTCGAGTACGCGAGCACGCGCTTGGCGTTCGACTGCGTGACCGCCATGGCCGAGGCCGCGAGGAAGGTGACGCCGCCCACGAGCCCGAGGAGGAGCCCGGGGAGGGTGTTCGCGAAGACGGGCGCGAACTTGACGATCGCGTACACGCCGGCCTTGACCATCGTCGAGGAGTGGAGCAGGGCCGAGACGGGCGTCGGCGCGACCATCGCGCCGAGGAGCCAGGACGAGAACGGCAGCTGCGCGGCCTTGGTCAGCCCGGCGAAGCCGATCAGCGTGGCCGGCACGAGCGCGATCGCGGCCCCGCCGGCGATGAGCTTGTCGAGCTCGATGCGATCCCCCGGTCATGCCGAGCCAGAGGAGGGCCAGGGCGAAGCCGATCCCGCCGACGAGGTTCAGCACCACGGCGAGGAACGCGTTGTCGATCGCCTCCTCCGTCCGGGTGTACCCGATCAGGATGAACGAGCAGAAGGTCGTGACCTCCCAGAAGACCAGGAACCAGCCGAGGTTGTTCGAGAAGACGATCCCGAACATGGCCGAGAGGAAGGCGAAGAGGATGAAGAAGAACATCCGCCGCCGGTCCGGGATCTCCGGGTGCTGGACGTGGAAGGTCCGCATGTACGGGACGGCGTAGACGCAGATCGCCGAGCCGATCACGCCGATGATCAGGGCCATCACGATCGAGAACTCGTCCACGAAGAGGTTGTGCTCGACCTCCATCCCGGGCGAGTACACGACGATGAACCAGAGCAGGAGCGCGGCGTTGATGAGCACGAGGACGGCCGCGACCGGCTTTTTATACTTCACCGCGAGCGCGAGGATCACGAGCGCGAGGAGGAGGCCCAGCCCCTCGAGGATGTACCCGGCCGGCTCCGTGGGGAAGACGATCAGCTGGGTGCCTTTGTTGTACGCCGTTGCGAGCAGGTAGAGCGAGGCCCCCGCGATCACCACGGCCGCGATCCGCGCGAGCCAGTCCCGGACGGGATGGTCCGGCAGCACGTACAGGAGCACGGCCGCGATCAGCGGGGCGAGCAGGAGGAAGTACAGTACGTCCACAAAAACCCTCTTCTTGAATATGGTGATTTATCACTATTAATCATACTCGATTCGTCCGGACGGCGGTACCCGGGCGGTGCGCGGGCGGCGATGCGCGATGCGAGCGGCACCGGGCCTCTGCGTCCCGGGCGGAGACGGCCGACCCGATCTCCTCGCCGCCGGCCCTTTCGGCAACGCCGGACGGGCTTCGGTAGCGCGGGATGCGGACTCCGCGGCACTATCGTGCGGTCGAAACCTGACCGCACGGACGATCCAGCAGCGTGGCCCGTCCCCGCAGTCATTTCAGGGGGGCTGCCCGCGGACCTCCGCTCTGCCCTCCAACGATGCCGCGGGCCTGTCCCGTGCCGGCCGGCCCGGACCATGGTAATCGCAGCGGATTAATATCGTGGCAGGGATAACCGTATATGGTATGTCGGCGGCGGAGGCGACGGGGTCCCGGGAAGCCCCCGGCCCCGCTTCGTCCCGGGACCTCGTCGTCGCCGCAGTCGCGGTGCTGCTCGCGGCGGCCGTCCTCTACCTCGACGCGATCAGCCCGCTCGGGTACGGGGTCGGGTTCTTCTTCATCGTGCCGTTCCTGGTCGTGGTCTTCGGCCTGCCCCGGGTTCCCCCGCCCGCGGCCGCCGCAGCCGTCATCCTCCTCTCGGCCGTCGGCTTCCTGCTCTCGCCGCCGGGCATCCCCGTCGCCGTCGCGCTCGTCGGCCGGGCCGCGTTCTGGGTCCTCGTCGCGGGGATCGCCGTCTTCGTCGACCGGTACCGGCGGGTGAGCCGCGAACGCCGGGCCCTCGACGACCGGTACCGCGCCCTCTTCTGGCGGCACCACACGGCGGTGCTGGTGATCGACCCGGCCGACGGCCGGATCGTGGACGCGAACCCTGCGGCCGCGCAGTTCTACGGCTATCCGCGCGAGGTCCTCCGCGCCATGCGGATCGGCGACCTGAACGACGCGCCGGAAGCGACGGTCATGGCCGGGATGCGGGAGGCCGTCGACGGGCAGCAGGCCCCGTTCCGGTTCGTCCACCGCCTCGCCTCGGGCGAGGAGCGCGATGTCGAGGTCTTCTCCGGTCCTGTCCTGATGCGACGGGCGGACCCTGCTCTACTCGATCGTCCACGACGTGACCGAGGCGCGCCGGGTCGAGGAGGCCCTCAGGGCGAGCGAGGCGCGCTACCGCTCCCTCGTGGACGAGCTGCAGGAGGGGATGGTGCTCTACGGGGCGATCGCCGATCCCGACGGCCGCGCCACGGACTTCCGGGTCCTCGACCTGAACGCCGCCAACGAACGGATGTTCGAGCGGACGCGGGACGAGACGATCGGGAAGACCCTGCGGGACCTCTATGGAGAACCGCTGCCCCCCTGGTTCGACTCGTTCGTCCGGGTCGCCGGGACCGGGCGGCCCGAGAGTGATCCCGTTCGCCGGCCGGACGGGAGACCGGCGGTTCGAGGTCCGGCTCTACCGGCCCGCCCCGGGCCAGGTGGCCGGGCTCTACATCGATGTGACCGAGCGCGTCCGCGCCGAGGAGGCCCTCCGGGTCTCGAACGCGGACCTCGAGCGGTTCGCCCACGTCGCGAGCCACGACCTGCGCGAGCCCCTCCGGACGGTCGTCGCGTTCGCCGAGCTCCTCCGGCAGCGCTACGGGGACCGGCTCGACCCCGACGGCGGGGAGTTCCTCGACTACATCCTGAAGGGCGGTCGGCGCATGGAGCGGCTGATCGAGGCCCTGCTCCGCGATGCCCGGGTCAGCACGGGCCCGCTCCTGCTCGAGCCGGTCGATCTCGGCGAGGCGCTGGACCGCCGTCGAGGCCTCGCTCGCCGGCCGGATCGGCGAGGCGGGCGCGGAGGTGCTCCGCGACCCGCTTCCGGTCGTGCTCGCGGACCGGTCCATGCTCGAGCAGGTGCTCGCGAACCTGATCGGGAACGCGATCAAGTTCCGAAGCGAGGAGCGCCCCCGGGTCCGCGTCTCGGCCGCCCGCGAGGGGGACCGGTGGCGCATCTCCGTCGCCGACAACGGGATCGGCGTGCCTGCGGAGGTCCGCGACGAGATCTTCGAGCCGTTCCGCCGGCTCCATGCCCGGGCCGAGTACGACGGGTACGGGATCGGCCTCTCGACGGTCAAGCGGATCGTCGGGCGGCACGGCGGGTCGATCCGGGTCGACGCCGGCAATCCTGGGGGCTCGATCTTCTCGTTCACGCTCCCGGCCGCTGATAGGGCATCCGCCATCACGGCCTCGTGAGGGCGGTGGCACGGATGTGCCGTAACGGATACTTTAGCTGTTTCGAACCGTATATATAGCATTGGTGTTAGATAATCACTCGATTCGATTCGATCTAGGAGGACACTGATGACTCGCACCACCACCTATCTTCTTGTGTTCATCCTCGTCGCCTCGACGCTTGCGGGCTTCGCGCTGGCGGCCGCCCCATACCCGGCGACGGGCACGGCCGTCGTCGACGGCGTCCATCGCGCGAGTGGAACCTCGCGAAGCGACTTCTTCGCGAACATGTACCGCGCCGGCAATGCCGGCCAAGCCGCAGTCGAGTCGAAGGCCTATCTCCGGTACAACTGCGCCACGGGCACGGTCTACGTGCTGGTCCTGAAGACGAGCCCGACGTCCCGGTGCTCGCGCCAGGGATACGAGACGCGACGCGTGGGCCGCGAAGATCATCGGCGAGAACGGTCGTAGCACGACGGCAACTCCGGCGACGACGGCACGCCGCCCGACTTCCGCCTGGGTCGGCCTACTCCCAGGACGGTCAGACTGCCGACGGGTACGAGGCCTCGTTCACGCTCTCGCCGACGGGTACACGATCATCGTCCACGCGGATCGTGATCCACGTCGAGGTCTATGACGATCGCTTCGCGGGCTTCAGACGCGGCCACGACCGCTGGTCCTGACCTGCAGGCCGACGGCCATGCCGACCTCGACGCTCGGAACCTGCGACACCGACGGTGACGGAAACGTCCGACGCCGACCCCGACGGTCACCGACCGAGACCGTCACCGAGACCCCGACCGTCACTGAGACCGTGACCGCGACGCCGACCGAGACGGTGGTGCCGATCGTCGGCTCGATCTCCGGCGCGAAGTGGCACGACGCGAACGGCAACGGGCAGTGGGACCCGAGCGAACAGGGGCTTTCGGGATGGACGATCTATCTCGAGGTCCAGGGGGACGGATCGGCGTGGGTTCCCGTCGGTCAGACCACGACCGACGCGAACGGAGCCTACTCGTTCACCGACCTTGCCGCCGGCCACTACCGTGTCAGTGAGGAGGTACAGCCGGGCTGGACGCAGACCTATCCGGCAGACAACGCCGGCATGCACGACTCTGGTCATCTCGGCCGACCAGTCGACGTACGTGGACCGAAACTTCGGGAACATGAACTTCGATGACGGCGGCGGCGGCACCGAGCACGCCGACCCCGACGCCGACCACGGTGGAGCCGACCACCGAGGTCACCACGGTACCGACGACCGAAGCGACGACGGAGGTCACCACGGTACCGACGACCGAAGTAACGACAGAGGTCACGACGGCCGAGCCGACGACTGAGGTAGCCGACAGAGGTCACGACTGCACCGACGACCGACGCCGACCATCGACGACGGCGGCGGCGGCACCAGCACGCCGACCCCGACGCCGACCGAGCGACGGTGGCGACGACGAGACCACGATCCCGGCCGGCGACGACGCCAGCCGACCACGCTGACGCCGGGGACGGCACCACGGTCGCCGACCACGGCTCCGACGACCGCGGCACCCACGACGGCGGTGCCGACGACGGTCCCGACGACCGTCGCGCCGACCCCGACGCCCACGATCGAGCCGGACCTCTGCCCGCTCGAGCCCGTGCCGACCGGCCCCGTGACCGCGATCACCGGGCCGACCGCGATCACCGAGCCCGGGTTCTACCGGATCGGGACGGACGCGGTCAACACGACCGTCCCGGTCTGGCTCGAGGTCAACGCCTCGAACGTGACCATCGACGGGATGGGCCACACCATCGACGGCGTCGACGAGGACGGCACCTACGGCATCCGGGTCCGCGGCGACGGCCCGCTCGAGAACATCACCATCCAGAACCTGACCGTGACCGACTTCGCCTACGGCATCGGCCTCTTCGAGACGAGCCACAGCCGGATCGTGCGGGTCAGCGCCACGTCGAACACCTACGACGGGATCATGGTCGTGGGCGGCGGCGACAACCGGATCGAGTGCAGCGTGATCGACCGGGACGACGACGGGATCAACATGACCGCGACCAACCGGACGGTCGTGGCCAACAACATCGTGACCGGGAACGTCCGCGGGTCCGGGATCCACCTCTCGCAGGGCTGCGACGAGGTGGCCCTGCTCGGCAACATCGTCGGCGAGAACGACGAGGGGATCGAGGTCGAGGACGCCGTGAACTCGACGATCCGGGCGAACCGGGTCTATTCGAGCCGGTACTACGGCCTGAACCTGACGACGGCCGAGAACCTCACCGTCGTCGACAACTACTTCAACAACCGGGTGAACGTCCGGACCCCGACCGGCCCCTTCACCGGCCTCTGGAGCCTGGAGGCCCTGGCCGCGACGAACGTCGTGGGCAACAGCTTCATCGGCGGCAACTACTGGGGCACCCCCGACGGGACCGGGTACTCGGACGTGACGCCCGACTGGGACGGCGACGGGTTCGTGAACGGCATCTACGTGCTGCCGGGCAGCGTCGGGCATCGACCGCCTGCCGCTCTCCCCCTCCCCCGCTCTCCTGACGTACACGACGGTCCCGGCATCGGCCGCCATCATCGGCCCCCTCCCCTCGGCGGAGGCCCCCCAGATCACGGCCGCGCCCGATCCCTGGGCCGGCTGGAGAAAGACGTACCCGATCGGCGACGGTCTCAGCCTCTGACCCGTCCGCCCTTTTTTCGTCCTGCCGGCACCTGTCGGCCAGAGCATCGCGGGGAGCCAGCCGAGCCGCCGCCGGCATGGAGGTATCATTAATACGTACCGGGTGGTCTACGGCGGCATATGGCGACGGTTCTGCCCTTTACGGTCGATATCCCCCAACCGGTCCTCGACGATCTCCGGGAGCGGCTCGCCCGGGCGCGCTGGCCCGATGCGGTCGACGGGGCCGCGTGGGACTACGGCACCGACCCCGAGTACCTGCGGTCCCTCGCGGAGTACTGGCGGGACGGGTTCGACTGGCGTTCGGAAGAGGCGAAGATCAACGAGTTCGCCCAGTTCCGCGCCTCGATCGACGGCCTCGGGATCCACTTCGTCCACGAGCGCGGCCGCGGGCCCGACCCGCTGCCGATCGTCCTGACGCACGGCTGGCCCGACTCCTTCTACCGGTACAGCAAGGTCGTCCCGCTGCTCACCGATCCCGCCCGCTTCGGCGGCGACCCCGCCGACGCGTTCGACGTGGTCGTCCCGTCGGTCCCGGGCTTCGGGTTCTCGGATCGCCCGCACGAACGCGGCATGACCTCGGTCCGGGTCGCCGATCTCTGGGCGCGGCTGATGACGGACCTCCTCGGCTATGCACGCTACGGCGCCGCGGGGGGCGATCTCGGGAGCACCGTCACGCAGTACCTGGCGCTCTCGCACCCCGACTCGGTCGTCGGCATCCACCTGACCGACATCGGCTTCTACTTCCTGAACGCCGGGCTGCCCGATCTCTCCGAGGCCGAACGGCAGTACGTGGCCTCGATCCAGCAGTGGTGGATGCAGGAGGGCGCCTATGCCATGCTCCATTCGACCAAGCCGCAGACCCTCGCGTACGGCCTCACCGACTCGCCCGTCGGCCTGGCGGCCTGGCTCGTGGAGAAGTTCCGTTCGTGGAGCGACTGCGACGGGGAGGTCGAACGCCGGTTCCCCCGGGACGACCTTCTCACGCAGATCATGATCTACTGGGTGACCGGCACGATCGCCTCCTCGATCCGGCTCTACTACGAGGACGGCCATGCGCCGCCGGCGATGCAGCCGGGCCGGCGGATCGGGGTGCCGGCCGGGTTCGCCATCTTCAGGGACAACCCGGTCCCCCTTCCCCGTGCGTACGCCGAGCGCCACCTGGACGTGCAGCACTGGACCGAGATGCCGCGGGGCGGGCACTTCGCCGCATGGGAGGAGCCCGAGCTCTTCGCCGAGGACCTGCGGGCGTTCTTCCGGCCGCTCCGCTCCCCGCGCGGAGGGCGGTGACCGGTCTACCTTCCATGCCGGGGATCGCCGCTTTCGTCATCCCGGGATGTCGTCCGGATCCGTCCCGTGCCCCGGCGCGGGGCCGACGATCCCCCGCCCGCCCGGTCATCGACGGGCTGCGGGTCCTCTCCCGCCTTCCCCTGCCGCACCTCCCGCCAGAGGTCCCCGTATCGCGTCACGATGCCGAGCCCGTCGGTCTCGATCGCCGCCCTGAAGTTCCCGGGGCCGCTCTCGAACCGGTAGCGGTTCTCCGCGATCCGGGTATAGGCCTGTTCGGACGGGAGGAGATCGAACTCCGGGAACCGGAGCCAGACCACGGTGATCCGGACCTCCTCGCCGATCGCGGGCGCCAGCCTGCGGATGGGGATCGTATTCGTGCACGGCGAAAAGCCGAGGTCCACGTCGATTCTCCCCTCGAACGCGTCGACCCGCGTGCCGTCCCTGAACCAGGACCCCGTCCCGTCCGCTTCGAGTTCGATCCGCCACGCCCTGTCCCGACGATCCACGTGAACCGTGCACGTCCGGGTGCGCCAGGACCGGTCGCAGGTCACCGCGTACCGGATCTCCGCCGGGCCGTCGTCGAGAAGGGTGAGGACGGTCCCCTCGAGGCGCCAGCGATCGGACCCCTCCCGGAGGCTGCACCGCTCCATGGACGGGAGGACCGGGGAGTGCCAGAGCACGGAGCGTCTCAGCCGCATGTCTCCACCCCGATCTCCCGATACCGGGTGCTCCGGGGCCGGCAGGTTCCGCGGCGTTCGTGTCAGCTGTGGACCCGCTCCTCGGCGAACCTGAGGACCTCGGTCGCCACGAGGACCGCCTCGTAGTACTTCTCGATCCGGATCGTCTCTCCCGGGATCTCGCCGGGGAAGAGGTTCGCGGCCCGGCCGAGCCGATCGGGGACCTCGACCCCCGCGTCGCGGAGCGCCGCGAGCATGGACCCGACCGATCCCTCGGCCGGCGCGGGCACTCCCTCGGCGATCAGCACGGCCTGCAGGGCCCGTTCGACGGCCTGGTGGGCGAGCACGCAGAGGTCCTCGACCATGATGCCGTGTCCCGTCATCCGTGCGAGGGCGAGGCTCGACCTCGCCCGCCCGAGCAGTTCGCGCGCCTCCTCGGGGGACCGCCAGGCGCCGCTCACGGGCCTGCGGACCTGGGACACCGCACCAGGAACCATACGGGCCGAGATGGTCGTTCCTGGTATATATTGTTGGTCATGGTCGGGGGCCGATCCCGCCAAACCTTTTTCTTCCGCGGCCCCGAGAGTGAGTCGATTCGCCGTGACGGACGACCCCTGCATCTTCTGACAACCCCGACCCGGCCGACGTGCTCTTCGCGAACGACCGCTGGTACGCCCGCGCCGACAAGTACCCGGTGGCCGACGGGCACATCCTCCTGATCCCGTTCAGGCACGTCGCGAGCTTCTTCGACCTCGCGCCCGACGAACAGACCTCGTTCTTCGAGATCGTCGCACGGGCCCGCGCCTGGCTCGGCGAGCGGTATCGCCCGGACGGCTACAACATCGGCGTCAACGTCGGGCGCGCCGCGGGCCAGGCCGTGATGCACTGCCACGTCCACGTCATCCCGCGCCGCGAGGGCGACGGGCGCGAGGACGGCTGGAAGGGAGGGATGCGGCGCGTGGTCCCCGCCGGCGACTACCGCGACCACATGTGATCCGCGATCGCGAGGAAGACCGGGATCAGCAAGTAGGAGTAGGCCGAGAGCCTGGGGCGCGGGAAACGAGAGGAGCACGGCCAGGAGGGCGGCGGCCGGGCTGCAGAGCGAGCGGGCGTACCCGAGGCGGGCCTCGTCCGGGGTGATGGGCGCGTGCGAGCAGGGCCGGGTGCCGGACGAGGTAGCGGAGCTGCGCCGCGTAGAGGAGGCCGATCGCGGCCAGGTTCAGGGCGAAGATCCAGATCGCGATCCGCGTGGTCCCGTAGTCCGAGGTCAGCGCGCTCGAGAACGGGACGAAGACGATCCCCAGGAGGGTGATCAGGTTCAGGTTGACGAAGGCCGGGTCGAGCCGCGCGACGAGCCCGAAGAGCTGCTCGTGGCCCAGCCAGAAGCTCATCAGCACCAGGAACGCGATGGCGCAGGCGAGCACCTCGGGCCAGAGCCCGGCCACGAGCCCCGGCAGCACCACGTCGGGCGAGAGCCCGGCAGGGATCGCCGGCACCCCGATCGAGAGGACGAGCAGGGTCATCGCGATCGCGAAGATCCCGTCGGTCAGGGCCTCGACCCGGCCCTTCTCGATCTCCGTCCCGCGCGCCATCGCTTCTGATCTGGAGCGGGACGGGTTAAAATAGTGGCGATGGCCGTTGCCGGCCTACCGCACTTCGCGGGCCATCGCGATCGCCTTCTTCGGGCACTCGTTCGCGCAGATCCCGCAGCCCTTGCAGAACTCGAGGTCGACGTTCAGGTCGGCGTCGATGCAGCCGTCCGGGCAGTAGATGCCGCAGAGGCCGCAGGCGTTGCACGTCGCCTTGTCCACCACGGGCCGGAAGACCCGCCAGGACCCGGTCTTTCCGGCCGCCCCCTCGCCGGGGACGGACATGGCGAGCCGCTCTTTTGCTATGTCGATCATGCCTGCACCTCCTCGTACGCGGCCTTCGCGGCCTCGACGTTCCGCGGGTCGGCGAACGTCTCCGCGATGGCCGCGACGGCCGACTCCTTCGAGACGAGCCCGAGCTTCGCGAGCGCGCCCAGCACGGGCGTGTTCAGGATCGGCGAGCCCGCGACCACGAGCTTCTGGGCGAGCGCGATCCCGGTCAGGTCGACCGCGTGCACGGGGTGGCCCTCGATGCACGGGCGGCTCCGCCGCGTTGATCACGACCTCGCCGCCCTCCCTGAGCCCGGCGAGCACGTCGGTCGCGTCCATGACCGAGGCGTCGAGGACGATCACCATGTCGGGGCTCCTGACCTGCGAGTAGACCTTGATCGGCGCGTCGCTGATCCGGACGAACGAGACGACGGGGGCGCCGCGGCGCTCGGCCCCGTAGAACGGGAAGGCCGTCGCGTACTTGCCGTCGTGGAACGCGGCCTGGGCGATCAGCTTGGCCGCCGTCACGCCGCCCTGTCCGCCGCGCGAGTGGATGCGGATCTCGAACATCAGTCGCTCACCCCGAACCAGAACTCGCTCCCGGCTTCACGCTGCCGGACGAACTGCGCGATGTCGTCGTACGTGACCTCCTGGCCGCCGAGGCCGGCGATCACCGAGTACGGCTCGGCCCGCGTCGTCGCGCGGATGGACTGCGCGACCACGCCGCCGAAGCCGAACGAGTAGTCGCGGTCGATCACCACGACGTCGCGGCCCCCGAGGTCGAGCGCCGGGAACGGCCGGAACCAGCGCAGGCGCATGGACCCGGCCTTCACCCCCTCCTCGCGGAGGAGGTCGACCGCGACCTCGGCCTCCTTGCCGAGGGTGCCGAGCGCGACCACGACCACGTCCGCGTCCTCGCACCGGTAGTCCTCGGTCGGGCCGTACGCCCGGCCGAAGCGGCGGGCGAACTCGCCCTCGGTCTCGCGGATCACGTCCCTCGACGCCCGCATGGACCGCTCCATGTCCCAGCGGAACTTGAAGTAGATGCTCGGGGCCGGTCAGGGTGCCGTAGCCGCGCGGGTGGGCGACGTCGATCGCGTGCGGCAGGCGAGAACGGCGGGATGAAGTCGCCGAGCTCGACCGTCTCGAGGGACTGCGTGATATGCGAGAGGAGGAACCCGTCCAGGTTCACCATCACCGGCAGGAGCACGCGCTCGTCCTCGGCGATCCGGAAGGCCATGAGGGTCGCGTCGTACGCCTCCTGCACGGTCGCGACGAAGACCTGGAGCCAGCCCGTGTCGCGCTGGGAGAAGGCGTCCGTGTGCTCGGCCCAGATGTTCCAGCCGGGGCCGAGGGCGCGGTTCACGTTCGCCATCACGACCGGCGTCCGGGCCCCGGCGGCCCAGTGGAGCATCTCGTGCATGTACAGGAGGCCGTGGGACGAGGTCGCCGTGAAGGTCCGCGCGCCGGCCGCGGACGCGCCGATGCAGGCGGCCATGGCCGAGTGCTCGGACTCGACCGGGATGTAGTCGGCGTCGAGCGACCTCTCGGCCACGTAGTTCGCGAGCTGCTCGACGATCTCGGTCTGCGGCGTGATCGGGTACGCGGCGATCACGCCGGGCCGGGCCGCCCTCGCGGCCTCCGCGACGGCCTTGTTGCCGGTCGCGAGCGTCAGCATTGGCCGGCCTCCTCGGCGAGGAGCCGCCGGTGGTTCTGCTCCATGGCGGACGCGAGCGCGGCCTTCGCCTCGCCCGAGATCCCCTTGAAGCGCCCCTGCGCCCCGAGGTAGTCGTCGATCGGGGCGGGGCGCTTCATCGCGGCCTTCGAGACCGGGTTGATCCGGAGCTGGCCGTGCTCGCGCTCGTACAGCACCCAGAGCCCGGTCTTCACGGCGAGCTTGCCGACCTCGACCGAGCGCTCGGCCGAGTACCGCCAGCCCGGCGGGCAGGGGCTGAGGAGATGGATGAACTTCGGGCCGGGGATCGAGAGGGCCTTCGCGACCTTGGCGTAGAGGTCCTGGGGGTACGCGGCGCAGGCCGTCGCCATGTACGGGAGGTCGTGCGCGGCCACGATCCGGTCGAGGTCCTTCTTCGTCTCGGTCTTGCCGCCGGGCGTCGTGGTCGTCACCGCGCCCATCGGCGTCGAGCCCGAGCGCTGCATGCCCGTGTTGCCGTAGGCCTCGTTGTCGTAGCAGATGTAGAGGAAGTCCGTGCCGCGCTCGAGGGCGCCCGAGAGGCTCTGGATCCCGATATCGACCGTGCCGCCGTCGCCGGCGTAGCAGATCACGTTCGTCTTCTTCCCGGCCCGGCGGAAGGCCGCGGCCATCCCGGACGCGGTCGCGGCGGCCGCGGCGAAGGCGATGTTGTACACGGTCACGTTCATCGCGGTCGCCGGGTAGACCCCCTGGAGCACGGCCGTGCAGCAGGCCGGGACGACCAGGACCGTGTCGGGCCCGGCCGCCTTCAGGACATAGCGCAATGAGAGCGAGGAGGTGCAGCCCGCGCACGCGGTCGTGCACTTGTGGACGTACTCCTCGGCGGGGAGTGGATTCATCACGATCCTGAAGAGCTTGGCCCCGCGCCGTCTTAAACGTGCGGCACCGGGACAATGCTTATGGCTGCCCGTTCCGAGATCACTGCCATGACCGACGAGGACCTGTACTACGAGATCCCCGGGACGACGCCGACGGCCTCCGAGGTGCCGGACGCCGCGCCTCCGCCGGCGGCGCCCCCGGCGAGGCCGCCGCCCCCGTCCGCGCCCCCGGAGCGACGCCCGAGGACCAGCGGCGGAACCGGCGCGCTGACCATCGCCCTCGCCGCGATCGGCGTGGTCCTCGTGGTCGCGATCGTCGCGGTCCTGAGCTTCTCGGTCTCGATCGGCACGTCGGCCGGGAACGCCACCTACCCGTACACGGTCGCCTACGACGTGGTCTTTCCGAACGCGGAGCCGGTCCAGATCGGGAACATCACCATCGTCGCGATCCCGTCCCCCACAGCGTCACCCTCTCCGTCGACAAGGTCCCGTACGAGATCCAGCTCGGCGAGAAGCGCGAGATCTCGGCCAAGCACGCGACCGTCGCCCTGCTCGGCATCCAGCTCCTCTCGTTCGACTTCATCCTCGATGCCGAGTACCTGGGCATGCAGGGCCAGGACGCGCACTTCGCCCTCTCCGTCCGCACCTCGGAGCAGATCCCGAAGTTCATGATCGACCGGCTGCTCCCGGCCAAGGTCCAGGCCCGGCCGGTCTGATCAGCCGGCGCGGAGCAGGTCCGCGATCCCGGCCCGGGCCCGGTGGGACTGCGCGGTCGCGAGCAGGAATCCGCCCGCCCGCTCCGCATCGAGCGGCACCGGCGCGAACGGAAACGACGTCCCGACCTCCCAGAGCACGAGCCGGTCCGCGGGGGCCGCCGGCTGGTTTCGCCGGCACGCGCCCGAGAGGAGGGCGTCGATGGACCCCTCGTCGAGCTCGCCCCGGCCGACGGCCTCGAGCGCGGCGGCCATGCACCGGACCTGGTGCCAGAGGAAGGACCGGGCCGTCACCTCGTAGACCGGCCCGGCCGTGCCGGGCAGGATGCGAGAGACGGCGATCCGGCGGACCGGGTACCGGGACCCCGCCCGGCAGAGGCGGGAGACGTCGTGCTTGCCGACGAACCGGGCTCGCGGCCCGATCCATCGCCTCCGCGTCGAGCGTGGGGTCCGCGAAGAAGTAGCGGTAGGTCCGGAACGAGACGTCGTAGCGGGGGTGCCAGTCGTCGGGGACCGCGGCCGTCCCGGTGAGCCAGACGTCGCGTTCGAGCGCGCGGTTCAGCACCGCGCCGACCCGTTCGGGGTGGTCGGTCGTGAGCGCGCCGACCTGGGCCCGGGCGTGGACGCCGCGGTCGGTCCGGCCCGAGAGCCAGAAGCCGGCCCTGTACGGGTCCTCGAAGACCTTCGTCCTGGCGCAGGCCCGGATCAGCTCGCCCTCGACCGTCCGCTCGCCGGACTGGCGCTGGGACCCGGCGAAGCCGGCCCCCCACCAGCCGAGCCGGAACGCGACCCTCATACGCGGACGCGGCGGCGGACCCGCCGCCAGGTCGACCGGAGGGACTGGCCCGTGTACGTCCGGAGCGGCGTCATGCGGCCGGCCGGGTAGCAGCGCCCCGCCCGGATCGCCTCGAGGATCGCGCCGACCTCGGGCTCGGCGTCCACGAGGGTGCGGCCGTACCCGACGTACCGGGCGGCGTGCGAGTCCGAGCCGCCGACCGCGGGCTTGCCGAGGCGTGCCGCCCGCCGGCCCGCCTTCCGGTTGGCCGAGCCGAAGATGTAGCGGCTGTTGAAGACCTCGACCGCGTCGGCCGCGGCGATCGCGTTGCGCTCGTGAAACCCGACGGCGTGGCGGAGCCGGTGGTACGGGTGGGGCAGGATGGCGATGCCGCCCTGGGCGTGGACGAGCTCGATCGTCTCGAACACCGGCCGTCCCCGCGGAATGAGCTCCGAGATCCCGAGCGCGATCAGGTGTCCGTCCGAGGTCGTGACCTCCATTCCCGGGATCACGAGGACGGGCCGCTCCGCGAGGCCGGCCGCGTACCGGACGCCCTCGAGCGTGTCGTGATCCGTGATCGCGACGGCCGCGAGGCCGACGGCCTTCGCCCGGGCGAGCACGTCCTCGACCGATGATTCGCCGTCCTTGGAGAAGCGCGTGTGCACGTGCAGGTCGCAGGCGAGCATCAGGTTACTTTATCTCTTCGAGCCTATTAAGGAGAACTGATGCCGCTCCTCTTTCCGACGGGGTCCGCGACCGAGGCCGTCGTGCGCGAGGCCGTGGCCGGGCTCGATGCGGAGGTGGTCGTGACCGGCGAGATCGCGTCGTTTCTCACGCCGCGGCAGCTCCTGGACCTGGTCCGCGCCGGCCGGTACGACTACGTCGTGGTCTCGGGGATGTGCACGGCCTCGTTCGCCGGCGTCGAGGCGGAGACCGGCGTGCCGGTCCTGCGCGGCCCGCGCCACGCGGCCGACCTGCCGCTGATGGTCGGGCTGCTCGGCAGGGTCGAGTTCTCGCGCGACGTGCCCGCCGACGACCTGCTCCGCGCACCTTCGCCGCGACGACGCGTATCGGAAGGTCTCGTCGATCGAGAAGAACGCGGACTGGGACCTCCTCCTCCGCGGCGTGAAGGTCGGCGGGACCGCGCGGTGCAAGGTGCTGGCCGAGCTGATGGACGCGCACCGCCGGCCCGACCTCCGGGGCGACGTCGAGCGGGCCTTCTGCGACGGGGCCGACATCGTCGACCTCGGCTTCGGGTTCGACGCGACGCCGGCCGACGTGGCCCGCTGCTTCGGCGCGCTCGACGGGATCGACGGGCCGCTCGCCGTCGACACGCAGGACCCGGCCCTGATCGCGGCCGCCCTCTTCCGCGCGGACCTCGTCCTCTCGCTCCAGGAGGAGAACATCCCCCAGATCGGCCGGGCCGTGGCCGAGTCCGGGGCCGCGGCCGTGGTCGTGCCGCGCTACTCGTCCCTCGAGGAGAACCTCGCGGCCGCCCGGGCGGCGGGATGCCGGGCCCTGATCGGCGACCCGCTCCTCCAGCCGGTCGGCTCGGGGCTCGTCCGGTCCCTCTGCGAGTTCCGCGACTACGGCGTGCCGCTCTTCTTCGGCGCGGGCAACGTGGTCGAGCTCCTCGACGCGGACTCGATCGGCGCGCAGGCCCTGCTCGCGGGCATGGCCCAGGAGGTCGGGGCGGCGATCGTCTTCACGGCCGAGCACTCGGACAAGACCCGGGGCGCGATCCGGGAGATGCGGCGCGCGACCGAGATGATGGTCCTGACCCGGTGCCGGCCGTACCCGAAGGACCTCGGGATCGACCTGCTCGTCCTGAAGGAGAAGCGGCGGCGGCGCGAGCCCCCGCTCGTCTACGAGACCGCCGTCGAGGCCGGCCCGGCGCCGGACGAGGTCGAGTACGACCCCCGCGGCAACCTCCGGATCGGGCTCGAGGACGGCCGGATCGTCGCGGTGCACGACGGGGTCGCGGTCCGGGGGTGCCGGTGGCAGGACGTCCTCGCGACCCTGCTCGCCGAGGGCCGGGTCTCGCGGCTCGACCATGCCGCGTACCTCGGGGCCGAGCTCTGCAGGGCCGAACTCGCCCTCCGGTTCGGGCGGTCGTTCGAGCAGGACGGCCCGTTCTAGGACCCGGCGAGCCCCCGGGCGAAGGCCGCCGCGTCCTCGAGGTCGTCCCCGTCCGGCCGGCCCTTGTTGAGCCCGCCGATGTACTTGAAGATCGAGTAGGTGTCCCAGCCCTTGCAGGCGAACTCCCCCGCGATCTCGAAGCCCTTCTTCGCCAGGATCTCCTTCAGCTTCCGGTGGCTCCCCTTGCTGCCGCGCCCGCTCGTGGAGAAGACGAAGGCGCGTCCGCTGCCGCTCGGCCGGTCGGGCAGGCCCTCGGCGAACGAGAGCAGGGTCTTGTGGTGACTGTTGAAGTAGATCCCGGAGCCGAAGCCCGCGAGGTCGGCCGACTCCACTGTCCCGGCCGTCGCATCGGCGGCCCGCACGACCTCCGCACCCAGGGCGCCGCCCATCGCCCGGGCGACCTTCTCGGTGTTGTTGTGGTGGACGGAGGTGTAGACGATGACGGAGCGCATGCACCGGACTGGCGGGGCGACGGGTTAAGCGTTCCGGCCGGATACCGGATTTAAATCTCATGGCGGCCAGAGGCCCGGGCGGAGTGATCGGTCATGAACAGGGCGACGGCCACCGACCGGGCGAAGGAGATCCTTCGCGAGTATGCCCGCAGGACCGGGCTCGCACCGGCGGGTGCCGCCCCGGCGCGGTATCTCTGGACCGACGCGTTCGCGGTCTGCACGTACCTCGGGCTCTCCGAGACGACCGGCGAACCCGCCTGCCGCGCCCGCGCGCTCGCGCTCGTCGAGCAGGTCCACGCCGTCCTCGGGCGCCACCGGGGCGACGACGGGCGGACGGGGTGGATCTCGGGCCTCCCCGAGTCGGAGGGGCCGGTCCACCCGACGGCCGGCGGCCTCCGGATCGGCAAGCCGCTCCCCGAGCGGCGGCCCGGCGAGGCCGTACGACGACCGGCTCGAGTGGGACCGCGACGGCCAGTACTACCACTACCTGACCAAGTGGGCCCACGCGCTCTGCCGCGCCTCGCGCGTGACCCGCGACCCGGTCTACGCGTCGTGGGCCGCCGAGCTCGTGAAGGCCGTCCACCCGGCCTTCGTCCCCGGACCGCGGCGGATGTACTGGAAGATGTCCGTCGACCTCTCGCGCCCGCTCGTGACCTCGATGGGCCAGCACGACCCGCTCGACGGGTTCGTCACGTACGCCGAGGTCCAGGCGGCCTCGGGCGCGGACCTCTCGCGGGAGATGGACGACCTCGCCGCGCTCCTCCGCGGCGCGGCCCTCGCGACCGACGACCCGCTCGGGACGGGCGGGCTGCTCTTCGACGCGGTCCGGATCGCGGAGCTCTCGGTGCGGGACGCGTTTCCGGGCGCCGGCCTCCTCGGGCCCGTGCTCGCCGCGGCCCGGTCCGGCGTCGCGGCCTTCGCGCGGTCGGGCACGACCTCGGTACCCGGCCGAGTACCGGCTCGCGTTCCGCGAGCTCGGCCTCGCCCTCGGGCTCCGCGGCGCCGGCCGGCTCCGCGCCGCGATCGAGGCCGCGCCGGCCGCCTTCATGAGCCCGGACGCCCTGCTCGGAGAGGTCCGCGCCCTCGAGGCGTCGGCCCCGCTCGCGGACGCGATCGAGGGCTTCTGGCTCGACGAGCGGCACCGGGCGGTCCCGACGTGGACCGACCACCGCGAGATCAACGAGGTGACGCTCGCGGCCTGCCTCGCGCCGGACGGGTTCCTCGCGGTCTAGCCGCGCATCTTTTTCCGCTGCGCGGGCCGACCTCACTGCCATGCCCACCGACCCCGCCGTGCAGTCCCAGCGCCGCGAGACCCTGATCCTCGGCGCCTCCGCGATCGCCGCGTTCGTCCTGACCGAGTACATCACCGGCCCCGTCCTCCACCTCGAGGGGATGTGGCGGTACGCGGCCTGGTTCACGATCGGCCTGGTCCTGATCGTCGTCTTCGTGCTGCTCTTCACGCTCGTCGCGGAGCGCGTCTTCGGACCGGCGAAAAAAGAGGAGTTTCAGTAGATCGAGAGGTAGCGGTCGAGCTCCCAGGGGTGGACGCACATCCTGAACGAGTCCCACTCGGCCGTGGTCAGGGCGTCGAGGCCCGAGACCACGTGGTCGCCGAGCGTGTTCCGGATCACGTCGTCGCAGAGCATCGCCTGGTGCGACTCGAAGAGGCTGCCCGGCAGCATCTGGATGCCGCGCGCCTTCCGCTCGGACTCGGAGAGGTGGTAGATGTTGACGTCGGTCGACTCGCCCGGGTCGGTCTTGTTCCGGATCCCGTCGAGGCCGGCCGCGAGCATGGCCGCGAAGGTCAGGTACGGGTTGCACGTCGGGTCGGGCGAGCGGAACTCGGCGCGCGTCGAGTTGCCGCGCGCGGCCGGCACGCGGATCAGGGCCGAGCGGTTCGCGGTCGACCAGGTGATGTAGACCGGCGCCTCGTACCCGGGCACGAGCCGCTTGTACGAGTTGATGGTCGGGTTCGCGATGCGCGTGATCGCGGGCGCGTGCGCGAGCAGGCCGCCGATCCAGTGGCGGCAGGTCTCCGAGAGCCCGCGGTCGCCGTCGGCGTCGTAGAAGACGTTCTTCCCGTCCTTCATGAGCGAGCCGTGGATGTGCATCCCGGTCCCGTTGATCCCCGCGATCGGCTTGGCCATGAAGGTCGCGTGGAGGCCCTCGCGGAGCGCGATCGCCTTGGCCGCGAACTTGAAGGTGATCACCCGGTCGGCCGTGATCAGCGCGTCCGCGTACTTGAAGTCGATCTCGTGCTGGGACTCGGCGACCTCGTGGTGCGAGGCCTCGATGTCGAAGCCCATGTCCGTCAGCGCGAGCACGATCTGGCGGCGGACGTCCTCGGCCGCGTCGTTCGGCGCGAGGTCGAAGTACCCGCCGTAGTCGACGAACTGGGTCGTGGGCAGGCCGTTCTCCATCGCGAAGAGGAAGAACTCGAGCTCGGGGCCCGTGTTGAACGAGAAGCCCATCTCGGCCGCCTCGGCGATCGTCTTCCGGAGGATGTACCGGGGGTCGCCCTCGAACGGCTTGCCGCCGTAGGTCTCGAGGTCGCAGATGAACCGCGCGACACGCCCGTTCTCGGGCCGCCAGGGAAGGATCGCGTACGAGGTGCGGGTCGGGCTTGAGGAGCATGTCCGACTCCTCGATCCGGCAGAAGCCCTCGATCGAGGACCCGTCGAACCAGATCCCCTCGGTCAGGGCCTTCTCGGCCTGGGCCGCGGGGATGGCGACGTTCTTTGGCAACCCCTGGATGTCCGAGAACTGGAGCCTGATGAACTTCACCAGGTCCGCATCTATCCGTTCTAGCAGCGCTGACACGACGTCGGTCGACATACTGGAAGAGAGCTTCTAGCCAATCCTATATATTCTCTTTCTAACATACCTGATAGGCACAGAGTGCAGATCGCTGTACTCTTTCCACGAGGCTCTATGTGCGGGATTATCGGTGTGATCGACCGGGGACGGGAGGCGATGGACGGCTCGGCGATCCGGCGCGCGCTCTCCATGATGAACGAACGGGGCAGCGGCGAGGGCGCGGGGTACGTCGCGTACGGCGTCTACCCCGAGTTCCGCGACTACTTCGCCCTCCACGTCTTCTTCGACAACATCCACGAGACCAAGCCGAAGGTCGAAGCCCTCCTCAACCAGTGGGGACAGGTCGTCCACGACGAGAAGATCCCGACCCACGATACGCCCCGGCTCCGCCAGGTGCACATCCCCTGGCGCTTCTTCTTCAAGCCGGACGTGCACCTGATGCCCCGCTCGACCACGCCCGCGGAGGAGATCGTGACCGAGCTCGTGATGCGGATCAACACCGCGATCGAGGGCGCGCTCGTCTTCAGCTCGGGCCGGAACCTCGGGGTCTTCAAGGCCTCCGGCTGGCCCGAGGAGGTGGCGGACTTCTACCGGATCGAGGAGTACGAGGGGTACTGCTGGCTCGCGCACAACCGCTACCCGACGAACACGCCGGGCTGGTGGGGCGGCGCGCACCCCTTCAACCTCCTGGACTGGTCCGTGGTCCACAACGGCGAGATCACGAGCTACGGCACGAACCGCCGGTACATCGAGTCCTTCGGGTACAAGTGCACCATGTTCACCGACACCGAGGTGGTCGCGTACCTCGTCGACCTGCTCGTGCGCCGCCACGGCCTCCCCGAGGAGCTCGCCGTCACGGCCCTCGCGCCGCCGTTCTGGGACGAGATCGACGCGATGGAGCCGGACCGCCGCCGGCTCTACCACGCCCTCCGGCTCACCTACGCCTCCGCGATGATGAACGGTCCGTTCGCGATCGCGGTCGCGGACCAGAACTCGATGGTCGCGTTCACGGACCGCTCGAAGCTCCGCCCCCTCGTCGGGGCCGAGGCCGGCGACCGGCTCTACGTCTCGAGCGAGGAGGCCGCGATCCGGGCGATGGAGCCGGTCCTCGACCGCGTCTTCATGCCGCGGGCCGGCGAGCCGATCATCGGGAGGTGCCGATGAGCCCGTCGATCGGGAGCCTGCCGCCGAAGTACCGGGTCTCGATCGACCCCGACCAGTGCATGCTCTGCAACCGCTGCGTCGAGAACTGCGCGTACGGCGCCTTCCGGCGCGACGGCGACCGGATCCGGGTCAACTCCCGGGTCTGCACGGCCTGCCACCGCTGCGCCGCGTACTGTCCCCGCGACGCCATCTCGATCGAGGAGCGGCCGCTCGACTACCGCACCCACCCCGTCTGGACCCGGGGCGTGCGCGAGGCGATCTACAACCAGGCCAAGACCGGCCGGATCGTCCTCGCGGGGATGGGCAACGCCCTCGACTACCCCATGATCTTCGACCGGCTCGTGCTCGACGCCTGCCAGGTCACGAACCCCTCGATCGACCCCCTGCGCGAGCCGATGGAGCTCCGCACCTACCTCGGCAAGAAGCCGCAGCAGCTCGACCTCCGGACCCGCGAGAACGGCGAGGTCGAGCTCGTGACCGAGCTCGCGCCGAACCTCTGCCTCGAGACCCCGATCATGATCGGGCACATGTCCTACGGCGCGATCTCGCTGAACGCCCAGCTCTCGATGGCGAAGGCCGTCGCGGCCTCGGGGACGTTCATGGGGACGGGCGAGGGCGGGCTCGCCGAGCCGCTCCGGGAGTACCAGAAGCACCTGATCGTCCAGGTGGCCTCCGGCCGGTTCGGCGTCGACATCGACTACCTCGAGCGCGGGGCCGCGATCGAGATCAAGATCGGCCAGGGCGCGAAGCCCGGGATCGGCGGCCACCTGCCCGGCGAGAAGGTGAACAGCGAGATCTCGCGGACGCGGATGGTCCCCGAGGGCTCGGACCTGATCAGCCCCGCGCCGCACCACGACATCTACTCGATCGAGGACCTGGCCCAGCTCGTCCGGTCGCTCAAGGAGGCGACCGAGTGGAAGAAGCCGGTCTTCGTCAAGATCGCGGCCGTCCACAACGTCGCGGCGATCGCGGCCGGGATCGCCCGCTCCTCGGCCGACGCGGTCGTGATCGACGGCTTCCGCGGCGGCACGGGCGCGGCCCCGCGGGTCTTCCGCGACCACGTCGGGATCCCGGTCGAGGCCGCGGTGGCCGCGGTCGACGCGAAGCTCCGGTCGCAGGGGATCCGGAACGAGGTCTCGATCATCGCGTCGGGCGGGATCCGCGAGTCGACCGACGTGGTGAAGATCATCGCGCTCGGCGCGGACGCGGTCTACATCGGGACGGCCGCGCTGGCCGCGCTCGGCTGCCGGGTCTGCGGCAACTGCTACCGCGGGCTCTGCCCCTGGGGGATCGCGACCCAGCGGCAGGACCTCGTGGACCGGCTCGACCCCGCGACCGGCGGCGAGCAGGTCGCGAACCTGATCCACGGCTGGACCCTCGAGCTGATGGACCTGATGGGGGCCGCGGGGATCAACTCGATCGAGAGTCTGCGCGGCAACCGCGACCGGCTCCGGTCGTACATGATCGACCAGGCGCTGATGGACGTGCTCGACGTCAAGTCCGTGGGGGCCTGAGCATGGAGACGCTCGTGATCGACGCGGCGGGGATGCATTACACGCCGCTCAACAAACTTATCCGGGCCGCGGTCGCGGAGGGGGCGACGCGCATCGTCCTCGAGAACGTGCTCGGCCAGCGCTTCATCGCGAACGGCGTGCGCGGGGACGTGGCGATCGAGATCCACGGCGTGCCCGGCGGCGACCTGGGGATGTTCATGTCGGGCCCGCGGGTCGAGGTCTTCGGCAACGCCGAGCACGCGCCGGGGAACACCATGGACGCGGGCGAGATCGTGATCCACGGTTCGGCCGGCGACGCGGTCGGCCACTCCATGCGCGGCGGCAGGATCTTCGTGGAGGGCCCGATCGGGTACCGCGGCGGGATCCACATGAAGCAGTACCTCGAGAAACGGCCCGTGCTGGTGGTCGGCGAGTACGCCCGGGCCTTCCTCGGCGAGTACATGGCCGGCGGGACCGTGCTGGTGCTCGCCCGCCACGGCGGCCCCGCCGTCGAGGAGCGCGGGCTCGGCTCGGGGATCCACGGCGGCGAGATCGTGCTCCGGGGCGAGCTCGACCCGCGGTACCTCGGCGTGGGCGCGACGGCCGTGCCGCTCGATCGCGGAGGCACGGGAGCGGATCCGGCCGCTGATCGAGGCGTACGGGGCGCACTTCGGGATCGACGTCGCGCCCCTGCTCGACGACGACTACACGCGGATCGTGCCGGCCTCGGCCCGGCCGTTCGCGAACAAGTACGCATGGGAGTGAGCATGGCACTGACGAGTTACCAGGACCTGAAGGCCGCCGTCTGGGACCGCGGCACCTGCTCGGGCTGCGGCGCCTGCGCGGCCGTCTGCCCGGCCGACGCGATCCGGATCGACGAGGGCGCGGAGACCCCCGCGAACATCGGCTACTGCAAGGCCGAGACCGACAGCGTCCCCTGCGGCGCGTGCAACGCGGTCTGCCCGCGGGCCGTGCCGGCGCCCGCGCCGGGGATCGGCGAGTGCCTCGAGCGGGTCTCGGCGAAGGCCGCGTTCGAGGTCGCCGGGCGGCAGAGCGGCGGCGCGGTCACGGCCATCCTCGAGCACGCGCTGAACGCGGGGCTCGTGGACGCGGTGGTGACCGTGAGCGAGGACCGGTGGACGCACAAGCCGGTCTCGACGCTCGTGACGACCGGGGAGGCGCTCGTCACGACCGCCGGCTCGCGGTACAGCTGGTGGGTCCCGCTCCTCTCGGCCCTGAAGGTGGCCGTGATCGAGCGGAAGTACCGGCGGATCGCGATCATCGGCCTGCCCTGCGTGGTCCAGGCGATCGCCCGGATGCGGGCCTCGGAGAACGACCTGCTCGTGCCGTACGCGAACGCGGTCCGGCTCGTGGTCGGGCTCTTCTGCACGGAGTCGTTCGACTACGACCGCCTGGTGGAGGGGAAGCTCCGGGGCGAGCACGGGATCGAGCCCTGGCAGATCCGCCGGCTCGACGTGAAGGGGAAACTCGAGGTGATGCTCGCCGACGGCAACGCGCTCGTGCTCCCGCTGAAGGAGCTCGAGGACTGCATCCGGCCGGGCTGCGCCACGTGCACGGACCTGACGGCCCCGTCCGCCGACATCTCGGCGGGGGCGGTCGGCGCCGCCTCGGGCTGCACGACGCTCCTCGTCCGGACGCCGGTCGGCAAGGGTTTCGTGGACGCGGCCGTCGGCGGCCGGCCGGCTCGAGCTCTGCGGCGACGTGGACTGCGGCAGCGGTCGAGCGGCTGGCCGCGCGGAAGGCCGCGCGGGCGCCCTGATCGCGGCGCCCGATACCCTTATCATCCCGACGGCGGAGCGTACAGCATCCGAACAGGTGATGTTCAATGAACCGGAATCTCCTTCTGATCGCGATCGCGGCCGTGGCGGTGGTCGGCATCGCGGCCGGCGTTCTGCTCGCCGGGAACGGGTCGCAAAGCCCGCTCTCCGGGGCAATCGGGCCGACGCCCACCACGCTCACACTGAATGTGTCGACCTGCTCCGTGCCCGTCCCCTCCGGGGACGTCAGCTTCACCCTCGCTGGCGAGCTCCGCGATTCGGGCGGCAACCCCGTCGCCGGCCGGACGGTCGCTCTCCGCTGGGCCAGCTGCGACAACGGCGCGTGTGCGAGCCCGGCCCCGATGCAGTTCGCCACCA
Source organism: uncultured Methanoregulaceae archaeon (assembly GCA_963730355.1). Taxonomy (GTDB): domain Archaea; phylum Halobacteriota; class Methanomicrobia; order Methanomicrobiales; family Methanospirillaceae; genus UBA288. Next base: position 91,595 of record CAVSRL010000018.1, on the reverse strand, counting down.
CCGACCAGAACGGCGGCTTCAGCTTCGCGAGGCACGAGCCGGCGACCCCGAACTACGACGCGGACACCTACGTCCAGTACGGCGCCGCGTTCTCGGGCGACGAGACGTACGCCGGGTCCTCGAGCATCGTGCGGAAGCTCTGCTGATCGCGGCGCCGGCCCGCGCTGGCTCGGGGAGCTGCCGTTCGCGGCGCACGCGGCCGGGCCCGGCCTCCGGCGGCCCCGGCGGACCCTGCCGGTCCTCGCCATCGTCCTCGTCGCGGCCGGCCGTCGAGGGCCTCGGCCCGTCGGCGCAAACTGCCCGGCCTCGATCGAGTTGCCAGGATTGCATTCTGGCACGTCCCTGGCACGCGGGTTGGCACGACCTCTGGCAACATCTTCGGGGGGGGCGAGAGTGCTCCGAATCGTTATCGGACTCTATTTTATCAATATCGTACACGTGACGTGCCAGAACTTCGGAAGCAGAGAGATCGTGCGACTCCTCCGCCGTTTTCCGTCCGTCCGTGTGTTTCCGGGAGTCTGGCACGTCGTTTATTCGTTCTCGCCGGAGACGGCTCCGTTCGGCGATCCGCCGCCATACGGGCGTGCGCCGGGTCTTGCCAGAGGACGTGCCATGGATGTGCCATGATCCGAATCGGGCATGAGGTGTCATCCCCGCCTCGAGCGCGCCTCTCCTTTTCAGGACCCGGCAGCGGTTGCTCTATATGGCCCGACGCCGATAGAACGGCCATGACCTGGACCCAGCTCGCGATCGCCGGCGTCTTCGAGATCGTCTGGGCGGTCCTCCTCAAGTCCACCGAGGGCTTCACGCGCCCGCTCGAGTCGGCCGTGACGATCGCCGCGATGGTCGCCTCGTTCTAGTTCCTCTCGCTGGCCGTCCGGGACATGCCGATCGGGACGGCCTACGCGGTCTGGACCGGGATCGGCGCCGTCGGCACGGTCCTCGTCGGCATCCTCCTCCTCGGCGAGCCCCGCGACGCTCGTCCGCCTCGTCTGCCTCGCCCTGATCGTGGCCGGGATCGTCGGGCTGAAGGCGAGCGCCGGCACCTGAACGCCCCGTCCGCCGTTCCGGGGCCGTGGATCGCCCGTCGATATTGCACGGCAATATCGAAGTGCAAATTTCTATTATATACCCCGGGAGAGTTGGTTGTGTCGATAGATTCGGCAGAGGAGAGGAGAGAGATGGAGAAGCAGAACCAGAATGTCAGCGAGCTCGTTCAGAAGCTCGTCCAGGGAACGACCTACGAGATGCTCGACGCGGCCGAGGCCGTCGCCGCCCACGGCGAGGGCGCCGTGAAGGTGATCTCGGGCGATGCTCGTGTCCGACGATCGCGAGACCCGGTGGCGGGCCGCGGTCGCGCTCGAGCGGATCGGCGCACCGGCCGTCGACGCGCTCGTGGCCGCGGCCGGCCACGACAACTACCTGGTCCGCGTCCCGGCGATCTGGGCCCTGGAGCACATCGGCGATGCCCGCTCCGTGGACGCGCTCGTGGCGAACCTGAACGGCGAGAACGAGTGCTGCCGCTGGGCGGCCGCGGCCGCGCTCTCGAAGGTCGGCGGCGAGAGCGGGATGGCCGCGGTCGAGAGCGCGTTCGCGAACGACCCGGCGGGCAGGGGCATCGTCGAGGAACTGATCGAAGGGTCCTGACCGTATCCGCGTCCGCACGTCGCCTCGCAATCGCCACGGAGTCACCCACCGCCAATATCTGGCCGGGCGTCGCCCCGGTCCTCTTTTTCAAACCCTTCGCTTCAGGACCGGCCGCCGTCGGCCCCGGGCTCGACCCGTGCCCGGACGGCCGTGACGCGGGCCGCCGCTCCGCTCCCGTCCGTCCAGGTGAAGGTCCGCTCCTCGCCGTTGGCTTTCGCGAACTCGACGAGCGCGAGCATGTGCGAGAGCCCTGCGAGCGCCTCCTCGTCCTCGAGCACGACCGGCGAGGCCTTCAGGAGCGGGCGGGGCAGGCAGACCACGCACTTCGCCTTCCCCCTGGTCATCGCGACGTTCAGCCGGTTGAGCGAGTAGATGAACCGGGCCTCTGCCAGCGCCGTCTCGACGTCGCTGACCCCGTACGAGACGAGCACGGCCTCGCTCTGCTGGCCCTGCATCTTGTCGACCGTGTCCACGAACGGCACCCAGTCGCGTTCGTGCATCTGGCCGAGGAGCTGGCGGACCGCGTGGATCTGGGCGTGGTGCGGGCAGACGATCTCGAGGCCGTCGCGCCAGAAGGCGCGGTCGCCCTCCTCCGTCGGCGCGTACGGCCGCCCCCGTGACGGATCCAGGAGCCGTGCGCGAAGGAGCACGGCGAGGCCGGCGACCAGCTCGGCCTCGGGCCGGTTCTCGACCGTCGCCCGCACGTCCTCCATGACCACGACCGCGAGCGGGTGGCCGGGCGCGAGCAGGAACGCGAGGAGGCCCATGTTCCCGTCCCCGGCGCCGTCCTCGGAGGGCGCGCGGAGGGCGAGCGTTCGGGACGCGATCGCCGGCGTGGCCGGGGCGTAGCTCGCCGGGATAGATCGTCTCGGCCGGGAAGCGCGAGAGGGTCGCGTTCATGCGCCAGTTCTCGGTGAGCGTCCGGGTGAAGCCGGCATCGCCCTTCGCATCCCGCGCGCGCAGGTACGCGAAGGCCGAGGCCTCGAGCCCGGGCAGGCCGTCGGCCGGGGGCGGGTACTCGCCCTTCGTGATCGGCGGGAGCTGGAGGTCGTCGCCGACGAGGACGAGCCGGCCGTCCGGGCCGAGCCGGTCCAGGCCGAGCGCGAGCTCGGGGAACCGGAGCTGCGAGGCCTCGTCGACCACGAGCAGGTCGAAGCAGGGGCCGCCGTCGCCGTCCGCGATCCGGTCGAGTTTGTACCCGGTTCCGCCGATCACCGCGATGGCGCGCCGGGCGAGCCGGTCCGGGGTGACGTCGCGGGGCTCGAGGGACTGGACGCCGGCCGGCCTTCCTGCCGTCCCTGCCAGCGACCGAGCTTCGCGATCAGCAGGTCGTCGGCAATCCCCTGCTTGCGCCGCTCTTCGACGATGGACGAGAGCACGTTCTCGATGGCCGCGTTGGTCAGGGCCGAGACCAGGATCCGTGTCGGCTGTCCTGCCGCCGCACGCGCCCGCCCGAGCGCGAGCAGGCCCCTGGCGAGGAACGTGGTCTTGCCCGTGCCGGGCGGCCCCCAGACCAGGGTCAGGCGACGGTCGAGGAGGTGCCGGAGCGCGGCCTGCTGGCTCGCGGTCATCTCGGCCGCTTCGGCCCGGGCGAGGGCGTCGGCAACAACGCCGTCCGGCTCGTCCACGGGCTCCGCAAAGCCGACCGGATCGCGGATCAGGCGCAGCAGCGGCGGGTCCGTTGCGCCGTCGATCGCGGCGAGCCGGGCGAGCACCTGGTCCGAGGTGTAGTCCTTGGCGACGGGGTGGACCACGGCGCGGTCTCCGACCGCGAACGGGAACGGGTCCGGCCGCCGCGAGAACCGGACCTCGAACCGTGCGATGCGGTCGCCCCGGTCGTCGTCGGGCCGGAGCCGGACGTACCAGGAACCGGGCGGGGGGCGGGCGCGGATCGACCTGAGCCGGACGTCGTCGTGCCGCTGCTGGGTCCGCTCGCCCTCCTCGCCGGCCGGGACCAGGAGCGAGACCGAGACACCGTGCTCGAGCCCGTGCTCGCGCACGACCCTGAACCGGTCGACCGGCACCGCGGGCACCCACGTCGTGCCGCCCTGGTAGACGAGCGGGACGGAGACGCCGTCCGCGACCCGCCCGTCGAACGGCTCGGCGCGGCGCTCGCGGAGCTCGAGCGCGTTCAGGTACGACTCGTACCGAACGATGAACGCGAGCCGCGAGAGCTCGGGCGCGGCGAGATCGAACGGCTCGGGGAACCGGAACTTCGGGGGATAGGCGAAGAGCCCCCGGCCGCCGAGCGCCTGCCGGACCCCGTCCACCACGGACGAGGCGGCCCGCACGCGCCGCTCGAGCTCGCGCTCCACCCGCTCCGCGAGCTCGGGGCGCCCCTCCTCCCAGGCCCGGAGGGCCAGGTCGCTCCTGAGCACGTTCGAGAGGTCGAACCAGAAGGTGGGGTCGCGGGGGCAGACGATAGCGGCAGCCGAGCGCGGCCCCGACCTCGGGGAGGCCGTACGCGACCGGGACGGGGAGCGCGACCATCCGCTGGAGCACGCGGGTCAGCACGATCACGGGGAAGAGGACCTCGCCCTCGGGGTGCCGGTCCGCGTCGGCGAGCCCCGGGTCCTGGAAATGGAAGAGGAGGGCGAGCGCCATCTGCGCGAGCGCGGGGTCGCCGACGGCCTCGTGGAGGAGGCGGCTGAGCAGGTCGAGCTCGTACCGGTCGTAGACGTAGGCCTGGAGCGAGACCTGCTCGGCCCACTCCCGCCCTCCGTTGTGGCCGTGGACGGCCGAGAGCAGGTCGTAGAGGTCGCGGAGGAACGCGGCGACGATCGCGGGGCAGTCGTCGCGGCGTTCCGCCACGAAGACCCGGGTCTCCGAGGGCGAGCCGAAGACGCGGCTCCCGCCGTACCGGTTCAGGCCGGCCGCGTAGATCATGCCCGTGACCGGGTCCTCCTGCAGGGTCAGCACGAGCCGGAGGTCCTCTGAACGCGGAAACGCGATCGAGACCGCATCGTGCGGGACCGCGGCGCCGGTGCGGAGGGCCGCCAGGGCGCGCCCGTACGCCGCCTCCTGGTTCCGGAGCGAGCCCGCGAGCGAGAAGATGGTCGCCGCGTCGTCGCGCTCGAGGAGGCGACCGAGGTCGTCCAGGGTCTCGACCGCCGTTCCCCCGTCCCATGGGGCCTCGTGCAGGTACCGCCGGGCGTGGACCGAGAGGTACGGGAGGAGCGAGACCGAGTTCGTCGTCTCGGCCTCGTTGCGGCAGTGATGGTAGAACGGGCACCACTCGCACCGGTGGTGGAGGTGCCACCCGACCGAGAGCGGATCGGCCGCGAGCATGGGGGGCAGGTCCTCGGCGAAGAAGTCGCGGAGCACCCGCATCCCCGGGGCGAGGTCGAACCACTCGGGTCGGTCCTGCCCGTGGAGCCAGACCCCGCCGCGCTCGACGTCGGCGTGCAGCGGCAGGCCGAGATCGCGAAGGACGCGGTCCAGGACGAGGGCGTAGAGCGCGACCTGGACGCGGTGGCTCCCGCGGAGGAGTTCGCTCGCCTTGACGTCCACGACGCGGACCACCCCGCCGTCGTTCATGGCGAGCAGGTCCGGGATGCACTCGTTGAACCGGCAGAGCCCCGGGTCGAGCCCGTACGGGGCGAGGAGGTCGCGCGGCGGCACGAGCGTCGCCTGGAAGAGGTATTCGCCCGGCGATGCCGTCCCGAGCAGTGTCTGCGTCCGCGCGGGCGAGAGCCGGTGTCTGCCGGGGTTCGGCATGCCCGGCGCCGCCATGTGGACCGTGGCGGGGATCTTCGTGGTGACCACCTCGGCCTCCCAGCGCTCGCCCTCCTCGGTCAGGAACCGGGCCGCGAGGCTCGGCCGCAGAGCCCCGCTCGGCAACCGCCCCACCTGCCGGGCCCCGAGGGGCATGGCCGAGAGGCGCAGGTACCGGGGGCACTCGAAGAAGAAGTAGCGGGCGACGAGCGTCGGGTTGAGGTGGTGGGTGACCATGGCTGTAGCGGGTACGAGTGGTGGATCGGGCGCGGGCATGAGGCTATCGCCGGGTTTTTCCGGCCAAAGGTCGAAAGTGATGGAGATGCCGCTGATCGAAGCGCGCGGGCTCGCCAAGGCGTTCGGCTCGCGGCACGTGCTCGAGGAGGTCTCGTTCTCGGTCGAGGCCGGCGAGGTCTTCGGCCTGCTCGGGCCGAACGGTGCGGGCAAGACCACGACCATGCGCCTCTTCCTCGGGCTCCTCCGGCCCAGCGCGGGCGAGGCCCTCGTCTTCGGCGCCCCTCTCGCCGACCGGCCCGACCTTCGCCGCCGCGTCGGGGTGCTGCTCGAGCAGTCGGGCATGGCCGACCGGCTCACGGCCCGCGAGAACCTCGCCTTCTACGGCGCCCTTCACGACGTCGGCCGCGAGACGATCGACGACCGGCTCGGGGAGGCCGGTCTCCTCGAGCGGGCCGACGACCGGGTGGGGACCTTCTCGACGGGGATGAAGCGGCGGCTCGGCCTCGTGCGCGCGACCCTCCACGACCCCGAGGTGCTCTTCCTGGACGAGCCGTCCTCGGGTCTCGACCCGTCGGCCCAGGCCGAGATCCGCGACCTGATCACGAGCCTCGCCCGGCAGTCGGGGGCGGCCGTCCTGATCAACTCCCACCACCTCGACGAGGTCGAACGGATCGGCGACCGCGTCGCGATCCTCGATGCGGGCCGCCTTGCCGCGCTCGGCGCAGTCGAGGCGCTCCGGCGCGGGACGGGGCCGCGGCGGTACGGCATCCGGCTCGCCGCCGGCGCGGACCGCACCCGGGCCGAGCGCGTGCTCGAGGCCGCCGGCGCCGCCGAGATCGAGCTGGACGACGACGAGATCGTGCTCTCGCTCCCGCCCGGGCTCGCGCCGGCCGCGCTCCTCGGCGCCCTCCTCGGGGCCGGCATCGGTGTCGAGGAGGCGCGGTACCGGACCCGTTCGCTCGAGGAGGTCTACCTCCAGGCCATGGGGAGGGCGGCCGCGTGAACCCGATCCTGATCGTGGCGCGGCGCGAGCTCCTGGCGCTCGGCCGCGCCCGCGCGGTCATCGCATCCGGCACGCTCGTGGGCCTGATCGTGGGCGGCATGCCGATCTTCACGGCGCTCGTGACGGGTCGGGGGCTGGCGGGCGTCTACCTCCAGGCGCCGGTGCTCGGGGTCTTCCTCGGGTACCTCTTCGCCCAGCAGGCGTTCCTCCGCGAGAAGCAGGACGGGACGATCGAGACCGTGCTGGCGTCGCCGCTCACGCTCCCGTCGCTCTGGGCCGGGAAGGTCGTGGGGTGCGCGGGGGCGGCCGCGCTCATCGCGCTCGTCTGCATCGGCGGTGCCGTCGCCGCGGCGGCGCTGGTCGCGCACGTGCCCCTCCCGCTCTCGCCGCAGCTCGCGGTCCACCTGGTCCTTCTGGTCCCGCTCGTGACGGCCGTCGCCGTGGGCCTGCTCGGCCTCGTCCAGCTCGTGCTCGGCCTGCGGGAGAACCAGCTCCTGAACCTCGGCCTCGTGATGGGCCTGATCGCCATTCTCTCGATCGGGCAGGTGGTCGTGGGCGAGGTGCCCTCGCCCGCAGCCGAGGGGGCGGCCGTGCTCGCGATGGCCGCGGTGCTCGCCCTCCTCTTCCGGCTCTCGGGCCGGGTCGACCGCGAGCGGATCGTCCGGACGATCGGGTAGGGCTCAGCGCGGCAGGAACCGGCGGCCCGCCGAGAAGGCGTCGCCGACCCGCGGCCCGACGGCGTGATAGCCGTTGCCGAACGTGTCGTAGAGGAACGGCCGGATCCGGGCGAGGTCCGGTTTGCCGTCCTCGCCGAAGCAGTCCTCGTCGACCTTCGCGTCCACGATCTCGCCGACGTACTGGGTGTGGGCGCCGAGGCTCGACGGTCTCGATCAGCCGGCACTCGAGCACGAGCGGGAACTCGCCGACGTACGGCGCGTCGACGTGCTCGGCCCGGACCGGCGTCAGGCCCGTCGCGCCGAACTTGTCCAGGTCGCGCCCCGAGGCGATGCCGAAGAGGTCGGCCTCGGCGATATGCGCCTCGGACGGGACCGAGACCGTGAAGGCCTTCCGGGCCGCGATCCCCGCGTGCGTGTGCCGCTCGGGCCGGACCGAGACCGCGACCGCGGGCGGCTTCGAGGAGCAGATCCCGCCCCAGGCCACGGTCATCGCGTTCGGCCGGCCGTTGGTGTCGTAGCAGCCGACGACGAGGACCGGGTGGACCCCGACCGTGGTCTGCGTGCCGATAGAGCGTTTCGGGTGAGTGCAGTCATGCACACGACTCGTCGCCGGACCAGATAGATATTCTCGCCCGGAGTCCGCTCAGTCGGGCGGGAGCGGCGCGGGCAGGCAGCCGCATCCCTCGCCCGTCGGCCCGAGCGTCCCCTCCTCGCCGCTCGTAACAGGCCGGGCAGAGGTGGACGACCTCGCCCGACGGCCTCCGGCCGCGGCGGAACGATGTCCCCTCGACCCCGCAGACGGAACAGCGCATCGTGGGAGATGGTGGCGGGCGTCCAGATAAAGAGCTGCGGTGGCGGGGCGGGCCGTGCCGCCGATGGCCACTCGTATCGGGTTCGACGCCGGCGGCATACCGCCTCGACACAGTCCGCAGGGCGCCTCGTTCGCCTGACGCGACGATCGTCGAGAGCAGTGAGGCCGGGATCGATCAGAGGAACTATTTTATCGCGTTTCACGTCACTCCGTGCCGTACTCGCCTATCGAGACGACGCAGAGGGGAAACATGACAGGAAAACCGCCTGCACTACCGGAAGGCTACCATACGGTCACTCCCTGGATCATCGCGAACGGGGCCGGCGAACTCGTCGCCTTCATCGAGAGAACCTTCGGCGGAAGGGAGAGAGCGGGAAGCCGCATGGTGAACGCTCGGGGCTTCATCGATCACGTCGAGGTGCAGCTCGGCGATTCGGTCATCATGCTCTTCGACCGTCGAGAGGGCTGGCCGGAGACCCCGGGCTTCCTGAGAGTCTACGTGGAGGATGCCGAAACCACGGTCAGGCGGGCGCGGGACGACGGCGCAACCGTCGTCACGGAGGTGACGCCGCTCTTCTTCGGGGAGACGGTCGGCCGGATCCGTGACCCGTGGGGGAACGTCTGGTGGATCCACGAACGGACGGAAGAGGTCGACCCGGCCGAGATGGAGAGGCGAATGGCGGACCCGAAGGAGATGGAAAGCATGCGGTACGTCCAGGACTCGCTCGATCGCGCGCTGCGACGCCTCACGACGACGGAGGGTTGAACGGCGAACCGGCCCGCGCGGCCGATCAGCGGGACGCGCCGCGCGCGAGCGAGGCGCCGACGCCGAACAGGCAGAGGACCGTGAAGACGACGAACGCGATCTGGACGCTGTTGACGAACGCGTCGTAATACTCCGGCGTGATCTCGACATGGCCGATCACGACGGCGAAGATCGTCGTCGCGATGCCCATCGAGAGCATCTGCCCGAGGAGCCGCATGGTCCCGTTCATCCCGGAGGCGACGCCGTAGTGCCGCCGGTCGACCGCGCTCATGATCGCGTTCGTGTTCGGCGACGAGAAGAGGCCGAACCCGAGCCCCAGGAGGACGAGGCAGGCGATGATGTACCAGAGCGGGGTCGCCTCCGAGAGGATCGTGAGCAGAGCGAGGCCGAGCACGGTCACCCCCATCCCGATCGAGGCGATGATCCGCGGCTCCACGCGGTCCGAGAGCCGGCCCGCGTACGGCGAGACGAGCATCTGGAGCAGGAACTGCGGGACCAGGGCGAAGCCGGCGAGGGCGGGCGAGAAGCCCCGGGCGTACTGGAAGTAGAGGCTCATGAGGAAGGTGACCGCGAAGGTCGCGCTGTAGTTGATCAGCGCGGCCAGGTTCGAGAAGAGGAAGCCCCGGTTGCCGACGAAGAGGTTCATGGAGAGGACCGGCGACGGCGACCGGAACTCGTACCAGATGAAGATCGCGAGGACGGCGAGCCCCGCGAGGATCAGCCCGACTCGCGACCGGGGCCGGCAGCTCCGAGAGGCCGTACATGACCGCGACGAGGGCGAGGCCGTAGAGCACGGACCCGACGAGGTCGAACCGCTCCCCGCGGCACTCGGCCCACTCCCCCTTCAGTCTCGTCACGACGAGGACGATGGCCACCAGTCCGATGGGGACGTTGATCAGGAAGATCGAGCGCCACCCGAAGAGCGAGGTCAGGAGACCGCCGAGGAACGGCCCGATGGTGAGCCCGAGGTAGACGGCGGTGATGTAGAGCCCGAGCGACCGCCCCCGCTCCTCCTTCGAGACGACCGAGGTGAGGATCGCGATGGCCGTCCCGAAGATCAGCGCGCTGCCGAACCCCTGGACCCCCCGGACCGCGATCATGGCGGCCGTCGACGGGACCAGCGTCATGGCGAGCGACGCGACGGTGAAGACCGAGATCCCCGCAAGAAAGACCTTTTTCCGGCCGTGGATGTCGGCGATGCGGCCGAAGGGAACGATGAAGACCGCGGTGGCGAGGAGGTACGCGGTCGCGATCCAGGAGAGGGCGACCGCGTCCATGTGGAACTCGGCCCCGATCTGGGGCAGGGCGATGTTCACGGCCGACCCGTCGAACGGGGTGATGAACCCGGCAAGAAGGGCGATGAGGAGGACGATCCGCTTCTCGGTCAGCATCGGCGCCGGCGGCGGCGCGGGGCAGACGAGCGGCTCTCCGGGCGATCGTCCCTGCGTACTCTCCGGATCCGGCACGGTACTGTCAGATTTACCGAGATCGGTGATCAATGTTCCTGTCGCCGGGGGTGACCAAGGAGAGGGCAGGACGGCAAGGGCCGATCGCGTGCTGAGGAGCGAAACTCGGATAAGAGACGCCGAGGGGGAGATTTGAACTCCCGAGGCGCAAAGCGCCATCGGCTTTCGAGGCCGACGCCTTCCCGGACTAGACTACCTCGGCAGGAGAGGCCTTGAATATTCGGCTCGGAGTCGTATAAGCGTATCGAACGACCCTCGCCCGGGTCGCCCGAACCGATCCTGCCCGGGGACGGGGGGGGTGATGGGCGAGGCAGGGGGGTCGGGCAGAAGATTTATCCTCTCTCATGCTACATGTTAGCACACTACAGAGGGTACGATGCTCGAGACGAAGGGTGTGTCCAAGCGGTTCGGCGGGCTCGTCGCGCTCCGCGACGTCGACCTCCGGGTCCGCGACGGCGAGATCGTCGGTCTCGTCGGGCCGAACGGTGCGGGAAAGACGACGCTCCTGAACGTGATCTCGGGGGTGTACCGGCCCGACGGCGGCACGGTCACGTTCCGCGGCGAGGACGTCACCCGCCTCGGCCTCGACCGGCTCTGCCGCCGGGGGATCGCCAAGACCTTCCAGCACCCCCAGTCGTTTCCCGGCATGACCGCGGCCGAGGCCGTGATGGTCGGCGCATGCTTCGGCAACCACCATACCCCGTCCCGCGAGGAGGCGCGCGAGGAGGCCGAGGCGAAGCTCGCCTTCGTCGGGTTCCCGGACGAGAAGACCGGGCGGCTGCTCGCTCACCTGAACCTGATGGAGCTCAAACGGACCCAGCTCGCCCGGGCGCTCGCGTGCCGGCCGCAGCTCCTCCTGCTCGACGAGCTGACGACGGGCCTGAACCCCTCCGAGTCGGCCGAGGCGATCGACCTTATCCGGAAGATCCGCGACGAGGGGACCACGGTCCTGCTGATCGAGCACGTGCTCCGCGTGATCACCGGCGTCTCGGACCGCATCGTCGTCCTCGACAAGGGCGAGAAGATCGCGGACGGCCCGCCGTCCGAGGTGCTCGCGGCGCCGCGGGTGATCGAGTCGTACCTGGGCAGGGCCGCAACGGCCTGAGGTCGAGGCGTCGTGCTCGAGATCGACTCCCTCGACGTCTACCACGGGCGCCTGCAGGTGCTCTGGGACCTCTCGCTCACCGTCGGCGACGGCGAGTGCGTGACGGTCCTCGGACCGAACGGGGCCGGCAAGACCACGCTCGTCGAGACCGTGATGGGGCTGAACCGGCCCGCCCGCGGGTCGATCCGGTTCGACGGCCAGGAGCTCACCGGCCTCCGGCCGAACGAGGTCGTCACGCGCGGCATCTCGATCGTGCCCGAGAAGCGCGAACTCTTCCCCCGCATGACCGTCGCGGAGAACCTCGCGCTCGGCGCGTACGCCCGTGACTCTCTCGACGATGCGCGGATCTACGAGCTCTTCCCGGTCCTCGCCGAGCGCCGGGACCAGCTCGCGGGGACCATGTCCGGCGGCGAGCAGCAGATGCTGGCGATCGCCCGGGCCCTCGCGGCCCAGCCGCGCCTGCTGATCCTCGACGAGCCCTCGCTCGGCCTCTCGCCCCTCTTCGTCTCGACCGTCCTCGAATCGATCGCGGCCCTCAACCGCGAGGGCCTGACCATCCTGCTGCTCGAACAGAACGTCCGGAGCGCGCTCGAGGTCTCGGACCGGGCCTACGTCCTCGAGAACGGCCGCGTCGTGCTCGAGGGGCCGTCGACGGCGCTCCTCGACGACCCGAAGGTGCAGGCCTCCTACCTGGGCCTCTGACGAGGCCCCTCAGCCTTCCTCGGCACGCTGCGCCCGACGACGTCTCCATTCTTCGAGCCGCCTGGGCAGGGAGATGAGGCCGGTCGGCAGGAAGATGATGGTCAGGATCAGGAGCACGCCGATGATGACGAACCGGGCGTAGCTCAGCCCGAGCCCGCGCAGCCCCTCCCAGAGAAGCGTGATCGCGATCGTCCCGACGATGGGGCCCGCGAGCGTTCCCAGGCCGCCGCAGATCGAGTAGATCATCGGCCAGAACGAGATATCGGTCCCGAAGACCTCGGGGGTGACGTACCCGAAGAGGTGAACCTCGAGCGCGCCCGCCATCCCGGCCACGAGGGCGCTGACGCCGAACGCGAAGAGCTTGAACCGGACCGGGTCGAGGCCCGAGGCCCGCGCCTCGACCTCGTTCTCGCGGATGGCGGCGAAGGCGAGCCCGACCCTGCCCCGGAGCAGGTGCCGGAAGACGAGCAGGACCCCGATCAGGAACGCGAGGATCAGGTAGTACTGGATCCACGGCGCGAAGGGGACCGACGACGGCACGAGCGCGGGCGCGGCCGTTCCGTCCCAGCCCCCCGAGATCCCCGCGAACGGGCTGACCATCAGGGTCTGGATGATGATCGCGAAGCCGAAGGTGACCATCGCGAGGAACCACTCCTTGAGGCGGACGCAGGTCAGCCCGATCAGGAGGCCGATGCCGGCCGCGAAGAGGCCGCCGAGCAGGACCGTCATGGCCGGCGGCAGCCCGAGCCGGGACGCGGTCAGGGCCGAGGCGTAGGCGCCGATCCCGAAGAACGCCGCGTGGCCGAGCGAGCCCTGGCCGGAGGCGGCGAGGAAGTTCCAGGCCTGCGAATAGATGATGAAGACCAGGGCGATGGCCGCTGTCGTGAGCAGGTAGAGGCTCCCCGAGGTGAGGAAGGGCACGAGCAGGGCGACCGCGAGTGCGACCCAGACGAGGTACGGCCGGAACCGATCGAGGTCCATGCTACTCCCCCCGCTCGCCGAAGAGCCCGGTCGGCCGGAAGATCAGGACGACGATCAGCACCACGAACGAGATCGCGTCCTTCCAGGCCCCGCCGAGGGTGAAGGTGGCCGCGCTCTCGGCGACGCCGTAGAAGAGCCCGCCGATGATCGCCCCCGGGATCGAGCCGAGCCCGCCGAGGATCACGATGGCGAACGCCTTGACCGCCGGCACGGAGCCGATGTACGGGTCGAAGACCAGGCCGCTCACGGCCCAGAGCGTGCCGGCTGCGCCGGCGAGCCCGGCGCCGAGGCCGAACGCGATCATGTCCATCCGCTCCACGTTGATCCCCGAGAGCATCGCGGCCTTCCGGTTCTGGCTCGTCGCGCGGAGCGCGAGCCCGAGCCGTGTCCTCCTGAGGAGGAGAAAGAGCCCGACCAGGACCGCGATCGTGATGGTGATGATGATCACGTAATCGAGCGGTATCCGGAACGAGCCGATGGTGATGCCCATCGACTCGTACGGTGAACGGAGCGTCTGGTAGTCGTCGCCCCAGATCATCGCCACCGCGTTCTGGAAGATGTAGATCAGCCCGATCGAGAGGAAGATCTCGTTGAGCTTGTGCGAGCCGAGCACCGGCCGGAACGCGAGCCGTTCGACCGCGACACCGAGCAGGATGAGCACGGGGACGGTCGCCAGGAGAAGGACGTAGGGGTTGAAGCCGGTCAGGGTGAAGAACGTCAGCGTCACGTACGCCCCGATCATCAGGAGCTCGCCGTGCGCGAAGTTGACGGTCTTCATCACCCCGAAGATCAGGTTCACGCCGGTCGCGAGCAGGATGTAGATGCAGCCCGCGTAGAGCCCCCAAAAGAGGATCTGGAGGAGGGTGCCGAAGTCGATCGCCATGCACCTCCTCCGATCGGATCAGACGCTCCCGGGGCGGTACCACTCGGGGATCTGGAACTCGGTCTCCTGCAGTTCGGCCGGCCAGACGATCTTCGGCCGGAGGGTCTGGCTCGCCGCATCCCAGGAGAGCTGCTCCATGTAGAGGTTCGATCTGCTCTCGCGGAACTGGTTCGCGAACGAGATCGCGCCGCCCTCCATGGACTCGATCATCTCGGGGACGGCGATCGTGGCAAGGGCCGCCTGGACCTTCGCCTTGTCCGTGGTGCCGGCCGTTTCGACCGCTGCGGCAATAACGTTGACGCCCTCGTAGGTCGAGGCGCCCATCATCCCGGGGAAGCCGCCGAACTTGTCCGCGTAGGCCTTCTTGAAGGCGGTGACGTTTGCGGCGATCGGGCCCTTCGGGACGGCGTAGGGCGAGAACCGGCTCTCCATGATCGAGCCAGTCGCCGTACTGCCCGAGCCCCTTGTAGTAGTCGGGGTCGTCGTTGCACTCGACCGCGAGGAAGATGGTATCGAGCCCGACATCGCGGCGGGCCTGCGTCATCATCGGCACCTGTTCGTTCAGGAATGCGGCCGGGTAGATCACGTCGGGCCCTTTCGCCTTGACCGAGGTCAGGATGGTCCGGAAGTCGGTCTCGCCCATCTTGTAGGCCTCGCTCGCGACGATCTCGATCGGGAGATTATTCTTCGTGATCGTGTCGTTCACGGCGGAGAGGACCCCCTTGCCGTACGGGCTGTCCTGGTAGATCACGGCAAGACGGAGCCTGCGGTCGGCCGGGAAGCCGAACTTCGCGTTGATCGCGGGCCGCATCACCTCGTTCACGAACTGGATCGTCTTCGCCCCGTAATCGTCCGTGGTCGGGCAGTGATGGAACATCGTGCTGGTATCGATGTCGGCCCGCCGCGTGATCGTCGGGCTCGAGGCCCCGGAGATGATGTACGGGACCTTGTTCTCGGCCACGATCGACTGGTGGGCCGTGACCACGGCCGACGAGAACCCGCCGACCAGGGCATCGACCTTGTCGTCCGTGACCATCTTGGTGACGACCTTCTGTCCGCCCTCGCGGGTGGACTCGTCGTCGCCCTGGACGAGCTCGATGGTCGCGTTCTTCCCGAGGCTCTTGACGAAGACGCCGCCCTTTGCATTGATCTCGTCGGCCGCGAGCTGGGCCGACTGCCACATGTCCCTGCCGGTGGTCGAGGCCGGTCCGGTCATCGAGGCGACGACCCCGAGCTTGAGGGTCGCCGGTGCCGCCGGCTGCGTGGTGCAGCCGGCAACCAGCGCGGCCGCGAGCACGAGCCCGGCGATGAGGATCACATAGGTTGCTTTCATCTCATCTCTCCTGCGGAGGCACCCGGCCCGCGGGCCGGGATGCCTGTCGCACGGTGATCGAGGTTCATCACGCTGCCGTCAGACGGATCCCGGTTGGTACCAGTCGGGGATCTGGAACCCGGTCTCCTGCAGTTCGGCCGGCCAGACGATCTTCGGACGGAGGAGCTGCGTCGCCGGATCCCAGTGGAGCTGCTCCATGAAGAGGTTGAACTGGCTCTCGCGGAAGGGGTTCCCGAACGAGATCGTGCCGCCCTCCATGGACTCGACCATCTCGGGGACCTTGAGAGTCCCGAGCGCGGAGACCAGCGCCGCACGGTCCGTGGAACCGGCCTTCTCGGCCGCCGCCGCCGCGACGTAGACGCCCTCGTACGTGGCCGCCCCCATCATGCCGGGGGACGCGCCGTACTTGGCCGCGTAGTTCTTCTTGTACGCCTCGACGTTCGCGCTGATCGAGCCGTTCGGGACGGCGTAGGGCGAGAACCGGCTCTCGATGATCGAGTAGTCGCCGTACTGCCCGAGTCCCTTGTAGTAGTCGGGGTCGTCCACGCACTCGACCCCGAGGAAGATGGTGTTGAGGCCGACGTCGCGGCGGGCCTGGGTCAGCATCGGGACCTCCTCGTTCAGGAACGCGATCGGGTAGACCACGTCGGGCCCTTTCGCCTTGACCGAGGTCAGGATGGTCCGGTAATCGGTCTCGCCCATCTTGTACGGCTCCTCCGCGATCACCTGGACCTTGAGGCCCTTCGCCGCGATCGTGTCCTTGATGGAGGACAGGGCTCCCTTGCCGAACGGGCTGTCCTGGTAGATCACGGCCATCCGGAGCGGCTGGTCGGCCGGCCGGCCGAACTTCGCGTTGATCGCGGGCCGCATCACCTCGTCGACGAAGATGGTCGTCTGGGAGGCCGAGGCGTCCGTGATCGGCGCGTGGTGGAACATCGTGGAGTTGTCGATATCGGTCCGGTGCGTGACGGTCGAGCTCGAGGCCCCCGTGATGATGTACGGGACCTTGTTCTCGGCCACGATCGACTGGTGGGCCGTGACCACGGCCGACGAGAACCCGCCGACCAGGGCCTGGACCTTGTCGTCCGTGATCATCTTGGTGACGGCCTTCTGCCCGCCCTCGCGGGTGGACTCGTCGTCGCCCTGGACGAGCTCGACGGTCACGTTCTTCCCGAGGCTCTTGACGAAGACGCCGCCCTTCGCGTTGATCTCGTCGGCCGCGAGCTGCGCCGACTGCCAGACGTCCTTGCCGGTGGTCGAGGCCGGCCCCGTCATCGAGGCGACGACCCCGAGCTTGAGACTGGCCGGCGAGGCCTGCGCCTGGGTGCAGCCCGCGAAACAGGCCGAGACCACGAGCAGGCCGACAATGGCTGCTATCAGTACCGCTTTCATCCCTCTCCCCTCAAGTGCTATGCTATAGCATGGCACGAATCGCCATATAAGCCTTCGGCTCGACCCCTCGCTTTCCGCCGGACGGATCCTCCGGCGGTAGTAATACGCCCCCGGACCAACGTACAGAGGAAGGGATGACGGCGATCGAAGCGGCAGGGCTGACCCGGCGGTTCGGCGACCTCGTGGCCGTCGACGGCCTCGACCTCGGAATCGACGGCGAGATCTTCGGCCTCCTCGGCCCGAACGGCTCGGGCAAGACCACGACCGTGCTGATGCTGACCACGCTGCTCCGACCGACGGCAGGCTCTGCGAGAGTCGCGGGGCACGACGTGGTCCGCGAGCCCGCGCGCGTCCGCGAGCGAATCAGCTACGTCCCGCAGGACATGGCCGTCGACATCAAGCTCACGGGGCGCGAGAACGTCTCGTTCTACGCGGCGCTCTACGGCGTCGCGAGCCGCGACCGGGTCGACGAGGTGCTCGGGATCCTGGACCTCGCGGACAGGGCCGACGACCTCACCGGGACCTACTCGGGCGGCATGCGCCGCCGTCTCGAGCTCGCCCAGGCCCTCGTCCACGAACCCGAAGTCCTCTTTCTCGACGAGCCGACGATCGGCCTCGATGTCGCGGGCCGCCGGGCGATCTGGTCCCACATCACGGAGCTGCGCAGGCGGGGCATGACCGTCTTCGTGACCACGCACTACATGGACGAGGCCGACCAGGCCTGCGACCGCGTCGGGGTGATCGCGAAGGGCCGGCTCGTCGCCGTCGACGCGCCGGCCGCCCTCCGCCACCGGCTCGGCGGCGAGCGGATCGTGCTCAGGACCGACCGGCCGGCGCCGCCAGTCGCGATCGACGGCACCCGTCTCGTGAGCCGGGAGGCGGACCGGCTCGTCTATCACGCCGACGACGCGGCCGATGCGGTGCCGGCGCTGATCGCCGGCCTCGCGGCCGAAGGCGTCCGTGTCCGCGGGCTCGAGGTCGCGGCCCCGACGCTCGACGACGTCTTCCTCGCCCTCTCGGGACGGCAGGACGAGGGCGGGGCGTTCGACTACCAGCGGTTCCGCAACATGATCCGGAGGCGGGGATGAACGCGGTCCTCGTCTACTTCCTCCGGGACATGCGCCGCTGGGTCCGGGGCCGCTTCAACGTCTGGTCGGCCCTGGTCATGCCTGCGGCCTGGCTCATCTTCGTCGGGCTGGCGCTCCCGACCCGCTTCTCCGACCGGTACCTCGACTTCATCGCCCCCGGCATCCTGGTGCTCACCATGCTGACGGCCGGGATGCAGGGCGGCTCCTCCCTGATCTTCGACAAGATCCTGGGGTTCCTGAACAAGTTCCTCGCCCTGCCCTCGCCGCGCGAGGCGATCCTCTTCGGCAAGATCCTCTTCACCACGGTCCGGGGCCTGCTCCAGGCGACCGTGATCATGCTGCTCGCGCTCCTGCTCGGCGCGACGGTCTTCGCTCCCGGCATGGTCGCCTTCTCCTACCTCGTGCTCTTCATCTTCGGCGTCCTCATCTCGGCCTTCTCGACCGCGATCGCCCTCTACGTCCAGGACCACGACGGGTACGCGGCCGTGAACGCGCTCATCTCGATGCCGCTCTTCTTCACCTCGTCGGCCCTGATGCCGTACGCGGTGATGCCGCCCTGGCTCAGGACGATCGCGCAGTACAACCCGGTCTCGTGGGCGATCGACCTGATCCGCTCGTTCGCGGCGCCGCCCGTGCTCTGGGCGAGCCTCGCCGCGCTGATCCTGCTGGCGCTGGCGATGGTCGCGGTCTCGTCCCTGCTCTTCCGGCGGGTCACGGTCTAGCCCGTACGGCCGCGCTCCCCGATTCCGCCTCGCGCCGTCCCCAGGGGCAGACGGCGACGCAGAGGCCGCAGACGGCGGGCTCGCCGGCGTCCTCGAGCGCCCGGATGTGGCGGTCGCACGCGGCCGCGTCGAACCGGGCCTCGCGCGGCTCCCCCGGTGCGAAGAGACGGCCCGTGAAGGCCCGGGCCGGGCAGGCGTCGACGCAGGCGCGGCATTCGCCGCACCGGGGCTCCGACGGCCCCCCTGTCGGCGCGAGCGGCGCATCGGTCAGGACCGTGATCCACCGGACTCGCGGTCCCCGGGACGGCGTGACGAGGAGGCAGCTCCGGCCGATCCAGCCGAGCCCGGCGAGGTGCGCCGCGAGCTTGTGGGAGACCGGGCCGGCGATCCGGGTCTCGTCCGTGCGGAGCGAGGCCGGAACGGGGAGGGCGCGGTATCCGCTATCCGCGAGGCAGCGCGCCACGAGAAGGGCGCACCGGTCGAGCGCCGGGTTCACCACGGAATAGGTATGATAGCGATAGAGGGCATCCCCCGTGCGGTCGTGCGGTTCGCCGAGACGATCCACGAGCGGGTCCGGGAGGCCGATCCCGAGCGAGACGGCCCGGGGATAGCCGGCGACGGACGGGCCGCCACGATCGAGGACGTCGGCGACCCCCGTCAGATCCGCGATGCCGAAGAAGTCGGCCCCGCAGTTTTCGGCGACTGCCCGTACCTGCTCGATCAGCTCCATGGGACCTCCCCGAGAGATGGATCGGCGGCGATGATGAAGAAGACCGACAGGGCCGAAGCGATGTGACCCCCGGCACTCTCGAACGTGACGTCTCCGGCAGCAGCCGTGCGAGAGAGCGATGCGATCGGCGGGCGGATATTCTGGTGCGCGGGACCGGGGCCCGATCGCGGAGATGAAGAAAAAGGGAGATTACATCCCCGGCATGCCGGGGGCCCTGGTCTGGGTGACCATCATGTCGTCGACGCGGATCAGCAGGACCGCGGTCTCGGCCGCCGACTGGATCGCCTGCCGCTTGACCCGCGCGGGCTCGATCACGCCGGCCGCGAACATGTCGACGACCTCGCCGGAGAAGACGTTCAGGCCCATGTGCTTCCCGCCCTTCGCGTGCGCCGTGCGGAGGTCGACGAGCTTGTCGAGCGGGTTGAAGCCCGAGTTCTCGGCGAGGGTGAGCGGGACCGACTCGAACGCGTTCGCGAACGCGTCGATCGCGAGCTGGACCCGGCCGCCGACCGAGGCCGCGTACTCGCGGAGACGGAGCGAGAGCTCGATCTCGACCGCGCCGCCGCCGACCACGAAGGTTCCGTCCTCCATCGCGTCCGCGACGACCGAGGTTCCGTCCACGACGGCCCGCTCGAGCTCGTCGATCAGGTAGTCGGTCGAGCCGCGGAGCAGGATCGTGATCGCCTTCGGGTTCTCGCAGCCCGAGAAGGTCACGAGCTCGGCGTCGTCTTCCTCCTCGACGAGTGCGGCGTACCCGAGGTCACCGGCCGAGAGGTCCGTGACCTTGTTCACGATCTGGCCCGAGAGCGCCCGGGCCGCGTACTTCAGATCCTTCTCCTTCACGTCCTGGATCGCGAAGACGCCGGCCTTCGCGAGGTAGTACTGGACCGGGTCCGCGATCCCCTTCTGGCAGAGGAGCACGTTCGCGCCCGAGGCGACGACCGCGTCCGCGAGCTGCTTGAGGGACTCCCGCTCCTGGGCGCCGAACGCGTTGAGCTGGTCGGCCGTGTTGATCCGGATCTTGGCCTTGACCTGGGTCTTCGTGATCTCGAGCGGCTGGGCGACGAGCGCGACCTTCGCGTTCGCGACCTTCTTCGGCATCGACTCCGAGGCGCGCGTCTTGTCGATCACGATCCCCTTGATCAGGGCCGCGTCGTCGATCGCCTCGCCCTTCTGCTTCTTGATCATGATGTCGTCGCGGTCGACGATCAGGCCGCCGTTCTTCGACTCGGCGATCGTCATGACCGCGTCCACGACGATCCCGTTCAGCTTCACCTTGACCTGCTCGATCGACTTGCCGGTCATGGAGGTGTCGGCGATCTTGACGAGGGTCTCGCGGTCCTTGGGGTCGACGCGGATCGAGTTCTCCTCGACGATCTCGAGGGCCTTGTTCATGCCCATGGTGTAGCCGTTCGCGATCACGGTCGGGTGGACCATCTTCGCGAGCATCAGCTCGGCCTGCTCCATGAGCGAGCCGACGAGGATGCAGGCGGTCGTGGTGCCGTCGCCGACCTCGTCGTCCTGGGTCTCGGCGACCTCGATCACCATCTTCGCGCCGGGGTGCTGGACCGACATCTCGTGAAGGATGGTGGCCCCGTCGTTCGTGATCACGACGTCGCCGGTCCCTGAGACCAGCATCTTGTCCATGCCGCGCGGACCGAGCGTGGTCCTGACTGCGGCCGCGATGGCCTTGGCCGCCGCGATGTTCGAACGCTGGGCCTCCTGGCCGCGGGTCCGCTCGACGTTGTCCTTGAGAATGATGACCTGTTGTCCTGAAAGCACGGGTATTCCTCCCTATCGGGTAAGAGTGCTAAAAATGTGATTTGTCGTTCTATATATTCTTTTGTCAGACTCAGTCGATCCGCGCGACGCGGAAGACCGAGTAGACGGGGACCCCGTCGACCTCGTTCAGGCCGCGCTTGTCGAAGAGGACCCAGATCGCGACCGGCGTCGCCTTCTGCCGCCGGAGGTACGCGACGACCTCGTGCATGGTCTTCCCGCTCGTGATCACGTCGTCGACGATGATGCAGCGCTCGTTTGCGACGCCCGCGAAGTTGCCCGAGAGCGAGCCCGTCGGGTTCTCGGCCGAGGAGTGCTTGGCCGGATGGTAGATCGCGAACCGGGCCTGCTCGCTCGCCGCGATCAGGGTCGCGAGCGGGACACCCGGAGAGCGCGATCCCGACGATCGCGACCCCGTCGAGCGAGGGCCGTCTCGCCCGACGGCGCGCCACAGTGGTACCGGTCGAGCATCAGGCGCGCGACGTCGTCGAGGAGGAGCGCGTTGCCCGAGACCACGGTCCAGTCGATCGAGACGTCCTTCGGCGCGGCGTCCCCCTTCTTCTGGGTCAACAGCCAGGTCACGGTCTCCTGCGAGAGCGAGAGCTCGTCCGCGATCTGCCCGGGCGAGTGCCCCTCGGAGAGGAGGTGCCGGGCCTTCGCGATCAGCTCGTCGAGCGAGGACATGGGAGAAGGGTCCGTTACAGACTATTTATGTATTGTCGGGAAGGTGTCGACGACGCTAGCGTGGACCGCGGGATCCGCCTTTGCGCACCGGCACGATCGCCGCGCCGCAGACCGGGCACTCGCCGGGTCCCTCGCCGTACCGGCCGCACCCGGCGCACCGGTACCCGCGCCGGCGCGGCGCCGCCCGCCGCTGCGCGATCGGCCGGCAGCCGAGCTTCGAGCCGGAGGGCGGCGTTCTGGAGCGCGAAGTCGTCGGTGACGAGGGTTCCGCCGTGCTCGAGCGCGAGCGCGAGCAGGTCGCGGTCGGTGCCCGAGAGCCGGGCCGCGTCCCCCGAGGCGACGGCGCCTGCGTCGACGGCCCCGAACGCGGCCGCCGACGGCTCGAGGACGGCAAGGCCGCGTTCGAGCGCGAGCTCGAGCCGGCACCGGGCCGCGGCGTCCCGGACCTCGGCGAGGACGGACGGGGTCGTCAGAAGCCGGTCGCCGGGGCCGAAGCCCGCGAGGACGGCCTCGCCCGCGGCGAAGAAGGCCGACGCGTCGAGCACGAAGGTCATGCCGAGAACGCCTCCCCCCGCCGGGGGCGGGGGCGCGGTCGACGGCGAGGCCGAACCTCCCGAGGAGCCAGCGCACGGTCTCCGTGTGCCGCGTGCAGGCCGTCGCCGTGAACGAGCCGCCGTACCGGGCGAGGTAGACGAGGAGCTGGTCCGCGAGGTGGCGGTCGACCTCGCCGGGAAGGGCGTGCTCGGCGAGCAGGGCGTCGGCCGCCGCCGTGCCGACCCGCTCGGCCGGGAGGCCCCGCCGGCCGAGGGCGCTCCCGGCTCTTCAGCCCGATCCAGCAGGTGATGGACGAGCCCGTCGACGGCCCCTCGCGGAGGTCGACCACGGCAGCGTCGAGGGGGCCTACCATGGGCTCGAGCGCCTGCGCCGCCGCGTCGAGCTGCCGCTCGGGGACGTGGCGGGGCAGGTTCGCGGCGGCCGAGACCGCGCCCGACTCGACCGGCACCCGCGCGGCGCTGATCGGTGCGAGCCGGGCGGGCTCGACCGCAACCCGGACCTCGCCGCCGCCCTGCGGGACGTATCCGCGGCGGCGAATGTCGAGCGAGGCGCGGGCGCCGTGAGCCCGGAGAAACCGGAGGAGTACACGATCCACGAAGTCGATGGTCGGCCCGAGCGGGACCTCGGTGCCGCCGACGACGGTGATCGCGCCGCCCGCCTCCAGCGCGACCGGGAGCCAGGCCTGGAGCACGAGCGCGATGCCCCCCGCGGTCCCGACCTCGATCCGCTGCTCCGCCCGTCCGGATCGGTCCCGGCGAGAAGACGAGCCGGTCCGAGCCGACCGCGAGCCCGTCGACCCGCGCCCCGCAGCAGCCCGCGACGGCCCGGACCGCCGCGAGGTGCTGCGGCCGGAGCCCGGGCGTCTCCCGCCCCGCCCGCACACGCACGATCGTCACCTCCTCGTCCGTGAGAGCCGCGAGCGCGACCGCGGTCCGGACGAGCTGGCCCCCGCCCTCGAGCTCCGCCCCGTCGATCTCGAGCATCACCCGAGGGCGGCGGCGATCCGGTCGGCGGCCGTGATGCACGAGTTCGCCCGCTCGATCGTGTCCGAGCAGACGACCTCGCCGACGCCGGCGGCCGTGAGGTGGAGGAGGGCGCCGCCGGCGAAGACGCCGTGGACGCAGGCCGCCGAGACCCGGGTCGCCCCCTGCGCGAGGAGCATCCGGGCCGCGGCCGCGAGCGTGCCGCCGGTCGAGATGATGTCGTCCACGATCACGACCTCGCGCCCGTCGACCGGAAGGGATTTCGGCCGGATCTCCACGCGGTCGCCCGAGAGCCGGGTCTTGTCGAGGTAGTCGGTCGCGAACCCGCCGACCGACGCGACCTCCGCTGCGAACTGCGCCGCGCCGTCGTCGGGCGAGAGCACGAGCGGATCCCCGTCGCTGTCGGCCAGGTACCGCCCGATCTCGGGCGCGATCGAGACGTTCGCGGCCGGGACACGGAAGTGGGCGAGCGTCGAGGGGTCGTGAAGGTTCACGGTCAGGACCCGGTCCACGCCGGTCGAGAGAGCGCGGGCGACGGCACGCACCGAGAGCGGCTCCCCCTGATGAAAGCGCTTGTCCTGGCGAGCATAGGCCATGTACGGCAGCACGAGCGTGTTCGTCGACTCGTCGCAGGCGTCGACGAGCAGCAGCAGTTCGACGAGCGCGTTCGCATCCGCGACGGCCCCCACGATCACGGTCTCGCCGTCGGTCGCGCCGCGGGCCAGCGAGATCTCACCGTCCGGAAACCGCGAGAACTTCACGTCGATCGTCTCCACCCCGAGCCGGCCCGCGAGCCGGGCGCCGAGGACCTGCGAGGCCTGCGTGCATACCACCTTCATCCTTCACGTCCCTGAGCTGAAAGTACTTAAACGATCGGCCCGAAAAAATATAAATCAACATCGGGTCGAGAGGTCACCATCATAATGGATACAGCAATTGAACCGGTCTCCGCGCAGGACGACGCGCTCTTCGACGACGTTGCCGTGGACACGTCCTCCGAGATCGATGTCCCCCCGCGCCTGGTCGATCAGGTGATCGGCCAGGAGCACGCGGTCGAGGTGATCAAGAAGGCCGCGATCCAGCGCCGGCACGTCATGATGATCGGCAGCCCCGGCACGGGCAAGTCCATGCTCGCGAAGGCGATGGCCGAGCTCCTCCCGAAAGAGGAGATCCAGGACATCATGGTCTACCCGAACGGCGAGGACTCGAACAACCCGATCGTCCGGACCGTGCCCGCGGGCCGGGCCAAGCAGATCGTCGGGGCTCACAAGGCCGAGGCGAGAAAGAAGACCCAGTTCCGCAACACGCTCCTGATGCTGCTGCTGATCGGGATCATCGGGTACTCGTTCATCTCGTTCCAGTGGCTGATGGGCATCATCGCGGCGGCCTTCGTCTTCATGGCGCTGCGCTACTCGACGCCGAAGGAGGAGTCCCTCGTGCCGAAGCTGCTCGTGAGCCACGACCCGACGGCCGTTGCGCCGTTCATTGACGCGACGGGCGCCCAGGCCGGGTCGCTCCTCGGCGATGTCCGGCACGACCCGTTCCAGTCCGGAGGCCTCGAGACGCCCGCCCACGATCGCGTGGAGTCGGGTGCGATCCACCGGGCGCACGGCGGCGTCCTCTTCATCGACGAGATCAACACCCTCACCCCGCACTCGCAGCAGAACCTGCTCACGGCGCTCCAGGAGGGCGAGTTCCCGATCACGGGCCAGTCCGAGCGCTCGTCCGGCGCGATGGTCCGGACCGAGCCCGTCCCCTGCCGCTTCGTGATGATCGCGGCCGGCAACCTGGACGCGGTGCAGGGCATGCACCCGGCGCTCCGCTCGCGTATCCGCGGCTACGGCTACGAGGTCTACATGCGCGAGACCATGGAGGACACGCCCGAGAACCGGCAGAAGTTCATCCGGTTCATCGCCCAGGAGGTCCGGAACGACGGCAAGATCCCGCACTTCGACCAGTCGGCCATCCGCGAGGTGCTGCGCGAGGCGCGCCGGCGCTCGATGCGCAAGGGCCACCTGACGCTCAAGCTCCGCGACATGGGCGGGCTGATCCGCGTCGCGGGCGACCTCGCCCGGCAGGAAGGGGCCGAGCTGACCACGTCCGCGCACGTGATCGCCGCGAAGGAGACGGCCCGCTCGGTCGAGGAGCAGATCTCGGACGACTACATCCGCCGGATGCGGGACTACGACCTCTCGGTCGTGACCGGCACGGCCGTCGGCCGGGTCAACGGGCTCGCCGTGGTCGGCCTCGACTCGGGCTCGGTGCTCCCGATCATGGCCGAGGTGACCCCGACCCAGTCGAACGACGGCGGGACCGTGGTCGCGACGGGGATGCTCAAGGAGATCGCGCAGGAGTCGATCAAGAACGTCTCGGCGATCATCAAGAAGTTCACGGGGACGGACATCCGGAACGTCGACGTCCACGTCCAGTTCATCGGGACCTACCAGGGCGTCGAGGGCGACTCGGCCTCGATCTCGGTCGCGACGGCCGTGATCTCGGCGATCGAGAACATCCCGGTCAGGCAGGACGTCGCGATGACCGGCTCGCTCTCGGTCCGCGGCGACGTGCTGCCCGTGGGCGGCGTCACCTACAAGATCGAGGCCGCGGCCAAGGCCGGCATCAAGACCGTCCTGATCCCGGCCTCGAACCTCGACGACGTGATGATCGAGGACCGGTACCGGGTCGGGCTCCGGGTGATCCCGGTCTCCCACATCGAGGAGGTCCTCAAGTACGCGCTCGTGCCGCGCGACGAGGCCGGCTTCCTCACGAAGGTCAAGAAGATCGCCGAGCAGTCGGCCGCGACCCTCCACCCGCGGCCGTCGGCGCCGGCCCCCGCCTGAGATGCAGCGCTACTACGACGTCCGCCACGTGGCGGGCGAGTCGACGAACGTCGACATCGACAACGGGGTCGTGGAGTCCGCGACCACCTCTCTCTTCGACCGCGCCGTGGTCCGCGTGCTCGGGCCGTCGGGCTGGGGCGTGGTCTCGGTCGACAACTACCGCGACGCCGACCTCGACCGGTTCGTGGCCGAGGCGCTCGCACTTGCGGAGCTGACGGGCGAGACGGTCTCTCTCGCGGACGCGCCGCACCGGGTGCTCCCGATCCCGTCGCCCTCCGACGATCCGCGGTCGTACGGGCTCGAGGAGAAGACCCGGCTTCTGGCCGAGGTCGAGGCCGCCGCACGCGGCCCGGAGGTCCGGAACACCCGCGCGGTCTACACCGAGCGCCACGAGATGGTCAGGTTCGCCTCCTCGGAGGGGGTCGAGTACGCCTACGCGCTCGCGCGGTCGGGGTATAACGTGATGGCCGTCGCCGAGCGGAACGGCGTGGTCCAGATGGGATACGAGCGCCGGCACGCGATCAACGGCTTTCCGCTTCGGACGGGCGCTGCCTGCGGCGAGAAGGCCCGGGAGACCGCGCTCGCGCTCCTCGACGCACGAGCCGCGACGAGCGGGCGGATGCGGGTCGTGCTCGACCCCGAGCTCGCCGGCGTCTTCGCCCACGAAGCGGTCGGCCACGCCTCGGAAGGGGACCTGGTCCGGGAGGGCAACTCGGTCCTCGGCGGAAAGATCGGCGAGCGGATCGGCGCGCCGGGGCTGACGATCGTCGACGATCCGTCGCTCCCCGAGTTCGGGTTCGATCCGGTCGACGCCGAGGGGGTGGCGACCGTCCGGACCGAGCTGGTCAGGGACGGCGTGATCAACGCGTTCCTGCACACCCGGGAGACCCTTGCGGCCGTCGGGCACGGCCTCGCCGGCCACGCCCGGGCCATGCCGGGTGCGGTGCCGCTCGTCCGGATGTCGAATACGTTCATCGAGAACGGGGACGCGACCTACGACGAGTGCCTGGCCGAGTGCGGCACGGGCATCCTCCTGATCGGCTCCCGCGGCGGCCAGGTCGACCCGGGCCGCGGGATGTTCCAGTTCAACGCGGAGTACGGGTACCTCGTCGAGGACGGCGAGCCCGGCGCCATGGTCAGGGACGTCTCGCTCTCGGGCGAGATCCTGGGGACGCTCCACGAGGTCGCCCTGATCGGCAACGACCGGCGGATGCATCAGGGGTACTGCGGTAAGGGCGGGCAGGCCGTTCCGGTCGGGGACGGGGCCCCGCACATTCTCCTCTCGAACGCGGTGGTGGGTGGCAGTGGACACGATTGACGCGATCCTGGAGAAGGCCGCAGCACGTGCGGACGAGGCCGAAGTCTACCTCTCGCGCGCGGAGTCGGTCGGCGCCGAACTCTCGCGCGACCTGGTCCGGATCGGCCAGGCGAGCCACGCGATCGGCCTCGGCATCCGGGTCTTTGCCGACGGCAGGGTCGGGGCCTCGTCCACGAACGACCCGTCGCGATGGGAGGCGTGCCTCGAGGCCGCGCTCGCAGCCCTGAGTCTCTCCGATCCGCAGCCCTGGCAGGGGCTACCCGGACCGATCACGCTGCCGGCCGAGAGGCTCGGGTTCGATCCGGCCGTGACGCTCGCGCCGGACACGGTTGCGGCGCTGCTCGACGCCATGAAGGCCGGAGCCGCCCGCCACCCGTCGGCGTCCGTGACGGCCGGATCCGCGGGGCTCTCCCGCTCGACGGTCGAGGTCGCGAATACCCACGGTCTGCGATACGCGGACGAGGGGACCTACGCCTCCTGCTCGGTCGAGGCGATCGCCGGCACCTCGACCGGATTCGAGTTCGCCGCGAGCCACGGGCTCGACCTCGACCCCTCGTGGGTCGGCGAGCAGGCCGCATTCTTTGCCGCGCACGGCGTCGGCGGCGAGCCTCTCGCGGCAGGAACGTACGACCTCGTCCTCTCGCCGCTCGCGCTGGCGGAGCTGCTCGAGGCCGTGCTCGTGCCCGCGCTCGTCGGCCGGAACGTCCACGCGGGCCGCTCCCGCCTCGCGGGCCGGCTCGGCGAGCAGATCCTGGACCCGCGGCTCTCGCTCTACGACGACCCCCACCGGCCCATGGGGCCGGGCGCGGCCTGGTTCGACGCGGAGGGCGTCCCGACGCACCGGCTCGACCTGGTCCGGAACGGGGTGCTCGCGGGCTTCGCCTACGACCTCAGGACCGCGTACCGCTACGGCGCGACCACGACCGGGTCGGCCGTCCGCGGCGGGTACGGCGGCGCGCCCACGATCGGTTTCCACACGCTCGTGCTCGAGGGGCCGGTCACGGACGTGATGGCCGATCCGGCGATCTACGTCCGGTCCGTGGTCGGGGCGCACACGGCGAACACGATCACGGGCGACTTCTCGGTCGAGGTCTCGAACCCCTCGTTCGTCGAGGGCGGCGCCTTCACGACTCCCGTTCGGACCGCGATGTGGGGCGGGAACGTCTTCGACCTGCTCTCCTCGGTCGAGGGGGTCTCGGCCGAGACGCGGGATATCGGCGAGATGGTGCTGCCCGCGCTCAGGGTCGCGGGCCAGCGGCTGGTGGGGTGACGGACCTGCTCGCGGTCGTGGTCACGATCCTCGCCGCGATCGCGGTCGCGACCGTGCTCTACTTCGTGCTGAAGCGCTCGACGATGCTGCTGCTGAACTCGGTCATCGGTGTCGTCGTCCTCTTCGCGCTCAACTGGCTCGACGTCTTCTCGCCCGAGATCCCGATCACGCTCGGGTCCGTGCTCGTCTGCGCCTTCGGCGGTCTCCCCGGCGTGGTGGCACTCGTCGCGCTCCATCTCCTCGGACTGGAGATCTGACCGCGTGCCGACGGCGGGCCCGGCAGGTCCGATGCGGATATATACCTTGACGGTCAGTCTACATCCATGGTAGTAGGAGAGATTATCGGCCTGATCCTCGCGATCGTCATCCTGTACGTACTCTTCAAGGTGATCGGGAACATCGGGGCCCTGATCGTGAACGCGGTGATCGGGATCATCATCCTCGTGTTGCTGAACCTCTTCCTCACGCCCCCGGTCGTGATCAACATCTGGTCGATCCTGATCTCGGCCATCGGCGGGATCGTGGGCGTGCTCATCGTGCTCGTGCTCCACTTCCTCGGGCTCGCGTTCTGATCCCGATCCCTTTTTCCGCCGTATCGAAGGACAGAAAGGTTTAGCCGTCGGGCCCGCGATTCCCTTTCCATGACGTTACCCCGGAGCGCGGGCGAGTGGATCGCGCTCGCCGTCTTCGTCCTCGGCAGCCTCGCCGCCGGCTTCCTCGGCTCGATCGCGACCATGCCGAACATCCCGACCTGGTACGCGACCCTCGTCCGCCCGCCGCTGAACCCGCCGACCTGGCTCTTCGGCCCGGTCTGGACCATCCTCTACATCCTGATGGGGATCGCCGGCTTCCTGGTCTGGCAGCGGCGCGATCACCCGGCCGCGAAGATGGGGCTCGCCCTCTTCGGCGTCCAGCTCGCCCTCAATACCCTCTGGTCCTGGCTCTACTTCGGACTCCATTCCCTCGGGCTCGCGTTCGTCTGCATCGCCGCGCTCTGGCTCGCGATCCTCGGCACCATCGAACGGTTCTACCGGGTCGAGCCCCTCGCGGCGTACCTGCTGATCCCGTATATCGCCTGGGTGAGCTTCGCCTCGTACCTGAATGCGGCGTACTGGTACCTGAACCCGGCGTGGCGGTGAGGCGGCACCGCCCCCTCCGCCTAGAAGACGTTCACCTGCGACAGGATATCGACCCGGTCGGCCCCGATCTCGTACGGCCGGATCTCGCGCGAGTGGGCCGAGTGCCGCATCTTGACGACCTCGACCGCGAGGTGGACGCGGGTGCGATCGTCCGGGCGGATATACCGGAGCAGGATCACCGTGTCGGCCAGGTACTCAACCAGGTTGTGGCGGCTCGAGAACGGGTTGTCACGGGCAGTCTCGGAGGTCATCACCATGGTGCAGTGCTGGTCGCGGAGGAGCTCGATGAACCGGTTCATCTCGTGCCGCCGAGCCGAGTCCGATTCGAAGAGGTCTTCGAGGAGCGAGATCGGGTCGAAGACCAGGCGCGTGGCGGAATACTTCCGGATCAGGGGAGGCAGATCGTTCCGAATGGTATTGATAGAGAGGTTGAAGTTGGTCGGGTCGATCTTGAGCACGAAGAAGGACGTCTGCCGGTACGGCTCCACGTCCCAGCCCTTCATCGCCATGAATGCGACGATCGACTCCTCGGACTCCTCGGGCGTGATGTAGATCACGGTCTCGCCCTGCATGAGCCCGTCCCAGACGAACTGGAGTGAATATGTCGTTTTGCCCGTGCCGTAGGCGCCGACGATCGCCGCGATCGACCCGTGGACGAGCCCTCCCGAGAGCATCTCGTCGAGCCCCTCGATACCCGTGCTGACCCGATTCGTTCCGGGATCCGATGAAAGCGCCATGTCAGATGATGAGCCGGATGTTGTTCACCTCGAAGCCGAGGTTGGGCGAGATCTTGATCGAGAACTTGACGAGATCGTTCTCCTCGAGGTGCGTCATGACCCCGCGGAACTTCTCGAAGAACATCACCCTCTGCCGCCGCGCCGCGACCGACTCCTCCCATCGATAGAGGATCACCGAGTCCGCGATGTCCGCGACCTCCTGGACCCGGGTGCGGTCGATGATCCCCTGGGTCAGCAGGAGGTAGATCGTCGAGTTCCACCGTTTCGTGATCCGCTGGAGCCCGCGCAGGTACGCGGCGAGTCTCCTTCCATTCGGCCGGATCCGAGTATGAAACGGCGAGCTCGGTCAGGGAGTCGATGACGATCAGCGAACGCTCGGGCGCCGTCTCGAGCACGGACGAGAGCCGCATGATCGTGGAGGCGTGCTCCGAACGGCGCTTCAGTCGCGTAATCAGGTCGTCCGAAGTGTACCATTCATTCGGCACGGAGGAGGACTCGAAGTACTGCTCGGAGAGGTCGCTGAACCGGACGTAGTCGGCCTCGAGCTCCGAGGCGAGGCTTGCGTCGAACGAGAGCCCCACCTCGCGCCGGACATCCTCCTTCATCTTCGTGAAGGTGATGTACAGGATCTCGGACGGCAGGGACGGATTCTCCGGGTCCCGCCGCTTGAGCAGCGCGAGGTTGATGATCGAGGTGTAGACGAACTCGAACGAGCCGGCACCGATGTCGCCGAGCAGGAGCATGACCGAGCCCGGGGGCACGCCCCCCTCCATCACGGGGTCGAACGAACCGATCCCGGTCGGCATTCTCAGGGGGGCAGCCACGACGCGCTCCACTCCATGATAGTTACCGGACATGTCGATAAAGGTTGTGAATGGCGATGGCCATATGGTCGGCGTCTCTCCGGCTTTCCGGGACTCTTTCGTGCGGCTTCATATCGGATGGTTAATGTAGTCTCTAAGACATATCTCGCCCTTGACACAACCGCCGCCCGGTGGACGCACCCGGCGGCACGAGGTCGGTTCAAGGTGGAGTTGCCGCGTCTGAGGAGAAGGAAGCAGGATGAAACGCGAGTCCTCGCGCCGCCGCCCGATGCACGGCCCATGGCCGCTCCGAAGGAGCGGGGCCGGCTGCTCGCCCGGACGAAGCCCGAGACGCCGCTGGTCGAGTACGACCCGGGGATCCACGGCTCGCTCGTCGACCGCGAGCTCCCCGAGGAGTTCACCCTGATCGAGCAGTACCGGGTCGACGAGGGCTGCTCCCAGGTGAACATCGTCTTCAACCGCCGGACCAAGCAGGAGGAGTACATCCTGTACGAGCCGACGCTCACGCCGTTCGAGTACCGAGCTGATCGAACGCGTCTTCGAGGATCTCCGCGACGTCCTGATCCTGACCGAGGCCGAGGTCGACGAGGACAAGCGGATCCTGCTCTTCAGGAAGATGGAGGGGCTCCTGGAGGAGTACGGGATCACGCTCGAGCAGATCCCGCTCTTCAAGCTCCGCTATTTCCTGATCCGCAACTTCATCGGCTGGTCGCGCGTGGAACCGCTGATGAAGGACCCGAACATCGAGGACATCTCCTGCGACGGCAACGAGGTCCCGATCTTCCTGTACCACCGAAAATACCGCAACATCCGGACGAACATCCGCTTCGACGAGGAGGCGCTCATCTCGCTCGCGATCAAGCTCGCGCAGCGATCCGGCAAGCACGTCTCGATCGGCAACCCCATGATCGACGCCACCCTTCCCGACGGCTCGCGCCTGCAGCTGACCCTCGGCAAGGAGGTGACGACCCGCGGGACCTCGTTCACGATCCGCAAGTTCCGCGAGGAGCCGTTCACCCCGGTCGAGCTGATGGAGTACCACACCTTCAACCCGGAGGCGCTGGTCTACTTCTGGATGGCGATCGAGAACGCCAAGTCGCTCATCTTCATCGGCGGCACGGCCTCGGGCAAGACGACCTCCCTCAACGCGGTCTCGCTCTTCATCACGCCGCTCGCGAAGGTCATCTCGATCGAGGACACGCGCGAGATCACGCTCTACCACGACAACTGGATCGCATCGGTCACGCGCGACTCGGTGGCCGAGGCCGGCGCGACGATCGACATGTTCGCCCTGCTCAAGGCCGCCATGCGGCAGCGGCCCGAGTACATCCTGGTCGGGGAGGTGCGCGGCCACGAGGCCCAGACCCTCTTCCAGGCGATGAACACGGGCCACACGACCTTCTCGACCATGCACGCGGGCTCGGTCGACGCGGCCATCCACCGGCTCGAGTCCGAGCCGCTCAACGTGCCGCGGAACATGCTGCAGGCCCTGAACATCATCTCGATCCAGGCCCTGATCTACCAGGGAACCGCCCGCGTCCGCCGCTGCCAGGAGATCGTCGAGGTGATCGGGATCGATCCGTCCACCGGCAACCTCCGGGTCAACAACGTCTTCACCTACGACCCCGTCCGCGACCTGCTCAACTACACGGGCCGGTCACAGGTCTACGCCTCGATCACCGAGAAGCGGGGCTGGACCCGCGAGCAGCTCGATGCCGAGATCGATGTGAGGAAGCGGCTCCTGATCGCGATGCACGAGCAGCGGATCCGCGACTACAAGTCCGTCTCCCGGCTCTTCCAGAGCTACTACATCGACGCGTCGAGCGTGATGGGCCACCTCGACGACCTCCGGCAGGCGATCGTGTGATCTTCGGCCGGCAGGTCCAGGCCTGGGTGGCCAAGGACCCGACACGGTTCCAGCGGCTGAACGCGGACCTGATCTCGACCCGCTCGGGGATCACGGTCGAGCGCTACCTCTCCAACGCCATCCTGGCGTCGGGCGTGGTCGCGCTCGTCTTCCTCGTGGTCGGGTACATCGTGGCGGGGCTCGTCATCGCCTTCACCGAGGCGAAGGGCTCGTCGTTCACGAACCCGACCCCGGTCCACATGCCGTACATGGTCGGCCCGATCCCGATGTCCCTGATCACGCAGGTGGCCGGGGCCGTGATCGGCGCGCTCATCGCGGCCGACGATCACGTACATGATCGCGCTCCAGTGGCCGGCGATCACCAAGGGGATGCGCGCCTCCAAGATCAACATGACCCTCCACAACGCGGTCGCGTACATGTACGCGATGCGCAAGGGGGGCGCCGAGCTCCTGGTCATCTTCCGATCGCTCTCGGAGAACGCGAACATCTACGGCGAGGTCGCGCTCGAGTTCCGCCAGATCGTCCGCGACGCCGACTTCTTCGGCCTGGACGTGGTCTCGGCCATCCGGCAGCTCCACATGACCACGCCGTCGAACAAGCTCAAGGACTTCCTCCAGGACATCCTCTCGGTGATCGAGTCCGGCGGCGACATGGCCCACTTCCTCGAAGGGCGGGTCCACCTCTTCCAGGAGGACGCCCGGTACGAGCAGAAGAACTTCCTCGGGTTCCTCGCGATGGTCTCCGAGTCGTACGTCACCCTCTTCGTCGCGGGCCCGCTCTTCCTGATCATCATCATGGTCGTGATGGGCATGATGGGCGGTGCGGCCGTGATGCAGCTCGTGGCCGTGATCTACATCATGCTCCCGGTCGGGACCACGATCTTCATGGTGATGATCGACCTGGTCTCGATCAAGACGGAGGGCGTCCACAAGGCGAAGGCGAAGGATGCCGGGCAGGAGTTCTCGGACGTCACGATCAACGCGATCGGCGGCGAGGAGTCCTTCTTCGCCCGGCTGGTCAAGTACGACCAGTCGGCGGGCGTCCGCCGGTTCCTCCGCGACCCGCTCAAGGCGTTCACGGCCAAGCCGGTCCGTATCCTCTTCCTGACGATCCCGATCGGTATCGGCTATATCGGCTTCATGCTCTCGCAGGTCATCTGGATCGGCAACCTCGAGGCCTATATCAACGCGATCGACGATCACATCGTGATCGGCGTGCTGATCATCCTCCTGCCGTACGCGATCTTCTACGAGGTCTGGCGACGGCGGCTCTCCGGGATCGAGGCGGCCATCCCCGAGTTCCTCGACAGGATGGCCGGGATCAACCAGGTCGGCCTGACCGTCGGGCAGGCGCTGGGGATCATGCAGAGCGCGAACCTCGGCGTGCTGTCCCACGAGATCAAGCGGATCAACCGGGACATGGACTGGGGCTCGAACTTCTCAGAGGCGTTGCTCCACTTCGGGGATCGGATCTCGACCCCGATCATCGCGCGGATGGTCGTCCTGATCACGAGGGCCTCGGAGTTCTCGGCCCAGATCAACAAGGTCCTGAACATCGCGGCCTCGGACACCCGGATGTCGGAGGTCCTCAAGAAGGAGCGGCTCGGTGAGATGTTCATCTACGTCGCGATCATCTACCTCTCGTTCCTGGTCTTCATCTTCGTGATCGCGATCCTGAACGCACAGTTCCTGGGCGAGCTCGCCAAGATCGACACGGCCGGGGCCGCGCAGGGCGGCGGGGCCTTCGCCGGCCTCGGATCCATGCCGCTCGGCCTGCTCCAGGTCATGCTCTACCACGCCGTCCTGATCATGGGCTTCTTCTCGGGCCTGATCGCCGGGCAGATGGGCGAGTCGTCCGTCAAATCGGGGGTCAAGCACGCCTGCATCATGCTGCTCGTCGGGCTCATCGCGTTCAACACGGTCGCGTCGCCGCCGCTGCCGGCCTGAGCACGGCAGGCTCAACCACCTCCGGAACAGCGGGGACGGTGAAGCCCGCCCCGATATCCTTATCCCGCAGGAGGGCCGACTCTGGCACGGTGATCGAGAGATGTGCAGCGTAGGCGGACCCATGGATGTCGAGTACAACGAGCGCGTGCAGGGCAAGCGGTTCCGCTGCCGGGACTGCGGGGAGTCCTTCGAGGGGGTCGGCAAGCACCCGGTCTGTCCGTCGTGCCAGTCGGACGCGGTCGACGCAGTCTGACCCCGCCCGATGTTCCACCCCCTCGACGACGGCTACCTCGTGCTCGAGGGCTCCTCCTCGTTTCTCGCGGTGGCGCGGGCGCTCCGGCGCCTGCCGCTCTGCATCGAGACCGTCGAGGGCGAGGTGGTGCAGGGTCTCGACCCCGACGATCTCGTGGCAGCCTCGGCCCCGTCGGGGGGGCCGCTCGCGCCGGCCCTGATGCTGATCGAGCTCGTACGCCGGTACGGATTTCCGCTCATCGTGCTGCCGAAGGGCCATCCGGGGTCGCGCCGGCTCAGGGTCGTCGTCTCGGCAGGGCCCGCAATCCGGATCGCATGCGGGATCCAGCGCGGTACCCATCCCGAGCAGGACGTGCTCTGCGGGGCCGACGAGTTCGCGGGGCTCGTGCTCCGGGGAGTGCGCGGCGGTGTCGAGGTCGAGGGCGGGCCGCCCGGGCTTGCGATCCGGTCTCTGCCCGGTCTATCCATCGAGGTCTGAACGGGCCCTCATTCGGGCCGAACTCAGAATACAAACACTTAATATGACGCTTTTCGCCAACTTATACTGTGTAAGGAGGGTTGGATGAAGATAGAGGTGTTAGAGAGTATCAAGAAGACGGAGGACGAGTATAAGGCCGCGATCAGCCAGGCCGAAGCCGGACGGCGAAAGAACATTCAGAACGCCGAGCTCGAGGCCGACAACCTGATTGCGAAGGCGACCATGAACGCCGAAGAGTACCGCAAGCAGAAGCTCGCCGAGGCCCACGCCGAGGCGGACCGCCGCCATGCCGAGATCATCAAGAACGGCGAAGCCCGGGCGGCCGAGCTCCGGGAGCGGGGCCGGCGGAACCTGGACGGCGCAGTCGCCCTCCTCGTCTCCCGGCTCAAGGGAGCCCTCGATGCCGGCGCCTGATCCGGAGCAGTCCTGATGCTCGAGCCACAGCGGATGAGCCGGCTCCTGATCGCAGGCACGAAGGCAGAGATGCCTGCGGTGATCGCCGACCTCTACCGGCGCCGGCTCTTTCACATCGAGGACTTCGTCGGCCAGGAGGAGTACGCCGGGTTCCGGCTCGGCATGCCGCTCGCCGGTGCCACCGAGGCCTCGAACGAGCCTGCTGAAGATCCGGGCCGCGACGACCGCGTTCGGCGTTCACGCCGACGGCGAGCCCGCGCCCCACCCGCTCTCGCCCGCCGAGCTCCGCCGGATGCTCCAGACCGAGCTGCCCGAGGTCGACGCTCAGGCCGACGAACTGGTGACGCGGCGCACGCGCCTGGAGACCCGGCAGAAGGATCTCGAGAGCCGGATCGCCGAGCTCGAACCGTTCGCGTCGGTCCCGATCCCGATGGACCTCTATCGGGGATACGACTCCCTTGCGGTCCTGGCGGGCCACGTTCCCGCCGATGTCGCCATCACGGCCCCGCACGAGAAGTCGTATGTCGGCGGAAAGAAGGGCGGCTTCCTCGTCGTCTTCGTTCCGATCGGCGACCGCGACGCGGTGGAGCGCCAGCTCCTCGACGCCGGGTTCGCCGCCGTCCGGATCCCGGAAGAGACCGGAATGCCGGCCGACGCGATCGCCCGCTACCGGGCCGAGCAGGCCTCGGTCGTGAAGGAGCTCGAGGGCATCGGTCGACAGCTTGCGGGTTTGAGCGAGCTCCACGCCTCGTTCCTGCTCGCGGCAGACGAACTGCTGAGCACCGAGGTCGAACAGGCCGAGGCCCCGCTCCGGTTCGCCGTGACCGACCAGACCTTCGTCGCAGAAGGATGGGTTCCGACGGCGGAGATCCCCGACATCAAGGCGTCGCTCGATCGTATCACGGGCGGAAAGATCCACGTCGAGGAACTCCCGATCGACTACGACCACGACGCGATCCCGGTCGAGTACAACAACCCGCGCTTCGCCCACCCGAGCGAACTGCTCGTCGACCTGATGTCCCGTCCGCGGTACAACGAGATCGATCCCACGCTGCTGGTCTCGATCGTCTTCCCGATCTTCTTCGGGATCATCCTCGGCGACGTCGGGTACGGCCTGATTCTGCTCGCGATGTCGTTCGCTCTGCGTCGGTACCTCAAGGGTGAGGCGGCCAATCAGCTGCTCGACACGCTTCGCAACTCGAGCATCGCCGCGATCTTCTTCGGGCTGGTCTACTCCGAGTTCTTCGGCTTCGAGTTCCCCTGGAGTCCGCTCATCTTCTCGCGGCACCTCGGGATCGGCGCCGCAGTCGAAGCGGGAGCCCACGGCCCCGACGCGGCGGCCCTCCTGATCATCTCGATCTGGATCGGGATCCTGCACATCACGCTCGGCCGGGTCCTCTCGATCGTGAACCACTCCCGCATGGACCACGGCAGCCACCGGACGAAGGCGATCATCGCCCAGACCGGCTGGCTCGCGTTCATGTGGGGGCTGATCATCACGATCTGGTCGATGTACCCGATCCCGCTGATGCTCGATCTCTCGGCCATCGGCGACGTCGTCGGTCCGATCGGCCTCAGGCCGTTCGGCATCATCGGCATCGCGATGATCCTCTACGGGATGATCGCGATCGGGCAGGAGAACACGCTCGACCTGTTCGAGCTGCCAACGGTCATCTCGCACGTGCTCAGCTACGCGCGTCTGCTCGCGGTCGGCCTCTCGTCGGTCGCGATCGCACTGGTGACCAACTATATCGCACTCGACCTGATCATCAGGCCCCAGCTCGCGGCGCTCACGGCCGTGGGGGTCGTGCTTGTCATCGTCGGCATCCTCGTCCTCCTCATCGGCCACACTGTCAACCTGGCGCTGGGCCTCCTCGGGGGAGGGCTGAACTCGCTCCGTCTTCACTATGTCGAGTTCTTCACCAAGTTCTACAAGGGTGGAGGACGCAAGTACAATCCGTTTGGAATGAAGAGACTGTATACTTCGGAGGAATAGAGAAATGGTTGATGTTACTAGTGCCGTTATGACGGCGGAAATGATTCAGGCATCGCAGGCAGGACTCAAAGCTGTGGGCGCAGGCCTCGCCGTCGGGCTGGCCGGCATCGGAACGGGCCTCGGCGAGATGGGCATCGGCGCGGCCGCCATGGGCGCGACCGCCGAGAACCGGGACATGTTCGGTCTCGCGCTGCTCTTCACAGTGATTCCGGAGACGATCGTCATCTTTGGTCTTGTCGTAGCGCTGCTGCTCCTGTTCTCCTAGAGGAGCAGATCATGGGACTGGAAGCAGTCATCAGCGAGATCCAGCAGAAGGGGCGGCACGAGGCCGACCGGATCCGGCACGAGGGCGAGATCGAGTCCGAGCGGATCCTGCGCGACGCGCAGCGGCGCTCGGACGAGATCAAGCTGCAGGCCGAGAGCGACGTCGCCCGGCAGGTCGAGCACGTGCTCGCGCAGGAGATGTCCTCCGCGAACCTCGTGACCAAGCGGGCGACCCTGAACGCGGAGAAGGAACTCCTGGACCAGGTCTATGCCGCCGCGCTCGGCGCGATCCGGCAGGAACCCCCTGCGTTCCACGAGCACGCGCTCCGGAACCTGCTCGCGACCGCGAAGGCCGAGATCGGCGGAGGGCGTGTCCGGGTGAACCGGGCCGACCTGCCGGTCCTCGAGGCGCTCGTCAAGGAACCCGAGTTCGCCGGTTTCACGGTCGGTCCGCCGTCCGAGATCGAGGGCGGGCTGCTCGCCGAGTCGACCGACGGCGCATTCCAGGTCGACCACTCGTACCGCACCTACTTGAACCGCGTCTGGGAGTCCTCCTTGAAGGATGCCTCGGATCTATCTGTTCGGGTGAGGTGAGCCGGCCATGGCAGACGTGACCAGCGGACCGGCCCCCTACATCTACGTGAGCACGCGCCTCCGCGTCCGGAAGGCGAAGCTCCTGCGTGCGGAGGACTACCTCCGCATGCTGAACATGAGCCTGCCCGAGATCACGCGGTACATCGAGGAGCTCGAGTACAAGACCGAGATCGACGAGCTCTCGCCGTCGTTCTCGGGCGTCGACCTCCTCGAGGTCGCCCTCTCCTGGAACCTCGCCAAGGAGTACCAGAACGTGCTCGCGCTGACCCCCGGCGCAATGACCGGCTTCACGGCCGCGTACCTGCGCCGCTGGGACATCGCGAACGTGCTGACGATCCTCCGCGGCCGGACCCAGGGCTTCAAGCCGGGCAAGATCAAGGAGGTCCTGATCCCGGCGGGGAGCCTCGACCGGACCGCCCTCGACAGGGTCGTGGCCGAAGAGTCGCCCGACCGGATCGCCGAGGCACTGCGCGGCACGCGTCTCTACCCGGTGGTCGAGCGCGAGCTGCCGGCCGCAGTCGAGTCGGGCTCGTTCGCCCGGCTCGAGAACGAGCTCTACAAGCAGTACTACGCGGAACTGATCAAGCAGGCCCGCGCAGGTATCAAGGGCGGTAACGAGTTCCTGCAGTACATCCAGCTCGAGATCGACATCACGAACATGCAGAACCTCTGGCGCCTGCGCGCCGGGGGCGCGGTCGAAGAGATCCGCGACTACATGATCCCGGGCGGGCGTATCCCCATCGAGGAGCTCGCGCGGCTCGGGTCGGCCGAGTCGGTCGACGAGATCGTCGACAGCCTCAAGAAGCGGACGAACCTCGCGCCCCTGCAGGAGGCGATCGAGGAACTCCGCTGCGGCTGCTCGGTCCGGCAGATCGAGAGCCGCCTGACCCGGTTCAAGCTCGAACAGATGGACCGGATGAGCCGGCGATACCCGTTCTCGATCTCGCCCGTGCTCGTCTACCTCGAGCGCAAGCGCTACGAGGTCTACAACCTCCGGGCGATCGCCCGCGGCAAGGCCGCGAACCTCGCGCCTGAGCGGATTCAGGAGTACCTGGTGATCTAATGGAGATCGCAGTCATCGGCACGAGCGAGTTCATCCTCGGGTTCCGGCTTGCCGGGATCCGCAAGACCTTCGCGGTCGACGACGAACCACGCCTGGTTGACGCGGTCAATCAGGCGGTCGCCGACCCCGAGGTCGGCATCCTCGTCCTCTCCGCGAGCGACATGGAGCGCGTCCCACGGCGTCTCCGCACGCAGCTCGAGGAGTCAGTCCGGCCGACCGTGATCGCGATCGGCGGCGACGAAGGGGGCCTGTCCCTCAGAGAGAAGATAAAGCGTTCAGTGGGTGTTGATCTGTGGAAGTAATGGAAGGACAGCAAAAAACTGGCGGCATGCTCAAACGCATCGCCGGGCCGGTCGTCACGGCCGTCGGGCTCGACGCCCACATGTACGACGTGGTGAAGGTCGGCACTGAAGAGCTGATGGGGGAGGTGATCAAGGTCGATGGCGAGGCGATCATCATCCAGGTCTACGAGGACACGACGGGCCTCAGGCCCGGCGAGCCGGTCTCGAACACGGGGCTCTCGCTCGCGGTCGATCTCGGCCCGGGTCTCCTGACCTCGATCTACGACGGGATCCAGCGCCCGCTCGAGGTGCTCGTCGACAAGATGGGCTCGTTCATCGAGCGCGGCGTCTCGGCTCCGGGCATCCCCCGGGACAAGAAGTGGGAGTTCAAGCCGCTCGCTGAAGGCCGGCGACGAGGTCGTCCCCGGCTCGATCATCGGCGAGGTCCAGGAGACGAACATCGTCCACCGGATCATGGTCCCGCCGAACGTGAAGGGCGGGAAGCTGAAGTCCATCGAGGGCGGCAGCTACACGGTCGAGGAGACGATCGCGACCCTCGAGGACGGGACCGAGCTCCAGATGATGCAGCGGTGGCCCGTCCGGGTGCCGCGGCCCGTCCGCGAGAAGAAGAATCCGACGATCCCGCTGATCACGGGTCAGCGGATCCTCGACGGCCTCTTCCCGATCGCGAAGGGCGGGACGGCCGCCATCCCCGGGCCGTTCGGCTCGGGCAAGACGGTCACGCAGCAGCAGCTCGCGAAGTGGTCCGACGCCGAGATCGTGGTCTACATCGGCTGCGGCGAACGCGGCAACGAGATGACCGAGGTGCTGACCGAGTTCCCCGAGCTCCAGGACCCGAAGTCGGGCAAGCCGCTCATGGAGCGGACGATCCTGATCGCGAACACCTCGAACATGCCCGTCGCGGCCCGCGAGGCCTCGGTCTACACCGGGATCACCATCGCCGAGTACTTCCGCGACATGGGCTACGACGTCTCGCTGATGGCCGACTCGACCTCGCGCTGGGCCGAGGCCATGCGCGAGATCTCGAGCCGGCTCGAGGAGATGCCCGGTGAAGAGGGGTATCCCGCGTACCTCGCGGCCCGGCTCGCCGAGTTCTACGAGCGCTCCGGCCTCGTGACCACGCTCAACGGCGACTCGGGCTCGGTCTCGGTCATCGGCGCGGTCTCGCCGCCCGGCGGCGACTTCTCCGAGCCGGTCACGCAGAACACGCTCCGCATCGTCAAGGTCTTCTGGGCCCTCGACGCGAAGCTCTCGCAGCGCCGGCACTTCCCGTCGATCAACTGGCTCAACTCCTACTCGCTCTACCTGGACTCGCTCGCCGACTGGTACGACCGCGAGGTCTCGCCCGAGTGGAACATCCTCCGGTCGTGGGCCATGGAGGTGCTGCAGAAGGAGGCCGAGCTCCAGGAGATCGTCCAGCTCGTCGGCTCGGACGCGCTCCCCGAGGCCGAGCAGATCACGATCGAGGTGGCCCGGCTGATCCGCGAGGTCTTCCTCCAGCAGAACGCCTACGACCCCGTGGACACCTTCTGCTCGATGACCAAGCAGTACGACATGATGAAGGCGATCCGGAGCTACGCGGACCTGGCCTATGCGGCCCAGGTGGCCGGCGTGCCGCCGACGCAGATCATCACGATCAAGGCCAAGAACGACCTGCCCCAGATCAAGTTCACGAAGGACTACGAGCCCATGCTCGACGGGATCATGAAGGCGATGGAGGCCGAATTCACCCAGTCTGAGGTCGAGCGCATGAAGGAATATCGGACCATCAGTAAGATTGCCGGCCCCCTGCTCTTCGTCCAGAAGACGGAGCCGATCGGGTACGGCGAACTCGTGAACATCACGCTCTCGGACGGCTCGACCAAGCGCGGCCAGGTGCTCGACACCTCGGACGAGCTCGTGGTCGTGCAGGTCTTCGAGTCGACGGCCGGGCTCGGCCGCGACTCGGGGGTCCGGTTCACGGGCGAGGCGATCAAGATGCCGGTGGGCAAGGAGATGCTCGGCCGGATCCTCTCGGGCGGCGGCAAGCCGATCGACGGCGGGCCCGAGATCGTGCCCGAGAAGCGGATCGACATCACGGGCGCCGCGATCAACCCGTTCGCCCGGGGCATGCCGGCCGACTTCATCCAGACCGGGATCTCGACCATCGACGGCACGAACACGCTCGTGCGCGGCCAGAAGCTCCCGATCTTCAGTGCTGCCGGCCTGCCCCACAACAACGTCGCGCTCCAGATCGCCCGCCAGGCCAAGGTGCCGGGCTCGGTCGAGGAGTTCGCCGTGGTCTTCGCAGGCATGGGGATCACGAAGGAGGAGGCGAACGCGTTCATGCAGGACTTCGAGCGCACGGGTGCTCTCGAGCGCGCCGTCGTCTTCCTGAACCTCGCCGACGACCCGGCCGTGGAGCGGATCATCACCCCGCGCCTGGCCCTGACGACGGCCGAGTACCTCGCGTTCGAACTCGGGATGCACGTGCTCGTCATCCTGACGGACATGACCAACTACTGCGAGGCCCTCCGCCAGATCGGCGCGGCCCGCGAAGAGGTGCCGGGCCGGCGTGGCTACCCCGGGTACATGTACACGGACCTCGCCTCGATCTACGAGCGGGCCGGGATGATCAAGGGCCGCAAGGGCTCGGTCACGCAGATCCCGATCCTGACCATGCCCGGCGACGACATCACGCACCCGATCCCGGACCTGACGGGGTACATCACCGAGGGTCAGATCGTGGTCTCGCGTGAGCTCCACCGCAAGGGGATCTACCCGCCGATCAACGTGCTGCCCTCGCTCTCGCGGCTCATGAACCTCGGGATCGGCTCGGGCAAGACCCGCGAGGACCACAAGAAGGTCTCGGACCAGCTCTACGCGGCCTACGCCGAGGGCAACGACCTCCGCGGCCTCGTCGCGATCGTCGGCAAGGACGCGCTCTCCGAGCGCGACCGGACGTTCCTCGAGTTCGCGGACCTCTTCGAGGGCCGGTTCGTCCGGCAGGGGATCGACGAGGACCGCGCGATCGGCGAGGGCACGCTCGACCTCGGCTGGGACCTCCTCGCAACGCTGCCGGTCGAGCAGCTCAGCCGCATCGACCGCGAGCTGATCGAGAAG
Organism: uncultured Methanoregulaceae archaeon; assembly: GCA_963730355.1. Lineage (GTDB taxonomy): Archaea > Halobacteriota > Methanomicrobia > Methanomicrobiales > Methanospirillaceae > UBA288. Next base: position 47,930 of record CAVSRL010000018.1, on the reverse strand, counting down.
TACCACCCGAAGTTCCGGGCGAAGTGAGGGATCCATGGCACTCCGCGACATCAAGCCCACCCGTTCGGAACTGATCGGCCTCAAGCGCCGGATCCAGCTCTCGGAGCGGGGGTACAAGATCCTGAAGATGAAGCGGGACGGGCTGATCCTGGAGTTCTTCAAGGTGCTCGCCCAGGCCAAGGACTCGCGGGGGGCGCTCCTCGCGGCCCACGCCCGGGCCGAGGAGATGATGGCCGTCGCGAACACGGTCGAGGGCGCGATCGGCGTCAAGTCGGCCGCGTTCTCGGTCAAGGAGGTTCCCCAGATCGGGGTCCGGCAGAAGAACATCATGGGCGTCGTGGTCCCCGAGATCCAGGGATCGTCCGTGACCAAGCCGCTCGTGAACCGTGGCTACGGGGTGCTCGGCACCTCGTCCACGATCGACGAGACGGCCGCGGCCTTCGAGGACCTGGTCGAGCAGATCATCCACTCGGCCGAGATCGAGACCACCATGAAGCGGCTCCTCGAGGAGATCGAGAAGACCAAGCGGCGCGTCAACGCGCTCGAGTTCAAGGTGATCCCCGAGCAGATCGAGGCCCGCGACTTCATCAAGATGCGGCTCGACGAGATGGAGCGCGAAGAGCTCTTCCGGCTCAAGAAGATCAAGGCGCGCTCCCAGGCCTGAGGTGGACGGCGTGGAGATCGGCACCATCGCCTCCCTCCCCTGCGAGGACAGGACGGTCCTGCTCCGGCTGGACCTCAACTCTCCTATCGACCCGGGGACGGGCGCGATCCTGGACGACAAGCGCTTTCGCGAGCACCTGCCCACGATCCGGGCGCTCGATCACGCGAAGGTCGTGATCCTGACCCACCAGTCGCGGCCCGGGAAAGAAGGACTACACGCCGCTCGCGGCGCACGCCCAGAAGCTCGGCGCGATGCTCGGGAAGCCCGTGGCCTACGTCGAGGACGTCTTCGGCTCCTGCGCCCGCGACGCGGTGGCCGGGCATGGCTGCCGGCGACGTGCTGATGCTCGAGAACGTCCGCTTCAACGCCGAGGAGAACCTGACCCTCAAGCCCGAGGACGCGGCGAAGACCATCCTGGTCAAGCGCCTGGCGGCGCTCGGCGACTTCTTTGTCAACGACGCGTTCGGCACGGCCCACCGTTCGCAGCCGACGGTCGTCGGGCTGCCCATGCTGCTGCGCTCGGCCGCGGGGCTCCTGATGGAGCGCGAGGTCTCCCAGCTCTCGCGGGTCTTCGCGGGCGCGCCGCGGCCGGTCGTGGTCGTGCTCGGCGGGACCAAGGTCGACGACTCGATCGACGTGGCCCGGCACGTGCTCGGAAACGGCGTGGCCGACACGGTGGTCGCGATCGGCGTGGTCGCGAACATCTTCTACCTCGCGCAGGGCCTCTCGATCGGCGGACCGTCGAAGGCGCTCATCGAGCAGCTCAAGTACATGCCCCTCGTGGACGTGGCCCGTGACCTGCTCGCGACCTACGGCGACCGGATCGTGCTGCCGGGCACGGTCGCGGTCCGCGAGAACGGAGCGCGGGTCGAGTACCCGGCCGACCGGATCCCCGCGGACGCACAGGTCATGGACGCGGGAGCCGCGGCCGTGGCCGAGCTCGCGGGCGTCCTCTCGAGCGCCGGCACGGTCGTCTTCAACGGGCCGGCCGGCGTCTTCGAGGATCCCATCTTCGCGCTCGGCACGCACGAGCTTCTGAAGGCGGCGGCCGAGGCCGACTTCTCGGTGATCGGCGGCGGCCACACGGCCGCAGTCGTCGAGAAGCTCGGGATCGACGACCGGTTCACGCACATCTCGACCGGCGGCGGGGCCTGCATCGAGTTCCTGACCGGCAAGACCCTGCCGGCCGTCGACGCGCTCGCGCGCTCGAAGCAGGCCTTCGGGTAACCCTCTCCTTTTCGCCCGGGCGCCGGACTCAGCTGCACCCGCTCCAGCCGCAGTGCTTGCAGATCCCCTGGTTGCAGCCCTCGCCGAAGTCCAGGGGCTCGCGGCAGTCGGGGCAGAGGCGCCGCGACTGTTCGAGTCCACCTGCCGGATCTCCCAGTCCTGCAGGGTCGTGATGCTCTCGTTCCTCGCCGAGAGGTCGATGCAGCGGCCGACGACGTCCGCGCACGAGTGCCCCTCCGACGCCGGGTTCTTGATCGCGGAGATGCAGTTGACCTTTGCGAACTGCCGGACGAACTTCTGGTACGGCACGCCGTTCTGGAGCCCGGTGCTGATCGCCCGTCCCATCGCGTTGCTGCTCGCCTCGCATCCGCCCTGCCCGACCGTCCGGATGAAGACCTCGATCGGCTTGCCCTTCGAGCAGGTTCACGGTCACGTACAGGCGGCAGCACCCGGACTGGCAGAGGTACGTCCGGCCGGCGAGCTCCTTCGGCCGGTCGAGCGGGAGCCGGGGCACCTGCTCCGGCCGGGTCTTCCCGACCGGCGCGGGCGGGAGCGCCTCCGTCTCCTTCAGGGCGAGGACGACCGACTCGCGGCTTCCCGTCCGGTAGATCGTGATCCCCTTCAGCCCGAGCCGCCAGGCCATGAGGAGCGCCTCCGCGCAGTCCTCCTTCGTCGCCGAGCAGGGCATGTTGACCGTCTTGCTGATCGAGGCGTGGACGTGCCGCTGGAAGCTCGCCTGCATCCGGACGTGGTCCTGCCAGGAGACGTCGAGCGCCGTCTTGAAGAGCCTGCGGAACCCCTCGGGGAGCCAGGCGAGGTCCTGGACGGTGCCGGTCTCGTGGACGTGGGAGACGACCTCCTCCGCCCGCTTCGCGCGCTCGTCCTCCGCGAGGCCCATCTCTGCGAGGATCCGGTCGAGCGCGTCGCGGAAGACCGGGTTCACGATCACGAACGTCTTGCCGACCGTGTTCTTCCGGGTATAGGCGAACGAGAAGACCGGCTCGATCCCGCTCGAGCACCCGGCGAGGAGCGAGATCGTCCCGGTGGGAGCGACCGTCGTCATCGCCGCATTCCGGACCGGGAACTCGCCAGACGCTCCCCTCGACGGCCGGGAACGGCCCGAGCGCCTCCGCGCGCCGGCGCGATTCTTCCACGGCCGCGGCCGTGATCCGCTCCATCACCTCCTCGCACCAGGCCCGCCCCTCGTCGGAGTCGTACGGGAGACCCAGCATCAGCATGGCGTCGTGGACCCCCATGACCCCGAGGCCGATCTTCCGGGTCCGCCTGGTCGCCTCCTCGATCTGCGGGATCGGGTAGACGTTCCGGTCGATGACGAGGTCGAGGAACCGGGCGGCCATCCGGGCGGTGGCCTCGACCTCGTCCAGGTCGATCGCCCCGTCGCGGACGAAGGCGGCCAGGTTGATGCTCCCGAGGACGCAGCTCTCGAACGGGAGGAGCGGCTGCTCGCCGCAGGGGTTCGTGGTGTCGATCTCGCCGAGCTGCGGCGTCGGGTTGTGCCGGTTGATCTCGTCGTAGAAGAGGACCCCCGGCTCCCCGTTTCGCCAGATCCCGTCCACGATGCCCGTCCAGATCTCGCCGACCGTGACCGATGCGCCGGTGATGGGATGGACGAGCCAGACGGCCCCGAACTCCTTTTTGTCGACGAGGTCCATGAAGCGATCGTCGACCATGACCGAGAGATTGAAGTTGGCCACGTCGCCCTCCTCGCGCTTCATGGCGATGAACGCCAGGATATCCGGGTGCCAGACGTTCAGGATCCCCATGTTGGCTCCGCGGCGACGCCCGCCCTGCTTGATCACGTCGGTGGCCGCGTTGAAGACCCGGATGAACGAGATCGGGCCCGAGGCGACGCCGTCCGTGGACTGCACGGGCGAGCCCTCGGGCCGGATCTGCGAGAAGTTGTACCCGGTCCCGCCGCCCGTCTTGTGGATGATCGCGCCGTACTTCATGCTGTCGAAGATCCCCTCGATCGAGTCGGGGACGGGCAGGGTGAAGCAGGCCGAGAGCTGGCCGATCTCCGTGCCCGGCGTTCATCAGCGTCGGGGAGTTCGGGAGGAACCGCAGGCTGCTCATCGCCTCGTAGAACGCCACCCGGTCGTCCTCGTCCTCCGCAAGGGCCGCGGCGACGCGGCGGCAGATCTCCTCGAAGCTCTTCTCGCCTCTTCGCAGGTACCGCGCAGAGAGTATGCTGTCAACGACGGGTGATGTGGTCATGCAATCGCCGTGCCTCGCGATGACTGGGGCGTCCGTGGGCAGGCCCATGGCCGGCCTTCCGGGGTAGGAGCCCCGGATGGACAGATCCTATTTCTTCCACAGGTAGATAGACGATCGCCCCCATGCCAACCCTGATACTCCCGGGCGTCGAACCCTCTTCAATGCGCCCCACCCTTCCGGCCGTGCTCCTGCTCCTCGTCGCGCTCCTGCTCGGCGCGGGCTGCGTCTCGGGCCCGGACACCGCGACCTACCAGCGGCACGGCTTCTCGTTCGACTACCCCGCCGGCTGGAACCTCTCCGAGGAACGCGACCCCGACGGCGGCTACACCCTGAACTTCGACGTCGGCGGAGGGAGCAGCTTCGTGGTCTCGACAACCCCGAACCTCTCGGCCCAGTTCCCCGCGACGGACCGGCTCGACACCCTCGGCGTCTGGTACGCCGAGAGCCGCGCCCGCCTGCTCAGCGTCAATGCCACGGTGATCGAGGAGCGGCAGGAGACGGTCGCCGGGCAGCCCGCGAAGCGGATCGTCTACGCGATCCGGAAGGACGGCGTGGCCTACCGGGGCGTGCTCGTGGTCGCGGCGATCGGCGACACGGGGTATTCGTTCGATCCTCTTCGCCCTGCCCGATGCGTACGACGCGCTCACGGCCGACCTCCAGACCGTCCTCTCGAGCTTCCGGGTCGACGGGGCCCGCTAGGGAGCGGGGCGCGAACCGGTCCGCGGCGAGCAAAGGTGCATGCGTGGCCGCGTGGCGCCATGCAGGAAGACCCGCCCCTCGGGAATCGCGGAGGCAGCGCCGTCGCCGGTCCCTGAACCCTTCCGATCCGAGCCGTGCGGAGATCCCGGCAGGGATGCTCCGCTGAAAACGACGGGCGTCTGGGATGCAGATGTCCCTGGTGGTGCGGCCGACGCCGGGACCGGCGACGGCCGGCACCGTCATGCCGTCGACCGATGGTAGAACGCCCGCTTGACCATCTCGGCCGAGCCGATGTAGAGCAGGACGACCAGCCCCAGAGCTCCGAGCACGGAGAGAGGCAGGGGCACGAATCCGAGGAGCGGCGCAAGAGGCGTGTACGGGAGGGCAATGGTGACGACCGCGATCGCGCCCGTCGCGATCCGGAGCTGCCTGCCGGGCCGGCTCCGAAAGAACGGGCGGCGCGACCGGATTACGAGCACGATCATGGAAGCCGAGACGACGGACTCGATGAACCAGCCGGTCCGGAACTGCTCGGGTGTCGCGTGGAGCAGGAAGAGGAGCACGCCGAAGGTCATGTAGTCGAAGACCGAGGAGAGGAGGCCGAAGACGAGCATGAACCGCTTGATGAACCCGAGGTCCCAGGAGCGCGGACGCTCGACCAGCTCGGGGTCGACCGTGTCGGTCGCGATCGTCATCTCGGGCAGGTCGGTCAGGAGGTTCGTGAGCAGGATCTGCTTCGGGAGCAGGGGCAGGAACGGCAGGAAGAGCGAGGCGCCGGCCATCGAGAACATGTTCCCGAAGTTCGCCGAGGTCGCCATGAAGATGTACTTCAGCGTGTTCGCGAACGTGACCCGCCCCTCCCGGACCCCTTCGACGAGGACGCCGAGGTCCTTCTCGAGCAGGACGATCTGCGCGGCCTCCTTCGCGACGTCGACCGCGCTCTCGACCGAGATCCCGACATCCGCCGCGTGAAGGGCCGGGGCATCGTTGATCCCGTCCCCGATGTAGCCGACCACCGCCCCCGAGCGCTTGAGGGCGAGGATGATCCGCTCCTTCTGGTTCGGTTCGACCGCGGCGAAGACGTCGACCGTGGGAGCGCGGGCGCGGAGCGCCTCGTCGCTCATCGCCTGCAGGTCGTCGCCCGAGACCACGTCGGGCGCCCGGCCCAGCACCTGCCGGGCCGCGTGGGCGGCGACGAGCGGGTTGTCCCCCGTGACCAGGCAGAGGCGAATGCCGAGCCGGGCCAGCTCGGCGACCGTGGCCGCCTGCGTCCGCCTTGACCGGGTCGTGGAGCACGAGGAAACCGGCAAAGGTCATCGACCTCTCGTCGGCGGCCTGGATGTCGGTGCCCGGCTGCACCCGGCGGTAGGCGACGCCGAGGACCCGGTAGCCCTCGCCCGAGAGGGCTGCGAGGCGGTCGAGGATCCGCTGCCGCTCCTCGTCGATCGGCACGATCTCGCCGTCGGGGCGTTCGGCCGTGGTGCAGACCTCGAGGACGCGGTCGAGCGCGCCCTTGGTGGTCATCAGCCATCCGTCCGCGGTCTCGACCAGGATCGAGAGGCGTTTCCGGACGAAGTCGTACGGCACCTCGTCGCGCTTGGTATAGCCCGCGAGGTCGAAGGGGCGGAGCGCGCGGACCGCCTCGTCGATCGGGTTCGCAAAGCCGGTCTCGAACGCGCTGTTCAGGTAGACGAGCCGGAGCACCCGGTCGCTCGGAGACCCTGCGAGATCGTCGGCGGACCGGACCTGTACCACCCCTTCGGTCAGGTCCCGGTCTTGTCCGCGCAGAGCAGCGGTCATGGCGCCGAAGTTCTCGATCGCGGTGAGCTGCCGGACGATCACCTGCTTGGCGGCCATGCGCCGCGCTCCGGTCGCGAGGTTCACCGAGATGATCGCCGGGAGGAGCTGGGGCGTCAGGCCGACCGCCAGGGCAAGGGCGAAGAGGAGCGAGTCCACGAACGGGCGGGCGAGGTAGACGTTGATCGCGAAGATCCCGAAGACGAGCAGGGCGGTCAGCTCCACCAGGAGGTATCCGAACTGCCGGATTCCCCGCTCGAAGTCGGTCTCGGGCGGCGCGGTCCGCAGGCTGTCCGAGATCTGCCCGAACTCGGTCTCGCGCCCGACGGCGACCACGACCGCCGTCGCCGTTCCCGAGACCACGTGCGTGCCGAGGTAGAGGGCGCTCGCCCGCTTCGCGAGCGGGGCGTCGGCCGGGACCGGGGCTGCCGCCTTCTCGACGGGAAAGGTCTCGCCGGTCAGGGCCGATTCGTCCACATAGAGGTCCGTCGCCTCGACGATCCGCGCATCGCCCGCGATCGTCCGGCCGGCCTCCAGGCGGAGGAGGTCGCCCGGCACCACCTCGTCGACGGGACGATCGATCTCGCGCCCTTCGCGGAGGACCGGGGCCGTGGCCCGGACCCTGGCCGTCAGCGCGGCGACCGCGTCGGACGCGCGGTACTCCTGGTAGAACCCGAGCAGCCCGCTGACGCCGACGATCACGAGGATGATGGCGGCGTCGAGGAGGTCGCCGAGCGCGAGGGAGAGAAGGGTTGCGCCGAGGAGGAGCAGGGTCGTCGGGCTCCGGAACTGGTTCAGGAGGAGCAGAAGAGGAGAGGCGCGCCGCTCCTGCCCGAGCCGGAGGCTGCGGTACGTTTCACGCCGCCGGGCGGCCTCAGCCTCATCGAGTCCTGCCGCCGACGAGCCGAGGCGGGCGAGTACATCCTCCGGTGTCCGGCTCCAGGACCCCTCCGGGATCCCGGCCATCACCTTCGCCTGGTGGAGTGAACGGCATCCGCCGATAAAAAGGTGTTCGCGGTGGTACCTGAGGCATCCGCCGTCCCGTCGTGCACCCGAAAAAGAGCCCGGAGCGGGACCCCGGCGGCGAGATCGATCCGATACTCGTCGACGGTAGGGCGCGGATGCCGCAGAATTCAGAAGTTCTCGAGCAGCTCCTCGACGATCCCTCGCCGACCATGTTGTTCGCGAACCCGGCCTCGACCGCGGCCATCCAGCGGCAGCACTCGTTCCTGCCCGCAGGTTCTCGACGAGCGGGGCTACGGCTCGGATGTCGCCGCCGATACCCGAGCGCCCAGGATCGCCGGAACCCGAATGTGCACCTGCGATTGGCTGGCGATGGCAACGGGCGATCACCGAGGATTGATGGGACAGGGGAGTCAACGCATGGATGATGGACGACGCGCGCCTCTGGGAGCTGCAGGCCGACCTTGCGCTGATGAACCCGACCACGCCCGACCGGGTGCTCGCGGCGGCCCGCCTCGCCGGCGTCTCGGCCGAGGACCTCGTCCTCGACCTCGGGTGCGGCAACGGCACCGTCCTCGCCCTGCTCGCGGACGCGTTCGGTTGCCGGGGGCTCGGGATCGACTGCCGCCCGGAGGCGATCCTGGCCGCCCGGCGCCCTCGTCCGGACGCGGGGCCTCGAGGACCGGGTCGCGTTCCGCTGCGACGACGCGGCCGCCCTGGCCGATCCCGTCCGCGGCGCCACGGTCGCGCTCTGCCTCGGGAGCGGCCTCGGCCTTCGGCGGGATCGAGGGTGCAGTCTCCGCCCTCCGCGCCTCTCTCGATGACGACGGCCGGGCCGTGCTCGGCGAGCGGTACTGGCGGACCGAACGCGTCCCGCCCGAGTTCGCCCGCGACTTTGCCGACTGCGTGACCGAATACGAGCTCCTCGGAATCGTGCGCGAGCACGGCTTCTCGCTCGCGGGCATCGTCCGGTCGGGCGAGGCCGAGTTCGACGCCTACGAGGGGGCCATCTGGAGCGCCTGCCGCTCGGCGCTCGAACGCGATCCCGCCGACGACGAGGTCCGGGCGTACCTCTCCCGCATCCAGGACGAATACCTCGGCTACGGGCGTGAATACGTCGGATGGGCGATGTACGTCCTTTCCGGCCCCGTCTGAGCAGAAACGGTTTATACGATCAGGGCCTCTTCCCGGGCCATGAACAGACGAACCATCATCCTCGCCGTCGGTGCGGCCCTCGTGCTTGCGGCCGCGCTCGTCGTCGCGGGGTGCACGAACACGACGGGCACCACCAGTGCCACCCCACCACCGTAACCGGCGCGGGCTCCGGGTACGGCGCCGATCAGAGCGGGACCACGCCCGTCGGAGCCACGATGGCCGGAATCGCGACTGGGGCCGGCTCGGGGAACTCCGGTACAGGGAAGGCTCAGGCATCAGGCAGTTCTCCAGGAACTGGGCAGCGATACAGGTACGGGAGTTCCGGGTACGGCTAGTCCGGCACGGCTAGATCAGGTCCCGGAACCTCCGGCTACTAACCCTCCCCTCTTTCTCTCCCTCTGTCATTCCACAAATTCTTAAATACTATGGGACGATAGCATCACCGTATGTCTCGTAAAATCATCATGTGGCTCATGCTCGCCGCCCTTGTCGTCGCCGCCGCCACTGTCGCCGGGTGCACCTCGACCACGACGGTCAACAACCCGCCCCGGCGACCGTCGTCGTGAACAATCCCCCGAACGTGGTGGTCAACAATCCTCCGGCCACGGTCGTCGTGAACAACCCGCCGAACGTCGTGGTCAATACCCGCCCCAGCGACCGTGGTCGTGACCTCGAAGTAACCCCCATTTTCTGGCTAGAACGGGACGGTCACGCGCCCCTCGTCGACCCCGATCAGCCGCTGCTCGGCCCGAAGCACGCCGCCGTCGACCACGAACCCGGCCTCGGCGAGAAAGTCCGCGAGCTCGCCGCGGGCGGCGATGGCGTCCAGATGGCGGCGGACGGCGGCGAGCGCCTCCTCCTTCGCGTCGTCGGGCGAGCGCCCGGTCGCCTCGACCCCGAACTCCGGGCAGACGGCGAGGAAGACGCCCGCCCGAGCGGTAGATCGCGACCGTGACCACCAGGTCCGCGATCACCGCTCCAGTCCCCTCCGCCGCTCCGCACCGCCCGGCGACGTCCGATCCGTACGCCGTAACCCGCGGGTTCAGGACCAGGTCCGTCACCCCGTGAGGGGGGCGAGCGCGGCGATGGCGGGGACGATCGGTCGCATGGGTGACGAAGTCTCTCCCCGAGCCCTCTTCAGGCTGCCGAATCGTGCCGCGGCGCGCTGGGGCGCCGCAGGATTGATACGCTCCCGGCGCCCTCCCTCGGGATATGACCCCACGCGACGCCCGTCGTCCTCTACCTCGCGTGCAGCCTCGACGGGTTCATTGCCGCCCCGGACGGCTCGGTCGCATGGCTCGACCGGTTCTCCCGGGCGGCGAGGACTACGGCTACGCCGGTTTCCTTGCCGGCGTCGGCTCGCTCGTGATGGGGAGCAGGACGTACGAACAGGCGCTCGGGTTCGGCGAGTGGCCGTACGCGGGCCTCCCCTGCTTCGTCGTGACGTCCCGGACGCTTCCGGTACCGGACGGGGCCGACGTCCGCTTCCGGGCGGGAGACGACCTCGAGGCCTCGCGGCCGAGGCCCGGACGGCAGCGGGGGACCGCGCCGTATGGCTTGTCGGCGGGGCCGCCCTCGCCCGGTCCATGCTCGACGCGGGGGTCGTGGACACGCTCGACCTCGCCCTGATGCCCGTGCTCCTCGGCGACGGGATCCCGCTCTTCGTCTCCGGACTGCGGCCGCACGGCCTCGTCCTTCGTGAGAGCCGGACGCATGCGGACGGCGTCGTGCAGCTGCGGTATCGGTGCGGCCGGAGGGATGATCGCGTTCAGCCGACCGGCGCGAGGATCTCGGTCAGGATCTCCTCGGGGGCGACCTCGGAGGGATCGTTGAGGTAATACTCGCGGATCGGCCCGGTGATCGCGAGTCCCCGTTCGGCAAGCCCGGCATAGAGCCGCTCGTAGGTCGCGGTGCACCGCTCGTACGGGCCGCGGTGGAGGACCTTTGCAAACCGCCCGCCCGGAAGCTCGTAGTACTCGACGTCCCCCTCGGGCTTCACGCGGTTCGCCACCGGGAACGCCACCTCGAGGTCCGCGTCGCCGGCTGCCACGACCTGCTCGACCTCCGTCCGTCGCGGTCTGGCGGCAGACGAAGACCGGCGGGCCGGCCGGGATCGCGCCCTTCTCCATGATCACGGCGAAGACCTCCATCAGCATCTCCGGGATCTGCGAGTACGGGCCGCGGCGGCGCAGCCCGAGCACGGCCTGCGCGGGCAGGCTCGACGATCTCGATCTCGTCCATACGCGATCGGGTGGACGGCGGCAGGGATAAGCATGGCGGCGTCCGAGCAGCGTCCGGATCGATCCGTCCGGTGCGGGGTGCTGCCCGGTTGGGCTTCAGCGCAGGATCCGGGCGAGCTGGACCAGGTCGCGGTAGCCGTCGTCGGCGCGGAAGCCGTCCCGCCGGACCCCCTCGCAGGCGAACCCGCACGCCTCGAAGAGCCGGAGCGAGCGCTCGTTCCCCTCGACCACGAGGACCTCGAGCCGGACAAGGCCGCGCCGGCCCGCCTCCCCGACCATCGCCTCCACCGCCTGCCGGCCGAGGCCCCGGCCCCACCAGGCCGGGTCCAGGTAGACGAAGAGCGAGGCCGTGTGCCCGAGCCGGCTCGACGGGTCGGCCGGGATCAGCCCGACCGAGCCCGCGAGGTCGCCGCCGACCCGAAGCGCCCACCAGACGCCCTCCTGCTCCCGGATGTACCGGAAGAAGTCGACGGTGCGGTCGAGCGGCACCGGCGGCGCGAGGTCGAGGTACCGTGCGACGGCCGGGTCGTTCGTGAGTCGGTTCAGGCCGGGCAGATCGCGCTCGGTGACCGGCTCGATCGCGACCGCTCCCTCCGGGAGTATGTTCATTTACCCCGCCCCTCTCGCACCGTGGCCCGCACTCCTCACATACTGTCCCGGCCACGATTCTGGTGCGCACGACATGCTCGCCGCCGTCCCGACCTCGCACCGGGCTGGAGCGTGGGCCCCAAAGGCCGCGTCTTCCTGAGCCACCGCCTCGGCGTGAAGGTCCTTGCCACCGGGTACCGGGCTGCCTGTGCCGCGCGCCCATCCGAGCGGCCCAGTGCATTCGCGCAGGACGGCTGCAGGGAGGCCACGCTCACCGGCTCCGGCTCACCGAGCCGAGGAGGCCGCGGATGAGCTGGCGGCCGAGCTGGCCGCCCGATCCCGCGCGCCGCGCTCTGGGCGAAGGTCCCGATCACCTCGGCCGTATCCGGCGGGCTCCGGCTGCGGGCGGACCTGCGGCCGGCCGGGCTGCGGGCTTCGCAGCGGGCGCCGCCGGCTGTGCCGCGGGCACCCGCGCCGCGAGGGCCTCGTAGGCCGACGCCCGGTCCACGGCCGCCTCGTACATCCCGGCCACGGGCGAGGCCCGGCGGACCTCCTCGCGCTCCTCGATCGAGAGCGGGGCGAGGCGGCTCCGCGGCGGCATGACGAATGCCCGCTCCACCGGCGTCGGCGTCCCGTTCGCGTCGAGGACCGAGACGAGGGCCTCGCCGACCCCGAGCTCGGTGATCGCGGCGACCGCGTCGAGCCCCGGGTTCGGCCGGAGAGTCTCGGCGGCCGTCCTGACGGCCCGCTGGTCCTTCGGCGTGAAGGCGCGGAGCGCGTGCTGGACCCGGTTGCCGAGCTGGCCGAGCACGGTCTCGGGGATATCGAGCGGCGACTGGGTGACGAACCAGACCCCGACGCCCTTCGAGCGGATCAGCCGGACCATCTGCTCGATCCGGTCGAGCAGCACCTTCGGCGCGTCGGCGAAGAGCAGGTGCGCCTCGTCGAAGAAGACGACGATCCGGGGCCGCTCGGGGTCGCCGACCTCCGGCAGGTTCTCGTAGAACTCGCTGAGGAGGTAGAGGAGCAGGGTCGAGTAGAGGCGCGGGGCCTGCATCAGCCGGTCGGCCGCGAGGATGCTGACCATGCCCCGGCCGTCGGGGGCGATCCGCATCAGGTCGTCGAGGCGGAGCGCCGGCTCGCCGAAGAGCGCGTCCCCACCCTCCTGCTCGAGTGCGAGGAGGCCGCGCTGGATCGCGCCGATGCTGGTCGGCGCGAGCGTCCCGTACCGGGCCCGGTACTCGGACGCATGCTCCGAGACGTGGGCGAGGACCGCGCGGAGGTCCTTGAGGTCGAGCAGGAGCAGCCCCGCGTCGTCCGCGATGGCGAAGACGGCCGCGAGGACGCCGCTCTGCACCTCGTTCAGGTCGAGGATCCGCGAGAAGAGGAGCGGGCCGACCTCCGAGACCGTCGTCCGGACGGGATGGCCGGCCGCGCCGAACGCGTCCCAGAAGATCACGGGGACGCCCGCGTAGCTGAAGTCCGAAAGCCCGAGGCGGGCGATCCGCTCGGCCACCTTCGGGGTCTCGGCGCCGGGGAGCGCGAGGCCCGAGAGGTCGCCCTTGACGTCCGCGAGCAGGACCGGGATCCCCGCACCCGAGAACTGCTCGGCGAGCACGCGAAGGGTGACGGTCTTGCCCGTGCCGGTGGCGCCGGTCACGAGGCCGTGCCGGTTCAGCATCCGCGGCAGCACGCCGATCGGGCGGCTGCCGATCGCGATGGTGAGGGGTTCCTGGGGCGACGGCATAGGCTGACGATCAGGTATCGGCGGTTCGGACCATAAACCTGTCAGGCGAACGCGACCTGGACCGCGGTCGGGTACTTCGCGACGAGCCCGTACGCGATCGCCCGGCCGATCCAGACCCGGCCGTCCTGGAACTCGCGCATCGTCGAGATCTCGCCGAGGGCCTGGAGGGCCTCGAACGCGTACCGGTCCGTGATGGAGCAGTCTGTCCGGCACGTCCATCGAGGCGAAGCAGATGATCGGCAGGCGCAGGCGCCGCACGAGCCCGGCCGGGAGCCGGTCGGCGATGGAGCGGAGCACGGCCGGGTCGTAGCGGTACTCGTCCCCGCCGCGCGTGACCGAGACCGGTCGATCGGCCTCGAGGAGGGCCGCGAGCGTGGGCCGTTCGGCCGCGATCCCGTCGTTCATCCGGTTTGCCTCGAGCCGGAGCCAGCGCTGGAGGACCCGGTCGTCGTACATCCCGGGGAGGGTGGCCCTCCCGGGCCTTAATACTGGCGACAGGGTTAAGCGAACCGGGCTCCCTCTTCAGATGATGACGGGCCGGACCATCGGCGACACCTGGGCGTCCGAAGGAGCGGGCGAGCCCCGTTCCGTCGGGTGCCACCGTGGTCGGGATCCGGAATGGGATGCTCCGGCTCGCACGGTACCTGCCGCTTGGGAAAGTATCCCGAGATGATGCCGGAGGCGACGGCGCGACCGTCTCCTTCACGGTACGGGCAGCATGACGGACGGCATCGTGCTCCGGTACGCGACCGACGCCGACGCCGCGGGCGTGATCGCGATCTTCAACCACTACGCGGCGACGGGTTTTGCCGCGTACACGGAGGCGCCGGCGCCGGTCGGGTTTTACGCGGCGCTTCGCGGAGGGACGTACGCGTTCCGGGTGCTCGAGGACGCGGGCGCGATCGTCGGGTTCGGCTCGGTGCGGCCGCTGCTCCCGTTCCCGGCCTTCCGGCGGGCCGGCCTCCTCTCCTACTTCGTCGCGCCGGAGTACACGGGACGCGGGCTCGGCACGCGCCTCCTCGAGCGGCTCGCGGACGATGCGCGGGCCAACGGGTGCACGACGCTCGTGGCGAACGTCTCGTCGCGGAACGCGGCGAGCCTCGCGTTCCACGCGGCCCGGGGCTTTGCCGAGGCCGGCCGGCTCCGGTCCGTCGGGGTGAAGTTCGGCGAGCCGTTCGACCTGGTCTGGCTCCAGCGGGACCTGTGAGACGGCCGGGTCGGGGGATGCTCATCATGTCGTTTGATGAAGCATCGACGGCTCCCGATCCGTGCGAACTGACGGATCGCAGCGCGCACGCGGAGCAGAGACCACGTCGTCGGAGTGCTGACGGTCGGCGTGCCCGTTCCGTCGCTCTCCGGTCCCGAACGACAATGCCGCCGACGGAACAGGCGCGCAGGAAGAGTGTGCCAACGGGCGGCGGGGATCGAAAAACGGGATGGGCTTGATGCGATAGCCGGGGATCGAACCCGGGTTAGAGGCTTGGGAAGCCCCTGTCCTGCCGCTAGACTACTATCGCGAACGTGCCCTCTACTGTTGGAAGAGGGAGATTATCAACCTTGCCGGGAAGCCTAGAGCTTCCCCGCAAACTTCTCGGGGTTCGTGTCGAACTGCTTCTTGCAGCCCGGCGCACAGAAGTAGACCTTCTTTCCCCCGGTACTCGCTCGACCACTTCGCCGTCTTCTCGTCGACGTCCATGTCACAGACCGGGTCCTTCGCCATCAGAACTCACCGACGGTCCTGCCGTCAGCAGTGATGCGGCTCCCGCTATAAAAAAGCTGGCTACTCGGTTCCGTGCTTGCGGACCAGAGAGAGCGCGTCCGAGAGCAGGGACGAGCCGAGAAGGAGCAGCCCCGCGATCGCGAGGGCCGTGCCGACCGCCAGCGCCTCGACATAGAGGAGCGCGGTCGTGTTGAACGACGCGAGCGACCACGCGGCGGCCGCGATCCCGAGCGAGACGAAGACCGAGCCGTACGCGGCCGATGCGGCGCGCGGCTCCGTGAAGGTGACGAGCCCGCGCAGCCCCGGGCCGAGGGTCGCGGACCCAGCGTCCCGGGCGTCGGTCTCCTCGGGAATCCGGAGGGTCCGGATCCGGAGCCCGTCGGACTCGGCGGCCGCGATCAGCGCCTCGGGCCCCGTGAGCGATGCTCCGCAGGCAGCAGCCAGGATTGCAGCCCGGTCGTTCAGCACGACGAGGCCGATCCGGCCCTCTGCGTTCTCGCCGATCACCAGGTCGGCCGAGCCGTCGCGGACCGGCTCGGTCAGCCGGGTGATGCACTCCTGGCGGCAGAGCTGGTCGTCGAAGAGGACGGCGAGCAGCGTCACCCCGTGCCGGGCGGCATACGCGACCGCCTCGCGCAGGCCCGCGCCCTCGCCGTCCGAGGGGGCCCGGCGGAGCAGCGTCGCGCCTGCCCGGGCCGCGATCTCGGCCGTCCGATCCGTCGACCCTTCGTCGATCACGAGCACGGCATCCGCGGTCTGGCGGGCCCGCATGATCAGGGAGCCGATCACGAGTTCGGCGTCACGGCAGGGCAGTGCGATCAGCCGGCTCATACCGGATACTCCAGGCCAGCAGGGGGCAGGACCATGCGCAATCTGGACATACTGCTGCTAGGGTATATATATGGATATTGGTGGCCGGCGATGGTCAACCGGGACCGTGCGGAGGAGGGATACGACAACCAGGACCACTTCCTGTACCGGGCCATTCGGCACGGTGCAAACTTGCTAAGCTACAATTTGCGCTTCCGGAGATAAGAGCCTGTCTCTTTTTATCTGTAGGCGGTAAAAGCGAAAACCGGGTCCGAAAATCCGTTGGTCGAGGGATCGGGGCGATTTCCAGTCGAAACCAGTTCGCCTCTCAGTTCCCCGCCGGGTCGCTTCGCCCGAGGCACGGGCGGGCGCGGTCGCCCGGGAGGGTGAAGAAGAAGGTCGTGCCCGCGCCGGGCGTCGAGGCGACCCAGCACCGGCCCCCGTGCCGCTCGACCACCTTCTTGACGATCGGGAGGCCGACCCCGGTGCCCGCGTACCGTTCACGCGTGTGAAGGCGCTGGAAGAGGACGAAGATCCGGTCGAAGTACTCGGGCTCGATCCCGATCCCGTTGTCCGCGACCGAGAACCGCCACCATCCGTCCTCGCGTTCGGCCGTGATCCTGATCCGCGGCGGCTCGTCCGAGCGGAACTTGAGCGAGTTCTGGAGCAGGTGAGAGAAGACGAGCGGCAGCTCGGCGGGATCGCCGCAGACCACGGGGAGGGGGTCGTGCTGGACAACGGCCCCGAGCTCGCGGATCTGGTGGCGGTGGTCGCGCAGCACGTCGAGCAGCACCTGCTCGACGTCGACCGGCTCGAACGGCCGTTTCTTCGCACCGATGCGCGAGAGCAGGAGGAGGTCCTGGACCAGCCGCTGCATGCGGAGCCCGCCCTCGACGATGTAGCCGAGGACCTCCTCGGCGTCCTCGTCGAGCCGGTCCCCGTACCGGCGCTGGAGGAGCTGGACGTGCGAGACGACCGTGCGGATCGGCTCCTGCAGGTCGTGGCTCGCCACGTAGGCGTAGCGCTCGAGCCCCTCGTTCGAGACCTCGAGTTCGTCGATCGCGGCGCGGAGGCGGAGCTCGGCCTCGACCCGGGCCGTGACGTCCTGGCCCTGGACGACGGTCGCCGCGACCGTCCCGTCGGGGTTGCGGAGGGTGGCCGCCGTCCAGAGCACGGTCCGAACCGTTCCGTCGCGGTGGACGACCGTCCCCTCGACACCCTGCGGCGCGGCTCCCGCCTCGCGGACGGTCGGGGCGATGCCGGGCAGGACGTCGGCGAGGAACCGCCCCGCGAGGCCGCCGGCCGACCGGCCCGTGAGCCGTTCGAAGGCCCGGTTCAGGCGCGTGATCTTCCCCTCGGCATCGAGGACCAGGATCGGGCCCGGGGCCTGCTCGAGCAGCCCCTCGACGTACTCGCGGGCCTCGCGGAGTTCGTCGGTCCGGCTCGAGAGCTCGCGGAAGAGGACCGAGTACGGCCGCCGGACCCCGAACTCGACGATCGCCAGGGCGAAGAGATAGAAGGCGAGGAGCCGGAGGAGGTGGCCGGCCAGGTTCAGCGGCCCGATCGCGTCGACGGTGAGGGCGAAGCAGACCTCGGCGGCCAGGTAGGCGCCGAGCGCGCCGAGGAGGAGGCGGAGCATCTCCTCGTCGAACGCGTCACGGCGCCGGTAGAGGAGGAGCATGCCGGCCGCGATGCCGGCCACGACCACGACCTCGGCCCCGAGACGGAACGGCGGCGCGGTCAGGCCCCCGGCGTTCACGTCCGGAAAGACCCCGATCGCGATCGCGGCCAGCAGGGCCGCCGTCGCGGCCGCGTAGGCGCCGAGCAGGTACCGCGGCGGGATCTCGCGGCCGATTGCGAGCGGGGCGCCGACGGCGGTGGCCGCCGCGAGGAGGCCCCCCGCGACCCAGAACTGGGATGCGAGGCCGGGCGGAGTAACCGACGAAGACCCCCATGCCGTCGAAGGCGAGGGCGTGGAGCAGGGTCAGGCCGCCGACGAAGAGCAGGCCGACGCCGAGGACCAGGAAGTAGGCGTTCTCGAGGTACGGCCGGCTCGACCAGACCAGGATGAAGAGCGCGAGCGCGACCCCGACCGCGGCCATCTCCACGAGCGCGTGAAAGAGCAGGTAGTTCTCGAGGGCGACCCCGATAAGGAGTGCTCCGGCCAGCGAGGGCTCCCGCTCCGACGACGAGCGTGCGAGGTACCGGCCGGGCGACCGTTGCCATGAGTATCTCCCGTGGTCCGACTGGTCACGGGAGGAGATAATGGTTATCCTTGAGGTCGGTCCCGGGCCCGCGGTGTCCAGCGCCGGAGCAGGAGCGAGAGCGAGACGACCGTGACCGAGGAGAGGGCCATCGCGGCCGCAGCCCACTCGGGGCGGAAGACGATCCCCGTGAACGGGTAGATCACGCCCGCTGCGACCGGGATCAGGGCCCCGTTGTAGAAGAAGGCCCAGAAGATGTTCTGGCGGATGCGGCGCATGACCGCCCGCCCGAGCTCGATCGCGGCGACCGCGTCGAGGAGGTCCGAGCGGACGAGCACGACGTCCCCCGACTCGATCGCGACGTCGGTCCCCGAGCCGATCGCGATCCCGAGATCGGCCGTGGCGAGCGCGGGCGCGTCGTTGATCCCGTCGCCGACGTACGCAACCCGCCCTCCGCCCTCCTGGAGCCGGCGGACCTCGTCGGCCTTCTCGCCGGGCAGGACCTCGGCCAGCACCCGGTCGATCCCGACCGAGCGCGCGATCGCGTCGGCGGTCCGGCGGTTGTCGCCGGTGATCATCGCGACGCCGAGCCCCATCTCCTTCAGGGCCTCGACCGCATGGGCGGTCGTCGGCTTGACCGGGTCCGCGACGGCCAGGATCCCGACCGCCTCCCCCCCGGCTGCGACGAGCACGGCCGTCCGCCCGGCCTCCTCGAGCGCCCGGAGGGTGGCCTCGGCACCGTCGGGGAGGGCGACGCCGCGCTCCTCGAGGAGGGCCCGGCTTCCGACGAGCACCTCCCGGCCGTCGACGGTCGCGGCCACGCCCCGCCCCGTGACCGACGCGAACGCGGTCGCGGCCGGGACGGGAACCCCCTCCGCGCCGGCCGCGTCCACGATCGCCCGGGCGAGCGGGTGCTCGGAGTCCGCCTCGGCCGCGGCCGCGAGTGCGAGGAGGGTTGCCCGGTCCACGCGGCCGAACGGCACCGCGTCCGTGACCGCCGGCGCGCCCATGGTGAGCGTCCCCGTCTTGTCGAACGCGACGAGCGTGACCTTCTCGGCGTTCTCGAGCGCCTCGCCGTTCCGGACGAGGATGCCGAGCTCGGCTCCCCGCCCGACCCCGACCGTGACCGCGGTCGGCGTCGCGAGCCCGAGCGCGCAGGGGCAGGCCACGACGAGGACCGAGATCAGGGTCGTCAGCGCGAAGAGCAGGGTCGCGCCGAGAAAGACGTACCAGGCGACGAACGCCGACGATGGCGATTGCGAGCACCACCGGGATGAACCAGGCGACGGCCCGGTCGGCGATGCGCTGCACGGGCGGGCGCGACCCCTGCGCCTGCTGGACGAGCGCGATGATCTGCGCCAGCACGGTCTCGCGCCCGACCCGCTCGGCCGTGAACCGGAACGCGCCGGTCCCGTTGATCGTGCCGCCGACGACCGCGTCGCCCTGCGGCCTTGCGCACCGGGACGGGCTCGCCCGTGATCATGGACTCGTCGACGTAACTCTCGCCCTCCCTGACCGTGCCGTCGACCGGGACCCGCTCGCCCGGCCGGACGAGCACGAGATCGCCGGGCGCGACGTCCTCGACCGGGACCGAGACCTCGGCCCCGTCGCGGACGACGGTCGCGGTCCGGGGCGCGAGGTTCATCAGGGCCCGGATCGCCTGCCCGGTCCGCCCCTTGGCCCGCGCCTCGAGGTACCGGCCGAGGGTGAGGAAGGCCGCGAGCATCAGGGCCGTCTCGTAGAACATGAACTCGGCCGTGAGGACGATCCCGAGGGTGCCCATCACCGAGGCGACGTACGCGACCCCGATCCCCATCGCGTACATCACGTCCATGTTCAGGGTCCGGTTCCGGAGCCCGAGCCAGGCGGCCCGGAAGATCGGTGCCGCGACGTAGACGAAGGCCGGCGTCGCCACCACGAGCTGGATCCAGGAGAGGAGTTCCATCGGGATCCCGAGCGGGAACCACATCGAGAGCATCAGCGGGATCGCGACCCCGAAGCCGACCAGGATCCGGCGCCGCTTGTCGGCGAGGTCGGCCTCCACGGCGGCCCGCTCGGCCTCCTCCGAGACCTCGCCCTCGAGCCCGAGGTACTGGTACCCGGCCGCCTCGATCGCGCCGGCCATCTGGCGGACCTCGACGAGCGAGGGGTTGTAGACGACGCGGGCCCGCTCGGTGGCGAGGTTGACCTGCGCCTCGACCACGCCCGGCAGGGCCTTGAGCGCCTCCTCGATCGTCCGGACGCACATCGCGCAGACCATGCCGCCCACGCGGAGGGTCGCCTCCCGGTTCACGACGCCGTACCCGGCCGCCTCGACCGCCTTCCCGAGCCGGGCGAGGTCCGTCCGGGCCGGGTCGAAGGTCACCCGGGCGCTCTCGGTCGCGAGGTTCACCTGCGCGCCGGTCACGCCGGGCTCGCGCTTCAGCGCCTCCTCGACCGCGAGCGAACAGGTCGCGCAGTGCATGCCCGTGACCGCCAGTTCGGCCTCGCGGTCGGTCTCTGCCGCCATCACGGTGTGGATGGTCGCGGCAGGCAGAAAAAGGTGCCCGCTCCTAGGAGCGGCCGTACACGTCCTCGAACCGGACGATGTCGTCCTCCTCGAGGTACTCGCCGATCTGGACCTCGATCACCTCGAGCGGGATGACGCCCGGGTTCCCGAGCCGGTGGCGCTGGCCGGTCTTGACGAAGGTCGACTCGCCCTGCGCGAGCAGGCGGGTCTCGCCCTCGAGCTCGACCTCGGCCGTCCCCGAGACCACGATCCAGTGCTCGGAGCGGTGGTGGTGGAGCTGGAGGGAGAGGCGGCGGCCGGGCCGGACCGTGACCCGCTTGATCTTGTACGCGCCGTTCGCCTCGAGCACCTTGTAGCTCCCCCAGGGCCGGTGCTCCTCGCGGTGGTGGACCACGACGGGATCGCCGGCCGCCTTCAGCGCGGCCACGAGCTCGCGCACGCGCCCGGTCTCGCTCTTCTTCGCGACGAGGAGGGCGTCGTCGGTATCGACCACGACCAGGCCCTCGACCCCGATCAGGCCGACCCGCTTGCCCTCGGCCCGGACGAAGTTGTCGCGGCTGTCGAGGTAGATCGCCGTGCCCGCGTTGCCGTCCGCATCGGCCGGCTCGGCCGCCGCGAACGCGGCGAAGTCGCCGAGGTCCGACCAGGCGGCGTCGAGCGGGGCGACCGCGACGCGGTCCGAGTGCTCGAGAAGGCCGTAGTCGATCGAGACCGACGGCATGGCGGCGTAGTCCGGCGGGAGCGTCGGCGACTGCGTCCGCGATCGCGGGCTGGAGACGTCGGAGTTCCTCGAAGAAGACGTTCGTCGGGAGGAGGAACATGCCCGAGTTCCAGAGGTAGCCGTCGCGGACGTAGACCTCCGCGGTCGCGGCGTTCGGGCTTCTCGACGAACGCGTCGACCTCGTACCCGCCGGAAAGCGGCGCGCCGGGGCGGATGTAGCCGTACCCGGTGTGCGGCGAGGTCGGGGTCACGCCGAACGTGACGAGCCGGTCCTCTGCGAGCGGCGCAGCCCCGCGGATCGCGTCGAGCGCCGCGTCGTCGAGCAGGTGGTCGCTCGGCAGGACGGCCGCGATCGCCTCGCCGCCGGCCTCGCGGAGCGCGGCCATGGCCC
Organism: uncultured Methanoregulaceae archaeon; assembly: GCA_963730355.1. Classification (GTDB taxonomy): domain Archaea; phylum Halobacteriota; class Methanomicrobia; order Methanomicrobiales; family Methanospirillaceae; genus UBA288. Next base: position 26,260 of record CAVSRL010000018.1, on the reverse strand, counting down.
AGGCGATGGCGGGAAGGGTGTTCCGGCCGGCGGGCTCGGCAAGCAGGTGCGCGTCGTCGCAGGAGCCGCCGAGGGCCTCGACCTGGTCGCGGATCAGGTAGCGGTGCGCCTCGTTCGTGACCACCCAGACGCCGTCCCTGCCCGCGAGGGCCCGGGCCCGCAGCCAGGTCCGCTGGAAGAGCGACCGGTCGCCGACGGGCAGGAACTGCTTCGGGTACTGCTCCCGCGAGAGCGGCCAGAGCCGGGTCCCCGAGCCGCCCGCGAGGATGATGCACTGCATGTACTCTCTGTTGTTCCCGGCGGAGGTTAAGGTTCGCGAACCGTTCCGCGCCGCGCGGCCTCGCGCCGGAGGATCCGCGAGGCCCGCGCCGAGCCCGAGCAGGATGTTCAGGTGAAAGACGATCAGGCGCCAGAGGACGACCATGACGCCGAGGGACGAGGTCGGGACGAAGAGGCCGTAGAGCGAGGCGGCCGAGGCCTCGGCGAGCCCGGCGCCGCCGGGGGTGAACGGCAGGAGCGCGATGACGTTGACGAGCATCTGGCAGAGGAGCGAGAGCAGCCAGGACGGAGGAAGGCCGAGCGCGAGGAGCACGAAGGAGGCGACCATGAAGTCGAGGAGCCAGTACCCGGCCGAGAGGAGGAGCGCACCCGCCAGGTGGCCGAGGCCCCGCGTGGCGAACCGGCCGAACGCGGCGTGGAAGTGGTCGACCTCGTGGTCGAGCCGGCCCGAGATACTGGTCGAGCCGCTTCGCAATCCCCGCGGGGAGCCAGCGACCGAGCGCGGCCGTGACCGCAAGGAGGACGCGCTTGAGCCCCTGCGGCCACCGGAGCGCGAGCAGGAGGAGGCCGGCGAAGACGAGGACGAAGAGGCCGATCGCGGGCACGAGCGGTCCGCCGCTGACGCCGAGGGCGTCCAGCTGCCGTTCGAGGAGGACGACCGCGAGCACGACCCCGGCGAGCAGCAGGAGGACGTCGAGGAGCCGTTCGGCCACGACGACCGCGGTCGCGTCCCCGGCGCGGACGCCGGCGCGGTAGAGCTCGTGGACCCGGACGGGCTCGCCCCCGGCCGACGACGGCGTGACCGCGGCCGCGAGCACGTTCGCGAGCACGATCGGGATGCAGGTGCGGTACGGCACGCGGTACCCCAGCCCGGCCGAGAGCACGCGGATCCGTCCGGCCCAGCAGAGGAGGGCCGCGCCGTGGGCGAGGAGGGCGACAACGAGCCAGCGCGGATCGAGGTTTCCGAGCGCGGCGAAGGTCGCCTCGTCCACGGTCAGGGCGAGCACGACCGCGAGCACGAGGGCCGAGAGAAGGACCGAGACGAGGAGCCAGCCGCGCTGCCGCATCCTACACCGCGAAGAGGGACCGGTCGCCGGCGATCGCGACGAGCCCGGCCCGGACGCCCGCGTCGAGCCAGCCGTAGGCGTAGGAGCTGACCGAGAGCGAGGCCTCGAGGTCGCCGTCGGCGAGGAGCGCGGTCGAGGGGGCGAGGAACGCCCCGGCGACCGCGAGGACCGCGAGAGCGGCCGCGTGCGCCGGGCTCGCCGGGTCCGGGGCCGGCCCGGCCGCCTCGAGGGCCGCTCCGAGCATGGCCGTGTACCGCCGCGTCTTCTCCTCGAGCCGGGGGGTGTCACGATCCGGCACAACGCCCCGGAGCAGCCCGAGCTCCGGATCCCTCCCCGTCCAGGAGGCCGACGGCGATCGCCGCGTCGAGCCAGCCGGAGGCGTAGGCGACGGCCGCGAGGGCGTTGACACGATCGCCGCGATCGGCGAACGCGGCCGCGTCGGCCCGGTACGCCCGGACCATCCCGAGGCAGGCGGCTGCGGCCGGCGCGAGCAGGGCGTCGTCGCGCACGCCGGGCAGGACGCCGGCAAGGGCCTCGTCGAGGGAGCCGAACGCGGCGGCGAGGGTCATAGGCCGGCGAAGGCCTCCAGGTACTCCCGCTCCATCACGTGCAGCTCGCCCGGCACGATCAGGATGTGCAGGGGCCCGCCGAAGTCGACCGAGCGGAGCCGCTCGGCCGTGCCGGCCGCGACCACCGGGTCGGGCGATCCGACCCGCGCGCAGCCGACGTAGAGGGGGATCTCCAGGCCCGTCTCCTCCGCCGCGGCCTCGAGCAGGTCGAGCGCGCTCGGGGATCAGCATGCAGCGGCCGGGCTGGATGTCGAGGTAGACCAGGGTGTGGAGGCCCCGCTGCAGGTTCTCGCGGATCGCCGTCAGGGGCGAGGTCGGGCGCCACCGGCCGTGCGGAAACGGGAGCGAGGTTGCGGGGCCGAACCGGTAGTTCTGGAGGCCGGCCAGGCCCGGCGCCGCGGTCGCAATCGATGCGCCGTGGACGATGCGCGTCTCGATCCCGAGGGCGTGCGCCCGGAGCCGGAGGTCGACATGGGTGGTCGAGACCATGGGATCGCCCGGGACCAGGAACGCGGCCGTCCCGGTCCGCGCCGCTTCGAGCACCTCGTCGGGTCGGTTCTCGACGTCGTCGCGGGAGAGGACCGTGACCGGCCGACCCCAGGCCGCCTCCATGGCCGCGACGGACGCGCCGCCGAGGTGGGAGGTGTAGCCCTCGAGAAAGACCCGGTCGGCCTCCGCGATCGCGCGCCGACCGCGCAGCGAGACGTCCTCGAGGTCCCAGAGGCCGAGGCCGACGAACCAGAGCATCTAGGTCGCCCCCCGCGGAGAAAGAGACATGTCGCCGAAGCTGTCGTGCCCGGCCGTGATAAGCGCTTCGGCGGCTCCTCAGCCGGCCAGGAAGTTGATGAGAGCGCCGATCCCGATGCCGAGCGCGACCGTGTAGACCGTGATCAGGGCCGCGATCCGGGTGCCGAGCTCGCGCCGGAGGACGGCGATCGTCGAGATGCACGGAACGAAGAGGGTCGAGACGATCGCGAAGATGTACAGCTGAAGATCGGTCATGACCGAGTTGAGGTTCGCGGTCCCCGCCAGCACGACCAGGGTCTCGAAGGCCATCTCCTTTCGCAGGATGCCGAAGAGGAGCGCGGTCGAGGCGTAGGCGGGCAGGCCGAGCAGCCCCTCCGAGATCGAGGCGAAAGCCGTCTCGACAGTCGCGATCACGCCGAAGTACCCGAGCAGGCCGAGGATCACGCTGCTCACGAGCAGGAGCGGCATCGCGATGTACAGGAACTCCTTGATCCGGAGCCAGGCCTTGAGCAGGACCATGTCCGGGCGGGGCCGGCGGAGCGGCGCCATCTCGAGGACCATGCCGAGCTGCGGCCCGGGTGCGACACGGCTCAGCACGAGCCCGGTCAGGATCACGAGGCCCAGCACGATGAGGTAGATCGAGAACGCGGCCGCGAGCGAGACGAACGAGGCGACGATCCCCGAGATCACGACCGTCCGCGCCGAGCACGGGACCATCGTGATCAGGAACGCGGCGATGATCCGCTCGCGCCGCGTCGCAAGCAGGCGCGTACCCATGATCGCAGGGACGTTGCAGCCGAACCCGAGGACGAGCGGGATGATCGTCTCGCCGTGGAGGCCCATCCGATGCATGGCCCGATCGGCGAGGAACGCGGCCCGCGACATGTACCCCGAGTCCTCGAGGAGCGCAAGCAGGATGAAGAACGTGAAGATGTACGGGAACGCGATCCCGAGGCCCGACTGAAGGGCGAGCACGACCGAGCGGAGCACCACGTTCAGAAGCGGGGGGAGATTGAGGGTTGCGAGCGGCTGGAGCAGGAAGATATCGAAGGCCCGGATGATGTACTCCTCGAGGACGCCGCCGACGAGGAAGACGAAGAGCAGCATCGCCAGGAGGACGCCGATCAGGATCGGGACCCCGGGAATTGTCCGGGTGAGAAGCCGGTCGATCCCCACGCCCGCTCCGCCCGCGGACGAGACGACCGTATCCGCGATCGTCCGGGCATGGTTGTGCCGGTTGGTCGCGATGATCTGTCCGGCCGACATCCGGTGCCGTCGCCCGATCTCCTCGCCCACGGCCCCGGCCGTCTCCAGGAGCTCGGGGTCGTCGCCGATCCCCTGGAGCGCCTGGAGCGCCGTGCGCCGGTCGACGCCGAACGTCCGGACGAGGGAGTGGAGCGCAGCCTCGACATGGTGGTCGTACGGGACCTCGACCGTGGCCGCCCGTGCCTCGAGCACGGCCGTGGGCAGGATCCGGTCGATCCCCTGCCCCGTTGCCGCCGAGGTCGCGAGGACGGGGACGCCGAGAAGCGCCTCGAGCTCGCTCCGTGTCGACCGCAGTGCCGCGGCGGGCGAGCTCGTCGATCATGTTCACGACCGCGACCATGGGCCGGCCGTACTCCGCGACCTGGAGGAGGAGGTAGAGGTTTCGCTCGAGCCGGGTCCCGTCGAGGACCGCGACGATCGCCGTGACCGCGTCGTCGTCGATCACGCGTCGGACGAGCGCGTCGGTCTCGGCCCCGTCCTCGAGCGAGTAGACGCCGGGCAGGTCCAGGACCTCGACGCGTTCGCGCTGGAAGCAGGAGCCGCCCGAGAGGAGGCCGACCGACGAGCCCGGGTAGTTCCCGACCTCGACGCCGACCCCGGTCAGCTGGTTGAAGATGAGGGACTTGCCCACGCCCGGGTTGCCGACGAGCGCGACCGTCAGGGGCATGGGGCTGCGAGCACGGTGGCTGCGCACTCGGGCGAGAGCCCGATCTCGCAGCCCTTGACCTCGATCACCACGGCCCGGTTGGAGAGCCGGCGCCGGATCACGACCTCCTCGCCCGGCACGACCCCCATGTCCATAAGCCGCCGGTACCGGCCGCAGGGGCGCACGACCGTGATGCAGACCCGCGCCCCCTCGCCGTAGTCGAGGAGGGGTCGGCCGTCGCCCCCGCCCGCGCCCTCGCACGGCCGCTCGCACGGCTCCGGGCAGCGCAGGTGGTCTGCGAGCCGCTCGATCGCCTCGTCCGAGACCCCGTGCTCGAGCGTGCAGGCCTCGCGGTTCGCCGCCTCGCGCGCCATGCCGATCTCCTCGAAGAAGCAGGCGAGCGTCCGGTGGCGGCGCGCGATCGTCCGCGCGACGCGCCGCCCCTCGCGGCTCAGCCTGAACCGCCCGCCGGCTTCCCGCTCAAGGCGGCCGTGGGCCTCGGCCGACGCAACGGCTCCGGCGAGGGCGGCCCCATCGAGCCCGAGCCGCACGGCGAGGGCGTCCTCACCGGGAACGGGCTCCTCGAGGAGGGCCTCGAGCAGGTCCTCCTCGTGGTCCTGATGCGCCCCGGTCATGCACATGCTGTTCTCCTGCCGGACGGTTATGGCTTGCGGGGACCTTCGCATAGACTGATATGGAGGCAGGACACCTACACTCTGAAGTGAAACCGGTGGAGTGCACGAACCGCCAGGTCGCCGAGACCCTCCGGCTGATCGGGCAGCTCCTCGAGATCAAGGGCGGCAACCCGTACCGCGTCCGTGCGTTCACGAACGGGGCGGACGCGGTCGACCGGCTGACGCGGCCTGTTGCCGAACTCTCGAAGGACGAGGTGGTCGCGCTGGGGGGCGTGGGCGAGCACCTCGCGGCGGTGGTGCGCGAGGTCTGCGAGACCGGATCGAGCACCGAGCTCGAGGCGCTCCGCGCCGAGATACCGCCCTCGCTGCTCGAACTCCTCCGGATCGAGGGCGTCGGGCCGAAGACGGTCGGGCCGGCTCTGGCGCGAACTCGGAGTCACCTCGGTCGCGGAACTCCTGGCGGCGACGGAGAAGGGCCGGGTCCGGCGGATGAAGGGCTTCGGTGCCAAGAGCGAGGCCGAGATCCGACGGGGGGCAGAGCGGTACGTCGCGTCCGAGCAGCGCATGAACCGGTCGACGGCAGACGCGGTGATCGCGGGACTTGCGGAGGTCCTCGCGCCGGGCACGTACGTGGTCGCGGGCTCGTACCGCCGCGGGAAGGCGACGGTCGGCGACCTCGACATCGTCAGCTGCGAGGATCCCGGGGACCTGAACCCGCGCCTTCGACTTGTTGCGGACGAGGTGATCGAGTCGGGGGAGCGCCGGACATCGATCCGGTACCGGGGGGAGCGGGTCGACGTCCGGTTCACGACCGCAGACGCATTCGGCCCCATGCTCCTCTACTTCACCGGGTCGAAGCCGTTCAACATCAAGCTCCGCGACCGGGCCCTCCTCGAGGGGCTCCGGATCAACGAGTACGGGATCGCGGGCCGGGCCGGAACGGATCTCCGCACCTTTCCGACCGAGGCGGCCATGCTCAGGTCGCTCGATCTGCCGTACATTCCGCCCGAGCTCCGCGAGGACGCGGGCGAGATCGAGGCGGCCGAGCACGATCGGTTGCCGGAGCTGGTCGTCGCCGACGACCTTCGCGGCGACCTCCATGTCCACTCGAACTGGTCGGACGGAACGCTCTCCCTCGCCGAGCTCGCGGCCGAGGGGGAGCGGCGGGGGTACGAATACCTGGTCATCACGGACCACTCGGCGACCCTGAAGGTCGCCCACGGCCTCTCCGAGCGGGAGCCTCGCCGAGCAGCGGCACACGATCGAGGTGATCAACCGCGACTCGGCGTGCCGGCTGATCGCCGGAACCGAGGTCGACATCCTCTCCGACGGAACGCTCGGCTTTCCCGATCGGGTCCTCGCGGATCTCGAGTTCGTGATCGCGAGCCTCCACGGCGGGCTCCGGCAGGACCAGGACCAGGTCACCCGGCGCGTGATCGCCGCGTGCGAGAACGAGCATGTTGACGTCGTCGGCCACCCCACGGGCCGGATTATCGGGCGCCGCGAGCCGGCCGCGGTCGACCTCGGACGCCTGATCGAGGCCGCAGCCGCGCACGGGACGGCGCTCGAGATCAACGCCTCCCCCTTCCGGCTCGACCTCGAGGACACGGCCGTCCGGGCCGCGCGGGACCACGGCGTGCGCCTCTCCATCGGAACGGACGCCCACCGGCCCGGCGAGCTCGATAACCTCCGGCACGGGCTCGCGACTGCGCGGCGAGGCTGGTGTACGTCCGCCGACGTGCTGAACGCCCTCCCGCTCGACCGGCTTCTGGAGTGGGCCGGATGATCCGCTGGCTGTACGAGCGGCACCTGACCCGCCAGCTCGTCGATCGCCCCGACCGACTCTGCGTCCTGCTCTCGGACCGGGACCTGGCGGCCGCTCCCGGAAAGGTCCGCGAGTGCGTGGAATGGTGCCGCGAGGCCGGCATCGGCGCGGTGATCTTCCACATCTCGACCGCCGACCCGGAGGGGCTCGCGCCGTACCTGCCCGAGCTCCGGCGGATCGCGGACGTGGCCCGCCTGACGCTCCACTGCGGCGAGTCGACCGAGTCCGCAGGGGCGGGCATGGAGGTCACGGTCGCGATCGGCAAGAGCGGGCGCGATGAGATCGCCGGCTGCATCCGGCGGATGGCCGAGGACGGGGTCGATCCTGCCCTGGTCGACGAGCATACCTTCGAGAGGTACCTGACCTTCCCGTACGCCCCCGATCTCGTGATCAAGACCGGCGGCGACCACCTGACCGACTTCCTGATCTGGCAGTCCGTCTACAGCGAGCTCTTCTTCTCGGACGTGAACTGGCCGCTCTTCCGGCGGCTCGACCTGCTCCGGGCGCTCCGCGACTACCAGTCGCGGGTCCGCAGGTTCGGACGGTAAAAGAGATCAGACCTGGACCGAGAGGGCAACGATCCCGGCCGGTTCGGCCGTCAGCCCGCGCTTGAGCACGACGCCGTCCCGCTCCACCCTGACCTCGAGGGGGTCCGTGGTCTGGTCGAGCTTCTGGAGGTTGGCCGTGATCATCGTGACCGGGCCCGTGATCGCCCTGACCTGGGTCCCGCTCCCGACGACCGGCGTCTCGGTGTAGGTCTCGGCCTGCTGACCGATCGTCCCGGACCACCCGCCGGCCGACGAGACCACGACCTGGATGCCGGACGCCCCGGCGGCAGCGGGGCCTCGGCCGCCGTCGTGGTCACGGTCGCCATCCTCGTGGTGGCACCGGGAAGGACCCCGAAGGCCGGGATTCGCAACGAGGGCGTCGGCTCGGCCGTGGCCGCCGTCTCCGTCGCGACGGCTCCGACCGTCTGGTTCGCCTGCATCCCGGCAGTCGGGCGGGCAGGGGTGGCGACCGTGTGGACGGGCATGCCCGTGAACCGGTTCACCTTGTCGGGGGTGGCCGCGTCCCCGCCGCCCCCGGGCGGGAAGACCGCGAAGACGATCAGAGTCAGCAGGATCACGCCCGCGATCGCGAGGATCCACGAGGGCTTGATCGACCGGCCGAGCGTGGCCGGGTCGAGAAGCGGACCGCGTCCGCGGGAGGCCCCGCCGCCGCCCCTTCCGCTGCCGGGCCGCCTTCTCATCGTAGTCGCGCGGGACGATGATCGGCCCCTCCTCGGGCTTCGCCTCGCGCGACGGCGGGACGGGCCGCTCGGGCGCAGCCAGCGCCACCGCCACCGGCGGCTCAAGCCAGGGGATGATCGGGTCGTCGTCCACCGGCGGAGCCGCGGGGGGCGGCGGGGCCACCGCGACCGGCGGCGCTGTGGGGGCCTGGGACACTGCGCGGCCGCGACTTCGGGCGCGGCTGCCGGGACCGGCCATTCGTCACGGACGCGGCCGCGCTCGGCGGGTCCGGGCTGGTTCTCGTCCGCCCACTCGTCCTTCGGCGGGACCATGCGGCGAAGCGCCGCCTCGGCCCGCGACCGTGACGTCGACGGTGCCTCCTCCAGTTCCGGCTCTCCGGCGGTATCCACCGTCTCGACGTCCGGTGTCTCGTCCACCGGCAGAGCGGGGGGTTCGGCGACGACCGGCGCGGGCACGGGAAGCGGCGCCGCAGTCGGCGGAGCAACCGGCGGCACCGGAACCGGCTCCCCGGCCTCGCGAGCCCTGCGCTGCCGCAGCTCGGTCAACGGGAGCTGAATCCGTTCGTGCCGGCGATCGGGCCAGGCAGAGATCGGGCGGCGATGCCGGTCTGCGGGAGGTTCCGCGAGCGGCGACGCTGGCCCGGGCGTGGGCTTCTCCGCCTCCCCGTGGTGGAGCACCGCCCCGCACCGGGAGCAGAACCGGTCGTCCGGGTCGTCGATCCCCGCGCCGCACTGATGGCAGAACATATTCCTGTACTACTATACTGCGCTATCCCCGTAATAACCGTGCCGAATCGGCGCGTCTCAGGTGGATGCGATCCGCTGCTGGTAGACCCGGATCGCCCGGAGCAGATCGATCTTGCGGAACTGCGGCCAGTACGGGGCGCAGAAGTAGACCGCGCACTCGTTGCCGTTGGCCTGCCAGGGGAGGAAGTTCGAGGTGCGGTACTCGTTGCCCGTGCGGATGATCAGGTCGACCGGAGGCAGGGCGGCTCCATCGGCCAGACTCTCCTCGACGAGCGCGGGCGTGATCTCCCCGGGCCGGACCCGCCCCTCGGCCGCGTCCGCGAGGATCCGGCGGGCTGCGCTGACGATCTCGTTGCGGCCGCCGTAGGCGAGCGCCACGTTGAGATGGAACCGCGAATACTTGGCCGTCGCGGCCTCGGCCGTCTCGACTGCCGCGAGCAGGTGCGGCGGCAGGAGCGACCGGTCGCCGACCATCCTGACCTGGATCCCGTAGTGGTGGACCCGCTCGTCCGAGACGGTCGCCAGGAACTTCTCGCAGAAGAGGGTGAAGAGTTCCTCGAGCTCGCCGGGGTCCCGGTTGAAGTTCTCGGTCGAGAAGGAGTAGAGGGTGATGTGCTCGACCCCGAGGTCGCAGGCCCATCCGAGGAGCCGCTCGGTCGTGTCCGCGCCGGCACGGTGGCCGACGGCCGTCTCGGCCCCCCGGTCCCGGGCGTACCGGCGGTTGCCGTCCATGATGATCGCCACGTGCCGCGGGACGGTCGTGCACTGGTGCGCGAGGACCCGCTCGTACACGGGCTCGAGGAACGAACGGATCCTCACAGCGGGATCACCTCCACGACCATGCCCCGGTTCGGGTAGCGCTCGACGATCGTCTTCTCGCCTCCGACTGCGGCCCGTGCGGCGGCCAGACGCTCCCAGGCGAGCTCGACCGCGCCGTCGACGACGGCATACTCGCCGTCCCCGAGCCCGAGCTCCGCCACGGCCCCGTCGATGCCGTCCGTGGGGCGGAGCAGGCCGTACACCACGGTCCCGTCCTCCGTCACCTCGTCGAACGGCCGGGCCGTGTTCACGGCGATCCGGATCATCCGCTCCCGGAGCTGGACCGCGTCCTTGAACGCGGACGAGCAGTAGCGGACCTTTTCGTCGCCGAGCAGGGGGGCGGCCCAGTCGCGGGCGCCCGCCACCGCGTTGCCATGGGTGTCGGCGAGCACGAGCCCGCGGGACCGCATCCCGTCCGCGGAGGCCTCGCCCCACTCGAGCTCGTTGATGTTGAAGAAGTCGACGAGGGGAAGCAGGGGCCGGAGCCCCTCGATGCCGGGCAGGGACGGGACCTCGACTCCCACGGCGAACCCGACGGGCGCGGGCGCGGCGGATGGCGTCGGGGTACGGGGTCTCGAGGATCCGTCCCCAGTCCTCGTGCGGGGGGTGAAGCCGGATCTCGTCCACGAGGCCCACGAGAGCCGCGAGCTCGTCGTCGGTCGGAGCCCGGCCCGTGTAGAGGTGGACCTGGTGATCCGGCCCGAAGGTCGTCTTGAGGAGCCGGCAGTACCGGACCACCCGGTCGAGCGCGAGGAGCGGGTCGCCCCCGGTCACGCCGGTGCCGAGCGCGGACATGACCCGGGCCTCGGCGAGGAGATCGTCGTCGTCGGCGACCTCGCGGTCGTTCGCCCAGACCCGGTCGGTCCCCTTCCGCTCGGCCGAGAGAGGACAGTACCAGCAGCTCCGGTCGCACCGGCCCGTCACGAAGAGGACGAGTTTCGCCCCCTCGCGGCAGAGCGTGCAGCCCGGGGCGACGTATCGCTGGTCGGCGTCCTCCATCGTCCAGAAGGATGGACGGCCGAGATTATCAGGGTATGCGTCCCGTACCGGCAGCGTAATAGCCGATCGTCCCCAACCTCTCACGCTGCATGGCTGCCGCAGATCAGGGACCCCGGCCCCGCCGGCTCGCGCTCTCGGGCGACGACGAGCCCCGGCTCTCGCCCACGGCCCTGATCTTCCTCGTGGTCTTCGTGGTCGTGGTCGCGGTCGCGATCGGCGCGGCCCTGCTCTTTCTCCAGGTCTTTGCCGGGCAGGGGCCGCCTCTCGCGATCGAGGTCGGGTACGACGGCGCGACCCTCCGGATTCACCATGAGGGCGGCATCGAGCTTCCGCCGGGCGACTACCGCGTCCTGGTCGACGGAAAGGACCGGACCCGGGACGCCCGGCTGGAGAACGGAACCGGGAACTTCTCGGCGGGCCGCACCCTTGCGCTGGCCGCGCCGGCGCCCGTGCAGGGCGTCGTGATCCGGTACGAGGGCGACCAGGGGGCCCACGTCGCCATCGCCCAGCGGTACGCCGAGGAGTTCATCCCGACCGGCTTGACCGATCCGTGGGCCATGCCGTTCCCGCCGCAGGCCACCTCGACCCCGAGAGCTCCCGAGGTCCCGCCGAAGGAGTACGCATTCCCGCCCGCTCCGGCCCCGCTCCCGCTCGCCGAGGAGCCCCGCGCCGGCATGGTCTACGTGGCCGCGGCCGACTCGTCGCCGATCCCGCCCGGCACGGTCCTCCGCTGCGACGGCGCCGGCGACGACGTGGAGATCAACGACGCCCTCCGCCGGGCCGGGACGGTCGTGCTGCTCGAGGGCACGTTCCACGCCTCCCGCCGGGTGACGGTCCCGGATCACACGGCCCTGATGGGCCAGGGGAAGGGCCGGACCGTGCTCGAGTTCGAGAACGAAGCCGACCCGTACCAGCCGATCGAGGTGGCGAGCCCGTACGTGAGCATCCGCGACCTCCGGCTCCAGGGGCAGGGCTTCGTCCGGATCTCCGCGAGCCACGTCCGGGTCCGCGACGTCACGGCCACGAGCATGACAAGCGACGGCCGCCGGTTGCCGTCGGGCGGGAACGGGATGTTCTTCGTCTGGGCCGACCGGGCCGACGTCGAGGACGTCGAGTTCTACGCCTGCACGGCCTACGACTGCTCGACCCACGGGTTCAACATGAACCAGGACTTCTCGGACCGGGTGCCGCGGACGATTCGCGCGACCCGTTTCATCGACTGCTACGCGGCCCTCTGCGGCTACGGCGTGGCAGGAGGGTCGCGCTCGCCGTGGATCACCGGCTTCGACCTCCAGGAGAGCCAGGACCTCGTGGACTGCCAGGTGACGAACTGCATCGCCGAGTCGAACTGGGAGTCCGGGTTCCACTTCGAGCCCGGCGCCCGGCTCGACGCCTCGGGGCGCGAGATCGGGCCGCGCACGCGATGCGAGGGGCTCGTGCTCGCGGGCTGCATCGCGAAGAACAACGGCTGGCGGAACACGGACCCCGAGCGGTTCTTCATGTCCGGGTTCTACGTTCACCGGAACGCGAACCTCACGGGCTGCAGCGCCGTCCACAACCGGAACGCCGGGTTCTACGTCCAGGGCGGCGAGAACATCCGCTTCGACTCCTGCTCGGACCGGACCTCGACGTACGGCTGGCTGATCGTCAAGTCGAGCCACGGGGTCGTCCTCGAGGGTTGCCGATCGGAGCAGGCAGGCGTCTGGGCGCTCTGGGCCGCGTATGCGAGCCGGGTCACGGTCACGGACTTCACGGCGGTGGGCGCGGGGTCCGCCCGCGGAGTACAGTCCATCCTCGGGTGGTACAGGGACGACCCCCGGTACGGCCGGCCGGTCACGGACTCCTCGTTCGAGATCGCGGCCTCCGGCCCGGCGGGCACGGCCGTGATCACGCGCGAGGGCTCCGGCAACCGCTACGAGATCACGGCCCTCCCGACATAGGCGGCGCGCGCTGTCCGGGCCGCGCCGTCCCCGTCTGCTCCGATACGAGCTGAAACGCCCCCGTGGAGCGTTCTCTCCCGGTTTCGACCGATTTTCGAAGCACTGCACCCAGTATAGCTTCTGCCCTGCCTGTTGGTCCTGCAGAACCTTTACGTGGCCTCCACGATCAGTACTTTATAGATTATGATTATCGAGGGTCGGATTGGTTATTCATCGGTCCCGTCCGTGCCGGACGGGGCCGTCTGCATCTCCCGCGCCGTGTATCAGGGGGGGTCTTCGTGACCTGGTCCGGCCCATCGCCGCACGGCGGGATCGCCGGGCTCGCCGCGGCCGCACGGCCGGCGAAGCCCCTCACCGAGCGGGCGGGCGGCGTGCTCTGCCACGTCACGTCCCTTCCCTCGCCGTTCGGCTGCGGCGACCTCGGGCCGTTCGCGCACCGGTTCGCGGACCTGCTGGCCGAGGGCGGGCAGACGTACTGGCAGGTGCTGCCGCTCAGCCCGACCGAGCCCGAGTTCGGGAACTCGCCGTACTCGAGCACGTCGGCGTTCGCCGGGCAGACGCTGCTGATCAGCCCCGAGCTGCTCGTCGACGACGGCTACCTCGCGGAGGACGAGCTCCGGCCGCTCCCGGCCTTTCCGGATCGCCGCGTCGACTTCCCGGCCGCACGGGCGTACCGCGCCCCGCTCCTCGACCAGGCCGCGCGGCGCCTGCTGGCAGCCCCACCGCAGGATTTCGCGGCCTTTGTCGAGCGCGAGGCGTACTGGCTCGACGACTACTGCCTCTTCGTCGCCTGCAAGGAGCGCTACGGCGGCGCGGCCTGGACCGAGTGGCCCGAAGAACTGCGGGGACGGCTTCCCGACGCGCTCGACCGCGCCCGCACCGAGCTCCGCGACCGCTACGAGATCGAATGCGCGCTCCAGTACCTCTTCCTCGACCAGTGGCAGCGTCTCCGGGCGTACTGCGCCGAGGAGGGGATCCGGCTGATCGGCGACCTGCCGATCTACGTCACGCACGACTCGGCCGACGTCTGGGCCCACCCCGAGCTCTTCCAGCTCGACGGGGACCGCCGCCCCTCCGTGGTCGCGGGGGCGCCGCCGGACGAGTTCTCGACGACGGGGCAGCGCTGGGGCAACCCGGTCTACCGCTGGGCCGCCCACCGGCACGAGGACTACGCCTGGTGGATCCGGCGGTTCGGCCGCCTGGCGCAGCTCTTCGACGTGACCCGGGTCGACCACTTCTGCGGCTTTGCCTCGTACTGGGAGATCCCGGCCGACCAGCCGGACCCGCGGTACGGCAGCTGGCACCCCGGCCCGGGGGAGGAGCTCTTCTCCCGGGTCTACGACGCCTACCCGGACCTCGTCCTGTTCGCCGAGGACCTCGGCCCGATGACGGCCGCGGCCGCGCCCCTGCTCGACGTCTTCGAGATCCCGAGCATGCGGGTCCTCCTCCTCGGGCTCGGGCCGGACATGGTCTCGAGCCGGCACATCCCCCACCACCACGACAGGTCGACCGTGCTCTACCTCGGCACGCACGACAGCGCCACGGCCCGGGGCTGGGTCGAGATCGCCACGGACGAGGAGCGCGCCCGGCTCGCCCGGTACCTCGGGCACGCACCCGGGCTCGAGACCGTGGCCGACGACCTGGTCCGGCTCTGCATGCAGTCGGTCCCGGCCACGCTCGTTCTCCAGCTGCAGGACCTCCTCGGTCTCGGCGCGGAGGCGCGCATGAACCTGCCCGGCGCCGCGCTCGGCAACTGGGAGTGGCGGTGCACGCCCGACGACCTCTCTGCCGGCCTCGCAGCGAGGCTCGCGGACCTCTCGTCGACCTACGGCCGGCACGCGCCCGCACGCCCGAACCCGGCGCTCGCGGGCCACGGCTTCGCCCGGACGTGAGACCGTGCGCCCGGACCTTCCCCTGCCCGACCTCCCCTCCCGCATCGCGGGTCTCGACGCCCTCGCGGCGAACCTCTGGTGGTCCTGGCATCCCGCGGCCCGGTCGCTCTTTGCCGAGCTCTCGCCCGCGCTCTGGCGTGAATCCGGCGAGAACCCGGTCCGCCTCCTCCGCTGCCTCCCCGCGTCGGCCCTCGCGGCCGCCGCCGCCACCCCGCGTTCTGCGGCCGGTACGACCTGGTGATGGACCGCTTCCGCCAGGACCTCTGCGGCCAGCACGGCTGGTTCGAGGAGGCCCACGGCGGGGGGCCGACGGTCGCGTACTTCTCGGCCGAGTTCGGCCTCCACCAGTCCCTCCCGCTCTACGCAGGTGGCCTGGGCTTCCTCGCCGGCGACCACCTCAAGGAGTGCTCGGACCTCCACGTCCCGCTGGTCGGGGTCGGGCTGCTCTACGGCGAGGGCTACCTCCGCCAGCGCATCGGCACCGACGGCGGGCAGGAGGACGCGCCCGATCTCCTCGACCGGGAGTCCGCGCCGATCGCCCCCGTCACCGGGCCGGACGGCGAACCGCTCGCGGTCACGGTCGATCTGGAGGGGTCGCCCTGCGAGGTCCGGGCGTGGCGCGCCGCGGTGGGCCGGGTGCCGCTCTACCTGCTCGACACGGACCACCCCGGCAACCCGCCAGCGTTCCGGGCGATCACGCGTCGACTCTACGCGGGCGACTGCGCGCTCCGGCTCCGGCAGGAGGTCGTGCTCGGGGTCGGGGGCTGGCGCATGCTCCAGGCCCTCGGGCTCGGGGACGCCGCGGTCCACCTGAACGAGGGCCACCCGGCCTTCGCCCTGCTCGAGCTGCTGCGCGAGCGCGTGGCGGCCGGCGCGCCGTTCGACAAGGCCGTGCGGGAGGTCCGCGCCCGCTCGGTCTTCACGACCCACACGCCCGTCCCGGCCGGCTTCGACGTCTACGATGACGCGCTCGTCGAGTCGGTCCTCGGCGCGTATCCCGGCGCGCTCGGCCTCTCCCGCGAGGAGTTCCTCGGGCTCGGCCGCCACCCGGGCGCGCCCGGGGACGGTTTCAACATGGCCATGCTCGCCCTCCGGCTCTCGGGCTCGGCGAACGCGGTCTCGGAGCGGCACGGCGCGGTCTCGCGCTCGCTCTTCGCCTCGCTCTGGCCGGAGCTCGAACCGGCGGCGGTCCCGGTGGGGGCGATCACGAACGGGGTCCACCTGCCGACCTGGCTCGACCCGCTCCTGGCCGCGCTCCTCGACCGCCACCTCTCCCCGGTCTGCCCGGGCTGGCGCGAGGAGCACGACCTCGAGGCGGTCTGGGGGCTCGTGGACGGAATCCCGGACCGGGCGCTCTGGGAGGTCCACCTCGCGCTCAAGGCGCGGCTCGCGGCCCGCCTTCGCGAGGCGCGGCGGCGCGCGTTCGCCGCCGGCGATGCCGGACCGGCCGCGCTCGCGGCCGGCGGGGCGCTGCTCGACCCCGAGGTGCTGACGATCGGCTTCGCGCGCCGGTTCTCGACGTACAAGCGGGCCGACCTGATCTTCACCGACCCGGCCCGGCTCCGACGGATCCTGACCGACCCGGAGCGGCCGGTGCAGCTCGTCTTCGCGGGCAAGGCCCACCCGGCCGACGAGGCGGGGAGGCGCGTCCTCCGGCGGGTGCACGGGTTCGCCCGCGACCCCGCGTTCGAGGGGAGGATCGCGTTCATGGAGGACTACGGCGCGGCCTCCGCGCCGGACCTGGTCCGGGGCGTCGACGTCTGGCTCAACACGCCCGTGCCGCCGCTCGAGGCCTCGGGCACGAGCGGCATGAAGGCCGCGATGAACGGCGTCGTGAACTGCTCGGTCCTGGACGGCTGGTGGCTCGAGGGCTACGACGGCGGGAACGGCTGGGCCTTCGGCGGCGGCGAGCCGGAGGGGGACCGGGCCGCGGCCGACGCGGACGCCGTCTACGACCTGCTCGAGACCGCGATCGCGCCGCGCTACTACGAGCGCGGCCCCGACGGCGTCCCGCACGCCTGGGTCGCGCTGATGAAGGCCTCGATCCGGACCTGCGCGCCCCGGTTCTCGGCGCGGCGGATGGTCAAGGAGTACGTCGACCGGTACTACCCGGGCCTTCGCGCCGGGACGGCGGCGGTCCGCGCTCGAGGCCGGCACCGCGGCGGTCTCCTCGGACGAGGTGTTGTCGGTGGTCCCCGACGGGGACTGAACCCCCGTTTTCCGGACAGGGACGGCACAGGGGTACAACGGGACATCGGCGTTCCCCCGGTGCGGGGGTCACGACACTGCCGGTTCGCGTGTCGGTCGGGCGCATCGCCGGCCGATCGGCCACGGCCGGTGGCGGCTCGTTCGTCAATTTACATCAGGAGAGAGACTGATGATCGAGGTTGATGTAAGAGTATCCGGCGATCCACTCGGCATCCGATCAGCGAAACGATTCCGATACGAGTCATTTCAATTGCTGCTCCTACATCATTTTCATCGGAACCGTGAGCAGGGGACGGTCGCGCGTTCTCTCGAGGGGATCTCGGATTCGCCATCCGATCCATTCGATGACAGACCGATCTTCCATCACCCCTGGATGGCCTCCGTTTATCAGTAGCGGCGATAATGGGCCGCCGATCGGTCTATCAACCTCTACCCCGCTGTAATGATGATAATGATGAAAGAACCGCCGGCCCCGGGCGGTCGCATCGTCGGCTACAGACAGCTCCCCGGGCCGGCCTGCCGGCCGCGAGGGGTCGGTCACCGCTGCTCCCAACTATTCAGGTGAATACTCTGACATATTGTACACCTGGTCCGGGGCCGGGAGTGGCGATACCCATTCTCTCTCTCTCTCTCTTTCTCGTACCGTACTCGCTGTACGGTACAGTACCATGACTGGGAAACCGATGGGGGTAGCGGCTGGCCGGTCATGTGAACGACGAGAGGATTGATCGGTTGACCATTCGGCCGGAGACGGAAGGAAGAATAGCCCCTGCCGCGGGAGGGAATCGCAACTCTCCTCTCCTCTACCTTGAGTACGTACAGGAACTTGGAGCTGGTCAAGAGAGCTGACGACAGCTCGAGCTGATCGCTCCCTTGACACAGCTCCAATCCGACCATCCTGATGGCCGATGTATCGGATCGCGAAACGTTCCGGGAAAAACCGGTTGCGGACGGAGATCGACTATCGTCGGAGAGTACAACGATTCTCTCTCTCTCTCTCTCAGTACGGTACAGGAACTGTGACTGTGTCTTGTGATGTTGTAGCTCGCGAGCTACATGGGCACAAGACGCAGCTCACACGATCGGCTCCGTGGGGTGGTCCGGTTGAGCGGATTGACCAAAACCGGCGCATTCTTCACCGCGTCACCGGCACGACGGCCGGCCAAGATCCTGCGCCGATACCCCTGGAAGCCGCCGGTCACCGGGCAGGGGCTTTCCGTCCGCCGCGGCCGGCGAGTCGCCGGTGGTCCCCGAAGGGGCCTAGGCCGGCCCTGGCACGGCCCCATTTCTCAGCGGCCGCTCGAAAACGCCGCGAGCAAAAACCAAAGTTTAAGATACCTCGTGCCTACTATCACACAGTGACCGGCATGCGTGGTGGACGGAACGAGGACGCCCTCTCCGAGATCGTCGGGTTCGTACTGATCCTCGCGCTGGTGGTCGTGGCCTCGACCCTCTACCTGATGTACGTGGTGCCGGCCGAAGGGCGCGAGGACGAGATCACGCACATGAACCAGGTCCAGGACCGGTTCATCAGCTACAAGACGAGCGTCGACGGGCTCTGGATGCGGTCGCTGGCCGATCTCTCGGTCCCCGGGACGCGGGGCGTCTCGCTCTCGACCTCGTTCGACCTCGGCACGGGCGGCGGCAACACGCAGTCCGGCGGGCTCTTCCTCTCGTTCATGCGGCCGATCGGGACCGCGGCGAAGATGCGGACCCAGTCGGATTCGGACACCGGACGACCCAGAGAACGAGCGGATCGGCCTGACGGTCGATGGCAACATTTGTTCACAATTACCGGACAACACGGAAACCACTGACTATCATGACCATGTTCCCATCGGCTCCCTGAGTTACCATACGGACAACTACTACTGGATCCAGCAGAACTACTACTACAAGCTCGGCGGGGTCTTCCTCGAGCAGCCGGGCGAGGGCGTCTCGGTCAAGGTGGCGCCCCCGATCGCGATCTACCGGGTCGACGAATACCACCGACCCCAGCCGCACCATCGGTGAAGGTCAGCCTCTCCCTGGTCAACATCACGAGCCCGGACTACGACGGTCGGCGGCACGGGGCCGCTGCGCGTCGAGACCCGCCTCCGCGAGTCCATGATCGCGCCGTACCGGAACAAGCCGGTCGACAATGTCACCCTGTCGATCTCGGCCTAACACACGACGATCCGCGAACTGTGGCTCAAGGCGTGGCGGCAGGTCTTCGTCGATGCCGCCAGAAGAGCGGTCTGCTCAGCATCCGGCCGATACTCACACCTGGCGAACGGAGAATGGTTCTACATTCCGGCATGACCGATCGACCACATACCGTCGTCGAACTCCACATCAAGCACCTGCCGGGACGCCGTCCCCGTCGCGAAGGACGTGTTCCTCGACCTGACCGAAGCGCCCCTCCAGGTGACATTCGAGTATGACGAGCCGTGAGGACGCCGTCTCGGAGGCGATCGGGAGCGTGCTGCTCATCGCCCTGGTGCTGATCGGCGCGGCCATCGTCGGCACCTACATGATGTCCCAGCCCCTGCCCGAGAAGATCCCGAAGGTGCAGTTCAGCGTCAAGGCAGGTAGGCGACGACATCATCCTCGAGCACGAGGGAGGCGAGAGCCTTGACCAAGGAGACTTTCCAGGTCGTCGTAGACGGCGTACATGTTCACCGCGATCGCGAAGTCAATCGTGCTGGATGAACCTGGGCGATAGGTGGGCGATCAGAACGATCGTGCTCATGGCGGAGTGAGCGCAATCCGTCGGCCTCGTCTACAGCGGTGGATCAGGCGAAACCCTGCTCCGATCCCCGAGTTCGCCGGCGGATTCAAATACGTCTTCCCGTCGTTCGATCCCATCGAAGTGGTCAGTCTGCCGTCCCCCGACTCCGTCGGATGGTGACATACGTCCCTGGAATGGCACGGCACCCGTCTCATGGCCTGTCCGACATCGCCAGCATCGATCCATCGGCGACACGGTCGACCTTCGATTCCTCGAAGGTCGCGTACGTCGCCGCACACAACTCGACCATCGTCCCCCCGGGCTGCACCGCTCTTCGTCTGCGACGGCGGCGGGATCGACGACGCGTCGAGATCAACGATGCCCTCTCGATGATGCAAGGGCGGGACCGTGTATCCTTCTCGACGGGGACTTCTACTGCTCCGGACGGATCACGTGTCCCGGGGCATACCCGCCTGAGCGGTCAGGGGTCGACCAAGACGACTGATCGAGGTGCTGCCGAGATCGGGCGGATCCGGATACCTGCCGGTCACCCTGAACCAGCCGGACGTCACGGTCGAGGGCTTCTCGCTCTTCGGGAACGGCTTCGTGATGGTCACCACGAGCCACGTCCGGGTCCGGGACATCGTCGCGACAAGCTGGGATCGACCCCGACCGCGCTGTGCATGCACCGGCATCGGGCAACGGGATGTTCTTCGTCTGGGCGACGCACGGACGGACCTCCAGGACATCGAGTTCTACAACTGCAAGGCGATCGACTGCCACACGCACGGGTTCAACATGAACCAGCAGTGGGATCTTCGGGCGGGCCGGACTACGCAGGCGAGGACGATCGGGTGGGTTCGGTTCGTGGGATGCCTGGCGATACAGATGCGGCTTCGGAGAGCCTGCCGGATCGCGCTCGGAGTGGATCACCGGCTTCGACTTCCACGAGTGGCAGGACCTCCGGCACATGTGGGTCGATCGACTGCTGGGCCGAGAACAACTGGGAGTCGGGCTTCCACCTCGAGCCCGGCGGCCGCTACGACGAGAACGGCGAGATCATCGGCGCCCGCACGATCTCCGAGGATATCCACTTCATCAACTGCACGAGCACGGGCAACGGCCAGCGGAACACCTACGCGGCCACTTCTTCATGTCCGGCTACTACCTCTCGCGCGACACGCACCTCGAGAACTGCGACTCCTTGAACAACCGGAACGCAGGGTACTACGTCCACGGCGGGGCAGAACAGCGACTTTCACCGACTGCACCGACGACGGCAGCACCTACGGATGGAAGATCTGCAAGGCGAGCTCGGACATCACGCTCACCGATTGCATCTCCGCGAACAACCTCATCGATGGGCGCTCTGGCTCTCGTTCTCTGAGCGGGTTAATGTGTGACAACTTCCAGCACACCAATGTCATCGGGGACCGCGGATACCAGAGCATCCTCGGATGGTATAAGGACGAGGCGAAGTACCAGCAGCCGGTCACGAACTCCCACTTCGAGATCACGGCCAGTGGCAACGGGATGCCGATCATCAACAAGGCCGGAAGCGGAAACACCTACATCGCTCTCGTACGGGTGAACGATGGATTGCACCGGCCTATCACGAGACTGAACGGCCCCTCCCCCCGCGCCGGAAAACGGGAAACCCCGTCGGTTCGTTATCCACGTTTCACAAACATAATATACGTGAAACAGGTATGCTACACCGGAACGTCATGGAGCGGGGCCGGCGGAGGACGGGATCTCCGAGGTCGTGGGCTTCGTGATCATCCTCGCGGTCGTGATGGCCGGGCTCTCGCTCTACCTGACGTACGCGGTCCCCGTGCAGGGAAGAGAGGTCGAGATCAAGGAGATGGACACCGTGCGGTCGTGGTTCGTCGACTATAAGACCGGCGATGGACCAGCTCTGGCTCGAAAGCCCCCTCGTCCCTAACGAGACCAAGGAGATCGACGAGGGGCCGGCGCTCTTCAATTCCACAGTCGGCCAGGTGACCCTCCGCAAGGTCATCAACGCCCAGAAATCAGCCAGCTCCCCCATGTCCCGGCAAGCCCGGCGTCCTCGATATAGGTCTCCAGCCGTAGCACATTGCTGAGGCACGCTTCGGTGAACCAGATGATGTCGTAGTCCTTGTCCTTCGTCCCGGTGACATTGCCAAACTCAGGGTTGCGAGTCATGGCACTCCTTCCGTTGCAGTTGCGTCGCCTTAGAGGTGTTCTGGTTGGCACCTACCCGTGAGATTCGCAGCAAAACGTCGGGAGCCGGCGCTTCCGATCCGCGACTCGACGTCAAGCAGGTTAGGTACGGCTTCGATTTCCCGTGCGGGACGCGGCCAGGTACCCGACTGATCGCGACTATTCATCGCCGAGAACAGCCGCGGCGATCCTCCGGACGCGCTCGGGATCGGCGATCGCATCGATCTCGATGATCTTGCCATCGAGCGACAGTGAAACCCATGACTGCGAACGGACGTCCATGCACGGTGATCACCATTCCGGCTGTTCCGTTGACCAGCGCGGGGTGCAGCTCGGCACCCGGGAGTGCACCCAGCAGCGCCTGCCTGGCGACTGCCGCCGCGCCATGGATCACCTTCGGGTGCGGCCGGGCCGCCTGCCGCCATAGTCGGAGCGGAGCACGACGTCGGGATCGAGCAGCGCGACAAGGCTGTCGAAATCACCGCCACGGGTTGCCCGGAAGAAGGCGTCGACCACCTGCCCGTTGCCGAGCAAGATCAGGATCGGGAGCCGGTATCTGCGCCCCCTTGACACGGCGCCTTGCCCTGCTGGCGAGCTGTCGTGTTGCCTCAGGAGATCGACCGACCATGGGAGCGATCTCTTCGAAGGGCAGTTGGAACATGTCGTGCAGCACGAACGCGAGCCGCTCCGCCGGTGCGAGGGTATCGAGCACGACGAGGAGGGCGAGGCCGACAGAGTCGGCCAGCAGCGCTTCCTCCTCGGGTTGGCGCGCGCCGCTCAGAGCTGATGAGGGGATCGGGGAGGTGGCCATCGAGCGACTCCTCGCGTCGGGTGCTGCGCGATCGCAAGACGTTCAAACAGATGCGGGCGACGATGGTGGTCAACCAGCCGCCAAGGTTCTCAACCTCGTCGGTACCTGCCCGACTGACCCGAAGCCAGGTGTCCTGGACGGCGTCGTCCGCCTCAGACAGCGAACCGAGCATCCGGTAGGCGACCGCCCGCAGATGAGGCCGGTGTTCCTCGAAGCGATCTGCCAGCCACTCGTTTTCGTCCATCGGTCACATCCTCCTGTCGCCGCGTGTCATAGCAAGTGACACCCCACACGCGTCAAATGTGACAAGGAGAGATAGGCATGAAAGCATCTGGTCACCGGCGGCACGGGCACGCTCGGGCGGCTCGTCGTCCCGCGGCTGCGGGACGCCGGCCACGACGTCCGAGTGCTCAGCAGGCACAGCCACGACGGCCGCGGAGGGCATCGAGTTCGTGACCGGTGACCTGGCCACTGGCGAGGGAATCGATGCCGCGGTCGAGGGCGCCGAGATCATCGTGCATCTCGCGGGCACCACCAAGGGCGACGAGCGACAAGGCTCGAAACCTGGTCCGGGCCGCGTCGCGGGCCGGGACGCGGCACCTGGTGTACATCTCGGTCGTCGGCGCCGACCGGATTCCGGTCGCCAGCGGATCGACCGCGCCATGTTCGGCTACTTCGCATCCAAGCTGGCCGCCGAGCGGATCGTGGCCGATTCCGGCCTGCCGTGGACGACGCTGCGCGCCACCCAGTTCCACGAGCTGATGCTGCTGACTGGTGCAGCAGATGGCCAAGCTGCCGGTGATACCGGTCCCGGCTCGGGTTCCGGTTCCAGCCGGTCGACGCCGGCGAGGTGGCGGCCCGGCTCGTCGACCTTGCGCTCGGCACGCCGTCCGGCCTGGTGCCCGAGATCGCCGGGCCGCGCGTGTACGAGATGGTCGAGCTGGTCCGTACCTACCTGCAGGCCCACGGCAAACACCGGCTGATCCTGCCGGTCTGGACCCCAGGCAAGGCGGCCCGAGTCTTCCGGTCCGGCGCCAACCTTGCCCCGGATCGGGCAGTGGGCGGCCGCACGTGGGAGGAAATCCTGGCAGCCCGCATGAGTTCCTTTGTGGATAGCACGCCAGCCCGGACATAGCGACCGGCGGGCCTGCTGTTCAGGCGAGCACGACCGTGTCGCCGCGGCGGATGGTCCCGCCATTGACAACCGAGGCGTAGACGCCGACGTTCACTCCGTTGTGTTGAGCGGCCGTCCGGAGGATTCCTGAGTCTTTGGGTAGGTCTCCCTGCGGCAGCGTGATCATCACGCAACGCGGGCATGGTTCGGTGATGGCCAGGCGAACAGTGTCGCCGATGACGACCGTGCGGCCGATCCAGTCGTTCTCCACGAAGCCGGGATCCTCGCTGCCGGTCGATACGACGATGTTGGGGCGGAATCGGCGAGCCTCGAAGCGGCCCTGCGGATACAGCTCCCGTAGACGGTCAATGGTCGAAGTGGTCAGCAGGTGCACGACGGCAATGTCGAAAAACGTCCCGGCCGGCATCTCAAAGTCGGTCACGGTGTCTCTGTGCTCAAGACCCGCCAGGTCGGGCCAATACTCCTCCGCGACGCCTGAAGTCATCTGCTCGGCTCGCGCCTCCACGAAGGCTATATCCCGGCCGAATGCGCGCGAAAGAATCTGCTCCAGATCAGCTCGATCGTTGGTCACCACCTCCCCGTCAGGAAGCGTGATCCGAACCGGGGAAATCCGTTCTCCGCGTTTCGGAGCCTCGGCATAGGCCGCCCGAAAGTCAAAGAAGTTGCCCCACTTCCTCGGATTCTTGGCTCCCCCGACCTTGCCGGTGGCTCGGTCCACGACGGCGAACTGCCGGTCCCCGAGCAGTCCACGATCAGTCACTTCGCGAGGAGTTCAACTCCTCTCCGATCATGGACTTCACCGGATATCGCCACAGTGCCACAACCGAGCCAGCCTCGGTGGACACTGCCGGTGACGGCATCGCGGCGGTTGACATGGCCGCTCCTTTCATGATCAATAAACGCCGCGCGCGGCGACCTCAACTGCCGACAGCCACATTTCGCGGAACGCGGCGCCGTCCATATCAAGGACAACCCGAACCGGCCGGCCGTCGGGATGGGGTTGGAAGAACAGCGCGCCGTCCCGCTGCACAGGTTGTAGGCGCATGTCTTCGACCGTTGCCCCCGACCAGCCGAGCGCCACCGCGCAGGCTACTGGGTCGTACTGAAAGTTCAACAGATCGTCAGGCAACCCAGCATGTCCGCGGCCCAGCCTCTCCATCTGATGCGTCTGTCCATGCGCCTCACTCTGCCGGGCGAGCAGCTGTCCCAAGGGTCCAGCGGCCCTCAGGCGAGGCAGGTCGGCGCGACGAAGGTGTGCGTTCAGCGTCGCAGGGAGGGTAACCAAGGTCAGTCGAGCAGTTGCCGCGACCACCTCGGCGGCTCGCGTATCCCATTGCACGTTGAAGTCCATGTCCGGCCCCCATTGCGGGAGGCCGGGTGCGGGCTGCTGCACCCAGCCACCCATGACGACAACTGGCTGGCGGGCCAGGCTGCCGGCGCAGCTGATCTCAAGCAGTGCCAGGTTGGTGTACGGACCGATGGCGATGAGCGTCGCCCCGGCGTCGAGGCTGCGGCCGAGCAGATCCAGTGCGGCACCCGGTGGTGACGGCCGATGAGTGATGTGTGCTGGCCAATGCCGTTCATCATCGACGGGATCCGCCCGGGCAAGCGTCGTTGACGAAACCTCCGCCCCGGCGGCCAGAGGAATGTCGTCGCGATCAGCGAGGTGCAACAGATACGCCACGTACGCCGCCCGGCGCCCTCCGGATCGGCCACCGTAGTGATGCCCGTGATCTCGACGCCCGGCCAGCCGAGCAACATGGTCAAGGCGCATGCATCGTCGGTGTCGCCACCTAAGTCTGTGTCGAGGTGAATACGCACTTCGCCAGGATGCCCGCTGCCGACCGGCGGACGTGGGAGACTCCCAGCCGCAGGGTGTTTTCGTGGACCGAGAGCTGACCTAGGCTGGGCGAACGCCCAGTGGGGCGAAGCAAGCCTCTGACGGGAGGACGCGGTGAGGCTGCCGGGAGCGGACGGACAGCCGTTCACCTACATGGCTCCCGTCCTGGAAGACCGCGCGGTCCGGGTTGTGTTCGGGCGGGGAAGCCTCGGACAGGTGGCGGCCGAGGCTCAAACGCTGGGCAGCCGGATCTTGATCATCTCCGGCCCACATGAGGCCGGCGCCGCAGCAGCGGTGAGCGCTCAGCTCGGCGATGATCTTGCTTGGCGGATCCCAGAGGTGGTGCAGCACGTGCCCGTCGCGGCTGTCGCCCGGGCCCTCGAAGCGGCCCTGGACGTAACGGCCGGCGTCCTCGTCTCCATCGGCGGAGGCTCTGCAACCGGGCTCGCCAAGGTCATCGCTCGGGACGCCGGACTTCCCATCGTTGCAGTGCCCACCACGTACGCCGGCAGTGAGATGACCGCCGTCTGGGGGCAATCCGATCAAGGCGGAAAGACGACAGGCCGCGACCCACAGGTGCTACCGCGCATCGCCGTCTACGATCCGGCCCTCACAGTCTCGATGCCTGCCGAGCTCACCGCCGCCAGCGGCATGAATGCTCTCGCATGCCA
>CAVSRL010000017.1:0-173204 GCA_963730355.1 uncultured Methanoregulaceae archaeon | reverse complement strand
ATCAGGGCCGCACCGCGGGGAGCGGCGCGTCGGACTTACCGGTGCTTCGTGCACACGTCAGCGACGGTGCCGGGTATATAATCTCCGGGACGGCTCTTAAGGCTGCCGACCGAGACCAATGCGGCCCCAAGGCCGCGGGGGGCCCGATCCCGTCTGAGAAGAGAGAGGGACGGCGATCAGAGGTCCTTCGGCGGCCGATGCCGCCCCCGCTTCCGCCTTTTGCCCATCGAGAGGATGTCGACGCCGTAGAGCCCTTCCTTGCCCAGGCCGATCACCATCTCGTCCGACTTCGAGAGCCGCTCGATGTTGATCTCGTACGACCCGGGCCCGGTGATCCGGATCGTCTCGATCGACTCGTGGAGGGGCCGCGCGGGCACCTCCGCGGCCTCGGGAATCTCGTGCACGTCCTCGGGCGGGGCCTCCTCCACGAGCGCCTCGAGCGGCGTCTCCTCGAGCACGTCGCGGTGCCGCTCCTCGGCCCGGACGTAGAGGAAGCGCTTGCCCCCGCAGCTCGGGCATCCGTGGAGGACGTCCTGCGAGCCGTCCTCGAACTCGCGTCCGCAGGTCGTGCACTTGTGAGGCATGGTTACCGCGATGAGACCCAGGCGCTGATAAGATCTCGCTCCTTGCGGAGCATCTTGAGCTGGTTCGCCGGCCCGATCACGGTCAGGCGCGAGGTCGGCTGGCGGCTCCCGAAGAGGCGGGCGAAGAACCCGCCGCTCGCCGAGCGGGCCGGGTAGGTCTCCATCTCGATCCCCGAGAAGCCGTCGGGGTTGATCTCCATCATGGTCATCTCGATCAGCTTGCTCGACTCCTCGGGCGAG
Organism: uncultured Methanoregulaceae archaeon; assembly: GCA_963730355.1. Classification (GTDB taxonomy): domain Archaea; phylum Halobacteriota; class Methanomicrobia; order Methanomicrobiales; family Methanospirillaceae; genus UBA288. Next base: position 172,380 of record CAVSRL010000017.1, on the reverse strand, counting down.
AGCCCCGTCTCGAGGACCACGATGTTGCCGGCCATCACCTCGTCGAGGATCAGCCGGATCTTCTCCATCGAGGTGAGCCGCGCGAGCCGCTCCTCCGAGATCAGGTCCAGTTGTACTCCTTGAATCATGGCCCGGTCACCCGAAGAACTCGATCATCTTCTCGTAGAGCTCGTCCACGTTCGTCCCTTCGAGCCCCGAGATGGAGATGACGGGGTGCTGCGGGAACGCGGACTTGAGCCGGCCCGGCGCGGCGTCGGGCAGGTCGATCTTGTTCGCGACGATCACCACGGGCAGGTTCCGCGACTCGATGATCCCGACCATCATGATGTTGACCTGGGCGAACGGGTCGAGGGTCGCGTCGAGCATGTAGATCACGCCGTCGATGTCCTCGCGGAGCCAGTGCATGGCCTCGGCCACCCCCTCGGTCGCCTCCCGCGCACGCTTGACCGCGTCCTCCTTCTCGATCCCGTACTCGGTGAACTCGTGGTAGTCGATCTTGGTCGTGACCCCGGGCGTGTCGACGATGTCGATCACGATCGAGTCCCCGTTCGCGTTCGAGATGGTCACGTCCTCTTTCCGCCGGGCGCGCCGGGTCTCGTGGGGGATCTCCGAGACCGGGCCGAGCGCGTCCCCGGTCCAGTCGCGGACGATCCGGTTCGCGAGCGTAGTCTTGCCCGCGTTCGGCGGCCCGTAGATGCCGATCCGCGACCGCCTCTTCTTGAAGAAGGCCCGCAAAAATCGTGAGAATCGTTTCCTCGCCTTTGTCAGGATATCCATGCAGCACACCGCTCGATGATGGTAGAAATGTTATGGCTCATGGATAATGAGCCCTTTGATGTGCGGCGGGCTTCGCGCGCCCCGCATGGAGAACCATTTTATCCGAGGGGTGCCTATGCTCTCTCGTCGAGCCGGGGAACGGCTCGGATTTCCAAAATAGCCGTGAATCTTCGATCTCGGAAAACCTTAATGAATGATAATGACAGATACGTCCGTACAGGGGGGAACTACCCGATGAAGTCGTCCGACGCCATGCACCTCGAAACCAGGGTACAGCTCAAAGAGATGATGCGCCACAACCCGACGACCATCGATTTCAACGCCACGGTCGCCGAGGCGGCCCGGGCCATGTGCCGCGCCGACGTCGGCAGCGTCATCGTGCTCGAGAACAGCCTCCCGATCGGGATCGCGACCGAGCAGGACATCAACTGCAAGGTCGTGGCCCACGATCGCCGCCCCGGCGAGGTCCCGGTCAGCGACATCATGTCCACCCCCCTGATCACGATCGGCGCGGACCGCTCCGTCTCGGAGGCGGCCTACCTGATGGTGCGCCACGGGGTCCGCCGCCTCCCGGTCGTGGACGAGGCCCACCGGGTGATCGGGATCGTGACCGTGCGGGACCTCCTGACCGTCGCGAACGAGATCAACGAGATCATGCAGGACCTGGTCGCGATCAACCGCGTCGACGACGGGTACGAGAGCGGGGTCTGCGACCGGTGCGGGCTGATCTCCTCGGACCTGCTCAGGACCGACGGCCAACAGCTCTGCTCCAACTGCCGCGTCGAGGAGCATCTCTGATGAAGACGGCAGCCGACCTCGTCTGCGAGGTTCCGCTGCTCTCATCCGACGACCGCGCGACCCGGGCCCGATCGGTCCTCCGCGACGACCATTTCCGCGAGGCGCTCGTCGTGGACGGACGCGGTGCGCTCGCCGGGTACATCGACATCTCGGATGTGCTGCGGATCGGGGCGACCCGATCGAACGTGACCGTGGACGGGTTCGTGCGCGAGGCTCCGTCGGTGCCGTCCGGCGCGAGCCTGGAGCGCGTCGGCGCGCTCATGCGCGAGTACCGGACCGACTCGGTCGCGGTCGTCGGCGAGGACGGGTGCGTGCTCGGCGGGATCCTGCTCGCCGACGTCTTCCCGATCCTGCTCTCCCGCCACGAACCGCGCGGCATCGTCTCCGAACTGATGTCGGCGAAGGTCGTGACGGTCGAGGCCGAGGACCCGATCTCGCGGGTCCAGGTCCTGGCGCAGGAGAGCGGCTTCTCGGCCTTTCCGGTCGTGAAGCGGCGGCAGCTCGTGGGCATGGTCTCGCGGCGGGACCTGCTCGCCTCGGGCCGGGCCCGCCGGCCGGCGGACGGGAAGCTCGCGGTCGAGGCCTTCATGGCCACGCCCGCGATCGCGACCGCGCCGGACGCGGCCGTCCGCGACGCGGCCGCGCTGCTCTGCCGGCACGACATCAGCCGGCTCCCGGTCGTCGAGAACGGCCGCGTCGTCGGGATCATCGACCGGCACGACGTGCTCCGGGCGGTCGCGCTCGCCACGGACTGAAGGGTGACACATGCAGGGGAACGGATTCAACCACAAGGCATCGGACCGGCTCCTCAAGATGCCGGGCAAGCTCGACCGCGGTCCGGTCGAGTTCGACTCTCGCGTGGCGCCCCACATGGGCGAGATCATGGCGATCGCGACGACGAAGGTCGTCTCGGTCCCGCCGACGATGGCGATCATCGGGGCGGCCCAGACCATGACCACCTGCGGCTTTCGGCGGCTGCCGATCACCGACCCGGGCACGCAGTGCATGCGCGGGATCATGACCGCGTCCGACATCATCAACCTGCTCGGCGGCGGCGACAAGCGGACCCTGGTCACGGTCAAGCACGGGGGCAACCTGCTCGCGGCCGTGAACGAGTCGGTCCGCGAGATCATGAGCAGCCGCTACCACTCGCTCCGGACCACGGACACGATCGCCGACGCGCTCGAGCTGATCCTCGGTCAGAAGATCGGGGGGCTGCCGATCGTCGACGCCGATGAGACGCTCCGCGGGATCGTGACCGAGCGGGACGTGCTGCGCCTGCTCGGGACCGGGGCGAGCCCGCTCGCGGTCGAGGACGTGATGTCGACCTCGCTCCGCGTGACCTCCCCGGACGCCACGATCGGGGCCGCCACCGGGGAGATGGGCCGCTGCCGGTTCCGGCGATTGCCCGTGGTCTCGGAGGACGTCCTCTTCGGAATCATCACCTCGACCGACATGGTCCGGTACATGGGGACCGGCGAGGTCTTCGAGCGGCTCGTGACCGGGAACGTCCGCGAGCTGATGGACCTGCCCGTGCGGACCCTGATGCGGGGCAATCTCATCACGACCACGCCCGACGTCCCGATCACCGCGGCGGCGCGGACCATGCTCGAGCGCGGGATCGGGGCCCTCCCCGTGATCGAGGACACGCGCCTGATCGGGCTCGTGACCGAGTTCGACCTCGTCCGGGCGTTTGCGGAGGCGAACGGCTGATGCAGGCCTCCGACGTGATGTCCTCCCCGGTCCACGTGGTCCTGCCGAACGACTCGGTCGCCCACGCCCGGAACCAGATGCTCCGGTACCGGTGCTCGCGCCTGCCCGTCGTGGACGGGGACGAGCTCGCCGGGATCATCACCAAGAAGGACCTCGGGTACCGGCTCCGCCAGGCCGAGCCGACCTGGCGGCGCCGGCCGATCGACCGGGTCCCGGCGAGCCTGATCATGACCGCAAACCCGGTCAGCGTCGCGGCCCACGCCTCGATCCGGACCGTGGCCGCGGCCATGATGGAGTTCGGGATCAGCGGGCTGCCCGTGGTCGAGGACCGCACCCTCGTCGGGATCGTGACCAAGACCGACCTGCTCGGCTCGGTCTCGGTCGAGGGATTGGAGGGGACCGTCGGCGACCTGATGGGCGACGTCGTGACCATCTCGCGGTACCACTCGCTCGACCACGTGATCGACCTCGCGAGCGAGCGCGACGACCGGCTCGTCGTGGTCAACAACGACGGGACGCTCGCGGGGATCATCACCGAGTCGAACCTGGCCTTCTACGAGTACGCTCGGCCGGGTGCCGGGCGAGCCCGACCGCGACGTGACCATGCTCCGGCGCGAGGCGCCGGGGGGGCAGAAGACGCTCCGATATGTGCGCGACGTCTCGGCCATCGCCGAGGACCTGATGACCCGGCCCGTCGAGACCGCGCCGCCCGACGCTCCGATCGCCGAAGCGGTCCAGCGGATGCGAGAGAATGGGATCAACAGCCTTGTCGTCGTCGAGGACGGGGACGTAAAAGGCATTATCACGCGAGATGATGTAATTAAGGGAGTTGCCACATGAGTCAGACCTTATTTATTAAGGACATCATGTCCAGGCCTGTGACGATCGCGAAGTCGGCGGTGATCACCGAGGCGCTCGATCGGATGCTCGATCAGGGGATCGACCCGCTGGTCGTGACCAACAACGGCACCGTGGTCGGGACGGTCTCGCGCCGCGCGATCGCGGAGGCGATCGGTTCGAAGCGGAGCGCGAACGTCTCGCCGAACCAGATCCACGTCGCGAACGTGGTCGAGGAGGAGTTCACCTCGGCCTACGCGGACGAGACCCTCGACGTCGTGGTCCCGTTGCTGCAGGTCTACAAGCTCGTGGTCGTGCTCGACGGCGAGCACCGGCCGATCGGCCAGGTGACCCGGGGCAACCTGCTCAAGGTCATGCAGCCCTCGGGATCGGTCGATGAGGTGATGGAGAAGGTCGTGGTCGTCTCGCCCGACGAGCGCGTGGTCCACCTCCGGCGGCGCATGCTCGACGACGGGGCGAGCCGCTACGTGGTCGCGAACGGCGCCGAGCTGCTCGGCATGGTGACCGAGACCGACGTGGCGCGCGCGATGACCGCGTTCCGCGAGGACGTGGCCGACCGGTTCCAGGACCACCGGATCCGGAACCTGATCGTCAGCGACATCATGTCCACGCCCCTGATCTCGGTCCCGCCCGAGATGCGGGTGGCCGACCTGGTCGAGACCATGCTCCAGCGCGGGATCAGCGGCGTCCCGGTCGTCGAGAACGGCCGCGTGCTCGGCGCGGTCTCGCGGCAGAGCCTGGTCCAGGCGCTCTAACACTCCATTTTTTTCGACGGCCTCAACACCTCTTCGCGAGCCCTGGCGAACGTCTTCCATGGCCGCGGCCGGCCCGTGGTCTCCTGTCCGGACCCCCCGCGCCCCGCGCCATGCAGCCACCATGAGATGGAAAAGCTCCCGCGGGGATGCCACAGGGCCCCGTGTGGCCGCGAACAATTCCATAGTCCTAAATACTTATTCGATCAAGATTTAATCGAAACGGTGGGAAGGGACCGGGACCGGCGGCACGAGTCGTGCGCATGGTATGGTGGATCTGCCAGTGTCCCGGTACGCACCGGTGAATTCGATGAAGGAACGTGATCAGGGAATGGACCGGCGGGTCAGGGAGTTCGTCTCGCTCTCGCCGGACGGACGGATCTGGGGAGAGATCATCACCGAGCCGCTGCTGACGGTCGCACAGGTCGCCGCGACCCTGCAGATCCGGGAGAAACTCGTCCGGAACCACATCAAGGAGAAGCGCCTGAAGGCCGTCAAGATCGGCAAGTACTGGCGGATCAAGCCCGAGGACCTGCATGCCTTCATCGAGGGGAACTCCTCGATCAAGACCGAGGCCCATCCGCACATCTCCGAGCGGAACGGGATCGAGGACGGACTGATCAACACCGGCGTCTGACGCGTCGGCCATTTTTTTAGAAAAATAGTCGGGCCGACGGCCCGCAGAACCGTGAACGGGGAGCCGATGCTCCCCGGTTATGCCGGGTAGGGGACGTCCGGCACGAACTTCGTGCCGTAGTGGATCACGCCCGACTCCCCTTCGGACCCGATCCGGCGGAAGACCGAGCGGACGCGCATCCCGATCCGGGCCTCGCCCACGTCCTCGACCACGATCTGCGCGGTCACGCGCGGCCCTCCGTCGAGCCGGATGATCGCGAGCACGAACGGGGTCTGCTGCTCGAACGCGTCCGAGGCCGTCCGGATCACGGTGAAGGTCACCACCTCGCCCCTCCCCTCGAACCGGTACGGCACGATCACGCCCGAGCGCCGGCAGTCCGGGCAGAACGAGCGCGGCGGGTAGTAGGTCCGCTCGCACGACGTGCACTGCGTGCCGATGAGGTTGTACCGCTGCGGGATCTTGCGCCAGAAGCGCGGGACCGACATCTCAGGCCCTCCCGAAGATGTGGACCGCGACCGAAGCGCCCGTGCCGCCGACGTTCTGGGTCATCCCGATCTCGGCGCCGTCGACCTGCCGCCGCCCCGCCTCGCCGCGGAGCTGCTGGACGATCTCGGCCACCTGCTTGATCCCGGTCGCACCGACCGGGTGGCCGCAGGCCTTGAGCCCGCCCGAGGTGTTGACCGGGATCCGGCCGTTGAGCGCGGTCTCGCCCTCCTCGGTCAGCCGCCCGGCCTCGCCCTTGGCGCAGAACCCGAGGTCCTCGATCGCGCAGATCTCGGCGATCGTGAAGCAGTCGTGGACCTCGACCAGGTCGATCGAGGCCGGCGTGAGCCCGGCCATCTCGTAGGCCCGGCGGGCGGCCACGACCGTCGCGTCGAGGGTCGAGATGTCGCGCCGGTCGTGGAGCGCGATCGTGTCCGAGGCCTGCGCCGTCGCGAGGACCTTCACGGGCGCGTCCGTGAACTCGCGCGCGCGGTCGAGCGGCGCGAGGATCACGGCCGCCGCCCCGTCCGTGATCGGCGAGCAGTCGAAGAGCCGGAGCGGGTCCGCGACGAGCGAGGAGCGGAGCACGGTCTCGACCGTGATCTCGCTCTGGAACTGCGCGATCGGGTTCCGCGCGCCGTTGTAATGGTTCTTGACCGCGACCATGGCCGAGCTGCTCCCTGGTCAGGGGGTAGCGGTGCATGTAGTCGGTCGCGATCATCGCGTAGAGCCCGGGGAAGGTCGCGCCCACGAACCCCTCCCACTCGCGGTCCGCGGCGGCCGCGAGCGCGTCGACCGTGGTCGAGGTCTCGACGTCGGTCATCTTCTCGACCCCGGCCGCGACCACGACGTCCTCGAGCCCCGAGGCGACCGCGATCACGGCCTGGCGGAACGCGAGCGAGCCCGAGCAGCAGGCCGACTCGACCCGCGTCGACGGGATGTGGCGCGAGGCCATGCCCGCGTGGTCGGCGATCAGGGCGCCGACGTGCTCCTGCTCGACAAAGCGCCCGGCCGACATGTTGCCGACGTAGAGCGCGTCGATCCGTTCGCCCGAGAGCTGTGCGTCATCGAGCGCCAGGGCGCCCGCCTCGAGGAAGAGGTCGCGGAAGGAGGTCTCCCACTTCTCCCCGAAGGTCGTGCATCCGATTCCGATTACGGCGACGTCTCTCATCACTGCATCACGATCTTTCCCTTGTGTCTGGCATAGCGTGCATAGTCGACGTAGATCGGGTTCGACAGGAGCTGCGCGGACCGTCGGGGCCCCGCCCCGCCGGAACGTCTCCGCCTCGATCGCGTCGGTCACCTCGATATCGAACGAGTCGCGCCCCGGCCCCCGAGCCGAACGAGGTGACGAAGATCCGGTCGCCCGGCTTCGCGATATCGAGGGTCGCGGCCAGGCCGATCATCGTCGCCCCCGAGTAGGTGTTGCCGAGGATCGGGACCACGAGCCCGGGCTCGATCTGCTCGGGGGAGAACCCGAGACTGCTGCGCGACCCGGCGCGGGAACTTCGCGTTCGGCTGGTGGAAGACCGCGTAGTCGTAGTCGGTCGCGCTCTTCCCGGCCTGCTCGAACATCAGCCGGGCCGCCCCCTGGACGTGCTTGAAGTACCCGGGGTCGCCCGTGAATCGGCCGCCGTGGCTCGGGGTAGGTCTGGCCCTCGCGCCGCCAGAAGTCGGGCGTGTCCGTGGTGAACGAGACCGTCCGGTGGATCTCGGCGATGGGGTCGCGGTCCCCGATCAGGAACGCGGCGCCGCCCGCGGCCGCCGTGTACTCGAGCGCGTCCGAGGGCGCGCCCTGCGCGACGTCCGAGCCGTTGGCGAGGCCGTACGTGACCATGCCCGCGCCGACCAGGCCCATGCAGGTCGTGGATCCCGGCCGTGCCGGCCTTGCACGCGAACTCATAGTCGGCCGCGGTCATGTTCGGGGTCGCCCCGATCGCCTCGCCGACCGTGCACGCAGTCGGCTTGACCGTGTACGGGGTGCGACTCGGAGCCGACGTAGACAGCCCCGATCTCGGCGGGGTCGATCTCGCGGCGGGCCAGCGCGTGGCGCGCGGCCTCGACCGCGATCGTCGCGGTGTCCTCGTCGACGTCGGGCAGCGACTTCTCGCGGACGCCGAGCCCTCCCGTGACGTCCGTGTCGTTGCGCCCCAGACCCGGGCGATCTCCTCGAGCCGGATCCGATACCGGGGGATGTAACGCCCCGTAGGTGATGATGCCTGTCATGCAGTCCCCTGTCTGCCGGCGGAGCCGGTGCCTGATGTACCTCTGAAAGTTGTCCCGGCGGGGTCGCGTCCTCACCACTCGGTCGAGCGCAGGGTGGCGATGAGCGGGTCGATCGGCGTCTGCGTGGTCAGCAGCGTGATCCGGTCGCGCTCGGCGAGCCTCGGCACGATCGGGTGGACGTCCTCGGGCGCGATCCCCTGCAGGACCACGCACCGCGGCTTGAACGGCGTCACCCGGATCGCGACCATCGGCGATTTGCCGTTCGAGACCCCGGCGAAGATCAGCGCCCGCTCGGTCGACCAGCCGTAGATCCGGCTGAACTCGTCGGACGAGAGCTGCAGGATCGCGTTGAGGCTGTTCACGACCGTGTACCCGAAGAGCGTCTGGTCGAGCGAGCCGGTCATGGCCTCGCCGTCGACGAGGTCGGCGAACCGCCGGAGCGGAACCGGCGCCGCGAACTCGTGGAGGTCGTAGATCACCTCGTCGTCGAGTCCGGCAAAGAGCATCCGGCCGAACCGTTCGATGTGCCGCCCGCCCCGGTCCTCGTCCATGGAGAGGATCGCGTCCACGATCTTCCCCACGACCGCCGTCCCGGGGCTCTTGCGCCGGCCGCTCTCGTAGTCCGAGATGACCGAGGGCGAGACCTCGAGCCTGACGGCGAGATCCGTCTGCGGGATCTCGAAGCCGAGCCGCCACTTCTTGAGCGCCCTGCCGGGTGAGTCCGAGAGCGTGATCTCGCCGGCCATCTTCTCGGCCAGTCGATGCCGCAGCCCGGACTTCATGCGGATCAGGTCTGCACCGGGGATTAAATAATTAACGAATCTGCCTTCGACAGATCACGTAGGGCCGGCCACGGCGGAACGACTGTCGCGTCTCCGCCCCCGATACCGGGTCGGTGAGCCGGCCGTGAGCGCCATGCTCCGGCAACTCCCGGGGAACGGGGACCCGCTGCACGCGGCGCGAGTGACGGTCCTTGCTCGACGCCGACCTCGGACCGATGGTGCGCCCACCCGGTATGGAGCGGATCTGAGAGCGAAGAGACGGTGGGTTCCGTCTTTCCGATCCGCAGGCGGACGCGTCGCGGGACGGGTGAGGCCTGGTGCGGGGGTCGCCCTCCCGCGTTGGGAAAAAAGGGGGGCCTCAGGTGGCCCGGATGTAGTTGGCGCGCTGGACGGTCTCGGTCGATGCCGTCCGTGTAGGTGACCTTCACGAGCGGGCGTGAAGGTGCCGGCCGACGGGTAGTAGAAGGTCGGGTTGATCGCCCGCGAGTTCCAGGTGTTCAGGTGGGCCGGGGCGTCGAACGACCACCAGGCCGAGCCGATGCTCTTGCCGGGGGCCGGGGTCAGGGTGAACTTCACCGCGCTGCCGTGCGGTGCCGAGAGGGGCGCGGCCGTGAACGAGGCCCCGCCCGAAGGCACCGGCGTGGTCGTTGTCGTCGTCGGCGGGGTCGGACCCGTCCCGAACGCGATCCAGTCGAGGTTCTGGCCGTCGCCGGTGAACGCGAGCTTCAGGGTGTGCGTACCCGCCGCGAGCGTGACGGGGGCGGAGACCGTCGCGAACGTCGAGAACGACCCGGTCTTCGGGACCGCGATCGTCGCGGCCTGCGTGCCGTCGACCAGGAGCGCCATGGTGCGGCCGCTGTTCGGGCTCGCCACCCGTGCGGTCATCGTGTACGGGCCGGCCGGCGAGACGGTCGCGGTGTAGGTGAGCCACTCGCCGTTCCGGATCCAGCCGACGTTCGTGATGCCGCCGGCCGTCTCGATGTCGACGTCGTCGTGGCGGTACGCGCCGCCCTCGTTACCGGGCGTGGTGTCGTGGTACGCGACGCCCTCGCCGCCGAGATTGTAGTCCTCGGCCTCGATCGTGCCGGGGATCGCGAGTGGCTTGTACGGCGTCGGGCCGATTCGGTGTCGTCGGCGGACGTACGCGGCGTGAGCTCGAACCAGTCGAGGTTCTGGCCGTCGCCGGAGAACTCGAGCTTCAGGACGTGCGTGCCGGCCGTGAGTCGGAGCGGGTGCTCGGAGGGGGGAAAGCCCGTGGCGCTCGGCGCCGGGGTCATGGTCGCGGTGAGGGGGTAGTCGGGACGCGAGGTATAGTAGATGCGGGTGGCTGTCGTGTACGTCTCGAACGAGCCCGTCTTCGGGAGCGAGAGGACCGTGCCCGGCTGGCCGTCGACGGAGAACCGGATCCAGCACCCGGGGTTCGGGGTGGCGACGCGGGCCGCGACCGCGTAGTCGCCGGTCGTCGCGACGTTCACGGTGTAGGTGAGGTACTCGCCGGTGCGAATCCAGCCGACGTTCGTGATGCCGTCGCGGTCTCGATGTCGACGTCGTCGTGGCGGTACGCGCCGCCGCTGTTGCCGGGCGTGGTGTCGTGGTACGCGACCCCCTCGCCGCCGAGGTCGTAGTCCTCGGCCTGGATCCGGCCGGGGACCGGGTGCGGCCTGTACGGCGTCGGGCCGCGACCGGCGTGAGCGTCAGGTTGACCGGGACGGTCTGGCCCTTCGGCCGGGTACTGCGTGACGGTGTAGACCGCGTCGCGGTACCCCGAGAGGTTCGCGACGATCGACCGCATGGGCGTGGCGGTGAGATAGATGGTGACGTTGAGCGGTCCGGCGCTCGTGTTGCCCTGCAGGGTCCGGCGTGCCCGAGATGTCCACGAGGTAGACGTCGGCGCCCGCGGGCACGGTCGAGACCAGGAAGTAGCCCATGTCGCCGCCGACGGCCCGGGAGTTTCGGCGGGTAGCCCGGCGTGCCCTCGAGGATCTCGCCGAGCGAGAGGCCGTCGAAGGTCAGGCCGCCGAGACCGCGGGGTCGGTGACGACCGCGAAGTGCGGGTCGGTGTGGTCGACGAGGTCGTACGCGAGTTCGGTCGAGCTGCGCTCGGCGGACCTATCTCGAGCGGGATCCCGGCGCCGACGTAGGACGGGATCTCCCAGCCATCGGCGCCGTCCACGACCTCGTAGAGGGTGTAGTGCGAAGGCGCCGAGTCGGTGACGGTCGCGTTCCCGACGATGTACCGGGTCCCGGTGGTCCGTTGCCGACGATGTCGCCGGTGTTGAAGTGCCAGTTGCCCATGTGGTCGTAGCTCTTGCCCGCTTTAACCTCGGCGAGCGAGAGGCGGTACCAGCCGAACTCGCCCGTGTTGGTCATCGAGTCGTTGACAACCACCGTGTGCGGGTCGGCGTGGGCGATCCGGCGCTCGAAGGTCAGGGGGAGGTTCGCCTCGCTGTACGGCTCGGCCCCGCCGATGAACGTCTCGATTATCCAGCGGTCCCCGGTCTTCGCCGTGTTGTAGTACACCCAGTACCACGTCGCGTTATGCTCGTCTGCGTAGACGCTCGAGACCGCGCCCCCCACCGCGGGCCTGGACGTGTTGCCCAGGATGTCGCCGAAGATGTAGAGCGGGGAGTAAGCCGAGAGCTCGCTGGGCGCGGGCTCGAGGGGATAGATCCCGCCGGCCAGGACCTCCGAGAGCGAGAGGCCGTAGTACAGCATGTCGCCGCCGGTGATGGTCGCGTCCGTGATGATCACGAGGACCGGGTCGACGTGGCCGATCCGGCGGGCCTGCAGGTTCTCGACCAGGTTCTGTTCGTCGACCTTGAAGTCGTGGTTCCAGTAGTCGGGATCTCCCATCGTCCCCCGTTCTGGACTACGTCGAACGCGGTGTAGTACGGAGTCGGCAGGCTCGTGGTATCCACCTTCGCGATCACGATCTGGCTGGTCAGATTCGATGCGGTGATCTCCAGGATATCTCCGACGACGTAACGCGGAGTCCCCTGGTCTGTACGCCGCCACTCCGGCGGCGAGCAGGCAGAGCGCCAGCAGCAGTGCTGCCGCCGGCGCCAGGGCGCAAGCGCCCCCGATAGAATGCGATGTGGTGCATGTAATCCTCTCGGCCGCTTCGCTCCGAAGCGGTGATTGCGTTGTGTTCCTTCCCGCGCGGAGGGATTGGCATGGCGCCCGGGCCGTCGGCCATCAAAGAGGGTCTGTCACTCCACGCGCGATTATCACAGATACGTTCAGGACACGATAAATATTCCGAAATATTCCTGCACATATCGGGCGGCTCGCTGGCCGGGCCGTAACGCTCGCCGACCTCCGGCCGGCTCGCTCGCCGGGCCGCACGACCCGACCAGAGGCGATCTCCCGCGCCGAAGGCGCCGCCGGGGGAGGGTGCCGCGCCGCAGCGCGGCGGGGAGGGGCGCCGTCAGCCCTCCCCCGTGCCGGCGAGCAGCGGAGCGGGAGCGAGCCGGGAATGTCGGGGAAAGCCGCTGCTCTCGTCCCGTCGCATCCCGACGTCGGTTCCGACGCGGTCGCTGAAAAAAGGGGGATCGTCAGGTCGCCGTGATATAGCCGGTCCGCTGGACGGTCTCGGTCGAGCCGTCCGTGTAGGTCGAGCTTCACGAGCGGCGAGAAGGTGCCCGCCGTCGGGTAGAAGAACGTCGGGTTGATCGCCCGCGAGTTCCAGGTGTTCAGGTGCGCCGGGGCGTCGAACGACCACCAGGCCGCGCTGATGCTCTTGCCGCTCGCCGGCGTCACCGTGAACTTCACCGCGCTGCCGTGCGGCGCCGTCGTCGGCACCGCGACGAAGCTCGCGCCTGCGGAGGGAACCGACGTCGTGATCACCGTGGTCGGGGGTATCGTGACCGTGCCCGTCGCGAAGGCGATCCAGTCGATGTTGTGGTACCCGCTGAAGACGAGGCGGACAATGTGCGGCCCGTAGGTCAGCCGGACCTTCTGGGTCACGTTCGTATACGTCTCGTAACTGCCCGTGTTCGGCACGGTGAAGGTCGTCGCCGTGACGCCGTCGACCTGCATCCGCATCTGCGTGTTCGACTGCGGGCTCGAGACCCGGACGGCCACGTCGTAGTCGCCGGTCGTCCGGACGTTCACCGTGTACTTCAGCCACTCGCCCGGACGGATCCAGCCGACGTTCGTGATGCCATTGCCGGTCTCGATGTCGACGTCTTCCTGCTGCCGGTATGCGCCGCCGGAGTTGCCGGCGGTGGTGTCGTAGTACCCGACCCCCTCGCCGCCGGAGTTGAAGTCCTCGGCCTGGATCATCCCGGGGATCGTGCCGGGCATCATGGAGGGTGGGTTCACCCTGGGCGGCGTGGGCGTCGGCGTGGCGACCGCAGCGAACGCGATCCAGTCGATGTTCTGGCCATCTCCCTGGAAGGTCAGCTTCAGCGTGTGCGTGCCCGCCGGGAGGGTGACGGGCAACGAGACCGTCTGGAAGGCCGCATACGACCCGGTGTTCGGCACCGTGAACGTCACGGCTGAAGAGCCGTCGACCGAGAGCGCGGCCGTCCGCCCGGTGTTCGGGCTCGCGACGCGCGCGGTCATGGTGTACGCGCCGGCCGTGGCAATGTTCGCGGTGTAGGTCAGGTACTCGCCGTCCCGGATCCAGCCGACGTTCGGCGTGTGCGAGGCCGGCCGTCTGCTCGATGTCGACGTCGTCGTGGCGGTAGACATCGCCCTCGTTGCCCGGCGTCGTGTCGTGGTACGCGACACCCTCACCGCCGAGGTTGTAGTCCTCGGCCTGGATCGTCCCGGGGATCGCGAGCGGCTTGGACGGCGTCGGGCCGACCGGCGGCGTGGTGGTCGGCGGCGGAAGGGTCGGCCCCGGCGTGATCCGGACGTACCGGGTCAGCTCGAACCAGTCGAAGTTCAGGCCGTCGCCCTGGAAGGTGAACTTGAGCGTATGCGTGCCGGCCGAAAGCGAGACCGGGAGCGGGTCGCACGAGCCGATCCAGCCGTCCAGCGGATCCCAAATATCCCAGCAGAGGATCGGAGAAGAGCCGAAGCCGTACGTGTCGAACGACCCGGTGTTCGGGACCGAGAGCGTGGTCCCGAACCTGCCCGTCGATTGAGAGGTTGATCCCCCGGCCGTTGTTCGGGCAGGCCACCCGCGGGGTCACGGTGTAGGCTCCGGCCTCCGTGACGTTCACGGTGTAGGTCAGGTATTCGCCGTCCTGGATCCCGCCGATGCTGGTGATGCCGTTGCCGGTCTGGATGGTGAACCCCTCGCCCCCCGCCGTGAAATTTTCGGCCTCGATCCGGCCGGGAACCGTGACCGCGACGGATGACGGGATATGGACGGTCACTCTGCCCGCCGGCGCGGTGATGGGATATTTGGTTCCTTCCCAGGCTTGAACGCCAAGATCGGGGTCCGGGGTAATTATGATACTGGGCTCCCCGTCCGCCGTGCCTTTCACCGTCAGGGTGGCAAGGGTCACGTTCGTCTCCCCGCGGTGAGCCGTGGGATCCAACTCAACTCCCATGAGTACGACCGTGCTCGCCGGCAGATCCGCGGGGGCCGTGGAGTTGGGATAGGCCCACGACGGGAATGCAACGGCCGTGATCTCGGCGACCGCCGGGTTGCTGAGTGTGATTGTGATCTTGTAGCCCGACAGCCCGTTGGGAGTACTATCGAGGACGATGGGGACCTGCACAGAGTCTCCCGGGCTCCGATCGCGAATGTGCCGGTTGAGATCGTCGCGGCTGCCGCCGGCACGACGACCACGACACATAAAACGAGGGCACCTATCACTCCAATCAGATGCTTTGTCATTGAGTCTCCTCCGATCAGGCTGCGTGCACTGCCCCGATCGCGCGGCCGTCCACGGAATGCGACAATCGAGCGCGGGGTGCTACTGGTGCTCGAGTGACCACGACCCCCCGCCAGCGGCGTTCGGAGACGAACGCAGGGCTGACCTCGATGAGGCGAGGGCTCTGTAGTCTGTGATTATGAGTCCGTCGACATAGCAAACGATAAATATATCGCGGAAGCATTGGTGGCCGGGCACCGCTATTGGCTTTCCAATAAGGGCAGAACAGGCAGATGCTATCTTCCACTGGCTGGGAAAATGGAGATTTTCCGTGGTCGAAGAGCCAGACGACGTCGGCGACGTCGATCCGACCGTTGCCCTTCTCGCCGTCGCATCGACCTCTCACCGACAGGCTCGTCCATTCGGCAGAGGTGTCGTCCATCGTCGCAGGTACAGTGTGAAGCGCGGCGGGGAGGGGCGCCGCGAGCCCCTTCCCCGTCCCGGCGAGCAGCGGAGCGGGAGCGAGCCGGGGACCGCGGCTGCGGGGGCAGCCCTGTCTCGACATCGCCGCCGCATTTTCTGATGTGTCCCCATCATGAAATATCAGCGCGAAGGCGCTAGGAGCAGACAATCATGGGAGATTTCACCCCCAAGTCGGTTATCAAGTCGGCGGTGCGGACGCTGGCGACGCCGATCGAGGATGTGGCCGCGTTCTGCGACCATCGTCAACGGCGTGGTCACGAACAACCCGTTCGGCTGCACGTCGTACCAGTCGGGCGGCGAGACGCTGCCGGCGGTCGAGAAGACGCGCGAGGCCTACACGGCCCGGATCATCTACGAGGACAACGAGGCCGCACCGTCGGCACGACCTCGGCCAAGTGCCCGACGGTCGCGGCCTACAACGGAACGTCGTGACGCGTCCGGCCGCGACGGCGCTCGCATCGGCCATGGGCGGCACCGCCGCGCACGTCGACCGACAGCGACTCGTTCTCGGCAACGATCAAGTGCCACGACGCGAACGGCGAGCTCTACAACGTCTCGTTCTCGCGCACTGCGGTCACGGTCTCCGGCTACACGGCCGACGCGATCCTCACGGCCGTCGAGACCTGGGCCGACTCGGTGCCGGCGCTGGCCTGAGCCGGCACACCCTCTCACCTCATCGGGATTCGATCAGTGCCGGCGGGACGGGAGCGGCCCGCCGGTCCATCGCACGGACTTTTGTCCCGGGGCTCTCTGGCCCCGTCCTTCTTTTTTCGTCATTCCCGTTCCAGTGCCGACTCCCTGAGCGCCTGCCGTGAGCCGCGGGATGCTCGCTGATCTCCTTCAGCACCTCGGCCGCCTCGAGGATCGTCGCGTTCTGACTCTCGAGCTGCTGCAGCCGACCCTTGAGCTGAACATTCTCGAGCACCACGGACTCCAGGATCTCCGAGTGCGCCGCGAGTCGGTCGGAGACCTGGCTCTTCAGGGCCTTGTACTCGGCCGGGACCAGGACCGTGACGTGGTGCTCGGCGGCGAGGTACGCCTCGGCGAGCTGCTGCCGCGAGTACCGGCGGTATGCGTTGGTCAGGTATCCCTCGTGCCCGAGGAGTTCCTCGACGATCGGCTGGGGGCAGGAGAGCGAGAGCTGCGACGAGAAGAACGCCCGGAGGCTGTGGAGCGGCCGGATCAGCCGCCCGGTGCGCTCGTCGCGCTCGGCGTGGCCGGCCTTCGAGAGCGCGAGCGCCCACGTCCCTTCCGACGTCGTGATCGAGAACGGAAAGAGGCGCGAATCGTCGCGGTTCTTCGCGGGGATGCAACCGGACGCCCGGCAGGCCGCCGCGTCGAGGTAGCGGTCCCTGACGGCGAGCCAGGCCCGGGTTGCCTCAACGGCTTCTGCCGATATGAACGCGACCCGGCCGGTCTTGTTCTTGCAGAACTCGGCCCGGATCTCGATCGCCGCCGGCGAGGCGTCGAGGTCGAGGTCCCGGAGCCGGACCTTCACGGCCTCGCCGATCCGCATCCCGCTCGACGCCAGGACCAGGAGAAGCGCCCGGCCCCGCTCGTCCAGGTGGCCGGCGACGGCCCGCAGGATCTCGGGGGTGACGTCGCCGCGCCGGGTCACGGCCCCGCCGCGGGGCAGCTTCGAGCGAATCCTCTTCCGGTCCCGGTCCGTCAGGTCGATGCCATGGTGGGTCAGAAACTCGGAGACGGCCGCGACCCGCATGTGCGCGGTCTGCGGCGCAACGGTCCACCGCGCGAGCACGCGGATGATGTCGTCCGCGTGGTCCCGGTTGCCGGCAAGGTACTCCCCGGCAAGGGTTTCGTAGCGCTCCCGGTCCTCCGGCGCCATGTGGGAATGCGCGCCGACCCGGGGCTGTGGGCCGTAGACCGCATCGAGGAACGCGCGCACGGCGCCGCCGTACGAACGCCGGGTCCCGGGCGTCTGGTACGTGGAGAGGAAGTCGGCGATCGGGAGCGCCATACAGAAGCTCGGCGGCTTTATCCATATCAGCGGATCGGTCGAGGTGTGAAAGTGTTAACGGAAGAATCCCCGGCGCGGCGTGCAGAATCGGTATTATCTCTCCCGGTTGCCTATGGATGGTCATGACGGCGAGCCCGGGCATGCGGGACCCCGCGATCGAGACCATGAACCGCGACGACCTCGACGCCCTCTCCGAGGAGCGGGTCCGGTACACGGTCCAGTACGCCGAGGAGCACTCCCCGTTCTACCGCCGCTGGCTCGCGGCCAACGGGGTGAGCGCCCGCGACATCCGGACCCACGACGACCTGCTCGCGCTCCCGATCGTCTCGGGCTCGACCATCCGTTCGCACCAGCCCCCCGTCACCCGCGACTTCGGCTTTCTCTCGGCCCCGTGCGCCGACATCTTCACCATCCACGAGACGAGCGGCACCACGGGCGTGCCCAAGGCCTTCTTCCTGACCTGGGAGGACTGGACGCGCTACGCCGAGAAGTACGCCCGCTCCTTCGCCTCGCAGGGCCTCGGGCACGGCGACCGGGTCGTGGTCTGCACCTCGTACGGCATGAACGTCGGCGGCAACACCATGACCGTCGCCGCGCACCGGCTGAAGATGACCATCATCCCCACGGGCAAGTGCACCTTCCCGAGCCGGATCATCACGAGCTACCGGCCGACCGCGATCGTCGGCTCGGTCTTCAAGCTCCTGCACCTCGCGGACCGGCTCGAGGCCGAGGGGATCGACCCGCGCGAGAGCCGGGTGCGGCGGCTGATCGTCGGCGGCGAGTCCTTCGCCGAGGAGTCGCGCACGTACCTCTCGGACCGCTGGGACTGCCCGGTCTACAACACCTACGGCTCGACCGAGGGGACCATGTGCGGCGAGTGCACCGTGCAGGACGGGCTCCACGTCCCCGAGGACATGGTCCACCTGGACCTCTACGACCCGGCGCTGCGGACGTTCGTCCCCGACGGGGCCGAGGGCCGGATCGTCCTCTCCCACCTCCTCCCGGTCGGGGGGCGGTCGGGCATGGTCCTGCTCAACTACGACAGCGAGGACGTCACCTCCATCGTCTCGCGCGAGCGGTGCGCCTGCGGCCGGACCCACCTCCGGATCCGTCCCCCGGGCCGCGAGAACGACCGTGTCGCGATCGGCATGGCCCGCCTCGACCGGACCGAGATCGAGCGGGCCGTCTTCTCGCCCGAGAACATGGTCGACCTGACCGGCGAGTACGAGGCCTTCCTCTACGGCGAGGGCGACGCGGGCGCGGTCCTCCGGATCGGGCTCGAGTGCCGGGACCCCGGCACCTGCGACCGCAGGGCGATCCAGGACCGGGTGATCGAGACGCTTGCCGCGCATAACCCGCTGCTCGGCTCGATGCAGGCCGGCGGCGAGCTCCGCGTGCTCTTCTCCTTCACGGGCCCGGGCGGCCTCGAGCTCCACGCCATCACGGGCCGGCCGAAGCGGCTCGTGGACCGGCGATAACCGATCTTGGTACGGGGCCAAAACCTTTTCCGGTCGGGGCGCACAGAGAACCTCGCATGACGGAGGGCGGAGACCGCGGGCTGTCGCCGCGACGGATGGAGTACCTGAAGTTCCTGCTCGAGCGGGGGGAGCCGGTCACGAACGCCGATCTCGCGGCGCGGTTCGAGGTCGACCCCTCGACCAGCACCAAGACGGTGCGGGCCCTGGTCGAGGCCGGTCTGGTCGAGCACGCGCCGTATCGCGGAATCGCCCTCTCCGAGCGCGGGCGGGGATGCGCCGAGTTCCTGATGCGGCGGCATCGCCTGCTCGCACTCGCGTTCGCCCGCCTGGGCATGGAGCCCGCGACGGCCTGCGAGCAGGCGGCGCGATGCGAGGACCGGATCCCGCGCGACGTGGTCAACACGATCTGCGCGGCCCTCGGCCACCCGTCGCGATCGGCCTGCGGCGCCATCGCGACGCGACCGGGGCTGCTGCTGCAGCGCACCGGAGGAGTAAGCCGCCGATGTCCGCCCCGTACCGTGCGTCCCACCTCCCCGACCCGAACCTGATCACGCTCTACGCCGAGCGCGGCGTCTCGGTGATTCATCGCCTGGACCCGCGGGCCAAAGTGGGCGCGCTGGCCTGGCTCGTCCTGCTCGTCACCCTCGCGCAGCCGCTCTGGCTCCTCCTGCTCGCCTGGGCCGGCACGGTCGCAGTCTACCGGCTCGGCGGGCTGCCGCTCCGCGAGCTCCTCCGGTGGTACGTACTCCCGGCGCTCTTCGTCCTCTCGCTCGTCGTCCTGCTCGTCTGGGAGGAACCGGGAGAGCCCGTCGTCACCGTGGGCGGGCTCACGCTGACGACCGGGGGGGTGGTGCTCACCGTCTCCCTGCTGGCGCGTGCGCTCGCGGCGGTCACGATGACGCTCGCGGTGCTCATGACCACGCGCTACGCCCACGTCGCCGCCCTGGTCCAGCGCCTGCTGCCGGCCCCGATCGACCAGATCTTCCTGCTCTCGTACCGGTTCCTGTTCACGACCCTCCAGCTCGTGGACAACCTCCTGCTCGCCCTCCGGGCTCGCGGCGGCGGGCTCGCGCGCGGGGTCCTGACCCGGACGCGCCTCTTTGCCGGGGTCTTCGCGCTCTCGTTCCTCCGCTCCTACGACCGGGCGGACCGCGTGGGCCGGGCGATGGCGGCCCGGGGCTACGCCGGCCGGTTCGCGCCGGCCGAACCGCTCCCGCCGCCGTCGCGGGTGCAGCTGGCCGCAGTGGCGATCGCGTTCGTCCTGCTCGGCGCCGCGGCAGCGGCCGGCCTGCCGGGCCTCGCGGGGGGAGCGCCGTGAAGCCGCCGCTCTGCTGCGGCCCGGGCGACGGGTCCGCCCTGGTCCACATCGACTGCGCGAGCCACGTCTACCCCGACGGCTCGGTCGGGCTGCACGCGATGTGCTTCTCCGTGCACCGGGGCGAGATCGTCGCGGTCTGCGGCGCGAACGGCTCGGGCAAGTCGACCCTGATCGAGCACCTGAACGGGACGCTGGTGCCCGAGGAGGGGCGGGTCGAGGTCCGCGGCGAGGCCGTGGACGACGCCCGGCGGCGGCAGCTCTGGCGGACGGTCGGCGTGGTCTTCCAGGACGCGGACAGCCAGCTCTTCGCCCCCACCGTGGTCGAGGACGTCGCGTTCGGGCCGATGAACCTGGGGCTCTCCGCCGAAGAGGCGCGGGCGGCAGCGCTCGAGGCGCTCGAGTCGGTCGGTGCGGCCCGGCTCGCGGACCGGATCCCGGCCTACCTCTCGGGCGGCGAGAAGCGGCTCGCCGCGCTCGCGGGCGTCCTCGCGATGCGGCCCGAGGTGATCGCGTTCGACGAGCCGACCTCGGACCTGGACCCGGCCCACGCGGCCCGGGTGGAGGTGCTGATCGGCGAGCTCCGGCGTCAGGGGCAGTACGGCCTCGTCCTCTCGACCCACGACCTGGACCTCGCGGCCCGGATAGCGGACCGGGTGAACGTGCTGAAGGCGGGGTCGGTGATCGCGGACGGGACGCCGCGCGACCTCTTCTACGATACGGAGCTGCTCGCCCGGGCCGGGCTGGTCGAGCCGCGCGTGGTCCGGCTCTGGCGCGAGGTCTGCCGGCGTACCGGCCGGCCGCTCGAGCCGCGACCGGTCACCGAGGACGAGTTCGCGGCCGCGCTCGCGGAGCGGGGGCTAGCCAGTGGCGCACATCCACCTCCAGGACGGCACCCTCCCGCTCTTCTGGGCCGCGCTCTGGTGGGGGCTCGGACTCGTCCTGATCGGGATCTCCCTGTACCGCCTCCGTCGCCGGCCGTTCGAGCCCGCCCGGCTCACCCTCGCGGCGCTCTGCACGGCCACGGTCTTCGCGCTCTTCCAGGTCGAGATCCCGATCTTCGGCGGGGTGCACCTCTCCCTGATGCCGCTCACGGGGATCCTGCTCGGCCCGATGCTCGGGATTCTCGCCGCGCTCGTCGCGAACGTCTTCTCGGCCGCAGTGGGCCACGGGGGCTGGACCGTGATCGGCGCGAACCTGCTCGTGAACACGACCGAGCTCGTCACCGCGTACACGATCTTCCGCGTCACGGCGCACGCGCGCGCGTCGATCTTCGCGCGGGGCGCGGGTGCGACCTTCCTCGCGCTCCTGGCCGGGACCGTGGTGATGATCGGGATCGTGGTCGTCTCGGGAATCCAGGGGACGGAACAGGGCCCGGAGGCGATCCTGGAGAGCATGCTCCTTGTCGGTGCGGTCAACCTCGCCGTCGGTGCGGTCGAGGCGGTCGTCACGGGGTACCTGCTCGCGTACCTTGCCCGGGTCCGCCCCGACATCCTCGGCCTGCAACCGCGACCCCGGCCGGGCCTGACCGGGACGGCCGAAGGCGCGCCTCTATAGTCTCGGCCGCGCCATATCGATCGACGGACCATGCAGCGAAGAGGGATCATCATCGCGGCTGCGCTCGCGATCGGCGCGATTGCGCTGGCGATCGCAGGGGCGGCGGCGCAGAACGCCGAGCACGACCGGCTCTACCAGGTCTCGACGATCGACGCGCTCATGCTCGGGGACTTCGACGGCTCGATGAACGATCGCCGACCTCGGGCGAGAGGGAGACATCGGGCTCGGGACGTTCGACCGCCTCGACGGCGAGATGGTGATGCTCGACGGGACGGCCTGGCAGGCCCGGGTCGACGGCTCCGTCTCCGCGGCGCCGCCGTCGGAGACGACGCCGTTCGCGTCCGTGGCCAGGTTCGGCCCCGACCGCACGGGGCCCCTCGGTACGGCCGCGAACTTCACCGAAGCGGAGGCGCGGCTCGACGCGTACCTCTCCAACAATACCGACCTCTTCGCGATGGCCCGTGTCGACGGGACGTTCCCCTACGTCAGGGTCCGGTCCGAGCCCGCGCAGGAGAAACCGTACCCGAATCTGACGACCGCGCTCGCGGGGCAGAAGGTCTACGAGCTCAGGAACGTGACGGGGACCATCGTCGGGCTCTACAGCCCCGCGTTCTCGGACGGGGTCTCGGTGCCGGGCTGGCACCTGCACTTCGTCTCGGGTGATCGGCACGCGGGCGGGCACGTGCTGGACGTCGCCTCGGACGGGACGGCGCGGGTCGCGATCGACGACCTTCCGTCATTCACGGTCGTGCTCCCGCCCTGGCCGGCGCCCACGGCCGCCGCCACGCAGACCATGTCGCCGGACCTGGCCGCGGTCGAGAAGGGGCAGTAGGGCGATCCCCGGTCCGAAAGGCTTAACCCGGCTCGGGCGGCATGGGGCTCGCATGAGCACCATCGCCGCACTGGTCGGGAACGAGTTCGAGGACGTCGAGTACACCAAGCCGGCCGAGGCCTTCCGGAACGCAGGGCACACGGTCACGGTCGTCGGCCGGAAGGCCGGCGAGGAGGTCAAGGGCAAGCACGGCACCGCCGTCCGCGTCGAGCGCGCGGCCGGGGACGTCGCGGTCGGCGACTTCGACGCGCTCTTCATCCCCGGCGGCCACTCGCCGGACAAGCTCCGGATCGACCCGGCCGTGGTCGAGTTCGTGCGGGAGTTCGTGGAGAGCGGCAAGCCCGTCTTCGCCATCTGCCACGCGCCGCAGCTGCTGATCACGGCCAAGGTCATACGGGGCCGGCGGGTCGCGGGCTGGCCGTCGATCCGGGTCGACATCGAGAACGCGGGGGCCGAGTACGTGGACGAGCCCGTGGTCGAGGACGGCAACATCGTCTCGAGCCGGAAGCCCGAGGACATCCCGGCCTTCGTCGAGGCGTCCCTGAAACGGCTCGGGTGAGGTCCCCGATCCGTCCTCTTATTGCCGAACGGGTGCCACGCTGTCGCGATGGACGTCTCGCTCCGACGGTACGCGCTCTACCTCGTGCGCTGGCAGCTCTCGACTCCCCTTCTCGCGGTCGTGCTGCTCTGGCTCGACGCGCTCGGCGCGCTCGCGGCCACGATCATCGCGAACCTGATCGGCGGGCTGATCTTCTTCTGGGTCGACCGGTTCATCTTCACGTCGCCCGCGATCGACCCGTCGTGGGAGGTCCGCGAGCAGGTCCGGTGCGCCGACTGCGGTGCCGTCTCCCGGGGCTACCGGCTCGTCCGCTCCGGGGGATACGACCGCTCGGCCGACCCGGCGCCGCAGTTCCGGTGCGAGGCCTGCTCGACGCGGAAGACCGCCGAGCTCCGGCAGCGCGGCGTCTCCTGCTGAGTCAGCCGAGCTCGAAGGTCGTGATGCCGTAGATGCGTTCGAGCGGCAGGGCCGGGACCGAGCGCGAGTACATGCGCGCCGTCCCGAAGACCTCGTGCATGCCGTGGCGGGCGGCCAGCGCGAGCGCCTCCGCGTTCGGCTCGGGCACGTCGAGGAAGAGCGGCTCGCCCGGCACGGCCGCCGAGAGCGCCCGAAAGAGCCGCTCCGCCATCGGCCGGCGTGTCGGCGAAGAGCGGCCCGATCTTGTACCCGACACGGCATGCGCGGGCGAGTCCGTACCCGGTGAGATCGCCGCCGGCGTTCGTGGTCGCATACCCGACCGCGTCGGGCTGGGAGAGGAAGGCCCGCAGGAACGCCTCGCGCGGCCCGGGGAAGAACGGCCGGTCGTAGTCCGCGACGGCCTCGAACGGCACCTCCCCGAGCGGTTTCACCCCGGCCGGCGCGGTGCCGCCGCCGATCCCCTCGAACCGAAGGTTCCGGTAGGCGTAGACGAAGCCGGCCGATTCGTACCGTGACTGCATCGCGAAGACCCCGTCGATCCCGAGGTTCCGGGAGCCGGCGAAGGGCAGGGTGAACTCCTGCTGGAGCGCGTACCCGATTCCCCGTCCGCGGTACTCGGGCCGGAGGACGTAGAGGCCGCCGAACGCGAAGTCGTCGCCGTACCGGACCACCGAGACCGTGCCGATCACCTGTCCGTCGTGCTCGAGCGCGAAGAACCCGCCGGGATCGGCCGCCCAGAAGGTCTCCGCGTCGTGGAGGCCCGGGTTCCAGCCCTCGTGCCGCGGCCAGGTCGATCGCGATGCCGAGCTCGTCGCGGCTCATCGGCCGGACCGTGACCGGCGGGTCGGTGGAGAGGGTGAACGGCAGGTCCATGCACGAGGTTTCGGCGCGGGACCGTTTCATCGTTTGGCAAAAGAGATCGGGGAGCCGGACAGCGCTGCCGGGTCGAAGCCGGAGCGATCAGGTGCCGACGGTCAGGGTGCCGGGGACCGCTCGTGACCGCGTAGAGGTCGCCGTTGCGGTCCTGGACGCCGAGGCCCGGGTCCGGCGTGACCGTGATGGCCGTGCTTCCGGCCGCCTTGCCCGTCACCGTGAGGGTGGCGAGGGTCACGTTCGTCGCGCCCACGGGCACCTGCATGGACATGTCCACGGCCTGGAGGACGACCTTCCCGGCCGGGACGGCCGAACCGGACTTCATTCCCGCCCAGTCGGGGAACGCGACGGCCGTGATCTCGGCGACCGACGGATCGGCGAGGGCCACGGTGATATTGTAGCCCGAGAGGCCGTTCGGCGCCGAGGCGAGGACGATGGGGACGGTCGCGTTCCCGCCCGCGGACGCAACCCGGGCGGAGCCGGCCGCGATCGAGACGGCCGGGGCGGTCGCATGGACGGTCGTCACCGTGGCGGCGGGCGTGGGCGTCCCCGTCTGCGGCGCCGGACGGGGCGGTGCAGCCGGCGGCGAGCACGAGGAGCGCGAGGGCCGCGATGAGCGCGATGGATCGCATGGCAATGGATTCGAAACGGAAGACCATAGGCCTTTGGATCGGGGCCGGCCGCCTTCGGCGGGTCCATCGATCGCGGGGGAGGCTCTCCGTACAGGCCGGTACGGGGAGAAGGGGGGTCCCCTCAGAGGTGGTTGAAGAGCCAGACGACGTCGGCGAAGTCGATCCGGCTGTTGCCGTTGTAGTCGAAGCACTCGACCGGCTCGTTCGTCGCGATCCATGATCATCTGGTTGAAGTAGAGCACGACGTCCGCGAAGTCCTTGCGGCCGTTGCCGTTCGCGTCCTCGTAGAGCCCGTCGCCGTTGAGATCACGCGGAACCGCCGTCCCTCCCGGGAGCGTCAGCAGCGCCTTCGAGGGCTCGACCCTGACGAGCCCGGCCCGCGAGAGCGTGGTCGAACCGTACCCGTTCCGGGCCGTCAGGTTCACCGTGTAGTTCCCCGCGCGGGCATAGACATGAGTCGGGTTCTGTACGGTCGCGTTCGCGCCGTCCCCGAACTCCCAGGACCATGCGTTCGGCGTCCCGTTCGAGGTGTCCGTGAATTTGATCGTGAGCGGGGCCCTGCCCGTCGTCGCGTTCGCCGTGAAGCCCGCGTCGGGCACGACCCGGATGTAGTCGGTCTTCTGCTCGGTGTCGCTCGAGCCGGTGTACGTGGCGGTCAGCCGGACCGTGTAGAGTCCGGAGTGCGCGTAGACATGGACCGGGTTGCGGAGGATCGATGTCCCGCCGTCGCCGAAGGCCCAGCTCCAGCCCGTCGGCGTCCCGATCGACCGGTCCGTGAACGCGACCGGCTTTCCGGCCCCGACCGTCCGCGGCTCGGCCGAGAAGGCCGCGAACGGTGCGGAGCCGACGGTCACGTACCCGGTCGTCGTGTTGGAGCCGAAGGTGTTGTTGACCGTCAGGTTCACGATCTTGAGCCCCTCGGTCGCGTAGATGTGGTACGGATTCCGCTGGGTCGAGGTCGCCGCCGTCCCCGAAGTCCCACCGCCACGCCGTCGGGAGACCTGGTCGACCGGTCCGTGAACGAGACGTTCAGGGGCGGGCGGCCCTGCGACGGCGAGAGCGTGAACGCCGCGACGGGCGCCCCCGACGTCGCTGTCGGCGTCGGCACGACCGTCGGGAGCGTCGTCGGCACGGTGGTCGCGTCTCCCTCCCAGCGGAGCGTGTACGTGTTCCCGCTCCCCGCCTGGTTGAGGATCCCGAGGGAATGGTTCGTGTTCGAGGCCGTGATCTCGAACGAGGAGCCTGTCACCGGCTGCTGGTAGCTCGGGTTGTCGTAGTACCAGCCCAGGATCGACTGGTAGCCCCGGTCCCCCTGCGCATCGACCTGCCGGAACCGTGCGAGCGTGATGTTCGTCGCGAACGCGGACCAGAGCGCCCACTTCTCGGCCCCGTAGCTCGCGCAGTCCTCGAGCCGGATGTTCCTCGCGTTCTTGACGACCTTCCAGCCGTAGGTCGAGTTCCGGTCCGTGCAGCGGGTGAAGACCACGTTGTCGCCGCCCTCGACGTAGAAGCCCGCGTTCTTGTTGTCGATCGAGACGCAGTCGGTCACGGCCGCGTTGAAGTGGACGTAGAAGCCCGAGATGAAGGTCGACTGGTACGGATACGGCGCCGGGTTGCGCTGGCCGTTCCGCTCGGCCGTGCAGCCCGAGAACGTGATGGCCTTCTTGATCGTCCCCTTGTCCTCGCCGGGCTCGAAGTGGAAGCCCGACTGCCAGTTGTCCTCGGCCCGGCAGTTGATGACCTGGACGTCGTAGAGGTCGTTGTTCTCCTGGATGTCGAAGCCCGTCACCCATTCCGAACGCGAGCCTCCCGCGACCCCGTAGCCGCAACGGCGCGCGACGCAGTTGATGAAGCGGATGTTCCGCGTCTCGTGCGGCAGGTTGATCGCGTTCAGGTTGAACCCGTGGGTGTGCGCGTCCTCGGCCGTGCAGTCGATGAACGCGACGTCCTCGATCGTCTCGCCGTCGGCCCAGATGTAGAACATCCCGTTGCCGCCGGCCTTGTAGAGAGTGCCGTTGGGCCCGCGGCTCGTCGCGGTCACCTCCTCGACCACGACCCGGCTCACCTTGACCAGCACGCCGCCGCTCCCCATGATGGTGAAGCCGCGGAGGTGGACGTCGGACTGGGTCACGCTGATCGGCTTCCACGGGCTCAGGTTGTTGACCATCACGAGCCGGGTGACGCCCTGGCCGGCCCCGATCAGCTCCGAGTTCCCGTTCGGGAAGACGCTGTCCGAGCAGTTGAACGTCCCGGCCGTCAGCCGCACCGTCCCCATGTCGTCCGGGAGCAGGTTGAACGCGTTGTTGATCTCGCGCTGGTCGTCGACGCCGTCGCAGACGATGTTCGCCCCGGCCTTGTCCGATGCGCTCGAGTCGGCGGCGGCGACCACGTAGCGTCGGCCGCCGAGACCGCCGGCGCGAGAAGCGCGGCGACGAGGAGGAAACAGGGCCGGAGATCAGGCGCATGGAGGTCATGTTCAGTACGCAGAGAGATGATCGACCTCCGGCGCTATAATAACCATACGGCCCCTGCGGCGCGGATCAGCGAGTCGCCCGCTCGAGCGCGGCCACGAGCTCGGCGATGGAGTAGGGCTTCGGGACAACCCCTGCGAACCCGTGGGCGGCCGGGTCGACCATCACCGGATCCCGCGCATGGCCGCTCGAGACGAGCGCACGCACGCCGGGGTCGAGCCGGCGCAGGGCCTCGATCGCCTCCCGCGCCCCGACGCCACCGGGGACGGCGAGGTCGAGCACGACCGCGTCGTAGGGGATGCCCCGGGCCATCGCGGCATCGTACGCGGCCACGGCCTCGCACCCGTCCCCGACCACGGTCACGTGAAAGCCGTGCCGCCGGAGCATCAGGCCCATGACGTCGCGGATCGCCTCCTCGTCGTCCATGAAGAGGACCCGGCCGCGGGTCCCGTTCTCCGGGTTCGGTGCAGGCATCGGATGTTTCGCCGCCTCCCGCCGTCGCGCGGCGGGCGCGGGGACGGGAGCGGCGCGGTCGAGGGCGCGCCGTTCGTGTCGTCCCGTATCGTCTTTGAAATCGTATCTTATATATTGTCGTCGGCGGAAGTACCATTGACCAGCCCATGCACGTCCCCCGTCGGTTCGCCCTCCTCTGCCTCGCGGCTCTCGCCCTCACGGCCGGCTGCACGGTCGGCGAGGCCACGTTCGGCCCCATCGAGTACGACCACGGGAACCTCACGGTCACGGTCGCGACGGGCGTGCCGATCGTCCACGCGGACCTGCAGGTCACGATCTCGGCCCTCGACGGGATCCAGCAGCGCGAGGTCTTCGCCGAGGCCCGGTACGTGGACCTGGTGGCCGGCTCGAACCGGTTCACGTACGCGGTCGATCTCCCCGACGGGTCCTACCGGTGCTACCTCCACCTCTACGACGGCCAGCAGCGGCGGGGCGCGGTCATCCGGGAGCTGACGGTTCGCGGGGCGACGGGCCGTGCGTGAGCTCGTGCGGGCCGCGCGGGGCGAGGGGACGGTCGACCTCGCCCTCCTGAACGCCTCCATCTTCAACCCGTTCCTCTGCGAGTGGGAGGAGACTGCGCTCGGGATACACCGGGGACGGGTGCTCGGGCCCGGGCGCTACCGGGCGAGGCGCGAGCTCGACCTCGGGGGGCCCGGGTCGTGCCGGGGCTGATCGACGCCCACGTTCACGTCGAGTCGTCCCTGCTCTCGCCGTTCGAGTACGCCCGGCTGGCCGCGGCCCACGGCACGACGACGGTGGTCGCGGACCCCCACGAGATCGCGAACGTGCTCGGCGTGCCGGGGATCGAGTACATGCTCGCCTGCCGGCCGCACCTGCCGGTCGACCTGCTGCTGACGCTCCCGTCCTGCGTGCCGGCCACGCCGGCCGACGTGGGAGGGGCGGTGATCGGGGCCGCCGAGCTCGCGGCCCTCGCGGCGCGGAAGGGCGTGCTCGGGCTCGGCGAGGTGATGAACGTGCCCGGGCTCCTCGCGGGCGACCCCGACCTCGCCGCGAAGGTCGCCCTCTTCCGGAACGTGGACGGCCACGCCCCGGGGCTCGCGGGCCCGGACCTGAACGCCTACGTGCTTGCGGGGGCCCAGAGCGACCACGAGGCCGCCACGATGGAGGAGGGACGCGATCGGCTCGCGCGCGGCATGTACCTGTTCCTCCGCGAGGGCTCGACCGAGCGGAACCTCGCAGCCCTCCTCCCGCTCGTGACGCCGGCGACGGCGCCCCGCTGCGCCTTCTGCACGGACGACCGCCACGCGGACCTGATCTGCCGCGACGGGCTGGTCGACGACTGCGTCCGCCGCGCAGTCGATGGCGGGCTCGAGCCGGAGCTCGCCCTGCGGATGGCCACGCTCTCGGCCGCCGAGCGGTTCGGGCTCGCCGACCGCGGAGCCCTCGCACCGGGACGGCGGGCCGACCTCTGCGTGCTCGCGCCGGGAGACACCTTCGCGATCAGCCCGGACCTTCGTCTGCGGCGCGGAGGTCGTCGACCCCGGGCCGGAGCCGGCCCCGGTCCCCACGCCGGCGCGGCCCATGCGATGCCGGATACCGTCCGCGGCCGACCTCGTCCCGACCGTCGACGGGTGCGCCCGCGTGATCGAGCTCGTCCCCGGCCAGGTCCGGACTCGGGCAGTCGACCTGCCGGTGCGCGCCGGCTCGCTCCCCGACCTCGGCCGCGACCTGCTGCCTGCCGCCGTCTGCGACGCCTACCGGGGAACGGGCACGGGGATCGGCATCGTCAGGGGCTTCGGCCTCGTACGCGGCGCCATCGCCTCCACGGTCGCCCACGACGCCCACCAGGTGGTCGCGGTCGGTGCCGAGCCGGCGGCGATGGTCGCGGCCATCGAGACCGTCGTCGCGAGCCGCGGCGGGCTCGCGGCCGTCGGGCTCGGGGAGACCACGCTGCTGCCGCTCCCGGTGGCCGGGCTCATGTCCGACCGGCCGTACGCCGAGGTCGTGAACGGTCTCGACCGCCTCGCCGCGCACGCGGCCCGGCTCGGCGCCGTGCCCGACGCCTTCATGCACCTCTCCTTCCTCGCCCTGACCGTGATCCCCGAGCGTCGCCTGACCGAGCGGGGGGTCTTCGACCACGCCGCGTTCGCCGACGTCCCGCTCGCCTGCTAGGACGACGAGGGGACCACGACGCGGCTCGAGCAACCATCATGGCCGCACCGGCTTACGCCGGGCTTCGGCTCTCCTCGCGCCGAGGAGGCGGCCGTACGCGAAGGAGACGAGGGCGCGCTGACCGAAACCGTCGGCGCGCGCGAGAGCAGGAGTGATCCGGCGACTATCCGGTCTCAGAAGAGACCGTCCGCTGCGAGCCCGTCGAGGAGCGAGGCCACCTCGTCCTCGGTGAGATCCCGCCACGCCCGGTACGCCTCGGCCACGGCGAACCGGTCTCCGCTCCGCACGTTCGGGCAGACCACCGCGTCGGAGGCCTCCGCGACCATGGCCACGGTCCGGTCGTGGCCGGTCGGGACCACGGTCACGAGCGGCCTGGCGCCGGCGGCACGGAGCGCGCCGATGACCGCGAGGGCGGTGGACCCGCCGGCAAGGCCGTCGTCCACGACGAGGATGCGCCGGCCATGGAGGTCCGGCATGGGCCGGCCCCCGAGAAACCGGGCGAGCCGTTCCGCGACCGAGGCCTTCGCCTGTTCGACCTGGGCCTCCACCGCGGCGGGTCCGAGACCGAGGGCGCTGATCAGGGGACGGTCGAGGAGGACGCGCCCGTCCCAGGCGACCGCTCCCATCCCGAACTCGGTGTTGCCCGGCACCTGGACCTTCCGGGCGACCAGGGGCAGGATGGGCAGGGCGAACTGGCGCGCGATCGGCGCGGCGACGGCGACCCCGCCGGAGGGGATCGCGCCGCAGAGCGCGCCGTCGACGAGATCGGGGTGGCGCTCGAGGAGCGCCGCGCAGGCTCTCCCGGCCTCGTCGCGGTCGAGGAAGACGCCGCGCCGGTTGGCGAGCGATGGGTCCTGGTAGATCGGTCCCATGATGCGCGTTCCAACGGACGCGCGGGATAAAAAGGTATCTGGATCGGGAGCCGGGCGCCGCGACATCGGCCGCGGCTCGGCCCCTTACGTGCTGTTGAGTCTCGGCAGCGTGACGTTGACCTGGGGCAGGGTGACGTTGGTGATGTTGCTGACGTTGATGGCCGGCAGGGTCGCGTTGATGATCGGGATCGTCACGTTCCCGGCCGGCTTCGTGGTCGCCACGGCGGTCGCGTTCGCGGTCGCGTTCGCGGTGAAGTTCGGCATCTGGTTGTTGTTGATCTTGAGGATCGTGTTGTTCATGGTCGCGTTCGGCGGTTACGTTCGGCGTCGCGTTGGTCTTGGGCGGCGTGGTCGTGCATCCGGCCACGCAGAACATCCCGACGGCCGCGAGGCAGACGAGGCAGAGGATCATGCGGTTTCTCGGTGACATAGCTCTCCATCCGGTGCCCGTCGTCCGGGGCGGGCATCCCTTTAAAAATTGCTCGGACGAGGCATTTATGTATTATGATTCTCTTCGCAATCAGCAGGCAGGGTCCTCTCGCCGTTCGGGGTCAGCGGGCTCGAAATCCGCCTCGATCTCGGCCCGAAGCAGGGCCGCGCCCCGGACGCGGAGATGCCACCGGACCGTCTCGAGGCGGAGAGCCCGGCACGAGGGGAAGAGGGCGGCGACCTCGTCCTCGGTGAAGTAGTGCGTGAGCACGCCCGTGCGCCGCAGGCGCGACCCCTCCTCGACCTCGAGGCCGGTCGCCGCACGGAAGTCCTCGCGCGAGAAGACGCGGAGGTGGAGGCGGCCTCCGGGCGCGGTCACGCGCACGGCCTCGGCGGCCATCCGCACGCGGTCGTCCGCACGCCCGTGGCCCAGGACGTGGAGAAGCAGGACCACGTCGAACGACCGGTCGCGGAACGGCAGGCGCCGGGCGTCGCCGCAGACGAGCCGGAACGGCGGCTTGCCCCGCCGGCGGACGGCAGAGGGCCAGCGCGGCCCGCGCACGGTCGAGGCCGACGGCGGTGCAGGGCAGGGCGCCGAGCGCTCGCGAGGGTCCGCCCGTCTCCGCAGCCGAGCTCGAGCACGCGGGCGCCGTCGGGGAGCGGCGGAAGGCGCACGCCGCCGCGGTAGAGCCGGCCGCGCTGCCGGTAGTCCTGCGTCCCAGCCCCCGTCGTCCATGAAGAGATGTCGGCCCCGCGGAGTGTATGTGTATCGCCGATCAGAGCACCGTCCCGCACGAATCTCGCTACTCGGCCTGGGAGGGACGTCAATCATTACCGATCGGCCACCTTTCTGTTGTACTGCTCACCGGCAAGGGGGAGGGGGTTCGCGCATCACCCACCTCCGCGACGAAGCGAGATGCCTCTGAAATAGTGGCATTCCGCAATAATAGGCCGTTGATTGCCCATTTCGCGTGGACTCCGCGGAGCCCATCCTTATCACATCGCCCTTCCAACCCTTCATCACATGGACGCCGACGGCGCGCCGAACCGATATGCGATCCTCGCGGTCGTGCTGGCCGGGGTCTTCATGGCCGTTCTGGACGGCGTGGTGGTCGCGATCGCGCTGCCGACGATCACCGCCCACTTCGGGGTGAACCTGGACAGCACGCAGTGGGTGATCACGGCCTACCTGCTGACCATGACCGTGCTCCTCCTCCCGATGGGCAGGATCTCGGAGTACACGGGCAGGGTGCCGCTCTTCGTCGCCGGCATCACGCTCTTCACCCTGGCATCGGCCGCGTGCGGCTTCGCCCCGACCCTCGCGGTCCTGATCGGAGCGCGGATCGTCCAGGCCGTCGGCGGGGCCATGGTCTTCTCGCTCTCGGCCGCCCTGATCTTCGAAGCCTTCCCGCCGTCCGAGCGCGGCCGGGCCCTCGGGTACCTCGGCTCGGTGGTCGCGATCGGTGCGCTTGCGTCTCCGGTCATCGGCGGGGGGCTCGTCGAGGCGTTCGGGTGGGAGTACGTCTTCTTCATCAACATCCCGATCGGCGCGGTCGTCGTGGCCGCCGCGCTCCGGGTGCTGCCGCGGGCGCACGTGCGGCCCGAACGCTTCTCGTTCGACCTGCCCGGGGCCATCGCGCTCGGCGCGGCCCTCGGAGGCCTGATGTTCTTCCTCGGCCGGCTTGCCGCGTCCCCCACGCTCGACCCGACGGCCGTCGCGTACGCCCTCGTCGCCGTGGCGGGAACGGTGGCGTTCGTTCTGATCGAACGGAGGTCGAAGGCCCCGCTCGTGGACCTCGGCCTCTTCGCCGAGCCGCTCTACGTGCTCCCCGTGGTCGCGATGCTCCTCTACTTCGTCGCCGCCTTCATGCTGAACCTGATCGGCCCCTTCTACTTCGAGTCGGTCATGGGCTTCTCGCCGGCAACGGTCGGCCTCGTCTTTCTCCTGCTGCCGGCGGTCATGATCGTGACCGCTCCCGTGGCCGGCTGGCTCTACGACCGGTCACAGTTCCCGTACCTCGCCGCGATCGGCATGGGCCTGGTCTCGATCGGATACGCTGTCGCCGCGTATGCGGCCTCGGCGCGCCTGCTCGCACCGATGCTCGGCGCGTTCCTGGTCATCGGCCTCGGCGCCGGGCTCTTCCAGGCCCCGAACAACACGGCGCAGATGTCCGCGGTGCCGCGCCGCTGGCTCGGGCTCGCCTCGGCCATCACCGCGACCGGGCGGAACCTCGGTATGGTGCTCGGGGTCTCGCTCGGCTCGCTCCTCCTCAGCGCCCTCCTCCTCGCCGGCGGCAACACCGGTCCGGTCCTCGCGGCGGACCCGGCCCTGCTCGCCTCTTCCTTCGGGGTGATCGGCTATGTGGGGGCCGTCCTGACGGGGGTCGCGGCGGCGCTCTCGGCGATGCGCGGAGTCCGCGCGGCCCGCGCCGTCGAGGCCGGGCAGCCGGTTCAGCCCTGAAGCAGGGACTCGCCCCCGTCGATCCAGATCTCGGTCCCGGTGATCAGGAACGCGGTGTCCGAGGCGAGGAAGAGGACGAGCGCGGCCACCTGCTCGGGCAGGCCCGGCCGACCGCCGGTGAGCGGGATCTTCCCCTCGGGGTAGATCGCGGGCTCGCGGGCCTCCTCGAGGTCCCGCTCCACCGTGTTCTCCTCGATCTCCGTCTCGATCTTTCCGGGACAGACCACGTTCACCCGGATCCGGTCCTTGGCGAGCTCGAGCGCGAGCATCTTCGCGAGCGCCACCTGTCCGGCCTTCGAGGTCGAGTACGCGGTCGCCCCGGTGTTCGAGAAGATCCGCGTGCCGTTCACGGACGAGGTGACGATCACGGACCCGCCCGTCCGCTTCATCACCGGCACCGCGTACTTGATCGTCAGGAACGTGCCGCGGAGGTTCGTGTTGATGGTCTCGTCCCAGTCTCCCGGCTCGAGCTCCTCGATCGGCGCCCAGACGCCGTTGATCCCCGCGTTCGCAAAGAGCACGTCGAGCCGGCCCCACTGCGTGTCCACCGCGTCCGCCGCGTCGCGCATCTGGCTCGCGTGCGCGATGTCGGCGACGATCGGCATGGCCACGCCGCCCGCGTCGTGGATCTCGGCGACCACCGCGTCGATCTCCTCGGCCGTGTGGCCGAGCGCGGCCACCTTCGCCCCCTCCCGTGCCAAGAGGAGGGCCGTCGCCCGGCCGATACCGGAGCCCGCTCCGGTCACGAGTGCCACCTTTCCTGCGAGCTGGTTCATCGCATTCGCCTCATGGCCGGCACCTCGCTTCCGCGGGAGATATACCCTTCGGACGAAGGGATCAGCTTTTATGATCTTCTCTCGTACGATCCGGTAGGGAGGGAGAGCATCGAGTACTCGAAGATCTACCAGTCGCTGCTCGAGGCGGACCGGCTGCCCGGCGACGGAGACGTCGCGGCCGAATGGCTCCGCCGCGGGCTCGAGCTCCTCGAGGCGGGCGAGCTCGCGCGCGCCCTCTGGTGTTTCGAGACCGCGAGCGAGCGCGAGCCCGAGAACGGAAAGGCACTGCAGGCCTCGGCCCGGGCCCTTCACCGCCTCGGGCGCGAGAAGGAGGCGTTCGCCTGCAATCGAGCGGGCCACGAAGATCGGCACGGCCCGGTTCGACCACTGGCTCGAGCGCGGTTTCGGCCTGATGGACGAGGAGCGGCACGAGGAGGCCTGCTGGTGCTTCGAGGCCGCACTCGAGATCAAGGAGCGACGACCCGACCGCCTGGCTGATGCGCGGGATGATGGAGAAGGCGGTCGGCCGGAGCGAGGATGCCCTCTTCTCGCTCGAGCGGTCCCTCGACCTCGACCCCCAGCGTGCGACCGCGTGGGCGCTCACGGCCGAGGTGATGGAGATGCTCGGCCGGCCGCACGAGGCCGGACTCTGCCGCGAGACGGCGGAGAAGCTCGGGCTCTGACGATCCCTTGATATAGGCGCGGTGCCACTCTCGGGCATGGAGTCCGACGACGAAGTCCCGATCTACTCGGTGAAGGAGAACCGGACCGTGCCCATGAAGCGGTGCCGGCTCTCGGACGAGGAGTGGCGCCGGCGCCTGAACCCGACTCAGTACGCGGTGGCCCGCGGCCACGGAACAGAGCCCGCCTTTGCGAACGAGTACAACGCGAACAAGCGGCACGGTCTCTACCGGTGCGTCTGCTGCGGGATCGACCTCTTCACATCCGACGACAAGTTCGATTCGGGCACGGGCTGGCCGAGCTTCTCCCGCCCGGTGGCCGAGACGAACGTGTACGAGGTCCGCGACACCTGCGTACGGCATGACCCGGGACGAGGTGCGCTGCCGGCGCTGCGACGCCCACCTCGGGCACGTCTTTCCCGACGGCCCGCCGCCGACGGGTCGGCGCTACTGCATGAACTCGGCCTCGCTCCGGTTCGACGAGGCCTGACGGGATGGAGGCCGCGAGGCTCGACCTGGTCTGGCGCCATCCGCCGGGGACGGTGCGGAGCCGTCTGGTCGCGGCCGACACGGGCCGGACGGTGCAGGAGGTGGTCGAGGAGGTGCGGCCGGCCCTCGAGGCCGCGGGCGTCGACGTGACGGTCCGCGACGAGGTGGCCGACGGTGAGGACGAGGTGACCGTGAACGGCTCGTCCCTCGACGAGATCCTGGTCCGGGTCAAGGAGGGGCACGACTACTGCCACGCCCGATCGCGGCGCGAAGAGATGGAGGCCCGCCGCCACCCGCTCGACGAGGACGAGCGGATCGCCTCGGGGTACACGGAGTTCATGCTCCGCAAGGCGCTCCTGCTCGCGGTCGAGGGCGAGGACTAGCCGTACTGCCGGATCGTCAGGAGCACGGCGAGGATGACCGGCTCGTGGAGCAGGTAGATCGCGAGCGTGTGCCGGCCGACCCAGAGGAAGGGCTCCGTCCACGGGGGAAGCGGCGGAAAGGGCCGGCGCCGCTCGCCGTTCGGGAAGATGGCCCAGCCCGCCGCGACGCCGATCAGCAGCACCCCGAACCAGGGCAGGATCGGGACGTAGTCGAGCGAGACGAAGTCCGCCGGGTGCAACCCGAGCCAGGTGAGCCAGAACGGGCCCGGACATCTGCGCTGCGAGCGGGCCCGAGGAGGACGCAGACCGTTCCGAGAGCGAGCGCGGCCCGCGGGCGGCGGACCAGGGGGATGGCGAGGATCGTGCCGAGCCCGATCAGGTGGAGGACGCCGAAGACGATCGCGCCCTCGTTGAGCGCGACCAGGGTCACGGCCGTGATCACGAGCCCCCATCCGAAGACGACGAGACCGCGGCGTGCCTGGGCGACCGCGATCTCGCCCTCCGTGGCCCCGCGCCGGCGCCGGGCCGCGGCCGCGAGGGTCAGGGAGAGCCCGGCGATCGCGATGAAGAGAGAGGCCGTGGCGTAGGCGAAGACCCGCCAGAAGCCGGTCAGCACCGCGACATCGGTCATCCCGAGGAACCAGAGGGTGAAGAGGAAGTGATAGGTGACCATCATCCCGAGGGCGAGAGCGCGGGCGAGGTCGACCTCGGGCAGGCGCGAAGTCCCGGTGCGCGGCTTCATCCCGATTCGCGACAGGATCTCGGCCGCGGCGGCCTGCACGCCCGGTTCCGATCCGTTCATACTATACGATGTGGCGCGCAGACGTGTTGAATATGGAGGAGACGTATCCAGCAGGCGACGAGCACGTGATCGAGGCGATCGGGCGGGCCCGCGTCGTGATCCGCGAGGGGCGCGTGGTCGAGGTCGGCGAGCCCGTGATCGAGGACTGCCCGCTCGCCCGGCGGTTCGCCGTGCCCGTGACATCGATGGAGCCCTCGGCGATCCGCGCGAACATGGAGGCGCGGATCCGGTCGTTCGGGATGTGCACGCCCGACCGCCAGGTGCTCTCGGAGACCGACTTCGTCCTCTTCGGCGCCTCCGAGCTGATGATGGAGGGGCTCCGCTCGGGGCTCCTGGATGCGGCCGTGCTCGCCTGCGACGGCGCGGGCACGGTGGTCGTCGCCGACCCGGCCCTGGTCCAGGGGATCGGAGGACGGATGTCGGGGCTTGTTCGGACGACGCCGTACCCGGCCGTGATCGAGCGGATCCGCGAGGCCGGCGGCGCGGTGGTCTTCCCCGAGACGGCCGAGATCGACCAGGTGGACGGTGCGCTCTACGCGCTCGAGCACGGATATGAACGGATCGCCGTGACCGTCGCCGGACCCGACATGGCCGAGGGAGTCCGGGCCGCCGCGCCCGCAGCCCTGATCATCGCGGTCCACACCACGGGCCTCACGACGGAGGAGGCGGAACGCCTCGTCGCGGTCGCGGACATCACGACCGCCTGCGCCTCGGGGACGGTCCGCGAGGCCGCGCGGACGAAGGCCCTGGTCCAGGGCGGGACCGGCGTCCCGATCTTCGCGCTGACCCAGCGAGGCAAGGCCCTGGTGATGGCCAAGCTCTCCGCCACCGCGATGCCGCTCCTGATCAAGGGCGGCCCCCTGCCGCCGGCAGGCGACGGATGCCCGTCGCCGCTCGATCTGAAAGAAAAAGTCTCAGGCCACCTTTCTCGCCCTGGGCTTCCGCGGGGTCGGGGCGCCTCCGCTCCCAGCCTTCTGCTCGAGCTGCCGGATCCGCTCGCGGAGCGCGATCGCCCGCTCGAAGTCGAGCTGCTCGGCCGCGGACCGCATCTCGGCGTCGAGCTCGACCAGCAGGGCCGGGATGTCGTGCTTGGGCACGTGCTTCGCGTCCTTCAGGTCGGCCTCGGCCTCGCGGATCGGCTTCACGATCGTCTGCGGCACGATCCCGTGGACGCGGTTGAACTCGAGCTGCATCTGCCGGCGGCGGTCGGTCTCGGCGAGCGCGTTCTTGATCGAGTCCGTCATCCTGTCCGCGTACAGGACGACATGCGAGTTCGCGTTTCGTGCGGCCCTGCCGATCGTCTGGATCAGGGACCGGGCGTCGCGGAGGAACCCCTCCTTGTCCGCGTCCAGGATCCCGATGAACCCGACCTCGGGGATGTCGAGCCCCTCGCGGAGGAGGTTGATCCCGACGAGGACGTCGAACCGGCCGAGCCGGAGCTGCCGGATGATCTCGGTCCGCTCGATGGTGTCGATCTCGGAGTGGAGGTACCGGGTCTTGATCCCGCGCTCGGCGAGCCACTCGGAGAGCTCCTCGGAGAGCTTCTTGGTCAGCGTCGTGACCAGCGCCCGCTCGCCCTTCGCGATCGTCTTCTTCACCTCCTCGATCACGTCGAGGGTCTGGCCCGCGATCGGCCGGACCTCGACCGGCGGGTCCACGAGCCCCGTCGGCCGGATGATCTGCTCGGCGATCCGGTCCGAGATCCGCCGCTCGTACTCGCCGGGGGTGGCCGAGACGAAGATCACCTGCTTGAGATACTCGCGGAACTCCTCCCACTTCAGGGGACGGTTGTCGTAGGCGGACGGCAGGCGGAAGCCGTAGTCGATCAGCGAGGTCTTGCGCGAACGGTCGCCCTTGTACATCCCGTGGACCTGAGGGATCGTCTGGTGGCTCTCGTCGATCACCATCATGAAGTCCTTGGGGAAGTAGTCGAGCAGGCAGTACGGCTTCTCGCCGGGCTGCCGGAAGTCGAAGTGGCGCGAGTAGTTCTCGATCCCCTTGCAGGACCCGGTCTCCTCGATCATCTCGAGATCGAAGAGGGTCCGCTGCTGGAGGCGGTGGGACTCGAGGAGGCCGAGCTCGGGCAGGCGCTGGTCGAGCTCCTCGCGGATCGACTCGACCGCCTTGGCCCGGGTGTGGGACGGGATCACGTAGTGGCGGGCGGGGTAGACGTAGAAGTACTCCATCTTCTCCTTCGTGAGACCCGTGATCCGGTCGACCTCGGTGATCCGCTCGATCCGATCGCCGAAGGTCTCGACGCGGATGATGTTGTTGTAGTACCCGGGCACGATGTCGACCGTGTCGCCGCGGACGCGGAACCGGCCC
This sequence comes from uncultured Methanoregulaceae archaeon, assembly GCA_963730355.1. Classification (GTDB taxonomy): domain Archaea; phylum Halobacteriota; class Methanomicrobia; order Methanomicrobiales; family Methanospirillaceae; genus UBA288. The sequence goes on along the minus strand of CAVSRL010000017.1, from coordinate 133,125 downwards.
GGGAGGAGCTCGATGTCGTTCCGCTCGAACTGGATCTCGACGAGCTGCCGGAGGAGCTCGGACCGCTTCAGGCCGTCGCCGACCTTCAGCTCGAAGCCCATGTCGTGGAAGTTGACGGGGTTGCCGAGACCGTAGATGCACGAGACCGAGGCCACGATGATCGTGTCCCGCCGCGAGAGGACGGACGCGGTGGCCGCGAGCCGCATCTGCTCGATCTTCGGGTTGATCGCCATGTCCTTCTCGATGTAGAGGTCCCGCTGGGGGATGTAGGACTCGGGCTGGTAGTAGTCGTAGTACGAGACGAAGTACTCGACCCGGTTCTTCGGGAAGAAGTCGCGGAACTCGTTGTAGAGCTGGGCCGCGAGCGTCTTGTTGTGCGCGATGACGAGCGTGGGCCGCTGGACCTCCTCGATCACGTTCGCGATCGTGAAGGTCTTGCCCGAGCCGGTCACGCCGAGCAGGGTCTGCTTATCATCGCCGCCACGGATCCCCTCGACGAGCGAGGCGATCGCGGAGGGCTGCGAGCCCTTCGGCTTGAAGGGCGAGACGAGTTCGAATCTCTCGGTCACTGGAGCACCGCCTTTGACCGCAGGCTGCGGTTGTACGTGATCGCGAAGCGGTGGGCCTCGTCGCGGACCTCCTGGAGAAAGAGGCTCCCCTTCGCCTTCCGGTCGAGCGGCAGGGGCACGGAGAGACCCGGCACCCAGACCTCCTCCTCGCGCTTGGCGAGCGCGACGAGGGGGATGTGGAGATCGAGGTCGTCGAGCACGGCCTTCGCGGCCGAGAGCTGGCCCCGACCGCCGTCGACCACGACGAGGTCCGGGAGCTCGGCCCCGTCCTTCTTCAGCCGCGCGTACCGCCGCCGGACCACCTCGGCGATCGCGGCGAAGTCGTCGACCCCCTCGACCGTCCGGATCCGGAAGCGGCGGTAGTTCCGCTTGTCGGGATGCCCGCCCCGGAACTGGACCATCACCCCCACCGTCGACGTCCCCGCGAGGTGCGAGATGTCGAAGCACTCGACCACCTCGGGCGGCGTCGGCAGGCGGAGGGCCTGGCGGAGCGCCTCGACCTTGATCCGGTCGCCGAAGAACGAGGTCTCGAGGTTCAACCGGACGAGGTCGAGCAGGTGGCGGCGGTCGCCCCGCTGCGGCACCGTGACCCGGACCCGCTGCCCCTTGATCTCGGAGAGGTAGTCCGCGATCGCCGGGTCCGCCTCCTCGGGGAGCACGACCTCCTTCGGGACCGCGTTCTCGGCGTAGTACTGGACCAGGAACTCGGGCAGGAACTCCTCGCGGAAGTCGAAGACGAACTCCTGCTTGCCGGTCAGGGTGCCGAGGTGGATCTTGAAGAGCGCGAGGTAGACCGTCCCCTCGACCACGATGTAGTTGAGGACGTCCTCGTCGTAGGACTTCTGCCGGTCGACCCGCTGGTGCTCGCCCAGCCCCTCGATGGCGCTGATCTGCTCGCGCCGGGCGAGGGCCTGCTCGAACTGGTTCCCGGCCGAGTACTCGGCCATCTCCTCGCGGAGCGTCCCCAGGAGTTCGCGGTCGCGCCCCTTCAGGCACTCCTCGGCCCGCCGGACGGCCTCGCCGTACTCCTCCGGGGAGACCGCGCCGATGCACGGGCCCAGGCAGGAGTTCATGTGATACCGGAGGCAGGCGCGCTTGGGGAGCTTCCGGCAGGTCCGGAGCCGGAACGCCCGGCGCAGGCCTTTGAGGATCTGGTCCCGCTCCAGCCCCGAGACGAACGGACCGTAGTAGGTCCCCCCCTCGACCTTGTTCCGTGCGAAGACGAGGCGCGGGTAGAGCTCGTCCGTGCGGAGGATGTAGGCGTAGGTCTTCGAGTCCTTGAGCCTGATGTTGTACCGGGGCCAGTGCCGCTTGATCAGGGTGTTCTCGAGGATCAGGGCCTCGACCTCGGTCGTGGTCACGATGAAGTCGAGGTGCGCGATGTGGCCGACGAGCGCGGCCGTCTTGGGGTCGAGGTCGCGCCGGGTGAAGTAGGACGAGACCCGCCGCCTCAGGTTCTTGGCCTTGCCCACGTAGATGACCGTCCCGTCCGCGTCGGAGTAGAGGTAGCAGCCGGGAAGTTCGGGGAGGCTCTGGAGGTCGACGGGCGGTCTCGTCATAGCGCCTGTTTCAGGAACTGGCCCGTGTAGGAGCGCGGGTTCTCCGCGACCTCCTCGGGCGTGCCGACCGCGACCACCTCGCCGCCCTCGTCCCCGCCCTCGGGGCCGAGGTCGATCACGTAGTCCGCCGACTTGATCACGTCCAGGTTGTGCTCGATCACGAGGATGCTGTTCCCCTTCTTGACCAGGTCGTCGAGGACCTGGATCAGCTTCTTGACGTCGTGGAAGTGGAGCCCGGTCGTGGGCTCGTCGAGGAGGTAGAGCGTCCGGCCGGTCGCGCGCTTCGAGAGCTCGCGGGTCAGCTTGATCCGCTGGGCCTCGCCGCCCGAGAGCGTGGTCGAGGACTGGCCGAGCTTGATGTAGTCGAGTCCGACGCGGGAGAGGACCTCGAGCTTGTTCCGGATCGTCGGGATCCGCTCGAAGAGGTGGAGCGCCTCCTCGACCGACATCTCGAGCACGTCCGCGATCGACTTGCCCTTGTACTTCACCTCGAGGGTCTCGGTGTTGTACCGCCGCCCCTTGCACTCCTCGCACTCGATGTAGACCTCGGGCAGGAAGTTCATCTCGATCCTAATCAAACCGTCGCCCTGGCAGGCCTCGCACCGCCCGCCGCGGACGTTGAACGAGAACCGGCCCGGAGCGTATCCCCGGACCTTCGCCTCCTGGGTCTCGGCGAAGATCTTCCGGATGTCGTCGAAGACCTTGGTGTACGTCGCCGGGTTCGAGCGCGGAGTCCGGCCGATCGGGGACTGGTCGATCACGATCACCTTGTCGATCGGGGCGTCGAGCTCGAGCCCCGCGTGGGCCCCCGGCGGGTCGCCCGTCCCGAAGAGCTGCCGGTGGAGGGCCTTGAAGAGGATCTCGTAGACGAGCGTGGACTTGCCCGAGCCCGAGACGCCGGTCACGACGGTCAGGACGCCCGTCGGGAATCGCGACGTCGACGTTCTTCAGATTGTTCTCGCGCGCGCCCTTGACCCGGATGAAGGTCTCGCTCGCCCGCCGCCAGCTCGGCGTCTCGATCTTGAGCGATCGGGCAAGGTAGAGGCCGGTGAGCGAGTTGGTCGAGCGCTCGATCTCGCGGGGCGTGCCCGTCGCGACGATCTGCCCGCCGTGGACGCCCGCACCGGGGCCGATGTCGATCACGTAGTCCGCGGCCCGGATCGTGTCCTCGTCGTGCTCGACCACGATCAGGGTGTTGCCGAGGTCGCGGAGCGCGCAGAGCGTGTCGATCAGGCGACGGTTGTCGCGCTGGTGCAGCCCGATCGAGGGCTCGTCCAGGACGTAGAGCACGCCCATCAGGTTCGCGCCGAGCTGGGTCGCGAGCCGGATCCGCTGCCCCTCGCCCCCGGAGAGGGTCGCGGCTGCGCGCGAGAGGGTCAGGTACCCGAGCCCGACGCGCTCGAGGAAGGCGAGCCGCTCCGTGATCTCCTTGATCACGAGCTGGCCGATCTGCTGCTCCCTCGGCGTCAGCTCGAGCTCGCGGAAGAAGCGGAGGCAGGCCGAGATCGAGAGGTTCGTGACGTCGATGATCGAGGAGTCGGCGATCCTGACCGCCCGGACCTTCTCCTTCAGGCGCGAGCCCTTGCAGGTGGGGCAGTCGAAGACCCGCATGAAGCGCTCGAGCTCGCGCTTGCGGTACTCGGACTGGGTCTGGGCGTAGAGCCGCTCGGCCTGAGGGAGGAGCCCCTCCCATGCACCGCGGTGGGACCACTGGGCGTCCCCCCGGCGGGCCCGCATGGTGAAGTTGAGCCGCTCACTCGTTCCGTACATCAGGCCTGCGAACTGCTCGGGCGTGAGATCGGAGATGGGTGTGAAGAGGTCGAACCCGAGCTGCCGGGCGACGGCCTCGATCAGCTGCCCGCGGTAGCCGTCGAGCGAGTTCTTGTAGACCTCGATCGCGCCGTCGACGACGCAGAGGTCCTTGTTCGGGATGATCAGGTCGGGGTCGAAGACCATCTTGAACCCGAGCCCGTTGCACTCCTCGCAGGCGCCGAACGGGGAGTTGAACGAGAACATCCGGGGCTGGAGCTCCTCGAACGCCATACCGCAGACCGGGCAGGCCATCAGGGACGAGTACATCGTCTCCGCCCCGTCCTCGCCCACGACGATCACGAGCCCCTCGGCACGCTTGAGTGCGTTCTCCACGGCCTCGACGAGGCGCGAGCGGTCCGAGGACTCGAGCCGGTCGATCACGATCTCGATGTCGTGCTTCTGGTAGCGCTCGAGCGTGACCTCCTCGTCCGTCCGGCGGATCTCGCCGTTGACCCGGGCGCGGGCGTAGCCCTCGCGGTTCAGGTCCTTGAGGAGCTGCCCGTACGTCCCCTTCTTCTGCCGGACCACCGGGGCGAGGACCATGATCGTCCCGGGCTTCTCCTTCTGGATCGCGTCGGCGATCCGCTCGGGGGACTGGGTCTCGATCCGGATGTTGTGGGTCGGGCAGTACGGAACCCCGACACGGGCGAAGAGGAGGCGGAGGTAGTCGTAGATCTCGGTCGTGGTGCCGACCGTCGAGCGGGGATTCTTCGAGGTGGTCTTCTGCTCGATCGAGATCGCGGGAGAGAGCCCCTCGATCGCGTCGACGTCGGGCTTGTGCATCACCCCGAGGAACTGCCGGGCGTAGGTCGAGAGCGACTCCACGTACCGGCGCTGGCCCTCGGCGTAGAGCGTGTCGAACGCGAGCGTGGACTTGCCCGAGCCCGAGAGCCCGGTGAAGACGATCAGGCGGTCGCGGGGCAGTACCAGGTCGATATTCTTGAGGTTGTGCTCGCGCGCGCCCTTGATGACGATCTCCTTCATGGTCCTCCTCTATATAAAGGGGACACCCGACTTTATAGAGACTTCTTTAGTGCCAACGTCATGCGCCCTCCAAACCCCCAGGCATAAGAACCCGGACGGCAAACGTTGATCCGAGCGGTATGGCGGGCATGAACAGCGTCTACGTGATCGGGCACAAGCAGCCCGACACGGACTCGATCTGCAGCGTGATCGGGTATGCGGAGCTCCTGAACATGGACGAGCCCGGGGTCTACATCCCTGCCCGGTGCGGGGACGTCGGTGCCGAGACGAGATGGGCGCTCGCCGAGTTCCGGGCGGAGCCCCCGATCTACATCGAGTCGGTCGAGCCCGGGATCGCCGACATCCCGTACCTCGACACCCGGTCCACGCGAGCCGACGTCCCGACCGTGGACGTCGCCGCGCTGATGGATCAGTACGATATGCGGAACATCCCGATCGTCGACACGGACGGGCGCCTCGCCGGGCTCGTCTCCGAGTACGGCCTGGCCCGTTCGTACGTGACCGGCCAGCAGGAGGAGTCGCTCTCGGTCCCGCCGATGCGGCTCGAGGAGCTGGCCCGGATCCTCTCCGCGACCGTGCTCGTCGGCGCGCACGAGGAGATCGAGGGCCGGGTCTACACCGCGATCGACGCGCTGCATGTCACGCTCTCGCGTCTGACCGCCCACGACATCGCGATCGTCGGGGACAACGAGCCCGCGCAGCTGACCCTGATCTCGGCAGGGATCGCCGCGATGATCGTTGCGGACGGCGCACCCGTCGGCGAGCGCGTGGTGAACGCGGCGAAGGCCCAGAACGTCTCGATCCTCGCCACCGGGCTCGATGCGTTCGCCGTGGGCCGGCGGCTCCACCTCTCGGCCCCGGCCGGGCAGATCATGGAGACCGACGTCCCGACGGTCACGCTCGAGGACTCGCTCGAGCATGCCAAGCACCTGGTCTCGTCCTCGAAGTACAGGACCGCGTGCGTGGTCGACGAGGACGGGCGGTACCTCGGGCTCCTCTCGCGGACCTCGCTGATGCAGGACGTACAGAAGGCCGTGATCCTGCTCGACCACAACGAGGCCGCCCAGGCTGTCGACGGGATCGAGGAAGCGGATATCCTGGAGATCATCGACCACCACCGGCTCGGGGCGATCTCGACCCTGAAGCCGGTCCGGTTCCTGAACGACCCGGTCGGCTCGACCTGCACGATCATCACGACCCGATTCATGGAGGCCGGGCGCGACCCGTCGCCGCAGACAGCCGGGCTCCTCCTCTGCGGGATCCTCTCGGACACGCTCGTCCTCCGCATGTCGACCACGACCTCGCTCGACCACCGGGCCGTCGATTACCTGGCCGGACTCGCGGGCCGCGACCCCGTCGCGCTCGGCACGACCCTGATCGAGAAGGGGATGGCCGTCGACGATGTCCCGGTCGAGGAGCAGCTCGCCTGCGACACCAAGACCTACACGCTCTTCCGCCACGACGTGGTGATCGCCCAGGTGATGGTCCCGTCCTTCGCCTTCCCCGAGGCGCACGGCGCCGAGATCCGGCGCGAGCTCGGCCGGCTCAGGGCGATGCACCGCGCCGATCTCGCTGTCGCGCTCTACACCTCCGTCTTCGAGAACGCGTCCCTCGCCTTCTTCGCGGCGGCCGACGACGCCATGCTCGGCCGCCTCGGCCTGGACGGCCAGCCACTGCGGCTCGAGGAGGTCCTGAGCCGCAAGAAGGACTTCGTGCCCCGGCTCGGCCAGCTTCTCCGGCAGCTCCCGGCCTGACCCCCCTTTTCTCGCACCCCAGCTCCCGGTTTTATCTCGTCGGGAGCCAAACCACCTCCGCATGAACGATGAGTCCCGGGCCGCTCGCATGGCCTGCGACCTGATGGCCCTCTCGGCGCGGACCGCGCCGAAGGGAAGAGGCGTGGACTCCCTCGTGGTCCGCTCTGTCGCGGACGATGACCTCGACCGCCTCGCAGGTGCAATGCGCGGCGTGGCCGAACAGGGAGGCTCTCCGATCTTCCTGCGCGACGCCGGTAACATCCGTGACAGCGAGGCCTGCCTCCTGCTCGGCGTCCGGGGAGGAGAGACATGTGGGCTGGACTGCGGCGGGTGCGGGTACCCCGACTGCAGCGCCATGCGCGAGGCCGCCGTCGCCGGAGAGACGCCGTACGGCGGGCCGAACTGCGTCCTCAAGGTGACGGACCTGGGGATCGCGGTCGGTTCGGCCGTCAAGACCGCGTCGCTCCTGAACCTGGACAACCGGGTCATGTACACGGCCGGCGTCGCGGCGCTCGGCCTGGGCTGGCTTCCGGACTGCACGGTCGGGTACGGGGTCCCGGTCTCGGCCACGGGCAAGAGCATCTACTTCGACCGCGCGGGAGGACGGTGAGTGCACATGCCGATCATGAAGCTCCGCGGCGGCGACCTCGACCTGGTCGAGTACGACTTCCGCACCTTCTCCCCGGGCGAGAACATCCGGATTCCCTTCGGGGGAACCTGCGATCTCCACCCGTACGACGGCACGGTCCGCGTCCGCGCACCGTCGCGGATCCACCTGACCGTCCTGGATATGAACCGGTTCGCCCCAGAGCAGCCGGGCGGAGGCGGGCTCGGGTTCGCGATTGCGATCCCGACGACCGTCGAGGTCCGCTGCACGGACGGCCCCGACGAGATCCGGTACGCCCGCGAGCCGATCGTGCGCCACTTCCTCGCGGTCTTCCGCGCGGCCACCGGGTACGCCGGCGGGTTCTCCGTCGCGGCGGATCACCACGCCCACCCCCACGTCGGGCTCGGGTCGACGAGCACGGTCCTGATCGCGCTCGCCCATGCCCTGAACGCCGCCGTCGGCTCGCCCCTCTCGGACGACCAGCTCCGCCTCCTCCTCGGACACAACTACGTCGAGGAGACCGCGGAGGGCGAGATCGCGTTCGGGTTCGAGACCGGGGTCGGGCCGTCGGTCAGCACCTACGGCGGCATGGCCGTGATGGGCGACCGCCTGACCCTCGTCTACCAGCACCCGTTCGCGGAGGGCTACGCGGTCTACGTGATCATCCCGTCCTCCGAGATCTCGTCGGCGGGCGCGAAGGAGTTCGACCTTCTCATGAACCGGGCCCGGACCCTCGACTACCAGGATCGCGAGCTCAAGGCCTACCTGCTCCTGATGGACCTGATTCCGGCCCTCGAAGAGAACAACGTCCGGAAGGTCGGGGACGTGCTCTGGGAGATCGAGTTCCGGGGGTCCAAGCGGGCCGAGATCGAGCACCATACCTTCGAGATATACACGTACATGAACCGGCTCCGCGAGGCAGGGTTCGAGTTCGTGGGCATGTCCTCGGTCGGCCCGTCGATCGCGGTCATCACCCAGAGGCCGCGGAAGGAGCTGGACGCCGCGTGCGCCCCGCTCGGGCTCGAGGTCACGCTCGAGACCGTGGTCGACAACACGGGCATCCTGGTCGATTACCTCGACGATTGAGCTGATGGGGATAGAACCCCCGCCTCATCGCGGGCGTTTTTCAATGACGTGAACCAACCCCTCGGATCCGGGGTCGAGCATCGTTTCGCGGCCGGGACGTGGGAGCTTCGCCTCCGTGCCCGGCGCGGATCTGGGGACGAAGCTGCGGTTGCGGAGGAGACGGGAGGGCGCTGGTCCGCCCGTCGTGCGACAGAACCCTCTCCTACCAGGGACCGGCCCTATCCCCGGTTATTCAGAGCGATCAGAGACCGGAGCTATTGCAGGGAAAGGTGGCGTCGGGAAAAAAGGTATTCGGGTCAGCCGAGCGTCGGCAACGGGACTGTCGTAGATGCCGTCGTCGGAAGGACGGTTGGGGGCGCCACTGTGGTCGAAGGTTTGGTCGTGACCGGGATCGGCACGGTGGTGGGCTCTTGCGGTAGTCGGGGTCGCGGTCTTGACCGTCGTCGGGGACGCCGTCCTGATCGTGGTCGGGGATGCGGTCCTGATCGTGGTCGGGGACGCGGTCCTGATCGTGGTCGGCTGGGCGGTCGAGGACGTGGTCGTCACCGAGGTCGGCCCGGAGGTCGGCTCGGTGGGCCCGGAGGTCGGCCCGGTGGTCGTCACAGAGGTCGTCACCGAGGTCGGAGCGGTCGTCTCGCCCGGAAGAGTGGTCGCGGGGACGATCGGGAATGTCGTCTGTCCCGACGGGATGGAGGTGACCGGAACGACGATCTGGCCGGATGAACCACCGGTGTAGTCCGAGTCCGACTCCATGTAGGAGGTCCGGACCGTGGTCGGCGTTGCGGTTGCGTTCGCGGTTGTATTCGCGGTCGCGTTCGGCATGGTCGGAACCGTTGCGGGTGCGGTCGTGACGGGGGCTGCCGTGGTCACGACCTCGGCGGGGGTACCGGTCGTTATCGGGGCGGTGGTACCTGTCGTTATCGGAGCGGCGGTAGTATGGATTGTCCCGGCCGGTGTGGAGGTGCCTATCGTGATGTTCCCGGGGATCTGCGTCGAACACCCGGCTACGAAGAGGCCGCCCACCAGCACCGCTACCAGGGCCAGTAGCAGAGCAGTTTTTGCCATAATCTAGGTACTGTTCATCCAAGCAGGTTTAAACCTGTCGAAAAACGGAGACCATACGCAGGAGTATTACGGCGGAATTCCCCCGAGGGGAATCCCGCGCGTGGATCGGCAGGAGGGGTCAGACCGGCCCATCGGATCGGAGATCGGCGTCGATCGCGGCGGCGGCCCGCTTGCCCGCGCCCATCGCGAGGATCACGGTCGCGGCCCCGGTGGCGATGTCGCCGCCGGCATAGACCCGCGGTACAGACGTGCGCCCGTCCTCGTCCACGACCAGGTTCCCCTTCCGCCCGGTCCGGGCGCCCGGGAGCAGCCGGACGAGCAGGGGGTTGGGGCTCGTGCCGATCGCCTGGATCACGGTATCGGCGTCGATCACGAACGACGAGTCCTCGACCGCCCGCGGTTCGGGCCTGCCGCTCTCGTCCAGGTCGCACATGGCCATCGCGACGCATTCGACGCCGGTCACGGCGGGCTCGCCGTGGATCCGGACCGGTGCTGCGCAGGTCACGAACTCGACCCCCTCCTCCTTCGCGTGACGGACCTCGTCACGCCGTGCCGGAAAGTCCTCCTCGCGACGTCGGTAGACGAGCGTGACCCGCGCGCCGAGCCGCCGGGCGACCCGGGCCGCGTCCATCGCAACGTTGCCGGCGCCCGTGACCACGACACGACTTCCCCGCTTGACCGGAGTCCCTGTCGCGGGGAACCGGTCCGCACGCATCAGGTTCACCCTCGTCAGGAACTCGTTCGCCGAGTAGACCCCGTTCGTCTCCTCGCCCGGAATACCCATGAACGACGGCAGCCCGGCTCCCGTCGCGACGAAGACCGCGTCGAACCCGAGGAGCTCCTCGACCGGGACCGAGGCGCCGACGAGCATGTTCGTCCGCAGGTCGACGCCGAGAGCGAGCACGCGCTCGATCTCGGCCCGAACGATCGCCTTCGGGAGGCGGAACTCGGGGATGCCGTAGACCAGAACGCCGCCGGGCTCGTGCAGGGACTCGTAGAGCGTGACCGCGTGACCGCGCCGGGCCAGTTCGGCCGCAGCCGTCAGGCCCGCCGGGCCCGACCCGACCACGGCCACGCGCCGGCCCGAGGGCGGGGCCGTCTCGGTCGGGCGGGTCTCCTCGCCCTCGGCGACGTCGGCCGCGAACCGCTCGAGCGCCCCGATGTTGATCGCGCACTCCTTCTTCCCGAGGATGCAGGCCCCCTCGCACTGGCTCTCCTGCGGGCAGACGCGGCCGCAGACGGCCGGGAGCAGGTTCGCCTCGAGGATCCGGGCGCGGGCGTCGGCGAAACGCCCCTCCGCAATCGCGACGAGGAAGCCCGGGATGTCGATCCCGACCGGGCATCCGCCGATGCAGGCCGGCTTCTTGCACTGGAGGCAGCGCTCGGCCTCGGCCACGGCCTCGTCGGGCGAGAGCCCGAGGTCGACCTCGGCGAAGTCGCGGGCCCGGACCTCCGCCGCCCGCTCAACCATGCGGCGCCCCCGTCTCGCACCCGCAGCGGGAGGCGTGGTGGTGCTCGAGCGCCTCGCGCTCCTCCTCGAGGTAGATCCGCTGCCGCTGCATCAGCCGGTCGAAGTCGACGGCGTGGGCGTCGAACTCGGGGCCGTCGACGCAGGCGAACCGGGTCTCGCCGTTCACGACCACCCGGCACGAGCCGCACATGCCCGTGCCGTCGACCATGATCGGGTTCAGGCTGACCAGGGTCCGGATGCCCTTCGGCCGGGTCACGCCGCTCGTGACCTTCATCATGATCGCCGGGCCGATGATCCAGACGCAGCCGATCTCCTCCTGCTCGATCAGCTCCTTCAGCACGTCCGCGGCGAACCCGTGCCGCCCCCTGGAGCCGTCGTCGGTGGTGACGTGCAGGTCGTCGCAGGCCGCCCGCATCTCGTCCTCGAGGATCAGGAGGTCCGCGTTCCGCGCCCCGATGATCCCGATCACGCGGTTGCCGGCCTCCCTGAGGGTCCGGGCGATGATGGGGCAGGAGGCGATGCCGACCCCGCCGCCGACGATCACGCAGGTCTGGTTCCCGGGCACCTCGCTGGGCCGCCCGAGGGGGCCGACCACGTCCTGGATCACGTCCCCGACCCGGAGCTCGGCGAGCCGGTGCGTGGTCGCGCCGACCGCCATGAAGATCACCCGGACAAGGTCTGCCTCAACGGCCGAGATCGTGAGGGGTATCCGCTCGCCCTCCGGGTCGACGCGGACGATCAGAAACTGCCCGGCCCGTGCGTGCCGGGCCACGTGCGGCGCCTCGATCACGAGGGCGTGCACGCGGTCGGCCAGCGGTTCGGCCTTCACCACCCTGTACACTCAGACTGCCTCCGAACCCCCGGGGTTCTTCTGCATCTATTCGTGCTCCCGTTTCATTACTTTACGCCTCCTGACCGCAACCCCGCGCCGGGAGCGGAGCATCTCGCCGGCCGACATGGCCGCGCGCCCGGTCGCGTACGCGGACGGCCCGACCACGAGCACCTCGTCGCCGGGGCGGATCCGCGGGTCGGCGTCGAGGACGCCGGGCGCGAGGACGTCGCCCTGCGGCACGAAGTCGTCGATCTCGACGCGGTAGCCGTGACCGAGGAGGGACCAGCCCTCGAAGGTCGGACGGAGCAGGCCGGCGTCCGCGTCGATCCCGAAGACGGGGTTCCGGCCGCGGAGGTACTGGACGTTGGGGTAGCGGCCGCGACTCCGAAGCCCGGCGGACGTGAGCTCGCAGTCGAACTGGTAGAGCGCGAGGCCGCGGAGCGGGTCCTCGTGCTGCCGGCGGCACCCGTCGAGGGCGGCGTCGAGCAGCGCGAGGGAGGCGTCGGAGGCCGGCCGGCCGTCGACAACCGTCGGCTCGAGCGCGCACCCGACCTCCCCGGCGGCCACTTCGGCCACGCGGAGGGCCCCGCCCTCGAGGTGGGCGATCACGCGCGAGAAGCCGTGGCGGGCGAGATAGGCGGCGAGGGTGGTCGCGATCACGGCGACCTCCTCCGCGTCCCAGTACCCGGTCACGGGGACGTCGTAGTGCGCGGCCGGGTAGCAGAGCTCGAGCTCCCGCGGGACGATCCCGAGTGGGGATGTCACGATCAGCTCGTGCGCCCGGCTGCGGATCGCGCTGGTGAAGAGGGCGTGGCTGCGGGAGAGGGAGTAGGGCTTTCGGGCCGAGCAGGGCAGGAGGACGACCGTGTCCGTGCGGGCCGGGCGATACCGCTCGAGCACCCGTTCGGCAAAGCGGCGCACCTCGGGCCGGCCGAGCGCCTCGGCCGAGTTCGCGCGCATGGGCGCGGGGCCCGTCACGGGGGTCCAGCGCTCGACGAACGCGTACCGCCTGTCGAGCAGACGCAGGACGGCGACGAAGTTCGCGTCGAGGCGGCAGCGGGCGTCGACCAGATCCCGGAGCCGGCCGTCGTGGACGAAGCGGCGGACGAGGGCGAGCTCGCGGTCGAGGGCGCCCCTGTTGTGGAGGGCAAGGTCTCCCGCGGTGCACCCGGGGCAGGAGCAGAGCCCGCTCCCGAGCGCGTCGGCGGGGAACTCGCCCTCGGTCAGGAGGAAGCGACCCCGGGCCGTCGCGAGGTCCGGCCCCGTGTAGTCGAAGAGATCGAACCCTGTCCAGGCGAGCAGGGCCGCGTTCGATGGGCAGGGCAGCGGCGGGCGCGTACCAGGGGGCGTCCGGGGGGAGCTGCTCCTTGAGGGCGACCAGGTGCCGGACGTACGCGGCCGGATCCGCGAGAGCCGTATGCCAGTTCGCGACGAGGAGGGCCGCTCCCGTCGGGACGGGCTCCTTCGAGGCGGGGTGGACCGCGTGCGGCTCCCCGCCCGGGACCAGCCAGGCGCGGACGAAGGCCTCGCCGGCCGGAAGCGGCACATTCTCATGGGCTCGCAGCAGGAGCGAGGGGAAGAAGGTGGTGGTCTCGGCCACGCCCGGGGACGGCAGGCGGAGGTCGTCGTGGGCCAGGGTCCCTCCGCGGGCGAGCCCGTCGCGGGCGCGGATCTCAATCCTCATCGATGAGCACCTTCGCCCCGGGGACTGCAGTCGCGACGAGCGGAGCCCACCGTGCCTCGCAGCGGACCGAGAGCGTCGCGTCGGGGTTCGCCTCCAAGAGCGCGGCGAGCCCCTCGCACCCCGTCCTGACCATCGCCTCGTCCCAGGCCGGGACCTCGCACTGGCCTATCGGAAAGGTCTCGGCGAGCGCGGGGGGGTACGGACCGAACGGCGGGCGGAAACCGAGGCAGTGATCGTACCCGGGCTCGGGCCTGTTCTCGAACGAGACCAGGACTCGGCCCTGGAGCGCGAAACGCGCGAGGTCGCGGTGGTACCGGACGACCTCGGTCCGGCGGCAGGACTCGTCGCCGCGGTAGAAGAACCGGCGCTTGGTCGACCGGTCCGAGACCTCGAGCGCGGGCGACGCCCGGAGGAGTTCGCGGTAGCCGTCGAGGAGCCGGGGGTGGGACCGGCACCGCTCGTCCACGAGCTCCCAGAGGGTTCCGTCCAGGATCGCCTGCCGGATCCGTGCCATCTCGCCAAGCGTCACCGCGAGGTTGTGGAGCGCGAGCAGCCGCTCCCGCTCGGGCGAGGCGCGGAGTTCGTCGGCCGTGTTTGCCCGGCAGACCGCGCAGGAGCAGGGGAGTTCCCCGAGCTCGGCGAGCGCGAGGGTGCCGTGGACGGTCAGGTACCGGCCCTCCTTTGCGTAGAGCGCGTACGCGGCCGAGTCGAAGAGGTCGCAGCCCATCGCGACGGCGAGCGCGAGCATGGCCGGGTGGCCGGCCCCGAAGAGATGGACGCAGGCGCCGGGGGAGAGCCCGCGCTTGGCCGCGAGCACGACCCTTACGAGATCGCGGTAGCGGTAGTTCTCCATGAGCGGCACCACGGCACCGATCGGCGCGATCACGGCGCCGCCGTCGCTCACGGCCCTGCCCGCCTCCTCGCGCAGGTCCTCGAAGAGCCCGCCCTGCACCGGGGCCGCGAGGAGCGCGGCATCGCCGACGATCCCCCGGGCCTCGTCGATTCGGGCGAGCGTGGTCGCGAGCTCGGCTCCGGCCGTCTCGCGGTCGGCCGTCGGCGGGGTCGGGATGTCGAGCGGGACGACGATCTCCGAGCCGATCCGCTGCTGGAACGCGAGGGTCTCGCGGTTGCCGACCTCGACGTCGCCGTAGACCGAGAGCTGGAACGACCCGGAGTCGGTCATGATCACGCCCGGGAAGTCGAGGACCGCGTGGAGCCCGCGTTCGAGCGCGGCATCGCGGAACCGGTCGCTCCGGTAGAAGATGTAGGCGTTCGTGATGAGGGCCTCGACGCCCATCGCATGCATCTCTGCCGGCGTGACGATCTGGAGGTGGGGATTGATCACCGGAAGGAGGGCCGGGGTCCGGACGACCTTCGTCCCGACCCTGAGCCGCCCGACGCGGCCGGCGATGTCTTTGTGCTGCTGCTCGAACCCGAACGCCATGTCGCTCCTACTCGTGAAAGATCTGGCCCTCGAAGAGGTTTACCTCGACCCCGGGGGTGCGCCAGCACCCGGTCCTGAGTCCGGCCTTGTTGCAGGTCTGGTCCAGGAACTCGGTCGGCGTCCAGCCGTACTCGGTCGCGACCTGCGGCAGGAGCAGTCCGCTCGTGCGCTGATCGCGCACGATCAGCCCGTGCCGCCCGACCTCGACGTGCTCGGCCCGGCTCTCGGCCGGCCCGGGGATCGGCGCCGGCATGGTCAGCACGGTCACCTCGACCCGGAGGAGGGGGAGCTCGGCCGGCCCCACCGGCGGAAACCGCGGGTCCTGGAGAGCGGCCGACGCCCCGGCCTCGACGATCGCATCGGCGAGCGGTGCGATCGGGTACGGGAGGCCGATGCACCCCCGGAGCTGCCCGTTCTTGGTCAGGGTGACGAAGACGCCACGCCGTTCGTTGAAGACCGGCGGGAGCGCCCCCCGGTCGTACGGTTCGCGCCGCACGGCGGCCTCGACCGTCCGGCGGGCGAGGGAGAGGGCCGTCTGCCCCTCGGCTTCGGAGAGCTGCGTCATGGCTTACACCGTATGCATTCTCGCGGCATAAGATTCACGCCTCGATCGCGAGGAGGCGGTCCTGGTACATCTCGACCTCGCGGTCCGCGTCGTCGGGGGCGATCCCGGCCGCGTTGTAGACCACGTGGGTCGGGAGCACCTCGAGGCCGCAGAACTCGAGGATGGTATGGGTCAGCGGCCGGAGATGCTCGTGGAGGTCGCCATGCGGCCCGCCGGGAGCGTAGAGTTCCGCAGACGAGCCGGCCGTCACGACCACCAGGGCCTTCTTGCCCCGGAGGAGCCCGCGGCCGTACACCTCCCCCGTCCCGACGTTCACCACGAACCCCTGGGCGAAGACGCGGTCGAACCAGCCCTTCAGGATCGCCGGCATCGAGGTCCACCAGATCGGGAACTGGATGATCAGCAGGTCGGCGCGCCGGACCTTCTCGATCTCCGCTGCGATGTCGGGCGCGATCGAGTCGGTGGCGATCGCGTGCATCTGTTCGGCGGCGGGGTCGAAGACCGTGGTGTCCCACCGGTCCGGAAAGTCCGATGCGTCGAGCACGGCCTTGAACTTCATGCCGTAGAGGTCCGAGACCTCCACGCACCGGCCCAGATCGGTCAGGGTCTTGAGGGCGGCCGCGAGCAGGGCACCGTTCAGGGACTTGGGCTCGGGCGCGGCATAGACGATGAGTACATTCTCCATGGCGGTTCAGGAGAGGGGGAGGGACCCGTAGTATATAAAAGTGAAGGGCGCTCTCAGAGCTCGCCGTAGAGCACGGTCACGTCGGCGTAATCGACCCGGGTGTTCCCGTTGAAGTCGAAGGCCTGGGCCGGGTAGGCGCTCGCGACTGTATTGAGGTTGTTGAAGAGGAGCGTGACGTCGTTGAAGTCGGTGCGCCCGTTGCCGTTGACGTCCTCGTACCGGCCGTTGCCGTCGGCGTCACGTGGCGCGCTGGTCGAGCCGGGGAGCGCAGGGAGCGTGCTGTTCTGCAACTCGGGTGTGGCCGTGGGCGTCGCCGTCGGCGTGGACGAAGGGAGGACGATCGGCGGGGGCGTGGCCACGGTCGTGGGCGCGATAGTCGTCGGTGCGGGCGTCGGCGTCGTCGTGGTCGGAGCGGCGGCCGAGAAGGCGATCCGGTCAAGGTTGATCCGGCCGACTCCCTCGAACGCGATGGTCACGACGTGGCGGCCCGCGGGGACGGCGATGGGAGCGGATGCAGGGAAGTCCTGATAAATCGCCCAGCCGCCGGTCGGGCCGACCGACACCTGCCCGGCGGAGGCGCCGTCGAGATAGACCTTCACGGCCTTCGCGGCCGGGTCGGGGTTCGCGGCCCGGAGCGCGAGGGAGAAGCTGCCGGCGCTCGCCGTGTCGACCGAGTACTTCAGGGTACTCGCCGGCGCGGGTGTACCCGACGTTGGTGATTCCGCCTTGGGTGTCGAGGTCCACGCCCTCGCCGGGACGGAGGGCCGTGTTGGTCCCGAGGTTCCCGGACTCATAGTCGTCGTACGCGACTCCGTCGCCGCCGAGATCGAACTGTTCGGCCTCGACCGTGCAGGGCAGGGTGTGCGCCGCGGGGAACGGGGCTTGAGGCACAGGTGTTGCGGTGGCTGTCGGCGAGGGGGTGGACGAGAGCGTTGACGTCGGTGTGGGCGTTGGGGAGACTGTGGACGTCATCGTGGTCGACGGGGTCGGCGTGGGCGTCACTGTCCCGGCGCCGGATGCCCGGGCCAGCGGCAGGAGGTCCGAGTTGCCCGAGTTGATCACGAAGGCACGGTCGCAGATCCCGTCGCGGTTCGCGTCGGCGGCCGTCTCGGAGAAGCCGGACCCGGACGGGGTACCCCAGAAGTTACCGCCGAGTGTGGACCCGCCAACGATCGAGGAGCCGGGCTGCGCCTGGGAGGACCAGGTGCTTGCGCCGCAGCTGCCGCCGTACACGACGTTGACGGGGTTCGAGAAGAGGTTGTTCGTGATGGTGTTGCCGCTCGACCTGCAGATGAAGATCCCGTGCTGTCCGTTGTCGCGGACGGTGTTCGAGACGACCCGGTTTCCATCGGTCGGGATCGTCGCCTCGCCGTTCAGGGCGATCCCGCCGACGCCGTTGTGGGTGAGGGTATTACCGCTGATGGTCAGGCCGGATGTCGAAGAGATGTAGAGGCCGTAGTCCGCCGCGCCCGAGACTGTGTTGCCCGAGATCGTGCAGCTGTCCGCATCGTAGAGGTAGACACCCTGCTCGGTGCCGCCGGAGACGGTATTCGACTCGACCCGGTTGCTGCCAGAGTAGTCAAGGAAGATCTGGAAGCCCGCGTTGTCTGAGACCCGGTTGTTCGATAGGGTGTTCCTCTCGGAGAAGTCGACGTACAGCCCCATCCTGCCGTTGCCGGTGGCTGTATTCCCGACGACCTGATTCCCTTCCGAATCGTAGGTGATCTTGTCGTACTGGTTCGGGTCGCGACCGGTCGAGGCCAGCCAGAGCCCTGTATCGGCGTTGTTCGAGAGCGTGCACGACTCGATCCGATTCCGCGAACACATCGACCAGAAGCGGATGCCGTGCTGATTGTTCCCGTTCGCTGTGCACGCCGAGATTACGTTATCGTTTGCGTTATTGAGGTAGATACCGTCCTGTACGTTGCCGGTGGCGGTTACGGACTCGATCCGTCCACCGTTCACGCCTCTGAAGTAGATACCGCAGTAGTAGTCGGTGATCCTGAGGTTCTTGACGGTGACGCGATTGAGCGTTCCACCGCTGAAGACCTGGACCCCGTACGTGCTGCCGCCGTCGACGCCGTCGATGGTATGGCCGTTGCCATCAAACACGACGTCGGAGCACTGGATCTTGATCGGAGTCGAGGCGCTGCTGATGTCCTTCGTCAGGACGTACGTCCCGGGGGATGAGATTACAGTCGGGCCGGAGATCTGTACCGTCGCCGCGGACACGATCGGTGTCGCGATCATGGCGGCCAGTACCAGGAGACCGATCCGGAAAAAAGGGCTGCAGTCCATTCGATCTAAACTTGAAGTTCACCCCATAAAACAGTTGTGTTATTCCCGAAGGTAATAATCGACACGAATCGCGAAGATGTCCGGGGCGTAGATTGATATACTCCTTTGTGTTTTTATTGCCGGGCGGGACGGCGATTCACGATTCGTCCGCAGACCTTCGCCTTAGAAGATCCTGTCGGCGGGGCCGCAGGATATTCGTGTCGGGAATAATCGATATCTCCTCGCCTGTATGGCCTCCGGGAAATATTCTCCCGTTGTACCGAGGCGGCCTGATTCGTGCGCGTCTGCGATTCGGATGAAAACCAACGGCGCATCGGGCCTGGATCGGCGGGAACGGAGACGGGAGATCGGCACCCTTACATCAGGGTGGACGCTCATTGCCAGGGCTCGATCAGGGAGCCTGCAGAATCTGGCAGCGTTAAAAAAGGGTGAGATTAGGGTTACTCTCTGCGGAGGACGAGGACCGCGACTGCGCCGAGACCGACAAGGGCCACGACTGCACCGAACCCGGGCGACCTCGTCGGGGTTGCGGTGGCCGTGCCGTTGCCGGCCGTCGTTGCGGCCGTGGCCGTTCCTGCAGTTGCCGTGACGTTCGTCGTCACGTTCGATGCCGGCGTGGTCGGGGCGACGGTCACGTTGCCCTGGCCCTCTACGACATTGAACGTCGCGCTCGACGTCGAGGCGGCTTCCACCGACTCAACGGTCACGTCATAGGTGTCGGGCTGGAACTGGCCCGCGTTCACGGTGAAGTTGAACACGTTGCCGTTCGCGCCCTTGACGATCTTGGTCGAGCCGGAGACGCCGCTGAAGCCCGAGGCCTGCGACTTGTCCGTCGGCTCGAACGAGCTCGACGTGATCGTCACGAGGAGGCTGTCCCCAGGTGCGAGGTTGGTCGTGCCCTGGACATCGAACGTGTCACCGACATGCTTGTCGGGGATCGGCAGGATGTTGATGTTCGCCGACTCGACGGCGAACGACATCTTGGTGTAGGTGTCGTCGATGTTCGCGCCGTTGATCAGGTTCACGAGCGCGTTGGCCGCGTCGGAGCCCTGCAGACGGCCCGGTCCGGCCGCGACGAAGAAGTTGCCCGACGTGTCGTAGACACGCGTGACACCGCCCTCAGTAACGGGGGCTACGTCGAACTGACCGTTGTACATCGGGTGCTGAACGACTGCAAAGTACTGGCCTGTCGCCATGTTCTGCGTCGTGCCGCGCGAGATGGTGTACGAATACGTACCGTCGTCCTTGACCGTGGCCGTGTCCGACAGATACAGGTTCGTGCCGAACAGCCAGATCGCCAGGTTCGTCGGCTTGCCCTCGGCAACGCCGGTGATCTTGAGTTCGTCACCCTGCGCAACGACCGACGCCGAGGCGTTGGCCGTCACGAACGGCTTCTTGATGATCAGCGAGGCCGTCGCATACTTGGCCGACCGGAGGTTGTCACGGTTGTTCGGCGTTGCAACGGCGTAGATGGTGTACGACCCGGCGTCGATGTTCAGGTTCGCCGTGCTCCACTTGTACTCCCACGTGTTGTCCGCATTCACGGACTGCGTGGTGAACGTGGTCGGGTCGGCGTTGACGACGGCGAGCAGGTCGACGAGGTTCGCACCGGCGCTCGGGATGTTCGGACCCGTGATGAACAGGTAGACCATCTCGGAGTCGGTGTTCTCGCCCGAGAGCGTGATCTCTTCGCCAAGGTAGAACGACTGGTTGCCGCTCGTCTTGATCGTGACCGCGCCCTTGACGACTTCGACCTTCACCGTGTCATACTGGAAGTTCCCGTCGGTCGGGTCCGTCCACTGGATACGGATCGTGTAGACCTTGTCCTTGGTGTTCGAGTCGGTCGAGAAACCGATCGTGCGCTTGCCGTTGTCGTCGGTCGCGACTGCTGCATACCACGGGTTCGTGGAGTTGTCAGGTGCAACCGGGACGTCCTCAGCGACGGTTCGGCCCGTGCTGTCGAACGTGTAGTTCCCCGCGGCTGCTGCGCCGAGGACCGCACCGCTCTGACCCTGCTTGATCAGCGGCGGCTGGTTGCCCGAGCCACCCATGTCGCTCGTGCCGGAGACCCAGAGGTTGTACGCCGTGTTCGGCTGCCCCGTGATGGTCACGGCGAAGTCGTTGTTGCGCACGACCGGGACGTCGGTGTTGGCGACGAGCGTCAGGACGTTCTGGCCGATGGTCAGGCTGTACTGGCTCGTGATGGTCTTGCCGGTGTAGTCAGCGCCTGACGGGTCCTTGTAGTTGTCCTTCATCCCGTTCAGGTTCGACTCGGCCCAGACCTTGTACTCGCCGGTCTTGTAGTTCGGGTTGGCCGTGTCCCACATCGAGGCGTTCGTGCCCTTGCCCGCAACGAGCATCGAGGACGACGTGACGCCAACGAGCAGGGCATTCTGGTTGCCCAGGTCGTCGATCAGGGCCGCGTAGACGTTGCCCGCCTTGTCCTTGACCTTGATCGTCACGCCCGCAGCGGTACCGCGCTGGGTGTAGACGGAGTCGAGGTTCGAGTCAATGCGGAACGACAGCAGCCGGCCGGCCACCACGGTCTTGCCCGTGACGTCCTTGTTGGACTGCACGTCCCAGACCTTGATGTTGAGCGAGGGGTCCTTGACGTTGATCGCGACCGCGCGGTTGTTGTTCATGTTGTACCAGGCGCCCGCACGGGTGCCGGCAACGACATTGAACGACTTGGCGCTCGTGACAATCAGCGTGTCGTCGGGCGAGCTCGTCGCGACGTTCGACCCGGCCTGGAACCAGCCCAGGGTCGTGCCGTCGGCAATGCCCAGCGCCGAGAGGTCAAGACCATACTCGCCGATGAAGACCGTGTCGCCCGCCTTCAGGATCGCCTTGGGGTTCCCAACCGGAACGCCCGTGGGCGCAACCGTCGGAACGGTCGGCGTGACGTTGCCCGTCGGAACCGTCGTGACGTTGCCCGTGACGTTGCCCGTCGGGACAACCGTCGGAACCGTCGTGACATTGCCCGTCGGAGCGACCGTCGGCGTCAGCGTGCCCGGAGCCACCACGAAGGTGCCCTGGTTCGCCGTCGCCGAGGCCGTCATGTCGGTGAAGTTCGTCTCATCGACACCGGTGTGCCCGCGGACGTGGTCGACGGTGATCGTCAGCGCCGAGGTGCCCGCTGTGAGCGCCTTGAAGTTGACGTCCGCGATGGCGACCTTGCCGTTCGGATACTTGTTCGTCAGGTCAGCCATCTGCATGAAAAGCGAGTTCGTGCCGTTCAGCGTTGCCGAAACGGAGTTCCCGACCTTCCAGTCAGTGCTGATGTAACCAAGAGCGGCGCCGTCCCACTTGACAGTGACCCACACGTCGTCAGCCTGGGGCTGCCACGTGTTGTCCATGTAAAGAGTGGAAACGCCGATCTGGCCCACATCGGCAGACTTCGTCTGCTCGATGGAAAAGGTGCCCACACCCGCTGCGCTCGCCAGTCCAACGACTGAGAGGCAGGCCAGTAGGAGCACCATGAGCACTCGTGTTGCGTTCATACCTTACACCACATCGGATTCATTTCACGGTTCTGTAATTATTAGATTACAGGTGTACTATCAACAACTGAAGGTAGATAAAGATTATTAATTGTATTCAGAATCGGGCGGCGATTTAGCGCTGATTTCGCCTCTGCACGGCTGTGTCAGACGATTGGGGATCTGTACGACGAAGGCAAAAGCCTAAATCCGTGTCGGAGATCTGGCACTTACGGGCCTGAACCGGATGTGTAGGGGATCGATCGTCGACAATAGTCGAAGTGTTCGTCTCGGACGGCCGCGCGCATCCCCGCACCGGCCGTCGGCCCGATCGAAACGGGCGCGCGTACCGGGACCATCCCGCCGCAGGCGGTGGGAACCGTCGCGGCGGGGTGCTGGGACCGAGAAACGTGGCTCAGACCTCGCAGGTATCATCCTGCGGGACGTGCGATACGCCCGGCTTCTCCTTCCAGGGCTCGAGCCCGTGCCGGACGCGGTAGTCGTTGATCGCCTTGTGGATCCCCTCTTCGGCCAGGACGGAGCAGTGCATCTTGACCGGCGGCAGGCCGCCGAGCGCTTCGGCCACGGCCTTGTTCGAGAGGTCCCACGCCTCGTCGAGGGTCTTGCCCTTGACCAGTTCGGTCGCCATGCTGCTCGTGGCCACGGCCGCACCGCAGCCGAATGTCTGGAACTTCACGTCCTCGATCCGGTCGTCCCTGACCCTGAGGAAGATCTTCATGATGTCCCCGCACTTGGGGTTGCCGACCTCGCCCACGCCGTCGGGATTCTCGATCTCCCCCTGGTTTCGCGGGTTCATAAAATGGTCCATCACTTTTTCACTGTACATTGCATGACCTCCGGTAGTTTGCATACAGGGGCGACATCGTGCGGAGCCGCTCCACGATCGGGGGAAGGGTCTCGAGCACGTAGTCGATCTCGTCCTCGGTGTTCGACTCGCCGAGCGAGAGCCGGAGCGAGCCGTGCGCGATCTCGTGGAGAAGGCCGATCGCGAGCAGCACGTGCGACGGGTCGAGCGAGCCCGAGGTGCAGGCCGACCCGCTTGAGGCGCAGATCCCCGCGTGGTCGAGCAGCAGGAGCATGGACTCGCCCTCGATGAACTCGAACGAGCAGTTCAGGTTCCCGGGCAGCCGCTCGGTCGGGTGACCGTTCAGCCGGACGTGCTCGATCCGCTCGGTGATCCCCCGGTACAGCCGCTCGCGAAGCGCGGTCAGCCGCCGGGCGTACTCCTCGCGTCGTGCCTCTGCCCGTTCGATCGCGGCGCCCATCCCGACGATCCCGGCCAGGTTCTCGGTCCCGGCACGACGTCGCCGCTCCTGGGCGCCGCCGTGGAGCAGGTTGTCGAGCCGGACTCCCTTGCGGATGTAGAGCGCGCCCACCCCCTTCGGGCCGTAGAACTTGTGGGCCGAGAGGGAGAGCATGTCGACGTTCATGGCCTCCACGTCGACCGGGACCGATCCGATCGCCTGGACCGCGTCCGTGTGAAACCGGACCCCGCGGTCGCGGCAGACTTTTCCGCACTCGGCGATCGGCTCGAGCGTCCCGATCTCGTTGTTCGCGGCCATGATCGAGACGAGGATCGTCCGGTCCGTGAGCGCGTCCGCAAGCGCCCCGGGGCTGACCCGCCCGAACTCGTCGACAGGCAGGTAGGTCACCCGGAACCCCTGCGTCTCGAGGTACTGGCAGGTGTGAAGGACCGCGTGGTGCTCGATCGCGGAGGTGACGATATGGTCCCCCCGCTTCCGGTTCGCGAACGCGACCCCCTTGAGCGCCCAGTTGTCGGCCTCGGTCCCGCCCGAGGTCACGTAGACCTCCTCGGGCGAGGCGTTGATCGCCCGCGCCACCTGTTCGCGGGCACGGTCGACCGCGGCCTTCGACTCGCGGGCGAGCCCGTAGATCGAGGAGGGGTTGCCGAACCGCTCCGCGAAGTACGGGAGCATGGCCTCGACGACCTCGGGAGCCGTGGGAGTCGTGGCCGCATGGTCCAGATAGACCAGTCGTCTCCCCGTCATGGATGTGCCGTCACCGCACATCATGCACCATCAATCTATTTGAAGCGAACGGCGATGGAAAAAAGGGAGAGGATGTCGGTTTCGGCTCAGACGAGCGGGGCGGTCTCGAACCAGTCGACGTTCTGGGCATTGCCCTGGAAGGTCAGGCGGATCACGTGCGTCCCGGCCGTCAGCGTGAGCGGGGCCGAGACTGTCTGGTAGGCCTCGGAGCTGCCCGTGTTCGGCACGGTGACCGTGCAGCCCGGCGCGCCGTCGACGGTCAGAACGACATGGCGGTCGTTCGCCCACGAGGCGACGCGGAAGGTCGCGGTGTAACTGCCGGCGGCGGTGTCGACCGTGTACTCGGTCCACTCGCCGTCGGTGATCCAGCCGATGTCCGAGATGCCGTTGCCGGTCTCGGCGTCGACGTACTCGTTGCCGCGGTCGGCGTAGGCGATGTTGTTCGTCTTCGCCTTGTTCTCGACGGTGCTGTCGTAGTAGGCGACGTTCTGGCCGCCGTTATCGAAGTCCTCGGCCTGGACCCGGCCCGGCGCTGCGTGCGGGCCATTGTATGCGGTCTGGCCGCCCGGCTGCTGCGTCGTGGTCGTCGAGGTCACGGTCGTGGTCACGGTCGTGGTCGGGACCGTCGTCGTGACGGTTGTGACCGCGCCGCCGGTGACCGAGAACCAGTCGACGTTCTGGGCGTTGCCCTGGAAGGTCAGACGGATCACGTGCGTCCCGGCCGTCAGCGTGAGCGGGGCCGAGACTGTCTGGTAGGCCTCGGAGCTGCCCGTGTTCGGCACGGTGATCGTGCAGCCCGGCGCGCCGTCGACGGTCAGAACGACATGGCGGTCGTTCGCCCAGGAGGCGACGCGGAAGGTCGCGGTGTAGCTGCCGGCGGCGGCGTCGACCGTGTACTCGGTCCACTCGCCGTCGGTGATCCAGCCGATGTCCGAGATGCCGTTGCCGGTCTCGGCGTCGACATACTCGTTGCCGCGGTCGGCGTAGGCGATGTTGTTCGTCTTCGCCTTGTTCTCGACGGTGCTGTCATAGTAGGCGACGTTCTGGCCGCCGTTGTCGAAGTCTTCGGCCTGCACCGTGCCCGGCAGCGCGTGCGGGCCGTTGTACGCCGTCTGGCCGCCCGGCTGCTGCGTCGTGGGCGTGGTCGCGGTCGTGGTCACGGTCGTGCCTGCGCCGATCTCGAACCAGTCGAGGTTCTGGCGCGGCCCGCTGAAGGTCAGGCGGATGGTCTGTGCGCCCGCGTCGAGCGCGAGCGGCACGGTCACGGTCTGGTAGGCCGTGTCCGAGCCGGTGATCGGGACGGTAACCGTCCCCTTCGGATGTCGTTGACTGAGACCGCAATCGAGCGCGGTCCCGAGCTCGGAATACCACGAGCCGACGCGGAAGTTCGTCGGGTAGGTGCCTGCCGCAGGCACATTCACCGTGTACTCGATCCATTCGCCGGCGTTGACGTAGCCGACGTGCATCGCGCCGCCGGAATCGACGTCGACACCCTCGGCGAGGCGGTAGGCCATGCCCTGGTTCTCGGCGGTGGTGTCATGGTACGCGACGTTCTCGCCGCCGGTGTCGTAGTCCTCGGCCTCGACCCTGCACGGGACGTTGAAGGTCTTGTACGGGGCCTGGCCGCCCGGCGGAGTCGTAGTCGTCGTGGTCGTGGTTGTCGTGGTCACGTTCGCGGTCACGGTCGTGGTCGGGACCGTGGTCGTATTGGTCGTGACCGGGCCGCCGGTGACGGAGAACCAGTCGATGTTCTGGCCGTCACCGAGGTAGGTCGAGCCTGATGACATGCTGGCCCTGCGTGAGGGCGAGCGGCGCCGAGACCGTCTGGTAGGCATCGTAGCTGCCCGTGTTCGGCACGGCGATCGTGCAGCCCGGAGCGCCGTCGACGGTCAGAACGACCTGGCGGCCGTTGGCCCAGGACTGCCGACGCGGAAGTTCGCGGTGTAACTGCCGGTCGCAGCGACGTCGACCGTGTACTCGGTCCACTCGTTGTTGATGATCCAGCCGATGTTCGCCGTGGTCGCGGAGGTCTGTCTCGGCGTCGACGTACTCATTCGGCCGGTAGGCCGTCGAGCCGGTCGTCGTTGCGGCCTTGTTCTCGGTCGTGCTGTCGTAGTAGGCGACGTTCTGGCCGCCGTTGTCGAAGTCCTCGGCCTGCACCGTGCCCGGCAGCGCGTGCGGGCCGTTGTACGCCGTCTGGCCCGGCTGCTGCGTGAACGTCGTGGTCACGGTCGTGGTCGGGACGTGGTCGTGCCGGTCGGGACGGTGCCGAAGTCGACGTAGTCGAGGTTCTGCTTGTCGGAGTTGAACTGGAACTTGATCACGTGCGTGCCCGCCGCGAGCGGGACCTGGACCGTGACGGTATTCCAGGTGCTGTACGACCCGGTGTTCGGGAGGATCGCGGTCGCCACCGTGGAACCGCCGTCGACCGAGACGGCGATCTGCCGCCCCGCGTCCCAGGTCGCAACCCGGAAGGTGGCCGGGTAGGTGCCGGCCGTGGCCACGTTCACCGTGTACTCGGTCCACTCGCCGCTGCGGATGTAGCCGACGTTGGTGACGCCGCTGGCGCTCTCGACATCGACGCCCTCGGTCGTGCGGTATGCGCCGCCGAGGTTCGCTGCCTCGTTGTCGTGGTAGGCCACGCCCTCGCCGCCGAGGTCATAGTTCTCGGCCTGGAGGCGGCCCGGGATGGTCACGGCGCTGCCACCGTACGGGTTCTGGGCGCAGGGGTCGGGGCTGTGTTGTCGGCGGTGGGACCCGTGTAGAGCGCGAGTGGGTAATAGTCGAAGTTCTGCTCGGCGATCTGGAGGGCGGTGTCGATGAACCCGTCGCCGTTCGCGTCGGCGTTCGTCTGCGAGAACCCGGTGCCGTCGGGCCGGCTCCAGTAGTTGCCGCCGACCTTCGGGCCGCCCAGGATGTTCGCGGGGGTCCAGTTGGCCGCGCCCGGCGTCACGGACCAGGCGTTCGCCTTGAAGGGCTCGCCGGTGAAGGCGACGTTGAGGTTGTTGTTGAGCCGGTTGTTGTAGATCGTGCCGCCGCCGGAGGTGTGGAGCTGGATGCCGGTATTGATATTGTTCGCAATCCCGTTCCTGGTGACGGTCATGCCGTCCGAGAGATAGACGTACAGCCCGCGTTCGTTCTGGTTGATCTGGTTGTCCGAGACCACGCCGTTGGCCGCTCCGTCCGAGAAGACCACGCCGTAGCCGTTGCCGGTGACCGTGCTGCCCGTGATCGTGTTTCCGACCGCGTTCTTGTAGACCACCGCGCCGGTGAACACGTTGCTCGAGAGCGTGGAGGACTCGATTCGCGAGTTGCCGGTTTCGTAGAGATAGATGCCGTAATACCAGTCCTGCATTCGGACGTTCTTGATCGTGACGCCCGAGACGGCCGCGGAGGGGCCGTGGACGAAGATGCCGGCCGAGTTCTCGGCGTCGACACCGTCGATCAGGTGTCCGGCGCCGTCGAAGACGACGTTCGAGGCCTGGATCTCGATGCAGATCAACTGGTTGCTGTTCGTGATGTCGTTCTTTAGAACGTAGGTACCCGGTTGGGTAATCGTGATCTTCTGCCCGCTGTACGTCACGTCCGTCGCGGCGGCCGGGGTCACCGCCACGGCAAGGACGACGACGAACAGCATGGCACAGGCCATGAATCCGTGTGTGTATCTCATTCGTCTCATCGATCCACCTGATATCATGCTCGAAAACGAGAGTCGCCCGGCGCCGTGGGAACGACGGGGGGACCTCACTGTTCTGAAATTGATACGGTCTCTGATGATGTACAATTATTCAAACCATCATTTAAACTTTGCTTTTCCCTCATTCAGGAAAAAGAATCCTTTTCCGTGAATTACCGGTTTTTTTCGCGTAAATCGAGAAATACGGAGAATTCTCTCGTCGATTGGAAATGATCGCGATGGCGAAAAAATGAGAGAGAAGGACGCCCCGGCTGGGACTCGAACCCAGGTCAAAAGCTCCGGAGGCTTCTAGGATATCCTCTACCCTACCGGGGCCCCTTCTATGGTGGGCCGTGATCCTATAAATAAGATGAAGAGGGTGCAGTCAGGCCGAACCGGCCCGGAACTGGTGCCAGATGCGGCAGGCCCCTTCGTGGCTGACCATGCACGGGCCGACGGGCGTACGCGGGGTGCAGGCGCGGGAGAAGAGGCGGCAGTCCGGGGGGGAGGCCACGCCCCGGAGGACGCGGTCGCAGATGCAGGCCGTCGCCTTCGGTGTCGGGGCGATCCGGACGTCGAACCGCTCCTGCGCGTCGTATCGCCGGTAGGGCGCACGGAGGCGGAGGCCCGAGCCGGGGATGACCGGGAACCCGCGCCACTCCACGTCCGCGGGCTCGAAGACCTCCGCGAGCAGGGCGAGGGCCTTGGGGTTGCCGTCGCGCGAGACGGCGCGGGGGTAGGCGTTCTCCACGGCGGCGCGCCCCTCGGTCACCTGCCGCGTCAGCATGAGCAGGCCGAGCAGCACCTCCTCGGGCTCGAAGCCCGCGACCACCTGCGGAACCGGGAACCGCTCGTACTCGCGGTAGCCGGTGACGACGCAGACGTGGCCCGGGAGGAGGAAGCCGTCGAGGGCGGCCTCGCCCTGCTCGAGCAGCCACGCCATCGCGGGCGGCACGAGGCGGTGGCAGCAGAGGACCGAGAAGTTCTCCGGCGGACTCGTCGCAAGCGCGGCCGCGACTGTCGGGGCCGTGGTCTCGAACCCGACCGAGACGAAGACGACCTCGCGGTCGGTCCCTTCCGCGATCTCGACCGCCTTGTGCACGCCCTGGACCACGCGGACGTCGCCGCCGCAGGACTCGAGGGAGCCGCCGGTACCGGGCACCCGGAGGAGGTCGCCGTAGGTCGTGACGATCGCGCCCTGCCGGGCGAGCTCGATCGCCGCGTCGATCTCGCCCTGCGGCGTGATGCAGACCGGGCAACCGGGGCCCATCACGATCCGGAGGCCTTCGGGGAGCACGGCCCGGAGGCCGTGGCGCGCGATCGCGGCCTCGTGGGTGCCGCAGATGTGCATGAAGTTCAGGTCTCGGCCGGCGGCGGCGACCGCCTCGCCAAGCGCCTGCGTCACCTCTCTCAGGACTGCCATGTGCTCGTAATTTTTTATTCCGCGGGACCATAAGGTGTAGTATCCGATGCTCTTCGCACCGCTCTCCTCGACGGGGGACATGATCGCCAGCCTCGTGATCGCGACCGGCATCGTGCTCGCGGGCGTGGCCGCCGGCGTCGCCGTCTTTGCCGGGATCGCACGGCTCGAGGAGCGGATCGAGGGGTCGCCGCGACGCGAGGCTGCGCATCGTCGCGAACGCGCTGATCGCGGCCAAGTGGCCGCTCCCGCTCGGGATCGTCTCGGTCTCGATCTTCATCGCCCTCCGGTACGTGCTCGGGCTCGACCTCTTCTATCCCGAGCTCGGCGATCCCCGCTACCCGATCGCGGTCGCGATCGTGCTCGTGGCCTGGACCGCCGCCAACTTCTTCTCGCGCCTGGCCGGAGCCTACAGCCGTCAACTGCTCCCCTCTGCCGAGGGCGAGGGCGATACCCGCATGGCGGATCTCGTCGGGGGCGCGGTCAAGTACCTGATCTGGTTCATCGCGATCCTCTACCTCCTGACCTACCTCGACATCTCGCTCACCCCGATCCTCGCAGGGGCCGGGATCGCGGGCATCGCGATCGCGCTCGCATCGCAGGACCTCCTCTCCAACCTCCTCGCCGGCGCGATCATCCTCCTCGACAAGCCGCTCGGCGTGGGCGACAAGGTGAGGATCGACCCCTACGTCGGAACCGTGACGCGAATCGGCCTCCGCTCGACTCGAATTCGGACACTCGACGGGCTGCTGGCGACCGTGCCGAACTCGAGGATCACGACGAACATCGTGGTCAACTACTCGGCCGGTACGAACCGTCCCCAGGTCCAGGTGCCGGTGACCGTCGACTACGGGACACCTGTCGATCGGAGCCGGGCCGTGCTCGAGCAGATCGCGGAGGCCGCCCCCGCGGCCGCACCACCCGCAATGGAGCTCGAAGCGGGGACCGTGCAGATCGGCGAGCTCGGGGAGTTCGGCCCGGTCTTCATCCTGACCTTCTCCGCCCGCGACGAGACGGACCCGCTCGCGGTCAAAGATGTGGTCTACGCCCTGGTCGCGGAGGCGGTTCGGAGCGGTCGGCTCGCAATCGCATTCGGACGCCACAACGGCGAGGCGCGGGAGCCCGGCGCTGCCGCCGCCTCCGAGAATGACAGGGGCCGTGGCGATCCGCACAGGCGGGCCTGAGACCTCCCCTTCGGTCAGGCAGGTATCGCATCGTTCCGGAGCCCGGTCCGGGCAAGGAGCACGAAGAACGGAAGCGCGACGGTGCAGACCAGCCCCGAGAGGTAGAAGACCTGCGGAATGCCGTACAGGTCCATGACCAGGCCCGAGAGCAGGGGCGCGACGATCATGCCGATGCCCATGGCCGTGTTCGAGGCGCCCATGGCCGCCCCCTGGCCGACGGCTCGCCCGGCGATGGTGACGATCGCGGTGACGGCAGGGAGGGAGACGCCGCCGCCGATCCCGATGGCGAGGGCGGCGAGGAGGAGCGCGGGGAAGCCCGAGAGAGACGGGATGGCGAGGAGCGTGGCCGCGATCAACGCCGTGCCCGCCACGATCAGGACCGTCTTGTTGTACCGATCCGCGAGCCGCCCCGACCACCGCTGGAGAGCCGAGGTCGAGAG
The DNA here is from genome assembly GCA_963730355.1 of uncultured Methanoregulaceae archaeon. Classification (GTDB taxonomy): domain Archaea; phylum Halobacteriota; class Methanomicrobia; order Methanomicrobiales; family Methanospirillaceae; genus UBA288. Next base: position 102,481 of record CAVSRL010000017.1, on the reverse strand, counting down.
GGACGAGACGGAGATCACGAGCCCGGTCTCGGCGGTGGAGAGGCCGTACGCGAGCGAGGCGATCAGCGGGACGAAGACCATGAAGGTGCCGTTCGCGAACGCGTTGATCAGCTGGAAGAAGACGGCGGCGCGCAGGGCGGGATGCCCGAGGACGCTCTGATCGGACAGAGGCGGCCTCGGGCGCACGCCGGCCTCGGGCACGAAGGCGATGCAGATCGCGACCGAGAAGAGCGAGAACGCGGTCATCGCAAGGAAGACGGCGGCCATTCCTGCCATCGCGCTGATCACGCCCCCTGCGAGAGGCCCGATCCCCATGCCGAGGTAGAGCGAGATCGAGAACGTGCCCATGTGGCTTCCCTCGCCGCCGACGGCCGAGAGGTCGGCGACGTAGGCCATCGCGATCGGGATCACCATGGCCGAGGCCACGCCGTGGACCATCCGGACTGCGATCAGCCCGGCAACCGAGTTTGCGGCGAGGTACGCGAGCGAGAGGACCGTGTACAGCGAGAGGCCGAGAACGATGAACCGCTTCCGGCCCCGCCGGTCCGAGAGCCGGCCGAAGACCGGCATGAGAAGGGCCCGGGAGATCGAGAAGCCCGCGAAGATCGCGCCGATCTCGAGCCCGGTGGCGCCGAGGGTCTCGGCGTACCGGGGGAGGAGGGGGATCACGATCCCGAGGCCGAGCATGGCCGAGAAGACCGCGACGAAGAGGGCGCGAAAGGCCCTGCCGTCCTCTGCCGGAGCCGTGGCTGGCACGAGCAGCAGTGCCCGGGGCGGTCCATAAGCGTTGCGGCACGCGGGAAGGTTTATCCCCGCCTTCCGCCCCCTATGGGGAGGGGACGACCGGTGACACTCCCACGGCAGAAGACCAAGATCGTCTGTACCCTCGGGCCCGCATCCTCGGACGAGGCGACGATCCGGCGGATGATCGGGGCCGGCATGAGCGTGGCGAGGCTGAACTTCTCGCACGGCACGATCGAGGAGCACGCCCGGCAGATCGAGAACGTCCGGCGCGCGGCCGACGCCGAGGACCGCGTGATCGGGATCCTGATCGACCTTCCCGGCCCGAAGATCCGGCTCGGCCTGCTCCCCGTCGAGCCGCTCGAGATCGAGCGGGGGGCCGAGGTCGTGCTGACCACGGACCCGTGCCCGGCGGACCCGACGATGATCCCGGTCGACTACGACCCCCTGCCGTCCCTGGTGGGACCCGGGAGCCTGCTCTACATCAACGACGGGCTCGTCCGGCTCCGGGTCCTCAGCGCCGGCGGGCAGGAGATACGGGCCGAGGTCGTCGTCGGGGGCGCCCTCGCCTCACGCAAGGGGATGAACGTCGCCGACAGCGTCCTGCCCGTGGACGCGGTGACCCCCCGCGACCTCGAGCTGATCGAGGCCGGCCTCGCCCTCGGCGTCCACACCTTCACGATCTCGTTCATCGAGCGGGCTGAAGACATCCGCAGGGCACGCGAGCATGCGGCATCCTTCGGCCACGAGATCAGCGTGATCGCCAAGATCGAGCGGAAGGCCGCGGTCGACCATATCGACGAGCTGCTGGCCGCCGCGGACGGGGTCATGATCGCCCGGGGCGACCTCGGGGTGCAGATCCCGATCGAGCAGGTGCCCGTGGTCCAGAAGCGGATCATCCATGCCGCGAACGAGGTGGGCCTCCCCGTGATCACGGCCACCCAGATGCTCGAGTCCATGACCGGGAGCCTGCTCCCGACCCGTGCCGAGGTGACCGACGTCGCGAACGCGATCCTCGACGGGACCGACGCCGTGATGCTCTCGGCCGAGACGGCGAGCGGGTCGTACCCTGTCGAGAGCGTGGCGATGATGTCGCGGATCGCGCTCGAGATCGAGGCCGAGCGGCGGACGCTCGGGTGCGGGACACCTGCTCGAGGACCGGATCCGCGAGAGTTACGGCCGGGAGGCGATCGCGGTCGAGGACGTGGTCTCGCTCAACGTGATCGACGCCGTCCGCGCGCTCGGGCCGCGCTTCATCCTGACGCCGACGCACACGGGCCGGACGCCGCGCCGGATCTCCCGGTTCCGGCCCGAGCGCTGGATCCTCGCGTTCACCCGCGACCCTGCGGTCCAGCGCTTCCTGACCTTCTCCTACGGCTGCTGCCCGTTCCTGATCGAGACGGAGCACGAAGACTGGCACGACCTGATCTTCCATGCCGTCCGGACCCTGGGGCTGGCCGCGCCGGGGGACCTGGTGATCCTGACCGAGGGCGTCGCGCCGGGGCCTGTGGGAACCACGAACTCGCTCAGGATCGTGACGATCGAGTGAGGGGGTCGCGGGCGTACTCGCGAAGCACGCTCCAGCGGCGCACCTTCTCCTCGAAGCGCGTGCCTGCGTTCGCCGGGCTCGTCGACGGCAGAACCGCGATCCGGACGGACGGCGCGGACGACACGCCCGCGGAGGGCGCGCTTCAGAAACCGCTCGGCCGTCCGGCCGTTGACCGCGACGAGCCGGATCGCGGGGTGGGCCTCGAGCAATCCCGCGACGTCGGCGAGGACGGGATCGCGGATCGTGTGGTCCATGGATCCTTCCTGGCGGCAGGCGTCGACCGTGTCCCAGAGCGCGACCCCGCGTTCATTCAGGGCCGCGACCCGCTCCCGGTACGGCAGCGTTCGCGGGATACCGAAGAGCTCCGTCGACGATCGGCCAGAAGTGGTTCTGCGGGTTCGCATAGTATGCCCGCTCGCGCCGCGCGGTCACGCTCGGGAAGGTCCCGAGCACGAGCACGGTCGGTTCGGGCCCGGCCTCGAGATCGAGTCCCGGTAGCAGCCTCTCCTCCGCGCCCGGCGGGCCGGCCATCCTCACTCTGTCTCGGGCTGCGGCGTCGGCGGCTCGGGCACGATCGGTTCCGGGGGCGGAGGATGGGGCGGCGGGATCGGGTTGGGCGCCGGTTGCGGCGTCGGTGTCGGGACCGGCGGCGGGGTTGGGGGCACCGGGTCCGGGTCGGGCTGAGACCTTCCAGGATATACAGACCTCATACGACCTCCCATTGTCCTGTTCGGATATAAGGGTGCGCCCGGGTCACCGGCGGGTCGGCCGCCGGCGCGAGGAGAGGATGCCGAAGCGCGAGAACTCGTCGGTCTCCACGAGGTAGCCGGAGCCGCAGCGCTCGACCTTCAGGATGCCGCTGGAGATCAGGAGCCGGACCGAGGACTCGTCCGTGTGCATGACCCGGGCGAGCTCCGCGATCGTATAGTACCTGCTCCATGGCTCACATGATCTGCTCCCGGCGTCCTCATTATCCTTCTGATGCCGGCCGCGATCAGATGTGGCAGCCGCCCCCGCCGTGCTTGCGGACGTACTGCTGGTGGTACTCCTCGGCCCGGTAGAACGGCCCCGCGGGCACGATCTCGGTCGCGATCGGGCGGCGGAACCTGCCCGAGCGGTCGAGCTCCGCGACCAGGGACCGCGCCTCGCTCTCCTGCTCGGGGGTGTGGTAGAAGATCGCGGACCGGTACTGCTCGCCGATGTCCGGTCCCTGCCGGTTCCGCGTCGTCGGATCGTGGATCGCGAAGAACCGGTCGAGGAGTGCGCGGTAGCCGATGCGTGCCGGGTCGTAGACGACCTGCACGGCCTCCGCGTGGCCCGTCCTGCCCGTGCAGACCTGTTCGTAGCTCGGGTCCGGCCGCGAGCCGCCCGTGTACCCGACGGCGGTCTCGATGACGCCGGGAAGCGTTCGAAACGCCTCCTCGACGCCCCAGAAGCATCCGGCCGCGAAGGTCGCGACCGCGGTTTCCCCGTCCATGGAGCGGAGGGGGCGGCGAATCGAGATAAACGCTCCGGTCCATCACCTTTTTTCGACGGCCGGGCCGATAGATCACCATGAACGAGACCTGGCGGCAGGCGGTCCACCTCCTGGTCGGCACCGCGATCGCGGTCTCGGTCGCGGTCTTCCCGCCGGAGGTGACCGTGCCCTTCTACGCGGCCGGCCTGCTCGCGGGCTCGGTCCTGACCGACGCGGTCGAACGCGGGCTGCGTCTGCCCCTGATCTCGCCCCTGCTCGACCTCCTCGAGCGCGAGGACGCCGGGCCCGGGCGGGGCGCCTTCTACTTCGTTGTCGCCACGCTCGGCTGCCTGGTCCTCTTCGGCCCGTTCGTGGCCGCCATCGGCGTCTTCGTCCTCGCCCTGCTCGACAGCGTGAGCACGATCGCCGGCCGCCGCCTCGGACGGCACCGGCTCTTCAACGGAAAATCGATAGAGGGATTTCTCGCCGGAGTCCTCGTGACGGTCGGGGCGCTCCTGTTCTTCCTCCCGCCGGTCACTGCAGTCCTCGCGGCGACGGCGGCGGGTATCGTCGAGCTCGTCTCCCCGGTCGACGACAACCTGGTGATTCCGCCCGCGGTCTGCCTCGTCCTGTTCCTCGCCGGCTGATCAGGCGCCGCAGTCGGGGTACCGGCGCGTGAAGATCGGCAGGGACGCCTCCTTGCATTCGTCGGCCGTGCGCTGGACCAGACGATCGTTCGCCGTCATGAAGGCCGGGTTGATCTCGGTCTCGACCGAGAAGGTGCAGTTCGCGCCCGTCCCGCCCGTGGCCCGGAACGAGAGCGCGAAGAGCGTCACCTGGGCGCCCGGGGTCATGCCGACCTCGTTGAGGAGCGCCGGCATCGCGTCCCTCCCGAGCATCCGGCCGGCGACGTCGGTGCAGGCCCGCACGATCTCGTTGACCATCTCCATGTACTCTTTTCTGGGATCCTCGTAGGGGCCCCCGGCCCCGAAGCGGAGTTGCATCTGCTTCGGGTCCATCTGCATCGCCGGCTCGAGGACCGCGGAGATCAGAAGGACCTCGCCCTCGGGCGTCGGCTGGTCGGTCGTTGACTCGGCCATGTCATTCACATCCGTCGCGGGGTCCCCCGCGTTCACCCCTCTTACCCTGCCGGACGGTTTAAAGGTTTCTGAGAATACCGGCGGAGCGGCCGCCTGCTGCTTTGGGCGAACACTCAAATACCATCCCGGTGAACCCGGTTCTGTGACGATCTTCAAGGCGTACGATGTGCGCGGCGTCTACGGGACCGAACTCTCGGAGGCCGAGGCGACCACGATCGGCCGGGCCTACGGCACCTCGCTCGCCGGCGGGACCGCGACCGTCGGCAGGGACACCCGGACGAGCGGCCCGGCCCTCGAGACCGCGTTCCTCGACGGCGTCCTCTCGACCGGCGCCCATGTCGAAGAGTACGGCGTCCTCCCGATCGCCGTGATCAGCTTCGTGACCTGGCAGGATCGGCTCGCCGGATCGGCCTACATCTCCGCGTCGCACAACCCGCCCGAGTACAACGGGATCCGTTTCCGCACCGGGGACGGGTACGGCCTCCTCTACCAGGAGAGCCCGATCATGGAGCATTACCGGAGCGGACAGTTCGCCTCGGGGCAGGGCGAGCTCGTCGGCCGTTCCGCGGACGAGGCGATCGACCGGTACGGCGCGTTCGTCGCGGACCGCGTCGCCCTCGACCGTCCGCTCAGGGTCGTGCTCGACATGGGGAACGGGTCGGCCGGCGAGATGGGCAGGGTCTTCCGCAATGCCGGGTGCGAGCCGATCGTCCGGTACGGCGAGATGGACGGGACGTTTCCGGGGCGCGGCCCGCGCCCGACCGAGACCTCGCTCGCCTCCTCGGCGAAGGCCGTGGTCGCGGAGGGGGCCGACTTCGGGGTCGGCTTCGACCCCGACGCGGACCGCGGGATCGCGATCGACGACCGCGGGCGCGTGCTCGCGCCGGAGAAGGTCGCGATCATCCTCGCGACGCGGCGGTACAAGCCCGGCGACCTCGTGATCTCGGGCTTCGACTGCTCGATGGTCCTCGAGGAGCGCCTGTTGCCGCTCGGCTTCCGCGTCGAACGCGAGCGGGTCGGCGACGTCTTCATCGCGAACCGGGTCAAGAACGACGGGGCCGTGCTCGGGGTAGAGCGTTCGGGCCACTTCTTCCTCCCCGAGTTTCAGGTACTCGGACGATCCCTTCGCGATGGCCCTCGCGCTCGCGGAGGTCATCGCGGGCGGCGAACGCCTCTCCGAGCTCGCGGACGCGATCCCCGACTTCCCGTACGTCGAGCACTCGATCCCGCTCACGGCCCCCGTGGCCGAGGTGATGGCCCGGCTCGGAGAGAGGCTCGCACGCCTTGAGCCGGACACGACGGACGGGCTCAAGGTCACGACCGAGGACTACGCGGTCCTGGTCCGCCCCTCGAACACCGAGCCGATCATCCGTGTCTACGCCGAGGCCCGGCGGGGCGACGTCAACGCCATCCTGAAGGAGTACGAGGCCCACGTCCTCGCGGCGATGCAGGGCTGACAGGACTTCCCCCTCTCCTTTTTCATCCCGGGCCGCCGACACTGATCCCATGCCGATCACCGTGATCCCCGTCGAGGGGCTCCCGCTCATCCGGCCCGGCGACGACCTCGCGCGGCTGATCGCCGACCGCGTCGCGCTCGCCGACGGCGACATCCTCTGCCTCGCCTCGTCCGTCTGGTCCAAGGCCCATGCCAACGTCCGGAGCCTCGACACGATCGAGCCGACGGCCCGGGCGTCCGCGATCGCGGCCCGGACGGGCGAGGACCCGCGGTTCATCCAGGCCGTCCTCGACGAGTCCGAGGCGCTCCTGCTCGAGCACCCGTTCGTCCTCTCGGTCCTGCCGTGCGGCCACATCGGCGTCCGCGCTGGCGTGGACCAGTCGAACATCGAGGGCGGGGAGGTGATCCTGCTCCCGCGCGACCCGATGGGCGCGGCATCCGGGCTCGCGGCCGAGCTCCTCGAGGCCACGGGCGCCCGCGTCGGCGTTATCGTGACCGACACCTGCGGGCGGTCGTTCCGGCGCGGCCAGACCGGGCACGCGATCGGCTGGGCCGGCATGACCGCGATCCGCGACTTCCGCGGCGAGACCGACCTCTTCGGCCACGAGCTGAAGATCACGGAGGAGGCGGTCGTGGACGAGATCGCCGGGTTCGCGAACCTCGTGATGGGCGAGAGCGACGCGGGGGTTCCGGCCGTCGTCTTCCGCGGCATACCCCCCTGGCAGGGGCACGACGAGATCTACTGGCACGAGGGCGAGGACCTGATCCGCGACGCGCTCTGCCGCGTCCACGACGTCGCGCCGCTGCGCTGAGGGAAGTCGCCCTGAGGCTGCTCGGGAGCGAGTTTGCGCATCCCCCTCCGCTGCGCGGAGCGAGGCTCCCTTCCCCGGTCTTAGCGATGCCCCTGTTATTCGGTGTTCCCGACGGGCGCAACCATGCGCCTCCGGCCCGCCGCGGCGAGGGGTATTTGGCCGGCAGCGGCAACCGGGTCCGGCACGGTTAACGAGGTCCCCCGTATAAAAAAGCAACTATTATGGTACGGGCCGATCGAGGTACAGCTATTCGCCATCCGTCGAGGAAACCCATGCCCGACCACCGCTACCTCCACCACGCGCGGCGCTGCCTCCCCGTCCTTCTCGCCGTCCTGCTCCTGACCGCGGGCGCCGCGGCGGCCGACAGCGGCGCGACGCCCGCAACGGGAGCATCACGACCACAGCGAGGCTCGCGCCGGCCGGTCCGGTGAACGGAGACGTCACGCCGGTTGCCGTGGGCGGGACACCGAGCGCCATCACCCGGATCTCTCCGCTCCCCGTGCGTTTGCCGGATGAGACCTCGTCCATGTACTCCGGGGTCGGCGGGCCGGTGATCGCGTCGGTCTCGCCGCCGATCGCGTCGGCCGGGACGAACACGACGATCACGATCGCGGGCACCGGGTTCGGGGCGCAGGCCTCGCGATCCGATGTCGGGTTCACCTCCGCCGGCGGCGTCTACTGGGCCTCGGGGAGGACCGATCTCGACGCGAACCCCAACGAGATCGTCACCTGGTCCGACACAGAGGTCCGGGTGCGGGTGCCGACAGGTTTCACCGCGACCGACGGAGACGCCGACTCCGCCTCGAGCGGCACGGTCTGGCTCGTCACGGACGCGAACCTGACGAGCAACGCCGTGCCGTTCGCGGTCTCGTTCGGGGTCGCCGGGCGAAGTGGGCAGAGAGACCCGTCTTCCTCGTGAACGACAACTGCCCCGGCGTCACCGGCGGGGCCGACGCCGTCCGCCGGGCTGCCGCCACCTGGAACGCCGTGCTGCCGGCCACGGTACCGGATCGACTGCTCCGGTACGACCACGTCCACCACGAACGACTACGACGAGGTGAACGTAATCGCGTGGGGTTCGCCGGCAGGCGCCACCATCTGGTACCGACGAGAACAACACGATCGTCGAGGCCGACATCTTCCTCGATCCGGATACGGACTGGACGACGGGAGTTGCGGGCGGGTCCGTCTACAGCATCGAGTCCCGGATGCTGGAGGCCCTGGGGTACGGCCTCGGGATCGCCTCGCTCGCGGGAGAGGAGCCGCAGGGACCGTCGGACAACGGGAAAGCCTGCAGCCTCGGACGGGAGGACGCCCTCGGGAACATGAACCTGGTGACGCTCTCCCCGGCCGATCGGGCCGCGGTCGCCTACCTCTACGGCGGGGGGAGCGCGAACCCGCCCCTGCTCGCGGCCGCGTTCACGGCCGACACGATCGCGGGACACTGCGCCGCTCGAGGTGCGGTTCGCGGACGCCTCGCTCGGCGGGGCGACGGGATCGGCCTGGGACTTCGGCGACGGCGAAACGTCGGCACTGCGAGATCCCGCCCATACCTACGCCGCGCCCGGCACGTACACGGTCGCCCTCACGGCGTCGGCCCCGGGGTACCCGAACGACACGGTCAGGGCGGTGAAGCGGATCACCGTCACCGACGCGGCCGTCCTGGCCGTTCCCGGCGGCGTGGGCCAGCCCCGCGATCTCGACGGTGACGGGCGGTACGACGACGTCAACGGAAACGGCCGGAGAGACTTCGCGAGACGTCGTGCTCAGCTTCAACCAGATGACCTGGATCGCGGCGAATGAGCCGGTCTCGGCGTTCGACTACACCGGCAACGGCCACATCGACTTCGCCGATATCGTCTGGCTCTTCAACCACCTCTGATCCTCCATTTTTCTCGCTCCTTTCCTCGCGTTCACAGTGAGGCGCGGGCAGGAGCGGGTGTCTCGAGGTGACGGCAGCGGCGGTTGCTGGACACGTGTTTTGCCGCCAGCCGCTCCGGCTCCGGGTTCCAGCTTCGCCAACCCCTCTTAAGGGGATTGGAATCTTTACCACGCTCGGCGCGGCTCCTTCTCCTGCGACGAGGCGGGAGATGCGACGTCATGCCGTCAGCGAGTGAACGGATGGCCCGTGCCGTCGTTCCGGAAAATGAAAAAAGAGGATGCTCAGTAGTCGCCCATGTCGCCGGGGCCGCCGCCCTCGGGCATCTGCGACTTCGACCCGGCGATGACGTCGTCGATCCGGAGGATCATCACGGCGGCCTCGGTGGCCGACGAGATCGCCTGGGTCTTGACCCGGAGGGGCTCGACCACGCCGGCCGCCTCCATGTCGACGGCCTCGCCGGTCCTGACGTCGACCCCGGCCGTCGCGCAGCCCGCGTCGTGAGCGGCCCGCAGCGCAACGAGCGCATCGATCTGGTCGAGGCCGGCGTTCTCGGCGATCGTGCGGGGGATCACCTCGAGGGCGCCCGCGAAGGCCTCCACCGCGAGCTGCTCGCGGCCGCCGATCGTGGTCGCGTAGATGCGGAGCGAACGCGCGAGCTCGATCTCGGGGGCGCCTCCGCCGACCACGTACTTCCCGTCCTCGACCACGATCCCGACGACGCGGATCGCATCGTGGATGGCGCGTTCGAGCTCGTCGACCACGTGCTCGGTCCCGCCGTGGAGCAGGATCGTGACCGCCCGCGGGTTCTGGCACTGCTCGACCACGATCACCTCGTCCGAGGCCATGATCCGCTCCTCGACGAGCCCGGCGCACCCGAGATCCTCGGGGCGGATGTCGTCGAGCGTGGTCAGGATCCGGGCGCCCGTGGCGCGACTGATCCGTTTCAGGTCCGAGGTCTTGAGACGGCGGACGGCGAGGATGCCGGCCTTCGCAAGGTAGTGCTGGGCGAGATCGTCGATCCCCTTCTGCGAGAAGATCACGTTCGCGCCCGTGGCGAGGACCTTCTCGGCCATCTCGCGGCTCATGCGCTGGTCGGCGTCCAGGAACGACTGCTCCTGGCCCGGGGCCGAGATCCGGATCGTCGCCTTCGACTCGGTCTTCTTGTACTCGATCGGGGTGTTGAGCAGCAGGACCCGCGCGTCCTCGACCCGCTTCGGCATCCCGGGGTGGACCCGCTCCTTCGCGAGGACGACGCCCTCGACCAGGACCGAGTCGTCGAAGGAGCCGCCGACCTTCTTCTCGACCTTGACGTTCTCGGGGTCGACGGTCCCGTCCTCGTCGACGACCATCCCGACGGCCTTCACGACCATCGCGGCGAACTGGTCCATGGCGACCTCGGCGCCCTTGCCGGTCATCGCGGTCATCGCGATCCGGTAGAGCAGGGGCGTGTCGGACGGGGTGACCTCACAGGCGAGCCCGTCGAGGAGCTCGGCGGCGCGGTCGGCCGCGAGCCGGTACCCGGCCGCGATCACGGTCGGGTGGACCTCGTCGCCCACGAGCGTCTCGGCCCGGGAGAGGAGCTCGGCAGCGAGCACGACGGCCGTGGTGGTGCCGTCGCCGGCCTCCTGGTCCTGCGTCTTCGCGATCTCGACCATCATCTTCGCGGCCGGGTGCTCGATGTCCATCTCGTCCACGATCGTCGCGCCGTCGTTCGTGATCACGATGTCCCCGATCCCCGAGACGAGCATCTTGTCCATGCCGAGCGGGCCGAGGGTCGAGCGGACCGCGTTCGCGACGGCCTTCGCGGCCGCGATGTTGTTGCCGAGGGCCTCGCGCCCGCGGGTCTGGGTCGTTCCCTCCCTCAGAATGATGATCGGCTGTCCTCCTTGCACCTGCGCCATACTATCACACCTATGGCTGTAAAGGTGCATTATGGTTCTATAAAAGAGTTGCCCGGGACCGGGGGTCCGGATCACATTCCCGTGAGCGTGGTCTGGCCCGGCGGGAGCTGGCGGCCGAACGCCGAGGACGGCCCGGCGCAGACGAGGACGAAGGAGCGGTCGGCCCCTCCCGCGATCGCGGCGAACGCGGGGTCCGGGGTCTCGGCGTAGAGCACGACCATCGCGAACGCCGAGCGGGCGCGGAGCTGGTGGCCCAGGCTCCGCCGCACGGCCCCGTCCTCGTCGTAGAGGGCCGGCGCGTGCTCGACCACGACGATCGCCTCGCGCGCGGATGCGAGCTCGCGGAGGAGGTCCCTGGCCGAACGGACGCGCCGGAGCCGGCACCGGTGCGCGACAGGGTCGAGGAAGGCGGGCAGGGCCGAACCCTCCGGGCAGATGCAGGCCGCCGTGAACCGGGCCGTCGCCGGGTCGGCGAGCAGGGCCGCGACGCATTCGGGCGGGCCGAGCAGGGTGTGGAGCCGGCCGGCCTCGAAGGTCACGCCGGGGCAGAGGGGCAGGTGCATGATGATCCCTGCTCCTCGCGGGTATATGAGATATGGAGAACTGCGGCGTGAAAGTGAAATGCAGACGTGTATTTATTGGCCGGGGGCCAACCTGTATCCGATGTCGGCCCTGCCCGGACTCCTGGAACTCCTCCTCCACCTGGACGATTACCTCCTCCCGGTGGTCCAGCAGTACGGAGCCTGGGCCTACGGGATCCTCTTCCTGATCATCTTCATCGAGACCGGGCTCGTCATCTTTCCGTTCCTCCCCGGCGACTCGCTCCTCTTCATCGCGGGCGCCTTCGCCGGCGCCGGCGTTCTCGACGTTCGCGTGCTGATCCCGCTCCTGATCGTCGCCGCCGTCCTGGGCGACCACACGAACTACTGGATCGGCCGGCGGTCCGGGGATCGCATGCTCACCTGGGACAACCGGCTCATCCGGCCCCAGTACATCCGTTCGGCCCAGGAGTTCTTCGACCGGCACGGTAAGAAGTCGATCTTCCTCGCCCGCTTCGTCCCGTTCGTCCGGACGTTCACGCCGTTCCTCTCGGGGATCGGGAAGATGGACTACGCCGAGTTCGCGAAGTGGGAGTTTGCGGGGAGCGTCTGCTGGGTCCTCCTCTTCGTCGGCCTCGGTTACTTCTTCGGCAACATCCCGGTCGTCAGCGACAACCTGACCCCGATCATCATCCTGATCATCGGCGCGTCCCTCGTCGTGGTCGGAATCGGGCTCCTCCGGGAATACCGGGAGCGGATCGCGAAGCGGCTCCGCCGCCAGTAGCCCCGACCATGGACCTCGTCGCGGTGCTGCTGATCGCGGTCGGGCTCTCGATGGACGCCTTCGCCGTCGCGATCGGGCGCGGGGCCGTGCTTCCGCGCGGCGGGCGGGCCCGCGGGGCGCTCGCGATGGCCCTCGCGTTCGGCATCTTCCAGGCCCTGATGCCGGTCGCGGGCTGGCTCCTCGGGTCGGCCTTCGCCGGACTCATCGGCGGGATCGACCACTGGATCGCGTTCCTGCTCCTCGCCGGGATCGGCGGCCGGATGATCTACGAGGCCGTTACCGGGCGGGAGGACGACGACCGCCCGGCCCTCTCCGTCCGGGTGCTGCTGCTGCTCGCCGTCGCCACGAGCATCGACGCGCTCGCTGTCGGGCTCGGGCTCCGGCTGGCGGACCCGGCGACCCCGATCCTCCTGGCGGCGCTCCTGATCGGCGCGGTCACCTTCGGGCTCTCGCTCGCGGGCGGGCTCGCGGGCAGCCGGCTGGGCGAACGGTTCGGCCGATCCATGGAGGCCGTCGGTGGCGTGGTGCTGATCGGGATCGGCCTGCGGATCCTGGTCACGCACCTGGCCGGGTAAAAGAGGGGGGGTCAGCGGGGTCCGCCGATGACGCGGCGGAGCTGGTCGTCGAGGTTCTGCAGGGAGAACGGCTTGGTCAGTACGCCGGCAAACCCGTAGTCGCGGAAGTTCGCCATCACGGGGTCGTTCGAGTACCCGCTGCAGACGATCGCCCGGACGTCGGGGTCGATCTCGAGGAGGCGCTGGATCGTCTCGACCCCGCCGAGCCCCAGCGGGGTCGTCAGGTCGAGGATGACGGCGTCGAACCGGTCTCCCGCGGCGGTGGCCTTCTGGAAGACCTCGATCGCCTCGGCCCCGTCGGCGGCGAACGCGCCCTGGTACCCGAGGATGCCGAGCATCTCCTCCCCGACCTCGCGGATCATCTCCTCGTCGTCCATCCAGAGGACCCGCTCGTTGCCGCGGCGCGGCGGCTCCGTGATCGCGGCCTCCTGCTGCACGGGGGCGTGGGAGGCCGGGAAGTAGACGGTGAAGGTGGTGCCTGCCCCGCCGGCGCGCGGTTCGACCTCGATGGTCCCGCCGTGGTTCCGGACGACCGAGTAGGCGACGGTCAGCCCGAGCCCGCTCCCGGTCTGCTTGGTCGTGAAGTACGGCTCGTAGATCTTCGCGGCGTGCTCCTTCGGGATCCCGACTCCGGTGTCCGAGACACGGACCCGAACGAAGTCCCCGGCCCCGAGAGTCAGGATCTCGTCCTCGGTGAGCGCGACGTTCTCGGCAGAGACCGTGAGCGTCCCGCCCTCGGGCATCGCCTGATCGGCGTTGATCACCAGGTTGTTGATCACCTGCTTGAGCTGGTCCTCGTCGGCCTCGACGGGCCAGAGGTTCTTCGGGATGGAGAACTCGGCGTGGGCCTTCGAGCCGGAGAGGGCGAAGAGGGTCGATTCATTGATGAGATCGGCGATGTGCAGCACCTTCTTGATCGGCTGGCCGCCGCGGGCGAAGGTCAGGAGCTGCCGCGTGAGGTCCCGCGCGCGGTGGGCGGCCTTCTCGGCCTCGAGAAGCCGCTCGAACGCCTTCTGGTCCTCGGGCAGGTGCGCCTTCGCGACCAGGATGTTCCCCTCGATCGCGGTGAGCGTGTTGTTGAAGTCGTGCGCGATCCCGCCCGCGAGCACGCCCACCGACTCGAGCCGTTCGTTCTTGGCGAGGTCCTCCTCGACCCGCCGCTCGGCGGTCAGATCGCGGAAGACGATCACGACCCCGATGATGTCGCCGTGGCCGTCGCGGACGGGGGCCACGGTCTCGCCGAGCGGCCGCTCCGTCCCGTCGCGGGCGATCAGGACCTTGTGGCGCGAGCGGTGGCGGGGCGAGCCCTGCTGCAGCACCAGCGCAACCGGGTTGCCGCACGGTTCGCGCGTCCGCTCGTCCACGGCCTGAAAGACATCGTCGATCCTGCGTCCGATCGCATCCTGGGCGATCCAGCCGGTCAGCTGCTCGGCCGTCCGGTTCAGCAGGCCGATCGTGCCGCGCACGTCGGCCACGATCACCCCCTCGCCGATGTTCCAGAGCGTGACGTCCAGCCGCTCCTTCTCGGCCGCGAGCGCCTCCTCGGCCCGCTTCCGCTCGGTGATGTCGGACATCGCGAGCAGGATGCGGTCGGTCTCGCCGCGCTCCTCGTAGACCCAGCGGGCGTTGAGGAGCATCACGCGCCTCCCGAGGACCGGGAACTCGTGGTCGAGCTCGAGCCCCGCCTGCCCGTTCGAGTGCATCAGGATCTTCTCGAGCAGGGCCAGGAACTCGGGGATGTTCCAGACCTGGTCGGCGAGCTCGTGGATGAACCGCCCCTCGATCTTCTCGGGGGCCGTCTGGAAGGTCTCGTAGAAGGCGCGGTTCGCCGAGACGATCCGCAGGCGGTTGTCGAGCACGATCAGCACCTCGCGGATCGTGTCGACGATGTTCTCGGCATACTCCCGCGCCCGCTGCAGCTGCTGAATCTGCTCGGTCCGCTCGCGCTCGATGCTGTAGCGGATGGAGCGGTTCAGGAGGTAGCCGTTCATCTGGCCCTTGACGAGGTAGGTGTACGCGCCCTCGCGCAGGGCGTGGATCGCCATCTCCTCGTCGGCGAGGCCGGAGACCACGATCACCGGGACGTGCAGGGCGACGGCGCGGATCTTGATCAGGGTCGCGAGGCCGTAGCTGTCGGGCAGGTTCAGGTCGAGCAGGATCGCGTCGAACGGTCGTTCGGCGAGAACGGCCAGGGCGTCGGCGAGCCGGTCGACCGGGGTCACGTCGTAGCGCTCGGTGTTCATCTCGGCGAGCATCTCGCGGACGAGCCGCGCGTCGCCGGGGTTGTCCTCGACCAGCAGTACCCGGAGCGGCTCTGGGTCCGTGGTCACCGCCTCCTCGTTCCGGGCACAGCCTGCGGCCCCCGCGGATCGTTGCTGACAGGCGTCATCCTAGCGTATCTCTCCCCATCGGGCATCAAAACGGTCCCCGATATCCCGTAGAGCCCGTATTCTGCCGTATTTCTCTCGTCCGGCGGGGCTCAGGGTTATACTTGCGCGGACTCGTTTATGTAGTTTGCGCGGCGGGCAGCGCGAGAGTGCTGGACAGGGGTGCCGATGGCGTTCAGGCCGGCCGGGCGGCGGGGTTGCCGTTGTCGCCGTTGTTGCCTCCGGGGAGACGCGCGATGTGGGACCAGTACGCCCCGATCGAGCCGATCACCTCGAGGAACCGGTCCAGGTTGACCGGCTTGATGATGTAGGTGTTCGCGTGAGTGCGGTACGAGAACGCGATATCCTCGTCGGCGGCCGACGTGGTCAGGACGACGACGGGGATCGCGCTGAGCACGTCGTCGGCCTTGACCTCGCGGAGGACCTCGCGCCCGCTCTTCCTCGGGAGGTTCAGGTCGAGCAGGATCAGGTCCGGGCGCGGCGCCGAGCCGTAGGCGCCGGAACCCCGCAGGTAGTCGAGAGCATCGACGCCGTCGCGGACCACCGCGATCTCGATCTCCTGGCCGCTCGTCCTGAAGGCCTCGCGAATCAGCCTGACATCGCCGGCGTTGTCTTCTACCAGCAGCAGGTGCAGCCTGTCGGGCCGGGCTGATTGGGCCATACGAACCTCAAGAGGCGCTGACCGTTTATATACATTTCGTTCAAGCGGTGCTGAATTCAGGGCCGTTCTCGGATGAGTTCGTCGATTGCAGCGACGAGCGGCGCGATCGAGTCCTCGCCCTTGACGAAGCTCGCGGACGCCCCGTGCTCGGCGGCGGTGCGCCGGACCTCGTCGTCGAGCATCCCCGAGAGGACGATGACGGGCGTTGACGGGGCCGCCTCCCGGACGGCCCCGATCGCCGCGACGCCGTCGGCGTCGGGGAGGGAGAGATCGAGGATGACGGCCGCGAACGGATCGGCGCGGAGGGCTTCGAGCCCCTCCGCGAGCCGGCGCGCCGGCTCGACCCGGAACCGGCCCGGTGCCGCGTCCTCCAGGAGCTCGGCCACGAGCCGCAGGTCGGCCGGGTTGTCCTCGATCAGGAGCAGGGGGATCCGATCATCCGCCATGGCCGTCCCCGTCTCTTGCACGGCCGCTCGAGAGCCAGTAGCGTTGCGACCGAGTTGAGCACGCGGAAGAAGTTGTCGAGGTTGACGGGCTTGATCACGTAGCAGTTCGCGTGGAGGCGGTAGGCGGTCAGGACGTCCTCCTCGGCCGTGGAGATGGTCAGGACGATGACGGGGATATCCCGGAGCTGCTCGTCGCGCTTGATCTCGTAGAGGACCTCGCGCCCGTTCTTCCGCGGGAGGTTCAGGTCGAGCAGGATCAGGTCCGGGCGCGGCGCCGAGACGTAGGCGCCGGTCCGGTGAAGGAAGGCGAGCGCCTCGACCCCGTCGTTGACCACGTGGAGGACGTGCCCGCCGCAGATCTCGCGGAGGGCCTCGCGGATCAGCCGGACGTCTCCCTGGCTGTCCTCGACGAGCAGGATCTCGCGCCGCCCTCCGGTGTCGCTGTCTCGGGCGGAGACCGAGGCTGTGCCTCCGCCGGACGGTCCGTCCGTCATGCACCCTCCCCCGGCGGGGTGGTCGGGATGGTGAAGAAGAAGGTCGACCCCTTCCCCTCGGCCGACTCGAGCCAGACCCGCCCGCCGTGGCGTTCGACGATCCGCTGGACGATCGCGAGGCCGATCCCCGACCCGGGGTAGCGGTCGCGCGGGTGGAGCCGCTGGAACATCTGGAAGATCCGGTCGTGGTACTCGGGCGCGATCCCGATCCCGTTGTCGCTGACCGAGAACCGGACCGCGTCCTCCTCCTTCACGGCCTCGATCCGGATCCGCGGGGGCTCGCTCGACCGGAAGGTGAGAGCGTTGCCGATCAGGTTCTGGAAGACCTGTGTGAGCTGGGACGGGTCGGCCTGGACCACGGGCATGGGACCGATGCAGATCTCGGCCCCGGTCTCGGCGATCATGAGTTCGAGCCGCGTGATCGCCTCGGCCAGAGCCGTGGCCGGGTCCACGGGCGACGGGGGCTGGCCCCGGCTCGTGATCCGCGAGTACGTCAGGAGGTCCATGATCTGCTGCTGCATCCGCTGGGCGCCCTCGACCGCGAACCCGATGAACTCCCGCGCGTCCTGGTCGAGCTCGTCGCGGTATCGCCGCTCGAGGAGCTGGAGATAGCTCGTCACCATCCGCAGGGGCTCCTGGAGGTCGTGGCTCGCGATGTACGCGAACTGCTGGAGCTCGCGGTTCGAGCTCGCCGCGTCGTCGAGCGCCCGCGCGAGCCGCCGCTCGTTCTCTTTCTGGACCGAGATGTCGGTCATGCAGAGCACGCACCCGGCCGGCTCGTCGCAGAGGCCGAGCACGGACGCGGCGTTCACGAGCAGGGTCCGGGGCGGTCCCGACGGCGACCGGAGAACGTACTCGGCGGGTCCGCCCTCGACGTCGCGGGCGGGGATGCCCCCGCACGCGGCGAGCGTCTCCGCGTCGCCCGATTCGGTCGGGGTGAGCGGGAAGGCCTCGCCGAAGGGGCGCAGGAGCGGGTTGCCGCCGGCCAGGCGGTGGGCGGCCTGGTTGGCGAGCACGATCCGCCCGTCGGTCCCGAGCACCACGATCGCGTCGCCGGCCCGCTCCAGGATCGATCGGGTCAGCTCCGCGCTCTCGACCAGCGCGGCCGTCCGCTTCTGCTCGGAGAGGTCCGTGACCACGATGCAGAACCCGGAGGCGTCCCCCGACGTGTACGGGCTGACCGAGAGGTAGACGGGCACGCTCCCGCCGCCGGCGGGGCAGAGCTCGGCCTCGCCCCGCGAGCGGTCGCCGGCGCTGCTCCGCAGCAGGGCCTCGACACGGTCGAGGTCGCCGGGGCAGATCTAGCGCGAGAAGGGCGTTCCGACCAGCTGATCGCGCTGAGCCCCGGCGAGCTCGGCGAAGCGGGCGTTCGCAAAGAGGATTGTCCCGTCCGGAGTGGTCGTGACCGCGCCCTCGCTCATGGAGCGGACGTAGATCAGGTACGGGTGCTCCGAGCCCTGGAGGGTGTAGACCCGGTCGCCCTGCCCGGTCGCGATCAGGAACGCGTCCACCTGCCCGAGCCGGATCGCAGACAGCGTCTCTTCGGCCTCGGCGGGCGAGAGGCGGGGGAGCTCACCGTGGTCCGTCTCCTTCGCCCCGGCGCCACGCCGCGTCCCGTCGTCGTTGTCGTCCGTCGGCTTCACGTTCCCCGCCGTCAGGATGTCGTCTCCTTGCGGAGGTCGAGACCGACCAGCACCCGGTCGGTGTTCGAGAGGTCGCCGATGATCTTCCGTATGGGCGTCGGCAGATTCCGGATCAGGGTCGGGATCGCGATGATCTGGTCGCCGGCCGCGAGCTGCGGGTGCTCGAGCAGGTCGATCACCTCGATCGAGTACTGCCCCGGAAGATGCTCGGTGCAGATCTTCTTCAGGTTCGCGAACGCCGCGAGCGACCGCGGGCTCTGGCCGGCGACGTAGAGCTTGAGGGTCCAGAACTCGCCGGGCCGGAGCCCGTCGTCGGGCTCGCCGGTCTCCTGCATGTCACTCTCATTCATGGCCGCACTCCCCATAAAGAGCTCTCATGCCTCCCCCGGACTGTCCGCCTTCCGGCGGCGGGCCTGCTCGCGGGTGCTGCTGACCTGCGCCTCCTCCAGGAGTTCCTCCTGCTGGAGTTCGCGCATCGCCTCGTCCTCGGCCTCCTCGAACTCCGCGTTCAGGAGCGCGATCTGGGCTTCGAGCGACCGCCGCTTCCGATCGAGCGCCCGTTGCCGGGCCTCGATGGCCTGGCGGCGCAGGATCGTCTCCGCGCGATCCCGGGTCTCCTGCGCGACGCGCGACGCCCCCGTGAGGACGCCGCCGGGGCCCGTGTACACGTCGAGGAGATCGATGCCGCTGTCGGTGATCACGAACTCGCGGATCTGGTTCGAGTGGGCCATGCCGCGCGACTTGATCACGTAGAGCCCGCGGTTCCGCTCGCCGTTGTGCTCGAGGTTCCTGAGCAGCAGCCAGGTGTCCATCAGGGACGAGACGCCGACATCGGTCTTCTCGAGGTTGAACTCGGCGGCCGTCAGGTCCGTGAAGACGGCCGTGACCCCCTCGCTCTTGAGGAAGTCGATCAGGCGGGTCAGCATGGAGCGGACCTGCTGCTGCTCGCCGATCATGGTCAGGTTCGAGAGCGGGTCGATCACGACCAGCTGCGGCCTGAACGCCCGTACGACCTTGTGGATGTTGACCAGGTGGAGCTCGAGGCCGCACATCGTCGGGCGGGCCGCGTGGAAGGCGAGCTGGCCGTCCCGGACCCACCGCTCCAGGTCGAGCCCGACCGAGCGCATGTTCCGGATGATCTGGCCCTCGGACTCCTCGAACGCGAAGTACAGGACCCGTTCGCCGCGGCGGCAGGCCGCATCGGCGAAGTGGGCGGCGATGGTCGACTTGCCCATGCCGGCCGTCCCCGAGATCAGGACCGAGCTGCCGCGGAAGACCCCGTCGCCGCCGAGCATCGCGTCGAGGCGCGGGATGCCGGTCGAGATCCGCTCGTCCGAGGCCGTCTGTTCGAGGGTCGCGGAGGTGATCGGCAGGACCGAGAAGCCGTCCTGGTCGATCAGGAACGGGTATTCGTCCATGCCGTGGGTCGAGCCCCGGTACTTCACGATCCGGAGCCGGCGGGTCGTGACCTCGTGCTGGATCCGGGTATCGAGCAGGATCACGCAGTCGGCCACGTACTCCTCGAGCCCGTACCGGGTGATCGTGTTGTCGCCCCGCTCGCCCGTCACGACGGCCGTGAGGTTCCGGTCCTTGAGCCAGCGGAAGAGCCGCTGGAGCTCGGACCGGATCACGGCGTGGTTCTCGAAGGCCGAGAAGAGGATCTCGATCGTATCGATCGCGACCCGTTTTGCCCCGACGGCCTCGACGGCAAGGCCGAGCCGGAAGAAGAGTCCTTCGAGGTCGAAGTCGCCGGCCTCGTGGATCTCGGCCTGGTCGATGTGGAGGTAATCGATCACGAGCTTCTTCTCCGCGACCAGCGCCTCGAGGTCGAGGCCGATCGACCGGAAGTTCTGGACGAGATCCGCCTTCGACTCCTCGAACGCGAGGAAGACGCCGGGCTCGCCGAACTCGGCCGCACCCCGCGCCAGGAACTCCATGGCCAGCATCGTCTTGCCCGAACCGGCGCCCCCGGCGACGAGCGTGGGGCGGCCGCGTGGAAGGCCGCCCGAAGTGATCTCGTCGAGGCCCTGGATCCCGGTCGGCGCCTTCGGGAGCTGACCGGGGCCGCACGCCTCGGAAAAACAGACCTCGCTCATGTTAATGCACCACTTCTGACGGCACTGCTATTTTAATTTGACGAAATGCCGTAGAGCCGTTCGACAGCAGCGTCGATCGCGGCCTCGATCTCCCGCCGGCGGGCCTCCGCGTCCGGCCCGTCCCGGCCCGCGAGGGCCATGCGCTCGACGGCCAGAGCCGCGATCTCGTCGCCGGCCTGCCGCTCGCGGTCGTCGTACGGATCCGGGAGCCGGACCGGAAGCCGCGCCAGGCAGCGGGCGGAGAGACCGCCGGGACAGCGTTCGGCGATGAGGGCGGCGATGGGCGCCGAGTGGAGGAGGCCTGCGAGGAAGGGATCGGCGGGGGCGATGGTGCCGACCCCCGCCGTCGGGACGGCCCGGCCGACAGGATCGCAGAGGAAGGCGGGGACACGCGCGCCCTCGGCGAAGAGGAGACGCGGGCCCGAGGCGGGGGAAGGAGGTCCGTCTCCGGCGGCTCGAGGCCGAGCTCGAGGGCGAGGCGCCGGGCCCGCGGGGGCAGCGGGCCGGCAACGGCGAACCGGGAGGCGGCGCGGGCCGACCCGAACCGGACCACGTCCTCCGGCGCGACCACCGGGCGGATCGCCCGGGCCGCCCGGCGGTCGGCGCGGAGGAGGCGGCGGCGGTCGCGGGCGTCGATCAGGAGCGCCGGGTCGAGCGTGACCGGCGCCGCCATGCGGACGCCGCCGAGGAGAATGTCGCCGAGCGGGGCGCCGCCGGCCTCGAGCCGGGCGAGGAGCGCGGTCCGGGCCGGGTCGGCGAGGGTCCAGGAGCCGGCGTCGAGCGCGGAGCGCGGGTACGCACGCAGCGCGGGCGTCCCTTCGCCGAACCCGCCGGCGAGGATCGGGGCTGCAAGGGGTTCGGCCGCGGCCCTGACCGCGCAGTATCCGGGCATGGCGATCAGCACATCGGCCCGCGGCGCGAGCCACCGCCGGAAGGCGGCGGCGGACGGGACGCGGTACGCGGCCGACCGGGTAGAGGGCGAGCACGCGTCCGCCCGGCGCCAGACGGCGGACCCCGGCCTCGACGAGCAGCAGGGCCGGGTCCGTCCCGGCGCCTGCTGTCGCGTACCGGCCCTCGATATACCGCTGCACGGCCGTCCGCCGGGTCAGCGGGACGACCGGGTCGGCGATCAGGACGCGGTCGAAGCGGTCGACGCCGCCGAAGAGGGACGGCCAGTCGGCCGGCCGGAGCCGGGCGCGGGCGTCCTCCGGGATGAGTCGCGCGAGCGGGTCGTTGTAGAGGTCGTCGTCGACGAGCGGGTGCGCGGCCCGGACGACACAGGCGAGCCGGCCCCCGAACTCGCGCTCGACAAGGGCCGCCGCGAAGAGGACGGCCCGGGGGTCGGGGTCGAGCGCGTACAGCCTGTATATTGTGCGCCGCGGCCCGGTCGCCGAACACGAGCAGGAGGCGGCCCGCACCGCACGCCGGCACGAGCACGCGCTCCACGCCGTCAGTGTCCGTCCCGGCCCACGCCGCGAACCGCCGGAGCACGGACCGGTCCGGCCCTGTGCGGTCCGCGGGCGGCCGCGGCCCGACGGATGCATCCGCGCCCGCGAGGCGGACGCCCCGGGCGAGGTGGAGGTCCCACGCGAGCGCGAGCAGCCCGGGCGGGACCGCGCCCGGCACGACCCCGGCGGCCTCGAGCTCGGCGTGCATCCGGGCAGCGGCGGCGCCGCCGTCCGCCGTCCCGAGCAGCAGCCCGGCGATCGGCGCCTCGACGGCCAGGTTCAGGCTCGGCCTCGGTCCAGTCGTGGTGGCCGGCGAGGCACTGGCGGAGGAGGCGCTCGCGCCAGGTCCCGGCGAGCCGGACGAGCGCATGGACCACGCCCGGCACCGGTGCCGGGACCGCGTCGATGCGGCCGGGGGCGGACCCGAGCACGCGCGGCGCAACCGGCTCCGCCGGCGGGCCTGCCGTCACGATCACGACGACCCGCCCCTGCTGCGGTGCGAGCGCCGCAGGGCACCCGAGCGACCACGCGATCCGGTGAAGGCCCTCGAGGTCGTCCGCGTCCCCCTCGGCGAGAACGGCGATCGCGGGCTCGCCGTCGCGGAGCCAGACCTCGACCGCCTGCCCGTCGAACGGGCCGACCACCGGCCCCCGCACGAGCCCCGGTCCGGCGAGACGGGCGAAGAGGCCGTCAGGGCCCGCACCGCGGTTCACCTGATCGGATCGGCGGAGGCCGGCGTTATACCTGCCGGCCTAGAGGTAGGCCTCGGTCACGTACCGGCGCATCATCCGGTGCGTGTTGAAGTAGTAGGCGACCGTGCCGATCGCGTTGTTCATCACCTCGATCCACTCGTCGCGGCGCCGGTAGTAGAGAGGCCGGATCACGTACCCGAGCTTGTTGTAGATGTCGTCGAGCTCCCACGAGAGCCCGTCCTCGGGCGAGACCTCCTCCTCGGGCGGCGGGCCGATCGACCAGCCTGTCACGTCCTCGATGCAGCCCTCGATCCACCAGCCGTCGAGGACCGAGAAGTTCGGCACGCCGTTGTGGGCGGCCTTCATCCCGCTCGTGCCCGAGGCCTCCATCGGCCGCTCGGGCGTGTTGAGCCAGACGTCCGCGCCGGCCACGAGCCGGGCCGCGATGTCCATGTCGTAGTCGGGAATGAAGGCGATCTCGATCTCGCCCGCGAGCTCCTCCCGGAGCCGCTGGACCTCGGCCACGAGCGCCTTGCCCATCGCGTCCGTGGGATAGGCCTTGCCGGCCATCACGATCTGGACCTTCCCGCAGCCGCAGGCCTTCCTGAGCCGCTCGAGGTCCGCGAAGAGGAGGGTCGGGCGCTTGTACGGCGTGAACCGCCGGGCGTACCCGAGGGTCAGGGTCTCGTCGCAGAGGTGGGAGCCGGTCAGGCGGTTCGCGTACTCCACGAGCGACCGCTTGGCCTCCTGGTGCGCCTGCCAGACGTACTCGTTCGGGATGATCTGCTGGCGCACCAGGAGCTCGGGCTCGTTCGCCCACCCCGGCAGGTACCGGTCGAAGAGCCGCCGGAAGGGCGGCGACGTCCAGGTGAACGAGTGGACCCCGTTCGTGATCGCGTGGATGGTGTATCCCCGGAACATCCGTGTCGAGACTGCGCCATGGCTCTTTGCGACGCCGTTCACGTATGCCGAGAGGTTGAGCGCGAGCAGGGTCATGTTCAGCTCGTCCTCTCCGCCGTACCTGCGGAGGAGCTCCCGCTGCGTCTCGTTCTCGACCATCTCGTCGACGAGCTCGTACGAGAAGCGGTCGTGGCCGGCCTCGATCGGCGTATGCGTGGTGAAGACGCACCGTTCGCGGACCTCCTCCACGTCCATCCCGTGGTGCCGCAGGAGCTCGAGGGCGAGCAGGGCCGAGTGCCCCTCGTTCATGTGGTACTTCCGGATCCCGTAGCCGAGGGCGTCGAGCATCCGGACGCCGCCGCAGCCGAGCACGCACTCCTGGGCGAAGCGGATCCGGCGGTCGTTTCCGTAGAGCTTGTCCGTGATCTCGCGGTCGGCGGAGGCATTTCCCGCGAGGTCGGTGTCGAGGAAGTAGAGAGGGACCCGCCCCCCCGTGACGCTCTGCTGGACATACCGCCAGGCGCGGACCTGGACATCCCGTCCGCCGATATGGACCGTGATCCGCGGGCCCGCCTCCTCCATCAGCTTCCCCGGGTCCCACTCGGACGGGAGCTCGTGCTGCCGGCCCTCGTCGTCGATCTCCTGGTGGAAGTACCCGTGGCGGCTCGCGAGCGTGACACCGACGAGCGGGAGCCGGAGGTCGGCGCTCGAACGGATGATGTCGCCCGCGAGGATCCCCAGGCCGCCCGCGTAGGTCGGGATCTGGGAGAGGATCCCGCACTCCATCGTGAAGTAGGCGATCTTCTGTTCGTGTATCACGCCCTCCTGGGGTGGCATCAGCACCGGAGACGGCCCAGTGGAGGAAAAAGGTTTCGGCTACACGAGCAGGATCGGCGGGAGCGCGGCGATCGCATCGAGCCGGTGGTCGGGAGTGCAGACGTAGCCCGGGTTCCAGTCGCCGTACGCGGCGTGGACCGAGAGGAGGCCGAGCCGCTTCGCGGGCTCGATGTCCCGGCGGAGGGAATCCCCGACCATCGCGGCGCAGGAGGGCGCGGCCCCGAGACGGTCGAGAGCATACAGGAAGTTCGTGGCCGCGGGCTTCCGCTCGCCCGTGACATCGGGCGTCACCACGACCTCGAAGTAGTCCGAGAGCCCGCACCGCTCCAGCCGTGCGGCCGCGTGCTGCGCGTCGGCGTCGCTCACGACGGCGAGGGGAAGCCCGGCGTCGCGGAGTGTGCCGAGTACGTCGGCCACCCCGGCGTACGGCGCGAGCGCCGCGAGCTTCGAAGACTCGAACAGGCCGGCGGCCTCGCCAGTATCGGCCGCAGACCCGATCGAGGCGAGGTAGTCCCCGATGTGAGCCGGGCTCTCGAACCCGTGGACGGGGCGGAGGAAGCAGGCGAAGAGGCCGTCGGCCGTCCCCGCGCCCACAAAGTCGACAACGGCTCCGCAGGCCGCCAGCTGGGCGTCGACGAACCGGACGAGCGTGTTGTCGAGGTCGAAGAGGACAGCCCTGACCGCGGGATCGGAGCGCATTATGTACACTTCCTGCCGCGACGAAAAGTAGCTTGGCCTTCCGAACCATACTTTCATCTCCTTGACTGCTCCACCGTACAGGATCGAACCATGCGACGTGCCGCCCTGCTCGTCCTCCTGCTCCTGATCGTCGCGGGCACGGCCGGCGCGACGGTCCGGATCCTGCCCCTGGGCGACTCCATGACCAAGGGGTCGACCCAGACGCAGGCGGAGGCGAGCCACCCGACCTACCGCTACTGGCTCTGGCAGCAGCTCCAGGGGCGCGACGTCGACTTCGTCGGCTCCTGGACCGCGCCGAACTTCGCGTACGACTTCGACCAGGACAACGAGGGCCACGGCGGGTACATGACCGGCGGGATCCTCAACGGGGTCGCCGACGACCCGGGGCAGGGGAAGCTCGCCCTCTGGCTCACGAAGTACCAGTTCGACGTGGTCCTCCTGATGCTCGGCACGAACGACGTGCTCAACGCCGTCCCGACGGCCGAGAGCGTCCGGAACCTCGAGGGGATCATCGCCCAGCTCCGCGCCAAGAACCCGAACGCGGTGATCCTGCTCGCGAAGATCCCGCCGACCTCGTTCCCGCGCCCGGGCATCGAGGCCCTGAACGCGGCCATCCCCGGGGTCGCGGCCCGCACCTCGACCTCGCAGTCGCCGGTCGTGGTCGTGGACATGTACACCGGGTACGACGGGGTCGCGGACAACCAGGCCCCGCTCGGGATCCACCCGGCCGAGAGCGGCGAGAAGAAGATCGCGGCGCGGTGGTACGCAGCGCTCCAGCCGTACCTGGGGACCGGGCCGACGCCGTCGGCCACGCCGTCCCCGACGCCGACACCCACGCCCTCGCCCACGGCGACGTCTCTCCCGGTGACGCCGGGGACGGCCGCGCCGAACGTGATCCGGTCCCCGGGCGCGGTCGTGTACGCGGGCGAGAGCGGTCTCGACGTCACGGCCGCCGGGATCGGCGCGGGCGACACGCTCGGCTGGTTCGCGAACGGGCCGGGCGGGGGCGCCGCCCCCGTCGCGACCCTCAGGATCGCCGACCCGAAACATGCGGCGATCCCCCACGATACCCGGACCGGCGCATGGTACGACCTGGACCGCGGGCGCGCCCTCGCCCTGACCGTCGAGGAGCCCGCGATCTCGCTCCGCCTCATCGACGTCGAGACCGGACGGTACGTTCCCGGCGGCGAGGCCGCGAAGGGGCGCCGGTTCGACCTCGAGGTCTCGGGATCGCTCTCGGCCTTCGCGGCACGCGGGACCGGTGCACCGGTCGCGGTCCGGATTCGCGACCCCGCGGGGCGGACCGTCTCCACGCTCATCGGCGACGGCGGCGCCCGGACCAGCCTGGACCGCCTCATGATCACCACGACGCCCTACCGGGTGCGGGGAACGAACGGCGCGGCCTGGAACACCGGCGACGCCGCGTACGGAGCCGGCGCGTACGAGCTCTGGGCCGAAGGGCTCTTCGACCACGAGCACGGAACCGCGAGCCCCGACCCGTCGGGCGCGGTCGGCACCCAGGTCTCGGCCCCGGTGCAGCTCGCGGTGGCTGCTGCCCCGACCACGGCGCCGGCCACCTCCGCCACCCGCGACCTCCGTACCCACAACGGGCCCGCCTACGGCCGTGACCACGGCGCCCCTGACGACCGATCATCACGGCGCCGACCGCGGCGACGGCGACCGCAACGACCGTTGCCGCGGCCACGACGACGGTCGCGCCGTCGCCGCCGCCCGGCGAGACCTCGTGGTGGTTCCCGTACTTCCTGGGCGCGCTCGCGCTCCTTCTCCTGGTCGCCGGCGCCGGCGTCTGGTGGGCGCTCCGGTCTCCCGGATCTGCCGATGCGTTCGAAGCCCCAGTCCCGGGGAAGCGGCGCCAGGAAGCCCCCGACGACGAAGGCGGACCGGCGGTCGCCGCCCGCGCGGCAGATCGCACTCGACCAGGTCCAGGCCTGGGACCCGGGTCAGGGGCGGGTCGCCGCCCTCGAGACCGCCCTCCGGGGGCTCGAGCAGGCGGAGCAGAAGCGGACAGGCAGCAAAGCCGTCGACCTCCTGAAGCTCGTGCCGCCCGCGCGCATCCCGAGCCGGCCCATGCCCGAGCCGGTCCGCCGCTGGGGCGCCCGCGTGGGCTTCGTCCCGCTCTCGATCGACCGGTACGGGGACGTTCTCTTCTACTCGCCGACCCCGCACCAGGGCGGGACGCGGCTCGTGGTCAAGCGCGCGGACGATCTCCTGGACCGGCTCGGCAGCGACGGCGAGCTCCGCCGCTGACCACCATCTGCCATATCTCGACAACAATGTATATCTATATACAGGACAATCCCTGATCATGCAGACCAAGATCCACCTCGACGAGGAGGAGATGCCCCGCAGGTGGTACAATATCCAGGCCGACCTGCCCTCCCCGCTCGACCCGCCGCTCAACCCGAAGACGGGCAAACCGGCGACGCCCGGCGACCTCTCGGCGATCTTCCCGATGGAGCTGATCCGGCAGGAGATGGCGACCGAGAGGTACATCGACATCCCCGAGGAGGTCGTCGACATCCTCCGCCTCTGGCGCCCGAGCCCGCTCTTCCGCGCCCGCCGCCTCGAGCAGCACCTCAAGACGCCCGCGAAGATCTACTACAAGTACGAGGGGGTCAGCCCGGCCGGCAGCCACAAGCCGAACACGGCCGTGCCGCAGGCCTACTACAACCGCGAGGCCGGGATCGAGCGGCTCGCCACCGAGACGGGTGCCGGGCAGTGGGGCTCGGCCCTCGCGTTCGCGACCTCGCACTTCGAGATGGACTGCACGGTCTACATGGTCCGGTCGTCGTACGAGCAGAAGCCGTACCGCAAGATGATGATGCAGGTCTGGGGGGCCGAGTGCCACCCGAGCCCGTCCACGCTCACGGCCTCCGGCCGGGCCGTGCTCGAGAAGGACCCGGAGACGACCGGGGAGCCTCGGGATCGCGATCTCCGAGGCCGTCGAGGACGCCGCGACCCACGCGAACACCAACTACGCGCTCGGCTCGGTCCTGAACCACGTCTGCCTGCACCAGACCGTGATCGGCCTCGAGGCCCGCGAGCAGCTCGCCTCGGTCGACGAGTACCCCGACACCGTGATCGCCTGCGTCGGCGGGGGCTCGAACTTCGGCGGGATGGCGTTCCCGTTCGCCGGCGACAAGCTGACCGGGAAGCACCCCGAGGTCGAGATCATCGGGGTCGAGCCGGCGGCCTGCCCGACGCTCACGAAGGGGCTCTACGCCTACGACTACGGCGACGTGGCCGGCCTGACGCCGATCATGAAGATGTACACGCTCGGCCACGACTTCGTGCCCCCCGCGATCCACGCCGGCGGCCTCCGGTACCACGGCGACTCGCCGCTGGTCTCCAAGCTCGTCAAGGACGGGGTCGCGCGGGCCGTCTCGGTCTACCAGAACGAGGTCTTCGATGCGGCCCAGATCTTCGCCCGGACCGAGGGGATCATCCCGGCCCCCGAGGCCGCGCATGCCATCCGGACCGCGATCGACGTCGCCCTCGAGTGCCGGCGGACGGGCGAGGCGAAGACGATCCTCTTCAACAACACCGGCCACGGCCACTTCGATCTCACGTCGTACGAGGCCTACTACGCCGGAAACCTGCCCGACTACGACTACCCCGAGGACCTGATCCGGGACGCCCTCTCCCGGCTCCCCAAGGTCGACTGAACGTGCCCGCGTTCCGGACCATCGGCCTGGTGGTCAACCCGTTCGCGGGCATGGGCGGGCGGGTCGGGCTGAAGGGGACGGACGGCCTCGCCGACCGTGCCCGCGCCCTCGGGGCCGAGCCGCTCGCGCCGGCGCGGGCCGCCGAGGCCCTCGCCCCGCTCGCCGGGCACGGGCTCCGGTTCGTCACGGTGGCCGGCGAGATGGGCGCCGCGCCGCTCGCTGCGGCCGGGATCGCGGATTGCGACTGCGTGTACGAACCGGCGGACCCGTCGACGGCCGCCGATACCCGCGCGGCCTGCCGCGCTTTTCTCGAGGCCGGCGTCGACCTCGTCCTCTTCTGCGGCGGCGACGGGACCGCGCGCGACGTCGCCGACGCGGTCGGAACCGCCGTCCCGGTCCTCGGCATTCCCGCCGGGGTCAAGATGTACTCGTCGGTCTTCGCGCTCGACCCCGGCACCGTGGGCCGCGTCCTGCTCGCGGACGGCCCCATGCGCCTCGGCGACGCCGAGGTGATCGACGTGGACGAGGAGGCCTACCGCGCGAACGACTTCCGGACCGTCCTCCACGCCATCGTCCGGACCCCGTCCGCGCCGGGACTGGTTCAGGCGGCCAAGCAGGTCTTCGAGGAGGCCGACGAGGATCGCGCCAGGGCCGCGATCGGCGCGTTCATCGCGGACGCGATGCGCCCCGGCGTCCTCTACGTGCTCGGGCCCGGGACCACCACGGGCGCCGTCGCCGAACACCTCGGCGTGGAGGGGACCCTGCTCGGGTTCGACGCCGTCCTCGACGGCCGGCTCGTCGGGACCGACCTCGCCGAGGCGGACCTGCTCGCCCTGCTCGGCGACGGGCGCGAAGCGCGGCTCGTCCTCTCCGTGATCGGCGCGCAGGGCTTCGTGCTCGGGCGCGGCACGCAGGTCTGTTCGCCGGCCGTGATCCGCCGAATCGGACCCGACCGCCTGATCGTGCTCGGCACCCCCGGCAAGCTCGCCCGGACCCCCCGCCTCCACGTCGACACGG
The DNA here is from genome assembly GCA_963730355.1 of uncultured Methanoregulaceae archaeon. Taxonomy (GTDB): domain Archaea; phylum Halobacteriota; class Methanomicrobia; order Methanomicrobiales; family Methanospirillaceae; genus UBA288. The sequence continues at coordinate 72,680 of CAVSRL010000017.1, read as the reverse complement.
GCGACCCGGACCTCGACCGGGCCTTCGGGCCGCACCTCCGGGTCGTCACCGGCTACGGCACGGCCCAGCGGAAACGAGTCGGCACCGATACCTTTGTATAGTTCCCGTGCCATCCGTTGGATGCTCTCTCATCCCGGTAAGAGACCGTCAACGGGAGGGCGTGAGAACCATGATGACCAGTTCGACATCTTTCGGGTCCGTCCGCGACGACGACCATCGGCAGCAGCGGCCGCCGACCGGCGGGCGCCGGTGCGGACGCGCCTACGGCGGCGTGCGCGAACGGCACGGAACGAGCGGATACGGGCGGATCGGCATCTTCTGACGCTTCCTGTGGGAAAACCGTATCTAGGATAGACAACAGAGCGATGGGCACGATGATTCGCGCCCTTCTCCCATTCTGCCTTGCGGTGCTGGCCCTCGCCGCCGCCGTCTCGGCCGTGCCCGTCACGGGTCCGGTGGTGATCACCGCGCCGGGCACGTACGAGCTCGGAACCGACATCGCGGGCGCAGGCGAGAACGCGGCGATCGAGATCAGGGCATCGGACGTCGTGCTCGAGGGGAACGGGCACGCGATCGTCGGCAACGGCGCTCCGCGAGCTCTCCGGGATCCTCGTGCAGGGCGGGGCGGGGGCTCCGGCCGACCGGGTCGAGATCCGTAACCTCTCGCTCCGGGGCTGGCAGTACGGGGTCCACGCGATCGGTGTCTCGGGCCTCGTCCTCGACCGCGTCGACCGCCCGGGAGAACAGCGACCACGGGCTCTATCTCTTCTCCGTCACGAACTCGACGGTCAGGAACTGCACGTCCGGGGCGAACCGGGGCTCGGGCCTCGTCCTCTCCGATGTCAGCCAGGACAACGTGGTCGAGAATACGACCGCGAGCGAGAACGAGCACAACGGGCTGATGCTGATCGCGTCGAGCCGCAACCGCCTGCTCGGGAACACGGTCCGCGGCAACGGCGCGTACGGGATCGACGGCTACCTCGCCCGCGAGAACGTGATCGCGGACAACCTCTTCGTGAACGCGAACAACACCCATATCGAGGAGTTCGACCGCAACACCTGGTCGCTCCCGGCGACGGCCGGACCGAACATCGCGGGCGGCCCGAAGCGGGGCGGGAACTTCTGGGGCACGCCCGACGGCAGGGGCTTCTCCGAGGTCACGCCCGACGCGAACGGCGACGGGTTCTGCGATACGCCCTACACGATCGGAGAGGGGAACGTGGACGAGCTGCCCCTGAAGGGCACGGGCGGGGTCGGCCCGACGGCCACGGCCGCCCCGGGCTTCGGCGCGGCCGGCGCTCTCGCCGTCCTCGCGGCCCTCTCCCTTCTCGGCTCCCGGCGGCGCTAGACCACGAGCCGCTTCCTCATCATCCGGATCGCGAGGAGCATGATCAGCACGGTCGCGACGAGCATCCAGACGAGGCTGAAGAGGGCGAAGGGCGCGACGGCCGGCAGGGTCAGGGCCCGCGCGATGGAGACGACATGCGCGAGCGGCAGGATCGCGTACGCGACGTACTGGACCGGGAGCGGCAGGCTCTCGAGCGGGAAGAAGGTCCCCGAGAGGACCATCATCGGCGTGATGAAGAGGAACGACGGGTAGTTGAGGGTGTCGATCGACGGGGTCCAGGCCGTGAAGCAGAGGCCGATCGCGGCGAAGAGGAGGCCGCCGAGGAGGGCGAGCGGCAGCAGGAGCAGGGACGTCGGCAGGCTCACCACGCCGAAGAGCACGAGGATGGGCAGGACCAGCGCCGTATAGATCACAGCCTTGGTCGCGCCCCAGAGGATCTCGCCGACGATCACCTCCTCGATCGTGACCGGGGTCGCGATCAGGGCGTCGAAGGTCTTCTGGTAGTACATCCGGACGAACGAGCCGTACGTCGTCTCGTAGTACGAGGCGTTCATGATCCCGATCGCGACGATCGCGGGCGCGACGAAGCGGGCGTACCAGACGCCGTCGATCTCGGAGACGAACTGGCCGAGGCCGTACCCGAGCGCGATCAGGAAGAAGAGCGAGTCGAAGATCGGCGGCAGGAAGCTGACCTTCCAGGTCCGAAGGAAGACGTGGAGGTTCCGGCCCCAGACGTGGCGGACGCGCCACGAGACCTGCCCGGCCATCAGTCCTTCAGCCCCCTGCCGGTCAGCCGGAGGAAGACATCCTCGAGCGTCGTGTTCCGGACGGAGAGGCGGGACGGGTTGCAGGCCGCGATCAGGCTGCTGCACGAGCGCGTCGGGTGTGTCCGTGGTGATGTGGACCAGGTCGCCGAACCGGTCGTACGCCACACCTTCCCGCTCCAGGCACTCGATCACGGCCGGCTCGTCCAGGGTCTCGACCACGGCCCGGCCCATGCGCGCGGCCACGATCTCGGCGGGCCGGCCCTCGACCAGGATCCGGCCGCCGTCCATGATCACCAGCCGGTCGCAGAACCGCTCGGCCTCCTCGAGGTAGTGCGTCGAGAGGATGATCGTCGAGCCCTGCGCCCGGAGCGCCCGGAGCCGCTCCCAGATCAGGGCGCGGGCCTGCGGATCCAGTCCTGTGGTCGGCTCGTCCAGGATCACGAGCCGGGGCCGATTGATCAGGGCGCGGGCGATCGTGAGCCGACGCTTCATCCCCCCCGAGAGCGTCTCGATCACCGTGTCTCGCTTCTCGACGAGGCCGAAGAACCCGATCAGCTCCTCGGCTCGCCGCGCGGCCTCGGCCCGATCGATCTCGAAGAACCGGGCGAAGACCGTCAGGTTCTCGAAGACCGTGAGATCGGTGTCGAGGTTGTTCTCCTGCGAGACCACGCCGATCAGGGCCTTGATCTCGCGCGGATGGTCGTCGACGGACATGCCGAAGACCTCGAGCCGGCCCTCGGTCTTGGGCGAGACGCAGGCGATCATGCGCATGGTCGAGGTCTTGCCGGCGCCGTTCGGACCGAGGAAGCCGAAGACCTCGCCCTCCTCGACCGCGAAGGAGCAGCGGTCGACCGCGACGAGATCGCCGTAGCGCTTCAGGAGGCCCTCCGCGAGGATCGCCGGCCCAGTCATCCCCGGATCATACAACCTCGCGCCATAAGCGCTTTGCGCCGGGCGAACCTTGAAGCCCACGGGGATCGAACGTGAAGCGATGGCGGTCCCGTTCAGGTGCACCGACTGCGGCAGGTGCTGCGCCAGCCTCGGCCGCTCAATCTCGATCGAGCGCCGGGTGACCGGCCGGCACTACGACTGCCGCGAGGCCGTGCGGCGCGAATCGTTCCGGGCCGAGGTGAGCGAGGAGCACAGGCTGGTCGTGCCGTCGTCCGCGGGCTGCCCGTTCCTGGTCTGGCCGTCGACGGAGCAGTCGGCCTGTGCCTGCCACGAGAGCCGGCCCCGTCTCTGCCGCGAATACCGTTGCGCGTCCATGCGGGTCTTCGACTCGCGACGGGACGGAGCGCGGGCACGTGGGCGGACGCCGGTCCCTGCTGACGGACGATCCGGCCGTCCGGGCCGCTGTGGGACGGCGGGCGAGGGGGAGGAGGACGGCGCGTGGCGCGAGCGGATCGAAGCAGCCTATGCCGGCGCGGGGTACCGGGTGGAGTGGTATGACTGAGACGGAGCAGCGCGAGCTCCCGGTAAAACGGGGGACGGTCGAGTGCCTCCCCGGCGTGCGCATCGGGCTCGATCGATGCCGTTTCTGCGCGTCGTCGCGGGCGTTTCGCGAACGCGGGACCTGGAAGCGGTCGCCGGCGCTCGCCTACTGCATGGCCAGCCGGGTGACGGAGGAGGTCGACCTCGCGAAGGTCGATGCGGTGCGGTGCGCCGACCGTACGGGCGAGGGCTTCCGCTCGATCATGAACATCATCTCGTGAGAAGGGATGGGCCCGACCGGGATCGAACCGGTGATCTACGCCGTGTAAGGGCGTCGTCATAACCGCTAGACCACGAGCCCGCGCCTGAGAAGATCAGGCTGCGGCGCTATTAAAGAGTGGTGCCGGCCAAATGCAAACCCAACTCTTTTTATATTTCTCGCGGGAAAATCATGACGAAGCATTCCCGTCATGACCCAGGACTCAGGCATCGTCGCCCCCGAACTGCTCGCGGGGGTGCGCGCGCTCCTCAAGAACAACCCCAAGGGGATGTCCGTCTCGGACATCGCGGCCGGCCTCGGCATGAACAGGAACTCGACCGCCAAGTACCTCGACATCCTCAGCGTCGGCGGCCAGATCGAGATGCGCGCGTTCGGGCCGGCGAAGGTCTACTTTCTCTCGCAGCGCGTGCCCCTCGGCGCGATCCTGAACTACACGGCCGAATACATCCTGATCATCGATCAGCACTACCGGATCCTTCAGGTGAACGACCGCTTCCTCGAGTTCCTCCGCATGGACCGCGCCGATCTGCTCGGCGCCTCGATCGACGCCGTCCGCCTGCCGATCGTCTCGGCCCCCGAGGTCCGGAGCCGGATGCTCGAGGCCCGTTCCGAGGGCGAGGTCTCGATCGAGCTCGAGCGCGGGGAGGGCGAGGCGGCCCGGTATTACCGGGTCCGTCTGGTCTCGACCGCGTTCGACGACGGCTCGACCGGGCTCACCTGCATCATCGAGGATATCACGGCGAGGAAGCAGGCCGAGCGGGACCTCGTCGAGCGAGAGCGTCGCTTCCGCGAGATCGTGGAGCTCTCGCCGTTCCCGTGCGCGATCGTGGACCCGGGCGGCGCGTACCTCTACGTGAACAGCGTCTTCTCCGAGACCTTCGGGTACACGGCCGAGGAGATCGGGACCATCGACCGCTGGTTCGAGCTCGCCTACCCCGACCCGGACTACCGCTCGGCCATGGCCGCCGAGTGGGACCGCGAGGCCTCGTCGTGGGAGACGCCCGAGCCCCGGTTCTTCCACCTGCGGACCAGGGGCGGCGAGGTGCGGGAGGTCGTCTTCCGCCGGCGACGCCTCTCCGACGGGAACCACTACCTCGTGTACGAGGACATCTCCGAGCTCCGCCGGCTCGAGACCGTGATTGCCGAGCGGAACCGGATCGACGACGCGCTCTACCGCTCGCTCCGGCGGCTCAGGGAGATCTCGGAGGCGGGGCATAACCTCCTCTTCGGCGCCGGGACCGACGGGCGGATCACCTACGCCTCTCCGCTCTTCGAGCGGATTGCCGGGCGACGCGCGGCCGCGCTCGTGGGAATGCCGATCGACGAGCTCCTCTCCAGCCCCGGTCTCGACCTCGGCCCGGCGTTCCTTGCCGGGATCGCGGCCGGGCGGCCCCTCGAGGAGCAGGAGTTCGTCGTCCCCCGCCCTGACGGGACTGCGACCACCCTGATCGCAAGCCTCGTGCCGTCCCGCACTACGGCGGGTGTGGTGACGGGGCTCGATGCGCACCTCCTCCTCCGCTCGGATCCGAGCGGCTAGGGGCTCGATCGCAGCCGACGGCGCGCGGCGCCTTCCGATTTTTCCCGGTCCGATACGATTATGTCCCGCCCGGCCTGACTAGTAGGTGCACGGATGAAGAAACGCTACCTCGCGGTCAGCGGCCTGCTCGGCTGGCTCCTCCTGATAATCGTGCTGATGATCATCTCGGGCTACGTCAACGCCGAGATCTACTTCGTGCTCGGTCTGATCGGGTTGATGGTGATCGCGATCCTGATCACCCCGATCTACTCGCGCCCCCGGTACGCCCGGCGGCTTCTCGTGGTCCGGATGCTCGGCGCCGCCCTCTTCGTCGCGCTCTTCTTCGAGCAGTTTCTGGTCGGCCTGCCCGGGATCAGCATCCCTCTGATCGGAGCGTACATCCCCCTCGAGCGGGTGATCACGGTCGCGACCTCGCTCGGGGGCGTGGTCTGCGTCTTCGCGGGCGCGGTCGTGCTGAACAGCGCCCGCGGGATCTCGGCGAAGACCCTCCAGGAGGCCCTCAACACCGGCGGGAGCGTGGACAGCCGCGCGCTCCCGCGCGACAGCATGACCTACTACCTGCCGCCCGAGCGCGAGGGCGACCCCATCATGCAGTTCGTCCCCGCTCCGGCGACAGCGTCGCCGCAGGAGAGCACGGACGTCGCCTACATTGGCGGGCGGTCCGTGCGCGGCCAGTACCGCGTCCCCTCCGGAATGCAGCTCTTCGAGATGCTGAAGCGGTCGTACTCGCTCCGCCTGCCCGTGCGCGAGGGGGATGTGCTGACCGCGATCCAGGAGGTCTGCGAGGATGTGCTCGAGGTCGCGGACCGGGTCGTCCCCGTGCGGCGCGAGGGGTACGTCCTGATCGAGCTCCAGAACTACCGGCTCCTCTCGATCTGCACCGAACTCAAGCAGGACTTCCCGGTCTGCTGCCGGGTCCACCCCTGCCCGATCTGCAGCCTGATCGCCTGCATGCTCACCGAGGGGCTCGGGCTCACCTGCAGCCTCGAGCACGTCCACGTCGAGCCGGACGCCCGGTCGATCACGCTCTACTTCGTCTTCATCCCGTAAAAAAAAGGCAACGGCCCGGGCCGCCGTTTCAGGCGTAGGCCCAGGCGACCTGGACGCTCGCCGTGACTTTCAGGGTCCCGGGCTGAATCGGGGTCGAGGGAACAGCCGTATCGGCCGCGACGCCCGAACCCCCGTAGAAGATCGGCGTCACGCCCGTATCGACCTGCACCTCGCGGGAGTCGAGAAGCCGCACGCCGAGCGCGGACGCAACCGTCTCGGCGTCGGTCCGGGTCCGGTTCACGGCCTGAGTAAGCGCCTGGGCCCGGAGGGTCGCCCTCTTCTCCTCCGAGAACAGGAACGCGATGGAGTTGACCTGGTTCGCGCCGGCCGCGACGGCCGCATCGATCACCGCACCGACCTGCGAAACGTCGTCGACCCGGACGAGAAGCGTGTTCGAGACCCGGTATGTGGTCGGCTTCCGCTGTCCGATCGCCAGCGGCACCGGCGTCGGGCCGGTATCGTAGACGGGCGTGATGGTGTAGCCTGTCGTGGTCAGGTGGTCGTCGGGGATCCCGAGCGCCTTCATCGCGTTCGTGACGTTGGTCATCCGCTCCGCGTTCTGGCTCTGGGCCACCCGGACGTCGGCGTTCTCGGTCTCGACCCCGATCTGGATCTCGGCCCGGTCGGGCGACGAGACGACCTCCCCGACGGCGGAGGTCCGGATCAGGTGGTCGGCCGTCGTCGTATCTAAGGTCGGGGTCGGTGTGACCCCGGTCGGCGTGAGCGCCGTGACCACCACGACGGCTCCGCAGATGCAGAAGAGTGCCGCAAGCACCGCTGCTGTGTACCGCATGCTCGATCGACAGGAGATGGGCGCAGCAGGGAAAAAAGGTGGCGATGACTCCGACGGAGTTCGTCGCTATGGTTCGGGCGCGAGGAAGAGGTTGCAGTGGCATCGCCCTTCGGCCGCGACCTCCTCGTCACGATGGACGCACGGGCAGACGATCGCGGCGTCCTTCTCGGGGTCCCCGCTCCGGATGCGGCAGGGGCAGTACCGCGCCCCGAACCGCTCGCGGTTCCGGCTCAGCCCCTTGATCACGGCCCCGAGCTGCCGCTCGTCCTCGTTCAGCCGGTAGCCGGATCGGCCGGCCTCGTCCCGGGCCCATGCCCGCATCTCCTCTTCCGTCGAGGGGTCCTGGTCACTCATCGTGCATCTCCTTGCCGGGGGGAAGCATCAGTCTTTCCCGCTCCGGCAGCAGTGGGCGATCATCGACTCGAAGATCCTGCGCCCGTCCTCGGAGCCGAGCACGAGTTCGCTCGCCCGCTCCGGGTGCGGCATCATCACGAGCACGTTCCGCTTCTCGGAGAGGACGCCCGCGATCCCGTCGACCGAGCCGTTCGGGTTCGCGTCGGCCGTGACCTGGCCGTCCGCGTCGCAGTACCGGAACGCGACCCGCCGCTCCCGGTTCAGCCGCGCGATCTCGTCGGGGGGTGCGACGTATCGCCCCTCGCCGTGGGCGACGGGCAGCCGGATCACCTCGCCCCGCTTGAAGAGGAGGGTGAACGGGCTCTCCGCCGTCTCGACGCGGAGGTGGACGGGACGGCAGACGAACCGGGGGACCTCGTTCTGGGTAAAGACCCCGGGCACGAGCCCGCTCTCGGCGCCGATCTGGGCGCCGTTGCAGATCCCGAGTACGAGCCCGCCGGCGCCGGCGTGCCGGAGCACGTCGGCCATGATCGGCGTCCGGGCCGCGATCGCGCCGGCCCTCAGGTAGTCGCCGTACGAGAAGCCGCCGGGGAGGACGACCGCGTCATACTCCCGCCGGAGCCCGTCGCGGTACCAGACCAGGTCCGTCGGGACGCCGATCACCTCCTCGAGGACATGGACCGTGTCCAGGTCGCAGTTCGACCCGCCGAACCGGATCACGGCAAACCGCATCAGGCGACCTCGATCTCGTACCGGTGGATCACCGGGTTCGCGAGGAGGCGCTCGCAGCACTCGCGCGCCCGCGCCTCGGCCTCCTCCCGCGTCGGCGCCTCGAGCCCGAGCCTGAACCGGCGCGCCGTCGAGAGGGAGAGGGTCGGGATCCCGAGGTGTTCGAGTGCGTTCCGGATCGCCCGCGCCTCGGGATCGAGCATCCCCTCCTTCAGTGCAATCGTGATGATGACGTCAAACTCCATGTTACATCTCCAGGCCGAGCCGTTCGGCCACTCGCGCGTACGCGCCGAGAACGTCGCCCGTCCCGAGCCGGTACACGTCCTTGTCGAGCGACTCCCCCGTCGCCCGGTCCCAGAGGCGCATGGAGTCCATGCTGACCTCGTCGCCGAGCCGGAGCCGGCCCTCCGCGTCCAGCCCGAACTCGAGCTTGAAGTCGACGAGGTCGAGGCCGCAGGCGCCGAAGAGCTCCCGGAGTGCTGCGTTCACCTGGAGGGCGAGCGCCTTCATCTCCTCGAGCTCGGCCGGCCCGAGCAGGCCCAGCGCCAGAACGATCTCGTCGTTGACCATCGGGTCGTGGCGGGCGTCGTCTTTGTAGTCGATCACGATCAGGGGCGGGTCGAGCGGCTGTCCCGGCTCGAAGGGATAGTTCCGGACGAGCGAGCCGGCCGCGCGGTTCCGGACGATCACCTCGAGCGGGACCATCGCGAGCAGGCGCACGCGCATCCGGGCCGGCCCTTCGAGCCGGAGAAAGTGGGTCGGCACCCCGGCCTCCTCGAGGAGCTCGAAGAGACGGGCCGAGACCCGGGCGTTGTACTCTCCCTTTCGGGAGAGCACGTCCTTCTTGCCGCCGTCGAAGGCGGTGATGTCGTCGCGGAAGACCACGACGAGTTCGCCGGGCGCGTCGGACAGGTAGACCGATTTCGCCTTGCCCGCGTAGAGTAACTCCTCGCTCACTGCTGTTGCTCCCTGAGTCGTTCGGAGAGGCGCCGGACGAGCGGCGCCAGGGTCGTCGGATACCAGCCCCGCTCGACGTAGCGGGGGTGGATGCAGAGCCGCTCGACCAGCTCGGCATCGGGTGCGACGGCGCGCCGGAGCTCGTCGACGGCCGGCCAGGGGTGGTCGGGGTTGATGTGGTCGATCGAGCAGGGCGAGACCCCGCCGAGGTCGTCCGCGCCGCACCGGACGAGGGCGGCCGCGTCCGCGAGGTTCGGCGGGACCTGGACCGCGATCTCGGCCGGTAGCACCTCGCGGGCCAGCCGGACCGTCGCACAGTACTCGGCGGGCGCGATCGTCGGCGCGCCGGCCATGCCCGTGCCCTCCTGCGGCGCGAAGTTCTGGAGGATCACCTCCTGGATGTGGCCGTACCGCCGGTGCAGGCCCGCGATCGCCTCGAGCGACTCGAGGCGGTCCGCCGCCGTCTCGCCGATCCCGAGCAGGAGACCCGGTCGTGAACGGGATCCGGCGGCGGCCCGCGGCCTCGATCGTCGCGAGCCTCGCCTCGGGGTCCTTGCCCGGCGAGCCCTCGTGCGCGGGCACCCGCGCCGTCGTCTCGAGCATCAGCCCCATGCTCGCGTTCACCTCTCCGAGGTACGCGAGCTCGTCCTCGTCGAGCACCCCCGCGTTCGTGTGCGGCAGGAGCCCGCGGCCGATCGCGTCGAGGCAGAGCCGGCGACAGTAGTCGAGGACGGACTCCTCGCCGACGGCCGCGAGCTCGGCCGCGAAACCCGGCACTTCCTCCGGCCGCTCGCCGAAGGTGAAGAGGGCCTCGGTGCAGCCCGTGCGGACGCCCTCATCGAGGACGGCTCCGACCGCGTCCGGCCGCATCAGGCACCCGGGCCCGACCGGCCGTCGAAAGCCGCAGTACGCGCAACGGTTCCGGCAGACTGTAGTCAGCGGCAGGAAGACGTTCCGCGAGAACGTGATCCGGCGGCGGGGCATGTATACAGATGGGAGGCGCCACTATTCAAGCTTCACCGTCGGGTTCGCCTCCGTGCGGCACGTCGTTCGGCGAGGCGAAAAAACGATCCTGCGACATTTGAATTATCAATGAGATATTTATATTTTGTTGCAACATTTCAGTCCATTTTGTCCCATTATACTCGATAATGGCCATTTTTCCCGGAAACTTCTTATACCCGCCCCCGGAGCACTACCCATCCTGCATTAGGTGAAACGGCCAGCGACGCCGTGGCCACTCCCCGCACGTCCGGCCATCGTCGCTACAGGAGGTATGCGTCATTCCCGAGATAGTCCTAGGATTCGAGGTCCACCAGCCGCTGCGTTTGAGTAGAGCGTTCCGCCCCGAGGCGGCCTCCGTCGACCTCGACCGGTACTTCGATCCAGCCAACCGCGAGATCCTGGAGCGGGTCGCGGACCGCTGCTACGACCCGGCCACCCGTATCGTCCTCGAGAACCTCGACGCCGGCCACCAGTTCGCCTTCTCGTTCTCGGGGACGTTGATCGAGCAGCTCGAGCGCTGGCGTCCGGATACGCTCGAGCTCTTCGGCCAGGTGGCCCGCCACCCCAACACCGAGGTGCTCGCCCAGACCTACTACCACTCCGTCGCATCGCTCTTCCGCGACAAGACCGAGTTCGCCAAGCAGATCTACCAGCACATGGATGTCCTCTGGGACCTCTTCCATGTCCGGCCGGTTACGCTCGAGAACACCGAGTTCATCTACTCGAACGAGATCGCGGCCCAGGCAGAGGAGCTCGGGTTCCTCGCCGCGTACACGGAGGGGGTGCCGCAGGTTCTCGGCGATCGCTCACCGAACCGGCTCTACCTCTGCATGGGCATGCCGACCCTCCTCCGGAACACCCATCTCTCGGACGAGATCGCCTACCGCTACGGCGGGACGATCGCCGAGCGGCACGACCCGGCGGAGACTCTCGACGTCCAGGATTACGCGGACGAGGTGGCCGCGATCGACGACCCCGTCGTCTCGGTCTTCAAGGACTTCGAGACCTACGGCGAACACTTCGGCGCCGAGACGGGAATCCTCGACTTCCTCCGCGCCCTGCCCGACGCGCTCGCCGAGCGCGGGGTCACCACGACCCTGCCGCGCCGCGTGATCGTCGAGCACGAGCCCGAGGACATCCTGAGCATCCCCGAACCGATCTCATGGGCCGACCGGGAGAAGGACCTCTCGGCCTGGGCCGGCAACGCGATGCAGCTCGCCGCCCTCGCGGCTGTCGAACGGGTCGAGATCTACGCCAGCGACCTCGAGGTCTGGCGCAACCTCCAGATCAGCGACCACTTCTACTACATGGCGACGAAGGGCGGGACCTGCGGCGACGTGCACGCGCTCTTCGCCCACCAGCAGCCGGACGAGGCGTTCGCGACCTACATGGAGGCGCTCGCGGCGTTCACGGAGCAGGGAGCCGCTGCCATGCGCGACGAAGCGGCGGCCCGTGCGCTCCGCGTGCTCCCGCCGGGGCTCGCGTTCCACTTCAGGACACCCGACGGCGGGAACGGGCATACGGCGTACGACCTCGACTCGTTCGCGGCCCTCATCCGAGAGGTGCCGCCGGAGTCGGTCCTGTACCATCAGGCTCGCGGCGACTTCACCCGCTGGCTGCGCGAGGCGGTCGGCGACGGGGAAGCAGCCACGCGGATCGAGGGGCTCGACGATCCGGCCGGGATCGCCGAGCGGCTCGACGAGACACGTGAGGCTCTATGGAATCGCTTAAGTTAGGCTTCTTCTGCTGGGAGTCGCTCCACGCGGTGCGGCTCGGCGGGCTCGCCAACGCGGCCACCCATCTGGCCGAGGCGCTCGCGAAGGATCACGAGGTCCACTTCTTCACCCGCGGCGACCTTCCCGATCGCGAGGTCGCCGGTGTCTCCTACCACTACTGCCAGCCCGCGGGCGAAAATATCGTCGACTACTGCCACTCCATGAGCCGGCAGATGGTCGACGGCTTCGACGAAGGTCGGCGGCGACTTCGACTACCTCCACTTCCACGACTGGCACACGGTCGAGGCGCTCCGCGCTCTGCAGGACCAGAACACGATCTTCTCGTTCCACTCGACCGAGTTCGGCCGGCATGGCAGCACGGTCGGGACCGAGCAGATCTACCGGGACATTACGGAGATCGAGCGGACCGGCGCCCACCTCGCCCAGCAGGTGACCGCGGTCTCGGGGGTGCTCAGGGACGAGGTGGTCAGCCTCTACGAGATCCCGGAGGAGAAGTGCGAGGTCGTCCCGAACGGCGTGATCCCGCGAGAGTACCAGCGGACCGTCAACGCCGAGCGCGTCAAGCGGGAGTACGGCATCCCGTCGGACGCGCCCATGATCTTCTTCATCGGCCGGCTGGAGCACCAGAAAGGGCCCGACCTCCTCCTGGACAGCGTGCCTAGCGTGCTGAGCGAGTACCCCGACGCCCATATCCTGATCGCCGGAGAGGGCCTGATGATGGCCGGCCTCCAGGCCCGGGTCAGGGGATTGCCCGTCCGGTTCCTCGGCCTGATACCGGACACCGAGTACGTCCGCATCCTCAACGCGGCCGACCTCGTGGTGATCCCGAGCCGGAACGAGCCGTTCGGCCTCGTCCTGCTCGAGGCCTGGTCCGCTTCGCGGGCCGTGGTCGCGACGAACGTCGGCGGCCTCTCCGAGAACATCGATCACCTCATCGACGGCGTGAAGGTCGCGGTCAACCCCGCGGCCATCGCAGAGGGGATCAACCGGGTCGTCGGCGACCCGTCCCGGCTCAGGGCGCTCGGCGCCGAGGGCCGGCACAAGATCGAAGACCGGTTCCGCTGGGACGCAATCGCGGGGACGTTCACGGGGATCTACCGCGCGATCGGTTCATGAGGTGACTCTCCCTCGTGAACGAATACCTATCCTTCTTTCGCGGGACCTATGCCTCCGAGATCACTGTCTACCTCGCCGCATTCGGCCAGAGGGGCCTCCGTGATCGCGTGAATCCGGGACGGTGGCCCGACACGCCGGAACGAGCGCGATCGCGTCCGCTACCGGGTCGCCTGAGCGCATTCGGCCGCCTGGGCTCCGGCGCCCTACCGCGATGCGGCGGCGCTCAGGCGGCCAGCTGCAGGCACCCATAACGCTATATCCGGGGCCGGCCCGTAGAGCTGGGAGCATGGCAATAAGAACGACGCCGGGCGCAGCGGGACCGAACGGCACCAATAACGGCCTGAACTTCAAGGAGATCATCCGCGCCTCGCCCTGCATCTTCGCCATAGGGGTCGCCGGCGACAGCGGCTCGGGAAAGACCACCTTCACCCAGTCGATCCGCGAGATCTTCGGCGAAGACCTTGTGACGACGATCACCCTCGACGACTACCACCTCTACGACCGCGCGCAGCGGCGCGAGATGGGAGTGACCCCGCTCGACCCGGCCGCAAACAGGATCGACCTCATCGAGGAGCACCTGGCCGAGCTCAAGGCCGGGCGACCGATCATGAAGCCGGTCTACGACCACGCGATCGGGACCTTCGGTGCGCCCGTCCCGTTCGCGCCGGGCAAGATCGTGATCCTCGAAGGCCTCCACACGCTCTTCACGCCCCGTCTCCGCGAACTCCTCGACTTCACGCTCTTCGTCGAGCCCGACCGCGAGGTCAAGGAGGACTGGAAGATCCGGCGCGACATGGCCAAGCGCGGGTACGACCGCGACCAGGTGCTCAGGGAGATCCTCGAGCGCCAACCCGACTACCTCCGGTACATCGCACCCCAGCGCGGGTTCGCCGACGTCGTCATCCGGATCTCCCACTCGAAGTACGGCTCGGCCCTCGCCCAGACCCGGAACGTCTACCAGGTCTCGCTGATCCAGGACCCGATCGACCAGACGATCGGGGACGTCGACCTCGGGATCGACCTCTTCGCGATCCTCTCGCTCTCGGAGCGGAACTTCATGCTCGAGTTCATCAACCACGAAGACCCGCGCCGGCGCCGGGGCGAGGTCATCTTCGACGGCGAACTCGGCGGGCACGTGGTCCGCCGACTCGAGCAGTCGATCGAGGAGCAGACCCACGTCCGGCCGATCGCGATCGCCCGCGGGCGCGAGTACGTGACTGCGGTGGACGTGGCCCAGCTGATCATCGCCTGGCGGATCATCCACCGCCGGATCTTCCTCGAACGGTGCACCGGGCCGAACCGGCATGGAAAAGGAATGTAACTATTATATATACGAGAGATACACCAATGGGCAGGGATATGTCGACCGCAAGCCGAATTCGCGAGAGCTACAATGATAGCCAGGAGCGGATCGTTCTCTACCTGCGGACGGCGCTTGGCAGGGGCAAGTACTACTACAAGTCGAAGTACATCGCCCGCGACCTCGGGCTCTCGTCCAAGGAGGTCGGGACGAACATGGCGATCCTGGCCGAGATCTGCGAGGATCTGACCATCATTCGCTGGTCCTACTCCAACAGCACGACCTGGATGGTCACCCCGAAGGGGGCGTAATTCCGCGTGCCGCGCGTCGAGTTCGTCTCGCAGATCGAGTTCGTGGCCGATGTCGGCTCCAAGGACTGCCTGATGTCGCAGGACAAGATCGGACCCGTCCGCCAACTGGTTCAACATCGACGTGCCGAAGGGGCACGGGTTCTCGAGCGGCGACCAGGTCCGGATCACGATCGAGCGGGTCTGATCCCTCTTCTCCAGAACCTTTATCAGCGCCACTGCCGTATCCGGGGCCATGGCCGACGGAGCAGCTCGCGCTCCTCCAGCTGAACGACACGCACGCATACCTCGAGCCCCACCCCGAGGTCTTCTGGGAGGAGAAGGGGCCGGCCTTCCGGACGGCGGGGGGGTATGCACGGATCGCCGGGCTCGTCGGTCGAATCCGGGCGGAGACCGGCGGCAAGGCTCTCCTCCTCGACTGCGGCGACACCCTCCACGGGACCGCCCCGGCCGTGAAGACCCGCGGTGCGGCGATGGTCCCGGTCCTGAACTGTCTCGGGATCGCGGCCATGACGGCCCACTGGGACTTTGCGTACGGCCCGGCCCGGCTCCGCGAGCTCGCGACCATGCTCGACTATCCGGTGCTCGCGCTGAACTGCTACGACCGCGCGAGCGGAAGCCGGCCTTTCCCCCCCTCGACCCTGATCGAGACCCCGGACCTCACGGTCGGCGTGGCCGGCATCGCCGCGACGATCCTCGACAAGGTCATGCCCCCGTCGTTCGCGGCGGGGCTCCGGTTCACGGACGGGATCGCGGAGCTGCCCGGCGTCATCGCGGACCTCCGGGAAGCGGGTGCCGACCTGGTGGTCGTGCTCTCCCATCTGGGCCTGCCGCAGGATGTCCGGCTCGCCACGAAGGTGGACGATATCGACGTCGTCCTCTCGGGACATACCCACCATCGGCTCGAGGCCCCGATCGCGGTGAACGGTGCGCTCCTGATCCAGTCGGGGGTCCACGGATCGTTCGTCGGCCGGCTCGACCTCGCGGTCCGAGACGGCAGGATCGTCCGGCACGAGCACCGGCTGATCGAGATCGGCGAGGATTGCCCGGTCGACCCGGTCGTCGACGCGCTCGTCGACGAGGCGGTCGCGCCGTTCCGCGAGGAGCTCGGCGAGATCGTGGGCGAGACGGCGGTCCCGCTCTACCGCGGCGAGATGTTCGGATCGTCCATGGACGACCTGCTCCTCGCCGCGCTCCGTGGCTCGACCGGCGCGGCCCTCGCGTTCTCGAACGGCTGGCGGTACGGCGCTCCGATCCTCCCGGGCCCGATCACGAAGAACGACCTCTACGATATGGTCCCGATGGACCCCGAGGTGATGACCGTCACCCTCACGGGAGCGGAGGTGCTCGGCATGCTCGAGCAGAACCTCGAGCGGACGTTTGCCTGCGACCCGTTCGGCCAGATGGGCGGATACGTGAAGCGGTGCCAGGGGCTTACCTGCTACGTCAAGATCGAGAACCCGCCGGGCCACCGGGTTCAGGCCTGCTGGTCCGGGGGCCGACGGCTCGACCCGGCCGAACGCTACGAGGCCGCATTCGTGACGGTCCAGGGCGTCCCGGCCGGGCTCGGGCGAGGATCGCGCTGGGACCGGGACCGGGGCGCACGCGGCGATGGAGCGGCTGCTCGTGGACGAACGCCCCTACCGGGGAGAGCGACCAGCGGCATTCCGGGTGATCTGAGATGCATCGGGCCGTGGTCCACGTCCCCGACGGGGAACGCGTCGGCCGGGGGCTCAACAACGTCCGGAACCTGCTCGATGATCTCGAGGGAGAGGTCGAGGTCGTGCTGGTCCTGAACGGGGACGCGGTCGAGGCCCTCGCGCCGGCATCGTCTCATGCCGGGGCCGTGCGGGAGATGATGGCGCGGGGCGTCCGGGTTGCGGCCTGCGCCCGGTCCCTCCGGAACCACGGGCTCGGCAACGGCCCGCTCATCGAGGGCGTGGTCACGGTCCCGGGCGGGGTGACCGAGGTGGTCCGGCTGGAGGCCGACGGCTTCGCGTATCTCCGCCCCTGAGTCTGGTTCAAGCCTCATTCAATAGCCTTATGCGATCGCGCCGGTAACTGAAGAGCATGGTCATATTCACCGGGGCGGAGCTCGGATGGCTCCTGATCGTCCTCGGCGCGCTCGTGCTCCTGTTCGAGGCGTACTCCCCCGGGTTTTTCCTGACCGTGCCCGGGACCGTGATGGTCGTCCTCGGCGTCCTCCTCGTGTTCGGCGTCGACATCTTCTCCTCGGTCTGGGGGATCGGGCTCGCGGTCCTGGTCGCGCTCGGGGCGGCGATCGTGACGGTCTGGTTCTACTCGAGGCTCAACCGCGGCGAGGGAATCCCCACGACGACCTCCCGCGACACGGTGATCGGCCTCACCGGGCGGGTGACCCACACGGTCGATCCGAACTCGCTCGACGGCAAGGTCCGGGTCGAGGGGCACGATTGGTCGGCGCACTCGACCGGGGCGGCGATCGCGGAGGGGGCGACCGTCCGGGTCGTCGGGTCCGAAGGCGTCCACATCGTCGTGGAGGAGATCTGATACTATGGCACTCGTAGAAAACGTCATCGCAGTCGTCCTGATCCTCGTGATCATCTTCATCTTCGCGCGCGGCGTCGTGATCATCCAGCCGTACCAGCAGGGGCTCCAGATCCGGCTCGGGAAATACATCGGCCGGATGAACCCGGGCTTCCGCTGGGTCATGCCCCTGATCACCCGGGTGGAGAAGCTCGACCTGCGGACGCAGGTGGTCGAGGTTCCGAAACAGGAGGTGATCACCAAGGACAACTCGCCGACGAACGTCGACGCGATCGTCTTCATCCGCGTGATCGACCCGGAGAAGGCCTTCTTCGAGGTCGGCAACTACCGCACGGCGACCGTGGCGCTGGCCCAGACCACCCTGAGAGGCGTGATCGGCGACATGGAGCTCGACGAGGTCCTGTACAACCGCGACGTGATCAACACCCGGCTCCGGGACATGCTCGACCGCGAGACGGACCAGTGGGGGGTCAAGGTCGAGCGGGTCGAGATCAAGGAGGTCGACCCGATCGGCGCGGTCAAGCAGGCCATGACCGAGCAGACGGCGGCCGAGCGCGAGCGGCGTGCCGCGATCCTCCGCGCCGACGGCGAGAAGCGGTCGGCGATCCTCGTGGCCGAGGGGACGCGGCAGTCGAGGATCCTCGAGGCCGAGGGGGACCGGCAGTCGCTGATCCTCCGTGCGGAGGGCGAACGGCAGCGGCGGATCCTCGAGGCGCAGGGCGAGGCCCAGGGGCTGCGGATCGTCGCGCTCGGGGCGAAGCCGCTCGACCGGCGCGCGATCACCGTCCTCTCGCTGGATGCGCTGAAGACGATGGCGAACGGCCAGGCGACGAAGATCATCTTCCCGTTCGAGCTCTCGAGCCTGATGCGGCAGTCGGCGAAGTACCTCGGGATGGCCGAGGAGGAGCTTCCGCCGGCCGAGGAGGGCGATACGAGCCGGACTCGACGAGGAGATCCTGGGGACGATCCCGAAATCGGAGGAGGTCCGCGAGATCCTCGAGGAGGTCCAGCGATCCGTGCCCGAGACCCCCGCGTTCCGTGAGAAGGAGAAGGGGGATATCGTCGGGCCGATTGAGGAGATCGTCCCGGAGAGAAGGCGCCCTACAGGCCCCCCGGGTCGAATCTCTGAGGCGAGAACAGGCAGCGGCGGGCTGTCTGCCCGCCCTCTTTTCGACAAATATTTTTCCTTTCTCCGTCAGCCGCCTGCACGGTCGGGGGCGGCCGAGCGTGGCTGTTTCTGCCATGCTGTCAACGGACGCAGACGTGCAAGGGGCCGTGTCGATCTCGCGATTCATCTGCCCCACTTCCGTTACCCGAGTCCCCGGCGATGAGGATCTCTTTCTCCTCCCTCATCCTGGAGGCATTCCGTGCCACTCTTCCAGGTGCCGGGCATGCGTCTCCAGATACGCTCCTGGCCTGTAGAACGTATCGTAGAACTCCAGGTCCAGATGA
Source organism: uncultured Methanoregulaceae archaeon (assembly GCA_963730355.1). Classification (GTDB taxonomy): domain Archaea; phylum Halobacteriota; class Methanomicrobia; order Methanomicrobiales; family Methanospirillaceae; genus UBA288. Next base: position 53,991 of record CAVSRL010000017.1, on the reverse strand, counting down.
TGCGCCTGAAGGTACGTGACGACCAGTATGGAGGGGACCGTCCCCGGGAACTTGCCGAAGGTATCGTAGATATACTGTGCCTGCAGGGCCACGCAGTCCTTGAACTCGTCGCTGTGGGCCTCTGCGGCCGAGCGCACGCGGGCCGAATCCTGCCATGGCCCCGGCGTGGCAGGGTGGAACGGGCCGCCCGGGCCGAACTTTCTTTCGGCAACGGCCTCCACGGCCGCCCGCATGTCCGCGTAGTGCGGCGGGCAGAAGCCCTCCATGACGCCCGGCAGGCCTGTCGGGTTGGGATAAGGCCGGTCCCCGGGCGGGTCGTACCGGAACCCCAGCCCGGCGATCCTGGGGTCGCCGCTCGCGCCCAGGACGCTGAGCGGGTCGAGGCCGTCGAACATCCAGCCGCCCAGCCCCATGGCCTGCAGCATGAGAGCGCCGGCATAACAGCCGGTTGACAGCTCGACGGCGAGCTCGGCCAGGCAGGTCTGCTCCATCAGCGTCAGAGGAAAAACATTCTCGACGTCCACCAGCGACCCGTACCGCTCGATCCCGGGAATCGCCCTCCTGTTGATGTCATCCGTGACGACGTAGCCGTTCTGCAACAGGTAGCAGAGCATCAGCAGAGACGTGCTGCGCCAGGTCACCGACGGGGATCACGAGCAGGCTGCCCGGGCGGTTCGCGACCCAGGTGTTGTGGGCCTCCGTGTACGGGACCTCCGGAGGAAGGTCCAGGCGCCCGTCTTTCAGCTTCCGGATATGCCGCCTCACGCCGTCGAGGATGTCGTCGAGGTCCATCGACCCGTTCTCCTGCCGCTCGGCGAACGCCGGGGCGTCCCGATCGTCCAGAACGTACACGCCGTCGTCATCGGTGAAGAAGGTCATGCTGGTATGAAAACCGGCCGCGGAAGGGAACGTGCGGCCGCCCGCCGCCCCGCAGTAGTTGGAGAGGTGCGGCGCGTAGCGTTCGGCGCGGTGCAGCATGTGGTGCCAGCCCGTGTTGCTCCCGCAGGCCGTCGCCACCAGGAGCTTCTCGAGCTCGGATAGCGGCAGCGGGCGGTGCCGGGACGTGTAGGCGAAGACACCGTCCGGGATCTCGGCGCCCATGAAAAAGCGGCGCGAGCGCCGCCCTAGCAGAGCCCGAGAGAGAGGGAATTCCAGTGCGCGTCTCAGGGCGTTCTCACGGTCCGTGTCGTTCATGTCCTGCTCCGGAGAGGATCTCCGCTGCTAGAGACTCTTTCCGCATACATCAAGCTGATGCAGCCATGACCTTTCCCGATCGGCTCGAGCGCGTTCTCCCCGCCCTGACCAAAGATACATGTACGAGGATACGGTGGAGGTGCTCAACCCGGGCGGCTGGTGAACAGGCTGCAGCCGGTACTGGACGGGAGAAGAGGCCCTGTCTCCTCAGAAGAGGCTGAACAGGTACGGCAGCGCGATCAGCGAGACGAGCGTGACCGCCATCAGCCACGAGACGGCGCTGACCACCGCAGGCGTATATTTTTCCAACCGGCGCCGGGCGAGCACGCTGTCGACGGCCTCGCGGAAGATGTACCCGCCGTCGAACGGAATCATCGGAAGCGCGTTGAAGATCCCGACGTTCAGGTTGATCCAGCCCGACCAGAAGAGGAGCTGGACCAGGCCCCAGAAGCCCCAGAACGGCGCCTCCCAGTAGGCCGTGTCCGCGCCGGGGAAGCCGACGATCCGGAGGGCCTGTCCGGCCGACGAGGTATCGAACGGCAGGATGAGATACCGGAGGATCCCGATCGGGGTGAACGATCCCTGAACGTACTCCTGGATCGCCTGGCCGTTGTAGTACTCGACCCCCATGAACCCCGAGGTATGGTTCCCCGACGGCCATTCCGCGAGGGTCAGCTCGCTGGTCGTCACCACCCCGTCCTGCTCGACCGTCAGCGACGTGTGGTCGCCGGGCTGCGTCGGCGCAAGAAGCCGGGCCACGTCCTCGCGGTTCTCGACCGATGTCCCGTTCAGGGCGAGCACGATCGAGCCCGGGGCCACCGAGGCGTTGTAGGCCGGGTAGTCCTTGTACACGCCGCTGACCACCGGCGCCGCGATCGGCACGGCCAGGCCGAAGACCACGATCATCAGGAAGAACGAGAGCAGGCCGAAGACGATGTTGTTCGAGATCCCCGCGCCGTACATACGCATCTTGGACCAGCGCGGCGCCTTCTCGAGCTCCTCCTCGTCGGGCTCGACGAACGCCCCGATCGGGACCACCGCGACGAGCAGCCCCGCCGCCTTCACCTTGATCCCCTCGACCCGCGAGAGGATCCCGTGCCCGAACTCGTGGACCACGAGCGTGAGCACGAGCGCGAGCCAGACCGCGACCGTCCCCGGCACGAACTCGTTGAGCCCGGGGATCAGGAGCAGGTTCTGCGGCGCGTAGATCCCGGTCGGCTCGGGCCGGACCTGGAGCGTGTACCGGAGCGAGAAGAAGAGCGAGAACGCGAAGAGGGCCGAGATGACCGCCACGGCCACGACGCCGACGCTCGCGTAGGCCCTGAGCGGCCACGAGATCCGGCGAAAGACGTCGAAGAAGTGGACCCGCAGGGTCCTGAGCGCGAGGATCGGGCCGTAGAACGTGACGTGCTCGGAGAACCAGCCCTTGCTCTCGGACGGCGGCCTCTCCCCCTCGGGCACTGCCTCGTCCTGTCCCTCCGCGAGGGTCGCCCCCGCGGCCTCCTCGGCCGCGATTCGGCGGCGAACGTAGAACACGACCGCGGCGTACGCGGTGACGGCGAGGAGGATGAGGCCGACCGTGACCCAGTCCATTCCCACAAGCATGGTCGGACAAGGGGATAAATGATCGTCTCGTATCAGAAGAGCGTGGTCTGTCCGCGGGCCCGCTGCCGTTCCGTGACCGTGCGCCAGCTCGCCCGGACAAACGGGGGCAGGGGGCCGCCGGCCTCGATGCAGTCGTCGAGGAACCGGATCGTGGCCGGGTCGGACGGGTACCCGCTCCCGAGCGGGCCGTGCTCGTCGGCAAGGGCGCGGAGTGCGCGATCGCGCCGGACCTTCGCCACGATCGAGGCGGCCGCAACCACCGCCAGCAGGTCGTCGGCGTGGTGATTTCCGACCACGGTGCAGGCGAACCCGAGCTGCCGGCCCACGGTCACCGCGTACCGCCCCTCGCGCACATCGCAGGCATCGAGGTAGGCGACCGTGATCCGGTGGCCGGCCGACGCGATCCCGCGGAGGGCCGCCGCGTGCGCTCCGGCCACGATCGCGTTCATGGTCTCACGCGACCGGGCCGCGTCGATCGCGTCCGCCGGCACCTCGACAACCGCAAACGGGAGAGCCGCGACGATCTCGGCGAAGACCGCCTCGCGCCGCCGGGGCGTGAGGGCTTTCGAGTCGCGCTCACCCAGGATCGCGACAGTCTCCCAATCCGGGGCCGCGACCGCCGCGACCACGAGCGGGCCGAGGACCGCGCCCTTGCCGGCCTCGTCCACGCCCGCGATCATCGGTCTCAGACCAGGTCTTTCAGGGCGCGGAGTTCGAGCAGGAGAGAGGGGTCGCTCTTGATGAGCTCGCGGGTGAGCCCGAGGACCGAGAACTTCGAGAGATCGACCCGCGAGATCGAGTGGATGAGCCGGTTCAGCTTCTCGTCCGAGAGGGTGAGGAAGTACTCCTTGATCTTGTAGTTCCGTTCGAGCGCCTTCCCGAGTTTGGCGTCCCGCCACGCCCGGTCGTAGGCCATCAGCGCGCTGGTCGAGACGTCGCCCCGCGCGATCGCGTCCGCGGCAGTCTGGCCCGCCAGCCGGCCCGTGAACATCGCGTTGTAGATCCCGCCGCCGGTGATCGGATCCGCAACCCGCGCCGCGTCGCCGATGATCACGAGTCCGTCCGCGACGGTCCGTTCGAGCGGCCTGCAGACCGGGACGCCGCCGATGATCCACTCGACCACGCGCCCGTCAGGGAAATGGTCCTTCACGAACCGGTTCAGGTAGTCGAGCGGTCGGCTGCCGTCGCGGCACTTCTTGCCGCTGATCCCGACCCCGACGTTCGCGGTCCGCTCTCCCTTCGGGAAGACCCAGACGTAGCCCTCGGGCGCGATCTCGTTGCCGAGGTAGAAGACCGTCGCGGCCGGATCGATCTCGATCCCGGTCATCAGGTACTGGACGCAGGTCTCGATCTCCGCGAGCGGCACGGCCGTATCGATCCCGCACCACCGCGCGAACTTGGACTCGACCCCGTCGGCCGCGACCGTGACCTTGGCCCGGACCTCCTCGACCGCGCCGTTCGCCTCGATCCGCGCACCGGCCACGGCGCCGTTCTCCATGATCGGCGCGACCGCGCGAGCCCTGACCTGGACATCCGCGCCGGCCTCTGCCGCCTGCAGCACAAGATCGCGATCGAAGCGTTTCCGGTCGAGCACGTATCCGACCTCGGAGCCGGCCATCTTGGGCTCGAGGGTCATCCGGTAGCCGTCGGGGGCGACGAGCACCGCCCGATCGATCTCTGCCGAGATCCAGGCCGGGTCCGGCTCCATGAACTCCTCGATCAGGTCCCTGCCGATCCCTTCGGCGCACCGGACGGGAACGCCGATCGCGGACCGCTTCTCGACGAGGCCGACCCGGAGCCCTTTCTCCGCCGCCGTTCTGGCCGCGAGTGCTCCGCCGGGCCCGCCCCCGATGACGAGGACGTCGTACTCAGGCTTCATCCGCGACCTCCAGGGCGCCGAGCGGGCAGGCGCGGGCGCAGACGCCGCAGCTGGTACAGTCACCCTCGACCGAGAGATAGGCGTCGATCAGTTCGAGCGCGCCAACCGGGCAGACCGAGACGCAGCAACCGCAGTATCCGCAGACGTCCCTTCTGATCACGAGCATGCCATTATCAGTACGCCATGCCGCCCGAAAAGGATTATGCCTGCACGGCTCGCGGGGCGTCAGTCGCGCGGGAGCTCGAAGGTGCCGTAGCATCCGCCTCCGCCGGGGTGGAGAACGACGTGGCCCGCACGAAGCGCACCGATGGCTCGCGCCACGGCCGGGTCGACGGCCGCGATCTCGTCCACGGGGAGGTCGACGAGGACCGCGATCTCGGTCGAGAAGGCCGCGAGCAGGGCCTCGTGAGCCTGCCGCACCGCCTTCGCCGTCGGCGACCCGAGGCCGAGCACCTCGGCGATCACCAGAGCGAGCGGGATGAGGTGGAGATACGGCGGGCGCGGACGCGGCTTGCCGTCCGAGAGCTCCCGAGCCCGGTCGTGAACGCCCTTCTTGATCGGCGTCCCGTCCTCGGGGCAGCGCCATTTGTGCTCCACGGCCTCGGCGAGCGAGTAGTGGTGGGTGCAGCGCATGCAGGCCGTCTCGTTGTACTTTCCCTCCTCGGGAAAGAGCCCGACGTTCATCACGACCCGGCCGCGCTTCAGCGCATCGAGCACGCCGGCCGGCGTTGCCCGGTCGACATCGAGGCGGGTGAACTCGCGCCCGAGCCGGTGGAGCTCGGGCGAGTGGGCGTCCGAGGCCGAGATGAACGGGACGTCGTAGAGCTCGGTGATCCCGGCGCCGTACGACGAGTCGGCCGAGAGGCCGAGCTCGAGAAAGTCGATCGGCTCGCCGCCGTAGCAGGCCGCGATGCTCTCGAAGGCCGCATAGATCCCGGTCCACGGCGTGAATGCGTGCGACGGCCCGGAGAGTCCGCCGGCCTCGTGCGCCGCGCGCACGACCTCGCCGCCGGTGAGGTGGACATGCGGCCGGCCTTCCGTCAGGAGGCTGTTGCCGTGGGGGGCGAGCAGATCTCCGAAGGCCTCGACCGCGTCGAAGTCCGGGAAGAAGGCCAGGTGGTGGACCCGCCTTTCGGCCTGGACCTCGACCGTCGGCAGGACCACGATCCCGAGGTCGTTCTCGAGGTGGGGCCGCCAGGCCTTCCGCCACTCCGGCTGGAGTGCGTCGCCGGTCCCGATGGCCCCGATCCCCTTCTGCCCGAGGCCGCGAGCAGCACCTCGGGGGTCATTCTGCGGCTCACGCCCCGGGCAAAGGGGGAGTGGAGGTGGAGGTCGCAGTTGAGGTCCATCTTCACCCGATATACGAGAGTTCGTCGTTCTGTCGGACCCGTTCGAACTCGCGGACCTGTTCGAGCGCCTCCTCCATGTCCTCGGCCCGGCCCTGAAGCCGGTCGCGGCTGACGCCGAGATCGGTCAGACGGCAGAAGACCCGGAGCACGGCCGCCGCCGACTTCGGGTCGACCAGGTAGCCGGAGGTCTCGCCCATCAGGCAGACCCCCTCCATGCCCCGCCGAGCCCCGAGGGCGATGATCAGGCCCGCAGCCCCGACGATCCCGCTGCCGGGCTCCTCGGGCTCGAAGGTCCCGCCGGCCTCCTCGACACCCGGCCGGAGGTGGGCGTGGGTCACGGTCGAGAGGACGCGTGGTTCGTCCACGAGGTGGCCGACGCCGTAGCCGCCGAGCGTGAAGATGCGCTTCACGCCGAACCGTTCGGCGCAGTCCAGGTACCCCTCGGCGAGCGCGTAATGCCCTTCGGGCGAGACGCTCTGGCAGTCGCCGACGAGAAAGAGATAGGTCCCGGTCGGCGAACGGTATCGCCAGACCTCGTTGCTGACCAGGCGGCAGGTGCCGTCGGGACGGCTCACCACCTGCGGCGGAAAATAGACCGAGTGGATCTCGGCGACCTTCTCGGCATCGAGCTCGTGGAGGATATGGTCGACCACGACCTTGCCCACCTGGCCGATCCCGGGCAGCCCGCCGACGAGGACTGCCGGCCCGTCCGGCGACTCGTCCGCGAGGTACCTGATCTCGACCGGTTCCATTCAGCTCACCATTCTGCGGTAGCGGCCGTACCGGTCCTCGGGCGAGAACCGGGGCGGGTGGGCCGACGCCGTCGGGCTCCCGCAGACGGGGCAGCGCTCGGCGAGCGTGTAGGTGCCGTCGCGGCCGCAGCGCCGCATTCGGCCCCTCATGCGCTCTTGCCGGCCTTCTGCTTGCGCGTGAACTTCGCTTCGCCGCCGGCCCGCTCCATCACGCCGACGGCCGACTCCGCAGCCCGCTCGATCGCGCGCTGGGCCGTCTTGTAATCGGGGGCCGTGACCTTGATGCCGTACTTCGGCGCGCCGACATAGTAGAGGTCGATCTCGACCCCGTCGATCTTCGGCTCGGCCGAGCGAAGCGCCCGCCGGATCACGTTGACCCCGTCGGGCTTGGGCGAGGAGAGCGTGAGCACGCCCGTCACGGTCACCCGGGGAATCTTGACGTTCTCCTTGCCGGCCGCGATCACGGCCTCGAGGGCCGCCTCGGGGAGATCGACCCGGGATCGGAAGCCCTCCTCGTCGACGACGATGTCCTCGAACGCCTCGTAGAGAAGGGCGTACTCCTTGTACAGGGCCGAGGTGATCTCGGCCTCGGACGCGCCCGACGCGGTGGCGGCAAAGCCGATCCACATCCGGGCCTTCTGCTCGCTCTTCCACTCGCGGATCTTCTCGGACCGCTGGTGGTCGTTGACGTCCTTCTTCGAGAGGTCGATGTGGCCGCGGGCCTGATCGACGTGGAGCACCTTGCAGACGATCTTCTGCCCCTCCGAGACGTGGTCGCGGATGTACTTGATCCACCCGGTCGCGATCTCGGAGATCGGGATCAGCCCCTCGCGCTCGCCGTACTCGTCGAGGTGCACGAACGCGACGAAGTCCTTGACCTGCGTCACGGTGCAGACGACCAGTTCGCCCTCGTCGGGCCACGACCGCTCCTCGTTCATGACGTCACTCAAGGGTGGCCAGGATCTCCGCCCGTATCTCGGCGCTGCCGCCGCGGGGCTCGGCGAGCACGCGCCCGCAGACCACGCAGCCGACCGTGGTGCTCGCCTTCTCGAAGACGATCTGTTCGTTCTCGCAGTCCGGGCACTTCACTCTGAGGAACTTGGACCTGTTTTCGCGGTAGAGACGTACCATTTGTATTTCACTCCGTCAGTTCGAACTTTGCGATGCGGAACCCGGGCCGGAGGTGCGCCTTGTTGCAGGTCGTGCACCGGTACCGGACGTTGATCCGCTTGGTCGGTTTGTCGCCGCCCGGCACCTTGGAGAACTTCCCCATATTGCCGACGCCGCCTCTGCGCGCCTTCTGCCGGTCGATCCAGTGGAGCCCGGTGGTCTTGCCGCGCTTGACGCGCTCGACCTCGAGCTCCCGGTGGGTGAGACAGAATGGACAGTAGGCCCGAAATTTGCTTGGCATCTTCATGAATACGCCCTCTGAACTGCTCGTGAAAACAGCATCATCATTTGTCCGGAAGAATACTTAAAATTATGTTCCGTTCACGCAGAACGGCCGCATTCTCGGGCGGGAGGGTCACCACGTCCTCGGTCTCGAGCGCATATGTCCGGCCATCGAAGCCCAGAAACGGCTCCACCGGCGAGAGGACGCGCGCGAGCGCGAGCGGAGCGGGAAGGGCGCCGGCGTGCCCCTCCATCGCGGCGGCAGCCGCGGCCGCGCACTCGACCGTGACCGGGCCGTCGCCCGCTACTCCCACGGGCGGAAGGACGCCGCCGATCAGGGCCCGACGGTAGCGGTCGACCGCTCCCTGAACCTCGTCGTAGAGGGCCTGCTCGACCGGGAGCATTCGTTTCTGATGCTCGCGGTCGAGCGTCCGTCCCTCGGCGCGAAGAAGGGCGAGGAGCAGAATCTTCTGCGACCGCATTCGGACGAGATCCTCGAGGTGCTGCTGGAGCGCGTCGATCCGCTCGGTCGCGGTCCGGAACGGCTCGGTCATCGGGTCCGTGCAGACCGTGAAGACCTGCCGGAGGGAGCCGATCTCCTCGCCTGCCCGGGCGAAGATGTCCGGCGGAAGCGCAGTGAGGCTCCCGACTGCGTCGCGCTCGCCGGCCACGACGAGCTGGAGCCCGTCGAGCACGGCCGAGTGGTCGCCGGGATCGGTCATGGCGCACCACCCCCGATCTCGGCCATGCCCCGGCCGCAGAGGTAGACCGCGGCCGCCTCGGGCACCCGTGCGGGGCCGGCGGCCAATGACAGATCCGTACCGAGGAGCGAGACCGTGCAGGCCCGCTGGACCTCGACCGGGACCTCGCGGTCGCCGAAGACGACCGCATCGACGAGCGGGTCGAACGCTTCGAGCTCGCCCGGCTCGAGGGTCGTGACGCGCAGGCCGCTTCCGCCGTGGAGCGAGCCCGGCGCGCGGATCAGCCGCTTGATGTCGGTCGTCACGGGCTCATCGGCCTGGACGCCCGCTTCCCTGAGCCGGGCCCGCCACTCCTCGTTCTCGGGCGAGAGGAGGAGAGGCAGGACCTTCCGGTCCGAGGCCGGGTCCGCGCCCGTGCCGAGTCGGTCCCGTTGCGCCCAGACCTGCCGTGCCCTACCTTTTCCGATCGCGGGAAGGGCCTCGAGGTGGGCGAGGGCCTCGCGCTCCCCGAGGGAAGAAAGCCAGTCGAGATACTCCGCGAGGGCGCGCCGCTGCCGCCCGCGCCAGCCGCTCGCCGGATCGGCGGCCGGCCGGACGAGCAGGGCCGGGTCGAGCCCGATGCCGCAGACGTAATTGATCAGCTCCCGCCGCTCTGCGCTCGAGAACTGCCGCACGGAGAGGGCCTTCACATGGATATGGTATCCCCTCCCACCAGAAAAGACCACCTGGAGGTCGCGTCCCGCGAAGCCGAGTTCGCCCGTCAGCAGGTCGATCAGCTTCAGCGTCTCCTCCTTGGTCCGGGCGAGCATGGCCGGGTACGGGGGAAACGGAGGCCGGAGCATGTGGTCCGCGTCGAGGTCGAAGATCAGGTCCGCGCCGGCCCAGCCCTTCGCGCCCATGGTCGGCGCGGCCGGATCGTCGTAGTAGGCCGTCGAGAAGAACGCGTGCGCCGGGGCCATGGTCCGGAGGTAGTCCACGAGCTCGTCCCGTGTCCCGAACCCGACGTGCCGGCGCATGCGCGGATCGTCGCGGCTCGAGAAGAAGAGAAAGCCCCATTCGCGTTGCGGCAGCGCGCCCGGCGCGGAGACCTGTGCCGAGGCGTAATACGAACCGAACCGCTGCCGGAGAAACTCGACCGTGGCCGGACGCATCACCTGACCCGAGAAAGCATATACGGTCCATCCCTGATATAGCCCTGCCGCCGATAGTATGGCCGGACCCCGACGCCGCTCATGACCGCGACCGTGCCGTACCCGGCCTCGGCGGCCTGGCGTGCGGCCTCGGCCAGAAGCTCGCGCCCGAACGAGCGGTGCTGCCACTCCTCGGTCCCGGCCCCGGCGCCGAGCCGGACCTGCGCGCCGTAGACGTGGAGCTCGCGGATAAGGGCGGCATCCTCGAGCTCGGGCCGCCAGGGCGCCCCGGGAAAGCGCAGGCGCAGAAAGCCGATCAGGGCGTCGTCGGCCGTCGCCTGGATGAAGCGTTCCTCGCCGCCGCAGCAGTCGTAGGTGAGGGTCGAGACGACCGGCGGCGCGTCGACGTGCACGCATCGCCCGATCTCGCGGCAGCGGATACACCGGCACCGGCCCCCGCTCGCGCGGAGCCGCTTCTCCGCGAGCTGCCGGAAGTTGCCGTGGACCGAGCCGGCCACGATCAGCTTCGCGGGGATGTCGCGCTGGACCCGCTGAAGCCGGACGTACTCCGGGAGGCCCGCCTTGACCTCGGCAAGCAGGTCGACGAGGGTCTCCTCGGCGAAGGGTTCGTACTCGCCGCGGCGGTAGAGCGCCTCGAGCTCGGCCCCGGGAGTCACGAGGGTCGGGTAGAGCTTGAGGAAGTCGGGGCGGAAGCGCGGGTCGTCGAAGAGCTGGCGGTAGACCGCCCGGTCGAGCTCGATGGGGGAGCCGGGCAGATTGGGCATCATGTGGAACCCGACCTTGAGCCCGGCGTCGCGGAGCTCGGTGTTCGCACGGACCGTCTCGGCGACCGTGTGCCCGCGACGGATGTAGGCGAGGACCTCGTCCGAGAGGTGCTGGACGCCGATCTCGACCTTGGTCACGCCGAGGTCGAGCATCCGGTCGATCTCGGTCCGGGTGCAGCAGTCCGGGCGGGTCTCGAAGGTCACGGCCACGCACCGGACCGACGCGTCCTCGTTCCGGGCGGCCTCGACGGCCGGGTCGGCATCCTCCGTGGCCGAACCGGTCCCGCGGTCGTTCATGGCCGCGAGGCACCGGGCGACGAACCAGGCCTGGTACTCCGGCGTCCGGGCCGTGATCGTTCCACCCATCACGATCAGCTCCGCCTTGTCGACGTGGTGGCCGAGGAGGACGTAGTGATTGAGGCGGGCCGCGACCTGGCCGTACGGGTCGTAGTCGTGCTCGCGCGCGCGCCGCGCTGCGGGCTCCTCCCCCGTGTACGACTGAGGCGAACCGAAGGGGTGGTCGGGACCGCCGGGGCAGGGGAGGCAGCGCCCGTGCGGACAGGGGGCCGGCGAGGTCATGACTGCGACCGGTGCGACCCCCGAGAGGGTCCGGGTCGGCTTGACCAGGAGCCGGCGCCTGAGCGCAGGGTAATCGGCGGGCGAGGCCGCCGCGAGGATGGCCGAGTTGCGGGGCACGGACGAGAGGCGGAGCTCGCGGGCCATGCGGCGCTTGATCGTCTGGACGTCCGTGCGGGTATCTCGTGCAATTCGGGAGGCCAGCTCCCGCAAAAGAGTGGGGTCGTCCATGACCTAGTGTTCGACGGCGACCGTTTCGGGCTGGGGCTCCGCAGCCATGTCGAAGATCTGGCGTTTCTGGTCACGCATGGAGCCCACGATCTCCTCCCCCAGGACCAGAAGCGCCTCTTTATGGGACTTCTTGTTCTTGTGGATATGCACAGGCGAAACCTCGAGACCGACGTATCGGGTCGTGTCGATCGACTCTCCCGTGGACGTCTCGTAAAACTTCTTGATATGCACCATCAGCATATGCAGATGAAGCAGTTCCTCCTTTTGCACCATACCACCTCTCGACAGAGTGTAATATTTTCTCATATAGAGAAATAATTATGGGTGGCATTTATATTGGAAATTGAACGTGCCCGTGGCTGCCTCCTGGGGCTTGCGGTCGGGGACGCGCTGGGGGCGCCGTATCGAGGGCGGCGGCCGTCCCGAACGCTGGTGCCGGAGGATGGAGCCCGACGGCCGGTGCCGCCGGCCGGCCGGCGCGGTGACGGACGATACGCTCCAGGCCGTCGCCGTCGCCGAGTCTCTGATCACCTGCCGCGGGTTTTCGGGCCCCGACCTCGCCGTCCGGCTGCTCGAGGGGTTTCGAGCGCACCCCGAGTACTACGGCCCGACCTCGACCCGGGTCTTCTCCCTGATCGAGACGGGGGTCGATCCCGCAACGGCCGCGCGGCTCGTTCACGAGGAACGCGGCGCGAGCCGGACGAACGGTCCGGTTATGCGCGGCCCGCCAATCGGGATCGTCTACGCGGGGCGGACCGTCGAAGAGGTCTCGATGGCCGCAGCCCGGCTCACGCACTATGACCCGGTGGCCGGCGCCGCGTCGGGGTTCGTGAACCGGATGGCAAGCGAGCTCTGCCGCGGGCGGAGCAGGGAGATCGCGTACCGCGCTGCCCTCGCAGGCTGTCGCGAACCTGAAACCCTCGCCGTCCTCGGCTCGTGGCGGACGCATCCGTCCGTCCCGTCCCTCGATGCGCTCGCGCTCGCTCATGCCGCCATCGCGGTCGTCATGACCACGACGACCTTCGCCGGGGCAGTCGAAGCCGCCGTGAACATGGGAGGCGACAGTGACACCCTCGGGGCCGTCACGGGGGCGCTCGCCGGGGCCGCGTACGGAGCCGGGACAATTCCCCGCACCTGGCTCGCGCCCCTCGAGCTCCGCCCGCGGCTCGTCGCGATCGCGGACGGGCTGGCGCGGATCGCGCGCTAGCCGACGGGGCGAAGCTCGACGAGCTTCAGAGCCCGCGCCTTCTCGCACGGGGCGGGCGGACTGCCGAGCACCTCGTGGACGAGGTACCGGTCGCCCTCGACGATCCCGTCCGGACGGCAGAGGTCGTAGGCCTTGCACTCGGTCCGGGTGCAGGTGCACTCGAAGAGGATGCGCGAGTTGACGATCGCCATGTCCGCCCCGATCAGGGCGACCACGGGCGACTCGACGCACTCGACCGCGCTGACGCCGTTGAGATGGACATGGCAGTCGTGCCGGGTATTCCGGACCGACAGGATGCGATACTTGCGCCCGACCCGGAGGGTGTTGCAGGCCTTCTTGACCTTGCAGTGGGCGCAGGCGGCAAGCGCCCCCTGGTACACGAATTCGAGCCCCGGTCGAGCCAGGGTCGTTCCGATCAGGGTGATCTTGGGCCTCTCTCCAACCATACAGCACCTACTCCTGATAGAGCATTCGGACAAGAGCGTGGGCGGACTCGTCCGTCAGCCCGCCGTCAAGTATTGTAAAGCGCTCGGGGCGGATAGTCTTTGCCATCTTGAGGGCTTCGACCGCGACCTCGTCGTCGACCCCGAGATCGGTGGGCGTGGTCGGGGCCCCGATCTGCCGGAGGGCCGTGCGTATCGCCCGCCAATCCCCGCCGTGGAGGTACATGCAGACGATCGTCCCGACGCCGCAGGCCTCGCCGTGAAGGGCCCGGCCCGGCGCGAGTCGCTCGATGGCGTGAGCGAACTTGTGCTCGCCGCCCGAGCCCGGGCGCGACGAGCCCGCGATCGCCATCGCGACCCCCGACGAGACGAGGGCCTTGATCACCATCCAGGCCGAGGCCTCCTGGTGCGGCCGGATCGCGTCCGCGTTCCGCATCAGGATCTCGGCCGTCACCAGAGCGAGCGTGACCGCGTACTCGCTGACCGGCTCTGAGCGGAGCCGGTGCGAGAGCTGCCAGTCGAGGACCGCGGTCGAGTTCGCGATGACGTCGGCGCAGCCGGCCGCGAGTAGCCGATGGGGAGCGTCCGCGATCACGCCCGTGTCGGCCACGACCGCGATCGGCGGATGGGCGAGGAGCGAGGCGGCGCCGCCGGGCTCGGCGACCGATGCCCTGGCCGACGCGATTCCGTCGTGAGAGGCCGCAGTCGGGACCGAGACGAACTGCCGGTCGATGTTGTAACTCGCGATCTTCGCGGTATCGATCACCCGCCCCCCGCCGACGGCGACAAGGAGATCGGCGTTGGCCGCCCGCGCCGCCTCCTCGGTCCGGCGGCACTCGTCGGGGGTGCAGCCTCCGACCAGGTGGACGGCGACATCGTAGTCGGCCTCCTTCTCCAACCATGCCGCACCTACTCCTGATAGAGCATTCCGACAAGAGCGTGGGCGGACTCGTCCGTCAGCCCGCCGTCAAGTATTGTAAAGCGCTCGGGGCGGATAGTCTTTGCCATCTTGAGGGCCTCGACCGCGACCTCGTCGTCGACCCCGAGCTCGGCGGGCGTGGTCGGGGCCCCGATCTGCCGGAGGGCCGTGCGGATGGATCGCCAGTCCCCGCCGTGGAGGTACATGCAGACGATCGTCCCGACGCCGCAGGCCTCGCCGTGGAGGGCCCTGCCCGGCGCGAGCCGCTCGAGGGCGTGGGCGAACTTGTGCTCGCCGCCCGAGCCCGGGCGCGACGAGCCCGCGATCGCCATCGCGACCCCCGACGAGACGAGGGCCTTGATCACCATCCAGGCCGAGGCCTCCTGGTGCGGCCGGATCGTGTCCGCGTTCCGCATCAGGATCTCGGCCGTCACCAGGGCGAGCGTGGCCGCGTACTCGCTGACCGGCTCGGAGCGGAGCCGGTGCGAGAGCTGCCAGTCGAGGACCGCAGTCGAGTTCGCGATGATGTCGGCGCAGCCGGCCGCGAGAAGCCGGTGGGGAGCGGCCGCGATCACGCCCGTATCGGCCACGACCGCGATCGGCGGATGGGCGAGGAGCGAGGCCGCGCCTCCAGGCTCGGCGACCGAGGCCCGGGCCGACGCGATCCCGTCGTGCGAGGCCGCGGTCGGGACCGAGACGAACTGCCGGTCGATGTTGTAACTCGCGATCTTCGCGGTGTCGATCACCCGTCCCCCGCCGACCGCGACCAGGAGGTCGGCGCCGGCCGCCCGCGCCGCCTCCTCGGTCCGGCGGCACTCCTCGGGCGTGCAGCCCCCGACCAGGTGGACGGCGACCTCGTAGTCGGCCTCAGGAGCTCCCTGGCACGTGCCCCCGCGACCTCCATCGTCGTTCTGCCGGAGACGAGCAGAACCCGCCGTCCGAGCCCGAGATCGGCGCAGACGGCCGGCAGCTGCTCGAGAACGCGGTGGCCGATCACCACGTCCCGGGGGAGCTGCATCCACTTCGATTTGTCGAAGCCCCCGTTCTTGAGTATGTTTATTGCGTCTGCGCTCATTACGATCATGGATGATTAGGGAGTTCATATACAAATATTATATTGCTCCAATCGAGAGCGGCGGGGCGTACACGCTCGTCGACACGCTCACCTACGCCCTCATCCTGATCATCGCGGTCTTCCTGATCTACCGCTGGATGCAGCGGACCGGGCCTCGCCTTCGACCGGCCGCTCCTCTTCGCGACCCTGCCCTGGGTCGTCTTCGGCGGCCTCGCCCGCGTGGTCGAGGACACGGGCATGCTGGCGGCCCCGTGGCGGTATCTCCTGATCACGCCGCTCATCTTCTTCGTGATCTTCTTCTACGCAGTGGTCGTGCTCTACCTCTGCCACCGGCTCCTCGGCGAACGGGGCGTCCGGGTCTACGGCATGGTCGGCCTGGTCTCGGCCGTGGTCGCTCTCATCCTGCTCCTCTGGTACGGCGCGACCGCAGCCCGGCTCGACTTCGCGGTCCCGGCCGTGATCCTCGGGCTCGCGGCCATCACGACGGCCGCGCTCTGGGCCCTGCTCCGGTACGGCTTTCGCTGGGAGTACGTCTCGGACAGGGTCTACCAGGTGCTGATCGCCAGCCACATGCTCGACGCCTCGGCCACCGCGTACGGGATCGACCTCCACCCGCTCGGCTACGTCGAGCAGCACGTGGTCGGCTCATCCCTGATCGCGGCGACGGGGACGGGCTTCGCGATGTTCCCGCTCAAGCTCCTGGTCCTGATCCCGGGCATCTACATCCTCGAACTCTACCGCCGCGAGGGGTCGGCCAGCTCGTTCTGGTACCTGATCGTGCTCGCCATGATCGTGGTCGGACTCGCGCCGGGCGTGCGCGACATGATGCGGATGATGCTCTATGTTTGACCGGCGGCTCTCGCGGTCGACGCTCTTCGCGACCGCGCTCTTCGCGCTCGCGCTCGTCGGCGGCATCCTGGCCGTCCGGCAGGATCCGGCCTTCGGCCAGCAGCTCCTGGCCGGCTTTCGCGACCAGGTCGCCGGCGTTATCCTCTCGGACGCGCCCTGGGAGATCTTCCTCAAGATCTTCCTGAACAACCTGGTCGCGTGCATCGCGCTCTTCCTCGGCGGCGCGAGCTTCGGCCTCGTGCCCCTGCTCGTGATCGCCTCGAACGGGCTCGTCATCGGCGCGATCATCGAGACGGTCCGCGGCGAGAAGGGGATCGGGTTCATCCTCGCCGGGATCCTGCCCCACGGCGTCCTCGAGATCCCCGCCGTCCTGGTCTCGGCCGGCCTCGGGCTCCTGCTGGCCGAGGCCCTCGGCCGCGAACTCCTCCGGAGCGAGGGGGACGCGGCCGCCGAGGCGCTCGGGTACGGCCGGCTCTTCGTCCTGTACGTGGTCCCGTTCGTCGCGCTCGCGGCCGCCGTCGAGGCGTTTATTACGCCGCATATCATACAGCTGATGTCATAGAGGTTCGTTTCTGATGGACGACGACACGGGGGCCCTGCCGGCCCGGACCGACTTCTCCGAGTGGTACAACGAGGTCCTCTGGCGGGCCGAGATCATGGATGTCCGCTACCCGGTCAAGGGGCTCTACGTCTGGTACCCGTTCGGGTTCGGGATCCGGAAGCGGACCTACGCGCTCCTCCGCGAGCTCCTCGACCGCGATCACGAGGAGACGCTCTTTCCCCTCCTGATCCCCGAGCAGGAGTTCATGAAGGAGGCCGAGCACATCAAGGGCTTCGAGGACGAGGTCTACTGGGTCACGCACGGCGGGCTCTCGCCGCTCGACGTGAAGCTCGCGCTCCGGCCGACGAGCGAGACCGCGATCTACCCGATGTACGCGCTCTGGGTCCGGTCGCACGCGGACCTGCCGCTCAAGCTCTACCAGGTCGTCAACACCTTCCGGTACGAGACCAAGCACACGCGCCCGCTGATCCGCCTGCGCGAGATCACCTCGTTCAAGGAGGCCCACACGGTCCACGCGACCTGGGAGGAGGCCGCGGCACAGGTCGAGGACGCGGTCGCCCGGTACCGCGAGTTCTACGACCGGCTCGGGATCCCCGTGCTCGTCTCGCGGCGGCCGGCCTGGGACAAGTTCCCCGGCGCGGACTACACGATCGCGGTCGACTGCGTGATGCCCGACGGCCGGACCCTCCAGATCGGGACGGTCCACCACCTCGGCGACCACTTCTCGAAGACCTTCTCGATCACGTACGAGGACCGCGACGGCGAGCAGCGGCTCGCCCACCAGACCTGCTACGGGATCTCGGAGCGGTGCATCGCGGCCCTGATCAGCCGTCCACGGCGACGACCGGGGGCTCGTGCTGCCGCCCGAGGTCGCGCCGGTTCAGGCGGTCGTGGTCCCGATCATCGTGGGCAAGCGCGGCGACGAGGTGCTCGCCGCGGCCCGGCGCCTCACGGACGACCTCGCGGCCGGCGGTATCCGCGTGAAGCTCGACGACCGCGACCTGCGGCCGGGCGCGAAGTTCTACCACTGGGAGATGCGGGGCGTGCCCGTGCGGCTCGAGCTCGGCCCCCGCGACCTCGACGGCGGGGTCGCGACGGCCGTGCTCCGGACGGGCGGCCCGAAGACCACGGTCCCGCTCGCGTCGGCCGCGGACGGCGTGCGCGACCTCCTCGCGTCGGCCATGCAGGCCCTCGCGGAGAAGGCGGCGGACCGGCTCGCCGGACAGGTCCGGACGGCCGGGTCCATGACCGAGCTCGCCGCGGCGCTCGAGGGCGGGGTCGCGGTCGTGAGCTGGTGCGGCGAGCAGGCCTGCGCGGACCGGGTCGAGGAGGAGACCGGCGGTGCCGTCCTCGGCGTCGAGGTCCGGTCCGATCTCGTCGTCACCTGCGAGGGGGCCTGCGTCGCCTGCGGGCGCGCCGGCACGACCGCGCTGATCGGGCGGAGTTACTGACCCTCTTCGTTCCGGGCGCCGATCGGCGCCCGGACAATCATATAAGCGGCCGGAGCCAACGTAATCAGCGTGACGACCGCGATCCTCGGGGCCGGCCTGACCGGCTGCACCCTCGCCCGTCTCCTCGCCGAAACGGGCGAGGAGGTCGTGGTGCTCGAGGCCGCCGACGACTACGGCGGGCTCTGCCGGTCGGTCACGATGGACGGGTTCACCTTCGACCTCGGCGGCTCGCACATCATCTTCTCGCGCGACGAGGAGGTGCTGGCCTGGATGCGGGCGGCGCTCGGGGCGAACCGCGAGGAGCGGCACCGCGAGACCAAGTGCTTCTACCGGGGCCGGTTCGTGCAGTACCCGTTCGAGAACGGCCTCGTACGACCTTCCGCCCGACGACCGATTCCGCTGCGTCGACGGCTTCGTCCGGGCCGTGATCGCCGCCGAGCCTCGCGGCCGAGCGCGGCGAGTCGGCCCCGGCCCGCACCTTCCTCGACTGGATCTACCGGACCTTCGGCGACGGGATCGCCGACTGCTACCTGGTCCCGTACAACGAGAAGATCTGGAAGTACCCGCTCGACCAGATGTCGGCCCACTGGGTCGACGGACGCGTCCCGCGCCCTCCGCTCGCGGATGTGCTCCGGTCCGCCTGCGGCCTCCAGACCGAGGGCTACGCTCACCAGGCCGTCTTCTCGTACCCGGCCACGGGCGGGATCGAGGCCATGGTCCGCGCGATCGCGGCGCCGATCGAGGACCGGATCCGCTGCGGCTTCTGCGTCCGCTCGGTCCGGCGCGAGGAGGGACGGTTCCTGATCTCGGACGGAGAGACGACGATCGCTGCCGACCGCTGTATCTCGACGATCCCGCTCCAGGCCCTCGTCCCGGCCCTCGAGGACGTGCCGCCGGAGGTGACGGACGCGGTCGGAAGGCTCGTGTACAACGGGGTCGCCTGCGTCTTCGTCGGCCTCCGGGGCCCTGTCCCGCCGTTCTCGTGGGTTTATCTCCCTGAGCCCGGGCTCGGGTACGCCAACCGGGTCTCGTTCCCGTCGAACTACAGCACGGGGACGGCGCCGTCGGGGTGCGGCTCGATCCTGGTCGAATGCACGTACCGACCCGGCGACCCGGTGGCGACCATGGACGACGCCGCCCTCGTCGACCACGTCCTCGACCGGCTCGAGGCGATGGGCGTGCTCAGCGCCGAGAAGATCGTGGTCACAGGCGTCGCCCGCCAGCCGTTCGCGTACGTGGTCTACGACCTCGCCTACCAGGAGTCGATACGGACGGTCCGGGAGTTCGTCGCCGCCCGCGGGATCGACCTCGTCGGCCGCTTCGCCGAGTTCGAGTACCTGAACATGGACGGGTGCATCCGGCACGCGCTCGACTACGTCCGGGGGCGCGGCCCGTGCGCGTAAGTTTCTACGTCGAGGACCAGTTCTTCTTCCGCTACATCGGGTGCGCGACGGCGGCCCGCACGCTCTACCGCGCCCTCGGCGGGATCGACGGCCTCGAGCTCGCGTGGAAGCGCGGCACGGCCGACGCGGACCTCGTCCACTACCACACCTTCGGGCCGCTCGCCCTCCACAACCGGAGCCGCTCGAACGGCGTGTCGGTCCTGACGGCCCACTCCACGCCGCGGATCAACCAGGGCAACATCGCGTTCGCCCGCCGGATCAACCGGCTCTACCCCAAGATCTACGCGGGTTTCGACCATATCGTCACGATCTCCGAGCCCTGCCACCGCGAGGTGGCCGCGATGGTCCCGGACACACCGGTCACGCTGATCCCGAATGGCGTCGACCGCGAACGCTTCCGCCCCGACCCTGCGCTCGGCGCCTCGTTCCGTGAGCAGTTCGGGATCGGCGACGAGGAGCGCGTCGTCCTCTCCGTCGCGCAGATGACCCCGCGGAAGGGGATCTACGACTTCTTCGAGCTCGCGGCGCGCCACCCCGAGATCCGGTTCGTCTGGGTCGGGGGCCTGCCGTACAGCGTCCTCTCCAAGGACTACGCGCGGATCACCGCGCTCCGGGAGCGGGCCGGCCCGAACGTCCTCTTCACCGGGTACGTGGAGCGGATCGAGGCCCCGTACGCGGCCGCCGACGCCTTCTTCATGGGTTCGCACGCCGAGACCTTCGGCCTCGTGATCCTCGAGGCCCTCGCCTCGGGCCTGCCCGTGATCGCCCGCTCCATCCCCGAGTTCCGCGAGATCTTCGGCCCCTCGATCCTCTACTTCTCGACGGTCGACGAGGCCAGCGGGCTGCTCGGCGACGAGCCGGCGCTCGCCGCCTGCCAGGCCGGCGCCCGCGCGTCGACGGTCCCCTTCGACATCGGCGAGATCGCGGCGAAGCACGCCGCGCTCTACCGCTCGCTGGCCGGGTGATCCGCAGCGTTTTTCCCCGCCGGTACCAAGAGAAAGGGTTGATGCGGTGGTGGCGATCCTCGGACGTGGTCCTGGCGGCCGCGCTGCTCCTCGCCTCGGTGGCGTTCTATGCAGCGCAGCTCGCTGATCTTCGCCGATCCGAAGGCGACGTACTTCTACACTCCTGCAGGACTTCGCGTTCCTCCCGATCTCGGTGCTGGTCGTCACCCTCGTGCTCGAGCGGCTGCTCGAGCACCGGGACCGCCGCCAGCGGCTCGAGAAGCTCCGGATGCTGATCGGGACCTTCTTCTCCTGGACCGGCTATCACCTGCTGAACCGCCTGGCCCTGCTCGACCGGAACCTGCGCCGCGTACGCGCCCGCGCTACTCGCGGGTCTCGCGTGGACTGATGCCGACCTCGTCCGCGTCCGGTCGTCCCTGGTCGACCGGCGCTTCGATCTCCAGGTGACGCCCGCCGACCTCGCCGCGCTCAGGCCGTTCCTGCACGACCGGGCCGAGTTCATGATCCGGCTCCTCGAGAACCCGATGGTCCTGGAGCACGAGTCGTTCACCGAGTCTCCTCCGGGCCGTCTTCCACCTGATCGAGGAACTCGAGTTCCGCACGGAGTTCGATGCCCTCCCGCCGAGCGATCTCGCCCACCTCACGGCAGACTGCGACCGGGTCTACCGCCGCCTGGTGATCGAGTGGGTCGACCACCTCCGCTACCTGCGGAGCGTACTACCCGTACCTCTACTCGCTCGCGGTCAGGATGAACCCGTTCAATCCCGAGGCAAGCCCGATCGTCGTCGCCGAGAGTTGAGCAGGAGGCTTCGTCGCCGACGGGCCGGCAGTCACGGGCACGAGTCGGTGATCCCCCGACCTAGGGTGTAATCGAGAAGGAAGTCCGGTCCCGCCCTCTGCCCGGGGTTCGCGGTAATGGCGGGCACAGAGAAGAGATTTGCGGGCATGATTCCCCCGCAGGCCGAAACCCCTGGCGATGCTGCCGGCCGCCTCTTACGGCTCGGCCACCTCGCGGAGGGGCGGGTACCGTCGTATCGGACCGTCCTCAGGACTTCGGGCTCTTCTTGAACGAGAGGACGTCGCCGAGCGTGGTCGAGATCCGCTGCTGCTCCTTCCGCTCCCGCTCGATCGATTCCTCGGGTACGTCCAGAAGCCGGATCCCGAGCGCTTTCTCGATCCTGATGCGGACCTCGTCCTCGGGCACGAGCTCGCCCTTCTCGATCTTCTTGATGAGGAGCTCCTTCTCCCTGGTAGCGAGGGCCAGATCCTTCGTGGTCATCCCCTTCGCGGTGCGGGCCGCCCGGATTCGCTCGCCGTAGTCGTCGACGAGCTCGCCTACGAGCTGGTCGAAGAGGTCGCGCCGGTGGCGGACCGGCGGTGCGCCGGGGCGTGCGGCCGGCGAGGCGGGACCGTACCGCTGCGGCCCCGTCCGTGGCTGCTGCACCTCGGTCCCGTATCGTGCACAGGCCATGCAGACCTGGAGATCGGCCCCCTCGATCCGGACCTTTTTACCCGGTCCCGCCACCGTTGCGCCGCATAACTCGCACTGCATAGTCACTCGCAAACTTCTTTATAGTCATTCCCCTATATACCTATGCGGCCCCCATGTCCGACAGCCTGAAGGATTTTCCCGAACCTCAGAAAGGCGAGGATCTCTATCGGTACCTCCTCGAACGAGTGACGACGCTCGAGGACCGGAACACTGAGATCCGGGAGCAGCTCCGGCAGCTGGAGGCGGACAAGCGGTATCTGGAGACCCAGAAGGTCCGGTACGAACGGGAGGTGCGGAAGCTCAAGTCCGAGATCGAGCAGATGAAGAGCCCGCCGCTCGTGATCGGGACCGTCACGGATGTGATCGACTCGACGCGGGTGATCGTCCGGTCGTCCGCGGGCCCGCGGTTCCTGGTCGGGCTCTCCCAGAACATCGAGATCGAGCAGATCAAGCCCGGTGCCCGGTGCACCCTGAACCAGCAGTCCCTCGCCATCGTCGAGATCCTGCCCACCGACTTCGACGCCCAGATCTACGGGATGGAGGTCGTGGACGCGCCGACCGAGCGCTACGACGACATCGGCGGGCTCGACCGACAGGTGCTCGAGATCCAGGAGTCGGTCGAGCTGCCCCTGAAGAAGCCGGAACTCTTCAAGCGGGTCGGGATCGAGCCGCCGAAGGGCGTGCTCCTCTACGGCCCGCCCGGCACGGGCAAGACTCTGCTCGCGAAGGCCGTCGCGCACGAGACCGAGGCCCATTTCCTGCGCGTGGTCGGCTCCGAGCTCGTCCAGAAGTATATCGGCGAGGGGGCTCGCCTCGTCCGCGAGCTCTTCGAACTGGCCAAGAAGAAGAGCCCGTCGATCATCTTCATCGACGAGATCGACGCGATCGGCGCCTCCCGGACGGAGACGAACACCTCGGGCGACCGCGAGGTGCACCGGACGCTCATGCAGCTCCTGGCCGAGATGGACGGGTTCGGGAACCGGGGCGACGTCCGGATCATCGGGGCGACGAACCGGATCGACATCCTGGACCGGGCCCTGCTCCGGCCGGGCCGATTCGACCGGATCATCGAGATCCCGCTCCCCGACGTCGAGGGGCGGCTCTCGATCCTGAAGATTCACACGGCCGGTATGAACCTCGATTCGTCGATCGACCTGCGCGAGATCGCGCTCAAGACCGACGGACGAAACGGCGCGGACCTCCGGGCAATCTGCATGGAGGCAGGCATGTTCGCGATCCGCTCGGACCACGAACACGTCACGCGTGAGGATCTCCTGAAGGCGATCGATAAGTTCACCGGCGAGCTCGAGCGCGGCACCGGCATCGGGCCGGCCAGCAGCGCGATGTTCGCCTGATCCCCCTTTTTCAGAGCAGCGGCGTCAGCAGCCGCGAGATCGACTCTTTTACCCGGACGAGACGGCCACGTGCCGCGTACCGCTCGGAGGTCAGCTCGGTGCAATGCTCGAGATCCCGTTCGAAGGCGCGGCGGAGCTCGTCGCAGACGCCACGGTCGTAGATGAAGGCGTTGGTCTCGAAGTTGAGCTTGAACGAGCGCACGTCCCAGTTCGCGGTCCCGACGGTGCAGGCCTCGCCGTCGACGACGCAGGTCTTCGCGTGCAGAAAGCCCCGGTCGTAGGTGTAGGCCCGCACTCCCGCGTCGAGGAGGGAGCCGATGTAGCTGAGCGTGGCCCAGTAGACGAAGAGGTGGTCCGGCTTGGACGGGATCATGATCCGGACCTGCACGCCCGAGACGGCCGCGATCCGGAGCGCGTCCAGGACCGAGTCGTCGGGGACGAAGTACGGTGTCGTGATCTCGATCGTCCTCACGGCCGACGCGATCAGTTTCAGGAAGCCCTCCTTGATCGTCACCTTCGGCGTGTCGGGACCCGAGGAGGCGACCTGGCAGGCGACGGTCCCCGCAGCCCGCGGCTCGGGGAAGAACCCGTCCTCGAACCCGAGGGAGTCGTGAGCCGCGTAGTTCCAGTCCATCAGGAAGCGCGCCTGGAGCGACTGGACGGCGTCGCCCTCGATCCGGAGATGAGCGTCGCGCCAGGGGCCGAGGGGACCCTCGCCGAGGTACTCGACCCCGATGTTGTACCCGCCGATGAACCCGACGTCCCCGTCGACGACCAGGATCTTCCGGTGGTTCCGGAAGTTGATCCGGAAGTTGATGATGCCGAGAAGCCCGGGAAAGAACGGGACGGCCCTGCCGCCGGCCTCCGTGATGGGCCGGAAGAAATGTCGGCCGACGCGGGCGCATCCGACGGCGTCGTAGACGAGCCGGACCGTCACGCCGTCGCGCGCTCTCTCGGCAAGGGCATCGATGAAGCGCCGACCGAGGTCATCGTTCCGGATGATGTAGTACTCCGCATGGATAGACTGGCGAGCCGACCGGATCGCCTCGAGCATGGCGGCGAAGTGCGCCTCGCCGCGGTCCTCGTACTCGACCCGGCTCTGCGTCCAGATCACGGCGCGGTCCTCGGCGAGGAGGAGGCGCATGAGCGGCCGGAACCGTTCGGCCGCCGGATCGGCGAACTCGATCCGGTGCTCGTCGAGCGCCTGCGCCTGGCGCCGGACGCGGGAGCGGACGCGCTGGTCGTCGAGACCCTTCAGGCGGAAGCGCCGCTCGGAGTAGATGTGCCGGCCGAAGAGGAGATAGAGGACGAACCCGGCATACGGAAAGAGCAGGAGGACGGCGACCCACGCCAGCGCCACGGTCGGGTTCCGGCGTTCGACGAAGACGATCGCGAAGACGACGGTGAGGTTGAAGAGCAGGAGTGCCGTCTCGACCAGGCTGAGCGGGTGGATCAGTCCCTGCTGGATCAGGTCGGGAAGGATAACGGCCACGGCGGTCTCCAGCCTCCCTCTGGTCCCGGAGCCGGAAAGCGTTTGCGCTCTCTACCGCGCGGGGCGGTAGGGCGCGACCTCGCCGAACGCGACCAGCCGCCCGTCCTCGAGGACCGAGACCGCGCCGTGGCCGCCGGCCACGAGGCAGCGCCGGCCCGAGGCGGCGAGCCGTTCGTCGGTCTCGGCGACGAGCCCGAGCAGGGCGTCGCGTTCGGCGTTCGCCCGCTCGCTGTCGACGTTGACCGAGGTGACCAGGTAGACCGCGATCGAGGCGTAGTTCCGCCGTTCGGCCGAGAGGCTCTCGAAGTTGATCAGGGCATCGGCCGGGAAGAGGAGCCCGTGGTCGGGGTCGAAGAGGTAGCACTGGCCGTGCATGTGGCCCCCGTGCCCCTCGAGCACCTCGAACGAGAGGTCGCCGACACGGAGGCGGTCGATCACGGCGAAGCCGTGCCGCTCGCCCTGCGGGACCGTTGAGAAGGTCTGGACGCGGGTGGCCGGCGTGTACTTCGAGAAGAGGTTGATCAGGGTCGTGTACACGGCCTCGAGCACGGACTCCTCGGCGCGCGAGCCGTAGGCGCGCGACAGGTCCCGCCCGATCTCGGCCGTCGCCGGGTGCATCAGCGACGGTGCATCGTAGAGGCCGGCGCCGCCCGAGTGGTCCGCGTCGGCGTGCGAGACCACGACCCGCGAGAGGCGCGACAGGTCCGCGATCCCGACCGCCTGGAACATGCGGACGCACCTCGTCGTGGTAGCAGCCGAAGCCGGTATCGACGACCACCAGTTCGTCGCCGGCGTCGAGCAGGTAGGTGTTGCCGCCGGCCGGGAGCTGGAAGCACCAGAGGCGGACCCTGTCCGAGACCCGGACCTGCTGGATATCGGCGAAGAAGCCGTCGTCCTGGGTCTCGCGGAGGCGCCGCCCCGCCGCCAGGCAGGTCTCGAAGGTCCGGGCCGGGTCGCGTCCGCGGTGCTGGAGTTCCTGGACCACGTGGTTGATGTCCTGGAGCAGGCAGAGCAGGAACCGGTCGTCGGCGTCCCCGATCAGCTCCCGGATCTGCTCCGCGAGCCTGACGTAGTAGATCGTGTCGTCGAGGCGTCGCGTGGTCGGATCGTACTCGACGACCTCGAGACGGTACCGCGCCTTGAGCCGGTCGAGCAGTGTCTCGATGGCCGTCGACTCGGAGAGGTTCAGGGTCAGTTCGACCCGTTCGGGGTGGACACCGTGGTCGTCGAAGTCGATCGCGGCGATATTCGCGCCGGCGTCGGTGATCTCCTGCAGGAACTCGAAGAGGCCGCCCGGGCGGTGGGGGAGCCAGACGTAGAGGGTCAGGAGCCTGAGCGTAGGGAGACCCGTCTGGAGGTAGCCCATCTCCTCGAGTCCGGCGAGGACGCGGGCATACCCGTCGGCCGGGCCGGTCACCTCGAAGAAGACGATGTGCCGGTCGATCCGGTGGTCGTACTGGATCCGGTTGATGTTGACGGCGTACGCCCCGAGGAGTTCGGCCACCCGGTGGAGGGCGCCGGGCTCGTCGGGCACGCGAGCGATGAACGAGTACCGGTCCGTCACGGCGATCGGAGTACGAATTGGATGGAAGGGCATATGGTTTCGCCGGTTACGGAGAGCCCAGGGGGCCGGTTGGGAGAGGTTACCCGGGACATGCGACGGCGACATGTCGTTCGACCCAGTCTTGAAGCGGCCTAAAACGGAGAAAAGAGACGTTACGTTAATATATCTTGAGATGAAAGGGGCGACTCAGGTGAACCTAATGGCGCAAATTATTGGCGGCATCCAGCAGATGACCAACGAGACAGTCGCGTGGTTACCGAACCTGCTGGCAGCGATCGTGATCCTGATCATCGGCTGGATCGTCGGGAGACTCCTCGGGGCGGGGGTCGCGGCCCTGCTCGATCGGCTCGGTATCGACGATGCGCTCGCGCGGACGTCGGTGGGCCAGGCGATCGTGCGGCAGTACGGCGGAGATGGAAGTCGCGGGATCGTGAAGTTCTTCGATCTGCATCGTCCGGTGGTTCGTCTACCTGATCGCGATAGTGGCTGCGGCGAACGCACTCAACCTCGCGTTCCTGACGGCACTGCTGACGGCGATCATCGCGTACCTGCCGTTCATCGCGGCCTTCGTGATCATCCTGATCGTCGGGTTCATCGTGATCGACTGGTTCTGCGACTTCCTCCGGCACCTCGGCGCGGCCCAGCAGATCTCGATGATGCAGCCTCTCATCACGGTGATCCAGGCCTTCCTCTACTTCGTGCTGGTCATCCTCGCGCTCCAGCAGCTGAAGATAGACCTGACGATCATCTATGTCCTCATCACTCCGGTTGCATGGGGCATCGGGATCGGCGTCGGCGCGGCCATCGCGATCTTCTGCTGGTTCGGCATGCGCGACCGTGCGCCGGAGATGATGGACGACTTCATGGGCACGATCGACGAGGTGTCGTCCGGCGATGAAGCCCCCGATCGACCCGCTCACCGGCAAGCCCATGCGCGAGCCGCCCATGACCGAGCAGTCCACGCAGGACAACACGAAGCCCCTGTAACCGGGATCAAACGTTTTTTATTTTTTCTGCCGGACGCCAGGGGCCGAACGGCTCTCCATGCGGAGTGCCCGCTGTCGTATCGGCACGAACCGCTGTGTGCAGGTATCACCGCGCCGGAAGGGAGGCCGGCGCCTGCGGCGCATGCGCCACGGGCGAAGCTGGAAGAAAGGCAGGTACGGAGAGAACGAGGGGCGGTGAGACAGTGGATGCGGAAAGTGTCGCCGCCCGTAGGATCCGGGAGGATGGGTCGGGGATCAGTGGAGCGGCGGAGGGCTGGGCGACTGCCAGCGCATCTCGTAGCCATGCGACCCGACGTAGGTGATGCTGACCTGCCCGGCACCGTCCACGACCCCGTAAAAGTGCCCCTCGGTCCGGGTGTGCCGCCGCATCCCGCCGACGTCGTGTTCCATGTCGAGCGAGAAACGGCCGATCCGGATCTCCTTCGATTCGATCTGGGCCAGTTCCAGCACGATCGTCCGCAGATCGTGGACCACGACGCCGTACGCACTCAGGAGATCCCGCTGCTGGGACTGGATCTCGGCTTCGCACCCCACCGACGGCAGCAGTGCCATCGCCACGAGCTGTGTCTGAAGGACGACATCCGCCGTCCTGGCCATCGAGGCCTCTTCCCTCCGCGGGACCATCATTGTCAACATCGTTCGCTCCCCCCGAAGCGACAGGTTCATACGCATCAGATACAATTACTCGGTTGGCATTTGCGTAACCAAGTGCAGCGATCTTCATCTACGCGATGAATCGTCTCTTAACACAGTTACATAGACATTGTATTGATATATTTATCACGACCTTTCGAATTCATCGATTCGTACCAAGTTCATCGGATCAATGAACATTAATAGCAACAATTAACGTTAAGACGAAAACTGCACATTGAGACCATGGTCTCTGTGTACGACGGGAATCCAGGCATATTTCAGGCCGGAATTCCCGATCAAAGTCCCTGATTTCCGGGGAATTTTCAAGACAATCCTCGATCTCGTCGTCTTCTCGGCGCTCGTCATGGGGCTGCAGGGCGTCGGGATGGTATACTTCTCAAGCGTTGTCCAGGGGATTCCCCTCGGTCTCCCCGTGATTGCGATCGCGCTACTCGTGCCGTTCTCGGTCTACAACATGAACAGAAAGACCGACGAGGAGGAGGACAGCGTGAATCACCCCAATCGGTTCCGTTTCACGAAGCGCTTCATGAAGCCCCTGGAGTATGCCGCTTATACCGCGTATGCGCTCGCCGTGCTGATCGCGCTCCAGTTTGGTATGGTCGCGGTTCTCCTGACGCTCGTACCGATGCTCGCCGGCATACTCTACAGCGTGCCCATTCTACCCAGGTGTGTGGGCTACCGGCGATTGAAGGAGATCCCGGTCATGAAGAACCTCGTGGTCTGCAGTTCGTGGGGCGCCATCGGGGTGCTGCTGCCGTGCGTGGCCGCTGGCGCCCCCGTCACGCTCGCAACCGTTCTCTGCTTGGTCGTTTTCGTCTCCTGGGGCTTCAATGCATCGGCCCTGCCTGATATGCGCGACATCGAGGGGGACGCGCTCTCGGGGGTCAGGACCATTCCGGTGCTGATCGGGATCGAGAAGACCAGGACGCTGCTCGGAATCATGAACGGGGTCACGACCCTCGTGGTCTTCGCCATCGGCATCATCACTGCGTTCCCTGCCGTGACGACGGGGCTCCTCCTCGGAGCGCTCGCATACTTCCAGGGCTGCATCGGTTCTTTCGGCCGGGTGGGAAAGAACCGATTTCATCTGTGACGTCCTGATGGATGGAGCGTTCGTGATCATTGGATGCACATTCTTTGTACTCCAGGCGGTCGCGCTCGCACAGATCTGACCGCGAAACGGGGGTTATTTCTCCGATGAACATTCATCTTTACGATGAAAGATCAGAAAGACTGATATGCTGGCTGAGACATTCAGTCTTGTAGTAGTAATAGCTGGACGTGGGCGGAGTGAACAACCTAGAAGTATTTGAACGCCACGACAAGGCGATCCAGTCCATCTACGGATCGAGACTGATGATTCAGATCCTGCTCTCGGTCGAGGAGGGCGGGACGCCGCTCTCGACGCTTCGCGACATCACGGGATCCACCTCCCAGGCGCTGATCCCCAAGATCCGCAAGCTCGAGAGTCTCTCGCTCGTTGAATCCAGGGGCCCGGGATACGGGCCTACCATACTTGGCAAGATCGTCGCGCAGAAGATCGGGGACTTCTCGCTCACGATGGGGACGGTGACGGCTCATCTCGCGTTCTGGAAGGATCACGACATCTCCACCCTCCCCTGGCCGCTCCTCGAACGGCTCGGAGACCTGCTCAACTCCGAGATCGTGAGCGACACGGGGACGGACATCATGCATGTCTACTATCGCTTTCTCCAGCTCCTGAGGGAGGCGAAGCAGATCGCCGGGATCTCGACCATGATGAACCCCGGACTGGCCGAGATGCTCAGCCAGCGGGTCATCGAGGGAGTACCCGTCGACCTGCTCGTGAACCCCGGGACGCTCGAGCAGCTCCAGCGAGAGCCGTATATCTCGATGTCGGCCAGTATATTGAAGTTCGATAACTTTCACCTCTGGGTGACAGACCGGCCCATCGGGTACGGACTCACCGTGACCGAGTCCGCGATCTCGATCGGGTTCTATAGACGCGATATGCCTATCTATGATATATCCACGGACCTTTTTTCCCGGGATCCCGCTGCCATCTCCTGGGGCCGGGCCCTCTTCGAGAACCTCCGGGAAGAGGCCGTGCTGTTTACCGGCTTCTGATTCGCTCGCCGAGCCGCCCAGGTCTCTCTTTTTCCACGAGATTGGAACAACCTACGAAGACGCAGATCGTGGGGTTCTATGCGGTGTATGGGGAGACGGAAGACTGCACCGGCCGTGTCCATCGCAGAACGGGATGGAAAAGAGGATGAGTGATCAGCTGAGCCCTGCAGCCCATCTCTGAGCAGGATACCAGCGCTGGAACATCTTGTTCGGCGGTTTCACGCCGTTTGCAGCGCTCCCGGGGGAGAAGCGGCTCGAGCCTGCTGGAGGTGAGGCGCGACCCCGATCCGTTGGATGTGCCGCTGCGCGACGTGCCCGCCATGCCGCCGATCGTGTAGCGCTTGAGACCGAAGCGGCTGGCCGGTGCGATCGAGATCACACCGCTGGCGGTCGGAACCGCGACCGTCGCGGTCACCACCGGGGTCGCAACCGTCGTCGGGACCGTGGTCGGCACGGTCGTCGGAGTCGGTGTCGGTGTCGGGTCGGCGACCGCTCCGCTGAGGTACGGCGTGATCGCGTCGTACCAGTTCTTCGCGATCTTCTTCTCGCCGCTCTCGTCCGGGTGGACGTACTCCGGCGGCTGGTTGTCCTTGACGCCGTCGTAGCCGTAGTACTGGTCGACGAGGATCACCCTCGACTCGGGCGTAGTCGACCGTTCCGCGATCCGCACGATCTCCTGGTTGAGGTCGATCAACGACTGCCGATAGTACGTGGCGGGAGGCAGGGTCGCCATGAAGATTGTGACCCGCGGGTTCTTCTGCCGCAGCACCTTGATGATCTTCTCGAGGTTGACGACCGTCTGGTTCGTGGGGACACCGTGCAGCACGTCGTTCGTGCCGACCAGCATGAGCACCATGTCGAAGTCGTAGCGCGAGATCCAGTCCGAGAGGTAACCGGGCTCCCACTGGTCGTCGGGAACCCCGTGCAGGATCTCGTCGCTCGTGTACCCGCCGTGCCCCTCGTTGTCCTGGTCGAAGCTGAAGTTCGTGAAGTTCGGCATCTTCCACGAGCCGACGAAGTCGACATCGTACCCGTTCTTCTTGAGGTCGTTCCAGAGCCAGTACCGGTAGGTCGGGTGCTTGGCCTGTTCCGCGGTCATGACGCTCCCCTTCGTGATCGAATCGCCGAGCGGCATGATCTTGACCGAGCCGGTAGCCGCCATCACACCCGAGGCGCAGACGATCAGGAGCGCGATGCAGCACAGGATACCCAGATGCGTGATTCTCATACAACTCCCCGCGGGATCCAAAGATCAGTGATTGTACATTTGCTGTTCGCACCTTGTTAAGCATAGCGGCATGCCGCGACAGCTGGACCGGATTTATATTGTAAGAGGAGACAATTAAGGGCATGCCGTTCCGATTCCGGGGTTGGGGCCGGATAGCCGACATCATGGTCAAATACGGCTTCGGCATCCTGATCGACGAGCTGGCCCCGGCCCGTGTGCGGTTCGGTATGCGGCGACGGACACGGGTCCACGGCCCGGTCTATACGCGGATCCGTCTTGCCCTCGAGGAGCTCGGGCCCACCTACGTCAAGTTCGGGCAGATGATGAGCGTCCGCCGCGACCTCCTCCCGCCGGGACTGATCGAGGAGCTCAAGCATCTCCAGGACGACGTCCCCCCGGTCGCGTTCGACGAGGTGATGCCGTACGTGTATGCACAGTGCCCCGAGCTGGGGACCTGCCTGCGCTCGATCGACCCGGAGCCGCTCGCGGCGGCCTCGCTCGCGCAGGTCCACGGCGCCGTGCTCGCCGACGGCACCCGCGTCGTGCTGAAGATACAGCGCCCGGGAATCGCCGAGACGATCGACGAGGATATCGCGATACTGAAGCAGGTCGCAGACCAGGTCGAGCGGCGGTTCCCCGATCTGGCGGTGTACAACCCCATGGGGATGGTCGCCGAGTTCGAGGAGAACATCCGGCGCGAGCTCGACTTCGTCCGTGACGGGCAGAACGCGGACCGGCTGCGCGAGAACATGCGGGGTATCGAGGGCGTCCGCGTCCCGCGCATCTACTGGCATCTCTCCGGACCTCATCTCCTCGTGATGGAACGGATCGACGGCGTCCGCGCGGACGACAGGGACGCGATCCGGAAGCTCGGCGTGGCCGGACGGGAGGTGGCCGAGATCGGCCTCGAGGCGTACGTGAAGCAGATCTTCGACGACGGGTTCTTTCACGGCGACCCCCATCCGGGCAACCTGCTCGTCACCCCGCAGGGAGAACTGGCCTTCCTCGACTTCGGGATCATGGGCGTGCTGCGGCCGGAGAAGCGGCGCGCAGTCATGGGCCTGCTGATGGGCTTCGTCGAGCGGGATGTCGACGCGATCGTGCGTGCGCTCGAGGCCCTCGGGATCGAGGTGCCGCCGGATCGCCTCGAGCATCTCAAGGATGAGATCTACCTGCTCGTCACCGAGTACCGGGACCTCTCGGTCCGCCAGTTCGACCTTGGCGGACTGATCAGGGACGGCACCGACCTCCTCAGGACCAACGGGCTCCGGCTTCCATCCTCCCTGATGCGGATGCTGGTGGTTCTGATGATGGTGATCGATCTCGGGAGGATCCTCGACCCGCACTTCCGGTTCACCGAGCGTGTGCGGCCGTACCTCGAGGACGTGGTCCGCCGCGACACTCTCTCGTTCAAGAATGTCGCGTCCACCATACTCGGGGTGCGGGACGCGGCCGCAGAGACGATGGCCCTGCCCGCGGCGTTCGGGGAGCTCGCCCGCCATTTCAGCCGGGGACCGGTCGATATCGATCTGGACGACAGGGTCTTCCGGCGCATCGAGATCATGATCGACCAGACCGGGGACAAGGTTCTCATCGGGCTCATTACCGCCGCGATCGTGGTGGGTTCGTCGCTCATTCTGCGGAACACGCCCCTCTCCACGCCCATCATCACGGCTGCCGCCGGAATCGCCTTCATCGTCGCGGTGATTATCGGGTTCTACGCGATCTACCACATGCTCCGCCATGGACTCTGATGCGGCAGCTTGAATGGCCCCGGCGTCGGTACTGATTAGGATGCCGAACCTGAACGTGGCGGTCCTGGCGCCGGCCGGGTATGCGAAGGACCTGGGGAAGGCCGGGACAGCGAGCGACATCACGCTCTACAACCTCAAGAAGGGCGAGGTCACGGTCACGTTCCTCGAGCCCTCGCGCTATCCCGAACGGCTTGCCTCGCTCTTCTACTCCGTCTCGCCGGCCGATGCGGCCGTGCTGGTCGTGGACGCGGTCACCGCGCAGTTTGGCGAGCAGGTGCTGATGCTCGACTGCATGGGGGTCCGCGATGGGTTCCTGGTCCTGAGGAACTACCTCACACCGGAGGAGCTGGCACCGCTGATCCGCGGGACAGTGGTCGAGGGCTACGCGCTTCGCGAGGACGACCCGAACGCGCTCCGCGAGGAGCTCCTGGATCGGTCCGCGGCGCGTCGAGAGGAGACGGATGCGACCACGGGCTCGGTCCCGGTCGACCACGCGTTTCCGGTCAAGGGGATCGGGACCGTCGTGCTCGGCGATGTGGCACGCGGCGCGATCCGGCGGCACGACACGCTTCGCCTCCTGCCTGGCGGCAAGACAGTCCAGCTCCGTTCGATCCAGCGGCACGACGACGACGCGGCGATAGCGTTCGCCGGCGACCGGGTCGGGCTCGCGCTGAAGGGGATCGAGGCCGACGAGATCGCCCGGGGCGACGTGCTCACGACCGAGACGGACCTCGTGGCGTCCGCGCATCTCGCGGGCAGAGCGTCCATCGTGAAGTACTGGCCGGCGCCGCTCAAAGAGGGGATGGTCCTCTCGGTCGGTCACTGGATGCAGTTCCAGCCTGCGCGGATCCTGGCGATCGGTGTGGACCAGGACTGGCATCGACCGCAGCTCCGGCTCGAGCTCGAACGACCACTGGTCTATCCCCCGGACGACCGCGTCCTGCTCTGCTGGCTCGACGGCGGCCGGCTCCGCGTGGTCGGCACGCTCGTGCTCGACTGACCGGTCAGAGCCCGTCGAGAAAGAGATGGTGGAGCCGGAGGTCGGCCCCGAGCTCGGGGTGGAAAGAGAGCGCGAGATGCCGCCCCTGTCGGACGGCGACGGCACCATTCTCGAGCGCAGAGAGGACGGTCGCGCGGGACCCGACGCGGGTCGCGATGGGCGCCCGGATGAAGACCGCATGGAACGGCGCCTCGAGGCCCGCCACGGGAAGGTCCAGCTCGAAAGACTCGCGCTGCCGTCCGAAGGCGTTCCGGGCGACCGCCATCTCGACGAGGCCGAGCGGGTGAACACGGGGGTCGTCGACCTCGGACGCCGCGAGCACCATGCCTGCGCAGGTCGCAAAGACGCCGCCCTCGAACTCGAGGAGGGGGCGGCGCATCCGGTTCTTCTCGATCAGCCGGGAGATGGTCGTCGACTCGCCCCCTGGCACGGCGAGGCCGTCGAGCCCGGCCAGCTGCTCGGCATGCCGGACAGCGACAACCCGGGCATGGTCGCTGGAGCGTTCGCCGAGGGCCGCCTCGAAGGCGGTCACATGCTCGGCCACATCCCCCTGGAGGGCGAGCACGCCGATCCGGAGAGCGCGATCAGCGTCCACGGAACCGGAGCACCTCGCTCTCGGGCAGGGTGTGGATGTCGAGGCCGCGCATTGCATCGCCGAGTCCCTTCGAGATCTCGGCGAGCTTCGTCGGATCGTCGAAGTGATCGACCGCTTCGACGATCGCTCTCGCCATCCGCTCCGGCTGCTCGGAGAGGAAGATGCCCGAGCCGACAAAAACCCCGTCGGCGCCGAGGTGCATCATCAGGGCCGCATCGGCCGGGGTCGCGATCCCGCCGGCCGAGAAGTTGACGACGGGCAGACGTCCCATGCGCGCGCATTCGTCGACGAGCGCGGCAGGGGCCTCGATGGTCCGGGCCCGTTCGGCCCGCTCCTGCGCATCCATCCCCGAGAGCTGCCGGATCTCGCCCATGATCGCGCGCATGTGCCGGACGGCCTCGACCACGTTGCCCGTGCCGGCCTCGCCCTTGGTGCGGACCATCGCGGCCCCCTCGTTGATCCTGCGGAGAGCCTCGCCGAGGTTTCGCGCGCCGCAGACGAACGGGACCGTGAACCCGGTCTTGTCGATATGATACTCCTCGTCAGCCGGGGTCAGAACCTCGGACTCGTCGATCATGTCCACGCCGAGCGCCTCGAGGATTCGCGCCTCGACCGAGTGCCCGATCCGGACCTTGCCCATCACCGGGATCGAGACCGCATCGATGATCTCGGCGACCTTCTGCGGGTCGGCCATCCGGGCCACGCCCCCGGCCTTCCGGATCTCGGCGGGGACCCGCTCGAGGGCCATGACGGCAACGGCGCCGGCCTCCTCGGCGATTCGGGCCTGGTCGGCGTTGACCACGTCCATGATCACGCCCCCCTTCTGCATGGAGGCGAAGCCGCGCTTGACGAGCTCGGTCCCGAACCTCAACTCCTCGAGTTTCATGTGCGTTACATGTTGGCGAGAGCGGCCCATAAAAATAGTGCGCCCCCGGCAAGGAGGGCCGTGCCGACTGTAGCCGCCCGCACGGCCCTGATGATCGCCGGCCCGGCCCCGGAGAGCGGCCGCTCGGCCGTTCCGATCACGTAGACTTCGGGCTTCTCGAAGGCGACGCCGACACCGCCCGCGATCAGGGCCATCGGGATACCTCCGTTGAACCCCGGTCTCTTATGCCTATCCCGAACCAGACAGTTCCATGCCGCGCGTCCCCGCCCGATCAGGACGAAGTACATGAGCAGGACGGCGCCGGTGACGCGGGCCGGGACAAATGTCAGGACGTCATCAGCCCGCGCCGATGCCCAGCCGATTCGCGCTCTCTCGTCGCGGTATCCGAGCATCGCGTCCATTGTGTTCACGGCACGGTACCCGGCGGCGCCCCCGAGGCCGAAGGCGGCATAGAAGAGGAGCGGCGCCGTGACCGAGTCGACCAGGTTCTCGGCGACCGACTCGTACGCGGCCGAGAGAACGTGGTCCGCGTCGAGGGCCGCCGTCTCGCGCGAGACGAGCAGGCCAGCGGCTTCACGTCCCGCGCCGACATCGTGGGCGAGGGCGCGCTCGACTGCGCGGGCGTGCTCCTCGAGCGCCCGCCAGGCGAAACAGGACTTGAGCAGGAACGGACCCGCGAGCAGCAAGACCAGCGGCGGAGCCAGGAGCGCGATGGCAACGTACGGGGCGGCGAAGAGTGTCGCCGTGCCCACGAGGCCCGCGATGCCGATCGCCCTTTGCCAGCGTATGGGCCAGCGGGACGGTCGCCCCCACCACCCGATCAGTCGGCCGAGCAGCGCAACCGGATGATACGGCGAGTGCGGGTCCCCGACCGCCCGATCCACGACGAGCGCGAGGGCGAGGACTGCGGCGGCTACGACCGCTGGGTCAGCCATCCGACGACGATCCCGGCCAGCAGCAGGAGGAACGCAGCGAAGTTGACCACATCGAGGCGCGTGACCCACCAGACCAGGTAGAGGACGAGCCCGACGGCTGCAAAGAGCAGTACCACCGGGGGCAGGGTCCGCTCGGGGGGCGCGAGTGCCGGATACCTCGGACGCTGCGGCGGCTCGATGGGGCGCGGCGGTTCGCGGAGTACAGCCACCTTCAGCGATGCCCGGACCGTGCCGTACCCCGTGATCACGGTCAGATCGAAGCTGCCCGGAAACGCATCCTCGCGGATCGGGATGTCGAAGACGGTCTCCTCGCGGACGTAGACGTTCTGGTGGAAGAAGTCCGTGAAGGGCTGCGCGTTCGACGAGGAGAGCGTCAGGTGGATCGGCGCGGCGTGGTTGATCAGCTTCAGGCGGAGCAGGGAGCCCGCCTGCACCTCGACCGGGCCGTCGGGCGTCTCGACGCTGTTGATTCCGGTGCGGTTCAGGTGAATCTCGGCCATGGGACGCTCATCCTTCTGCGGGTCCGCCGCTCTCGGGCGGCAGGAGGTTCGGGATCCCGTCCTCGATGGGGTAGTCGACAGTGCAGACTCCGCAGCGGAACAGCCCCTCGAGGACCTCGCCGTCACCGTCCTCGGCGGTCACGACGAGCTCGAGGTCGCCGCGGCAGACCGGGCAGCAGACGATCTCCTGGAGGCTTCGTCTCATGGTCGGTCCGTCAGTCCTCGTACTCGGCGCGGAGGTCGATGATCTGCGAGAGCTCCGGCCCGGTCGAGATCAGGGTCACGGGTCGGCCGATATCGTCCTCGGCGCAGCGGATGAACTCCCGCGCCTTCGTCGAGAGCTTGCTCCACTCGGTCGCGCCGAAACAGTCGTGGTCCACCTTGTCGATCCCGGTGATCGCAGCCTGCGTGCAACCGTTGACCATGGCCGAGTACCGGGCCATCTCGCCGTCCCAGCAGCCGATCCGGCGCTCGCGGTGGGTGACCGTGCCGAACTCCTGGATCCCCAGGGCGTTCGACTGGTCGTGGTCCATCTCGGTCGAGAACGGGCCCTCCCCGACCCGGGTCGGATAGGCCTTGAAGACCACGACCACGTCGTCGATCGAGGTCGGCCCGACCCCGACGTCGGAGGCCATCTGCGAGGCCGAGGTGTCCTTGCTCGTCACGAACGGGTACGTCCCGTAATAGAGCGAGATACCGAACCCCTGCGTCCCCTCGATCAGGACCGCCGCCCCCCCGTCGATCTCGGCGTTCACGGCCGCCGGCACGTCGAGGAGGTACGGTGCGAGTTCGGGCACGTCGCGCGCCAACCGCCCGATTCGCATCACGCGGTCCGCATTCGCCGGCCCGCACCCGGTCCCGGTCGAACCGATCGTGTCGCGCAGGTGCTCGGACTTCCTGTCGCGCGCGATATGCTCCTCGTCGATGACGCCGCATCGGAAGTCGACAAAGCACCGGTCCTGCGCGTTGACCTGGTCGAGCTCCGCGATCAGAACGCGCGGGTCGACGAGAACCCCGGCACCGATACAGAGGCGTGCGTCGGGGTAGACGAAGCCCGAAGGCACCATCCGGACGCCGTACTGCCGGTCGCCGACCTGGACCGTGTGCCCGGCATTCGGGCCGACGCCCCCCCGCGCGATGATCGTGGGCCGGTCCTGGTGAGCGATATGCGCGACTATCTTCCCCTTTCCCTCGTCTCCAAAGAAACCGCCGACGATGATCGTACAGGTCATTATCCTATCATACATCGTGGGGCGGTCGTCCTGATAAACGTATATTACGATGGAAAAGACCGTGTTCGGACCGCACAAGGATCGGGGCGGCCCTCTCGGCGCTCTCAACAGAGAAGTTCGCGGGGATCGTGGCGGCACCCATCTTTCCGGAAGCCGGGGCTCCTGAGAATGCGTCGATCGGGCAGGCCCTTCCTGGCTGCGAAGTGAAAAAAATGAGTGGCGTTCAGGCCGAGGCCGACCCTTCTGTCGGGGCGAACCGGGCCTTCCTGGCCTCGCGGGCGCGGGCCATCCGTGCGTCGCGGGCCGCGGCGTCCTCCCCGACCTTCGCAGGCCGGAGGTAGAGCTTGCCGTAGATCGGCTCGCCCTTCCGCTTGCGGTGGCGCTCGCCGAGATCGCCGACATAGAGCGAGAGAACTATCTTCTCGCCGTCGACCTCGACCTCCTCGTCGCGGACGTACTTGAAGCCGGGCATCATCACGTCGACCGTGCCCAGGAGGACGATCGTGCCCTCGACCATCTGGCCGCCGAGACGGGACTTCGCGTTCCCCTTGATCACGATCGTGCCGCCCTCGGCATGGGTTCCGACATGGACGTCGGCGTTCCCCTCGACGATGATCTCGCCGCCGTTCATGAAGTAGCCCGTGTCGGAGGCGACGTTGCCCTTCACGCGGATCCGGCCGCCCTGCATACCGCGCCAGTCGCCGCGGTAGGCCGAGCCGGTGTAGTTGCCGGCGTTGCCCATGATGGTGAGCTCGCCGCCCTTCATGCCCGTACCGGCGAAGGAGTCGACGTTGCCCTTCGCGGTGAGCGTGCCGCCCGTCATCCAGGCGCCGACATACATGTCGGCATCGCCCTCGATCACGAGCTCGCCGGCCGACATCTTCACGCCGAGGTACTTGACGCGCGAGACGTCTCCCTTGACCACGACTTTGGTGTCGGCCGCAGTCGCGCCGGGGGTTCCGGCGACGTCGAAGAAGTCGCCGAGCGTGAACTCCTCGTTGCCCATGTAGACCGGGAGCGCCCGGATCTGGTCGAGGCTCTTGCCAGCCAGCGCGTCGGGCGTCACAGCCTCAGCCTCAAGGTAGAGGGTGGGGGCCTTCTTGATTGTGAGTGTAACCGTCTCCATCCCTGCACCTCACTGAGTCGCGTCGACCTCGATCGCGTACGGGTTCGGGATGTAGTGGTGGCCCTTGACCTCGTAGTTGTTCAGGTTGACGCTGTAGTACTTGAGGAACTTCTCCTCGACGTCGCGCAGGACCTGGGGGTTCTCGTTGACCTTGGCATCGACCCAGAGCGTGCGCTTGTTCCCGTTGTTGATCACCACGCCGTTCTCGACCACCGGTACGCCCGTCTTGATGACGAGGGCGGCGGCCGTGAAGGCCTGCTCGATCTGGTCCGGCGTGAACGGTGCCTCGGGGTTGATGTCGTAGACGACCACGTCCGCGTCCATGCCGGGCGCGAGGCCGCCGTAGGTGCCCATCAGGCCGAGAGCCTTCGCGGGGCCCGCACGGGTCATCTGCGCGATCTCGTAGAACGAGAGCTCGCGGTCGAGTCCGTGGAGGTGCGTGGCCGAGATCACCTTGTCCGCGTGCTTGAAGGTGGTGAGCCGCTCCTCGCGGGCCTCCTTCGACATGAGCCACTTGATGATCCGCGGGTAGCGCGTGAACGGTCCCGCGTTCGGGTGGTCGGTCGTGATGAAGCAGCGCATCGGGTCCTTCGCGAGAAGCGCGAGCTCGAGGCCGATCGCCCACTGGATGGCGCAGACCTTGATGTCGGGGCTGTACACGTACGGGACGATCCCCGCGGCCGTCTCGAGCTCGACGTCGACGTTCGCCCACTTGAGGTGGTTGAGCTCGGTCAGGTGGTGCTCGAACGGGCCGTCGGCCGTCATGGTCGTGGTCTCGTCGAGCGTGACGTTGCCCGTGTCGATCGTCAGGTTCGGGTGCGCGTTCACGTAGTCCATGATCGCGTCGGCCTTGGACTCGAAGTTGCCCCAGTTGTCGCCGCCGTACGAGTGGAACTGGACGTGCGTGTGGTGCATCGTCTGCTCGCGCCCGAAGCGGTTGTTCGCCTTGAAGCCCTCGGCGAGCTTGAACGTGTCGAGCGTGGTCGTGTAGTTGCCGGGGTTGCCGAGGTTGTTGGCGTGGATGTGCATCGAGTGCGGCAGACCGAGGTACTCGTTCGCCGCGATCAGGCCCTTGACGATCTGCGCCGGGGTGATGTCGAAGTACGGGACGGGGTCGTTGACAGAGAGGCAGTTGAGCCCCCAGGCCCAGGCCTCGGTGCCGCCGGGGTTGACGACCTTGACCGCGTAGCCCTTGGTCGCCCGGAGGAGCCAGGAGATGTAGGCCGCCGTGTTCTCGAGCTCGTTGTTCTTGAGGTACTCGAGCACGAACCAGTTGTTGCCGAAGACCGGGAACGCCCCTTCGTCGATGATCGGGGTGTCCCGCATCTCCTCGTGGACGTGCCGCGCGTACAGCGGGGGCATCGCGGCCTCCATGACCACGGTGTAGCCCATCTGCGCGTATGCGTAGCCGGTCTTGAACGTGGTCGGGATCGAGAAGCCGCCGGTCGTGCGCATCCCGTTGACCCCGGCCCTGTTGCCGAAGAGTTTGTCCTCGGGGCGGTAGTTGCGCCCCTCGTTCACCTTCGGGCCAGCGACGTGCGCGTGAACCTCGACGGCGCCGGCCATGACCGTCTTGCCGGACGCGTCGTAGACCTTGGCCGACGACGAGACGGACTCGACGATCTTGCCGTCCTTGACCGCGATGTCCTTCTTATCGCCCTTGACGCCGGTGACGGGGTCGAAGACGAAACCGTTCTTAATGAGGTACTCTACCATGGTCTCAGGCTCCCTGTACCTGGGCCGTCGACGGGGAGCCGACGGGCGCCTTCCCCTTGATCTCGCTGATACGGTCGCGGACCCGCGTGAGGAACTCGAGGTCGGTCAGCATGCCCTCACGGGGCTCGATGACTTTCCTCGTCTCGATCGGGACGTTGTCCATCCGGTAGCAGCAGCCCCCGGTCTCGATCGCGTTGATCGCAACCGGGACGTGGAGCTTCGAGATCTCGGAGGTCGGGTTGATGTCCGGGACGATGGCGACAGACGGGAGCTTCGCGATCTCTCTGACCGAGGAGATCGGGAAGTGAGACCCGGGATCCGAGGCCACCACGAGGACCGCGTCCACCTCACGCCGCCGGAGCAGGTCGTTCGAGGTGGTCTCGCCGGGGTTGTACCGGGCGAAGCCGCGCGAGAGATCCGTCGCGAACGGGTAGCCGAACTGCCATCCCATGACCTGGCCCGAGCCGGTGACGTTGTAGTGCCCCCGCATGGCGATGATGGCGAACTTCGTGTACTCGTTCATGTCCTTCGTCACCATGATCGCTACGTCGATGTTGTGGTTCTTCCCCAGCGACTGGGTCACGCCCATGCCGAAGAAGATGATCCCGAAGCGGGCGTTCTTCATGACCTCGACGGCCTCGTTGATCCGCTCCTTGGGGATGCCGGCCACGACGTCGGGCAGGTCCTCGCCGCGGATCGCGACGCGGAGTGCCGAGAGGAGCTCGTAGTCGCGCCCCTGCTCGAGCTGGAGCCCGATATCGGCCATCTTCATGGTGTCCGTGTTGCGCGGGTCCACGACGATCATCTTGCGGCCCTTGTGGCCCTTGCCCGTGAAGAAGCCGCGCGGGAAGATCGAGTATTTCGAGAGGTGGCGCGGGTGCGCGTGCGCGGGGTTGCAGCCCCAGAAGATCACGACGTCGGCGCGGTTCTTGACCTCGCCGAGCGTGCAGCTCGGAATCCCGACGTCCTGGATCGCGATCAGCGAGGAGCCGTGGCAGACCGTCGCGGTGTTGTCCACGACGCCGCCCACCGCCTCGGCGATATCGTTTCCGACCGACTGGGCCTCGCAGTTGGCGTTGGACCAGCCGTACATCAGGGGCTTCTTCGCCTTCGCGAGCATCTGTGCCGTGTACTCGACCGCATCGTCGTAGGAGACCTCTTTGTACGAGCCGTCCTCCTGCTGCATCCGCGGGCGGGTCACACGGTCCTTCGCTCCTGCGTGCATGAACTTCGCCGCACCGATCGCGCAGGCGTTGTACACCTCGAGGACCTTCGTCCCGTCGTCGGAGACCGAGACCTCGAGGTCGTCACAGAGAGACCCGCAGAACGGGCATGATACATCGGTAACTGTTTTCGCCATTGCCTACTCCTTGACGAGTTTCTGCACGAGCTTGACCGAGCTCATCACAGGTTCGTTCGTAGCAACGCTAACTTGTATCGGGACCCCCTTAAAGGTTGGCATGCCCATCCCGTACGTGTTCGGGTTGACCACCGCGTTCGCCCATGGTCCCATGGGGATGTAGGCCAGCCCGGGGTGCGGCCCCTGCGTCGCCTCGATCGCCTTCACCACGACCGTGCCGTAATCGCTCGTCACACGGACGTTCGTGCTCCGGTAGGCACCGAGCCGCTTGAAGTCCGCCGGGTCGATCTCGATGATCCCGCAGGCGTCGGTGTAGGCGGGCTTCTCCTTGCCGCCCTCCATCGCTACGCCCTGCTGGATGGTCCGGCCCGTGATGAGGTTGAGTGAGATGGAGTCAGCCACCGCTCAACACCGCCTAGACGAGTTCCTTCGAGCTCGCCGTACTCCTTGTTGAAGGGCGACGGGCCGAGCTCGTGGGTCACATTGACGACGTCCTCGACGACCTTGGCCCACTTCGCGCCCTCGGACGCGGAGACGAAGGTCATGCGC
Source organism: uncultured Methanoregulaceae archaeon (assembly GCA_963730355.1). Lineage (GTDB taxonomy): Archaea > Halobacteriota > Methanomicrobia > Methanomicrobiales > Methanospirillaceae > UBA288. The sequence goes on along the minus strand of CAVSRL010000017.1, from coordinate 10,969 downwards.
AGGCGCCGGTCGTCGAGCCCGATGTTCTTCAGGAGGCTCTTGACAAGGAACATCCGCTTCGCGGCCTTGAAGTTGCCCTCGAGGTAGTGGCAGTCACCGAAGTGGCAGCCCGAGACGAGGACCGCGTCCGCGCCGTCCGTGAACGCCTTCATGATGAAGAGCGGGTCCACGCGGCCCGTGCACATGACACGGATCGCGCGGATGTCGGGCGGGTACTGGATGCGGGCCCCGCCTGCGAGGTCGGCGCCGGCGTAGCTGCACCAGTTGCAGATGATGGCGAGGATCCGGGGCTGCCAGCCCTCGGGGTTCTCCGCCATTACTGCTCACCTCCGAGGAGGAACGCATCGATCTGAGCGACGATCTGCGGGGTGGCGAAGTGGTTCATCCAGATCGCACCGCCGGGGCAGAAGCCGCCGCAGGTGCCGCAGCCCTTGCACTTGGCCTCGGTGACCTGCATGACCGTCCGGCCGTCCTTCTCGACGAGCGCGAGGGCCGAGTACGGGCAGAGGTTGACGCACATGCCGCAGCCCGCGCACTTCTCCTCGATGCACATCGCGTAGTACGGCTCGAGCTCGACGAAACCCTTGTGGATCGGGATCGAGGCCGCGGATGCCGCGCCCTCGGCCGAGGCGACCGTGTCGGGGATGTCCTTCGGGCCCTGGCAGGCGCCTGCGACGAAGACACCGGCGGTCGTTGTGCCGCACGGGTTCAGCTTCGGGTGGGCCTCGAGGAGCCAGCCGTCGGTCGAGCACGAGACGCCGAAGAGCTTCCGGGTCTTGTTGGTCATCTCGGTCGGTTGCACGGCCGCAGCGAGCACGACCATGTCGACCTCGAGCTCCATCGGCCGGCCGAGGAGCGTGTCCTCGGCGTAGACGCGGAGGTTCTTGGTGTCGGGGTTCTCCTGGATGTTCGAGACGCGGCCGCGGATGAACTTCGCGCCCTCGTCCTGGATACGGTAGTAGAACTCCTCGTACGCCTTGCCGAAGGACCGGATGTCCATGTAGAAGATGTACGGGACGACCCCCGGGATCTTCTCGATGATCTGGTGGGCGTGCTTGAGCGAGTACATGCAGCAGAACCGGCTGCAGTACGGCTTGCCCACGCCGGTGGTGTCACGGGACCCCGCGCAGAGCACGAACGCGACCCGCATCGGCGTCTGGCCGTCCGACGGGCGGACCAGGTGGCCGCCGGTCGGGCCCGAGGCGCAGATCAGCCGCTCGAACTCGAGCGAGGAGATCACGTTCTCGTAGCGCTTGTATCCCCACTCCTCCTTGTTCTCGATCGGGAAGATCTCGTACCCGGTGGCGAGGATGACCGTGCCGACCTTGACCTTGACGAGTTCGTCCTGCATCTCGAGGTCGATCGCCTTCTTCTCGCCGCAGGCCTCGACGCAGAGACCGCACTTGACGCAGGAGTCCCAGTCGATGGTGTAGAGCAGCGGGACGACCTGCGGGTGGTAGATGTAGATCGCCTTGCGGGGCGCCATCCCCATCTCGAAGATGTTCGGCTTGGTGACCGGGCAGACCGGGACACAGTCGCCGCAGCCCGTGCAGCCGCCGCCGACGATCCCCTTGGCCTCGGCCTCCTTCGGCGAGAGCACGCCCGTCGCCTTGCGGCGGATCGTGACGTCGAAGTTGCCGATGTAACCCTCGACCTCCTCGACCTCGGCGTTGACCATCAGGACGATGTTCTCGGCGCGACCCACGTCGACCATCTTCGGCGTGAGGATGCACTGCGAGCAGTCCAGCGTCGGGAAGGTCTTGTCGAGTTGCGACATGCGTCCGCCGATCGACGGCTCCTTCTCGATCAGGTAGGTCGTGATCCCGGCGTTCGCGAGGTCGAGCGCGGCCTGCATGCCCGCCACGCCCGCGCCCACGACCATGGCCGCGTGCTCGACGGGCACGGACTTCGGGTAGAGGTCCTCGAGGAGCGAGGCCTTCGCGACCGCGATCCGGATCGCGTCCTTCGCCTTCTCGGTCGCGCCCGCCTGGTCGTGCATGTGCACCCACGAGTTCTGCTCGCGGATGTTGGCCATCTCGAAGCGGAACGGGTTCAGGCCGCCGTCCTTCGTGGCCGCCCGGAAGGTCGGCTCGTGCAGGCGCGGCGAACAGGCCGCGACCACGACGCCGGTCAGGTCGTTCGCCTTGATCGCCTCCTGGATATTGCTCTGGCCGGGCATCGAGCACTGGTACTTGTAGTCGTTCACGTGCTCGACGTTCGGCAGGGTCTTGACGTACTCCTTCACTGCGTCGATATCGATCGATCCGGCGATGTTGGTGCCGCAGTGACAGACGAAGACTCCGATCCGCGGAGCCTTGGGCTTCTCAGACGTTGTCGGTGATACAGCTTCTGCCATGTTTTTTCTCCCTCACAGCACCTTCTTCAGGAACGGGTCTGTGCTGATCGCATGGAGGTCGAGCGCGAGCTCCGACGGGCTCATGCCCTGGGCGAGCCCGAGCAGCTCCGCGTAGTGGAAGACCGGCATGTCGTACTTGATGCCGAACTTCTCCTCGATCTCGATCTGGCCGCGGTCGAACTGGAGCTGACAGAACGGACAGAGGTCGACGACCGCTTCTGCGCCCGCCTCGACCATGTTCGTGAGCTTCTCGTTCGTGATGTCGAGCGCGTGCGCGAGGTCGTACCCGCGGACACCGCCGCCCGCACCGCAGCACTGCATCTTGTTCCGGGTACTGGACCGTCTCCGCGCCGAGGGCCTCGACGAGCTCCTCGACCCACATGGGGTTCTCGGTCGACCCGAGGTGGCGCTCCTTCTTGGGCTTCAGCAGGTGGCACCCGTAGTGGACCGCGATCTTGGTGCCCTTGAGCGGGACCTTGACCGACTCGCGGATCTTCTCGACGCCGACGATCTCGGGGTCGTACAGGAGTTCGCCGAGGTGCCAGACGTCGATCGACCCCTTAACTCCATGTCGATCTCCTTGAGAACCTCGTTGACGCCTTCGCGGAGCTCCTTGTTGTGCTTGAGCTTGTGGTTGACCTCGTAGATCGACTTGTAACAGCCGTTGCAGACGAGGGCGATGTCGAGCCCCTTCTGCTCGGCGAGGACGATATTCCGGGCCGCCATCGCGTACCAGACGTTCAGGTCGATCGAACCGAACGCACCGGGCGCGGGGCAGCAGCTGGCGCCCTCGAGCGGAACGAGTTCGATCCCGAGCCGCTTGCTCGTGCGGATCGAGGCCGCCTCGCTGCCGGGTACCGGTTCGGGGCGATGCACCCGAGGTAAAAAGCGTATTTGTGCTCTGCCGTCATCCTTCTCTCTCCTTGATAATCCGGTCCGCGTTCGCTTTGAGATTGTAGTGGTCCAGGATCTTCTGGATCCCCTTGATGTACTCGGGGTACATGTGCGTGGTCGGCGGGTCGCGCGTCAGGCCGAGCTTCTCGCGGGCCGCGCGGTTCACGTCGTTGTTCGGGACGCCGTGACCGGACGCGTAGATCGCCGTCACGGTCTTGAGGAAGTTGACCGGGATGATGTCACGCTTGAACGCGAGGTTCCGCATGGCCATGATCACGTCGGTCGGCGCAAGGTCGCGGGGGCAGCGGTCCGTGCAGGAGTAGCAGGTCGTGCAGAGCCAGAGATCGGGGTCCGTCAGGGCCTCCTCCTCGAGCCCGAGCACGCCGCGGCGCATGAACTCGCGGATGCGGTAGGTCGAGCGCGGCGCCGACGGGCATCCGCCCGTGCAGGTCCCGCACTGGAAGCACATGTGGGCCATCGAGCCCGCGAGCTTCTCAGTCTCCTTGGTGAATTCAGGGTTGGACTGATCGCGGCGGTAGTACCGGTCGCGGAGCTTCTCGTTCAGTTTGGGGTCGGGGTAGTTTTTTGTCACCATGATGCACCCACCTTCAGGCCGCTCCGGCCTCACCGACCGTCTTGAGCTCGGTGTCGCCGGGCGTGCTCTCCTTGACCTTGCTCGTCCGCGGCGTGCAGAGCTTCTCCATGATCTTCTTGTAGAGGTCGGTCTCCTTGCCCTTCATGTGGAACGCGGTCCGCTTCAGGACGATCGCGTCCTCGGACGGGCACGCGACCACGCAGGCGCCGCACTTGATGCAGAGGTCCTTGTTGATCGCGACGTTCGCCTCGCGCTCGCCGGCCATCTCGGAGGCGGGCTTCGCCTCGGGCATGTAGAGCGCACGGGTCGGGCAGATCTCGATACAGGTGGAGCAGCCGCCGGGGCACTTCTCGGGGTAGACGTCTATATCGCCCTCGATCAGCTTGTCCATCGTGATCGCCTCCTCCGGACAGGTCACCTCGCACCAGGTGCAGGTGATGCAGTCCTCGGGCATGATCTCGACCTTGCCCTCGAGCTTCTTGCTCTCGACCGTCCGCTCGACCGTGATCGCCTCCTCGGGGCAGAGGTCGACGCAGACCCTGCAGGCGTCGCAGTCCTTCTCCTCTATGCGGTTCACGTCGCCCTCGAGCTTCGTGGACGCACCGGTCGGGGTCTGGCGCTGGATCTCGATATCCTTGCAGACGACGGCGCAGATGCCGCAGAGGTTGCACTTCTCCTTGTCGACCGTGAAGGTCGTCGAGGACTTCAGGGCATCCTGCCGGGCCGCTCCCGACTCGGACGCACCCTCGTACTCGGTGACGTTCCGGTCGATCGCCTCGGCCGGGCAGACGTCCTCGCAGATCGTGCACTTGACGCACTTCTCGTCGTCGATCTTCGCCGTCCGGTCGAACTGGGGGAAGCCCTCCTTCTCGACGATCGGCAGCCGCTCCTCGCCGTCGACCCTGAGGCTCAGGGCCGAGAACGGGCAGAGGCAGACGCAGACGCCGCAGTACGAGCACTTCTCCTCGTCCACGTTGACCGCGGGCTCGTCGATCGCGCCGCGCCTGGCCGCGCCGACGAGGCCGATAGGTGATCGCTTCCTCCGGGCAGGCCTCAACGCAGATGCCGCACCCGGCGCATTCCTTGACATCGAGGACAAGGTTGTTCGTGGTCTGCAGCAGCTTCTGCTCCATGACCACGTTGTCCCCTTCCCTCTTCTTTGAGAATTTCGGAAACATCGTTGACATTGCCATAAAAGAACCCTCTCGCATCGAATGATTACTATGCACCGGCCTCGGCGGGTGGCGGATTGACGTCCAGCCTGATCACGTCGTAGGGACAGGCCTCTACACAGACGCCGCAACCGGCGCAGAGCTCGGCACGGAAGTCGAGGACAAGCGCCTTGCCGTCCTTGACCCGGTAGATCTTCTCATTGGTCACCGGGTCCTCGGTGAAGAGCTCGAGCGCTCCGACCGGACACGCAACCACGCAATTGTTGCATCCGGTGCAACGCTCCATGTTTATATGCACTGCAAATGCCATGGTTTTACACCAGCAATAATGATCGAAGGTCGTTCGATTATCAAGAGTTTGGTAAAAATACCCTAATAAACCTCTCTGTTTGATTTTGCCCGGTTTTCCCCTTCTTTCCCTCACGGGTCAACGGACCCATGTAACATGACTCTCTGTGTTAACGATATTGAGTGTTTAGATCACGGCAGGCGTATGCGCTCTCTTCGGCAAATGTAGAAAGGTTATTTGCTTTTGCCTCGCAACCGTGAAAAACGAGGACAATTGATGGAGTACAACGGAGTCCCGATCGACGATACGTACGCAGAGGCATTTCCGGGCTGGATCTCCCGGGTGATCGTTACCGGAGCGACGAAGGATCTCGCCCTGGCCGCCGCCGTCGAGGCGAGCGGGTTTGCCACCTCGTGCATCGGCTGCCCCTGCGAGGCCGGCATCGAGTCGTACCTCTCCGGCGAGAACACGCCCGACGGCCGCCCCGGCTACGCGATCCTGATCTGCAACCCCTCGAAGAAGAAGCTGAAGGAGCAGCTGATCGAGCGGATCGGCGAGTGCATCCTGACGGCGCCGACCACCGCGGCCTTCAACGGCATGCCCGAGGCCGAAGAGAAGATCCCGGTCAAGCTCCACTTCTTCGGCGACAAGTTCGAGTACCAGGTACAGGTCGGGGGCCGCGACTGCTGGGCGATCCCGATCATGGAGGGGGACTTCATCGTCGAGGAGGAGTACGGCGCGGTCAAGGGAGTCGCCGGCGGCAACTTCTTCGTGATGGGCGAGAACCAGATGGCCGCGCTGATGGGCGCGAAGGCCGCCGTGGACGCGATCGCCGATGTCCCCGGCTCGATCACCCCGTTCCCGGGCGGCATCGTGGCCTCGGGCTCCAAGGTGGGCTCGAAGTACAAGTTCATGAACGCCTCGACGAACGAGGCCTACTGCCCGACGCTCCGCGAGAAGGTGCCGGACTCGAAGGTCCCCGCGAACGTCAAGGCCCTCTACGAGATCGTCATCGACGGTGTGGACGAGGCTGCCGTCCGGAACGCGATGGCCGTGGGCGTCAAGGCGGCCGCGAAGATCCCCGGCGTGGTCTTCATCAGCGCCGGCAACTACGGCGGCACCCTCGGCCCTGTCCAGATCTACCTCAAGGATCTCCTCTGATCTCTTTTTTCCGCACCCTTTATCATCACGGCCCGCCAAACTGATCGTTCGTTCGCATACAGAAGAACGAATGCGAACGGTGTGTTCTCATGGCGATGGAGAAGTGGATCTGTCTCGAGTGTCACTACATCTACGACCCCGAGAAGGGCGATAAGACCCAGAACATTCCGCCCGGGACGCCGTTCGAGGCCCTGCCCGACACCTGGCGCTGCCCCGAGTGCAAGATCCTGAAGGTGAAGAAGGGCGTCTTCAAGAAGTACGTCGAGGGAACATAAGCCCCTCACCGATCCCTTCGATGGCTGACCCGGCATGCTCTATCCGGTGCCGGGTCCGGTCCCCTTTGACGATCGGTCACTGGCTCGTCAACCTCCTATCTCCGGCACGGACGTCGGTCGCTCCGAACCCCACCCCGACCTCGCGGATGCGTCAAACAGGGGATCCTTCCGTCTGCCGGGCTCCGCCTCTCCGAACGATCTCTCCGGCCGGATCGAGACCCCGACGGCTCCGGATGCTCGTCGCGTCCAGTGAAGTACGGGTGTGCGCCCGGGTGCGGTTTCACTGGCAATCATCAATACCTGTACTATCAAAGAGACTGGTATGCAGGTTGAGAAGCGGCTCTCGAGCCGTGCGGCCGGGTTCACCGAATCGGTGATCCGGGAGATGACCCGGAAGGCAAACGCGACCGGGGCGATCAACCTGGCACAGGGGTTTCCGGACTTCGCCGCTCCCGACGCGCTGAAGGAGGCTGCCTGCCAGGCGATCCGCGACGATTACAACCAGTACGCAATCACGTGGGGCTCCCAGAGACTCCGTCAAGCCATCGCCTCCAAGGTCGCCCGCTACAACGGCATGGACTTCGACCCCGAGAACGAGGTCACGGTCGGCTGCGGCGCCACCGAGGCGATGATCGCCTCGATGCTCGCGCTCGTGGACCCGGGCGACGAGGTGGTCGTGATCGAGCCTTTTTACGAGAACTACGGCCCGGATACGGCGATCGCCGGCGCGACCCCCGTCTTCGTGCGGAGCGGGACCGGGTTCGCAATCGACGAGGACGAGCTCGGAGCCGCATTCGGCCCGAAGACCAGGGCGATCGTCCTGAATACCCCCAACAATCCGACGGGCCGGGTATACACGCGCGGCGAGCTCCGGGCAATCGCCGACCTCTGTATCGACCACGATGCCTACGCTTTCGTCGACGAGATCTACGAACACATCCTGTACGACGGACACCGCCACCTCTCGCTTGGTTCCCTCCCGGGGATGGAGGACAGGACGGTCACGATCGGCTCATTCTCCAAGACCTATTCCGTGACCGGATGGCGGGTCGGGTACGCCCTCGCCGACCGGAGACTGAGCGGGGCCATCCGGAAGGTCCACGACTTTCTCACCGTCGGCGCTCCGGCACCGCTGCAGGAGGCGTGTGCGGCAGCGCTCGAACTCCCGGATGCGTACTACGACGACCTGGCGGCCCTCTACGACCGAAAGCGTCGGCTCCTCCACGACGGGCTGACCCGGGCAGGGTTGCCGTGTGACCCGCCGGAGGGTGCGTACTACCTCTTCTGCGACATCTCGGGGTTCGACACCGACGACCTGAGTTTCGCAGACTTCCTTGTCGAGCAGATCGGGATCGCGGCAGTGCCGGGGAGCAGTTTCTATGCCGGTGGCGGGTCCGATCGGATCCGGTTCACCTTCTCCAAGCGGGACGAGACCCTTGCCGAGGCCTGCCGGCGGCTCGAACGCCTGAACGACATGTGATCCATCGGCCGATCCCCGGAGATAACCGGATCATCGGGCGGCTCGCTCGACCTCCGCGTCACCGGGGACGGTCGTCGATCTCTTCACGGAGTCGGCCGGGCAGCGAGCCGGTACAGCGGGGCGCAGGATCGAGGCGGGAGCAGGCTCGGTCACGATTCCGATCCCGAACACGGGGGCCGCGACCGCTTCGTCGCAGTGCGCCGGGCGCTTCGGCTAACGGCAGGGACGACCGAACTCCGGGTCGTCTCGTCGGGGCACCGGAACCCGAACCGTATCGCGTTCAGCGCGGGATAACAAAGAAGGGGCCGCCCTTCCGGGGCGTCCGTTCAGGGGGTCGACGGCTCGGCGTTCTGCAGGCGGAGCCAGGTCGAGTACTCGCGACGGAGCGTCAGGAGCTCGGTCTGGGTCAGCTCCTTGCGCCCCGAGATATAGAGATAGTCCTCGAGCTGGTTGACCACCTCCTCCGCATCGCGGTAGTCCCGGACGTCGAGGTAGTGCGGGACCGCCTTGACGTTGATCACCTCGCCGCAGACGTGGCAGAGCTTCCAGCGCTCGAACCGGTCGGCATAGGTGAAGGTGGAGCACCCCGGGCAGCGGAGTACATGGTACATACTGCAGTTCTACCTTTTTGCTCACTCGTTTAAAAACTTTGGTTTTTGTCTCCAGCGGTAGCCGGGGTAGGGGGCTGAAGAAAATGGAATCGGAGGAAGATCCTGCGGTTTCAGGCGATCGAGTGGTCGTTCCTGTCGCCGCGCCCGATCCCCTTGTAGATCCACCCGGCGCGGATGAAGGCGTCGGGGTCGACGAGATTGCGGCCGTCGACGATCACCGGGTGCTCGCGCCCGCTCATGCGCCGCATCTCTTCGGGGTCGAGGTGGCGGTACTCGTCGTGGGCCGTGAAGAGCACGACCGCGTCCGCGCCGTCGAGGACCCCGTCGAGATCGCGGGAGATGGGGACGTCGGGGTACGAGAGGACGTGGGGGTCGTGGACCCGCACCTCGGCGCCGGCGTCGACGAGCAGGTCGCGGTACGGCTCCGACGGCGGATTCCGGGCGTCGTCCGAGTTGCCGATGAACGCCCACCCGAGCAGGGCGATCCGGGCGCCCTCGAGAGACACCCCCGACGCGGGCGAGCCCCTCGTGCGTCAGCCGGGCCATGTGCGCGGGCATGAAGTCGTTGATCCGGCGGGCGACCACGTAGAGCGACATCAGGTCGTCGGGAAAGTCGAGCGCGTCCTTTCCGAGCGTCCGGACGCCTCGCTCGAGATGGTAGGTATCCTTGGTCAGGCAGTGGCCGCCGACACCGGCGCCGGGCCAGAGAACGGCCCGGGTGATCCCCTCGCCCTTGAGGCTGTCGACGCCGGTGCGGACGTCGTAGACGTTGATGCCCATCGCCTCGCAGTAGAGGGCGAGCTGGTTGACGGCGGCGATCTGGAGGTCGCGGAAGGTGTTCTCCGCGGTCTTGGTCGCCTCGGCCGCGGTCGCGGTCATCGGGATGACTCTGCCGGCAGTCAGCACGCGCTCGTAGAGTTCGACGGCCCGGGCCGTCGAGGGGGCATCGATCCCGCCGACGATCCGGTCGTGCTCGCGGATGTTCCGGATGAGCCGGCCCACCATCACCCGCTCGGGCGCGTGGGCGAGGGCGAAATCGGTCCCCGGCGCGAAGCCCGGAGGCCTCCTCCAGCAGTTCCCGGGCGGGGCCGACCGTCGTGCCCGGCGTGATCGTGGACTCGAGCACGACGAGCGTCCCGGCGTGAGGTGCTCCCCGACCCGGCGGACGCCGTCGAAGAGCGGGCCGAAGTCCGGGAGCAAGTCCTTCGGGTCCGCGAACGGCGTCTGGATCGCGAGCGTGACCGCATCGCACTCGGCGACGCGCGAGAAGTCCGGAGGTGCAGGCGAAGCGTCCCGCTCCCGACGGCCTCGGCCAGCAGAGGCTCGAGGTCGGGCTCCTCCCCCTTGAGCGGGCTCTCACCCCGATTCAGCATCTCGATCTTGTACCCCGACGAGGGCGAGTCGCGCTGGAAACCGAGCACCGCTCGATCCCCGGCGCGTGCGCGAAGAGGACGGCGGCCGGGATCCCGACATAGCCCATCCCGACCACGCCGACGGAGCGGATCGGGCCGCGCTCCTCGAGCAGGTTGCAAGGGGTGATGACATCGCAGAATCCATTGTTCGGGTGAGACAAAAATGTGCGGTCCGGTGGGCCGCGCCGGGCGCCGTTCACTTTCACGCCGCGATCTGAAGATTGAATAGGGCCGGGCCGAAGACACTCCTCAGGATCGATGGTGGGCGCACCGCTTGGGGGCGTCGCAGCGCGGCTCAGGACGAGATTCCACGGGAACCGTGATACACCGTCGTCCGGAACGACAACCTCTTTCGCGCGAGCTTCGTCGATCGCCACGTCTTCTCGAGCGAGTACGGCCGTGCCAGGACCCATCTCGCCGAACTGCTCGCGGCATCGATGGCGTCCCCGTCGACGAGGCCGTCCGGGGAGCACGGGCCGACGGACCGCTCGGCGAGTCCTTTGTCGTCTCCTCGTCCGAACCGGCCCCTGGCCCGGCTCCCCGCCCCGAGGCGGCGCTCAGGCTGCTGCGCCGCGACCTCCGCCTCGTCCATGGAGTCGGGCCAGCCCTGGAGTCCCGCCTCACCCGACGGGGATACGCCGCGATCGACGACCTCATCTGGCACCGCCGTCTCGCGCCGGCTGCTCGGTGGGCGCTCGAGGCCCTCGACTCCGGCGACCCGTCC
>CAVSRL010000016.1:0-46612 GCA_963730355.1 uncultured Methanoregulaceae archaeon | reverse complement strand
GTGATACTCGGGTGCGATCCCGATCCCGTTGTCCCGCACGGCGAACTCCCACCGCCTCCCGGACCGCGCGGCGGAAATCGCGATCACCGGCGGGACCCCCTCCTGCGGTACTTCAGCGCGTTTCCGATCAGGTTCGTGAAGACCTGCGCGAGCGCGCCGGGTCCGCCATGACCGTCGGCATCGGGCCGACCGTGACCGTCGCGCCGGCCTCGCGGATCGGGGCCTCGAGCGTGGAGACGACGTCGGCCACCACTCGCCCGCGTCGGTCGGCACGGGGGGCTGCGCGTGCGTCTCGATCCGCGAGAGCTGGAGGAGGTCGCGGATCAGGGCCTGCATCCGGGTGCCGCCCTCGACGATGAACCCGATGAACTCGTCGGCGTCGGCGTCGAGCCTGCCCCTGTACCGGCGTTCGAGGAGTTGGGAGAAGCTGACGATGTTGCGGAGCGGCTCCTGCAGGTCGTGGCTCGCCACGTACGCGAACCGCTCGAGCTCCGCGTTCGACCGTTTGAGATCCTCGGCGTAGACCGCCAGGGACCGTTCGCTCTCGTGGAGCGTCGTGATATCGAGCGCGATGAAGATGACGTCGTCGCAGGGGCTGGCGGGTCGACCGTCGAGAAGGTGAGCAGGACGTCGAAGACCGTGCCGTCCCTGCGCCGCCACTGCGTCTCGACCGCCCGAGCCCGTTCTCGACGATCTGGTCGTGCTTCTCCCGCCCGACGTACGCGTACGCCTCGTCGTCCGGGTAGAGCATGCGGGCGTTCCGCCCGATCAGCTCGTCCCGGGCATAGCCCGTCATCCGGCAGAGCTGGTCGTTGGCCTCGGTGATCGTCCGCCTCGAGTCCATGCCGATGCCGACGGGGGCGGCCCGGAAGATGCCGCGCAGGGTCCGCTCCCGCTGCAGCAGGGCCGTCTCGGCCCGGTGCCGCTGGGTGTCCTCGATGATGTAGCCCCGGATCTCGAGGAGCGTGCCCGCTCGTCGAAGTCGCCCGATGATGTTCTCGACGACGTGGATCGATGACCCGTCCCGGCGCCGCCGGAACCGCTCGTCGTTCTCGAGCCGCCGTTCCCGCCGGAGGCGGTCGAGGAGCGCCTCCCGCTCCGCGGGGGAGCGGTATGTCTCCTCGATGCTGGCCGACCGCGCCTCCTCGACGGAGGCGAACCCGAACATCCGGGCGAAGGTCGGGTTGCAGTCCAGGATCCGGCCGTCGGGGGTGCTGATGAAGTCCCCGGTGATGTCGTCGTCGACGAGCCGGCGGTACTTCGCCTCGCTCTCCCGCAGCGCGTCCTCGGCCCGCCGCCGCTCGGTGACGTCCTGATGGTCATTGTCGCCCTACGACGCCGTCGGGGCCCGTGAAGAGCGCGGACGAGATCTCGCCGGGAAAGACGGTCCCGTCCTTTCGCCGGAACCGGAGCTCGCCCCGGAACCGTCCGGTCCGCGCCCGCTCCTCGAGTGCCGGGCCGAGGCGCGGGTCCGACATGTCGAGAATAGCGTCTCTGCTCGCGCCGACCAGCTCTTCCCCGGTCATCTCGAAGATCCGGGACGCCTCGGCGTTCGCCGAGCAGATCGAGCCGTCGGGCGCCTGAGGAGGACCGCGTCGATGCTGTTCTCGACGAGGCTGCGGTACCGCTCCTCGCTCTCGGTCAGCACCTCTTCGGCCTCCCTCCGCTCCGTGATATCGCGGAAGACGATGGCGATCCGCCCGCTGCGGACCGGAAACGCGGTGACGTGGTACCAGCGGCCGAGCGCCGGGAACGGCTCCTCGACCTCGATCGGTTCGCGGTCCCGGCTGACCTCGAGGAAGAGGTCGAACCAGGAGCGGGCCAGCGCCGGGAGGATCATGAAGGCCGTCTGGCCGACGAGCAGCTCCGCCGGCAGGAGAGCTCGCGCGAGAAGGCCGGGTTGACCTCGACCAGGCGGATGTCGACCGGTTCGCCGTGGTCGTTGAGCACGGTCTCGCAGACCGCGCAGGCGTCGACCATGTTCGCCATGAACGACCGGGCGTCGGCCTCGCTCTCGGCCAGCGCCTCCTCCGGCGCGAACATGCTCGGTGACGTCCCGCCAGATCGAGAAGGCCCCTGTCGACCCGGCCGTCCTCGAGGATCGGCGATGCCGAGACCAGCACGGTGCGGGCCGTGCCGTCGGCCGCGGTGATCCCGAACAATCGGTCCGGCACCTCCTCGCCGGCGAGCGCCCGGCACGCCGGGAGCTGGGCGGGCGTGATCGCCGCCCCGTCGGGAGACCGGATCGAGAGGCGGCGCACCAGTTCCGCAGCGGACATCCCGGCAAGGGGGCCGCCGGCGAGCCGTTCCGCGGCCGGCGTCGCGGCCGTGACGATCCCTCCGGGGCCGTACAGGAACGCCGGCTCGGTGATGGCGGCGAGGGGGACGGCAGGGGTATCGGACGCGGATGGCATGATGAAGGCCGTGTGCAGTTCTCTATTGTCTATCTCATCGTCGGCCGGTAAAATATTTGGTATCCGCTCATGTCTCCATCAGGCCTCGTGCCGGCGAATACTGCGACGAGTACTCTCGTCTGCCGGTCCTGCCGGAGAACACCGTACCGGACACAGGAGGAGGACCTCCGCCCTCCCACCAGTCCGTTCCCGCGCCTCGCCCGCCGGCAACAGAGAGGGGGCAGGCCCCACACTGCGCCGGCCTTTATACCTCTCGCGCGTCAATCATGGGACGAAGAACCATGAAGGTCGCCGCGTTCAACGGGTCCCCGAAGCGGGACGGCAACACCGCGCGCATGCTCGGGTACGCGCTCGCCGAGCTCGAGGCCGCCGGGATCGAGACCGAGCTCGTCCAGGTCGGAGGCCTGCCCGCTCCGGGGCTGCCTCGCCTGCGGAAAGTGCTTCGAGCGGCAGGACCGCCGCTGCGTCAACGACACGGACGCGATGAACGGCTTCATCGAGACGATGATCGGGGCCGACGGGATCCTGCTCGGCTCGCCGACGTACTTTTCGGACGTGACCTCCGAGATGAAGGCCCTGATCGACCGCGCCGGGTACGTGACCCGCGCGAACGGCAACCTCCTTCGCCGCAAGGTCGGGGCCGGCGTCGCCGTGCACCGCCGCGCCGGAGCGATGCACGTCTTCGACACGCTCAACCACTTCTTTCTGATCGCCGAGATGGTCGTGGTCGGTTCGTCGTACTGGAACATCGGCGTCGGGCTCGCGCCCGGCGACGTCGACCAGGACACCGAGGGGGTCGAGACCATGCGGACCCTCGGCCGGAACATGGCCTGGGCCGTCGAACGGCTCGGCGGAGCCGGAGCGGACCTGATGGACGTCGAGGAGTTCGTACGACGGGGCCTGCGGGCCGGCGGCGACCGTCACGGGATCGAGGCCTCGCTCGCGGCCCACATCCGCATGATCAAGGACGTCGACGAGGAGTACGCGGCCGCCTTCGCCCGGGCCGCCGTGGACGAGGCGCTCCTGACCCACGACCTCCCCGGCGACCTCTTCGAGACCGCCGCCGCGGGCGTCGGGATGGGCGAGTTCGGGGTCGGCTCGCGCGGCACGGGCGACTTCTTCGCCCACCGGCAGATCGCGCGGATCATCGGCAAGACCTCCGCGGACGTCGGGGTCGACCAGATGGACGACGCGGGCGTGGTCCGCGTCGGCGACCAGTACGTCTGCTGCACGGTCGACGGGATGCACTCCCGCCTCTCCGACTTCCCGTTCCTCGCCGGGTTCCACGTGACCCGCGCCACGCTCCGCGACGTCTACGTGATGGGCGCGCGGCCGATCCTTCTCTTCTCGGACATCCACGTCGCCGACGACGGCGACGTCGCGAAGATCTTCGAGTACACGGCCGGGATCACGGCCGTCGGCGACTCGGTCGGTGTCCCGCTCGTCTCGGGCTCCACCCTCCGCATCGGCGGCGACATGGTCCTCGGCTCGCGCATGACCGGCTGCGTCGGCACGGTCGGGGTCGCGCGCCACCTGACGGCCCGGCGCGGCCTCGCCCCCGGCGACGTCCTGCTCATGACCGAGGGGGCCGGCGGCGGCACCATCGCGACGGCCGCGCTCTACTCGGGCCACGCGGACGTCGTGGACCGGACCATCAACCTCCAGTTCCTCTACGCCTGCCAGGCCCTGGTCGAGAGCCCGGTCCTCGACTCGGTCCACGCCATGACCGACGTCACGAACGGCGGCCTCCGCGGAGACGCGCACGAGATGGCCGCGACCGCCGGCTGCCGGATCGTGGTCGAGGAGGAGGCTGTCCGGCCGCTCGTCGACGACGTGGTCGGGGCCATGCTCGACGAGCTCGGGATCGATCCGCTCGGCGTCTCCCTCGACTCGCTCCTGATCGGGGCGCCGCCGGAGGCGATCCCGGCGATCGCAGGGGTCATCCGGGCAGCGGGCGTCCGCTGCGCCGTGATCGGCCGCGTCGAGGCCGGCGCTCCGTCGGCCGTGCTCGTCACGGACGGCCGGGAGACCGACTTCACCCCGCGCTTCCGCGAGTCCGCGTACACGCCGCTCAAGAAGGTCGTGGATCGGCGGACGGGGGACGTCGCGGCCATGCAGGCGAAGGTCGAGGCCGCCGCGCTCGCCGCGATCGAGAAGAAGGAGCGGGTCAAGGCCCGCCTTGCGGCCCGGCGCGGCTGATCCTACCGCCCGTCGTGGGGCTTCTTCCCGCTCGCGACGATGTTGTAGGCCAGGTACGGCAGCCGGCGCTCGACGATCGGCTCGACCTTCCGCGCGAGCTGGTACACGGGCCGGCGCGAGGTTCAGGTGCGCGAACGAGCAGCGCCCGACCCGGACGTCCGTGAACCCGGCCCGGGCAAAGAGGTCCGCCATCTGTCGCTCGGTGTAGTAGCGCTCGCCGAAGCTGCCCATGCCGACCTGCCGGACGCGGGCGATCTCGCCGAGGGTGTGGATCGCGGGAAGACCCGCGGTCAGAAAGTTGCGGCCGAGCGTGCAGAGGGCGAGCCGGCCGCCGGGCCGGAGCACCCGCAGGACCTCTGCGAGCATCCGGTCGGGGTTCGCGGAAGTACGAGAACGCGAGCAGGCTCGAGACCGCGTCGAAGACATCGTCCCGGAACGGGAGGGCCTCGCCCGTCCCGACGGTCCAGTCGGCCGCGCGGCACCGGTCCCGGGCGCGCTCGATCATCTTCGGCGAGAGGTCGAGCCCGACCGCACGTCCGCCCCGTTCGCAGTACCGCTCGACGAAGAGACCCGTGCCGCAGCCGATGTCGAGCAGCCGCCCGCCCGGGGGAAGCCCGTCCAGTCACCTGCTCGGAGATGTGCACGTGGTACGAGCGGCCCGAGCCCTGGTCGAACCGCCGGTCGTAGACCTCGGCCATCTCGTCGTAGTGGCGCTGCACCTTCTCCGTCACCGGCACGCCTCCGCCAGCCGCGCGAGCAGGGCGCCGACCTGGATGAACTCGGACGCTCCCCCGGCGAGCTCCGCGTCCGTCTCGGCGAGCGCGATGGCGAGGGCCGGGTCGTTCTCGCCGCGCCGGGCCGCCTTCCGCAGTTCGAGCAGGAGCTCGCGCCCGGAGAGGCCGTCGTCGATCAGGAGCGACTCGGCGGTCCGCTGGGCGTCGGCCAGATCGCCCTCGCCGAGCGCGTCGAGGACGGCCCGCGCGCCGCGCTCGGCTCCGGTCACCTCGAACGCATCGAACGCGATCGGCGCGCCCGACGTCGCCGCGATCTCGAGCAGCATGATCGCGCGGCGGACGTCGCCGTGGGCTGCGACTGCGATCATCCCGAGCTCCTCGTCGGGCAACGGGCCGGCACCCTCGGCCGTCAGGATCCCGCGCAGAATCTCCGTCACGGCCTCCGTCGGGAGCGGGCGGAAGACGACCGGGAGGCAGCGAGACGCGATCGCCGGCAGGATCGCCGACTGCCGCGACGTGATGAAGATGAACCGGCAGGTCCGCGAGTACCGCTCCATGGTCCGCCGGAGCGCCTGCTGCATCTCGGCCGGCATGGCGTCCGCCTCGGAGAAGACCATCAGTTTGAACTCGGCGTCGAGCGGCCGGATCGCGGCGTAGGTCCGCACGATCCGCTTCACGTTCGAGAGGACGCTCTCGTCCTTGCGGTAGAGGTGCGCGAACCGTTCGTCGGCCTCGAGGTACGCCCGCCCCTCGGCGAAGAGGTCGCCTGTCGCGATCACGGTCGTGTTCTCGTCCGCGTGCTCCCCGTAGAGCGCGGCCGCGAGGCAGCGCACGGCGCACATCCGCCCCGACCCGCCCGGCCCCGTGAGGAGAAGGTGCGGAAGCGTCCGTCGTCCTGCCGCAGACTCGAGGAGGGCGACGGCCCTGTCCTGGCCCACGATCCCGCAGAAGGCCGCGGGGCGGTATTTTTCAATCCAGAGCACGCTCCAGCCCCCGAACGATCTCACCTATTGCCGCCTGCAAGAGATAATGATTGTCGAGCCCCCGCACGAGCTCCGCCGCCTCGCCGTCCCCCAGGGTGCCGTACGACCCGGTGATCAGGGGAAGGGCGCGCGTCAGTTCGTCCACGACCGTCAGGGTCGCGGTCCGCGCCGTGCGCGAGAGCGGGTTGAGGTCGATCGTGACCACGGTCTTCCCCACCGCGCGCAAGGCCTCGCACCGGTCTCCGTCCTCGAGCGGGACGAGCACGAGATCGGCGTCGCCGATCCCGTGCGGGAGGCAGAGGGCGCGGTCGTGGGCAAGCGGGAGGAGCCGCTCGGCATCGCCCCCGAGGACGGTGACGCCGTGGCGTTCGAGAAGGGCCGTGATCTTCGCCATCCGCTCGGGCGTCCGGTGAAAGAGGTTCACCTCGACGCCGCACCCGGTCGCCTCCTGGAGGGCCGCGCACTCCCGCGCCGCGAGCGCGGCCGTGTTCCCGTTCACGGAGAGGACGGGGGACTGTGCCTGCCGGAGCAGGGCCGCGGCCGTCCGGGCCGCGAGCCGGGCCGTGGCCGTGGATCGCTCGCCGATCAGGTAGTCGAAGGCCTCGGCCCGCCCGTGGGCCGTGAGCCCCTCGAGCGCGACGATGCCCTCGCGGGCGCACCGGGCCAGTCGTTCGCGGACGACGAGCGACCGGTACCGCGGGTGATCGAGCGGAATCACGGCCCGGCCTCCAGCAGGCGGAAGCCCTCCGGCGCGACGTGCAGGCGGTGGACCCGGCCGAACCGGGCGAGGGCGCGGTCGGCTCCGGGCCCCGCCGCGAAGACGCCGTCGCCGAGCATGGTCATCGAGGCGGGCACTCCGGCTTCGTCGCAGGCGGCGAGCGCGGTCCGCACCCGGGGCGTCACGAGCCCGCTCCGCTCGGCGAAGGTCCGGGAGACCCGCACGAGCTCCTCGAGGCCGCGGGGCTCTGCGGCGGGGAATGCCGCGCGAACCCGCGACATCGCGTCCGTCCGAGTCGAGGACGCCGGGCGTCGGGATCGGCCCGAACGAGACGGCGCAGATCGGCTCGTCCGACGAAAAGCGGAGGATCTCGGCCCCGACCCCGGGGCCGCGCCGGACCACGACGCCACCGCCCTGCGCGGCAGCGACATCGCCGAGGCCGGTCCGGAACCGGACCTCGGCCTCGTGCGCGGCCGCCGCGATCTCGCTCCGCGAGAGGTCGAGGCCGTGGAGAGCCGAGAGCGCCGCGCCCGCCGCGAGCAGGGCCGCGGCCGAGAGCCCGAAGCCGGCCCCGATCGGGAGAGTGCAGCGGGTCGTGAGCGCGGCCGGCGCATCGAGCCGGTCCATCAGGTATTCGAGCGGGGGGGAGGTGTGGGCGACGGAGACGGGCGTGCCGCCGGAGCAGACCAGGACCCGGACGCTCGGTGCGTCGGACTCGGACGGCCTCGACTATCACCCCCTCCGCGATCACGATCCCGCCGCCGATCGAGCCGGTGGCGACCTCGTCCGGCCCGACGCACCGGCGGAAGTAGCCCGAGACGTGGCCCGGGGACCAGGCTAGGGCACGCTCGACCATATGGCCGCGGCCACCTCCTCCTTGCTCCCCTCGACGACGCGGATGCCGCGGGCCGAGTGCAGGGCGAACGTCCCGCCGGCCGCACCCATCGTCTCGGGCGTGTTCGCGACCACGAGCGCGGCCCCGCGCTCGAGCAGCCCGCCGGCCTGCGCGTCCGCGTCTTCGGCGAGCTTGAACGCGATGGTGAGCGGCCGATACCGCGCGATCGCCTCGTCGAGCACCTTCGGCAGGGGCGTGAGCGCGAGCGTCGCAGGCGCGCCGCTGGGAAGCTTGCCCGGGAATCGTTCGGGGGCGAAGTCCGAGATCGCGGCCGCAGAGACGTAGATATCGATCCCGCCGGCCTCGCCGTATGCGAGGACAGCCTCGCGGAGCTCCGCCGCCGTCGAGGCGTGAACGTTCCGGACGCAGGGGAACCGGTCGGCGTGGACGACCGTGACCTCGGCCCCGCGCCGGTACGCCTCGAGCGCGAGAGCGCGGCCCATCCTGCCCGTCGAGCGGGTGGTGAGCACGCGCACGTCGTCGACCGGCTCGCGGCACGGACCGCTCGTGACCAGGACCCGTCGACCCGCAAGCGGCCGGTCGTTGACGGCACGCTCTGCCTCGAGCACGATCACCTCCGTCTCGGCAATCTTCGCACGCCCCTCCTCGAGCCGCGGCGGCACGACCGTCACCCCGAGCGCGGCGAGCCGCGCGAGGTTCTCCGCGACCGCGCGGTGGGCGTACATGGTCGCATGCATGGCCGGCACGACGACCACGGGAGTGCCGCTGCCGAGCGCGGTCGTCGCGAAGGTCGTGACCGGCGTATCGTCGATGCCGCACGCGATCTTTCCGATGGTGTTCGCCGTGCCGGGCGCGACCAGGAGGAGGTCGGCGCGCCCGCCCTCGCCGCACCACTGCACATGCTCGACCAGGCCCGTGATCGCCGTGATCGCCGGTCGGCCGGTGGCGTAGGTGAGCGCGTCGGGGCAGACGATCCGCGACGCCGCGCCCGAGAGGACGGCCTGGACCAGGGCTCCGCGCCGCCGAAGCTCGTGCGCGAGCCGGACCGTCTCGACGGCCGCGATCGAGCCCGTGACGGCGAGCACGATCTCCTTTCCTTCGAGTGTCTGGAGTGTCACAGGATCACCAGGTCGTGGACGGTGTGGAAGCGGCCGGGGCCGCAGGTCTTCACGGTGCGCCATGAGGAGCGCGATCTCAAGACCGCTCTCGCCGGCCGTCCGGGCGAGCGCCGGGCCGAGCTCGCCGGGCGTCCGCTCGACGCCGTGAACGTGGAGCACGCTTCCTCGTCGGACGTGGGCGAGGGCGGCGGAGAGGAAGGCCGGTGCCTCGAAGTGCCCGAGCACGAGCCGGTCGTACACGCCGCGGAGGAGGTCGCGGCAGTCGCCGCACTCGGCCTCGACGCGATCGGCGAGCCCGTTCAGCAGGAGATTCTCCTCGAGGTAGCCGAACGCGGCAGGGTTGATCTCCATCGCATGGACCCGGGCACCGGCGCGGGCCGCCGGCAGGGTGAAGTAGCCGATCCCGGCGAAGAGGTCGGCCATCCGTTCGCCGGGCCGGACCAGACGGGCGAGGCGCGCCTTCTCCTCCCGGTTGCCTCCCGAGAACATCACGTTCGACGGGTCGAGCCGGTAGACGAGGCCGTTCTCGCGGTGGACGACCTCGCCGGCCGCGCCATGGAGCACCTCGACCTCGGGCACCCGTTCGACGCCGGCGTGGCCTCTGACCCAGAGCACGCCCCGGGGGGAGCAGCGCGCGACCGCGTCCCGGACAGCCGCACGGTCGGGACGGGGACCATGGAAGAGGACCAGGTCTCCGAGCCGCTGATACCCTCGCGCCGCGGGGTTCGATCGTTCCGGCAGATCCTCGTCCCAGGCGTACCCGTCCCGGACGGGGACCCAGGCCGTGCCGTCGGCGACGAACGGCCGCCGCGACGGATCGACCCAGTCGGCCCCGGCGCAGGCGGCGAGCTCCCCTGCCGGGTACCGACGGGTCCGCACGAGATCACCCCAGGACGACGAGCCGGTCGCGGTCGCGCAGGACCCGCACCTGGCCGCCGGCCTCGACGTTCAGCCAGGACGGGCGCGGCACCTCGACGGCGGCGCTGGTCACGGGGTCGATCAGGCCGAGCATCCCGTCGTCGAGATAGGCGACAAGCGCATCCGTCGCGTCCGAGCCGTGGCCGATCAGCCGTTTCGGTTCCTCGTCCCTGATCGTCCGTGTCCGGCCGGTCGCGAGGTCGACGGCGCGGACATGGTCGCCCTCGTTCGAGGCGACCTCGAGATCCACGCCGCCGGCCTCGATCACGTCCCCGCGCACGAATGCGTGAAGCCGGACCAGGTACGTGATCCGGTAGATCGGCCGCCCGGCCTTCTCACCCACGAGCTTCGGGTGAGTCGAATACCGACCGCCGAGACGCTGCGAGATCGCCTGAGAGATCGCGAGGCCGATCGTCTGCGACCCGACCACGATGTCGAGCCCGTCCTTGGTCTCCTGCAGATCGGAGATATAGCTGAGCCGATCGCCCTCGGCCTGAAGCGTGGCCTCCGTCTCGTGAGCGATCCGGGTCGCGGCCTCGATCTCGCGGTCGGTCAGGCGCCGATCCGTCGCGCGCACCTGGACGAACCCTTCATAGTACGAGCCCGCGATCCGGTTGCACCGGTTGCACTGCTCCTTCTGCCAGACCAGCTCGACCGTGCAGCGATCGCTGATCGGTTCGTCGTAGAGCGTGCCCGAGACCTCGACGTCCGCCATCGACCGGTTGGCCGAGACCTCGCGGATCGCGACCGAGAACTGCGGCCGGCGGACCTCGGGGTGGAGCCGGACCGCCGAGAGCGCGAGTCCCGGGCCGAGCTCGGCCCGCTCCTGCTCGGAGTCGGTCCAGATCTGCCCGCTCTTCTGTGCGCCGCAGCTCGGGCAGTAGGTGTGTACCGCCCGGGGCTCGCACTCGAACCAGCGGGTCTCCGCGAGCCGGCATTTGCCGCAGAGCCCGTCCCTTCCCTCGCCGCCGGCCCCGCCGCAGCGCGGACAGAACGCTTCCCGGATGTCCATGTCAGAGGAGGTAGACCTGGGCGTGCGGGACGCCGTCGATCACGATGCAGGAGGCCTCGTCCACGAGCCCCAGCTCCCTGGCAAGGGCGACGGCCTGGCAGCCGAAGAGGTTGATGTTGCAGGCGCTCTCGAGAGCCTCGCGGACCTCCTCGTCGGGAACCGGTTGATTCCCGTAGAACCCGCCCGAGATCACGACGTCGACGTCGCCGCGCCGGAGCGTCCGGTCCACGAGATCGGAGTCGCAGACCGCCACCACCTCGCCCTGGCCGCGGACGCGGTGCACCTTCATGTTCATGCTGCTCATCCAATTGCCCCCCGCCATTAAAAATATGACCGTGGCGGCCCGTTCTCGCTCAGAGCGCGATCTCGACGCCATAGACCCGGGACGGGGTCTCGACGTGGCAGCGGGCGAGGTCCTCCTCGTCGAGCGCGCCCGACGCAAGGAGACGGAGCGAGGTGCGCGGCACGGACTTCGGGCCGACCACGGCCCCGGGCCGGGAGCGCTCGTCCATGTAGTCGGACTCGAGCATGAACCGCCGGCCCGAGGCGGCGACCTCCGGGATCGCCTCGTGCCGCGCCACGAAGGACGGCACGAGCGGGGTCGAGGGCTCGGCGAAGTGCTTGACCACGCGAGCCGGGTCCATGCCGGCCTCCCGGGCCATCCCGACCACGTCCGCGCAGGGGCCGCTCTCGGCATGGATCTGCAGGGCGCAGCCGGCGCGCGCCGCGAGCTCGAGGGCCCGGAAGAGGACCCGGTTCGACGCCTCGGCAACCTCCGGGCCCGCGTCGTAGTGCGGCCGGCCGCTCTTGAGCGCGACGGCCCGGCCCTCTGCGACGTACTCCGCCGCGAGTTCGAGCCCCTCCGCCATGATTCGGGCCGAATCGCTTGGCGGACGGCGCTCGGCGAAGTACGTGATCTCGGCCGGGTGGACGCCGAGCACGACATAGACCCCGAGTCCGAGGGCGCGTATCTCCTCGGCCACCGCGAGCGTTGCGTCGAAGACCGGCCGGTAATCCGCGCCCGATGTGGGCGTGACCCCGAACGACCAGGAGGGCTTCGCCACGAGGAAGAGATGGGTTCCGCCGGCCCGCAGGAACTCCTTCGCGGCCTCGATCCCGCGCCCGTTCAGGGGGTCGATGTGGATGTGGTCATCCGTTATCGGGAACCGGCGGGGCGTCATGGCAGGAGAGGATCGTCATCAACGGATAGTCGTCGTGGGGCGCGAGCCGGGCGTGGCAGGAGGCCCCGTTGCACCGGGTCACGAGCTCGACCTCGAACATCAGCCCCGCGAGCTCGCTGTACCCGAACTCGTTCGGGCGCATGCGGCGGGTGTCCAGCCGGACCGTAATCTCCTCCACGAACGGCTGGAGCCCGACGGCCAGCTCGATCGCCTCCTCGACCACCTCGGCCGTCTGAGGCGAGATCGGGGTTCCGACCCACTGGTGGTAGAGCGCGCCGAGCTTGATTCCGGCCTCGAAGATCGCCTGATCGCGGTCCGACGTCATACCCAGATCGATGCGCGCGGGGAGGCCATTAAGCCGACGCCGGCTAGCGGCCCGTGGCCCATCGGACCGACGGATACCAGCGGACGAACGGCCGGGTGGGCGGCTTGAGCGGGTCGAGGGTCGGCCCGACTGAGGGCGAGCCCGGGGCCGTGGAGCCGGAGCCGGGAACGAGGGTCGCGCCCGTCCCGACGGTCCGGCCGCGCAGCTCTCCGATCGTGTAGCGCTTCCCGAACGGGGAGCGCGTCGCGACCGCCACCGGAGTCCGCGCCGCAACCGGCGTCGGCGTCACGGGCGCGGCCGTGACCGCCTGCACCGGCGATCGGCGTGGGCGCCGGGCCGGCCACGAGGGCGTACATGGCGGCACCGTCGGCCCGGCCCCAGCCGTAGACGTTGTCGCGGCCGGTTGCGCCGAGGTCGACGGCCGAGCTGAAGAGGGCCGCGCGGACGGCCGCGCCCGAGAGCTCCGGCCGGGCGGACCAGATCAGCGCGCAGAGGGCGCCGATGTGTGGCGACGCGGCCGAGGTCCCGACGAAGATGGTCTTGAAGCCGCCGGCGCCCGAGACCGCGACGCGGTCGGGGGCGCAGATGTCGGGCTTCTGGATGACCGTGCGCGACGGGAAGAGGTGGGTCACGGGGCCGTTCGACGAGAAGGGCTCGATCGTGGCGGGATTGGAGACGCTGACCGCGCCGACCGCGACCACGTCGGGGACGGCCTGGTGGCCGTAGATGCCGTCGGCCGCGACCAGGTTCTGACTGCCGACCTCGGCCCCGGAGGACGGGTATGCGTACACCTCGAGGGTCCGGGCGCCGCCGGCGCCCCCGTGGTGGAGCGCCACGATCGCGACCTCCCGGTCCGCGCCCGTGTTGGTCCAGGTGAGCGACTCGAGCGGGTCGGACGTGCCGGTCTGCCGGTTCGTCGAGGTCCGCAGCACGTCGCCCTCGCGGGCGTCGCAGAGGTAGAGATCGAAGTCGTCTGCGGCAGAACCGAAGCGTTCGTCCCACTGCAGCACCACCTTGAGATTCTCGCCCGACGGAACATCGGCGTAGAGGAAGGGCGTGTCCGAGCCGGTCCCCGAGAAGTCCTGGAATCCCTCGCCGTCGTTGACGAACGGCCCCTGGAAGTGCTGGCGCGCGTAATTGCCCGTGGCCGTCACGTAGACGAGCCGCTGGGTCGCGAGGACGCCCTCGAGGTGAGTGGCGATCACGCCGTCCTCGAAGAACGGCTCGCGGGGCCAGGCCACATCGTCGACGATCACGGTGCAGCCCGCCGCGACAAGGTCGTCGACGGCCCGGTTGAACGCGAGCACGCTGTCGCCGTGGTCGTGGAAGTAGAGTTCGGCACCCGGGGCGACGTCGTGGATGATCTCGAGCATCGCAGTCCCCTCGTTGCCCCCCTGGTCGTCGGCGAGGACCCGAACCGGACCGAGATCTCCGCTCGCCTGTGCGGCGGCGGCACCGTCGACGCCATCGGAGATCACGCCGATCTTCACGCCGGCGCCGGTCAGCCCCTGCGCTCGGAGCGCGTCGCTGCGGATCACCGCGTCGCCGGCGGTCATGGCCTTGCCGGATGCGACCACCGGCCGATCCACCTCGCGGACCTGCCGGACGCCCTTGAGATGGGCAAGGGCCGAGAGCTCGGTGACGGTGACCCGCGCGGTGACGAGTCCGTTCTTCTCGTCGCGGTCGACGATCCCCGAGAGGACGGAGTCGAGCATCGTGGTCGGCGTCCGGGGTGCGAGCTGCACGTAGACATAGGATCGCGCCGCGGGGCCCGCCACCCCGAGCGTCGTCACAGGGTCGCCCTCGCGCACGCGCTCGGCGAGCGGTGTCGTGAGCACGGCGTCGCCGCTCGCAGCATAGGCGAGCACCGACGACCTGATCGGATCGGGCGCAACGGCTGCGGCGGAGCCGGCAGCGGCGGCCGGCGCGAACGCGGCGCCGACAAGGAGGATGAGGAGCAGCGCGGCGCCCACGGCGCGGTGCCCCCGGAGTATCTCGGAGATCATATGGCTCGGGCGGTCGACGCCGCCACCTCCGACGCCGGTCCGTACCCACTTCCTCATCGCAGGACGGCATCAGTATTGCGGTTGCGCCACTCTCCGGGCGCCGCCGGAGAATTTTAATACCATCCGGGTGGGATTCCACCTCACGGATCCAGGCCCGGGGCTGGACCGCGGAGTGTGCATGTTCTTCGAGACGATCCGATCGGAGGGGCTCGCCCACCAGTCCTACCTCTTCGGCAGTGACGGCGTGGCCGCCGTGATCGACCCCCGTCGCGACTGCGGGGTCTACCTCGAGAGGGCCGCCGCCCACGAGGCCGCGATCACCCATATCTTCGAGACGCACCGGAACGAGGACTACCTGGTCGGCTCGCCCGAGCTCGCCCGCCGTACGGGGGCACCGGTCCACCACGGCGCCCGCCTCGACTTCGCGTACGGCAGTCCCGCTCGCCACGGCGACCGGTTCGAGCTCGGGCCGCTGACCGTCGCGGCGCTCGAGACCCCGGGGCACACGGCCGAGTCCCTGTCGTACGTCCTGTACGATGAGGGAGAGCCCTACATGGTCTTCACCGGGGACGCGCTCTTCGCCGGATCCGTCGGCCGGGTCGACCTCATGAGCGACGATCGGGACGCGAACGCGGCCGCCCTCTACGATTCGCTCCACGAACAGCTCCTCTCGCTTCCCGACGGCACGGTGGTCTGCCCGGCGCACGGAGCCGGCTCGGTCTGCGGGGTCGGGATCCGCGATCTGCCGGTCTCGACGATCGGGCACGAGCGCGCGACGAACCCGAACCTCGCGATGGACCGGGAGACCTTCATCGCCGGGAAGGCCGGGGAGCTGACCTACCGGCCGCCGTACTTCCGGCGGATGGAGGAGCTGAACCGGTCGGGCCCGCCGGAACCTCCCGAACGGTGGCTGCTCCGGCCGCTCGATCCGTCGGAGCTCGCGGGGATGCAGGTGGTGGACATTCGATCGCCGACCGCGTTCGGCGCGGGTCACGTGCCGGGCAGCCTCAGCATCTGGCGCGAGGGGCTCACGGCCTTCATGGGCTGGGTCCTCGACTACGACCGCCCGATCGCCATCGTCGACGACTTCGACCTCGACCTCGACCGTGTCGCGGCCCATTTCGTCCGGCTCGGGTACGACAACCTGGCCGGCTACCTCGGCGGCGGCTTCGAGTCCTGGTTCCGTTCGGGCCGGCCCGTCGGCCGGTTCCCCGTCTGGACCGTCCGCGACCTTCGCGAACACCTCGGCGAGGTCACCGTCCTCGACGTCCGGGACGGCAACCACCGCGCCGAGCAGGGGGCGATCCCGGGGTCGGCCCATATCTACGTCGGGGAGCTCGCCGTCCCGCCTCGGGGAGGTCCCGCGCGACCGGCCGATCGCGACCCACTGCGATGTCGGGTACAAGGGTAGCATGGCCGCGAGCCTGCTCGTTGCCCACGGGTTCGACCGCGTCGTGAACGTCCTCGGCGGCTTCACCGCCTGGAAGAACGCCGGGTTTCCCGTCGAGGAGGGTGCCTGATGCGCTTTCACGCTCTCGCCGTCGCCGCGATCCTGCTCGCGGCTCTCGCCGGCGCGGCTGCCGCCGGCGTGATGGTCACGAACTATCAGGTCACGCCCGACGTCCTTGCTCCCGGCAGCGACGGGCTCCTGACGGTGACGATCGCGAACGGCGGCGGGTCGGCTCCCGGCGCGAACGCGTCCACCGGCGACCCCGTGATCGAGTCCGTGCGGTTGCACACGACGGACCTGACGGTCCTCTCCGGCGACTACGAGGGGATCGGCCTGCTCTCGCCCGGGACAGGCGATCCCGATCACCTTCCACATCGTGGCGCCGTCGGCGCCCGGGATCTACTTCCCCGAGGTCTGGATCAGGACCGCGCAGGGCCAGACGGTCCGCTACCCCGTCGTGGTGAACGTCGGCACGCAGATCGGCCAGCTCACCAAGCCCGCGCTCGCGCTCGAGAAGTCCGTGCCCGACGCGGTCTCGCCGGGCGACCCGTTCTCGGTGAACCTCTCGGTGGTCAATTACGGGAGCGCCACGGCGACCGACATACTGCTGACGGTCAACGCGTCCGCGCAGTCGCTCGGGCTCACCGGCCCCGGGACGGATTACGTCGCTCGGCTCGCCCCCGGCGAGTCGCATCCGGTCGCCCTCGCGTTCACGACCGATCGGAAGATCCCGCTCGGGCTCCGGACGGTCGGCGCGACCCTCGACTACGTCCTGCCCGACGGCACGCCGCGGCGGCAGAACGAGTCCTTCGCCGTGCTCGTCCGGGGTCAGGCCACCCTCGGGCTCGCCGCGCTCACGACCGACCCGGTGCGCGTCGATCGCGGACAGGCCTTCACCCTCATCGCCCGGCTCGAGAACACGGGCACGGACAACGCGAAATCGGTCCGGGTCCGGATCGACCTTCCGTTCAGCGGCAACAACGAGTCGTTCATCGGCACGATCGAGCCCGGCAACGACGCGCCGGCCGTCTTCAACCTGGTCGCGGACGAAGCCGGAGTCCGGCCGTATACCCTCTCGGCGAGCTACACGGACGACGCGGGGACGCACACGATGAACGAACCGCTGACCCTCGAGGTCGCCGAGAGCAGCGGAGAGCACGGTCACCATCGTGATCGCCGCGGTCGTCGTGGTGGCGCTCGCTGCCGCCGGCATCTGGTACTGGCGGCGCAGGGGCGCGTAGGATCCATGTTCGAGGGACTCCGCGTCTCGGCCTTCCTCGCCGGACGATCGCTTCGCCGGGGAAACAAGGGGACGCTCCTGCTGACCGTGATGATCATCGCGCTGGTCTTCGTGAACCTGGTCTTTCTCCCCTCGATCGTCCAGGGCGTGGTGGTCTCGTTCAACCGCCAGTCGATCGACTACAACTACGGCAACCTGGACGTGGAGCCGAGGGAGGGGCAGTTCTACATCGCGAACGCCGCCGCCCTCAAGTCGCGGATCGAGCGCATCCCGGGGATCGAGGCTGCCGCCCAGCGCATCACGGCGGGGGCCTCGATCACCTTCAAGACCAAGACCCTCGCGCGGTCGGTGATCGGCGTGATCCCGGCCGACGAGGCTCGCGTCACGCTGACGTCGAGCCGGATGATCGAGGGCGAGTACCTCTCGGCCGGCGACACCGGGTCGGCCGTGATCGGCAAGACCCTTGCGGGAGAGCAGGACCCGCGGCTCGACCAGCTCGACTCCCTCGGGGGGGTCCGTGTGGGGGACTCGATCACGGTCGCCTTCTCGAACGGGCAGGTGCGGCGGTACCACGTCAAGGGGATCTTCCAGACCGACTCCTTCAGCGCGGACTCGGCCGTCTACGTCACCGAGCACGAGCTCGCCTCCGTCCTCGGCCTCGAGGATCAGGCGTCGCTGATCCTGATCCGGACTCAGACCACCGGGAACGAGGACGCCGTCCGGAACACGCTCTACGCGTTCGGCGTTCAGGAGACGATCAAGACCTGGCAGGAGAAAGCGCAGGGGATCATCGGGGACGTCACCCGGTCGTTCTCGATCATCAACCTGATCTCGACCGCGGTCTCGCTCGTGATTGCGACGGTCGTGATCTTCATCGTGATCTTCATCAACACCGTGAACCGTCGACGGCAGATCGGGATCCTGAAGGCGATCGGGATCGACAAAAGCCTGATCGTCAACTCGTACGTGCTCCAGGTGCTCTTCATGAGCACGGCCGGATCGCTGCTCGGGCTCGGGCTGCTCGCGGTCGTGGTCCGGCTCCTGACCATCTATCCGCTCGTCTTCCCCGGCGGCCCGGTCTATCCTGCCGTGGAGCCCGCGCAGATCCTGCAGAGCATCGCGAGCCTCTTCATCGTCTCGATCGTTGCCGGGTACGTGCCGGCCTGGCGCACGGCGAGCGAGGAGATCCTCTCGGCCATACGGGGGTAGCGGATGATCACGGCCGACAACCTCTCGCGAATCTATCACATGGGGGCGGTCGACGTCCAGGGCGCTGCGCGGCGTCTCGTTCGAGATCGAACGCGGCGAGTTCGTCGGAATCATGGGCCCGTCCGGGTCGGGCAAGTCGACCCTGCTCCACATCCTGGGCCTGCTCGACGAGCCGACCACGGGGAGCCTGACCGCTCGACAGCGTGGACGTGCTCGCCCTCTCGGAGCGGGAGCGGACGCGCTTCAGGCTCGGCCGGCTCGGGTACGTCTTCCAGGACTACGCCCTGATCGGCGAGCTCACGGCGCTCGAGAACGTCTTCCTGACCTCGCTCGTCCGCGGCGCCGGGCGCGACGAGTACCTCCGGACTGCCCGCGAGATCCTGGACGAGGTCGGCCTTCTGGATCGGGCCGACCACCTTCAGTACCAGCTCTCGGGCGGCGAGCAGCAGCGTGTCGCCATCGCGCGGGCTCTCGTCAACGAACCCGCGATCGTCTTTGCGGACGAGCCCTGCGCGAACCTGGACACGGCATCCTCGAAGACGATCCTGGACCTCTTCGCCCGGCTCAACCGCGAGCTCGGCCAGACGATCGTGATGGTCAGTCACGAGGACTGGCACCGGCGGTACTTCTGCCGGGTGCTCCACCTGGAGGACGGGCTCATCGACCGGGAGGAGGAGCAGGCCTGCGTCTCTCACGGCGATGTGATAGATGAGGATGTTCCAGAACCCTAGGCGACGTTCCGACCGAAACATATTCATGTCATGTCGCCCATTCCCGTCTCGCCATGCACGGCGAGATGATGGGTGGCTCCGGCGGCATGGGCGGCCACCAGATGGGGGGCATGGGCGGCTATCGCGACATGCTCCTGATGCGCGCATGGGAGTACCTCGACGAGGACCAGACGCGCCAGATGATCCTCAGAATGCTCGACAAGAAGATACTCTATATCGAGTCGAAGATGGAGATGGGGAAGCAGAAGCTCGAGACCATGAAGATGATGCGGGAGATGATTGAAAAAGGCGGTAAGTAGAGATCGCGGTCCGGGTGGCGAGCCCGGGTCGAGATCGATTTTTTCCGGAATCGCGAACCGCGTTCGACGTTCCGGACCTCGCCCGGCCTTCCGCCGATTCAGCGAGGCAGGGCTTTCACGGTTCGTTCTTCCCTGCCAGCCCGTCTCCGCCGCCGGGTTTCGGCCGGAGGACGAACCCGTTTCATCATCTGTTCGGGACGATAGACTTCTTCGATCGGTCTACGACGGACCCTGAGACCAGCCCGAACGCGGCGCCGAGCGCGATGCACAGACCGATCTGATCGAGCATGATGCCGAAGATGAGTCCCGGAGCGACACCGACGGCCAGCCCGATCCCTGCGGATCCCCCGGTATCTTTCACCTGATCCATCCCACTCTCAATCGCCCAGACGACGCTTCACGGTTTCTCCCGGTCGGCCGTCGCCTCCTCTTTTACCCGGTAGACGAACCGATTGGTCGCGCTGTTCTCGCGCGACGCGGACCGAACGGACCTCCTCCACGAGCTCGATACTGCAGGCGGCCTCGAGCCTCCGGCCCCGGAGCACGCCGCAGACCGAGGAGCATCCTGTTCGAGAGGCCCATCTCGCGGTGGATCTGGCCCGAGGTGACCTCGAACTCCCGCTTTCCTTCGCGCCGGGCCGGGTACGCGTAGCGTTCGCAGACGAAGCGGCGGATTCGTTCGGCCAGCGGCGCGTCGGACTCATCCGGGCCGATCGCGTCCGTGCAGCCGCCGGGTATCGCCGCGCCCGGCGGAACCGGCTCCGGCGGCGGCACGGTGCAGGACTCGCCGGGCTGCGCAAGTCCCGCGATCGCCTGCGGGATCGCCTCCATGCGCGCGACGATGGCGTCCATCCGGTCCACGAGCGCCGTCTCGAGATTCGTGGCCGCGGGAGGCGCCCCGTTGCCCGTTATGGCGACGGTATGCTCCGACCCGTTCGCCGTCGGGACGAGCCCGTCGGATGGCGCGAGATGCAGGGCCGCGACGATCGCGTCCATCTCGCGCTCGCCGATCGTGAATCCGGCGTCGACGAGCATCAGTCGCTCCACGAGGGTATCGGCCGTCACGATGTCGAACCATTTGACCCTGTCGCGGTCGATCTGGCCCTCTGCATAGGTCGAGCCGCGCTTGAAGTAGCCCCAGGCCCCGACCTTCATCAGGTCCTTCTCCTCGATCTGCGGAAAGGCGGCTTCGCGGATCCGGAGCAGGCGGTTCGCGAGATCGAACCGGTGGGTCCGGAGCTGATGAAAGAGGTTCGTCTTCAGGGGCACCACCGTGTCGCCCGGGCCGGAGACCCACCAGTCGCCCTCCTCCTCGCCGTGCACCTCGCCCTGGTAGGCCTTCAGGTCGAGCACGACCACACCCCGGGGCATCAGGAGCAGGCAGTCGATCTCGCCGTTGGCGAGCAGGAAGTTCGAGGCGAGGTACACGGGCCCCGGGAGGTCGGCGCTCTCCACGACGCCGCTGAGCTCGCGCAGCTGCTCGAACTCGTGCCGGAAGCGGGGCCGCTCGCCGAAGAAGTACCGCAGCACGGTCATGATCGGCGAGGATATGGCGCCGGTGATGAAAAAGGTGACTCCGGCCCGGAGGGCCGATCCCTTGAATATCCTTATAGCCTCGAATGACTTCTAAGGGGCTTGAAGGAGCGACCATGAACGTACTGTACGTCTATGCGCACCACGAAGACCCGGGATCCCTGAACGCCGCCCTCCGGGCTGAGGCCGTAAGGATGCTCACGTCGATGGGGCATACCGTCGACAACTCGGACCTCTACCGGATGGGCTTCCGGCCCGTGCTCGACGAGCGCGATTTCCCGGACCGCGCCCTGACCGACCGCTTCGTGCCGAACATCGAGATCCGCCGGGCGCTCGACCGCGGCACCACCCCCCAGGAGATCGCGGCCGAGCTCGAGAAGCTCCGGGCTGCCGACCTGGTGGTCTTCCAGTTCCCGCTCTGGTGGTCCTCGGTCCCGGCGATCCTGAAGGGCTGGTTCGACCGCGTCCTCTCGTTCGCGCACGTGGCCGACACCGAGGGGATCGCGGGGAGATCGTACCTCCGCGGGAAGAAGGCCATGCTCGTCACGACCCTCGAGGCCCCCGAGGAGGTCTACGCCGCGGGGAGCCAGAGCGGCGTCAGGGAGCTCCTCGCGCCGATCAGCGTCAACACGCTCTCGTACGTGGGGATGACCATGCTCCCGACCTTCGTCGTGTACGGAGCGACGCCCGAGAAGGCGCCCGAGTGGGCTGCGATCCCAGGTGGAGCGGTTCAAGGCCCACCTCGTGCTGGTGCTGACAGGCTTATGACCGTGCTCGTCGCGAGCTCGGCCGCGACCGCGCTCCCCCTCCGTGACGGTCGGACCTTCAGGACCGGGTACTGGCTCGCCGAGCTCGCGCTCCCGCTCGAGCGGATCGTCGGGGCCGGGCACGGCGTCGACGTGGCTACCCCCGGCGGAGCGGTGCCGTCACCGGACCCGCGGAGCCTCGCCTTGCTGCCGGGACGCGAACGGGCTCGCCAGCTCGCCATCGTCGAGGGCGTCGAGGGAATGCACCGGCCCCTGTCGCTCGAGATGCTCGACGAGGACGCGCTCGGTGCGTACAGCGCCCTCCTGGTCCCCGGCGGCCACGCCCAGCAGGCCGATCTGCCCGAAAGCGGCGCGATGCGGCGCGTCATCCTCCACTTTCACGCGAACCGGAAGCCGACGTTCATGATCTGCCACGGGCCGGCCGCGCTCCTCTCGGCCGCGGTGCCGGGCGAGCCGTTCCCGTACGCCGGGTACGCGCTGACCTGCTTTCCGTCGTGGATGGAGCACCTGCTCGAGTTTCCCCTGCCCGTGCTGAAGGGCCGGCTGCCCTGGTACCTCGACGATCGGCTTGCCGCCCTCGGGGTTCATGTCCGGAAGGCGGCGGTGCCGGGCATGCCGTTCGTCATCGAGGACCGCGAGCTCCTGACGGCCCAGGACCCGTTCTCCGCGCAGGCGTTCGCCGGGCGGATCGCGGCGCGGCTCGGCAGGGGCAATACGTAAGTAGCGATCGTCCGTAGAAGGTGCAGCCGGCCCTGTACGGCTGCATGCATCGTGGACCGGCCCGGAGACGTACCATGCCGAACGAGGATACCTCGATGGAGCGGCTGCCCGGCAGGGCGGCCTCGTACTGGATCGAGAGCGCCCCCGGCCCGGAGTTCTCCGCCGCCCCGGAGGACGTTCGGGCCGACGTGGCCGTGATCGGCGGCGGGATCGCCGGGACCGTAACGATTAGCACGCCGCGCAGCCCACCCTCCTGCGAGGGACCATGGACCGCCGGCACCTGCTCATCGGCGCGGCGCTTGGAGCCGCCGTGCTGATCGCGGTCGCCCTCGCCCTGGCCTCCGGCGCCGTGAGCGAGCCCCCTGCGGTGGCCCTGTACGACGGCATCCCGATCTCGCCCGACGGTTCGGACCCGCTCTACCCGGTCGTCGGCGGGGACCGCGTAGCCTGGGAGGAACACGCGATCGGCGGGCGCTCCCTGATCGCGGCGATCGGTCTGGAGAACGGCACGCCCGCGGAGGTCTCGGAGGACGAGTCCCTCCAGTTCTCGCCCTCGATCTCGGGCGACCGCGTGGTCTGGCAGGACAAGCGAAACGGGAACTGGGACATCTACCTTGCCAACCTCTCGACCGGCGATGAGACGCCGATCTGCACGGACCCGGCCAAGCAGACCCACCCCGAGATCTCGGGCGACGTCGTGGTCTGGACGGACGAGCGGCAGGGCACCCCCGACATCTACGCCTACGACCTTCGGAACCGGACCGAGCGGCCGATCTGCGTCCAGCCCCAGACCCAGTACAACCCCGACGTCGACGGCGACGTGGTCGTCTGGGAGGACTACCGCCGGGGGTACGAGACCGCCGGCGACATCTACGCGTTCAACCTCTCGACCGGCGAGGAGCGCGTGATCTGCGACGATATCCGGGGGCAGTGGTGCCCCGCGGTCTCGAACGGCCGGATCATCTGGCAGGACTACCGGACGCGGATCGGGTTCGACGTCTACCTCTACGACCTCGCGACGGGCGAGGAGCGCATGATCTGCAACAACTCCGCCCGCCAGTGGCTTCCCAAGATCCACGGCGACCTCGTGGTCTGGGTCGACGGCCGCAACCGCAACTGGGACATCTACGCCTACAACCTGACTACCGGGACCGAGTACCCGATCTGCACCCAGCCCGACGACCAGGGATGGCCCGCGGTCACGGACGGCGCGATCGTCTGGCAGGACTACCGGGGCGGCCGGAACGCGGTCTACCGCGCCGAAGTGCCCGGTCGATAAACAGCAACGTTTAAATTTCGACCGCGCTCAAAGAAGTGCATGGAGCGACGTGATACTCTCGTCATCGCCATCGCCGGGATCCTGGCGATCGTGGCCGGCCTGACCCTGGCCTCGCTGCTCGGGTTCGAGATCGGCTTTCTGCAGGGCGGCATCTACCCGCCGGGGATCATCGGCCCCACGGGCATCTACCCGCCATAAGGCTTTTTTTACATCCCCCAGTAGGCGACCGCGCCGATCGGGAAGAGGACGGACCCGACCAGCATCACCGCGTACCACACGGGCGAGCCGCGGGCATACTCGGGCAGGCGCCGGTCGAGCCAGAGCAGCATGAACCCGACCAGGCCGAACATGAAGACCGAGACGGTCAGCACGTCCTTGATCGTGTACTTCGTGCCGGCGTAGCTGAAGAGGATGAAGATCGCCGCGAACGCGACCACGACGCCGCGGTACAGCCAGTCCTCGGAGAACGCGGGTCGTCACGGTCTGCCTGAGGATCGACGCGATCGCCCGCGCCCGCCCGTCCATGGCCCCGATCAGGTAGACGAAGAGGGTCAGGAACGACGTGATCACGAAGACGGTCATGCCGAACGGGATCGCGCTGAGCGAGTGGCCGATGATGCGGACCATCAGGTCCTGCTCGAACGCCGGCAGGCCGTGCTCGTTCATCACCACGAACCCGAGGGTCAGGTAGAAGAGCGAGAGGAGGGCGAGGAGGCCGAACCCGAGGGTCAGGTCGAACCGGACGGAGCGCATGTGCGCGCGGTAGAAGGCCTCGCCGTGGCGCTCGCCGAGCTGCTTCTGGAGCCACATGGTGTAGCAGAGGAGGGAGAGGCCCGTGCCGAGCGAGGCCATGATCAGCCCGGCGTAGTAGAGGTGGTCCTCGTTCGCGAGGTCCGGCGCGACGAGCCCGTGGACCAGATCGACCGGCGAGAGGTAGAGCGAGAGGAAGTTCAGGCACATGCCGGCCACGATGATCACGCCGGCGGCCACCATCACCTTCTTGAAGAGGGGGTAGGAGTTCCGGAACAGGATCAGGACGATCAGCGCGAAGACGCCGATCATCACGTACTGCACGGGCACGGACGCCGGCAGGAGCGAGGCGAAGAGGCTCGCGGCCACCACGGCGCCGCCCGCGTGGTAGACGATCTCGACCACGTAGATCGCGCCGATGAAGAGGACCTGCCAGTTCCTGAGGCCGGGGATCCGCTGCAGCCCCGCGTAGATGTTCTCGCCGGTCGCGACCGTGTATCGGGCGATTCCGGTCGTGAACGCGTACTTGTACACGATCACGCCCGCGATGGCCCAGAGGAGCGCGTACCCGAAGTTCGCGCCGAGCGAGAGGAAGACCAGGAGGCCGACCCAGCCGGCCGAGGACATGCCCAGGATCAGCCCCGGCCCGAGGAACGGAACCCGTTCGGCGACGGCGGCCCTGATCCGCGAGAGATACTCCGCTGCCATGGTGTCGAGGCCTCCGTCCGTAACGATCTCCGCGGGGACGCGGTTATTGGTGCCGGTCAGGGTGATTGTTTTTGCCCCGCGCGACTCCACCATGGATCATGCGCCTCCGCGCCGCGCCGCAGTACCTGGACACCCTCTTCCTCGGGGCGCTCGTCGTGCTGCTCGCGGTCTCGCTCGGCCTGCTCGGATACGTCGTGCTGCTGCGCGGGGACCATGCCCGCCGCGTACACCGACGTCGGCAACGCGACCCAGCTCGTGGCGAGCGCGGCCGCCGCGGGGGCCGCCGCCTGGACCTACTTCCGCCGGAGGCCGGACATGCTGCTCGCGCACGGGGCCTTCGCCGGGGCGACGTGGACCCTCGCGAACGCGTTCTGGTACGCCTACTTCATCCTGATCGGCGAGGGCCTGAACTACCCGACCGTCGCCGACCTCGGGTTCGCGGGGGTCTTCCTCTTCCTGATCGCCGGGTTCCAGGAGGGGCTCCCGCGCAACCGCCTCCCCGCGTGGGCTGCGGCGCCGATCGCCGTCCCCCTGGTCGGTGCCGGGCTCTGGCTGGTCGCCGTGCTCGGCGCGAACGCGAAGACCCTGACCACCCTCGTCATCTTCGTGCTCTCCGCCGCGCTCCTCTCGGTCGGCGCTGCTCCGCTCGGTCCACCGCCACCCGGTCCTCCTCGCGGCCACCGCTCGTATTCGCGCTCGCGCACCTCTTCAACTCCCTCCACTCCACCCTCCCCGATCCCGCCGTGGGTGACGAACGCGGCCGGCGCGCTGGCCGCGATCGCGTTCTCGCTCTTCGCGATCGCGTTCCTCGGATACTCGAAGGAGGTGAGCCCGCATGATCCTCGAGTTCTACCTGGCGGCCTCGCTGCCGCTCTTCTTCCTCCTCGTCTTCCTCGAGGGCGGGCAGCGGCGGGTCCTCGCGTTCCTGGTCTGGGGCCTGACCGCGGCCGTGATCTCCTACTACATCAACTACGACCTCTACCTCGCCTTCGCCTCGAGCGTGGTGGTGCCCGAGGTGACCATGGCGCCCGATCGTGGAGGAGTTCATGAAGGCCCTGCCGCTCTTCGTGCTCCTGCTCGTGTTCGGCCGGCGGTACTCGAAGGAGCTGCTCGTGCTCGCCATGGCCTCGGGCTTCGGCTTCGCGATCCTGGAGAACTACGTCTTCGTGACCCACTTCGCGCTCGAGGGTCCGGGCGCCATCGCGTACGCGGTGATGCGCGGGATCACGACCTCCGTGATGCACGGGTGCATGACCGCGATCATCGGCTACGGGATCTTCCTGACCTACGGCTTCAGCCGCCGCTCCCTGCCGTCGATCCTCTTCGGCCTGTACACGGTCGCGGTCATGCTCCACGCGCTCTACAACCTGCTCGTCGGGCACACCGGGATCGGCCGGCTCCTCGCGATCGACCTGCCCCTGCTCCTCTTCGTGCTCCTGCTCGTCGCGTACAACTGGGACGTCCTCTTTCCGAAGCCGGCCGAAGAGCCGGAGTGATCAGAGGCCGAAGCGCGTCGGGAGCGCGTCGGCCCAGGCCTCGATCGCGGCCCGGTCCCGCGTGTCCTCCTCCTTCACCGCGTTCTTGAGGAACCGGCCGATCAGGGGCACATTCCGGGACGAGAAGCGGCCGCCGAAGAGTCCGACCGCGGCGACGGGAACGTCCCTGGCGGCAGCCTCGGCGATCGTCTGCCCGTGCTGGTCCGCCTTGGGGTCGTCCTTGCCGAGCGACGAGCCCGCGATGAAGACCGCGACGGGCTTGCCGGCGAGCGCGGCCCGGTGGCGCGAGAAGAAGGCCGGGACGGGCTTGAGCACCTTTCCCATGTACAGCGGGCCGCCGACCACGACGGCGTCGAACCCCTCGAGGGTCAGGACGTCGTCGGCCGGCCGGACGTCGACCGTCGCTCCGGTGCGCCGGAGGGCCTCGCCGATCCAGTCCGCGATCTCGGCCGTCGCGCCGCCCTTCGAGGCGTACGCGACGAGGATGGTTACCATGAGAGCGAATTTATCCCCGATGGCATAACCCTGCCGGTGTATGCCTCATGGCCCAGCACGGTCGGTGGTGGCTGTCCAGGTCTTGAGCGGGGTGATCCCCTCCGATCGTTTCAAGGGATGTTGCTGATCCCGCAGGAGCAGCCCTCATCACGGTCTCTGCACGTGCTTGAATCTTTATCGATATTCAAAATTTGAGGGCGTCCCGACGAGGTCGCTGCAGGACGGGCAGTCCGAGACGGCGACCGTTCCGCCGACCGGAGCCTCGATTGGAATACCATCGACCAGAACCTCGTTCGAGCGGGTCATCCCCTCGGGGGCAGCTCCACCTCTTTGAGCTCGAGCATGACGCCCTGCGCCGCGAGCACGGGACCCATGGCCTCGACCGCGGCCCGGACGTTTGCGCCGGTGCTGCCACAGCGCTCGCAGGTCTCGCCCCCGACGGCGAGGTGCCGCCACTCGACCACGAGCGGGGTCATGCCCCTCCATCGCGTCGAGCACGGCCCGCATGACCGTCTCGATCTCGTCGTACCTGACCTCGGCCCGGCCGTCCTTGACGATCCCGAGCTCGATGGCCATGAGTCGGACCCCGGGTTCGACCCCGGCCTCGACCGCCTTCCGGCTGCCGCAGCAGTCATCGCACCCGTCGAGGACGATCACGAGGTCCGCTTCGTCTGCTGCACCCGCGATCGCGTCGGGCCCGGCCTGGGCCCTGACCCACTCGATCCGGCCCGGCCGGCGCATCAGCACCTGCTGCGCCGACCGCGGTTGTGAGCCGGCCGACGTTCGAGAGGCCGGAGCAGGTGATCAGCGCGATCGCCATCGCCTACGCTCCCGCGGTCAGCAGTTCCTTGATCTCCTTGACCGACGGCACCCGTCCCGAGACCTTGGTCTCGCCGTCGATCGCGAGCGCCGGGGTGAAGATGATCCCCCGCTTCATGATCTCGGCGATATCGTCGACCTTCACGACCTCGGCCGCGACGCCCGTCTCCCTGATCGCTTCCGCGACATGCTTCTCGAGCAGGTGGCACTTGGCGCACCCCGTTCCAAAGACTTCAACCTTCATCTGATACCTCCTTGATTGTTCCATTTCGCGTATTCCCGGTACACGGCCGCCGCGTAGGCCTCGGCGGCCGGCGGCGGGACGTAGTTGTAGACCTTCACGCGCTTCAGCAGCTCCGCGCCGAACGCCGCCTCGTCGGTCAGCCCGAGGTCGCGCACCTCGGCAAAGACGAGGTCGAGCATGGCAGCCCGATCGTCGCGCCGTTCACGTCCACCGCCTTCACATGCCGCATCGCATCGGCGGCGCAGCACGGGATGTCCTTGTTCTTCATTCCATCACCCGATGATCCAGTTGAAGAGGTAGCCGACCAGGATGATCCCGGTCCCGACGACCGTGACGAAGACCGCCGAGGAGCTGCGGCTTGAGCACCTTCCGGAGCAGGATCATCTCGGGCAGCGAGAGCGCGGTCACGGACATCATGAACGCGAGGGCCGTGCCCAGCGCGACGCCGGCCCGGGTCAGCTCGGAGACGAGCGGCAGGATCCCGGCCGCGTTCGAGTAGAGCGGGATCCCGATCAGCACGGCGATGATCACCGAGAGCGGGTTGCCCGGCCCCGCATACTGCGCCAGCGCGTCGGTGGGAATCCAGCCGTGCATGACGGCGCCGATCGCGATCCCGATCACGACGTAGAGCCAGATCCGCTTCAGGATGTCGACGGACGCCTCCCAGGACCCGAGCAGCCGCTCGCGGAGCGTCGGCTTCTCGCCTTCGCCGCCCGAGGGGCCGACCTTGATCTGGTAGACGTACTCCTCGACGTACCTCTCCATGCCGAGCCGGCCGATCACGATGCCCGCGACGATCGCGATGGCCACGCCGGCCGTGATGTAGATCAGCGCGATCTGCCAGCCGAAGAGGCCCCAG
Organism: uncultured Methanoregulaceae archaeon; assembly: GCA_963730355.1. Lineage (GTDB taxonomy): Archaea > Halobacteriota > Methanomicrobia > Methanomicrobiales > Methanospirillaceae > UBA288. Next base: position 17,549 of record CAVSRL010000016.1, on the reverse strand, counting down.
AGCATGCCGAGCGCGATCTCGTTGACCATCGGCGCGGCGATCAGGAACGAGAACGTGACGCCGAGCGGGATGCCGGCCTCGACGAAGCCGATGAAGAGCGGCACGGCCGAGCAGGAGCAGAACGGCGTCACGATCCCGAGGAGGGCCGCGAGGACGTTGCCGACGACGGTCGAGCCCTTCCGCTCCGCCAGCCAGGCCCGCGTCTTCTCGGGCGAGAAGAACGCCGGATGAACGTGATCGCGAAGATGATCACGACCAGCAGGATGAAGATCTTGACCGTGTCGAAGATGAAGAAGTTCAGCGCAGACGCGGCCGGCGACGTCGGCGAGAGGCCGAGCACGGTGTACGTGAACCAGTCCACGACCGCCTGCCAGGGCTCAAAGACCAACGGCCGCACCTCCCGCCACGGGACTGATCTTCGTTCCAGTGCGGGTATGCCTCATCTCGATCTCCGAGCCCGACCACAGGGTTCAACATAAGTTGAACGCTCTTCCGAAACGTATATCTTGTGATTTCACGTAAAGTTGAACTCAATGACGACGATACCACCGGAGGTCGACTCCCTCGCGCCGATAGGCGGCGTCACGGACTCGAAGCCCGGCTCCCGGCACGGAGGAGCTCCGCGCGGCGAGCCTCGTCCACCACGCGCTCTCCGAGCCGCTCCGCCTGAGGATCGTCCACGCCCTCGCGATCCAGCCGCTCTGCGTCTGCGTGATCAAGGAGATCGTCGGGATCGCGGACTCGAAGCTCTCGTACCACCTGAACCAGCTCAAGAAGGCCGGCCTCATCGAGGGCGAGCAGCAGGGGAGCTGGATCATCTACCGCCTCACGCCGCTCGGCGAGCGGTGCATGGCGGCCTCGTACCCGCCGTCCGACTGAGACACGGGTCATCGCTCGCGCCCGTAGCCGGTGCCGCTCCGATAGCCGGGGCCGGGAAGGGAAAAGCCCGGAGGGGCCGGTCTCAGCGCCGGCCGTACAGGTTGACCGTGTTGACGAGTTCGAAGAGCCCGGCGAGCTCGACTCGAGCACGCCCTCGCGGGTCATGCCCATGCTCGTCTCGCCGTCGGCGGTCAGCGTCTCGGGCCCGCGGACCACGGTCCGGGGCCGGCCGTCGGCCGAGAGGATCCGCTCGGCCTCGGCGTCGTGGACGAGCGCGCGGCCCGGCAGGACCACCACGTCCTCGAGGTCGGCGGGGTCGAGTTCGCGGAGGTCGTCGGCCGTGATCAGGCAGGCGATCTCCTTTGCCACCGCCACGACGCTGGCCGTCCCGCCGAGCCGCCAGAGCAGGTCGCGGAGGAACGGGGCCGCGACGCTGGACGTGATCACCGAGGCCCGGCCGGTCAGGCGCGGCAGCCGGTCGAGCAGGTCGGGCTCGTTCCGGATCGCGAACGGCGAGCCGAGGGCCGGGTCGAGGAGGGGCGTGCCCGTCACCCGCATGGAGCGGCCCTCGGCCGTCTCGCGAACCAGCGCCGCGAACGACTCGACGCTCTGCGGCTCGACGCCCGGCAGGACCGGCGCATTCCCGAGCACGAGCCCCTGGTGCGTCTCGTTCGCGAAGCGCATCAGGATCAGCCCCTTCGCGCCCGCGTCCTCGAGCCAGTCCGCGGTCGCCTCGAGCACGGGCCCGTCGTTGACGCCCGGCAGCACCACGGCCGCCGCGTACAGGTCGATCGCGCCCGCGAGCTCCTCGATCACGGCGCACGAGGCCTCGGGGGTCGGGTCGTGCATGTACTGCCGGCGCAGGGCCGGGTCCGAGGCGAAGACCGTGAACGAGACCTCGGTGAGGCCGTGGTCGACCAGCCGGCCGGCCACGGCCGGGTCGTCGAAGCCCTTGCCCGAGGTATACCCGATATGGAGCGGGGCCTCGATCGCGGCCAGCACCTCCACGAGGTCGTCGAATTCGGGGTAGCAGCTCGGGTCGCCGCCGCCGCTGATCGTGACCCGGTCGATATCGTCGTCGACGAGCTGGAGCCGGCCGAGCGTCTCCTCGGCCACGTCGGCGAAGGACCGGAAGCCCGGGTAGGACTCGCGGACCATCCGCGTGCAGTAGTCGCAGCCCTTCCGGAACGGGAGGCAGTGCCGGCACCCGAGCGGCTCCGGGTCCCGGACGTGCCGGAAGTAGCAGTACGCGCAGAAGCCCCGGCAGTCGAGCCCGGGCCGCCCGCCGATGTCCACGATCAGCTGGCCCATCACCAAGAGATCGGCGGGCGGGGTGAAAAGGGGTTCGATTCAGCAGGTCCCGCGGACCCGGAAGACCGCGCCGAGCGCGCGGAACGCGTCCTCGATCTCCTCGAAGTTCGGGATCCGGTTCTCGCGCAGGATCCGGAGGCCGGCCCGGATCGAGTCGCCGCCCGCGAGGCAGCCGACGATCATCTTGTCCGTGTGCTGGCTGAACCGGACGATCTCGTTCGCGAGGAGGGCCGGGTCCATGGTCGCGGACGGCACGGCGATCACGACCGCGATGTCCCAGAGGTCGTCCCGCCGGAGCAGGGCGTCGAAGACCCGGGCGAACCGGTCCGCGCCCGCGTCCCCGATCAGGTCGAGCGGGTTCTGGTGGTTCCACTGCCTCGGGCAGGAAGGCGTCGAGCCTCGGCCAGCAGCTCGGGCGGCAGGGTGATCAGGTCCACGCCCCACTCCTCGGCGTAGTCGGACGAGAGGACGGCGAGGCCGCCCGCGCTCGTGACCACGACCGCCCGGCGGCCCTGCGGGTAGCCCTCGGAACCGAGCAGCTCGGCGATCTGGAACGCGTCCGAGAACGCCTCGACCGCGATCACGCCGGCCTGCTCGAACGCGCCGCGGTAGACCGCGTAGTCGCCCGCGAGCGAGCCCGTGTGCGAGGACGCGGTCGCGCGCCCCTTGGTCGACGACCCCGACTTGAGCACGATCACCGGCTTCCGCTCGCGTGACCCGGCGCACGACCTTGAGGAAGCCGCACCCGTCCCGGATCTCCTCGACGTACATGATGATCGACTTGGTGTTCGAGTCCTGCTCGGCGAACTTGAGGTAGTCCTGGAACGTGAGGTCGGCCTGGTTGCCGACGCTGATCACGACCGAGAAGCCGATCTCCTCGGGGAGCGACCAGTCCACGACCATGGTGATCACGGCCCCGGACTGGGAGATGAACGCGATCGAGCCGGCCTTCGGCGAGACCGGGTCGAAGGTCGTGTTGATCCCGTACGGCGGGAGCATGATCCCCAGGCAGTTCGGCCCGACCACGCGGATCCCCGCGGCGCGGGCGTTCGCCATCACCTGCTCCTCGAGCAGCCGGCCCGCCTCGCCCGACTCGCGAAAGCCGGCCGAGAGGATCACGGCCAGCCGGACGCCGGCGGCGCCCGCCTCCGCGATCACGCCCGGGACGAGTTCGGCCGGGACCGCGATCACGGCCATCTCCACCGGGCCCGGCAGGGCCGCGAGCGAGGGGTAGGCCTGCCGTCCGAGGACCTCGTCCCGCTTCGGGTTGATCGGGTAGAGCGTGCCCTTGAACGAGAGCAGGTTCCGGAGGGCCGCGTACCCGACCTTGCGCGGGTCGGCCGAGGCCCCGACGACCGCGATCGCGCGCGGCAGGAAGAGGTCGGCCGGGACCGCCTCGGGCTCGAGGCACGGCACCTCGACGGGGGTCGTCGTCGATGTAGAGCCGGGCGTCCACGACCATGGCCCCCTTCTCGTAGAGCACGACCGGGTTCAGGTCGAACTCGGCGAGGTTGGGGTCGCTGTCGAAGAGGTCCGCGACGCGGACGATCAGGTCGACGAGCGCCTCCTCGTCGAGCGGCGGGTAGTCGCGGTAGCCCCGGATCAGCCGGTAGGCCCCGATCTGCCGGACCATCGCCCGCACCTCGTCGCGGCTCAGCGGCAGCACCCGGACCACGACGTCGTGCAGGAACTCGACGAGCGTGCCGCCGAGGCCGAAGGTCAGGACCTTGCCGAAGGACGGGTCCGTCCGGCCGCCGACGATCAGCTCGAACCCGGGCCGGGCCTGGGCCGCGACGAGCACCCCCTCGATCCGGGCGTTCGGCACGCGCTCGGGCACGTTCTCGACGATCGCGTCGTAGGCCCGGGCCGCCGCGTCGGGGGAGGCGACGTTCAGCACGACACCCGCCCGCGTCGCTCTTGTGGACCACGTCCGGCGAGACGATCTTCAGCACGACCGGGAACCCGATCCGGGCCGCGGCCTCTGCCGCCTCCTCGCGCGAGGCTCGCGACGGCCGAGGCCGGCACCGGGACCCCGGCGTTCCGCAGCAGCCGGTACGCATCCTCCTCTTCCAGCAGCGTCTTTGCCATGACCGTCCTCCGGCTCACTCAGAGAGCCCTCTCGGAGGATAAAAGGGTATGGTCAGCCGTAGGTATGCCCGGTCGCGACCCGGAGCATCGCGTACATCACGACCAGGTAGGCGACGATCCGGACGATGAGGATCAGGAGCTCGGTCGAGCTGATCCCGAGGAGGGTGAGAAGATGCGTGAACGCGAAGAGGCCGAACGCGACACCGACGAGCGCCTCGGTCTGGCGTCCGCTCTTGCGGTAGCCCCAGAGGCCGAGGGCGAAGATTGCGGTCGCGAGCACGAAGTTGACCAGGGGGATCAGGTCGGCAGCAAAGGTCACCATCGCGCGGACTCCTCGAACAAGGAGAGATCTCCGGACATATCATTCTGCCGGACCGGAGGAAGCCCGTACGGGGGCGGGATTCACCGTCACCAGACGGGTTTCCGGGCCACGAACCTCCCGGCCCCTCGTTCGCCGGTGAAGTCGCCGTCCTCGACGACCACCTCCCCATTCGCGATCGTCATGACGGGCCATCCCCGGACGCGAAGACCCTCGTACAGACAGTAGTCCAGGTGTCGGTGCAGCACTTCGGGCGAGAGCACACGTTCCGCGGTCATGTCCACGAGCACGAGGTCCGCATCCGATCCTGCCAGGATGGCGCCCTTCTGCGGATAGCATCCGAGGCACCGCGCCGGCCCTTCGCTCGTGAGCGCGGCAACCCGCTCCATGGAGAGTCGGCCCCGCGCGACGCCCTCGGAGAGCAGGAGGGGCAGACGGGTCTCGATCCCCGGCACGCCCTGCACGACCCGCGTGAAGTCCTGGATAAGCGCCCCGTCCGGGCTCCGGCCGAGCAGGGCCGTCTTTGCCGCGTATGTATAGGCACAGTCGTCGGAGCCGACGCTGTCGATGGTCCCGTCGGCGAGCCCTCGCCAGAGGGCCGGCGCCTCCCGCGGATCCCGCAGCGGGGGAGCGCAGATCGCGAGCATGCCCCGATCGGGATCGTCGTAGAGGCGGCGGGTGAGGACGAGGTACTGCGGACAGGTCTCGACGTGGAGGCGGAGGCCCGCCCGCTTCGCCCGCCGCGCCTCCGCCACGGCCTCGGCGACGGAGGTGTGGACCACGTAGAGCGGATTCCCGACGAGACGGGCAAAGCGGACCACGCGGGCGAAGGCCTCGGCCTCGCAGAGCGGAGGCCGCGTGTCGGGGTAGCGCGACCAGGAGAGATCCCCGTCGCACCGCGCCTCCTCAGTCAGGGCGGCCGCGATCGGCTCCGACTCGGCGTGGACGAGGGGCAGGGCGCCCGTCTCCCGGGCAGCGCGGAAAGCGGCGAGCACGGTCCGATCGTCCGCCATCAGCCCGACCTCGGGATAGGTGAGGTAGAGCTTGAAGGAGGGGCAGCCGGCCGCGACGGCCTCTGCGAGTCCGGCAAGGTGCCCGGTCTCCAGCACGCGGCCGTGGACCGCGAAGTCGATCGCGGACTTCGCCATCTGCTCGCGACGGGCCGCGACCGACTCCGGGAGCGAGCCTCCTGCCGCGGTGTTCGCGAAATCGAAGAAGGTCGTGACCCCGCCGTGGGCGGCCGCGACGGACTGTGTGTAGAAGTCGTGCGCCGTCGAGAGGCCGAGGAAGTCGTTCTCGACGTGCATGTGCGGCTCGACCCCGCCCGGCAGGACGTGAAGTCCGGTGGCGTCGACCACGCGACGGGCCGGGCCGGTCACCGTACCGACCTCCGTGATCCGACCGTCCCGGACCGCGATCTCCGCATGCCGCACCCCCGCCGCCGATACCACGAGGCCGCCCCGGACGACCAGGTCGTGCATGCATCAGTATCGACGGAGGATCGAGATGAACCTCTCCCGCACAGGCCGGGACCGCGATGCCCCTGTCGGAGGGCGGGGGTTTTCTGCTTCCTCCGCCCCGAGATCGCCGGGGAGCGCCTAGACGCCCACGGCGTCCTCGGCCTTCGCTTCTTCAACGGACATGACCTTCAGCTCGCAGCCGCGGTCACCCGCGCACGCAGCCCGGACGTAGCGGAGCGTGTAGGCCGGGTTCAGGGCCTCGATCAGCGGGATCGTGAACGCGAGGCAGCGGTCCGGGAGGAGCGCGTGGTCGATCTCGAGCAGGTCGGCCTCCTCCGAGAACGGGCAGCGGGCCACGCGCAGGGAGGCGCGTTCGTCCGCGCCGACGAGCGGCTCGAACTGGAAGTCCCGGCCGAAGAGGGCCGCGCCGAGGACCGAGAGCGTGGACGCGAGCTCGCCGGCGGTCGACCGCGGCAGGCGGAAGGCGTCGGCCAGGTCCTTCGCCTCGTGCGCCATCTCGATCCAGATCGCATGCTCGAGCGCGTCGTACTCCTCGCCGACGGCCGACCGATAGGTGATGTCGTAGAGGAGCGGGAGCTTCGCGAGCAGGCGTGCGCAGACCTGCCAGCGGGTGCCTTCCGGGATCCTGTCGAGGTCGCTGCGGGTCATGATCGCCGCCCCCGGCGAAGTCCTGTAATCGATTCCGTCTGCATCTGCAGTCCTCTCGCGAGAGAGGGAAAAAAGGTTGCGGGTGCCCGAACCGGGACCTAGGTCCCGTAGAGCTTCACGAAGGCCCGCGATGTCCCCGGCCCCGAGGCTGTCCTTCTTCACCTCGCCGAGACCGCCGTAGCCGTACATGGTCAGCTCGCTCGAACGGGCGGTGTAGAGGTCCGCGAGTCCGCAGACGTGGCCGATCTCGTGGGTGGCGATGTTCCGGATATCGTAGGCGTTCGTGAGGGTGAACTTTTTACCTTCACCGTCGGCGTCGATCCCCCACCGCATATTGGTGTTCATCTGGATGTCCGCCTCGGTGATCTCCTTCGTGGACGTGTAGTACCAGACGGTCGTCATGGCGATGGCATTATCGCTGGCGAGCGGCGCAAAGTAGATGTCGTTCTTCCCGTCCGCAGCGGCCGGCACCGCGGATCCGAGGAAGCTGGAGAGCTGCCCCGACCATCGGGCATCCCACGTGGAGAACGCCGCCGTGATGTTCCTGGTGACGGCGCCGGTATCGGAGACGTAGGGGTTGGCGGGATTCACGTAGTACTGCACCGGCAGGGTCTGTCCACTTCACGCCCATCAGTTTGTACATCGTCGTCTGGTCCGCCGGCGAGGAGGGCCTGGCGGCCGCGTCCTTGTAGTGGACGAAGACGAGCTTGTCAACAGGCCCCTTCTCGGGCTTCACCGCGCCGGCCGCGCCGACGCAGAGCAGGGCTGCGATCAGGACGACTGCAATACACCATCGGTTTCATACGGTTCATCGACCTCGCTGATGCTGCCTTCGTTGGCGCCGTTCGCATAAAAAATGATAGTATTTGAAATGCCCTATGCGAGAGCCGCCGCGGAGGAAGGGAGAGGGATGGCCCGGATACCGGGGGGAGACCGATGAGGGGAAAAAGCGATGGGGATTATCTCGCGAGCCGGAGCACGTCGTCGATCGTGTCGACGTACTCGACCCGGATCCCGAGCTCGGATTCGAGGTACTGTTTCGCGTCGACCCGCTGCGGCACCTGCTGCACCACGGAGTACCCGTAGTAGTCGGTGGCGCGCTCGGTGTACCGGACGAGCTGGCTGTTCTCGCGAGGCAGGAGGAAGAGGGTCTTCCCCTTCTCCTTCGCGGCCGTCGCCTTCTCGACCACGCCACCGATCGCGCCGACGTGCCCGTCCTGGTCGATCGTCCCGGTCAGCGTCATGTCCGGACGGGGGTCCCAGCCCTGGATCGCCGCGATCGTCAGCAGGGTCATCAACGCGCCGGCCGAACCGCCATCGACGGCCGGAACCTGGTCCTCGGCCACGATCGAGACGATCACATCCGACTTCGAGAGGTTGCGTCCGGTCTTCTGTTGTGCGACATAGGCTGCCGTGATCGCCGCGTCCTGGAAGACCTCGCCCATCAGCGGGGTGGTGTTCACCAGGACCCGACCCCGGCCGGGCACGACCTCGGAGGTCACGTTGATCAGGGCCCCGACACGCTCGGCGCGTTCGGTCATGAACGGGCCGTCGCGCTCGTAGACCGTGCGCTCCATCACGGCCGGGGCGTCCAGCGATGCCGATCCGCCTCCCGCGGTCCCGGCACCCGGACCTGTCGGGGCCGTGCTGACGGTACCCCCGAACTGCGCCCGATAGAACGTGAGCTGGTTCTGATAGCTGCGGATCGAGAGATTATCCTGCTCGAGCTGCTGACGGAGGTCGGCGTTCTGCTGCTCCAGGGCGTCGATCCGGTTCAGCAGCTGTTGCTCGCTTCCGTTGGTCGCAGCGGTCCTCGAGCCGCTGATGCAGCCGCTCGCCACGAGCGCCGCGCACAGCACGACGGCGAGCAGCACGTTCCTGGTCACGCGGATCAGTAATCGCTCTTCGACAATAAGGGTTCCGGGCTCAGCCGTACCCGGTGATCTCGTAGTCGATCTCGGTCGATCTTCCGGATGCACTCCTCGCCGTGGACCTCGAACTCCTCGACCAGGCGTTTGATCGCGGCCGGGAGGATCGCGCCGACGAGCTCCTGGACGGGACGGCCGTGGCAGAAGAACTTGAAGGTCGGCGTCGACCGGACCGCGAAGCGCTCGACCGTCCATGGATTCGCGCCGACGTCCATGGTGACGAAGCGGACCCGGTCGCGGAAGTCCCGGGCAAAGCCCTCGACGTACGGCAGGATCGCCCGGCAGTGCGGGCAGGTCTCGGAATAGAACATGACGACGGTCGGCTCCGGGCTCTGCTCGACCTCGGCCTCGAAGTCGCGATCCGTGACCTCACGGACGAGGTCTTCGGTCTCATTCGGCGTGGTCCCGGTCATGGGGTCTCTCGCGGGGCTGTATGGCCCCACGGCCATATATCGTTACCCGATCAGGCGCCGGACCAGCGGGCGATCGATCGCGATCGCGTCGGCCGGGCAGAGCTCCTGGCAGCAGAAGCACCGGATGCAGTCGGCCGTCCGGATCCGCGGAACGCCGTCCGTGACCTCGATCGCGCCGGGGGGGCAGTTCTCGGAGCAGGCGCCGCACCGGCGGCACCTCTCCGTGTCCACCCGCGGCCGGACCGCGAAGAGCCGGCTCACGGCCGCGACGAGCGCGGCGGGGATGCGCGCCTGCCCGTGGGCCGCCGGGCGCTGGAAGTCGGCGAGCCGCGCTTCGTCGACGGGGACCCCCAGGACCTCGAGCTCGGCCGCTGTCTGCGGGCCGATCCCGCGCTCGGCGGCCTCGGCGATGGACGGGACCTCGAGCGGGTCGAAGCCCATCAGCAGGGCCTCGAGATAGTCGAGGTCGGGCGCGTGCGGAGCCGCGAGCAGGAGCCCGACCTCGCGCGGGGTGCCGTTCGAGGGGCCGTTCCCCTCCATCCCGATCACGGCGTCCATGACCGAGAGGACGGGCGGGCGGGCCAGGTAGAGGTCGAGCAGGAGCGCGGCGAAGCGGCCCTGGTCCATCCCGGTGTTGAGGTGGTACTCGGCCTTCGCGACGCCCGGGGATGTACCCGAAGCAGTTCTTGACCGCACCCGTGGCGAGGGTGAACTGGTGGGTCTTGAACTTCGAGAGCGAGACGATCGCGTCGGCGTCGGCGACCGCGCCGGCCACGCGGAACCGTTTGTACACCCTCCCCGACGGCGACGGGATCTCGGCCGTCGGCTCGTCGAAGAAGACGGCCTCGACCCCGCACTCCTCGAGGACGGGCGCGAGCCCGGTGCGGCGGAGGAGGGCCGCGTAGTTCGCGGGGGTGTTTCGCCCGCCCGGCGAGTCGCCGAGGACGGGCTCGCCGCCGGCCGCCTGCACGGCCCGGAGCGCGGCCCGGACCACGGCCGGGTGGGTCGTGACCGCCTTTTCGGGCTCGCGGCTCGCGAGCAGGTTCGGCTTGACCAGCACCCGGTCGCCGGGCTTCACGAACGCGGCCATGCCGCCGAGGGGCGCGAGGACCGTCGCGAGGGCCGCCTCGACACGGTCGAGGTCGTAGTCCGCGCACCGGGCGACCGAGACGCGCCGGGTCATGATCCGCACCTCCGCACGGCCGAGAGGTCGGGCCGGACCTCGAGACGGCAGACGCCGTCCGAGAAGACGCGGACCGTGCCGCCGCTCTCGGAGACGATCACCGAGACGACCGGGATGAGGCGGGTCACGGCGGCCGCGGCCCGGTGCCGCCCGCCGAGGCCGCTCGCGAGCGAGACCGACTTCGAGTCGACGTCGAGGTACCGGCCGGCCGCGATCACCGCGCCCGAGACGTCGACCACGAACATCCCGTCGAGCTGGGCGAACTCCTTGACCGACTCCCAGTTCCCGCGGTCCATGATCGTCGTGACCTCGGGCGGGTGGCCCAGGTACGGGTTCAGGACCAGCTGGTGCGAGATCGAGAGGATCGCGTCCCCGTCGCCGATGATGAACGCGGTCCCGAGGGGCTTGCCCTCGCGCCCCTCGCGCCCGATCTCGAGGGCGAGCCGGAGCGCCGCGGCCATCACCCGGCGCGGGACGATCGCCTCGAACTGCTGGAGGTCGAACCGGGAGCGGACCTCGTCGAGGCGGAGCGCGACCAGACCGTCGAGAAAGGCCCCGACCACGACGCCGGTCTCGTCCGACGAGAGCGCGAGCGGGGCCGCCGCGGTCCCGAGCCGCTCGAGGAGGACGGCGCGGAGCTCGCCGGCGGTCTCCGGGGCGACCGCGGCGGGCCCGACGTTCGCGGCCCGGAGGACCGGGAGCGGCGGATCGCACGCCTCCGCGTCCACGAACGAGATCACGGCGACGGCCCCGAGGTCCTGGGCCAGCCGGAGGCCGGCCGCGAGCATCAGCTCGTCCCGGCTCATAGGAACTGCCGGACCAGCGCGGGGATCTCGGAGGGCCGGGACGCGACCGCGACGCCCATCGCCTCGAGCGCCCGGATCTTGGAGCGGGCGTCGCCCTCGCCGCCCTCGACGATCGCGCCCGCGTGGCCCATCCGCTTGTCCGGCGGGGCCGAGACGCCCGCGACGTACGCGACGAGCGGGAGCGAGGTCGAGGCCGCCCCCTCCTGCTCGAGGGCGCCGCCGACCTCGCCCACGAGCACGACGGCCTTCGTGGCCGGGTCGCACTCGAACCGGGCGAAGACGTCCGTGAAGGTCGAGCCGATGACGGGGTCGCCGCCGATCCCGACCACGGTCGACTGGCCGATCCCGGCCCGGGTCAGCTCGTCCACGATCTCGTACGTGAGCGTGCCCGAGCGCGAGACGACCCCGACCGGCCCGGGGGTCGCGAGCTGGGCCGGCATGATCCCGAGCTTCGCCCCGCCCGGCGAGAGGAGGCCCGGGCAGTTCGGCCCGATCACGGTCGTGCCGCAGAGCCGGGCGTAGCTCGAGGGCCTTCATCGTGTCGTGGACGGGGATGTGCTCGGTGATCGCGACCGCGAGCTCGAGGCCGTTCGCGGCCGACTCCATGATCGAGTCGCCGGCGGCCGAGGCCGGGACGAAGATCACGGAGGCGGTCGCGTCGTGCTCCTTGAGCGCGGCCCGGATGCTGTCGTAGACCGGGACCCCGGCGGCCTCCTGGCCGCCCTTGCCCGGCGTGACCCCCGCGACCACGCCGACGCCGCCGACCTCGGCCGCGTACTCGTTCATGAGCCGGATGTGGAAGAGCCCCTGCCGCCCCGTGGCGCCGGTCACGATCACGCCCGTGGTCGTGTCCGCGAGGATCATGGCCGGGCCTCCGCGGCGCGCCGAGACGGCCGCGTCCATCGAGCCGTACATCTCGTACCCGTGCTCCTCGAGAAGCGCGCACCCCTCGGCCTCGTTCGTGCCGGCCATCCGGACGATGATCCGCTGGTCCACGCCGGCCTCGACGATGCCCTCGCGCGACCTCGTCGCAGCGGGTGATCCCGCCGAGCAGGTTCACGATGATCACGCGGACCCCCGGCGACGACGCGAGCAGCCGGACCGCGTGCGCGACCCGCTCGCGGTCGGCGCCGCCGCCGACGTCCAGGAAGTTGGCCGCCCGGAGGCCGTAGTGCTGGAGCAGGTCGAGGGTGGCCATGGTCAGGCCCGCGCCGTTCCCGACCACGCCCACGTCGCCGTCGAGCTCGACGTACGAGAAGCCGTGCTTCTCGGCCTCGCGCTCGCGCTCGGTCAGGTCGCGGTTCTGCTGGATCCCCTGCCGGGCGAGCGCGTTGTCGTCGACGATCACCTTCGCGTCGGCCGCGACGGCCCGGCCGTCCTCGAGGACGACGAGCGGGTTGATCTCGGCGAGGAGCGCGTCCTTCGCGAGGAAGGCCTGGTAGAGCGCGGCTCACCACGGGCCCGAGCGCCTTCGGCGCCGTTCCCGACGAGGTCGCGGACCGCGAACGCCGGCAGCGCGGTCATCAGCGCCGGCACCTGGACGCGCCGGATCTTGTCGGGGTCGGTCCGGGCCGTCTCCTCGATCTCGACGCCGCCGGCCTCGGTGAAGAGGACGACCGGCTGCCGGGTCGAGCGGTCGACCAGGACCGCACAGTAATACTCGTGCGCGATCGGGAGCTTCTCCTCGACCAGGACCTCGGTCACGGGGAGGCCCTTGATCGTCTTTGCGAAGAGCTCGGCCGCCCGGGCTCGCCGCCTCGGACGCCGGGCAGATCACGACCCCGCCGGCCTTGCCGCGGCCGCCGACGTCGACCTGGGCCTTCAGCACGACCTCGTCCCCGAACTCCGGCGAGGTCGCCGAGCTCGTCGGCCGACCGGATCAGTCTCCCCTGCGGCACCGGGATCCCCGCCTCGGCGAAGACCCGCTTTCCCTCGTATTCACGCAGCTTCATGGATTGCCTCCTCGCCGAGCGCGTACCCCTGCCGGAGCGCCCGGAGGTTCAGGTCCTCGGTCCCCTTCGGCACCTGGTCGAGCACGGCCTTCTCGATCGCCTCGCGCGAGACGACCCCTGTTGCCGTGACGAGCGCCCCGAGCATCACGATGTTCGCGACGATCACCTTCTTGAGCACGACCCGCGCGTCGTCGGTCGCCGGCACCTCGAGGTACCGGCAGGCCGGCCGCGAGTGGACGAGCCCGCGGTCGAGGAGCATCGTCGCGTCGGGCCGGGGACTCGCCCCGTACTTCTCGAACCCCTCCTGGCTCATGATCACGTAGAGGTCGGGGTCCGTGACCTTGGGGTAGAGGATCGGCGCGTCGTCGATCACGACCGCGGCCATCGAGGCCCCGCCCCGGGCCTCGGGGCCGTAGACCTGGGTCTGGACCGCGTACTTGCCGTCGTACATGACGGCCGCGCGCCCGAGGATGACGGCCGCGAGCATGATCCCCTGGCCGCCGAAGCCCGAGAGCCGGATCTCGCGCCTCACGGCGCCACCCCCATGGCCGGGTTCGCGCGTCGCACGAACTCGCCGACCACGATCGCGTCGGGGGGCACGGGCTTCCCCTCGGCGACCAGCCGGTCGTACTTCGCCTTCAGCATCGACTTCGTCCGGAACTGCTCGGACTGGTCCGTGGCCTCGCGGATCCGGTTCTTCCGGCCGTAGTTGGTGGGGCAGGCCGCGCGGACCTCGATGAACGAGAGCCCGGGTGTCTCGAGCCCGGCCTTGACGGCCTTCTCGAGCTCGCGGACGTGGTACGAGGTCCAGCGGGCCACGTAGTTCGCGCCGGCCGCGACCGCGAGCGCCGCGAGGTCGAACGCGGGCTCGGCCGCGCCGTACGGGGTCGTGGTCGAGAGCGCGCCGAGGGGCGTCGTGGGCGAGCCCTGCCCGCCGGTCATGCCGTAGATCAGGTTGTTCATGCAGACGACCGTGAGGTCGATGTTCCGGCGGCAGGCGTGGATGAAGTGGTTGCCGCCGATCGCGGCGAGGTCGCCGTCGCCGGTGAAGACCACGACGTTGAGCGACGGGTCCGCGAGCTTCACCCCGGTCGCGAACGCGAGCGCCCGGCCGTGGGTGGTGTGGAGCGAGTCGGCCGCGACGTACCCGGCCGCGCGGGAGGAGCAGCCGATCCCCGAGACGACGACCGTCCGGTCGGCGTCCCAGCCCATCGTGTCGACCGCGGCCATGGTGCAGTTCAGGATCGTGCCGTTCGAGCAGCCGCTGCACCAGATGTGCGGCAGGCGGTCGGCGCGGAGCCAGTCCTCGAAGGTCATCGGCCCGCACCCCCTCGCAGACCCGCGCGAGCTCGGCCGGCGTGTGGAGCTCGCCGCCGAGCTTCGGCACCGGAATCACGGGCAGGTCCGTGTGCCGCTCGATCTCGCTCGCGATCTGCCCGAGGTTCTGCTCGGGCACGATGAAGGCCGTCGCGTTCGGGAACTCGGCGAGCGCGTGCTCGGGGAACGGCCAGACCAGGCGGAGGCGGAGGACGCCGATCCGCTCGTCGGGCCGGTCGGCCACGAGCTGGGCGACGGCCCGGGACGGCGCGCCGTAGCAGACGAAGACGACCTCGGCCTCGGGGTTCGTGACCTCGTAGTCCGCGATCTCGCGCCGGGCGCCCTCGACCTTCCGGACCAGCCGCTCGACCAGGGCCGCGTGGACCTCGGGGTCGGTGGTGGCCGGGTAGCCGCGCTCGTCGTGGGTCAGGCCCGTGACGTGGACCCGGTGGCCCTTCCCGAAGGTCGGGAAGCCCGGCACGAGGCCGGGGCCGGCCGCGAACGGCAGGGCGCCCGGGCTCGAGCTCGCGTGCGGTCCACGACCTCGACCGAGTCGGGCAGGTCGATCCGCTCGCGCATGTGCCCGATGATCTCGTCGGCCATCAGGTAGGCCGGGCAGCGGAGCCGTTCGGAGAGGTTGAAGGCCTGGACCGTCAGGTCGTACATCTCCTGGACCGAGTTCGGCGCGAGCGCGACGATCCCGATGTCGCCGTGCGAGCCGTACCGGCACTGGAGCATGTCGCCCTGGGCCGACATCGTGGGCTGGCCCGTGGACGGCCCGCCGCGCTGGATGTTCACGACCACGAGCGGGGTCTCGGTCATCACGGCGAAGCCGAGGTTCTCCATCATCAGGGAGAAGCCCGGGCCCGAGGTCGAGGTCATGGCCTTCTTCCCGGTCCAGGAGGCCCCGATCACGGCCGCGATCGAGGCGATCTCGTCCTCCATCTGGACGAAGACGCCGCCGACCTTCGGCATGCGCGCGGCCATCCGCTCGGCCACCTCGGTCGAGGGCGTGATCGGGTAGCCGCCGAAGAACCGGCAGCCGGCCGCGAGCGCCCCCTCGGCCGAGGCGACGTTGCCCTGCATGAACTCGATCCGGGTCAATACTCCACCTCGATCTTCACGGGCTCGTACGGTTTCTCGCGCTGCCAGTGGATCGCCTGGTCCGGGCAGGTCAGCTGGCAGACCCCGCAGAGGGTCCGGCCGTAGAGGTTCCGGAGCCGGCAGTTCGTGCACCGCTCGGGCCGGTCGAGCTCGGGCACGAGCACGCCCTTCCGGTTCGCCGTCGTGCCGGGCCGGAAGATGTGGTACGGGCAGACCTGGGTGCAGAGGTTGCAGCCCTTGCATCGCCTCTCGTCGATCGCGAGCTTCATCGATCCCTTCCTGCGTACGGTATTGCGCGTGCTACATCGAAAAAGTATTTGAAGATTCACCCTCAGCGAGCGGCCTGCGGCCGCGACGGCCCGGGCCTGGACCTCGGCGAAGAGGTTCCGGCCGTCGCTGTCGATCCCGACCACGAGCGGGAGGCGGTCGAGCCGGATCGCCCAGACGGCCTCGGCCATGCCGAGCTCGGGGAAGAAGACCCCCTCGAGCTGCATCCGGGCCGCGGCGAGGGCGGCGCACCCGCCCGTGAACGCGAGGTAGACCCCGCGGCCCCGGAGCTGCTCCGTGACCGTCGCGTCCATGCCGCCCTTGCCGATCAGGGCCCGCACGCCCGCGTCGAGGAGGAAGCCCGAGAGTTTGTTCATCCGCGCCGAGGTGGTCGGGCCGGCCGCGATCACCCGGTCGCCCGCGATCACCGGGCCGCAGTGGTAGACGGCCGCGCCGACCGGGTCGAACGGGATCCCGTGGCGCATCATCTCGAGGTGGGCCTCGTCCCGGGCCGTGTACACGACCCCCGAGAGCGTGACCCGGTCGCCGGCCGGGAGCGAGAGCACCTCGTCGCCGAGCGGGGTCGCGAGGTCCATCTCAGTCCACCTCCACGACCGCGGTCGCGCGGCGGTTGGCCCAGCACTGGACGTTGACCGCGACCGGGAGCGAGGCCGTGTGGCACGCGGCCCGCCGCACCTTCACGGCGAGCGCGGTCGTCCGCCCGCCGAGCCCCATCGGCCCGAGGCCGAGCCGGTTCACGGCGTCGCAGAGCATGGTCTCGTACTCGTCCATGACGTCGATCGGGTCGAGCAGGGCCTCCTTCGCGAGCGCGGCCGCGAGGTCGAAGGTCCCGCCGATCCCGACGCCGAGCACGACCGGCGGGCAGGGGCGGGCGCCGGCCTCGAGGACGCACCGGACCACGACCTCCGGGATCCGGTCGACCTCGGACGGCAGGAGCATCTCGATCCGCGACATGTTCTCGGCCCCGGCCCCCTTGGGCAGGACCGTGATGGTGAACGCGTCGCCGGGGGAGACGTGGACCGCGGGCATCCCCGCGCCCGTGTTGTCGCCGGAGTTCTTCCGCGTGCACGGGTCGACCACGTTCGGCCGGAGCGGGACCGCGACCGTGGCGCGCCGGACGCCGTCGGCGACGGCGTCCCAGAGCGCCCGTTCGAACGGGACCCGGGGCGGGAGCGTGACGTAGACCACGGGCACGCCCGTGTCCTGGCAGAGCGGCAGCCCCGTCGAGCGGGCGAGGTCGACGTTCGCGAGGATGTTCTCGAGCTCGGCCCGGGCCACGGGGTCGGTCTCGTTCGCCCGGGCCCGCTCGAGGGCCCCCAGGACGTCGGGCGGGAGCTGCACGACCGCCTCGGCGTAGGCCCGGGCGGTCGCGTCGACGATCCGGTCGTACAGGCGCGGGTCCATCGGATCATATCGGAAGGCCGGAGAGAAAAAGCCGACCGGCGGGTATTAGTCCCGGGCGCGCCCACCGGATCGCATATGGCCCGGGAACTTACCGAGCGCGACATCGAGATCCTGGTGAAGCTCGCCCCCGAGTGCGCGGGGATGACCTGCGGCGGCTCCGGCCACGCCTACCAGTCGATCCTGCCGCCGGTCTCGAACCACTATGCCGAGTCGGCCGAGGACTTCGAGCGCCGGCTCGAGCGGCTCGACGACGCCGACCTCCGCTGGCTCGTGGACCGGATCCTCGACGGCTCGGAGAGCCTCGGCTGCATCCAGGAGGAGGACATCGAGGCGTTCGTGCAGCGGGTGCGGAGCACCATCTCGGACGAGACGGGCGAGGCCGTGCTCGCCCACTACCTCGCCTCGGGCGCCTGCGAGACCTGACCTAC
>CAVSRL010000015.1:0-30920 GCA_963730355.1 uncultured Methanoregulaceae archaeon | reverse complement strand
CAGGGAGACGGTGCGCCCGCGGGGTCCCCGGCCGCCGTCACTCCTCGGGCGGACGACCCGCACCGTGCAGAACGTGCCGCAGGCGTCGCAGCTGCCGCTGCACGGCTCGACGTGGATCGTCGCCGAGCAGCGCGGCAGGGCCGCCTCGATCTCGGCCTCGAGCTGGTCCGCGAGCGCGTGCGACTCCTCGACCGTCAGGTGCCGGGCGACGCAGAGGTGGAGGTCGACGAACCGGTCCGGCCCGGAGCGTCGGGTCCGGAGCTCGTGGAACTCGGCGATGTTGTCGCCGTGGGAGTCGATGATCCCGCGGATAGCCGTCTCCTCGTCCTCGGGGAGGCGCTGGTCGACCAGGTTCCCCGAGGCCCGGCGCATCAGGTCCCAGCCGGCCTTCAGGATCACGAACGCGACCGCGATCGCGATCAGGGCGTCGAGCGCGACGATCCCGGTCAGGAGGAGCGCGACCAGCCCCCCGAGGACCCCGAGCGAGGTGTAGACGTCGGTCCGGAGGTGCCAGGCGTCGGACTCGAGCGCGATCGACTCGGTCGCCTTCCCGACCCGCATCAGCCGGCCCGAGACGTACCAGTTGACCGCGACCGAGACGGCCATCACGGCCACACCGGCCGCGAGCTGCACCGGCTCGAACGGCTCGCCGCCGGCCAGGAGCTTCCCGACGGCCTCGTAGACGATCAGGACCGCCGCGACCAGGATCAGGGCCCCCTCGATCAGGCCGGAGAGGTCCTCGTAGCTGCCGTGTCCGAAGGCGTGCTCGGCGTCGGGGGGCTGGGCCGAGGCCCGGACCGCGAAGTACGCGATCAGGGCCGCGACGAGGTCGATCCCCGAGTGGATCGCCTCGGCGACGATCGCGACCGAGCCGATGGCGATCCCGACCGCGAGCTTGAGGAGGACCAGGAGAGTGTTCGAAGCGACGGAGAGGCGGGCGACCTTCTCCTTCTCGCGGTTCATCGCGGCCCGGTCGTCCATAACCCTTTCGATTCGCGCCGCTCCCCCAAAGGTATTTCGGATCGGGCCGGGGTAACGCATATCGGGCGCCGGCGCCCACCTGAGAGGAACAGATGGCGACCGGCACCCGCACCCCGATCCTGCTCGCGCTCACGGCGGCGGCCCTGTTCGGGGCGAGCGTCCCCCTGGCCCAGGTCCTGCTCGGCGCCGATCCAGCCGGTGATGCTCGCCGCGCTCCTCTACATCGGCGGCGGCACGGCCGTGATCCTCGCGCGGCTCGTCCGCGGCCGGTCCACGGGCGAGTCCCCGCTCACCCGCCGCGACTACCCCTGGCTCGCCGGGATCCATGCTCGCGGGCGGCTTCCTCGCGCCCGTGCTGCTGATGGTCAGCCTCGCCTCAACGCCGGCCGCGACCGCGTCCCTGCTCCTGAACACCGAGGCCGTCTTCACGGCCCTGATCGCGGCCGCGTTCTTCCTGGAGGGGATCGGCCGGCGGGTCTGGGCCGCGATCGCGCTGATCACGGCCGCCGGCATGGTCCTCTCGCTCGACCCGGCCGGCCACCTCGGCCTCTCCCTCGGCGCGCTCGGCGTGGTCGGGGCCTGCGCCCTCTGGGGGCTCGACAACAACTGCTCGCGCCAGATCTCGTCCAAGGACCCGTTCGCGATCGGGACCGTGAAGGGGCTCGGGGCCGGGCTGCTCTCGCTCCCGCTCGCGCTCGCCCTCGGAGAGGCCATCCCGCCGCTCGAGGTCGCGCTCCCGGCCCTGCTCCTCGGCGCGGTCTGCTACGGGGCGTCCATGATCTGCTTCATCCTGGCCCTCCGCTCGCTCGGGGCGGCGCGGACGGCCGGCGTCTTCGGCCTCGCGCCGTTCATCGGCGCCGGGATCGCGCTCGTGATCGCGCCGGTGATCCCGGGCTGGCAGTTCCTCGTCGCCCTGCCGCTGATGGCCGCCGGGGCGCTCCTGATCGCCCGCGAGAAGCACGTGCACGTGCACGTCCACGAGCCGATCACGCACGCCCACCGGCACCGGCACGACCTCCACCACCGGCACGCGCAC
The DNA here is from genome assembly GCA_963730355.1 of uncultured Methanoregulaceae archaeon. GTDB lineage: Archaea > Halobacteriota > Methanomicrobia > Methanomicrobiales > Methanospirillaceae > UBA288. The sequence goes on along the minus strand of CAVSRL010000015.1, from coordinate 28,903 downwards.
GAGGACGGCGGGGAGGCGGAGGTGCACGCCCACGTCCACACGCACGAGTTGCTCGAGCACGCGCACGCGCACACGCCGGACATCCATCACCGGCACCGGCACTGATCGCGTCCGCATGGAAAAGAGAAAGAGGAGCCGGGCCCCGGGGGGCGGGGCCGCGGCCGCATGCTGCAATGTGTGGAGGTCGAATCAGGGAGTGACGGAGACCTCGACCGAGTAGGTGCTCGCATCGGCGGTCGAGTTCTCCCAGGGGCGCGCGTACACGCCGCGTATCTCCTGGAGGCCCGTCGCCGTCGTCGCGATCTGCCAGCGGTGGATGCCGCCGGCGCCGACGATGGTGGCGTTCGTGGTGGTGGGGACGTACTCGTCCGAGGCGACTCGCAGACCCGCTGTGGTGGAGAGGTTCCACGAGTAGCCCGTGGACGGGTTCTCGGCAAGTTCGAGGGTGAGCGTGGTGTTGAGAGGTACTGCAATGGTGCTGCCGTTCAGGCTCTCGTTCAGGAGGAGCGGGGCCGCGGACGTGACGTTCGTTGAGGGTGGTGGGTTGCCGCCCGATGTGCAGCCGGCGACCAGGACGGCCACGGCCACGATCCCGGCGACGAACAGGAGCTTCGGCATCTGTTTCATGTCAATCACCCCATTGTGGGGCAGGTTCCTATTTGCATTTATCATACTTAATTGCTTATATAACTTCGAAAATGTTCGGAGCAATGGCCCCGGACGCGCCGCGTCGCCGGCCGCGGGACGGGCGATTCCGGCGGGAGTTCGCAGTGGCCGGGTCGACGCCCCCGGCTCTTCAATCGCCTCCGACCCCTTGGTGAAGATCAGGGGTACGTTCCCTCGCCGGCCGTCAGGGCCGAGTCGGCCCGGGTCCACCCGCGGTCGCCGTCCGGGAACTCGACGACCACGCTGTCCGTGTAGTGGTTGAAGGTCCAGCCGCCGCGCCACCACTGGTTCGACCCGGACATCCGGACCCCGACCGAGACGTTCGCCGGCGCGTCGGCCCGGTAATCGGCGAAGGCGGCGACCGGGTGCCGGTAGCAGCGCACGCCGGCCCCCCGACCCGGCAGGTCGCAGACAACGGGGGTCAGGTCAGCCCCGCCGCCGAGCAGGGGCTCGCGCCCGGCCGGGTCGCGGGTCTCGATGGTGCGGTTCACGGCGATCGAGGCGCCGAGCGAGTACGGCATCAGCATCGGGTTCGACCCGGAAGGACCCGTGGCCGGCGGCGGAGGGGTGACGGAGGGAAGCGCCTCTCCGGGGACCACCGCGATCGGCGTGCCGCGGTACTCGGGCAGGAACCGCTCGGCCCGGAGCTCGAGCAGAGGCGTCCCGTTCGCCTCGACGACCGCGACCTTCCAGCCCGGCCGTACCCCGTGGCCGGTCCCGTTCGCGAGGGCCTCGCCGAGCGCGGACGACCCGTTCAGGACGGGAGCGGGACCAGGAGCACGAGGTCGTCGACCGGCCGGTCGACGGAGACCGAGAGATCGTAGGAGTAGTCGTGCCGGAGGGACGGGTCGCCCTCCCCCGGCGGGCCGATGCACCCGGCAGCGAGCAGCGCGATCGCGAGGAGCAGCGCGAGCAGGGACCGGTTCATGCGGGTCAGCCCCGGAAGGCCTCCCAGATCGCGAACGCGAACTCGAGCGCGATCAGCACGATGATCACCCACTCGAGGAAGTTGCCGTGCTCGCGGTTGACCTCGTCCGAGAGCATCTGGTAGTTCTCGCGGATGACGTCGATCTTCCGGTCGACCGAGGCCCGCCAGGAGTCGGCCCGGAGCACCCTGAGCGCGGTCGCGTAGACCCTCGCGTAGTAGACGTCCTCGGTGATCCGGATCAGGTTCTCGATCCCCTCGGTCACCTCCGAGACCTCGGCGTAGGTCTCCATGAGCCGGTTGAGCAGGGCGCCGTATCCCCGCCGCCGTCGGAAGCGGCCGATCCGGCCGCCGGCCTCGAGGTCGTCGTACATGCGCTGCATCTGCAGGGTCAGGACCCGGTCGTAGTACCGGAGCTCGAGAACCTGGACGACCGCGTACTCGATCACCTCGACCAGGTCCGCAGGCGGCTCGGGCGCGACGAGCAGGGCCGCGTCCCAGGCCAGGACGGCCTTATCGTCGACCGCGTAGGAGAGCGTGTTGCGAAGCACCTCCTCGCGGGTCGCCGCCGAGAACGCGATCTCCTCCCCGGCGAGGAGCACCACGGGGTCGATGGCCGGGTCGTCGCGGTCGACAACGTAGATCGTGTAGTCCTCGTAGAAATCCGTATCGAGCGGGCGCGCCCCGAGCTCGGGGCCGAGGACGTCGCGGAGCACGCCGAGGGAGTCGAGGTAGGCCCGGTCGAGCCCCCGCTGCCCCGCGAACGAGAGCGCGACGGGGAGGAGCGCGTCGGGCGTGGCGGTCGGATTCTCCAGGACGAAGCAGAGGCTGATCGCGCCGATCTCGTAGACCCGGGCGACGGCCGTGAGCGCATACGAGGTCGTCGCCGACGGTCGCGGTCACGGGCGGGAGCCGGACCAGCAGGGGCGGGTGCTCGATCCAGATCGACTTGGGGCTGACCCGCGTGAACGAGGCCCGCGCCGTGGTGCCGGCCGCGGCCGGCGCGGCCTCGAGGGCCGCGAGGTCGATCTCGTGGCCCGTGTCGTAGACGCGGTAGAACCGGATCGCGAACATGGCCTTCGTGGTGGATACGGCCGGGAGAGAGATATAACGCTCGCCCCGGCGGCGTTCCGCGAAGGCATCCGCCTCCGTGTCCGGATCCTCCGATAGAGAGTGTCTCCGACGACGTGACTCGGATGGGTCGGGAGAGTACGCCTGCCCGGTCGCCGGAATGGCGAGAGCGGAGGTAGAACGCTCGGTCGGGTGAGGCTCGGCAGGTGCTCGCCCTTTCACGGAGAGAATGACCCGCCTCCTCTCAGCCGCTGATCGGCACGTCTGGCTGTTCCAGAGGCACCTGCGGCGACCACGCGCCGGTCACCGCCCGGCGACCGTCACGGTCTCCGGGGTGACCGAGGCGGGCCACCCGGGGCGACCCTCGCCCGCTGCCCGGACGAGCGCGTCGGCGAACTCCCTCGCCTCGGCCGGATGCGGGGCCGAGTCGGGGACCGTGACCGCGTACTCGATCGCCCTCCCTGTGCGCTCCGTCCCGATCGTGGAGAACCGCTGGAACCCGAGATGGACCGTCGCGTTCCGGTACGCATCCGCCAGCGTCGCGGAGCCCAGGTTGATCGAGTCGGGGAGGCGGACGTACCGGAGACCGCGCCCCTCGGCCACGGACCGGTACTCGAACGCGTAGTCGATCCCTCCGGCCTCGAGGAGCGAGAGGAGGAAGACCGAGCCGTCGCGGACCGCGACCTTCCCTCCGGCAGCCGGGCGGACCAGCTCGGGGAGGCGGACCTCGAGCCCGGTCCCGTTCGCCGACGGCGCGAGCGGGGGCGAGAGGTGGTCGCCGAGGACCGGCCCGAAGACGGGCGCACCCGCCTCGCGCTCGGCGAGGAGCAGCACGAGCATGGCCCGGTACCCGGCCGCGTCGAGCATCGGGTTCGCAATCCCGACCCGGACGTCGGGCCGGGCGAGGACGTCGGCCCAGTTCGCCTCCCCGATCTCGCCGGCGTACCGGCTCGCGTTCGTGTACGCGATCACCATCTCCGTCGTGCCGAAGGTCGTGTACGAATCGGTACGGCCGGCCATCAGGTCCGGGATCAGGGAGGCGTCCGCGACCGCGACGACGTCGACCGACCTGTTCAGATCGGTCACCTGCCGGATCGCCTGGATCGAGCCGTGCCCCTCGATTCGGAGATCGATCTCGGGATGGGCCGCCTCGGTACTCGGCCTCGAACCCGGCGAGCGGGTCCACGAGCGAGCCCGCGACCATGACCGTGACCGGCGTCTTCGCCGGCGGCGCCGCCGTGCACCCGGCCCCGAGGACGAGGAGCGCGAGCACGGCGAGCGCCGCGGCGAGCGTCAGCGGATCTCGATCCGGTCGACCCACTTCACCCACCCCGAGCCCTCGGTGACCACGGGCGTGCCCGCCGGGTTCAGGACCGCGATCCGGAACGGCGCCCTCCTCCTTCGAGAGCGGTTTGCCGTTCAGCTCGTACATCAGGATCGGCACGAGCGCCGGGGGGGAGGCCATCTCCTTCAGCTCGGGCGTGAAGACCACGAAGCCCTTCCCGTCCACCCGGTCCCGGTCGAGGACCCACATGTACCCGTCACGGGCGTGGATATGCATGGTCTGGTTCGGGCCCATCCCGCCGACCTGCTCGGCGAGCGTGGTGAGCGCGACCCCCTTGATCGGGAAGGGACCGATCAGGATCCCGGTCGTGGAGACCGCGCCGCCGACGCCGCTCACCGACGGGAGCGCGAGCACCCCCGCGTAGTCGAGCGTGATGTTCTTTGTCCCGTTCAGGGCGAGGGTCGCGTTCGGCACGGGCGACGCACCCGGCGACGGCGTCCCCGTGCAGCCGGCGGCCAGGATGGCGGCGACCAGGACGGCGAGGGTGACGGCGAGGGCACGGCGCATCTCACCGCCTCCGCAGGAGCATGGCCGCGCCGAGTCCGGCGATGACGGCCGGGACGAGGCCGGCGGCCTTCGTTGGAGACGGCGTCGGCGCGGTCGTGGAGGTCGCGTTCTGGAGCGACTTCACGGGCGCGTGCCGGTCGCCCCGGTACCCGCCGCGGTAGAGCCGGACCTCCGAGATCCATTTGACCGAGATGCCCGAGGTCGACGGCAGGAGGGCGTTGTAGAAGTACTGGGCGTTCTCGGGCAGGGCCTCGCGCATGTCCGTGTTGCCGAAGACGTGGAGGCCTCCGGGGTTCACGGAGGTGTCGGCGAAGAAGACGAGCCGCATGCCCGTGTAGAAGTCGGGCGGGTACCCGGTCCCCTGGAGCTCGCCCGTTGCCGCGTCGGCGCCGTTGAACCAGGTGACCACGAGCGGCCCCTGCCGCGACGGCGGGTGAACCAGGGTCTCGTAGCCGTAGACGACGTTGTACCCGTCGGCGGCCGCGACCATCGCCTCGTCGCCCGGGCCGGAGCCCGCCGACGAGGCCGCAGATCGCCGCCACGTCCGTGCCCTTCACGGCCCCGCGGTCCTTGAAGTTGACCGTCTCGTTCGGGTCCCACTTGTCGCCCTCGAAGACGGGGCCCTGGTGGTAGTAGTGGGTGACCCCGTCGCCGAGCACGGGCAGGTTCGCCTCGAGCCAGCGGCAGTCGACGGTCGTCGTGTTCAGCACGGTCGTGCCGTCCGGCCCGATCTCGGTCACGGTGAGCGAGGTGGTCGGGTCGGCGAGCGCCGGCGCGGCCGCGAGGGCGAGCAGGACGAGGAGGGCGGCCAGAACGATGGCCGCCGGGTGGTGTGGGTGTGGTCGGGTCAGCAGGATCACCTCAGGTGAAGAACGGGTCGATCACGCGCGCGACCGCCTTGAGGAACGCCCAGAGCGCGCCGAGCGGGGATGTCGGCGAGACGACCGCCGCTGACCCCCCGGAGGACGCGTTGATCGCCGGGCCGTTGCCGCTCTCGCGGACCTGGAACGAGAACGTGAACGAGAGCGAGCGGGACCCCCCGCCGTTCGAGACGGCCGTCGGAGCAGGGGACGGCGTGAGCGCGGGCGGCAGGGACGGTGCGGCCGTGACGGGCGGCGTCGCCGCGATCGAACCCACGGGAGATTCGGTTGCGTTCGCCGTAGCGTTCGGCGTCGGAGTGGTCGTGGCCGTCCCCGCCTCGTCCAGGTCGGTCACGTAGTCCAGCCCGGTCGAGACCGAGTAGTCGTACGTCCGGTCGTACCCGGTCGCCGTGGGGACCGGCGACTCCGTCGGGGAGGAGGTGACGTTCCCGGTCTCGTTCGGGGAGAGGGACGGGGTCGCCGTCGCCACGGTCGTCCCGTTCGTACCCGGCGAGACCGTCGTGGCCGGAAGACCGGTCGTGGTGACGACGACCGCGCTCCCGCCGTCGTCGAACGTCGGCGCCGTCGTGACGGTCGTCGTGGTCGCGGCAGAGACCGTCGACGTCGTCGGGAGCGTGGTCGCGCCCTGCGCGGTCGTCGGGAGCGAGGTCGTCTTCGTCGTTACGCTCCCCGTCGCCTGCGTGGTCGTGACCGTGGTCTTTGCCGCCGTGGTGGTCGACGCGGTCGGCGGCCTTGTCGTTGCCGTCGTGGCGGCGGACTGGGTCGAGAGGATCCGGAGCTCGTTCACGGACTGGACCGAGAGCCCGGTCGTGGTCGGGTAGACGCCGTTGAAGTAGTGCCACTCGCTCGACGGCATGGAGGCCTTCATGTCCGAGTTCCCGAAGACATGCCAGCCCCAGGGGTTCACCGAGGTGTCGGCGAAGAAGACGGTCCGCATCCCGGTCGAGTACGACGGGACGTAGCCCTCGCCGGCCCGGTACCAGGTCAGGACCATCTGCCCCTGCCGCGAGGACGGCGAGTACACGCTCCCGTACGAGAACCGCTTCGAGAACCCGTCCGAGGCCTTCACGACGAGCGTGTCGCCGGACTGCATCCCGCCGACGAGCCCGCAGAGGTCGCGGAGCGCGGTCCCCTTGACCGCGCCCATGTCCTTGTCCTGGACGTTCTTGGACTCGGTCGGGTCCCAGAGGTCGGCGTCGTCGAAGGTCGGGCCCTGGTGGTAGTAGTGGGTCGAGCCGTCGCCGCGGACAGGCAGGTTCGACTCGAGCCAGCGGTAGTCGACGGTCCGCTCGGCGAGGACGGTCTTCCCGTCGGCCGCGAGCTTCACCACGTGGACGTCGGTCGAGACCGCCGAGACCCCGCACGCCAGCAGGGCGAGGCAGACGAGCAGGCCGCAGGCGCGGAGAGGAGAGAGGTGGAGGTCCATCGCCTCCTCGCTATCTGGCCGTGACGTAGTTCGCCCGCTCGACGGTCTCGGTCGAGCCGTCCGTGTAGGTGATCTTCACGAGCGGGGTGTACGTGCCCGCGGCCGGGTAGAAGAACGTCGGGTTGGTGTCACGCGAGTTCCAGGTGTTCATGTGGCCGACCCTGTCGAAGGTCCACCAGGCCGACCGGACCGTCTTGCCGGCCTTCGGGGCCAGGGTGAACTTGACCGCGGTCCCCTTCGGTGCCGAGAGGGGCGCGGCCGTGAACGTCGCCGCCCCCGAGGGAGGCGTCGGCGTGGTCGTCACGGTCGGCTGGGTCGGCCGTGCCCGCGACGAACTCCATGTAGTTGAAGTTGAGCGAGGCGGCTGAAGCCATGTCAGCCCTGACCAGGTGCGTCGCCTGCGTTCAGGTTGACGCCCGGAGGGCGTGCCAGGTCCGCGAACGTCCCGAACGAGCCGGTCGCCGGCGATCTGGGCCGTGCCGACCTTCGCCGCCCCGTTGACGTACACGGTCACGGTCTTGCGCCGCGTCGGGGTTCGCGACGCGGAGGTTGACGGTGAACGTGCCCGCGGCGGACGTGTCGACGGTGTAGTCGAGAGTCACTCGCCGGCGCGGATCCAGCCGACGTTGTACGATGCCTCGAACCGCCGTGACCTCGATGTCGACCGGCGTCGGTGCGGTAGGCGCCGCCTTCGTTGGCCGCGGCGTGTCCGAGTATCGGAGTAGCCGCCGACGTCGTAGTTCTCGGCCTGGACTCGTCCGGGGACGGCGTTGCCGGGGCCGTACGGATACCGTCTGCGGCGTGGGCGCGGCGGTGGTCACGGTCGTGGTCGGGACCGTGTCGGCCGAGAGGCCGAGCCAGTCGAGGTTGAGCCGGGTGACGCCCTCGAACGCGAGGGTCACGATGTGCCGGCCCGTGGGGATGGAGAGCGGAGTCGCCGAGGTGAACTCGCGATAGCTGGTCCAGCCGCCGGTCCCGCCGATCAGGACCTGGCCCGCCGGGACGCCGTCGAGGTAGACCGTGACCGGCTTTGGCCGTCGCGTCGGGGTTCGCGGCGCGGAGGGTCAGGGTGAGGTTGCCGGCGATGGTCGTGTCGACCGAGTACTTCAGGTACTCGCCGGCGCGGATGTACGCGACGTTCGTGACGCCGTTCTCGGTCTCGATGTCGACGCCCTCACCGGCGCGCAGGTTGTTGTTGCCGAGGTTCTGGGGCTCGAGGTCGTGGTACGCGACGCCCTCGCCGCCCTGGTCGAAGTACTCGGCCTCGATCCGGGTCGACGGGACGTGGGGACCGTTGTACGGCTCCGACGGATCGAGCGTCGCCGTCGGGGTCGGCGTGGCGATCGCCTCGAGCGTCAGGTCGACCGGAATGGTCCCGTCCTTCGCCGGGTACTGCGTGATGTTGAAGACCGCGTCCCTGTATCCCGAGAGGTTCGCGACGATCTTCCGCATCGGCGTGGCCGTCAGGTAGATGCTGACGTTCAGCGGGCCGGCGGTCGTGTTGCCCACGTGGTACCGCGTCTGCCCGATGTCCTCGAGGTAGATCTCGGCGCCGGACGGGGTGGTCGAGACCAGGAAGTAGCCCATGTCGCCGCCGGCGATCGGCGGCTCTTCGGGCAGGTTGAGGAGCCCGATCTCCGCGACCTTCGCGACCGAGAGAGTGCGGCGGCACCGAGGCCCCGACGAGCCGGAGCGGCCACATGGTCTCGGGGAGGGGAGCGCCGTTCAGCCGGTCGGCGATGATGTAGTCGTTGTTCTGGATCAGCAGGCTCGAGTTCAGGCTCTTGTTGTAGCCGTCGACGGCCGTGACCTTCACCGTGTAGTTCGCCGCTGCGAGCACGTCGTTGAAGGTCGCGGCGTCGCCGTCGTCGACCTGTCCGACGAGGCGCCAGAGCGGGATCCCGGACCAGGTGCCCGAGAGGTCGGTGTAGTTGACGCGGTCGGCGCGAGGCGTCGAAGTCGGCCTTCGTGACCGTCGCGTTCCGCGCGCCGGCGAGCATGAGCGAGAAGTCCTCGTCGTTCGCGACGAAGACCCGGATCCGGACGACGGCCGTCGCGTTCTCGAGCCCGGCGCCCTTGACGCCGAAGTAGAAGACGAGCTGGTCGCCGTTCTTCACGGGCTGGACGCTGATCCCCTGGTCGGCCGAGTAGTCGTTCATGACGACGCCGTTCAGGGTGTAGGCCCAGGCCGTGTTCTCGGTCTTGTTGAACTGGAAGCTGGAGACCCCGTCGAGCAGGAACGTGCCCATGGTCGACCACTTCTTGTCGGTCGCGTTGTACGAGAAGCCGCCCTTCGCGGCCGCGGCCTCGAGCGCGCCGTGGGCCGTCAGGTTGTTCACGGGGGTGGTCACGCCCGAGTTGTAGGCGTAGGCTCCAAAGGTGCCGTCGAGCAGGGTTACGTCCCCGTCGAAGACCGTCGTCTGCTGCCGGATGTGGACCCGGGCGCGGATCACGGCGACGGCGTTCTCATAGGCGCCGCCCTTGGTGCCGTACCAGAACTCGACCAGGTCGCCGTCGGCGATCCGGTAGACGCTGATCCCCTCGGTCGAGGAGAAGTCGTTCTTCGCGACGCCGTTGACGCGGTACGCCCACGCGGAGGTCGAGTCGAGGCCGTACCCGCCGGCGCCGTCGAGGAGCATCGTACCCATCGTGACCCACTTCTTGTCGGTCACGTTGTAGCCGAAGCCGCCCGCCTTCGAGGCGAGCTCGAGGGCGCCGTTCGGCGTCAGGTTCTGGACCTGCTGCGTCGCCCCGGAGTTGTAGGCATAGCACGGGAAGGTGCCGTCCTTCAGGGTCAGGTCGCCGTCATAGAGGACGGCGGGACCGGTGGTCTGCGTTGGTGTGGGGGTTGCTGTCGTCGGGACGGGCGCGATCGGCAGGTCGGTGAGCCGGATCTCGGTGATGTTCCCGACCGACTTCCCGCCGGTGGCGTTCGCGCCGACGAGCTTGAGCGGCCAGTAGTACTTGGTCCCGACCTGGATCGGCAGGGCCGAGCCGTTCATCTCCGATGCGACCAGGTAGTTCGCCGACCGCTTCGACCTCCTGGCTCGTGAAGGTCTTGGAGAACCCGTCCCCGGCGACCACGGTGATAGTTGTAGCCCTGGTCTGCCAGGGTGTCGTTGTACGCGCCGGTCAGATCCTCATGGCCGACCTGGTCGTCGACAAGGCCGACGAGCCGCCAGAGCGGCATGCCCGTCCAGGCCGCCCCGTTCGCGTCGGTGTAGGTGCCGGCGTGTCCGCAGGCGATCCCCTGGGCGAAGTAGTCGCTCGAGACGGTGGTGTTCGTGTAGCCCGAGAGCTTCAGCGTCCAGGGCTGAGGCGTCGGCGGGGGCGGCGCGATCGGCAGGTTCTCGAGCCGGATCTCGGTGATGTTGCCGATGGACTTGCCGCCGGTGGCGTTCGCGCCGACGAGCTTGAGCGGCCAGTAGTACTTGCCGTTCCGACCTGGATCGGGCAGGGCCGAGCCGTTCATGACGGACGCGACCAGGTAGTTCCCCGAATGGGCCGCCTCCTGGCTCGTGAAGGTCCGGTTGTACCCGTCGGCCGCGATCACGCGGATGGTGTAGCCCTCGGCAGCGAGGGTGTCGTTGAAGGCGCCGATCAGGTCCTCGTGGCCGACCTGGTCGTCGACGAGGCCGACGAGCCGCCAGAGCGGCATGCCCATCCACTCGACGCCGTTCGCATCGGTGTACGTCCCGGTGTGCCCGCCGCAGGCCATCCCCTGGGCGAAGTAGTCGCTCGTGACCGTGAAGTCCGTGTACCCGGCCATCTCCAGCGTCCAGGGCACGGCCCCGGGCGTCGGGGTGGTCGTGACGGGCGTGGTCGGCACCGTCGTCGGCGCCGGCTCGGGCACGCCCTCGACCCGGATCTCGGTGATGTTCCCGACCGACTTTCCGCCGGTCGCGTTCGTGCCGACGAGCTTGAGCGGCCAGACGTTCTTGCCGTTGATCTGGACCGGGAGCGCCGTCCCGTTCAGGGTGTTCGCGACGATGTAGTTCGAGCTGAAGGCGACGTCCTGGCTCGAGAAGGTCTGGTTGAACCCGTCGGCCGCGATGACGCGGATGGTGTAGCCCTGCTCGGCCAGAGTCCGGTTGAACGCGAGGTCGGAGTGCTCGTTCCCGTCGTCGACGTAGCCGACGAGCCGCCAGAGGGGCATCCCCTCCCAGACGCCGCCGCTGGCGTCCGTGTAGCTCGCGCGGTGGCCGGCCCACGCGAGGCCGGACTCGAAGTACGACTTCGTGATCTCGCGCGAGATCGAGCCGTTCAGGAGGAACGACCAGTCGGTGGACGGTGCCGGGTAGATCTCGACCTTCGCGACCCACTTGTTCGAGAGCTGCGCGGCCGACGGCAGGGCGTCCTTGCCGCCGTACCAGCCCCAGTACTTCTCGTCGAAGGTCTCCTTCATGTCCTGGTTGCCGAAGACGTGGAGCCCGTACGGGTTGGTCGAATTGTCGGCACCGAAGAAGAGCCGGATGCCCTCCTGGTAGCCGTAGCCCTCGCGGGCGGTCCACCAGGCGAGGACCATCGGGCCCTGCCGGGCCTGGGGACTGTAGACGTTGTCGTACGCGAAGGTCTTGGCGTAGCCGTCGGAGGCCACGACCTTGATCACGCCGCCGGGCTGCATCCCTCCGACGAGGTTGCAGAGATCGGTGACGTAGGTCCCCTTGATCGTATCGTTCACCTTGCCGACGTTGTTGTCCTCGGCGGGGTTCCACTTCGCCGGATCGCTGTAGTCGGTGATCTCGGTCAGCGGCCCCTGGAAGAGGTACGGCGTGGCTCCGTCCCCGAAGACGGGGAGGTTACTTTCCATCCAGGCGACATCGTGGGTCGCCTGCTCGGCGACGGTCGTGCCGTCGCTCGCATAGCGGATCACCTGCACCTGGGTCGTCTGGGCGGCCACCGGGGCAACCACGAGCAGGACGAGGATCAGGAACAGCAGAACATTGGTCGGTCTCATCGAAGATCTCCTCTCAGGCGCGGCCGCGTGGGGACGGCCGCCGCCATGGTAACGGAACGGAAGATCGTCCGATGGGACGAGGTAAAAAGATTGTTGTTTCTTTTTGATGTTAATTAGATTAAATTAATTGACTTTATCTCGTCATAGCGCATTGAAGAGCGCGACCACGTCGGCGAAGTCGATCCGGCCGTTCCCGTTGTAATCGAAGAACGCGACGGGCTCGTTCGCGGCGATCCAGGTCATCTGGTTGAAGTACAGGACCGACGTCCGCGAAGTCCTCGCGCCCGTTCCCGTTGACGTCCTCGTACTTCCTGTCACCGTCGAGGTCCCCGGGCGTGCCCGTGCCACCGGGCAGAGCGAGCGCCCGCGGCGCCGGGAAGATCTCGAGGCGCGCGACGGTCGCGACCGAGAGGCCGGAGGCCGACGGGTAGTTGACGCCGTCGGAGTAGAAGAAGTGCCAGTAGGCCGGCGCGAGGCACTGCCGCATATCCTCGTTGCCGAAGACGTGGAGGCCGGCGGCGTTCGAGGAGGTGTCCGCCAGGAAGAAGAGGCGCATCGACTCGGGCCAGGCGTACCCGTTCCGCGCGTTCCACCAGGCGAGGACGGGCGGACCCTGCCGGGCCGGCGGGGAGTAGACGTTCGCGTAGCCCAGCCGCTTCCGGAACCCGTCCGCGGCCCGCACCTGGACCTCGTCGCCGGGGTGCATGCCGCCGACGAGCTCGACGAGGTCGTGGATCGCGGTCCCCTTCACGGTCTCGTTGATCTTCTCGATGATTCGAGTGTTCTCGGCCGGGTTCCAGAGGTCCGTCTCGACGAACGTCGGGCCCTGGAAGTAGTAGGGAGTGACGCCGTCGCCCATCACGGGCAGGTGCGTCTCCATCCACGAGACGTTCACGGTCACGGACTCCGCGACCGTCGCGTTGTCCCAGCCGTACCGGACGACCTCGAGCGTGGTGGTCTGCGCGGCCGCTACGGGCAGGACGAGCACCAGCAGCACGGTCAGCGCGACGAGCCCAAGGATACCGCGTCCACACCTCATGCACAGACGTACTCGAGACCGGACATTAATCAGTTCCGGTTTATGCCTGACGTTAATCAAGTACAATTAACCTGTATCCTCATCATCTGCCAATGCGAATCTGATCCCGATGGCAGCGACCGCACGCCGGCGGACGGCATGGGGTGCCGTGCTCCTCCCGATCGCGGCGAGCGTGCTGGTCGGCCTCGTGCTCCTTGCGCTCGCCACGCTCGGGGCGCGGGCGGCGGAGAACCCGGACGCGCTCGCCGCGGCCGCCCTCGACCCGGCCGTCTGGTCCGCGATCGGGATCACCTTCGCCGCGGCCAGCCTCGCGGTCGCCCTCCTCGCCCTCTTCGGGACGCCGCTCGCCTACCTGATGGCCCGCACGCGGAGCCGTGCCCTCCCCTTCGTCGAGGCGCTGGTCGACCTCCCGCTCGTGCTGCCGCACACGATCGCCGGGCTCCTCGTCTACCTCGTCTTCATGCGGAACGGCCCCCTCGGCGCTCCGCTCGGGGCTCTCGGCCTCTCGTTCGAGGACGCGTTCCCCGGGATCGTGGCGGCCATGCTCTTCGTCGGCATCCCGTACTACGTCGACGCGGCCCGCGACGGGTTCGCGAAGGTCCCGGTCGAACTCGAGGAGGTCGCCCGGACGCTGGGAGCGGACCGGGGGGCCGCCTTCGTCCGGGTGGCCCTCCCCCTCGCGGCCCGCGAGTGCCTCTCGGGCGCGGTGACCGCGTGGGGCCGGGCCGTCGGCGAGTTCGCGGCCGTGATCATGATCGCGTATTACCCGCTCGTGATCTCGACCCTGATCTACACGCGCTTCACGCAGTACGGACTCGCGGAGACGGTCGCGGTCGCGGTCGATCCTCCTCGCGGTCTGCGGCTCGGTCCTCGTGCTCCTCCGCCGGGCCGCGGCCCGGCTCTGGAGGCCCGATGCTCCGGTGTGAGGAATGCCGGGTCCGGGCCGGCGAGTTCGTCCTCGAGCTCGACGGGCTCCGCGTGGCCCCGGGCGAGCACTGCCTGGTCGTCGGCCCGTCGGGGGCCGGGAAGTCTCTCCTGCTCCGGACGGTCGCCGGCCTGGTCCAGCCCGAGGCGGGCACGGTCCTCCTCCGCGGCGGAGACGCCCGGGACCTCCCGCCGGAGGACCGGCGGATCGGGCTCGTCTTCCAGCACTACAGCCTCTTCCCGCACCTCTCGGTTCTCGAGAACGTCGCGTTCGGCCTCCGGAGGCGGGGAACCGGGCGGCACGACGCGCCGGGCGCAGGCCGCGGCCATGCTCGACCGGCTCGGGTGCGCCCACCTCGCCGGGCGCCGGCCGGCCACGCTCTCGGGCGGGGAGCAGCAGCGGGTCGCGATCGCCCGCGCCCTCGCGACGGGCGCGGACCTCCTGCTCCTCGACGAGCCGTTCGCGGCTCTCGATCCGGCCACGCGGGCCGTCTGCCGCATCGAGCTGGCCGCGCTGCGTCGTTCGCTCGGCCTGACCGTCCTCGAGGTGACCCACGCGCTCGAGGAGGCCGGGACCCATGCCGACCGGGTCGTGGTGCTCGCGCGGCGGCCGGATCGTGGCCGACGGTCCGTTCGAGGCGCTCGCGGCACGTCCGCCGAACCTCCGCGCCGCACGGGCGCTCGGGCTCGAGAACCTGCTGCCGGCCGACCTCGTCAACGGCGGAACCGGAGGGTGGTGGTTCGCGCCGCCGGGCTCGGTGACCGTCGACCCCCCGGGCACCGCCTCGCCGCCCGGGAGCATCTCGCTCGACGGGACTGTCGAGACGGTCGAGGAGATCGGCGCTGTCTCACGCATCCGAATCCTCGTCGAAAGCCCCGGAGACCGGGTGCGGATCGTGGGGTTCGCCGCGACGGGAGCACCTGCCTCCTGCACCGGGCTCCCGGGCCACGGCGCGGTTCCCGGCCGACGCAATGCAGCGCCTTCCCGACTGAGAGGACGCCCGGATCGCCGGCCGGTCGCTGTCACGAGTCCGGCGCGGCGAACCTCCGATCCGCCCGGAACGTGTCGGATCGGCCACGATTCTTCCGATCGCTCCGTCCTATCCCGTCACGACGGACACCGCATCCAGACCGCACGTACCGGAGCTCCTGGAACAGATCGAAATACCGCCTGTTTCCGTGGAAGATCGGCCTCGGACTCCCCGAGCATCCCGTTCGAGCCGCGGTCAACATACACCTTTATAATTCAGGAGTTCTGATGATCGCATCATATCGCCCGGGGTGGGGCGGATGCGATCGACCGACCGGAAGCTGCCGTTTTCGTACCTCCTGATGGGGGTACTCGCGGTCGTCATCGTCACCGTCGTCCTCGTCGGGATCTGGACCAACTACGAGACCTCGCGATCCAACCTCGAGATGAATGCCAACCGGCTCCGGGAGATCAGCGAGGACCACATCAACGAGCACCTCCGGCTCATCCATACCGGGCTCAAGATCTACGACAGCAGGTTCAACGACGAGATGGAGGACGCGTTCGCCGTCGTGATGGCGGAGTACAACCGGACGGGCGGCGACCCCTCGCAGATGGACCTTCCCGGACTGAAGGCACGGATCGGGGGAATGGACGTCTCCGTCATCAACGACAGCGATATCGTCGAGTATGCCACAAAGCCCGCCGATCTCGGGCTGAACATCCCGATCGCCTCTCCCGACTTCGTCGTCTATCTCAGGGGCATCACGGAACACCTCGGGATTCTACCCCGACAGGGTCGTCCAGGACCCGGCGACCGGGAATCTGGCGAAGTCCAGCTACATGCCGACGGCCGATCATCGGTACATCATCGAGCTCGGGCTCTCGGACATGCCGGTCTCCGAGGGCTGGATGGAGCTCCAGTACAACGACGTCGTCGAGGATGTCCAGGCCTTCAACCCGTACCTCGACGGGGTGCTCCTGTTCCAGACATCGAAGCGGTTGATCAACGATGCCTCGTACGTCCCGACGGCGGAGGAGTCCGCCATGCTGGACTACCTCCTCACAGAAGAACCGGACGACCCAGGTGGTTCGGGACCCCGTCTCGAAGCGGACCGTCGTCTGGGAGGTCATCGGCATGCGGGACCCGGACTACATCGCGGACATGAGCGTCATCGCGAAGCTGACCTACAACGATGGGCTGCTCGCCGACGAGCAGACAGCGCTCGCATCCGTGCACGCCCTCGCGGCCCTTCTCGTGCTCCTCACCGGCGGACTGCTCGCCGTCACGGTCTCGCGGCGGGTATCGCGGCCCATCGAGCAGCTCGTCGAGGACGTCGACGCCGTCGCCGGAGGCGACCTCGACCACGCGATCCGGCCGGTCGCCTGGTACGAGTTCTCCACGCTCGCAGAGAAGACCGGGGTCATGGTCGACCGGCTCAAGGAGCAGATCCGGCAGCGCGAGGAGAGTGAGCAGCGGTTCTCGGACCTGGTGCAGTTACTCCCGCTGGGGGTCTTCGAGACCGACCTCGACGGGAACGTGACCTTTGCCAATCCCGCCGCCCTGGAGGTCGTCGGGATCGGCGTCGACGAGCTCCGGCGCGTGCTCAACATCTCGGCGGTGATCGCGCCCGAGGATCGAGCACGGGCGAGAGAGTCGTTCATCGCGATACTGGATGGAGGGAAGACCGAGGGGTCCGAGTACACGGGCCGGCGGTCGGACGGAAGCACCTTCTCCATGCTGACCTATACCTCGGCGCGATATGAGAACGGCGCCATCGCCGGGGTGCGGGGGAGCATCGTCGATATCAGCCGGCTGAAGCAGATCGAGGAAGAGATGCGCCGGATGAACGCCGAGCTGGAGGAGCGGGTGGCACAGCGGACCCAGGAACTCGAGGCATTCACCTACTCGGTCTCCCACGACCTCAGGGCCCCGCTGCGAGCCATCGACGGGTACTCCGCGATCCTGTACGAGGTGATCGGCCCCAAGCTGGAGGAGAAGGATAAGCGCTACCTCGACCAGGTCCGGGGAATCGTGCGACAGATGAACGGCCTGATCGACGGTCTCCTCGCGCTCTCCCGGGTGGATCGGCAGGAGCTGACCTGCGAACGGATCTCCCCGGCACCGCTGGTCAGGGAGGTCGTCGCGGTCGTCCTGGAGCAGGAGCCCGATCATACGGTCACGGTCACGGTCGGCGACCTGCCCCCCTGCCGGGCGGACCGTGCAATGCTCCGGCAGGTCTATGCCAACCTGATCGGCAACGCCGTGAAGTTCTCCCGGCATGCGGACGCTCCCCGCGTGGAGGTCGGCGCGACCGGGGAAGGCGCGGAGACGGTCTATTTTGTTCGTGACAACGGCGTCGGGTTCGAGATGGCCGACGCGGAGACTGATCTTCAGGCCGTTCCAGCGCCTGCACAGGTCGGACCGGTTCGAGGGGTCCGGGATCGGCCTTGCCACGGTGGACCGGATCGTCCGGCGGCACGGGGGTCGGGTCTGGGCCGAATCCACGCCGGGCGAGGGGTCGACGTTCTTCTTCACCCTGCCGTCGGCGTGAACCGTGGACGGCATCGGGCCGTGATCGGCAAAAAGCAAGCTCTCAACGCCCTCGCCCTCCCGGAATCCTGGCCCGTCGAAGTGCCTCTGGCTTCTCGCTGCCCGGATCGCGTTCCGATCGGATTCTTCGCCGTACGGGTCAGGGGTGCAGGTCGCCTGGAGCATGGCCCTGCTCATCCGGCCGGAGAGTCTCCTCCGGCGAGTCGCCGGCGGACCTTCGATCGGCCCGGGCCTCACGGATCTCGTCGAAGGATTCGGAGAGCCAGCCGTCCCGCTCACCGTGATAGGCGTCGATCGAGGAGAGGCAGGGTTTGATATCGAGTACGGGTGTGCCGTCCATGACGCCGACGTACAGGACCGTCGGCCGCTCTGCCGGGGGGAGACCCGCCCGGACAGGGCCGCTCAAGGCCTGTCACAGAAAAAGAAGCCCGCGGCGGGGATGTTCGAGGATCTCAATGGAGATCGTACCCGCCGGGCTCGGCGGAGATCAGGACTCCGCCGGTTCGCTCGGGTTGAAGACGTTCAGGTAGATCTGGTCGCTCCCGGTGTTGCTCAGGCGCTGGCGCTCCGTCCTCTCCTCGACCAGCGCGAGGATCGGCAGGCGCATGTCGCAGCCCGGCCGGTACCCGAAGATCTTCTGGAGTTCGACCTGGTTCGCGTGCATGAACCTGGTGTTCGGGATCTCCATCGGGCAGTTCTCCTCGCACTGGCCGCAGTTCACGCACGAGTCCGCGACGTGGGCGAGGCGGATCAGGTGGAACATCGGCGCGACGGGGAGCCGGCCCGGCGGCACGAGGGCCGGGTTCTTCGTGCTGCAGGACTCGCAGTAGCAGATCGGGCAGTTCTCGATGCAGGCGTAGCACTTGATGCAGCGGCTGGTCTCCTCGAGGATGTGGTTGAGCCGGTCGTCGCCCTCGCCCATCTCGGCGAAGTCCTTCGCCCGCCACTTCTCGCCGAGCTTGAACATCGCGCCCTCGATCTTGCCGCGGATCTCGATCCCCTTCGGGTTCGCGGGCTCGACGCCGAGCACGCCGGCGTTCATGGCCTTGTTGATCAGGTCCGCGCCCTTCTCGGAGCAGACCTCGAGGAAGGTCGCCTTGCCGGCCCTCGGGCCGATGACGCCCCAGTTGCCGGCCGCGATATCGGCCTGGCGCGGGACCTTCATCTCGCAGCGGCGGCAGTTCGAGCGGCGGCCGTACCCGGCCTCCTCGAGCTCGTCGATCGAGATGCCCTTGTGTTCGCCGTCCTTCGTCTGGATGATGAACTGGCCCTTGTCGATCTCCTCCTTGACCACGTCGTTGGGATCGACCCCGAACTTCTCGGCGATCATCTTCCGCGCAGTGACCGGCGAGACCGATCCGCCGCAGTTGACGCCGATCAGGAAGAGGTTGTCGAGGTTGACCTGGCCGCGCTTGGCGAGCTCGTAGATCCCCATCGCGTCGCAGCCCTTGACCGTGACCCCGATCTTCTTGTCCTTGGCGCCGTTGAGGTACTTCTTGATCGAGCTTGGACATCAGGAGCGTCCCGCAGTGGAGCGAGCCCGCGGTCGTGTCGAGGTCCTTCGGGTCCGTGATCAGGGCCGGCACCGCGTCGTAGAGGTCGACCCCCTTCTTCACGGCGAGGACCGCGTCCACGATCTTGTTCTCGAGCGCGTACTTCCAGAGCGCGGTGACCGCGCCCCCGCACTCGGCCTTGGCCGCCAGGTCCGGACTCGTGGTCCAGGCGTAGAGCATCTCGCCCTTTGCCGCCATCTCAGGCCTCCGCGATCTTCTCGACGGAGACGGCACAGTGCTTGAGCTCCGGCATCTTCGAGAGCGGGTCGAGGGCCGTGTTCGTCAGCGCGTTCGCGCCCTGTGGGAAGTGCATGGCCATGTAGAGCACGCCGGGGGCCACCTCGTCGGTGATCCGCGCGAGCGGCCTGGACTCGCCGCGCCGGGACTTGACCAGGATGTGCTCGTTCTCCCTGATCCCCAGGCGCTTCGCGTCCTCGGTGTTGATCTGCACGTAGTTCTCGGGGACCTCGTAGTGGAGGACCGCCGCGCGGTCCGTCTGGGTCCGCGTGTGGTAGTGGAAGATGACCCGGCCCGTCATCAGGGTGAACGGGTACTCCGCGTCCGCGACCTCGGCCGGTTCGCGGTACTCGAGCCCGAAGAAGGTGCCCAGGCCGTCGGCGGCCGAGAACCGCTCCTTGTGCAGGATCGGCGTGCCGGGGTGCTCCATCGTGGGGACCGGCCAGTGGACCGACTCGGGCTGCTCCATCCGCGCGTAGGGGGCGCCGAACATCGAGGGGGTCACGGCGCGCATGTCGTTCCAGACGTCCTCGGCCGTCTCCCACTCGAAGCCCTTGAGGCCCATCCTCTGGGCGATCATGGTGAAGACCTTCCAGTCCTCGACCGACTGCCCGGGGCCGTCGACGGCCTTGCGGACGCGGTTGATGCGCCGCTCGCCCGAGGTGAAGGTCCCGTCCTTCTCGGCGAAGCAGGTGCCGGGCAGGATCGACGTCGGCGTACTGCGTCGTCTCGGTCGGGAAGATGTCCTGGACGACCAGGAAGTCGAGCTTCTCGAGCGCCTTCATGATCCCGTTCGAGTTGGGGTACGAGACGACCGGGTTCAGCGCCATGATCCACATGGCCTTGACCGTCTCGCCGGTCGCCCACATCTGCTCGGTGAGGGTCTGGCCGTACCAGTCGGGCAGCGAACCTGCCTCGCAGGCCCCAGGCCTGCTCCATCTTCTTGCGGTTGTCCTCGACCGCGACGGCCTGGTACCCGGAGAAGACGTTCGGGTACGCGCCCATGTCGCAGGCGCCCTGGACGTTGTTCTGGCCGCGGAGCGGGTTGACCCCGACGCCCTCGCGCCCGATGTTGCCGCAGAGCATCGAGAGGTTTCCGAGCGAGCGGACGTTGTCCGTGCCGGTGGTCAGGCTCGGTGATCCCCAGGCAGTAGATGATCACGGCGTTCTTCGCGTCGGCGTACTTCATCGCGAACTCGCGGACGCGCTCGGGGGACACGCCGGTGATCTCCTCGACGTCCGCGTACTTCTCGACCATCGCCTTGAGCTCGTCGAAGCCCTTGGTCCGCTTCTCGATGAACTCCTTGTCGTGCTTGTTCTCCTTGATGATCCAGTACATCATCGAGTTGATCAGCGCGATGTGCGTCGAGGGGTTGTACCGGAGCCAGTCGTCGGCGAGTCGGGCCGTCGGCGAGAACCGCGGGTCGGCGACGATGATCGGGATCCCCTTCAGCTTCGCCTGGGCGATGCGCCTCCCCGCGAGCGGGTGGGCCTCGACCGCGTTCGACCCGATCATGAAGATCGTGTCCGAGTTCAGGACGTCCTCGAACGGGTTCGTCGCGGCGCCGGAGCCGAACGAGAGCGAGAGACCCGCGACGGACGGCCCGTGGCAGATCCGGGCGCAGTTGTCGACGTTGTTCGTCTTGAACGCGACGCGGGCGAACTTCTGCATCGCGTAGCAGTCCTCGTTCACGGTCCGGCACGAGACCTGGAACCCGAGCGACTTGGGGCCGTGCTTCTCGTAGGTCTCGCTGAACTTCGAGGCGATCAGGTCGAGCGCCTCGTCCCAGCTCGCCTCGACGAACTTCCCGTCCTTCTTGATCAGGGGCGTCGTGAGCCGCTCGGGCTTCTGGACGTGCTCCCAGCAGGTCATGCCCTTCGGGCAGAGCTTGCCCTCGTTGACGGGGGTCCGCTTGTAGGGCTCGACCCCGACGAGCGTCGTGTCGTCCTTGACGACCAGGTTCAGTCCGCAGCCCACGCCGCAGTACGGGCAGGTGGTTGGGACATATTTCAGTGATTCTGTCATACAGCATCTACTCGATAATTCCTGACACCGGGGGAGCCGGAGGCGGTCCCTGATCGTCAGTCGATCAAGTCTAAGGTTCATCGATAAATAATATCTACGAATATAGTTAAATTAAAATTATTAACCCATTTGACCTCAACCCACTGATATACAACAGTTTAATTGCGATTTTTGCCGTGCGCGCGGATTGGTCGGCGCGATTGAAATAAACTAAATCATATTGACAAACGAAGTTGTTTAATGAAAGGTCGCCCAGTACAGTGCATGACATCCGATGATGGGATGAACACCGGGAGGGTGCTGGCGCAGGCGGCCGCCCTCGGCGTTCCCGAGCACCTGCAACGAATGATCGGGAGGTGCAGCGAGTTCCACACGTATCCCGCGCCCGGCCTTGTCATGGGCGTCTTCATGGTCGACTGGGCCATGGAGGGGCTCGGGGCCATGCCCGGCGAGAAGCTCTTCGCGGTGGCGGAGACGAAGAAGTGCCTGCCCGACGCGCTCCAGGTGATCGCCCACTGCACCATCGGGAACAACCGGTTGCGCGTGCTCAACGCGGGCCGGTTCGCCATCGCGATGAACCGCCCCTCGACGGCCCCGACCTCGACGGGAGTGCGCATCGCGGTCGACGGCGTGCAACTCGAGACCTTCCCGACGCTCCGGGCCTGGTTCATGCACGACCGCGCCTTCGACCGGAAGACCATGACCGGCGCGCTCTTCGACGAGATCCTCGGCGGCGGGAGGCGGTACCTCGCGCTCGAGCGCGTCGCGGTCCGGTTCGACCCGAAGAAGGAGTGGGCTGCGGGACGGTGCGCCTGTTGCGGGGAGCCGGTGCCGAACACACTGCTCAGGCACGGCGTCTGCGCGGCTTGCGGAGACCAGCGGTACTACGAACCGCTCACGGTTTGAACGGGACGGGCGTTCGCTCCGCCCGAGAGACCGCGGGAACGACTGGGGCCCCGGTCCGGCCGATGGCAGGCGGTCATACCGGGATCGCCGTGGCGAAACAGTACCGATGGGTCGGCGCCCGGGGCCCAGCCGGTCGCATCCCATCGAGAGATCGGTCGTCGCCCCACATCCTGCAACAGGTTCATGGAACCCGTTTACCCTGAGAGCCGGGTGCGCCTGAACCGGATCAGCAGAGATCGGTGATGGGACGGCCGTCCCGCCTGACGCGTTCGGGATGGGTGTAGACCGTGAGCCTCGGCGGCCGGGCGAATCCGACGACGGTCATGTTCAGCCGCTCGGCCAGCTCGAGGCCCGCGAGGATCGGGGCCGTGTTCGAGACGACGACCGGTATCCCCGCGCGGTAGACCTTGGCCACCATGCCCGAGGGGAGGCGGCCGGTGCAGACCAGGAGCGCGGACGAGAGGTCCGCGCCGCTCAGCAGGGCCGTGCCCACGGCCTTGTCGACCGAGGTGTGCCGGCCCATGTCCTCGGCCGACGCGATCACCTCGCCGTCGGGTCCGACGATGACGGTGCAGTGGGTCCCGCCCGTCCGCCGCCAGAGCCGCGCCAGGTCGTTGATCAGCCCCGCGGAGCGCATGAGGAGGTCGAGCTCGACCCCCGGCCCGGCCGGCAGGGGGTCGCGGCACGCCTCGAGGCCGCGGGCGAGGCCCGGGCAGCCGGAGGTGCGCAGCTCGACCTCCGGCGGAGAGGCGGCGAAGCCCGGGATCCGTGCGTCCACCACCCCGTCCCCGACCGCGACGGACTCGATCGCGTCGACCGAGGAGAGGAGCCCCTCGCAGACGAGAAAGCCGCAGGCGAATGCCTCGAGACGGTCATGCGTGAGCGCGAGCCGGACGAGCGGCGCACCGTTCACGCGGAGCTCGACCGTCGACTCGACGCACACGTCGGCCCTGTCCCGGCGCAGGCTCGTTTCGTCCGCCGCGATCACGTCCACCCTGCGGGTCAGGCGGTCCGGGCCCTCCACCGTCGCCCCGCCCCCGATGGCAGTCTGCATCGTCAGAGGTGGTCGTGAAGGAGATTTGAAGCACATTGTTCAATTAATTGAGTTAACAAGAACCATTTGTTCAGAACAGTTATCCCTTCCGGGAGCGGACCTTCTCCGAGACGATCGCATGCGGTTCTTCGACCAGGTCACGTACGGACGGGCGCGCGCGCTCGTGACGGAGTCGTATCCCGTTCCGTCCCGAGCGGAGATGGTCCCGATCGCCGACGCGGTCGGGCGGGTGACGGCAGGGCCGGTCCTTGCCGCGATCGACGTGCCCGGGGAGGACCGGTGTCTCGTGGATGGATGCGCGGTCTCGAGCGCCGAGACAGCCGGCGCCCGCGAAGGCAGCCTCGTCCGGATCCCGTCGGCCGTGCCGGTCGAGTGCGGGGATCCCCTGCCGGACATGTGCGACGCGGTGGTCATGGTCGAGAATCTCGAGGCGTCGGCCGGCCGCTATGCATCCTCGAGGGCGGCATGGCCCGGCCAGCACGTCCGGCGTGCGGGCACCGAGATCCGGCAGGGCAGCGAGGTGCTGCCGTCGGGACACCGCATCCATCCGGACGAGATCGCGGCGCTCGTCGTCTGCGGGATCGAGGAGGTCCACGTCCGGGCCCTGCGGGTCGCCCTGCTTCCCGTGGGGAAGGGGCTCGTGCCGGCCGGAACCCGCCCCGGGCCCGGAGAGGTGATCGAGTCGAATACGGCCCGGGCCGCCGCGTTCCTCTCGGGTCGCGGCGTGGGATTCACGATCCGCCCTCCGATCACCGGAAGAGCCGGGGCGATCGGGGAGGAGCTCGCCGCCGCGGCCCGCGATTCGGACCTGGTGCTCGTCTTCGGCGGCGTGTCCAAGGGGTCGAGCGACGGCACGGCCGGGGCCGTCCTGGCGCTCGGCGAGATCCTCTTTCACGGTGTCGCCATGCAACCGGGCCGGCCGACCCTTGCGGGCCGCGTCGGCCGGGTGCCCGTCCTCGCCCTCCCCGGATACCCCTTCGCGGCCGGCGTCGTTCTGCGCGAGCTGGTCGCGCCGCTTCTCTGCACGTGGGGGTTTCCGCCGGCCACGCAGTACCCGGCGGTGCCGGTGGAGCTCGCACGGCCGGTCGTCTCCGAGGTCGGCGTCGACGAGTTCGTTCCGCTCACGCTCGGGTTCATCGGTGACCGCTGGGTCGCCTATCCCCGCGCCCGCAACCCCGCCTCGCATCTTGCCGACATCGGCCTCCATGCCTTTCTCCACGTCCCGAACGGGACCGAAGGATTCGAAGCCGGGACCGTGCACCAGGCCCGCCTGAGAGCGGGGGAGCGGACGGCCCGGCGGACGCTCTTCGTCCACGGGGCCCCGGGCCCGGCGCTCCCGGGACTGCTGTCGGCATCGCAGGCGGCAGGATTGCAGGTCGAGCTGGTCGGGGGGCGAGCATCCCGCTCTCTCGAGGTCCTCGGGGCCCGGCGCTGCCACATCGCCGCACTGGAGCGGCCGGGGGGGCAGACACGGCTCGTCTCGACGCACGCCCTCGTCGACGATCCCTGTATCCGGGCCGTGACCCGGAGCGCCGGGGCGGTCGGCTGCCCGGTCGAGTTCGTCACGCCCGGCTGAAGAGGCTGCCGGGCCGGCCCGGACGACGGGGAGGGCTCGGGCATCGGCCCCGGCCCGACCTGGGGGAGCGGTCGGGCCGCCGCCGGGTCCACCAGGGCCCTTGCCGGGCGGCCGAGACCGGGCGCGTCTCCGTCGGCGTGGCCGGTGATGAGGTACCCGTCGCCGCGGACCCGGACTCTGGAGTGGGGACCTGCCGCCTGGACCCGGTCAACGAGGCCGTCGAACGCAAGCCGGCCGTCCGGAACCGGGCCGACGGTGCCGGCCTGGATTCGCACGGTCGATGCCGGCACGTACCACGGCCCAAGGCCCGGAAGCCCGCGGACGCTGCCGGCCGGAACGAGGTTCTCGAGCCCGAGGGCGCGCACGGTCCGCTCGTCGGGTGGATCGGCGACAACCGCCGCCGCCTTCCCGAACGCCGCGAGCCGCCCCCCGACGATGACGGCGATGTGGGTCCCGAGGAGCTCGGCCTCATCCGGCCGGTGAGTCACGAGTATGACCGTCAGGCCCAGCCGGGCATGGAGGTCGGCCAGTTCCTCGATGGAGATTGCGCGGGTCACGGGGTCGAGCGCGGCGAACGGCTCGTCGAGGAGGAGGACGCGGGTCCTGAGCACGACTGCACGGGCGATCGCGGTCCGCTGCCGCTCGCCCCCCGAGAGCGTGGTCGGGCGCCGGTCGGCGAGGTGGCCGATCTCAAGCCGTTCGAGTGCAGCCTCGGCCTCTTGCCGTGCCCCATGGGCGTACACCCCCCGCGCCCGCAGGCCGAACGCGACGTTCTCGAGGACGGAGAGGTGGGGGAAGAGGGCGTAGTGCTGGGGGACGAGGGCGATTCCTCGCGCCTCGGGGGGAAGAGCGTTCAGGGCGCGCCCGTCCAGCAGGATCCTCCCTGACGCGACAGGGACCAGTCCCGCGATCGCCTGAAGGAGGGAGGACTTGCCCGCCCCCGACGGGCCGACGACCGCGCAGAGGGCGCCGGCCGGGAGGTCGAGCGAGACGGGGCCGAGTGTGAAATCGCCGAGACGGACGGTCAGGGTATCGATGGTGAGGCTCCCGCCCAGGTCGTCTGTCATTAAAGAGATAATATTACTTTTTATCATATGTCAACGTATTGTTGCCGTCGATTCCGATCCTCACGGGTCGAATCCACGGAGACAGGTACAATGAGACCCCTGCGATCGACCATATTCGCTATCCTCGTCCTCGCCGCGCTCCTCTGCGCCGCCGGATGCACCGGCACCGGTCCCGGCACTGCCACGCCGACGCCCACCGTCGCCGTGACGACCACGGCACCCGCGGCCGAACTGACCGTCTTACGCGGCGGCCTCCCTCAAGGACGCCTTCACCGCGATCGGCCAACTCTTCGAGGCGAACCATACGGGCACGAAGGTCGTCTTCAACTTCGACGGCTCGCAGGTCCTCCGCACCCAGCTCCAGCAGGGCGCGTACGCCGACGTCTTCGCCTCCGCGAACATGCAGCAGATGAACCTCTCGAAGGGCGACGGCAAGATCTTGAACGACACGGTCAAGCTCTTCGTGCACAACCGGATCGCCCTCCTGGTGCCCGCCGCCAACCCCGCGAAGATCACGGGACTGAAGGACCTGGCCAACCCGGGCGTGAAGCTCGTCATCGGAACCCCGGACGTTCCGGTCGGCGGCTACGCCCGCCAGCTGCTGAATAAGACCGTGAACGACTCCGCATACGGGCCGGACTTCAAGGCCAAGGTCCTCGCGAACGTCGTCTCGGAGGAGACGAACGTGAACAGCCTGGCGACCAAGATCGTGCTCGGGGAGGCCGACGTCGGGATCGCCTACGCCTCCGACGTCCCGGCCGCCCAGCTGGACAAGGTGAAAGTGATCGAGCTCCCGGCGGGATACGCGATCGTCGCCGACTACCCGATCGCGGTCGTGAAGGAGACGAAGGACCGGGCCACGGCCCAGGCGTTCATCGACTTCGTTCTCTCCCCGACCGGCCAGCAGACGCTCGCCCGGTACGGGTTCACCCCGGTCTGAGCCGGGCACCATGAACCGCGATAAGAGCCCCCCGCCGCTCTCGTCCCGGCGGGGGGTGGCCTTCACCCTTTTGACCGTCTTCCTCGCGGTAGCCTTCACCCTCTTCGTCGCGATCCCGATCATCGCCCTGCTCCTCTATGTTCCCCCCGCGACCCTGGTCGCGTCCCTGTCGGACCCGGTCGTGACGGATGCGATCCGGCTCTCGCTCGTCACCTCGACCGTCGCGACCCTGCTCGTGATCGTCCTCGGCACGCCGCTCGCATACCTCAACGTCCGGCACGCCTATCCCGGTCGGGACGTCGTCGAGACCCTGACAGACCTCCCGATCGTGCTCCCGCCTGCCGTGGCCGGCCTCGGCCTCCTCCTCGCCTTCGGGCGGTACGGGCTCATCGGGCAGTACCTCGCGCCGTTCGGGATCACGATCGCGTTCACGACCCTCGCGGTCGTGATGGCCCAGACCTTCGTCGCCGCCCCGTTCTTTCTCCGGCAGGCCCGGACGTCCTTCGCCGAGATCGACCCCGCGTACGAGGCCGCGGCCCGGTCGCTCGGGGCCTCGCCCGCCTACACCTTCCGCAGGGTCACGGTCCCGCTCGCGGCCGAGGGGCTCGTCTCGGGCGCGATCATGACCTTCGCCCGCGCCCTCGGCGAGTTCGGCGCGACGATCATGTTCGCCGGCAACATCCAGGGGAAGACGCAGACGATGCCGCTCGCGATCTACACCGGACTGCAGAGCGACATCACGGCCTCGGTCGCCCTCGCGGTCATTCTCCTCGCCATCTCGTTCGCGGTCATCGCCTCCGTGCGCGCGCTCGGCCGCCGGGCCGCGAGGACGCGGTAGGCGGGAAGGGCATTCCCGGCCCCGGGCCGGACAGCCGATCGCAGGGTGCATACGGCGGGGATCGCGCCTCCGGGTCAGTCCCAGCAGATCACCGCGCCCTCCTCGTCCGGCACCATCCTGTCGCCGCAGCGGGGGCAGGCGTGGTGCCGCCACGGGCGGACGGGGCCGTCGCAGGCGGGGCAGCGGAGGAAGCAGTACGGCGCGTTGCTCCCGGGTCCCAGGGCGTCTCGGAGCTGACGACGTCCGCGATCGTCGCACAGCGGCCGCAGACCACGGTGCGCGTCGCGACGAAGAAGCCGCAGTCGTCCCCGCCCGAGACTGTGGCCCGGTACCCGCACCCGGGGCAGACGAACTCGCGACGGGTGCCCATCAGGCCCTCCCGCGCAACGGGCGCTCAGTAGACAGGGCGGACCCCCCGTGAGACGGTCTGCTCGCGGGCGTCCCACCAGATGTGGGCCTGCCAGCTCGGGCAGTCCAGGACCCACTCTCCGGCGTCGTCCCGGCGGAAGAGGCGCAGGATACCCTCGCGGATCAGCTCGTCGTGGGTGCCGCCCCGGCGGTTCGTGCGGTGGGCGAACTCGTCCACGGTCTCATCGAGCGTACCGTAGCGGTGCTCGCTTCCGGCGGACTCCGGCTCGAGGGCCGGGTAGATCCCCATCTGGAGCAGGACGTTGAAGAGGCAGCCGGCCATCGGCTCGAAGTGATACTCGGCTCCATGCAGGGCCGGCCACAGGGTCTGGAGGACGTGGCCCCAGGGCGGCGGGGTCAGGAACCACCAGAGATGGACCTCGCCCGAGCAGGCGGCGTGCATCTTCTCGAGGGCCGCCCGGATGTCCACCATCGAGAGCGAGAACGAGGCGATCACCAGATCGAACGGCCCGCCGAGGACGGCGGGGTCGAGATCCTCCCAGGCCGACGGAATCACCTCGATCTCGACGCCCGCATCGGCCGCGTTCCGGGCGAGCACCTCCCGCATCGGCGCGGCGGGCTCGACCGCGACCACGCGGCAGCCATCGGCCGCGAGCGGGATTGCAAGGTAGCCCGGCCCGGGGCCGATGTCGAGCACCGACGCCCCTGATCGGGTGCGGAGCAGGGCGAGCTGCCGCTCGAACCGTGGGTTTGGCCCGTTGCGCCGGGAGAAGAACCGCTTGATGTTCGCGGGCTGCTGGAAGAAGCCCTGCCCCTCGCGGAACCCCGGCACGGCGATATGCCGCAGCTTTCTCGCCGCCCAGACCGCGTTCCAGTCGACCGTCTCGGCGTACGGGTCCGGGACGCAGCCGGGCTCCGGCATGACGGACGCCATCAGATGCCCTTCCCACCGGAGGGTTCTCCCCCGGTGAAGCGGCGATCCGCCCGGGCGTCGCGAACGTCCCGGGCGCTGTCGTCGAACCAGCCGCACCGCTCATCCGGAAAGGCGTCGATCGCGGAGAGATAGGGCTTG
>CAVSRL010000014.1:0-118640 GCA_963730355.1 uncultured Methanoregulaceae archaeon | reverse complement strand
TCGTCCTTCTGCGATTCCACTGCATGGACCTCTACGTCCTCCGGCACGCGAAGGCGGAGCGGGCGGCCCCGGACGGGGACGATGCGTCCGCGGCCGCTGGCGCAGAAGGGGCAGCGGGACGCGCGCCGGCTGGGGCGGTGGATGCGGGATCGCGGGATCGCGCTCGACCTGGTGGCGACGAGTGCGCTCGCCCGGGCGCAGGAGACGGCGACCCTTGTCTTCCAGGGCGGGGGCTCGCCGCCTCCGTTCGAGGCCTGGGAGGAGCTCGAGCCCGGCGGGACCGTCGACGGCGTCCTCGCGCGGCTCGCGGCGATCGACCCGGACCGGGCCGTGCTCGTGGTCGGGCACGAGCCCCAACTCTCGGCGCTCGTCTCGGCTGCGATCGACGGCGGCCGGATCCGGCTCGCAAAAGGTGCGCTCGTGAAGGTCGGGGGATTCGCGCCGGGGGTCGGCGGCGAGCTCGAGTGGCTCGTCACGCCGGCGGTGATCGCGCCGGGGCCGTGAGGGCGGCGCTCGCGCTGGATACGAAAGAAGGGGGGTTCGTCCCCCGATCGGCGGCGGTGCCGCGTCCGATCAGATCCGGAACGTCTCTCTGATCTCCCGGTCGAGCTGGCCCAGCGTCTCGATCCTCGCCTGGATCTTGTCGGTGATCCGGACGACGTCGCCTTTCATCTGCCCGAACTCGGGATTTTTCTCGAAGTCGGGAACGTAGGTCTTATCCTCATGCTTCATCAGCAGGAACGAGTCCGCGATGTACTCGATCCGCTCGAGGTCGGCCACGAGGTCCGCGAGGCCGTCGCGCTCGCGCCGCACGTGGATCGCGAGCGGGTGGTCGATGCTCAACCCGATGTCTTTCTCTGCCATCTCACTCACCACTCCGGTAAACCCATCGCGTGGGGATAAGGTTTCGGGTTCGGCCTGTACCGGATCCGGTGAACCCCGGTCCGGCCACGGGACGCCTGCCGCCGAATGTCCCGTGCCGTCTCACCGAAGGGCCGGTGGCCCGGGTCGTCACGGCGGGCCGTCCTGGCAGGGATGCAGCCGGGCGTCGTGCGGAAAAAGAGGGTCGGCTCCTCACCGGGCCGACGGCGCCGAGGACTGGATGATGTCCGTGACGCAGTCCATCTCGCTCGCGAGGATCCGGACGACGTCGTCCATGGTGATGATCCCGACGAGCCGCCGGTCGTCGTCGACGACCGGGAACCGCCGCACCCCCTGCTCTCGCGCGCACTCCATCACGTTCCAGAGCGTGTCGTTCCGGTCCACGACGAAGGGGTCGCCGGTCATCACCTCCCGCACGCTCGTGCCCTCGGGGTCGAGGTTCCGGGCGCAGACGCGCACGGCGAGGTCCCGGTCCGTCACGATCCCGACCGGGCGGCCGTCGCGCTCGATCACCACGCTCCCCACGTTCATGTCGTCCATCATCCGTGCGACGTCGACCACGCGCTCGTCCGGCGACGCGGTCACGACATCCGATCTGATGCAGTCCACCAATGGCATTTCCTCATCCCCTCCCGGGATCGGCGGGCATAGGGGGCTCAGATCTATATGATGGTTGCGATCGGCGGCGGCGTCACCGCCAGCGCGGCAGGGTCGCGGTGAAGGCCGTCACCATCGCCGTCGCCCGCTCGAGCGGCATCCCGAGCTCGGCCGCGAGCAGGGGCGCGAACTCCTCGATCATCGCCTCCCGGGTCAGGTCGGGCTCGACGAACGCCCCGTTCCGGTAGCAGTGGGTGCAGTACCGCTGCGCTCGGCGAGCCGTCCGCCTCCGTCCCCGCGTCGGCCGGGTCCTGGAGCGGCATGCCGCAGCTCCCGCAGGAGGGGATCGAGCCGGCCGCTCCAGCGGAGGAGGGGCCGGAGCTGCTGGAGCACGAAGCCCTGCGCCCGCTCCGGCGGGAGGCTCGAACATGCGCGACATCATCTCGCCGCCCCGCGCGGCCATCGTCTCGATCGTGGCCTCCGGGTCGGTGAAGGCGCCGTTCTGATAGCAGTACC
Organism: uncultured Methanoregulaceae archaeon; assembly: GCA_963730355.1. Classification (GTDB taxonomy): domain Archaea; phylum Halobacteriota; class Methanomicrobia; order Methanomicrobiales; family Methanospirillaceae; genus UBA288. The sequence goes on along the minus strand of CAVSRL010000014.1, from coordinate 116,645 downwards.
GGCAGTAGTACGCGCTCGGCGCCCCGTCGCCCTCCGTCCCACGGTCACCGGGGGCGGTGAGCGGCATGCCGCAGCTCTGGCAGGTCTCGCTGATTCCGTTCATGGTTCTGTATCTCCCTCGTTGCGCCCGCCCTCGAGAGCGGCCGTCACGAACGCGGTCGGCATCAGGGTCCGGGCCGCGACCTCCTCCGGCGAGAGCCCGTCGGCCGCCAGTCTCCTGACGACCGCGTTCATCGCCTCCCCGACCTCGATGAGGTTGCCGTCGGGGTCGTAGAACCGGATCGTCCGCTGATGCCAGGGCGCGGTCTCGAGCGGGTGGGCGAGGCGGGCGCGCTCCGCGAGGCCCGCCGCGAACGCCTCGATCTCGTCGGTCTCGAAGTAGAGTTCGCAGCGCGGCCGCTCGACCGGCGACGGCTCCAGCCCGCCGTAGACCATCGCACGGACGTCGTCCATCTCCCAGATCGAGATGCCGCCGTCGAAGGTCACGAGCCCGCCGAGGTCGAGGACGACCGTCGAGATCGAAGAGGTCGCGGTAGAAGTCGCGCAACCGCGGCACGTCGTCGCTGAAGAGGACGACCGAGGTGTATCGTATCATGGGAACACGCCCGCGGCCCATCGCCGGGGCCGCATAGATCAGCGTTGGAGATGGCCGTGATAAAGGCACCGGTCGCGGGGCGAAAGTGAAGGGAGGGCTTCAGACCTCGGCCCGGGCGTCGACGAGGCCGAAGGTCTCGAGCCGCGAGTCGGGCCGGTGCTCGCGGAACTGCCGGAGCCCGACCGTCAGGTCGCGCGTGAAGGCGAAGTAGCCGATCTGGGTCTTGCGGCAGAGGTTGAAGGCCATCTCCATCAGCCCGCGCGGGTCGGGCCGGCGCTCGCCGAGCCAGATGTGGAAGATGTTCCCGCCGTCCACGATCGGGAAGAAGACGTGCTCGAGCTCCATCCGCTTCGTCAGCGGCACGGGCGCGCCGGGCGCGACGTGCGTGCCGTTCGTGTAGTAGATCGGCAGATCCGTCGAGGTCCCCGAGCCGGCGGAGCCCGTCCTCGAGGTCGCCCTTGATCACCTTGACCGCGTGCGGCCGGAAGCGGCGGTCGAGCAGATCCGCGACCGCGAACCGCTGCCCCGTCGTCTCGGCCGGCGTCCGGGCGAGCGCGATCGTCATCCCGTGCCTGGCCGAGAGCTCGCGGGCGTAGAGTTCGAGCTCGGTCATGGCGCGGACGGCGAGTTTGAACGCCTCGCGGGTCTCGTGGAGCTGGGAGCCGCAGTGGTGCTGGGCCATCTCGTTGACCCCGACCACCCCGATCGTGTAGACCAGCGGGTCCAGGTCGACCGCGACGGCCCCGCGGTCGCCCGTGTTCGGGTCCTTCGGCCGCTGCATCGCGAACGGCATTCGGCCGTTGCCACGGACGATGTTCATCCAGCGCCGCTTGATCCGGAAGGTCTCGACGGCCTTGTCCATCAGTCCCTTGAGCTCGGCAAAGAGCCGGTCGTCCGAGCCCTCGGCGATGTACGCGGCCCGCGGGCAGTTGACCGAGACCACCTGCCAGGAGCCCATCGAGAAGTGCGCCCCGTCCTTGAAGATGAGCTTGTCGTCGAAGCCCGAGTCGTTCTCCGCGAGGCTCGAGAACTGGTACGCGCAGCACTGGTAGCAGGAGATCCCCTTGCCCGCGCCGCGGTACGCGGGGAGCTGGTTGTCGTAGTACGGCGTCCCGAACTTCGACGCGAGCTCGAACGACCGCAGGTAGAGGTCGCGGTACGTCGGCAGGTCGGGGTGCGCCGCGTTGAAGGCCTCGTCCTCGGTCATGAAGTCCGGCTCGATCGAGATCTCGGGCTTGGGGAAGTTGAACGGCTTGCCCCAGGCGTCGCCCTCGAGCATGACGTCCATCAGCCCGAGGAAGAGGAGCCGGACCTCGCGCTCGAACTCGCCGTAGCACCGGCGCGGGGCCTGCTCGCCGTCCCAGACCTTGCCCTTGTACACGCAGGGCTTGTCCTTCCAGAGCGCGGGCACGCCCGGCGAGAGCTGGACCGACGAGAAGACGAGCTGGCCGCCGCGCGCGACCATCATCTGGGTCATCTCGTAGACGAACATCTGCATCAGCTGCTTGATCTCGTCGTACGGCATCCCCTCGAGGTACGGCGCGAGGAAGGTCAGGAAGTTGTAGTAGCCCTGCCCGCCCGCGAAGTTCGTCTGGGCCGAGCCGAGCGCCTTGACCGCGTGGAGCACGGCCACCTCGGCCCGTTTCGCCGGGCCGGCGACCGAGGCCTTGGTCCCGTTGCCGTCGGGCATCAGGCCGTAGTAGAGGAAGTAGCGCAGGTCCCAGTCCTGGCAGAAGGGGCGCGTGCCGAAGTACTCGAGGTCGTGGATGTGGAGGTCGCCCGAGAGGTGGTGGTCCGCGATCTCGGGCGGGAGCTGGAGCAGGTACTGCTCTTTGGAGATCTTGTCGGCCTTCTTCTTGTGCGAGGTCTCGGCGTTCTCCTGCAGGTTCGCGTTGTCGTGGGCCTCGAAGCCTCGCCCGACGTCGATCAGGTGGGCGTCGTAGACCGGGGTGCCCACGCGCGTGCAGACGTTCCGGTACCGGACCAGGCCGCGCTCGAGCAGGACCATGTTCATGATCTCGCGGATCAGCGCGCCCGAGAGCGTGGTCAGGTTGAGCCGGCGGATCCGGTCCTCGACCTCGCGCGCGACCGCCCGGGCCGTCTCCTCGTCCGCGCCCTCGCCGTCGTAGAAGGTCTCGACGAGCTGGGTCTCCGTCAGGATCTGCCGGACGATCCGCTCGCGGTCCCACTCGAGGATGTGCCCGTCCGACCGCCGGACGGACGGCATCGCCGGGATCCAGACCCCGTCGAGGGTCGCCTGCCGGCTCGGCTCCGGAGGGGTCACGGGCTCACGCCCCGTCGAGGAGGGCGTCGACGGCCGCGCGGTCCACGGCGCCCCCGCTGAAGAGCTCGGCCGACGTCAGGAACGCGTCCCCCTTCCTGAGCACGGGCGCCTCGCTCGCGAAGACGCCGTTGACCCGGAGCTCGGTCAGCGCGGCCGCGGAGGACATGTCCTCCGCGGCGAACGCGACCCCGCGCTCGTTCAGATACGCCTTCAAGAGCTCGCAGTTCGGGCAGAACTCGAGCCGGTACACGATCACCCCGTCCATCTTTCGACCACCACCGTTGCGCGGGTTACCTGTTGAACGCGGTCGCTATTGAAAATGCTCTCGGTCGTAGCATCACCCCCGGTCGATCGCCCAGGTGACCGTGACCGACTCCTCGCCCTCGATCGCCTCGGGCTCGAACGAGGTCGGGGCCGCCGCGCCGCGCATCGCCCGCGACTCGTACATGAGGGCCGAGGCCACGTGGATCTCGGTCCAGCCGTACTCGATCCCGGCGATCGGGCCGAGCCGGACGCCGGACGCCTCCGCGATCGTCGCGGCGTTCCGCCGCGCGGCCTCGACGGCGGCCGCGAGGAGCCGTTGCCGGAAGCCGTCCGGGTCCCCGATCTCGAACGAGATCTGGACCGCGGCGCCCGGGCGCCGCGTCCGCGATCGCGTCGAGCACGGCCCCGGCATCGGTGGTCCGGGGCAGCTCGAGCCGGAGGCCGTGCACGGCCGCATAGCCCAGGAAGAGCCGCTTCTCCCGCTTGGGGTCCCACTCCTCGTCGCGCCCGACGCCGAACCGCGTCGTCTTCAGGGCTGTTCGTGCGATCCCCTGCGTCTCGAGCGCGGCGCGGATCGCCTCGACCTCGATCGCGGCCCGCTCGACCGCGTCCGCGTAGTCCGTGGACCGCCCCCGGACCTGGAACTCGAGCACGGTCCGGTCCGGATCGGCCCGGAGCCTGCCGCGCCCCTGCACGCGGATCACTGCATCGGCCATGTCTGACCGTGGTGTCTCCGGGCTCATCAAGGGATCGCCGGGCACATGCTTATGCACTCTTCCCCGCGCATACTACACCCGTGCGCACCCGCCTCGCCCGGCTCATGGCGGTCTCCCCGGTCCGCCGGCAGTCCCTGATCGGGCTCTTCACGACGATCGGCTCGACCCTGCTCGGGTTCGCCTCGACCGTCTACATCGCGCACGCGGCCGGGGCCGAGGCCCTCGGAGCCTTCTACCTCCTCTCGGCCTACCTCGGCTTCCTCCTCCTCGCCTCGGACCCGGGCCTGGGCGGGGCCGCGGCCCAGCGGATCGCCGAGCGGGACGAACCGGCCGCCCACTTCTCGGCGTACGCGGCCGCCCGGGCCGGGCTCGCGCTCGTCATCGCGGCCGGGATCGTGGCGGCCGGCCCCCTGCTCGTCGACCTCGACGCCTCGGGCCTCGTTCCCTGGCTCGCGCTCGCCCTCCTCGCAGCGTCCCTCGCCGGGATCGTCGCGACCGGAGTCTGGGCGAGCGGGCAGGCCGGCATCGGGCAGTCGGCCGAGCTCGTCGGCGTCGGTGCCCGGGTCGCGGTCCAGGTCGGGGCCGTCGCGGCCGGGTACGGCGCGGCCGGGCTCGCGGGCGGGCTCGTGGCGGGCACGGTCGCGACCGCGCTCGTCAACCGCCGCTTCCTCTCCCTGCGGCTCACCCGCTTCGGCACCCGCCACCTCGCCTCGCTCGCGCCGTTCGCGCTCTGGTCGTTCCTGATCACGCTCGTGGCGGTCGTCAGCGCGAACGCGGACACGGTCCTGATCGGCTACCTCCTCTCGGACCGCGAGGTCGCGCTCTACCGGACCCCGCTCCAGCTCGCGGCCCTCGCGGTCCTCTCGACCATGCCGCTCCGGGCCTCGCTGGCGCCGCGGATTGCGGGCTGGACCAAGGCCGACGCGCTCGGCGAGGCCGCCGGCGCATTGTCCCAGGCCTGGACCTTCGCCCTCCTGCTCGCGGTGCCGGTCGTCGTCGGCGGGATCCTGCTCGCGGAGCCGCTCCTCTACTTCCTCTACGGCGCAGACTTCGCTCCGGCCGCGCCGGCGTTCGTGCTCCTGCTTCTCGCCCAGCTCATCTCCGTCGGTTTCCTGCTCGAGGGGATGGCCCTCTCGGCCGTCGGCCGACCCCGTGGGGCCTTCGTCGCGGCCGGCGCAGGGGCGGCCGTCCTCGTCCTCGGCGACCTCGTCCTGATCCCCGTGTTCGGCATCACGGGCGCGGCCATGGCCCTGCTCCTCTCGACTGCGATCGCGACCGTCCTCGCCCGCGCCCTGCTCGGCCGGACCGTCTCAGTCCGGCTCGAGCGCCGTCCCCTTGGCGCCGTCGCCCTCGCGGCCGCGTTGATGGCCGGCGCCGTGCTCGCGTACCGGGTCGTGCTGCCGCCCGACTCTTTGCCGATCCTGATCGGCGCAGTCGTGCTCGGGGCCGCGGTCTATCTCGGCGCGGTCCTCGCGCTCGACCCGACGATCCGGGCCGAGGTGGCCGGGCTCGTGCAGGCCATCCTCTGACCTGCGACCCGACCGATCCTGCTTTGTACCAGCCGCGCCCACACTCTCCCCCATGGTGCGGACGTTCGTCGCGGTCGACCTCCCGGAGGAGATGCGGACCCGGATCGCCGAGGTCGCGCAGGCACTTCGCGGCTCGGCCGCCAGGCTCACCTTCGTCGCCCCGGCCCAGATCCACGTCACGCTCGCCTTCCTCGGCGAGGTCGAGCCCGACAGGCTTGGAGCGGTCGCGGCCGCGCTCGAGGCCGTCCGTCCGGTCCCGTTCGAGCTCGCGGTCGGGCCGATCGCCGGGAACAGCCGGTCGTCGCCGCGGACCATCTGGTGTCCGTGCACCGATGACGGCTCCCTCGCCGCGCTCGCCGGGGCAGTGGGCGCCGCGCTCGAGCCGCTCGGCTTTCCCCGCGAGCGCCGGGCGTTCCGGGGCCATGCCACGGTCGCACGGGTCAAGGTCTTTCACCCGTCCCTCCTCGACAGGCTGGCGGCCCTGCCCCGCGACGGCTTCGGGACCTTCACGGTCGACCGGTTCCGGCTCAAGAAGTCCACCCTCACGCCGCAGGGACCCGTGTACGAGGACCTCGCCGAGGTGGTCCTCTGACCGGCGCGATCCGCGAGACCGTCCTCGCCGAGATCCGGCCGCGGCCGGACGAGCTCGCCCACCTTCAGGCCGTGATCGACCGGCTCAAGCCCGCGATCGAGGCCCGGGGGATCGGGGCCATGGTCGTCGGCTCGGCCTCGCGCGGGACCTGGGTCCGGGGCGACCGCGACCTCGACCTCTTCCTCCTCTTTCCGCCCGAACTCGACCGCGAGTCCCTCGAGCGGGACGGGCTTGCCGTCGCCCGCGCCATCGCGCTCGAGTTCGGCGACGGCTACCGCGAGAAGTACGCCGAACACCCGTACATCAACGCGACCGTGGACGGGATCGACGTGGACCTGGTCCCGTGCTACTGCGTGGCCACGGCCACCGGGATCCAGAGCGCGGTCGACCGGACGCCGTTCCACACGCGGTACGTCTCCGAGCGGATCGACGGGCTCGTGGACGACGTCCTGCTCCTCAAGCAGTTCGCCAAGGCCGGCGGGGTCTACGGCTCGGACCAGATGACCGAGGGCTTCGCCGGGTACCTCTGCGAGCTCCTGGTGCTCCGGTACGGCTCGTTCGAGGGCGTGCTCGCGGCCGCGGGTCGCTGGCGCCCGGGGACCGTGATCGACCTGGAGGACCACGCGGAGAAAAGGTTCGAGGAGCCCCTCGTGGTGGTCGACCCGGTCGACCCGAAGAGGAACGTCTCGGCCTCGGTCTCGCTCTCGCGCATGATGGCCTTCGTGGAGCTGGCGCGGGGGTACCTCGCGGCCCCGTCGGCCGCGTTCTTCGAGCTCCGGCCGCCCCCGCCGATCCCGGCCGATGCGTTCGCGGACGCGCTCGCCGCCCGCGGGACCGCGCTCTACGCCATCCGGTTCCCGACCCCGAACCTGATCGAGGACGTGGTCGTGCCCCAGCTCCGGAAGAGCCTTGAGGGACTGACCCAGCTCCTCGGGCGGCACGGCTTCGCCGTCAACCGGTCCGACTGCGAGATGGGGCCGGACCACTGCCTGCTCGTCTTCGAGCTGCTCGTCGACGCCCTCCCGGCGGTGGCCCGGCATCAGGGCCCGCCGCTCTGGAACGGTGAGAACGCGGCGAAGTTCCGCGAGAAGTACGCGGCCCCGTCCGCGGGCGGACCCTTCGCGGGCCCGTTCATCGAGGACGGGCGGTACGTGGTCGAGGTCCCGCGCCGCTACCGGACGGCCGAAGCCCTGCTCGGATCGGAGGAGATCCTCGGGGTCTCGCTCGGCAAGAACGTCCGCCGGGCCCTCGAGAAGCGCGAGCTCCTGGCCGGCGCGGCATGCTGGTCCGCGGAGTTCGCGCCCTTCCTCGGGGCCTTTCTCGACCCGGCCTCGCCGCTCGTCCGGCTCGAGCGCGGCTAGAGGACGCCGTCGCCCCGCTCGCGGGTACGGACGCGGACCGCGTCGTCGAGCGGTTGGATGAAGACCTTGCCGTCCCCGGGCTCGCCCATTCGGGCGGCCTCGCAGACCAGGTCCACGACCCGCTCGACGGCCGTGTCGTGGACGGCCACCTCGATCCGGATCCGCGGCAGCAGGTCGATGACGTACTCGGCCCCGCGGTACTCCTGCCGGACGCCGCGCTGCTCACCGCGGCCCCGCACCTCCGTGACCGTCATCGAGCCGAACCCCGCCTCCCCGAGCGCCCGCGTGACCGCCTCGAGCCGGTTGTCCCGGATGATCGCCACGACCATCTTCATGGTGGGGGAGTCGCCGCCGGGCTACTTATGCATGATCACCACGTCGTCCGGGCGGCGCCGAAGGCCTCGACGTAGGTGGCAGTCCGGAGGAGGACCGAGCGGTAGCGGTTGAGGCCGAGCGCGATCTCGTCGAAGGCGGCGGTCCCGCGCTGGGACGCGTGGCACCGAATCGCGGCGGCCTTTCTCTCGGCCACGCTCGAGATGTCGACCGTGACCGCGACCTCGGCGATCGGCGTCCAGACCTCGTAGAGTCGGAGCTCGTCGGCGCGGTGGGGCTCGCCGAGCTCGGGGAAGGCGCGGACCCCGGCCCGGCGCACGGCGTCGATCGCGGCGACGGCGAGCGCTGCATGGTCGGGGTGTGCGTCGGCGGGATGGGGGGCGTAGACGATCCCGGGCCGGAGCTCGCGGGCGATCCGGACGATCGCGGCGACCAGGTCGTACCCGGCCCAGGCGAGCCGGCCGTCGGGAAAGCCGAGGAACCGGACGCCGTCCGCGCCGAGCACGCCGGCGGCCTCGGTGGCCTCGTCGCGGCGGATGCGTGCGAGCTTCACCGGAGGCACGCCCATGCCGCCGGCCTCGCCGTCGGTGGCGCAGGCGATGTACACCCGGTCGCCCGCGTCCGCGTGGAGGGCGAGAGCCCCGCCGCACCCGATCTCGGCGTCGTCGGGGTGGGCGCCGAGCGCGAGAACGTTCATGATGACGGGTGGCCGTGCGAGGAGAAGGCGGTTTCCATGGCTGATCCCGACCGAGAGAATAACCATTATCACCCGTCCCCCCGGATCATTTCTCATGGCCCGGTTGCTTCCCGTCCTCTGCACACTCGTCCTCCTGCTCACTCTACCCCTCGCCGGCTGCCTCGGCGCGGGGCAGGCGGCGGTGCCGTCCGCGGCGAACGCGAGCCCGAACGGAACACCTGTTCCGAACGTCACCCACGGAGCCACCATGACGAACACGACCGCAACCCTGGTCTTCCGGGACCCCGACCTCTCCTTCGAGCTACTCCGGACGCTCAGCAAATCGCTCGGGCACGGGGCCGACATCGGCGAGAGCCTCCAGACCGCCTCCCGTATCGCCGCGCACGAGCCCGAGGGGCTCCGACCCGTCCTCGACGCCTGGTACCGCGAATGGAACGCGACAGCCGAACGCATCCACGCCATCGGCGTCGAGAGTGAGCGGCGGAACCACACGGTCAGCGCCGGGGCGGCGTACCTGCGGTCTTCGGAGTACTACCGCGCGGCCGATTTCTTCCTCCACGACGACCCGGCGAACCCCGAGATCGTCCGGCTCTGGGACGCCATGCACGCCGACTTCGTGCGGGGCCTGACTCTCACAGGCGTCCGGTTCGAGGAGGTCGAGATTCCGTACGAGAACACCACCCTCCACGGCTACTTCTTCCCCGCGTACGCCGACGGCCGCCGGGCACCGACGATCGTGATCCACCAGGGCTTCGACGGGACGGCGGAGGAGTGCTGGTTCGGCGTCGGAACCGACGCCGTCGCCCGGGGCTACAACGTCCTCGCCTTCGACGGCCCTGGACAGGGCCGTGCCATCCGGAAGCAGGGCCTCCACTTCCGCCCCGACTGGGAGGCTGTGATCTCGCCCGTGGTGAACTGGACCATGGCCCGGCCCGACGTGGACCCCGACCGGGTCGTGCTCTACGGTCTCAGCATGGGCGGGTACCTCGCGCCCCGCGCGGCGGCGTACGAGCCGCGGCTCAGGGCTGTGATTGCGAACGAGGGGGTCTACGACGTCTTCGAGAACGACGCAACCGCGTCCAGGATGACGACGGACCAGCTCCGCGAGTTCATCGAAGGCCAGCCCGACGTCTACAACAAGGTCGTCGCCGGGATGATCAGGAACAGCACCCAGCTCTACTGGGCCACCACGCACGGCCAGTGGGCCTTCGGTGTGGCCACGCCGGCCGAGCTGATGCGGGCCCACGAGGCCTACACCATGAACGGCTCGGCCGGCCGCATCCGCTGCCCGGTCCTCGTCCTCGACGTCGAGGGCGAGCAGTTCTTCGGCGACCAGAGCCGCCGGCTCTACGACGCCCTGCCGCCGGACCGGCGGACGATGATCACCTTCAGCGCGGCCGAGGGGGCCGGATTCCACTGCCAGGCCGGCGCACAGCTCCTGGGGAGCCAGCGGATCTTCGACTGGCTCGACGAGGAGCTCGCGCGGGACGGGGACGGCAGGTAACGCCCTCCTTCTCGTCCGGCGAGGCGATCCCGCCGGCCTCAAAGCGCAACCCCCCGGCGCAGCGCGCACCGACGAAAGCTATGAGACCTGGGAAGCGAGACTCAGATGCAGCCATGGCCTCCCCGTTTCGGGTTCTGCTGGTCGACGACGAGCCCGGCCTGCTCGAGATCGGGAAGCTCCTCCTCGAGCGGGCCGGGCCGTTCCTGGTGGAGACCTGCGGCTCGGCCGACGCCGCGCTCGACCTCCTCGCCCGCGAGCCGTTCGACGCGGTCGTCTCGGACTACCAGATGCCCGAGATGGACGGCATCGGGCTCCTCGCGCTCGTCCGAAAGCAGTACGGGCACCTCCCGTTCGTCCTCTTCACCGGCAAAGGGCGGGAGCAGGTGGTCATCCGGGCGATCAATGAGGGCGCGGACTTCTACGTGCAGAAGGGCGGGGACCCCGGGGCCCAGTTCGCCGAGCTCGCGCACAAGACGCGGGTCGCGATCGAGCGGCGGGCGACCGAGCGGGAGCTCGAGGAGCGCGAGCGGCGCTTTCGCGCCCTGATCCGAAACTCATCGGACATCATCCGCATCATCGACCGTGACGGGCTGATCGCCTACGACTCGGACTCGGGCCCGCGCATTCTCGGATACCCGTCGGGCTCCGTGCTCGGCCGGAGCCCGCTCGAGTTCGTTCACCCCGAAGACCGCGAGCTCGTCCGCGACGCCCTCGCGGCGGTCTACGCCGGCACCAGCCCGGGTACGCCGACCGGGTTCCGGGTCCGGCATGCCGACGGCCGCTGGGTCGCGGTCGAGTCCGTGGCCGCCAACCTGCTCGGGACGCCCGGCGTGGACGGGATCGTGACGACCACCTGGCCGGTCGAGGCCCGCCGCCGGGCCGAGGAGGCCCTGCTCCTGAGCGAGCGCCGGTTCAGACGGGCCGAGGAGATCGCCGGGCTCGGGCACTGGGAGCTCTGCCTCGAGACCGGGACCATCCATGCCTCGCGCGGCGCGCAATCCCTCTACGGCCTGTACGGCGACGAGCGTCCGCTGGCCGACGTCCAGGAGGTGCCCCTGCCCGAGTACCGCCCCCTGCTCGACCGGGCCCTGCGGGAGCTCGTGGAGCAGGGGCGGCCGTACGAGGTGGAGTTCGCCATCCGCCGCGCCGACGACGGGCGGCGGCGGGAGCTCCGCTCCGTCGCCGAGTACGACCCGGACCGGCAGACCGTCTTCGGCATCCTGCACGACATCACCGACCGGAAGCGGGCCGAGGACGCCCTCCGCGCGGGCGAGGAGCGATACCGGACGCTCGCCGAGGACATGCCCGTCTACTTCTGCACGTTCCTGCCGGACGGCACGACTCACGTACGTCAACACGGCCCTCGCGGCGATGGTCGGGGAGTCCCCGGAGGCGCTCGTCGGGCGGCCGTTCTTCGAGATGATCTCGCCGGAGGACGCCGAGTACGTGCGGGCCGCGCTCGCCGGGCTCACCCCCGAACGGCCGGTCGAGACCCACGAGCAGTCCGACCGTGCTCCCGACGGCACCCAGCGATGGCAGCAATGGACGAACCGTGCCGTCTACGACGGGGACGGGCGGCTCGTCCGGTTCCAGGCCGTCGGCCTCGACATCACCGATCTCCGCGAGGCCGAGGCGGCCCTCCGCCGGGCGAACCGGGCGCTGACACTCCTCTCGGGGATCACGCGGCACGACATCGACAACCAGCTCGCCGTGCTGCGGGGATACCTCTCCCTCGCCCGGGCGGAGGAGGGGAGTCCGGCCGTCGCGGCCTTCCTCGAGCGGAGCATGGCGGCCGGGGAGCGGATTGCGTCCCTGATCCAGTTCGCGGGGGCCTGGGAAGGGATGGGCGCCCGCCCGCCGGCCTGGCTGGACGCCCGGGCCATGGTCGGGGACGCAGCGCGAGAGGCGGACCCCGACGCCGTGCGCGTGGCAAACGACCTGCCGGCGGACCTCCGCGTCTGGGCGGACCCGATCTGCACGCGGGTCGTGGCCGGCCTCATCGAGAACGCGCTCCGCCACGGCGTCTCGGTCACGAACGATCCGGTTCTCGGCCGAGGAGACCGGGGAGGGCGGCCTCGTGATCGTCTGCGAGGACGACGGCGTGGGCGTGCCGGCGGACGCGAAGGAGCGGATCTTCGAGCGCGGCTACGGCGCGAACACCGGGCTCGGGCTCTACCTCGCCCGCGAGGCCCTCGGGCTGACCGGCATCACCATCGCCGAGACCGGGACCCCGGGTGCCGGGGCCCGGTTCGAGCTCGCCGTGCCCCCCGGAGGGTGGCGGCGCGGGACGGACGGGACCTGAGCAACCGGATGCCGCGGGGCGGCCTAGAACCGGACCCGCTCCTGCTCGCGCTCCCGCAGGTTCGCGGCCATTGTCCAGAACCAGGCCGAGCCGTGGGCCACGCGGAAGATCGCGAGGCGCACGTCGCCCTCGCCCGTGATCGCCCGGAGCCAGGGCCGGGCCTCGTAGAGCCGCTCGGCGAGGGCCGCGTCGTCGAGGAACTCGACCCTGCCCTCGACCCGGAGCTGCCGTCCGGCCCCCTGGCCGTCGCCGGGGTCGTAGAAGCAGAGCTCGACCTTCGGGTTCGCCTGCAGCTGCCGGCAGACATCCTTGGTCGAGCCCGTGTGGAAGTAGAACCCGGTCTCGTCCGCATACCACATGGCAAAAGCCCGGACACGGGGCTGGTCGCCCTCGACGGTCCCGACGTACGCGACCGGGTTCGCGTTCGCGAAGTCCGTGACGTTCCTGAGATCCATGCCTACCGATGGCCGAACGGAGATATCAGGGTTGCGGCGGGCCGCCCGGACCGGAATCGCAACCATTGTAACGGATGCCTTCCAACTCCCGATCACCGGAAGCGTCTCTCCGCGGCCGGCCGGGCAGGGTTCTCCGGCCGTGCAGCGCGGAGGACCGTCGGGGGAAGCCTGTGAAGCCCGGTCCTGAAGCCACGCGTGCCGCTGTCGTCCTCGTCATCGGAGCGCTGGCGCTCGCAGGAGCGGGAGTCGGGTACTTCACGCACACGATGGCGGCCAGCCCTGTGGCTCACGACCCGATCACGCTCGGCACAGCCCGGCTTCTCTCGTCCGCGCCGGTCTGGGTGGCCGCGGACCGGGGCTGTTTCGAGCGGCACGGGCTGAACGTGACCCTGCGGGAGTACGATACCGGCCTCTCCGCTGCCACCGGCGTCCAGCGCGGCGAGGCCGATCTCGCCCTCTCGGCCGAGTTCGCCCTCGTCCAGAAGGCGTTCGGCAACGCGGGCCTGTGCAGTATCGGCAGCGTCGCGCGGTCGGAGCTGATGTACCTGGTCGGCCGGAAGGACCGGGGCGTGACGAACGCATCGGATCTCGGGGGAAAACGGGTCGGGGTGCCGCGGCACACCATCAGCGAGTTCTACCTGAGCCGGTACGTCACGCTGCAGGGCCAGAGCCTCGACGGGGTGACCCTCGTCGACGTCAGCCGCTCGGACGGCGTCGAGGCCCTCTGCAACGGCAGTATCGACGCCGTCGTCACGGCCGAACCGTACCTGAGCGCCATCAGGGGGCGGCTGGGCGACGGCGCGTCGGTCCTGCCCGTCCAGAGCAGCCAGTACACGTACGCCGTCCTCGTCGGCCGCGCCGCATGGCTCGCGGACCACCCTTCGGAGGCGGCCCGGTTTCTGCAGGCGGTCCTGGAGGCCGACGACTGGATACAGGGCCACCCGGCGGATGCACAGCGGATCTTGCAGGACCGGCTGGGCATGGATGGCCCGCAGATCGACGCGGAGTGGCCACGGCACCGGTTCTCGCTCTCGCTCGACCAGTCGCTCATCCTCGCCATGGAGGACGAGGGCCGCTGGATGATCAGGAACAACCTGACCACTGCAGAGACCGTGCCGACTACCGGCAGTACCTCTCGACCGATGGCCTAGAGCGGGTGAGCCCGGGGTCGGTGAAGATCATCGGGTGACATGAGGGCCGCGAGGGCCACGGGATCGCAGAGTCCGATGGCTCGCTCCGGAAGCTCCTTGTCGTACTCACCCATCGGGCCATCCGCAGGACCTGTCGCCAGGGTGAAGTAGCGTCGCGACCATCTCTGGTATGGATCTCCCGCTCACGTATATCTCCACGATGAGACCGAAGAGGCCGGACTTCCTCGCCTCGATGACGCCCGAAGAGAGGGCGGTGATGGAGCAGCACTTCGCGTACGTCCAGCGGCTCTTCGACCAGGGGAAGCTCCTGCTCGGCGGCGCGGCCACGGACGGGGCGATCGGCGTCCTGGTCTACCGCGTCGACTCGGCGGAGGAGGCGCAACGGATCTTCGACGATGATCCGGCGGTGAAGGCGGGGATCGGCCATTCCGAGCTCCACCCGTTCCGGGTCGGACTCTTTTTCAGTCCGTGAGAGAGCCGCTGCAGAGGTCGATCCGGCTGCTCCGACGGTCTGCGTCACCCGGGGATCACGGATCCCTTCACTCCTGCCTGACCCCCGTCGCCCGGAAGAAGGTGTAGCAGAAGGTCCCGCCCGGTCCGCCCGTGGCCCGCAGATCGGCGAGCCCCTGCTCGAATTCGACGGGTCGACCAGCCCGAGCGCCGCGTTCTGCTCCCGTACCCCTTCGACCATGGGCACGATCGTCCTCTGTACGAACCCGTCCTGAACCCCGGGCCGGCTCTCGTCCGCATAGACCTGCCGGAGCGAGACCGAGATCCCGGCGAAGCCGGCGCCGGCGACGAGCGGGTACAGCCGCCGACCGATCAGGGGGTCGCCCCCGATCGCCTGCTGTGCGGCCACGAGCGCCCCCCAGGCCGACGCCGCCGCGGGTGTGGCCGGATAGTAGTAGCAGGAGCCGTGGTCCCCCTCGATCACGGTGATCGTCCCGCCCGGCCGGAGGAGGCGCCCCAGTGCCCTGAGCGCTCCCTCGGGGTCGGCCAGATGCTCGAGCACGAAGCAGACGAAGACGTGGTCGAAGGTCCCGTCCCGGAACGGCAGGGCCGTTATCTCGCCGCGGACGAGGTCGGCGGCGACTCCTCGGGCCTGCGCCGCCCGGAGCGAGACGGCCGAGAGATCGACCGAGACAAGGGAGACATCCGGGTTTCGCCCGGCGATCTGCAGAGTCTGAGCTCCCGTCCCGCACCCGGCCTCGAGGACGAGGGAGCCGGGCGCATACCGGGTGTCGTGGTGAAGGAGATCGGCGAGCGTCGCGGCCTGATCGTCAAGCCGAAGCGCTTCGTCCTCCGAATACCCGTGGATATAGCACCGTTCTCCGATCGCCATGGTACAGAAGCGTCATTCTATGCACATATCAATGCGTTCTTGGTCGCCACACTTTGATATTCACCGGCACCTCTACAGGAGTGTATGAAGGAGCACGACGATGCCGAGAGGCGCGAGTGGCAGGATCCCGAGGCGATCCTCGCGTCCCTCGGCCTCGGACCCGGGCAGGTGGTGGCCGACGTCGGGTCCGGGGACGGGTTCTTCACCCTCCCGGCCGCGCGGATGGTCGGGCCGCGCGGGGCCGTGTACGCGGTCGACCCCTCGGTCGGCCGGCTGACGCGCCTGCACGAGAAGGCCGAGGAGGAGGGGCTCGAGAACATCCGGATCCGGGCCGGCACGGCCGAGGAGTTCCTGGTCTGCGAGGGCTGCGTCGACCTCGTCTTCTTCGGCATCTGCCTGCACGACTTCGCGGACCAGTCGGCCGCGCTCCGGAACGCGATGACCGCGCTGAAGCCCGGGGGCCTCCTCGCGAACCTGGACTGGAAGAAGGAGGAGACGATCCGGCACGGGGATCTGCTCGGGCCGCCGGTCGAGATCCGGTTCTCCGAGGAGGAGGCCGCGTCCATGATCCGCGACGCCGGGTTCGTGATCGAGTCGGTCGAGCCGTACGGCGAGTACTTCTACCTGATCCGGGCGCGGCGCCCCGAGGGGTGACTCAGCGGGGTGTGACCGTCGAGACCCCGCGCTCCTTCGAGACCCCGTAGACCCGGTCCGCGACCCCTTCGAGCTCCTGCTCGTGCGAGACGATGACCGTCTGGTCGCATCCGGTCTCGCCGAGGATGTCGCGGAGCCGGTTGAGCTGGCCCGAGGAGAACCCGTCCGTCGGCTCGTCCAGGACCAGCAGGCTCTCCCTCCCCATTCCGGCCTCCTCGCGGACCATCGTGTTGAGCGCGAGCCGGTACGCGAGGGCGAGACTCGTCCGCTCCCCGCCCGAGAGCGAGTCGAGGTCGAGGTCGAGGTCGTACTCGCCCGATCGGAGCATGGGCGAGAAGGTCTCGTCCACGCGCGCCTCGAGGTCGTCGGCCTCGACGAGCCGCGCAAACCAGTCGGCGAAGAGCCCCTCGAAGCGGAACCGGATCCGCTCGAAGACCTCCTCCTCGATCTCGGCGATCGCGGGGACGAGGTGGGCCCCGAGCCAGCGCTGGACCTCGCCGAGGTACTGCCTTCGCCGCTCGAGGCCGAGCAGGCGCTCGCGTTCGGCCCCGACGGCAGAAAGCCGCTCGGCGTTCCGGGCCTGCTCGACCTCGAGCCTCACCCGTTCCCGCCCGGCCTCGGCGGCCCGCTCGGCCGCCTCCGCGAGCGACTCCTCGAGCGCGGCGAGGTGATCGACCGCGTCCGCGAGGGCCGCGAGCTGTTCCCGCCGTTCCCTGGCTTCAGCCTGCCGAGCCGCGAGCCGCTCCCCGACGGCCGCGAGCGCGGCCTCCGCGTAGGCCCGGCGGCGGGCTGCCTCCTCGCGGGCCTCGCGACGGGCGAGCGCGTCCCTGTACGCCGCGACCACGCCCTCGGCCTCGAGCGCGGCGGCGGCGGCCTCGACCTCGGCATAGCGGGATGCCTCGGCAGCGCGGGCGTCGCGGCGAACTGTCGCCGCGGCGAGCCGCCCCTGCTCGTCCCGGGCGAAGTCGCCGGCTCCGAGCCGGCGGGCAGAGCGCGGCGCACTCGTCGGCGACGGCGGCCCGCTCGGTCGCGGCGCTGCTCGAGCTCCCGGCGCCGCCCTTCGAGCCTGGCCCGCTCGGCGCGGATCGCGACGAGATCGTGGCGGACCCGCTCGAAGAGGAGGCGCTGCTCCCCGAGTCTGGCGAGCTCCTGGTCGATCGCGGCCAGACGGCCGCGGAGCTCCCCGGCCCCGGCCCGGGCGAGCTCGGCTTCGGCCTCGGCGTCGGCCGCGATCGCCGCAAGGTGCTCGGCCGTCAGTGTCTGCCGACACGTCGGGCAGGCCGCGCCATCGCCGATCGCGGCGAGCGCTTCGGCCTCGGCGATCACGCGCTCCGCCTCATGTTCTGCGGCCTCGACCCTGGCCTGCGCGGTCCCGCGGATCTGGTTGCAGAGCCCGGTCTCCTCGGCCACCTCGGCCTCGGGCGCGAGCTCGGCCTCGAGCCGCGACTCCTCCGCCTCGACACGCACGGTCTCGGCCGCGAGCGCGGCCAGCACGGGCGTGGGGTCGCCCGTGGCGAGTTGGGCCCGGAGGGCCTCCTGCCGCCCCTCGAGTCGTTCCCGTTCCCGCGCGATGGCGGCCTCGAGGGTTCGCATCTCCTCCTCGAGAGCCCTGTGCTCGGCCGCAGCCCCGCGGAGGCGAGACCGCTCGGCGCCCAGCGCCTCCCACCGGGCGTAGCCTTCGGAGAGCGCCGCGAACCGGCTCTCGTCGCCGTCATCGCTGACCTCCACCGTCGATCGGTCAAGGTCGCTTCGGAGCGCGGCCACCTCGGCTTCGTCGGCCACAATCACCCGTTCGAGCGCGATCAGTTCGCCCTCCGCGCGGTCGAACGCGGCCCGGGCCCCGGCGAGCGGCGCGGCCTGCTCGGCGAGCCGGGCTCGCCCGGCCTCGATCAGAGCGATCGCGGCCTCGACACCCTCCCGTTCCTCGGCCAGCCGGTCGGCCTCGTCTCCGAGCTGCCGCTCCTCCTCCTCGGTCGCGGGCAGGGCCTGGGCCTCGGCGCCGTAGACCTCGCGCCGGGGCGCGATCACGGACCGGACCAGGTGCTCCTCAACGTTCCGGCGGGCGAAGCGGTACTGTTCGAGGCCGAAGGCGCGGCGGAGGATATCGAGCCGCTCCTCGCGCCCGAGCAGGAGGACCTGCTTCATCTCCTCCTGCGGCGTGTACACGGCGTAGCGGTAGATGCGCGAGGCCGCCTTCGGGTCGGGTCGCTCGTTGAACCCGAGCAGGCTCGAGCACCCGGGCCTTCAGCTCCGTGGTCGAGTAGTCGGTCCGCTCCCCATCGGCCTCGATCCAGCCCTCGATCTGCCTGACGTCCCCCTTTCTCGCGCCCCGCACGAGTGCCCGGTGGACCGTGTACTCGGTCCCGCCGGCCGCGAATGTGACCGCGACCTCGCCCCGCGCAGCCCGGTGGCGAAGCAGGTGCGTGTTCTTGATGTCGCCGAGGCCGAAGAGCCCGAACTCGAGCGCGGCGAGCAGGGTCGACTTGCCCGAGCCGATCTCGCCCCAGAAGAGCGTGATCCCGTCGCCGATCTCGACCACGGTCGGCTCGGGCCCGTACGAACGGATATTCGAGAGCGTGAGCCGGACAAGTTTCATCGATCCTCCTCGAGCCCGGGGAGGGCCGCGCCGGCCCGCTCGCGGACGCGGTTGGCGAAGGCACGGACGGCCTCGCCCTCGGCCGGCTCGACTGCGACCGCCTCGAGAACCCGCCGGCCGGTCTCGGTGCCGGCCCCGGCCTCGAACGCGGCCGCAACCCGTTCCCGGACTGCGTCGTCGAGGGCAGGGTCGGGGTGGAAGGCCGCGCAGTGCTCGGCGATCACCCTCGCCTCGATCTCGTGCTTGAGCCGGGCGCCGTCGCTCCGGCCGCGCCGGGGCGCCGGCCCGGCAAGCCCGCTCCGGCTCAGCTTGACGCAGAGCGCCCCCTGGGCGTCGAGGGCCTCGCGGGCCGCCGCGAACGGAACCTCGCGCGGGTCGCCGGCCGCGAGCCTGCCCCGGGCCCGGACGAGCACGATCGCGCCCTCGTGCGAACGCGAGGCGACCGCCGACTCGAGCTCGTGGGCGACCTCCCCGGCCGTTCGCCCGTCGGCCTGGAGCTCGTGGAGGACCACGGGCGGGAGCGGGACCTCGACGAACGAGAGATCGGTCACGGTCTCGTCCGCGGTCACGATGTAGAAGCCCCGCGGGTTGTCGCGGGCACGTTCGAGGTCGCCGTACTGGTGGCCGAGCAGGGGTCCCGGGTACACGAGGATACCGCGCCCTCCCGGAACCCGGGCCTCGATCCGCGTATGGATATGGCCGCCCGCGTAGTAGTCGAACCCGGGCGGGAGGAACGACCGCGGCATGGACTCGGCATGCCGCTCGTGCTCGGGCAGGACCTCGTCGAGGGCGGAGTGAAAGACGAAGACCTTGAACCCGGGCTCGTCCATGAGATATGCGTGGTCGAGGCGCCGGTAGGTACTCGCGCTCGAGCGACCGCTGCCGGCCCGAGAGGCCCGCGAGCTTCGCGCCCGTCCCGGGGTCGACGATGAAGCGCGGCCGGACCAGGGCGTCCTCGCCCTCGCCCGCGACGTCCGCGGTCATCAGCTTCGTGAAGAGGCCCGAGGCCTCGAGCACGTCGATCACCGAGGTCGCGCTCGGGCTGTAGTCGTGCGAGCCGTAGGTCGCGTAGACCGGGATTCCGGCCTCGCCGACCCGCCGCAGGACCTCGGCCGTCTCGCGGACGTGGGCCATATCGGGCAGGGTCGCGTCGAAGAGGTCGCCGGCGATCACGATGAAGTCGACCCGCTCCTCGATGCACCGCTCGAACGCGGTTCGGACGGCTGCAAGCCCGACCTCGGCCAGCGCCCGCTCGCGCCAGGCCCCGACGTGGAGGTCGGCGAGGTGGGCGAACCGGAAGGTCATCCCGCCCTCGCCCGTGCCCCGCGGCCGGCTCCGCTCGTGATCTCCGTCATCCTCCCCGATATATGCGATCTGCGATACCTTCAAGGTGTAGTCCGTGCGAACGCGAAGGGCATGACGTCCATGCGCCGGGCCGAGAAAGAGGTGCTGGACCCTCGCTGGTGCCGTGCAGTCCTCGACGAGGCCGCGTACCTCGTGCTCGCCCTGAACGACGGCGGCGCGCCGTACGCGGTCCCGCTCTGTGTGGCCCTCGCGGACGGCCGGATCTACCTCCACATGGCGGCGGCCGGGCGCAAACTCGACCTCCTCCGGGCCGATCCCCGCGCCGGCTTCACGGCCGTCGCGCACGCGGCGGTTGTATCGGGCGAGACGGCCTGCGCCACGGGCATGCGCGCCTCATCGGTCGCCGGGACTGCGCTCTGCGCGGTCGTCGACGACCCCGCCGAGCGGCACCGTGCGCTCGATGCCTTCGCGCGGAAGTATGCCGGGGCGGTCCCGGACGCGTACCCCGACGCGGCCCTCGCCGCGACGGTCGTGGTCCGGCTCGATCCGATCTCGATCGCAGGTCGGCGCACGGGATAGCCCGTCGCGGCCATCCCGCCCGGACGGGAATCATTCCATTTTATTAGCCTCGGTGCCGGACCAAGGTAACAGGGATTACGACCGTGCACACTGTTCTCTACGTCGACGACGAGCCCGACGACCTTGAGCTCGGCAGGATCTTTCTCGAACGGGACGGACAGTTCCGCGTGGAGACGCGCTCGTCTGCCGCCGCGGGTCTCGCGGCCCTGCGCGAGCGGCCGTATGACGCCATCATCTCCGATTACCAGATGCCCATCATGGACGGCATCTCCTTTCTGAAGGCGGTTCGCAGCGAGTTCGGGGACGTTCCCTTCCTCCTCCTGACCGGGCGGGGGCGCGAAGAGGTCGCGATGGCGGCCATCAACAACGGCGCGGACCGCTACCTCCAGAAGGGCGGGAACCCGGCGATCCAGTACGCCGAGCTCGCCCACGGGATTCGGCAGGCCATCCTGCGCAGGGAGGCGGAGCAGGAGCTGCGGATGAGCGAGGAGCGCTTCCGACGGCTCTTCGAGCAGACTCCGCTCGGCGTCGCGCTGGTCGGACCCGATCTCCGGTTCCAGACGGTCAACCCGGCATTGTGCCGGATGCTCGGCTACACCGAGGAGGAGCTGGTCGGCAGACCGTTCTCGTCCGTGACGGACCCCGGGGACGTGCCGCTCAGCATTGCCGAGACGGAGCGGCTGCTGCGGGGCGAGACCCCGTTCGTCCGGATCGAGAAGCGTTACCTCAGGAAGGACGGCAGCCTCGTGCGGGGGCGGGTCACGGTCTCTCCGATCCGGGACGAGCACGGGGCCGTGATCCATCTGATGCCCGTGATCGAGGCGCTTCCTGAGACCGACGAAAGGGCCCTGTCGCCCTGAACGGCGCGGCAGGGTGCCGGCGGAGCTCTTCTTACCGCTCGGAGAGGAGCCGGCCAGCCTTGGCGATGCTCTCGCGCGGCAGCTCGTGGACCAGGATCGTGACGTCTGCGGGGTCGACCTTCAGAACGGAGACGAGGGTGGCCGTGATCTCTTCGGCGACGCGGCGCTTCTGCTCGAGCGAGCGGCCGGCGGCCATCTGGATCGTGACGACGGGCATGGATCAGATCTCGACCCGGGCGCGTATCAAAGCGATCGTGCCCGGGCAGTGCGGTCAGTCGCAGCACCCGGACCGGTCGGACCGCCCGTCCCCGGCAGCCTCCTCGTCGTACTTCGGCCGGAGGCCGGCCCAGCCCGTGTACCCGCAGTAGATGCAGCATTCGCCTCCGCAGTGGGGGCACGCGGTCGCGGGCGGCCGGACCTCGACCCAGCCCCGGCGAGCCGCAGTTCGTGCAGCCAGCGCCTTCGCAGGCGTGGCAGGTCACGTGGACGTAGTCATCGTCTGCCATTGCACCAGATCGGGCGCGGGCCGGATAAATGGCTGTCGGTCCCCGTAGGGAGGGGCCGGAAGCACACAACCGACTGCACCGAGCGCGTCCCCCGATGCAGGGTCATACCGGTCCCGGTGCGGGCATACGGACAAGGGCGTGCCCATACATTATCTTCCGCGCGGTCCCACCCCTTTTTCACAGTGTCCCTCCTCATTGCGCTCGACGATACGGACATGCCCGGGACGCCCGGCACGGGCCGGCTCGCCCGGGCGATCGCGGCCGCAATCGCCAGCCGGTACCCGGTCACGGGGATCACCCGCCACCAGCTCCTGGTCGATCCGGCGATCCCGTACACCTCGCACAACTCATCGGCCGTGATCCGCGTCGAGGCCGGGGACGACGCGCTCGACGATCTCGCCGGGCTTGCCCGCGAGCTCGTGCTCGATGGCTTCGCCGAGGGCGCCGATCCCGGAATCGCGGCCGTCGACGCCACTGCCGTCTCATCGGCCGTGGTCGCGTTCGGCCAGGACGCGAAGCGATTGGTGCTGACGCAGGAGCAGGCGCTCCGGCTCGCACGGAACGCCGGCCTCCTCCTCGAACCGCTCGGCGGCACCGGCGGCGGCGTGATCGGCGCGCTCGCGGGCATCGGCCTCGCGGCCACCGGTTCCGACGGCCGGTACCTCGAGCTCGGCTCGATCCGCGCACTCGGCCCGGAGGCCACGGTCGAGGCCGCGATCGAAGCCGGGATCGCCGAAGTCGTCACGTCCGACGGCCGGGCCGTGACCGCGGGCCGGCTCGTCTGCGACCACGGTAAGGGCCCGAAGCCGGCGGTCATCCGGGGACAGCCCGTGCTCTTTGTCGAGGAGTGCGGGGACGGCTGGCGCGCCCTCCGCCGCGACTGACCTGCACCGCCTGAGCAGAAGACGTATGTACCTGTACGGCAGAGGCCATGCCATGCCCTACAAGGCCATCGAGGATCTGCCCGAGCGGGTCCGGAACGTATTGCCGCGCCACGCCCAGGAGATCTACCGGGCCGCGTTCAACAATGCCTGGGACGAGTACAAAGAGCCCGAGGACCGGAAGCGGGGCGGGACGCGGGAGGAGACGGCTCACGCCGTGGCGTGGTCCGCGGTGGAGAAGGAGTACGCGAAGGACGAGAAGACCGGCGAGTGGAGAGAAGAAGTAGGACTGACCGGGACTCAGTGGACCATAAATTCATATAGGCGGACCGCGAACGGAGCGCCCGAGTGAAGGCTATGCGGAATCCAGATCTGATGAAAGCAGAAGCCGCCACGCGCGGCGGGCCCCGTGTGATGCGGTCGAGCACGATCGTCGGCAGCGCGGTGCGGAACCTGAAGGGCGACGACCTCGGCAAGATCAACGAGCTGATGATCGACGTCGCGACCGGCAGGATCGCGTACGCGGTTCTCGCCTACGGCGGCTTCCTCGGCATGGGCGACAAGCTCTTCGCGATCCCCTGGGAGGCCCTGATGAAGAGATCGGACGAGCGGCAGTTCATGCTCGACCTGGACGAGGAGACCCTCAAGACGGCGCCGGGCTTCGACCGCGACCACTACCCGACAACGGCCGACACGAACTGGCTCTCGAACGTCTACACCCACTACGGGTACACCCCCTACTGGACCGGCACCGGCGAGCCGCCGCGCTGATCCCTCCCCTTTTCTGGAAACCTTATCTAGGTCGACGTCCATCTCACTCCCACTGTGATGGCGCAGCGCAGGGGGGCGTAGCCACGGCCGGACTCTTCGAGGCCGCGGTCATCGGTCTCCTGATCCTCGCCAACGGCCTCTTCTCCATGGCCGAGTTCGCGATCGTCTCGGCCCGCCGCCACCGGCTCCAGACACTCGCCGAGCACGGCGATACCCGCGCGGGGGCCGCGCTCGAGCTCGCGGCCGAGCCGAACCGGTTCCTCTCGACCGTCCAGATCGGGATCACCGTGATCGGCGTCCTCTCGGGGGCGTACGGTGGGGCCGTCTTCGCGACCGGTCTCGCAGAGTTCGTCGCCAGGTCCCGGCCCTCGCGCCGTACGCGTCCACGATCGCCTTTGCCGTGGTCGTGCTGGTGATCACGTACCTGACCCTCGTCATCGGCGAGATCGTGCCGAAACGGCTCGCGCTCGCGAACCCCGAGCCGATCGCGGTCCGCGTCGCGCGGCCCATGCAGGTCCTCTCGGTCATCGCGGCTCCGGCCGTCATCCTCCTCTCAGCCTCGACCGATCTCGTGCTCCGGCTGGTAGGGTCAAAGGAGCCGTCCGAGTCGCCCGTGACCGAGGAGGAGGTCCGGCTGATGCTCGAGGAGGGGACGAGCGCGGGGGTCTTCGACGAGGAGGAGCAGGAGCTCGTGGACCGCGTCTTCCGCCTCTCGGATCGGCGCGTGGCCTCCCTCATGACCCCGCGCCACGAGATCGTCGGGGTCGACCTCGAGGACCCGCTCGAGGAGAACCTTGCCCGGATGCGGGAGTCCGGCCACTCGTACTTCCCGGTCTACCGGGGGAGCCTCGACCATGTCGAGGGGATGGTCTCCGTCCAGACGCTCTGGGCGCGGACGCCGGTGGGCACACCACCCGAGATCGAGGCCGCCCTCTTCGAACCGCTCTACCTTCCCGAGTCCCTTCCGGCCCTGAAGGTGATGGAGCAGTTCCGCGGGGCCACGACCCACGTGGCCCTGGTGACGGACGAGTACGGCTCGCTCGAGGGGCTTCTGACACTCCACGACCTGCTCGAGTCGATCGTCGGGTCCCTGCCGGACGTCAACAACGAGGAGCCGATGGCCGTCGAACGGCCCGACGGCTCCTGGCTTCTCGACGGACTCATGCCGGTCGAGGAGTTCCGCGACCGCTTCGAGCTGCCCCCGCTCCCCGACGAGGAGCGCGGGTACTACCAGACCCTCGGCGGGTTCGTAATGATGCACCTCGAGCGCACGCCGGTCACGGGCGACCGGTTCGGCTGGGGCGGGAACGACTTCGAGGTCGTGGACATGGACGGCAACCGGGTCGACAAGGTGCTCTTCCGGCCCGGCAGCGGGGGTGGGACCTGATGGGGTGCGCAACCGGCACGGTCGGGCGCGTTTTCCTGATCCGGGTCTACGCGACGGTCGGGATCGTGCTGCTCAAACCGGCCGGGGTCGCGACCGGGTGCCGCGGCGCCGAGACCGGGCTCAGCCCGATCGCCTCTCGGCCGTGACGAGCCTGATGGACTCGCCCACGAGGACGAGCAGGAAGACCGCGGCGTAAAGCAGGACCGCGAACGGCGCGAGCGCGATGAAGATCCCGAGGCCGAAGAGCCGGTCGATCTCGAAGAGGAGCTGGACCACGTACCAAGTGGTCGCGGCCGCCGCGACGGCCCTGAGGAGCGGCCCGGGGAGGTTCGTCGGAAATGGGAGGTCCAGGACGAGGTCGGCGAGCAGGTTGATCACGGAGAGCACGACCACGACCCAGACGGTCGCGTTCAGGAACCCGATGAGCCCGTGCCAGACAGAATCGGGGTATGCGTTCGCGACCAGGTTGAGGATGCCGAGCACGACCAGATAGACGACCAGACCGATGAGGTGCGAGAGCGGGCGGTGGCGGTGCTCCCACTCGCCGAGCCGCCGGTCCCACCGCTCCTCGGCGGTCATGGCAGGGACTGCTCGTATCGCCGCGCCGCCTCAGGCCCCTTGAGGCAGAAGTCCTTGTACTGCAGGTCGAGCTCGCGATGGACCGCACAGCCGGGGCAGACGCACCCGAGATCCTCGGTCACGCAGCCGAAGGAGCGGCCGACGAGGCAGTAGAGCCGCTCGCCGGCCCCTTCGGTGCAGTCGTTGTAGGTCGGACACTCGGGGCAGCAGCACTCGGGCGCGAGGTCGGCGAGACTGTCGGCGCGGGCCCCGTGGCCGAGCGACCTGTACCCGGTCATGAAGGTCTCGAACCGGTCCATATTCTCTCTCCGGCATGACTCTCGTCGAGCAGGTATATCAGCCCTTCCTAATGCGAGCGGTGGTCCGGAAATGGACCTTGGCCACCCGTTCGAGCGCGGCGACGCCGTAACGGTCCACGACCGCCTGCGCCGCTCGCACCAGCGCCGGCGACGACCCCCCCTTCGGCAGCCGAAAGCCGGCCTCGTCAGAGAGTTCGGCCAGCCCGGCGAGGAAGTGGGCCCGGGCCACGCACGAGGCGGCCGCGACGGCGACCCGCCCCTCGGCCCCGCACTCGGTCACGACGGGGATGCCGGGGCAGCAGGCGGTGAGGACCGCGTCGATCCGGGCCGCGGCGGAGAACTGGTCCACGATCACGACCCCGACGGGGCCGTCCGCGACCAGCCGGCCGATCGCGGCCGCGTGAAGCTCGGCGAGCAGGTCGTTCAGGTTCCTGCCGCGCGCCGCGAGTGCCGCGTACCGCTCGTTGTACGCGGCCGGCATCAGCACCTCGACGGCGGTCGCGCATTCCTCCTTGATCGTCGCCGCGAGCCGGGCCACCTCGTCGTCGGGGACCGCCTTCGAGTCGCGGACGCCCCGGGCCGCGAGCCCCGCAGCCTCGAACGCGTCGACGCGGACCGCGGCCGTCACGAGCGGGCCGAAGTAGTCGCCCTTGCCCGATTCGTCCGCGCCGACCTGAGGCCAGAGCCGGAGCACAGGTTCGGGCGATTCGCCCGCGGCGTCGGCCGCGAGCCCCTGGACCCGGAGGCGGACGACCGGGTCGTGCAGCTGCGAGGCGTCGACCGTGACCGAGCCGTCCCTCCGGGCGTAGAGCCGGACGACGCCCTTGTCCCCGACCCGGAACTGGAGGCCGTGTTCGATCGGCCGGGGCTCGGAGGAGGAGACCCCGTGGCCGGCGAGCCGCCGTCGGAGCTCGTCCGCACGCGACTCGAGGTCGGCCGGGCCGTTCATCAGCACGGGTAGGGCGTTTGGAGGGATAAATGCGGGCGGCACGGCACGGAAGGTGGCGAAAACCGCCTCCCTCTTTTAACCTGTCGGCAACGGATGCCAACACTCATTCTATAAATACTTTGTAGTCGAGGATCTGGTGAGGCGACTCTCACAATGGACTTTGGTTCAATGCTCGGCGACTCCTTCGAGTATACGAAGGAGGGGCTGATGGGGAAGTGGGTCAAGTGGCTCCTGCTCATCATCATCAGCATCATCCCGATTGTCAACTTCATCATGTTCGGCTACCTGATGGAGGTCTTCCGCGGCGCCCGGGCCGCGCCCGAGCTCGATGACTACGGCACGGCTCTTTGTCGACGGACTCAAGCTCTTCGTCGTCGGCCTGATCTATGCGATCCCGCTGATCGTCCTCTACGTGATCCTCTTCGGAGCATCGCTGATGATGATCTCCTCGGGCTCGGACACGGCCGCGGCGGCCGGCTTCGGCACCATGATGATCGGCATGCTGATCGTCTTCGTGCTCGGGATCGCGATCGCGCTCTTCGAGGTGATCGGCGCCATCCGGCTCGCACGGACGGACTCGATCGGCGAGGCCTTCGACTTCTCGGCCATCCTCGCGCACATCGGCCGCATCGGCTGGGCGCCCTACGTCATCGCGCTCGTCGTGATGATCGTGGCCATCGGGGTCGTCGAGGTCGTGCTCTCCATCATTCCGATCCTGGGCTGGCTCCTGCTCCTGATCCTGATGCCCGCCCTGTACATCTTCGGGGCCCGGTACATCACGCTGCTCTACGACAGCGCCCCGGCACCGGCCTGATCTCCCTCCTTTTTCCGGCCGGCTTCGGTCATCATATAAATACTTTGTAGTCAAGGATCTGGTGAGGCGACTCTCACAATGGACTTTGGTACAATGCTCGGCGACTCCTTCGAGTACGCGAAGGAGGGGCTGATGGGGAAGTGGGTCAAGTGGCTCCTGCTCATCATCATCAGCATCATCCCGATTGTCAACTTCATCATGTTCGGCTACCTGATGGAGGTCTTCCGCGGCGCCCGGGCCGCGCCCGAACTCGACGACTACGGACGGCTCTTTGTCGACGGACTCAAGCTCTTCGTCGTCGGCCTGATCTACGCGATCCCGCTGATCATCGTCTGGCTGCTCTTCTTCGGAGCCTCGTTCATGCTGATGTCTTCGGGCTCGGACACGGCCGCGGCGGCCGGCTTCGGCACCATGATGCTCGGCTTCCTGATCATGGTCGTTCTCGGGATCGCGCTCGCGCTCTTCGAGGTGATCGGGAGTATCCGCCTGGCGCGGACGGACTCGATCGGCGAGGCCTTCAACTTCTCGGCCATCCTCGCCCACATCGGCCGGATCGGCTGGGGCACCTACATCATCTCGCTCGTCGTGGTGATCGTCGTGATCGGAGTCGTCGAGGTCGTGCTCTCCATCATTCCGATCCTGGGCTGGCTCCTGCTCCTGATCCTGATGCCTGTTCATCTACATCTTCGCGGCCCGGTACGTGACGCTGCTCTACGACAGCGCCCCGGCACCGGCCTGAGCTCCCACTTTTTTCCGTCAGGCATCAGTCAATGTATAAACATCCGGCAGTCAAGGATCTGATGAGGTAACTCTTACATGGAAATCGGCACAATGTTCGGCGACGCCATCGAGTATACGAAGGAGGCGCTCGTCGACAAGTGGATGCGATGGCTGATTCTGATCATCGGGTCGATCATCTTTCCCATCACCCTCGGGTATACCCTCAGGGTCTACCGCGGCGAGCCAACGCCGCCAGACCCGCAGGACTGGGTCGCGGTCTTTATCGACGGGCTCAAACTCTTCGTCGTCGAACTGATCTGGGCGCTCCCGGTCATTATCGTCGCCGTGATCGTCTTCGGCGGTTCGGCCGCGCTGTTGATGTCGGGATCGGACGCGGCCACAGCGGCCGGCGTGGGCGGAATCTTCCTCGGGATCCTGCTCGTCCTGGTGGTCGGGATCATCGTCTCCCTCTTTGCCGCGATGAGCGCGGTCCGATTCGCGCGGACGGACTCGTTCGGCGAGGCCTTCAACTTCTCGGCGATCCTCGCGCACATTCGCCGGATCGGCTGGGGGCCCTATGTCATCGCCCTGGTCGTACTGGGAGTCGTTCTCGCGGTCATCAACGTGGTCCTCTCGATCATCCCGATCATCGGGTGGCTCATCTCGCTCGTGCTCGCCCCGGCCTTCTCGATCTTCGCGGCCCGGTACATCGCGCTGCTCTACGACAGCGCCCCGGCACCGGCCTGAACCCCCCTTTTTTCCCTGGCCCCGCAACCGCGTTTCGTCATCCTGAAGTACTCAGTCGTCGAGGATCTGCTGAGGCGACTCTCATGGAAATCGGCACAATGCTCGGCGACGCCTACGAGTACACGAAGGAAGCGCTGGTCGGACACTGGATGCGCTGGCTGATCCTGCTCGATCGGCACGATCATCTTCCCCATCATCCTCGGGTACACGGTCCTGGTCTACCGCGGCGAGCGGACGCCGCCGGACCCGCAGGACTGGGTCGCGGTCTTCATCGACGGAATCAAGCTCTTCGTCGTGCAGCTGATCTACGCGCTCCCCGTGCTCGTCATCAACCTTGTCCTGAATATGCTGATCCTCCTCCCGGTCACTGCCACGAGCAGCCCCGGACGGGACGCCGAGCGAGTCGATGACGGGCGCGCTCGTCGGTGCCGCGGTGCTGATCTTCGTCGTCCTGGCCGTCGTCTCGATCCTGGTCTCCCTGATCTCGATGATGGCCTCGGTCCGGTTCGCCCGGACGGACTCGATCGGCGAGGCCTTCAACTTCTCCGCGATCCTCGCGCACATCGGGCGGATCGGCTGGGGCTCCTACATCATCGCCCTGATCGTCCTCTACGTCGCGCTCTTCGCGGTCGTCATCGTGCTGACGATCCTGGGCGTGCTCACGCTCGGCCTCGGGTTCCTGCTCTTCCTCGCGCTCGCGCCGGCGTTCTCGATCTTCGTGGCCCGGTACGTGACCCTGATCTACGACAGCGCTCCGGTGCCGGCCTGAACCTCCCCCTTTTCCTCCACCACAAGCCTGAATGCCGATCCGTGTCCATCAGATCCTGAAATGACCGACGGGGACGCGGCGCTCCATGCGATCCGGCTGATCGCGGAGAACCGGAAGGGGGTGCTCCGCGACATCGCGGCGGTCGTGGCCGACCACGGCGCGAACATCCTGATGATCCACCAGGAGACCTTCGAGAGCGGGGCCGCTCGCAGGCATGGGCGAGCTCTACTTCGAGTACGAGGACGCAGCCGATCCCGGGCGGCTGATCGCCGACCTCTGCCAGCTGCCGTTCGTCCGGTCCGCGACCGCGTGCGACCCGTTCTCGCTCATCTACGGCTCGCGCGTGATCATCATCGGCGGCGGTGCGCAGGTCGCCCAGGTCGCGCTCGGGGCCGTGAACGAGGCCGACCGGCACAACATCCGCGGCGAGCGGATCTCGGTCGACACGATCCCGCTCGTGGGCGAGGACACCCTCGGGATCGCGGTCGACGCCGTGGCCCGCCTGCCCCGGGCCTCGATCCTGGTGCTCGCGGGCTCGCTCATGGGGGGCGAGGTCTCGGTGGCCGTCGACCGGGTCCGCGAGGCCGGCATCCCCGTGATCGCGCTGAACATGGCCGGCTCGGTCCCGGACCACGCGGACCTCGTCGTGACCGACCCGATCCAGGCCGGCGTCTTCGCCGTGATGCACGTCTCGAGCAAGGCGCGGTTCGACATCGAGCGCGTCCGCGGGAGGCGCTTCTGATGGACCAGATTGCGCGGGCCGTCCAGGTCCTCAACCACGACGGGCTCGTGGTCTACCCGACCGAGACCGTCTACGGCCTCGGCGCGGACGCGCTCTCGGACGAGGCGATCCGCTCGGTCTACGACTCGAAGCACCGCCCGTTCTCGGAGCCGATCTCGATCGCGGTCGCCGACGTCGAGATGCTCGCCACGGTCGCGCGGCTCAACCCCCTCGCCGAGGAGTTCGTCGAGCGGTTCCTGCCCGGGCCGTTCACGGTCCTGGTCGAGGCCCGGCCGATCCTCCCCTGCCAGCTCCACTGCGGGACCGGCCTCATCGGCATCCGGATGCCGGCGCACCCGATCGCGGTCGAGCTCGTGAGCCGCTTCGACGCGCCGATCACGGCGACCTCGGCGAACACCCACGGCGCGCCCGAGCCGGCCACCGTCAACGACGTCCACTGCTACCGCGACTTCACGATCGACGGGGGCCGCCTGCCCGGGACGCCCTCGACCGTGGTCGACCTGGTGAACCGGACCATCACCCGGCCGGGGGCCGGGGTCGAGGACGCGGTCGCGTTCCTCCGCGGACAATGATCCCGCCGCTCCGGCTGCGCGACTTCGTCGAGGACGGGGACGGCTGGCTCTACGCGGTCGCCGCGTACGACAACGCCGAGCGGGCCGGCTGCGTGCTCCGGTACGTCCCCGATCCGGACGGCGACCGCATCCGCCGGGGCTCGGGCGTCCGCTACCGCAAGCTCGACTTCGCCGAGGCCTACGCCCGGGTGGCGGCCGAGAGGCCGCACTGCCTCGACCTCCTCCACCGGATTCCCCTCGACGAGATCGCCGCCGTCCACAAGCCCGAGGAGGTCTTCCCGGCCGTCCTCGCCCGCGACGATCGTGTCCGGCGGCTCGCGGCCGCACTCGAGCTCGCGCCGGGCACCGCCGGCTGCACGGGCTCGCTCCTCGTCGGGCTCGAAGGGCCGGGCTCGGACATCGACCTCGTGGTCTACGGCGCGGCCTTCGACCGGGCGCGGGCCCGCCTGCCGCAGGCGATCCGAGAGGGGCTCGTGGACGACCTCTCCGAGGACCTCTGGCGCCGGGTCTACGCGAAGCGGCGGCCGGAGCTCACGTACGAGGAGTTCCGCCTGCACGAGGCGCGAAAGTGGAACCGCGGCGAGATTGGCGGAACGTACTTCGACCTCCTCTTCACCCGCGACTACGCGGCGATCGATTCCCGACCGATACCGAAGGGCGCGGTCCTCGGGAAGGTCGCGATCGAGGCCACGGTCACGGACGCCGCGCTCGCCTACGACGTGCCGGCCGTGTACGAGCTCGACCACCCCGAGGTCGCTCGCGTGCTCTCGTTCACGCACACCTACTCCGGGCAGGCGCTCGAGGGCGAGGTGATCGAGGCAGCGGGCGTGCTCGAGGAGCACGGGGACGAGCGCTGGCTCGTGGTCGGGACGTGCCGCGAGCCCGTCGGGGAGTACATCCGCTCGCGGACGCTCCTCGAGTCCGTCTAGAGGATCGCCGCTCCGCTCCGTGCCCCGGCTCCGCAGGTCGCTCCGTGAGGGCAGCGGTCGCACGGGGCCTCGGACGGGCTTCGGCGGCACGCGTCCCTCCTGCACGCGCCGGGCCGCCGCGAGCGCCCGGAGCACGGCCCTGCGGTCCCGGGGCTGCGGGGAGTATCGCCGGAGCGCGCCGGACGGGACGTAGACGAGGGCGACATGGTCGAGGGGTCGGCCCCGTTCCTCCTCGAGGCAGAGCGCGTATGCGGCCGCGCGGACCCGGTCGGCCGACGCGACCCCGAACGCCGGCGCCGTGCTCGCCCGGACGACCGCACAGGACCCGAGGTCCGGCGCAACCCAGTCGACCTGGCCGACGAGCCCGAGCCGTTCGGACCGGACCGGGCGGTCGCGGAGCTCGAGCCGGGGCCAGCGGGTCTCGCGACAGGCCGCGACCCACGCATCGAGCAGGGCCCTGTCGGCCTGCCCGACCCCGGGCAGCACGGTCGTCACCTCGTCCCAGATCAGGTCCGCGTCGAGGTCGGGCCCGAGGTGCGCCGCGATCTGCTTCGCGATCGCGTACCGCGCCGACTCTCGCGGTGGTCGCTGGAGCTCGTGCCAGTACCGGAGCGGGCAGCGGTGAGCGGCGACCAGGCCCGAGACCGTGACGGGGTCGGTCACAGGAACCGCCGCGGGTCGGTCTCGATGTCGAGGAGCACGACCCGGTCCGCGGCGAGCGCGGCCTCGAGCGCGGGCCGGAGGGCCGCGGGCTCCGTGATCCGCACGCCCTCCGCCCCGCAGGCCCGGGCGTACGCGGCGAAGTCCGGGTTCACGAGGTCCGTGCCGAAGTTCGGGTAGCCCTCCATCGCCTGCTCCTGCTGGATCATCCCGTACTGGTGGTTGTTGAGCACGCAGATCGTCATGGCAAGGTCGCGCCGGACCGCGGTCACGAGCTCGCCCATGGCCATCACGAACCCGCCGTCGCCGGTGATGCAGACCGCGGGGCGGTCGGGGTAGGCGAGCTTCGCCGCGATCGTGGCCGGAAACCCGAAGCCCATGGTCGCGAGGTAGCCCGACATCGCGAAGCGCTGGCCCCGGCTCACGAAGTTCCGGCCGAACCACCAGCCGTTCTCGCCGACGTCGAGGCCGATCACCGCGTCCGCCGGCAGCACCTCCGAGAGCACCTGCATGACGAACGGCGGCCGGAGCGGCGTCCCGCCGGTGCCGGCCTCGGACGCGAGCTGGGCGGCCCACCGCGCCTTGCCGGCCGCGATCGCCTTCTCCCGTGCTTCGTCGCGTCGCTCGGGGACACGCTCGAGGAGGCGGGGGAGCACGACGCCGCAGTCGCCCCAGAGCCCGATCGTCTGCGGCGTCTTCCCGAGCTTGAGCGGGTCGAGGTCGACCTGGACGATGGGTCGGTCGAGGGGCACGTTCGTCATCTTCGAGAACCCGACCCCGAGCGTGAGAAGGAGGTCGGCCTCCTCCGCGTACTTCCGCGCCTCGGGCGGCCCGAGGTTGCCGAGGACCCCGACCACGAGCTCGGCCTTCTCGGGGAGGCAGCCCTTCGCACGGAACGTGGTCAGGATCGGAGCCGAGAGCCGTTTTGCAAGCGCGTGGACGAACGCTCCGTGAGTGTACGCGCCCCATCCGGCCAGGATTACCGGCCGCTCGGCCTTCCCGAGCGCCTCGACGGCCCGGTCGAGGGCCGCCGCGGGCGGCGCGATCGCGGTCTCGGGCAGGCAGGAAGCGCCCGAGCAGTACGGGGCGTCGAACGCGAGCTTCTGGACGTTGTTCGGGACCGAGAGCTGCGAGACGCCCCGGTCGATCAGGGCGTGCTTGACGGCCGCGGTCACGATCTGGACCGCCTTTGCGGTGTCGTGGATCGTCGCGTTGTAGACCGTGATAGGGCGGAAGAACGCGTCCTGGTCGATCTCCTGGAACCCGCCCGGCCCGGCGTACTGGAACTCGACCTGGCCCGCGAGCGCGATCACGGCCGCATGGTCCTCCTTTGCGTCGTACAGACCGGTCGAGAGGTTCGTCGCCCCTGGCCCGCCGATCGTCAGGCAGGCAGCCGGCACCCCCGTCAGCTTGTAGTAGGCCGACGCGGCCATCGCACCGTTCCCCTCGTGCCGGACCACGACGTACTCGAGGGCCGGGTTGCGGCGCACGGCGTCGACGAGCCCGAGGGAGGAGGTGCCGGGGATGCCGAAGACGTACCGGACGCCGAACGCGGCGAGCTCGGCCATGACCAGGTCCGCGACCGTCCGCTGCCCGGTCCCGCTGGTCTCGTCCACCATCACGAACGCGTCCTTCGCGGCGCCGCAGACCGGGCAGCGCCAGTCGTCGGGCAGGGCCGCGAACGGCGTCCCCGGGGCTGTCCCCGTGGACGGCTCGCCCGCCGCCTCGTCGTAGATGTAGCCGCAGACCGTGCAGCGCCAGCGCGTCATGGATCGCGGTGAGGCTGGGCCGGCTATATATGTCTACCTCGAGACCATCCGCTGCATCAGGGCCATGATCCCGGGCCTGCCGCCTCGCCCCCGGCCCGCGAGCATGGCCTCCATACCGCCCTCGCCGAACATCTCGGCGTTGAGCCGGTCTGCGATCTCGTCGTAGATCCGTTTGTACGCGGCGCAATGGGGGTCGACCCCTGCAATCTCGCCGCCGGTCGGGGCGAGCGCGTTGTACGGGCAGCCGCCGCGGCAGTATCGGATATGCCGGCAGTCCCTGCAGTGCCCGTCGACGTAGTCGCGGAACGCGGCGAGGCGCTGCCACGCCTCCGTCGCCTCGAGCTCGGCCTGCGACGGCGCGTCGCGGACGTCGCCCATGCGCCACTCGTCCATGCCGACAAAACGGTAGCACGGGTAGATCCCGCCGTCGGGGCCGACCGCGTACGTCGAGCCCAGGCAGTCGGCGAAGGTGCAGACCGTGCCGCGCCGGACGAAGACCGACTTGACGAGGTCGTCGATGTTCATGACCCGGAGCCGCCCGAGGTGGGCGAGGTACTGGTCGAGCAGGTAGACCAGGAGCTCGCCGTATTCGTCCGGGGGCAGCGCGTACGCGTCGGGCCGGCCGTCGCGGAGCGACGGGAGGGCCGGGTGGAGCTTCATCAC
This sequence comes from uncultured Methanoregulaceae archaeon, assembly GCA_963730355.1. Lineage (GTDB taxonomy): Archaea > Halobacteriota > Methanomicrobia > Methanomicrobiales > Methanospirillaceae > UBA288. The sequence goes on along the minus strand of CAVSRL010000014.1, from coordinate 81,769 downwards.
GTACCCGTTCTCGAGGAAGAACCGGACGATCGCGTCCCGCTCCTTCACCGATCCGGCCGTGAAGGTGCAGATCACGCTGACCCGGACCCCGTGCCGGGCGGCGACCTCCATCCCGGCCCGGGTCCGCTCGAAGTAACCGGCCCCGCGCTGCGCGTCGTTCAGCTCGGGCGGGCCGTCGAGGCTCGTCCCGATCGGGACGTTGTGGGCCGCGAGCACGGTTGCGAGCCGGTCGTCGAGGAGCCAGAGGTTCGACTGCATCGCGAACGCGACCGTCCGGGGGGCGAGCCCGTCCTCGATCATCGGGAGAGCGGCTTCGTAGAACTCCGGCCCGGCCAGCAGGGGCTCGCCGCCGTGGAACGTGACCGTGACCGGATCGTCGTTGAGCGACGCGATCCATCCGGTCGCGGCCCGGACCGTCTCGAGGTCCATCATCGGCCCGACGTGCTCGCTCGACCAGCAGTACGCGCACCGGGCCGGGCAGCGGAGCGTCGGGATGAGCATGACGTGGAACGGGGTCTTCATCACTGCCAACTACTATATTTCGGTATTATGTACAGTCCAGCACGGCCACGGGGAGATCTCTGACCCCCTGCCCGACGCATTCGACGTTATCCTATGTCCACCTCTCCCGGCATAAACATGCGTCAATTACCTGCCCGGAAGCGATGGTGGGTGCAGACCCCGCTAAAAGTGGAGATGGGATCGACCCGGATCACGACTGGAGGGCTCCCATCGCGACCGTCGAGCGGGAATGATCGCAGTGACCGCAGATCCGCCCGGATGGCCGGCCGCTGTATCAGATGACGGATCCGAACCTGATCGTAAACCGCCGTGAACCTGCGACGTCGTCGAAGGCCAGCAGACCGCCCGCCCGCTCGCAGAGACCGTAGAGGAACCCACGGGGTTTCCCACCGGCCGAGGGCTCGGCGTCGTCCGCTGCCGAGATGGCAACAACGGTCGCTTCGCCGTCTTCCCCGGAACGGACGACGACGCCTCGTGCTCCGGTCCCCACGAGCTCCTCGAGCAGATAGGTCACGAGGTCGAGGAACCGCACCGTATCGACCAGGACGGGCAGCGGTTCGGTACCTGGATCGAAATCGACCGCGACGTCGCTCAGGAGCGGTGGCATTCCGATCCTGGCGAGGAGCACCCGTCCGAAGGCCGCATCGTCGTCGGCGGAGGCCAGGATCTCCTCGTCGGAGCAGGGATGAACGGTATGACCCGCGATGCAGGTCTCGAGGAGATCCCGGAGATCGTGCACGGCGATCTCACGGAGCGGGTTGAACCCCCTGAGCATGGTCGTGTAATCGCCAAGAAGCCGTTCGGCCCGCTGGACGAGCGACGGGTCGATGATCTGCGCCAGTTCGTCCTGGTCGAATGACCGCTGGAGTTTGCCGATCACCTGCCCGGCTTTGAGCGCGAGATTTAACGGGACATGCCTGCCGGAATGGTACTCCTGGTTGAATGCGTCGAAGGTATCGAGCAGATCGTCGATGACGTCGCCGCGGATCAGCGCGTGGAGCGCGGCGGCGGTCTCGGACTCGCCGAGCTCGTCCATCACGTGGGAGACGTAGTAGAGCCGGCCCGTCATCACCGTGAAGAGCTCGTTCACCTGCTCCATGCAGTCCTCGGCAAATGCGGCGGTCTGCCTGGCTCGGTCCTGGTTCCATTCCGCGATGCCGGTGAGGAGTCGCGCGTCGCTCTCGACGGCGTCGAGCATGCGCGCGCCTTCTTCTGCCGAAAGCATCCGTCCGTGCCCGGGGCAGATCGCCTCGATGCCGCCGCGGGAGAGGAGACGCCCGCATCCCGGCGAGGGAGCGGATCAGCTCCTCCTGGTTCCATCCGCAGATGCCGGCGATGCCCGGACTCGCACCGAAGAGGAGGTCGCCGGTGAAGAGCACCCGGCCGATCCGGATACAGCAGACTGTCCGGGCTGTGGCCGGGCGTGTGATAGACCTCGAGCGAGGGGCCGGGCCCGAAGACTGAGCCGTTCATGCCGAAGGCCGGACTCCGGCCGTTCCCTCGCGACCGTGACGGCGGCACCGTTTGCATACGTATGCCTGACCGGCGCATCGCCTCCGTCGATCTTCTCCGCGGCGAGGAGGTGCAGATCGACCCGCAGCGGTGCGATCTCAAGACCCAGCACCTCCGCCTGCGTCGGCCGGCGATCGGCGGATCTCGAGCGCAGCGACTCCGCTCTTCCTGGACGGCAATCACCGCAGTCTCCAGGATCGGTCGAGCAGAGGGACGGCGAGCGCGCCCATGTAGTGGTCGACATGGGCATGGGTCAGGATCACGACGAGCGGCCTGGCCGACGCGGCGCGGCTCTCGAGGACGATCGAGGCGAGGCGTGCCGCCTGATCCGGAAGACCGCCGGGGTCGATGAGGATGACCGCGTCCGATGTCCGGACCAGGTACGAGTTGGACGATGACCGTGTCGACCTTCCTGATGAACGGATAGATCAGCGCCTCCCTGCAGCCGGGTACCGGCTGCCATTGCAGGGGAAGCAGCGGTTCGCTACCACCCGGCAAGCGCCTCTCCCTCGGATGAGTAGATATCGAAGATCGAGGTGAAGCCGGTGAGTTTGATGATCTTCAGCACGTCCGGAGAGAGGCAGCAGAGCCCGAACCGGTCGCCCGGATCCCTCAGTCGCTTTGCCGCGGAAAGCAGCACCCGCAGGCCCCCGCTGCTGATATACGAGACGCCGGAAAAATCGAGGAGGATCTTTCTCGCGCCGCTCTCGATCGTACGATTGATCGCCTGTTCGAGCACCGGTGCAGAGACGGTATCGATCCTACCGGCGAGAGACAGGACGGTCACATCCCCGCGTGCTGCGGTAGTTATCTCCACTCTTCTTCACTCCCTGTGATTCGTATCGTCTCCGGAGAATTAATCAGTATCGATATTTTGTACCGATAATCCCGCGCCTGCTGCTCCGCTGGGTGAGACCGTGCCGCTTTCCGCGAGGAGTCCCGCGGATCCTTGGAGCGGACCGTCTGCCGAGCCTTTTCAACGTGTCGCACCCACTGGTGGCAGGCCGAAGGTGACCGATCGAAGAAAAACACTACGATATTAAGAGAATCGGTGTGCCATTCGTACCATGAGCACTCATGGCAGACACGATCGTCAGCCTCGCTCCTCCTCCTCTTCCAGTTGAGCCTGCGTCATCGTCGTGGTTGCCTACCTCCTGACCCGGAGGAGGTTCTTCCTCGAGGTGCTGGACGGCCATCCCATCGATACGAACCCAGCTCATCCTGATCGCAGTCTTCGGAGCTCTGTCGATCTACGGGACGGTGGGCGGGGTCGAGTTCATGGGGGCGATCATCAATGTCCGCGACCTGGGCCCGATGGTCGGGGGGCTTGTCGGGGGCCCGGTGGTCGGGGTCGGGGCGGGCCTGATCGGCGCCCTCTACCGCGCCAGCCTGGGCGGGTTCTCCGTCGTGCCCTGTGTGCTCGCCACGGTCCTCGCCGGACTCCTGGGCGGGCTGATCTGGCTTGCATACAAGCGAAGATTTCCCCCAACCATCGTTGCCGTCTCCTTTGCCGTCCTGATGGAGGGGCTGCACATGCTCCTGGTCCTCGCACTCGCCCAGCCGTTCGAGGAGGCGGTCGCGCTGGTGAGCTCGGTCGCCCTGCCGGTGATCCTCGCCAACGCCGCCGGGGTCTTCATCTTCGCGTTCATTCATCCACAATCTCGAGAACGAACGCAGGGTCCAGGCGGAACGGGACGGCCTGCTCCGGGAGGTGGAGCGGAAGAACACCGAGCTGGCGATCGCCGCCGAGATCCAGCGGAGTTTCCTGCCGGACACGCTCCCGCAGATCGCACATTTCGAGATCGCCGCACAGTGCGTCATGGCCAGAGAGGTCGGCGGCGATTTCTTCGACGTGATCCCCTTCGAGGTGATCACCATGGGACAGGATCGGCTCGGCATCTTCATCGCCGACGTCTCGGGAAAGGGAATACCGGCCGCCCTCTTCATGGCGCTCTCGCGGATCGTCGTCCGGGTCAATGCGATCTGGCATCAGCAGGAGCCGGCCGAGGCGATCCGTGATGCGAACGCCATCATCACCGCGGACTCGAAGTCCGGGATGTTCGTCACGCTCTTCTACGGCATCCTCGACGCGCAGGACCGTTCGCTCACCTACGTGAACGCGGGCCACAACCCGCCGCTCATCTGCCGCAGTGCCGACGGCGCCTTCTCGGACCTCCCGGCGACCGGCATGGCGATCGGTGCCGTCCCGGATGCGGCAGTACGATGCCGGCACGGCCGTCCTCGGGCCGGGCGACGTGATGGTGCTGTATACCGACGGAATCACCGAAGCCGAAAACACCGCGCAGGAGATGTTCGGGGAGGACCGGTTACGTGAGGCGATCGCCAGAGCCCGGATGCTCCCGGCCGCAGCGATCGTCGCTGCGATCCTCGAGTCCGTCCAGGCGTTCTCCGGCACCGCTCCCCAGTCGGACGACATCACGCTGATCGTCATCAGGACCGTGTGACATGGACCGCTCGACAACGCTTGTCATCCAGTGCGGACCTCAACGAGATCCAGAAGGTCACCACCGCCCTCGACGAGGCGATGCGAGCCTGTGCGTTTCCTGACGACATGATCCGCGATCTGCAGCTCGCGGTCGAGGAGGCGATCGCCAATACGATCGTTCACGGCTACCGCGGCACGTGCGGCGACGTGGCCATCGCCATTCATGCCACGGACAGGGCCGTGGAGGTCCGGATCGAAGATCGTGCCCCGCCGTTCGACCCGTTCTCGTTCCCGGAGCCCGATCGCGGATCCGAGCCTCGACTGAGCGGCGGATCGGCGGGCTCGGCATCTACCTGATCCGGAAGATGGTGGACGAGGTCGCCTACCAGTATGCCGGCGGCAGGAATATTCTGATGCTCGTTAAAAGAAGATCGGCCTGATCGGCCCCGCTCAGAGCGTCCGGGAGCCGGCAAGCGAGGCCGGCGCGAACGGTCGCGTGACTGACACAGTGCTGCCCGAGCCCTTGCGGAGAGAGGGACCCCTTTTCGAGAGGCATCCGTCCGGAGGACTCCGATTCCTGGACGGGATAATGGTTCGCCACGCGGCGGGCAACCGGGTTCATTGAACCTCGTGATTCAATAAACCGGATTGCCGATATTTTATGGATGACCCGGGCTGCACCCGGTGCCGGGCATCACCCTCTCCGTCGGCCCCGGGACCTCGCGCATCGGTCGCGGGCGGGGCGGACCCGCCGCTCCCATCGGCGGCCGCCCCTGTTTTTCGATCGTTGCCGGCATAGTCGTCAGGCCCATCTCGGCCCGTCCGCTCCTTCGCGTAGTCCCGCTCGAGCAGGACGTACGGCGCACGGCGCATGCCGAGACGGGCGTACGCGGCCTGCGCCGTCTCGTTCGCGGTCTCGACGTAGAGCCGGAGACCGGTCACGTCCGGCCGGGCCTCGGCCATCGCCTCGACCGTCCGATAGAGCCGGGCGAAGATCCCCTGCCGGCGACAGTCGGGCCGGACGTAGACCGACTGGATCCACCAGAACTCCCCGTTCCGCCAGTCCGACCACTCGTACGTGACCATGCACTGGCCGACGACGGCGCCGTCGACGTCGGCGACAAGGTAGAAGCCACGGGCACGGCTCATCGAGGATCGCCCGGGCGCCCGCGAGGGCCACGTCGGCCCCGATCTCCCAGCCCTCGGTCTCGAACGCGGTGGCCCGATTGTTCGACGCGATCGCCGGCGCGTCGGCCGGAACGGCCGGCCGGATCGTGATCTCCATGGTACGCTCTCGACGGCGGCCCACAAAAAGCGGCGGGACGGCAGGGGCCACTGGCAACCGCGCGGTTTTTCTACCCCGGGCACGGACTGTACTTGATACCATGGCCGCCGCCCCTCCCGCCGCACCGCCGTCGTCCGACGCCGACGGCTCGACGGAGAAGGGTGGGCAGCGCTCGTTCTACCTCTTCGCCCTGCTCTTTCTCGGGATCATCGTGGTCGTCCTGGCCATACTCGCGATCGGGTTCATGACCGGGGCCGGGGAGCGGCAGTTCGAGCTCGCGATCACCCCCTCGGGCGGCGAGATCGGCCCGGGGGAGCGGCTCGACGTCGAGGTGCGGATCACGGCCCTCCGGGAGGGCCTTCCGTTCTTCGAGCACGACCTGCCGGTCACGCTTCGGGCCGAGAACGTGCCGGCCGGGATCTACGTCACCTTCAACCCCGCGATGGGCCTTCCCGACCCGCAGTTCACCTCGCGGATGCTGGTCGCCCACGCCGGCGCGCCGCCGGGGTCGTACTCGTTCACGGTCCGGGCGACCGGGACCGACGGCCGGACCCTCGCCATACCGTTCCGGCTGGGGGTCACCGGCCCCGCGCCGAACGCGACGCGCCGCCCGATAACCCTTTCTCGTCTGCCGTCGGAATCTCGGGGATATGAGGACCAGCGGCATTCCCGAGCGGCCAAAGGTCGGGCTCGGCGGCGAGGGCGTGCTCAGGACGACCGGCCGCGAGGCCGGCGCGATGGCCGTGATCACCGAGGCGCTCGACCGCGGAATCCGCTACTTCGACTCGGCCCGTGCCTACGCGGACAGCGAGCTCTACCACGGGATGATCTGGGGCGAGCGGCCGGCCCGGCGGGACGGGATCTTCCTGACGAGCAAGTCCGCGAGTCGGTCGTACGCGGGGGCGATGGCGGACCTGACGCAGACGCTTGCTCGTATGCGGACCGACTACCTCGACCTGTGGCAGATCCACGACCTCCGGACGCGGCCGGAGCTCCGCGAGATCGAGGGACCCAACGGGGCGCTCCGCGCCTTCCTCGAGGCGAAGGAGGCCGGGCTCGTCAAACAGATCGGGGTCACGGGCCACCACGACCCGACCGTACTCGCCGAGGCCGTCGAGCGCTTGCCCGTCGACACCGTGCTCCTGCCGGTGAACCCGGTCGAGGCCGGGCTCGGCGGATTCGTCGACCGCGTCCTCCAGACGGCCGAAGCCGCGGGGGTCGCGCCGATCGGGATGAAGGTCCTCGGCCACGGCCACTACGTCGCGCCCGACGGCGGAATCACGGCCGAGATCCTGATACGGTACGCCCTCACCTTCCCCGTCCGCATGGCGATCGTCGGGTGCGACACCACGGCCGAGGTCGCGGTCCTGCTCCGCGCCGCCGCGGCCGGCCCGCTCGAGCCGGGCGAGGCCGACGCGCTCGTCGAGGCCTTCCGCCCCGCGGCCCGGCGGCTCGCCTACTACCGCGGCGTGCTGTGAGGGTCCCGTTCCTTGCAGCGCTCGCCCGGATGCCCCGCCACTGCACGGTCTTCGCTGTCCACTGCGCCTCTGGTCCTGGCAGTCCCGGTCGGCAAGGTCGGGGCCGGGCTCGAGCACGCCTAGGTGGGATCGCGACGCATAGGCGAGACCCCGCACCCCATCATCTCGCCGAAACAGAACGCGAGCCTCTCGCGAATCGTCGGCGGAAGCTGAGACTCGGGGATCGGCACCCAGCCGAACGAGCCGTAGAACCCGATCAGCGGAATGGTCGAGTGGAGCCAGAGAGGGGCGGACCCGAACTCGTCGAGCACAGCCTGAACGAGTCGGCGTGCAAGCCCTTCGCCGCGGTGCGCCTCCGAGACGAAGACGCCGTCGACCTCGAGCCCGTCGGGGTGGCGGCGGACGCGCGCTGTCCCGACCAGAGCGCCGTCGACGAACGCGCCGATGACCCGGTCGATCGCCCGGTCGGTCTCCTGGCCCCGGTACTGCTCCCAGAGCCGGTCCACGAGCGGAAACTCCTCGGGCACGAGTTCGCGGATCGTGATCTCCATGAGTGGAAATCGACGGCGAGCCGGGGTATAAACCCGCCGGTCCGCCGTGACAATCTTTTTTGCGGCCGCCGCCCGATACCGGACCATGTCCACCGGGGCGGAGCGCCGAGCCCTCATCCGGCCCGCCCTCGTGGCGGGCGCGGGCGTTCTGGCCCTGTTTGCCAACCTTGCCGGGCTCCTCGCAGGGATAACGGTCGTGCTCCCCCACCTGCTGTACGTCCCGATCGCGCTCGCCGGCTACTGGTACCCCCGCCGCGGGCCCGCTGATCGCGGCCGGCATCGCGGCCGCGTACGCCGCCATGGCCCTCGCCCTCGCCCCGTCCGAGTGGCCCTCGATCTTCGCGCGGGCTGTCACCCTGGTCGGAGTCGGGGCCCTGATCGCATACCTCTCGCGCCGGCTCTCGGCAGAAGAGGAACGCTACCGCGGGCTCTTCGACCACTCGGTCGCGGGGATCATGGTTGTGGGCGGAGACGGTGTGGTCCGGGACGCGAACCCGCAGGCGGCCGCGCTCGTCGGCCGGGGAGCGGACGGGCTCGCGGGAACGCCCCTTGCCGAGGTCTCGGCCGACCCCGATGCAGCGGCCGCGTTCCTGGCCGATGCCGCCCGCAGGCCCGTCGAGCACGCCGAGATCGGCCTGGTCCGCGTCGACGGCCGGCCGGTCCACTGCCTGGCCTCGGGCGCGCCGCTCGGGCGCGATCTGATCGTCGTGACCCTCGCGGACGTGACCGAAGAGCGAATGGCCCGGGACGCGCTCGGGGCTGCGAACCGGACCATGAGGACTCTCGCCGGGATCCTCGACCACGACCTGACCGGGGACGTCGCTGCTCTGGATGCCTGCCTCGATCGGGCCCGGGAGGCCGTTGACGACCCCGAGGCGGTCGCGGTCCTCCGGCGGATCGGCGAACGGATCGACGCGGTAGCGCGCCGCCTTGCGGTCTCACGCGAGTTCCGGGTGCTCGGAACCCGGGCGCCGGCCTGGCAGCCGGTCCAGGATGCGCTCGAAGAGGCGTGCGCCCGCCTCGACCCGGGCCCGGTCGCGGTCAGGGCATGGGCCGCGCGGCTCGAGGTCTACGCAGACCCCGCGCTTCCGGTCGCACTCTACCACCTCCTCCACAATGCAACCCGGCCCGGAACAGGGGCGAGCGCAGTCGTGATCACCTACCGACACGATCCCGAGGGCTGCCGGATCATCGTCGAGGACGACGGCGTCGGGGTTCCTACCGGGGAGCGCGACATCCTCTTCTCGCCGACGGCCGGCCGATACGGCCGCGGACTCTTCCTCGCCCGTGAGATCCTGGGGATCTCCGGCATCGGGATCGCCGAGGAGGGTGCGGGTACCGGCGCCCGGTTCGTGCTCTCTGTCCCGCCCGGAGGGTGCCGCGTCGTATGACCTGGTTGCGCGTGCTCGTCTCGACCGACCTCTCCGCCGGAGAGCCAGCGTGCGGCCGACGCCTGCCTCGACCTTCCGGGCCGGCCCGCGCTGCTGCTCCTCCACGTCGGAGATCCGTCCCCCGCGCTCGAGGCCGAGGCCGATCGGCTTCGAGCGCTCGGGGCGTCCGTCGAGGCCCGGACCGTCGCTCGGACCGAGCAGACGATCGCGAACGCCCTCCTCGAGGCGGTCCACGAGGAGGCGGCCGACCTCGTCGCCATCGGCGCGCGGGGGCGCGGACGGGCCATCGACCGGCTCCTCGGATCGGTCTCGGAGGCCGTGCTCAGGCGCGCGGAGACCGATGTGCTCGTCGTCCGCGGACGGCGGACGGGTCCGCTCTTCGCCCGTGCGCTTGTGCCGACCGATCTCTCACCCACCTCGGTCGAGGCCGCCGGCCGGCTCGCGGCCACGGGCGCGGTCGGCGAGGGGGTGCTGCTCCACGTCGGCCCCGATCCTCCCGACGGGCTCTCGGCGCTCGCCTCCAGTCTTGGCTGGCGAGTGTTGAACCGGCCCGCCCCGGTCGTGGCCGGGGTGATAGGGGCCGCGCTCGAGGAGGAGGCAACGGTGATCGCGCTCTGCCGGGTCGGCGGCGCGGATGCGGTCGCGGGCATTCCGCTCGGGGCGGTCGCGGAGGGCGTGGCTCTCGCGGCGCCCTGCCCGGTCCTGGTCGCACACTCACGCGCGGTCCTCGCGCTGACGGTCCGCGAGCTCGATTCGGCCGAGTTCCCCCTCGCCACCGAGATCTGGCGCGACTACCACGGGACCTGGGGCGACCCGGCCATCGACCGGATCTTCGCCCTCTTCGCGGACCGGACCCTCGCCGCGCTCGCCATGTTCCGGCGCCACCCGGACGGCTGCGAGGTCGACGCGGTCTTCACGCCCGTCCCGTTACGGGGCAGGGGCTACGCCCGCCGCGTCATGACCGGACTCGTGGAGGCCTGCCACAACGAGGACCTCTACATGTACGCCGTCGCCGGCCTCGAGCCGTTCTACGCCACTTTCGGCTTCGTGCAGATCCCCCAGACCGACCTCCCGCCGACGATCCGGGCCCGGTACGACTGGGCCGTTGGCGACATGGAGGCGGCCCAGGTCACGCCCATGCGCCGGTGCGCCGGCTGGTACGGACGGGACGACTGACGCCGCCGCCGATCCGCGGCCTCATCAGGTCGCGGAACCAATGCCTGTGACGATGGCCGACGTCAGCTACGTCCTCCCCGACACCCTCCGCGGCGAGCCCGCCGAGCGTGAGGCATTCGCCCGCCGCGCGGGCTGCGATCTCGTCGAGGTCGCCATCGGCGACGCCCCGCCGCCGGCCCTGCCCTGGCTGCTCCGGGCGGCCTCGATCGACGAGGACGGCCGGGATCTGCCCCGCTGGCACGACCGGACCTGGACCGCTGCATTCGTCGCGGAGAGCCCTCGGGGCCGGTGACCGCGCCCCTGCCGCAGTCGTCGTCGAGCCCGGGGACGAATGGAGCCGGCCGGCAGACCTCCTCCGGGCGATCGTCGCGCTCCGCGACGGTTTCCTCGACCGCTTCGGCGAGGCCCCTGTGATCCTGGTCGCCAACCGGGCCGAGCAGTCCCTCTCCGATGGCGCAGCGATCGCCGATTTCTGGGATCATCTTCTCCGCCATGCCCCGGGTCTGGCCCCCTACGCGGGCATCGCGCTCGACGCTCCCGAGTTCTACGCCGCGACCAGGACGCGCATGACGGCCGAGCTCGCGCTCGTCCCGCCCGGCGCGCTTCGGTACGTGCGGCTCCACACGCGGGGGCGGAAGCCGGACCTCGGAGAGCCCGTCCCCTGGCGGGCCGTCTTCGGATTGGTCCGGCGGGCCGAGGGGACAGTCCTGATAGCGCCGGCCGTTGAGGATCCGACCGCGCTCGAACCGGCCATCCTCTTCTGCATGGTCTCGCTCCAGGGCCGGGCCTTCACCTGACGCGGGCGTCGTGCCGCGAGTGCTGCGCTACCGCGAGCGCTGCGCGGCGAGACGGGAACGCGGCCGCCGCTCACCGGAGCCCGACCCGGCTCCAGTCCGAGAGGTGGGTCGTCCTGTCGGGGTGGTCGATCCGGCAGCGGGAGAGTGTCGAGCCGGCCGGTCTCGTAGCCGTGGGCCCGCATCACCTCGAGCAGGCGCGGGTACTTCCCCGTGCGGCAGAGGTGCTGGTGGAGCCGGTGCATGGTCGACTTCGCGCCGTAGCAGCGCGGCGCGTCGGCCCACGAGACGCCGGTCGTGAGGACGTAGAGGACGCCGGTGAAGAGCCGGCGGAGATCGGCCCGGCGGCCGCCGTGCGGCGACCGGACCGGGAGGATCGGCCGGAGCTCCTCCCAGAGCCGATCATCGGGCTCCCGGAATGGCATGCACCCGAATACGCGCCGAAAAAGAAAAGGATGTCGGCGCCTAGCCGGGCGCGGGGCGGCGCCCGACCGCCCGGAACGTGGTCATGGCGAAGAGGAGCGTTCCATCCGCGTCCGCGTCCCGGAGAGCCGCAAGGAGCGCGGCTCGTTCGTTCGCGCCGATCGTCCCGCCCGCGACCGCGCCGTCCAGGAACGGTCCGATGTTCATGGCCTTCAGCACGGTCGGCAGGTCGTGGAGCACGACCGTCGCGGGCTCGACCCGGACCGCCTCGAGTCCGGCCTCGCGAAGGTACCGCCCGAGCTTCCGGCCGGTCCAGCCGTCGGGAAAGCCCGCGGCGCACTGCACGGCAAGGCGGCGGACCACGTCCGGCTCGCCGGGGTCGAGGGCGAGGGTGCCCCAGTCGGGCTCGACCGCGACGAGCCGGCCGCCCGGCCGGAGCACGCGGACGAGCTCGGCCACGACCGTCCGCGGCGCCGGGTGGACCTGGAGGAGGCGCTCGCAGTGGACCGCGTCGAACGTTCCGTCCGGAAGGTCGAGTCGCGGCCGCATCGCCGACCGCGAACGAGAGCTGCGGGAGCCCTGTCGGGCCGGAGCCGCTCGGCCCACGAGACCATCTCGCGGCTCGTGTCGATCCCGAGCACCCAGCCTTCCCGGCCCGACCCGTTCGGCGAACCGGCAGGCGTCGAACCCGACCCCCGAACCGGCGTCGAGCACGCGCATGCCCGGCCCGAGCTCGAGGGCTTCGAGGCTCCGGTCCTTGGAGGCCCGCACCCAGGGGAGGTCGTTGACGTACCGGAGGTAGCCGACGAGCTCCTGCGACCGCACCCGAGCCGTCGACGTCGCCGAACCCTTCGGGGATCTGCCGTTCCGCCATGCAGTACGGATCGGCAGCGCGGGAGGAAAAGGTTCGGGTCACCTCTCCGGGGGAGCCGGGCGCCAGCGGAAGTACGGCGTTCCCGCCGACGACGCGGCACTCGATCCGCCGCTCGCCGCAGAACTGCGGCGCGAGGACGATCAGATCCGCGATGAACCGGTCGAGGTGGAGCCGGCGATTGACCTCGGGGCCGATCAGCGCGGTCTCGATCTCGTGCAGGGCAAAGGCCTCGTCCGGATGCGCTCGGAGGAACGCCTCGACCTGGTTCGGCCCGGATTCGCCGCGGTCGAACTCGTCGGATGTGATGGGCAACGTGACCACTCCGGCGACCCCTTGCTCCGGGGACGCCTTCATGGTTTCGCCTTACTCGTCCCAGCCGGCGGCCGGATCCTCGTCGGGCGGGACGAGCCTTCCCGCGAACTGGCGCTCGCCTGCGTTGACCACGATCATCACAGGCATCACGCAGGTCTTTCGGGCGTCCTCCCCCGCGACGGTGCCGCCGGGCGGGGCGCGGCGAGTGCCGAGGTCGACGCGGTAGCGCCCCTCGCCGATCCAGAGGACGAGCCCCTGGGGGTCCGGGGTGAACCGCTCGACCGGGAGCTCGACGATCAGGTGCGGGCCGCCCTCCGAGACCTCGGACGGGCAGTCGGCGTACGCGACGGAGGCGTAGCCCTCGAAGGGCACACCGCCGATCACGAGATCCGTGACCGTGCCGGAGGGGGTGAGCGTGAACGTGACGGGGATCATGCAGACAGGCTCGGCGCGGACCCAGTTAAGGCTTTTCCGGCCCGTCGATCGGCGGCGTGGTCACGATCGGGCATCCCGGAGTGTCCTGCCGTGCCCTCTCGAGCACGAACCGCAACCCCTGGACGTCACGGACGGTCATATTGTTGACGATCAGGCGGCGCAGGAGGTCGTCGAACGGGACCTCGTCGAGGAGGCCCGCGACCGCGGCCTCGAGAAACGGCTCGGTCACTCCGCTCACGCCGGTAAAGTCGAGTTCCACCTCGCCTCCCGCCGCGAGCGCGGGCCGGATCAGGTCGTTCAGCCGTCTGCCCTCGTCCGAGCCGCCTTCCCCGATGAGTTCGGCCACCCGGACCACCAGCGGCTCGCTCCCTGTCTCCATAGCCCTCCCTCTGGATCGCTCGCGTATATATTCCCTTCACGCCAGGGCCCGGGACGCCTCCTCCACCGTGTATCGCCCTGTATCACGGGCGGCGATTCGTTCGCGCTGGAACGCGACGATCGCGGCAAAACGTGGATCGCCGATCGTTGCGAGCCCGTCGAGGAGCGCGGCGCTGCGGTCGAACTCGCCGGCCCTCCGGGCGAGGTCGGCCATCACGAGCGTCTCGGCGTCCGGATCCTCGATGTAATGCTCGCCCCGGAGCCGGACCTCTGAGAGCAGGTCGAGGGTCCGCCGGCGCGCCTGCGCCGCAATCTCGTCCGCGCCCGCGTCGTCGGCGGCCCAGGCCGCCCAGAGCGCGGTCTCGGCGGCCTCGACCCACCGTTCGGCGTGCTCGAGCAGGGTCGAGGCGCAGAGGAGCCGGACCACGAGCTCGGGGTTCGACCTTTCGCGAATTGCCCTGTACTCCTCCGATGCCATCACCTCCGCGGCTCCAGCCGTCGGTTCCTCGAGGGTCACCCCGCAGTAGCCGCAGTGCGGGCACTCCTGGACCCAGTGCGCGATCGTCTCCCGCTGGTCGGGAGGCGGGCGGAGGTCGAGGTCGGCCGACCCCTGCCGCCCGGCATCGGCCACGAATCCCTGGACCGAGGTCTTTCCGCAGACTGCGCACCGCTTCTCTTCCGTCGCAATCGTCGCCATCACCACACGATGGCGCGCCCGGCGGATGAACCTGACGGCGTTCCGGCCCACGGGAATGGCGGGCAGCGCTCCGACGGCCCGCCTCACGATGACGGGATGCGGTTGCGTACGGCGGAAGCAGTGTTGATGCTCTGAGAAAAAGGGTTAGAGCCCGAGCTCGGTCAGCCCGGGGTGGTCGTCGGGGCGCCGGCCGAGCGGCCAGTGGAACTTGCGCTCCTCCTCGGTGATCGGCAGATCGTTGATCGACGCGTGGCGCACGGCCATCCGGCCGGTCTGGTCGAACTCCCAGTTCTCGTTGCCGTAGGAGCGGAACCAGTGCCCCGAGTCGTCGCGCCACTCGTACGCGAACCGGACCGCGATCCGGTTGTCGCCGAAGGCCCAGATCTCCTTGATCAGGCGGTAGTCGATCTCATGCGCCCACTTGCGCTTCAGGAACGCGACGATCTCGTCGCGGCCGTTGACGAACTCGGCGCGGTTGCGCCAGCGGCTGTTCTCGGTGTAGACACCCGAGACCTTGACAGCGTCGCGGGAGTTCCAGCCGTCCTCGGCCATGCGGACCTTCTGCACGGCCGTCTCGTACGTGAACGGCGGCACGGGCGGGCGAATATCTTCTGCCATGCGTCCCCGTTGGCCCGGGGGCCGGATAAGGGTATCCGCCTGTCCGCACTCTACTCGGTGGTCTTCCCGTCGAAGTGCTCCTCCTGCTCGTCGGCCTCCCTCTTCGTCCTCCGCACGATCCCGTCCTGATGCTCGGGCGGCGAGTAGATCGTGTAGAGCTTGAGCTCGGATGTCTTCGAGGTGTTGACCACGTTGTGCCGCGCCCCGCTCGGGACGATCACGCCGCTCCCGTCCTTCACCGTCTG
Organism: uncultured Methanoregulaceae archaeon; assembly: GCA_963730355.1. Taxonomy (GTDB): domain Archaea; phylum Halobacteriota; class Methanomicrobia; order Methanomicrobiales; family Methanospirillaceae; genus UBA288. The sequence goes on along the minus strand of CAVSRL010000014.1, from coordinate 66,632 downwards.
CCGGGCGCCGTCGATGACGACCGCCCCCTCTCCCTCCTCGAAGCGGAAGAACTGGTCGACGTCGTCGTGGACCTCCTCGCCGATCTCCTCGCCGGGCTTCAGGTTCATCAGCACGAACTGGCTGGTACTTCCCGGTGTAGAGCACCCGGCGGTAGTCCGTGTTCGTCGTCGTCGCGGTCTCGATATCTGCCACAAATCCCTTCTTCATGGTATCGCTCCGATGGCCCGCCCCGCGAGGGCAGGTCGTGACCGTGTAGCGGAACGGTGCTACTTCTTTCTGCCGGTCGAACCGCGAACGCAGACCACCCCCTTCCAACAGCCTTATGGCCGGTCCGCCCTCCACCTCCAGTATGGACGGAGCGCTGCGGGAGGCGGTCGAGGCCCACTGCCGCCGCCTCGAGGTCCCGCTGGTGGGTTTCGCGCCGGCCGATCGCTGGGACGAGCCCCGGTTCGCGCACCTGGTCCCGGAGGCGTTCCGGCCGGCGGCGGTGGTGCCCGGGACGCGGACCGTGATCGTGATCGGGCTGCCGGTCTTTCTGCCCGTGGTCGAGACGGCGCCCTCGATCTGGTACCACGAGCTCTACCGGACGGCGAACGAGCTCCTCGACCAGCACGCGTACCGGATCGCGGCGGCGCTGAACGCGGCGGGCTCTGCCGCGGTGCCCGTGCCGCGCGACGGCTATGGATCGATCCGGGTCCTGCTCGAGCGGCCGGTCGCGTTCTTCTCCCACCGGCACGCGGCGTACCTCGCCGGCCTCGGCTCGTTCGGCGTCAGCAACATGCTCCTCACGCCCGCGTACGGCCCGCGAGTCCGGTTCGCGTCGGTCCTGACGGCGGCCGAACTCCCGCCGGACCCGGTGCGCGAGGAGGATCTCTGCACCCGGTGCATGCGCTGCATCGAAGAGTGTCCGGCCGGCGCGCTCGAGCCCGGCGACTACCCGGCGTCGCTCACGGACAAGCGGGCCTGCGCCGAGCGCTCGGCGGACCTGTTCCGCCGGCACATCTCCCCATGCGGTCGCTGCATCGCTGTCTGCCCGATCGGTGAGGATTGGCGCCTCTTCCCGGACGGAGACGACGACGCGGCCCGTCGCGCCCGCGAGCACGTCCGGTCCTACGGCGGCGCGTGAACGGCTTCCCCCTTCGCTCTGGTGTCCACTGTCCCCGGATGGCGCGAGCAGGGGCACCGGCGTCGCCGGCCGGTATTCAGACCTCGAGCCGGGCCGAGACCCAGTCCCAGCCCTTCAGCAGATCGAAGGCGAAGAAGTACGTCTTGTCGTCCTCCTCGAGCACGACCCCGACCGGCTCGACCGCTCCGAAAGCCCCGGCGGCCGAGCTCTCGCTGCCGATCGTGTAGCGGACGCGGAGGATGGGCGTCAGGACGCGGCCCGCGGCCTCGACAGGGCTTCCGAGCCGGAGCCCGTCCCGCACGATCATGAGCGGGCCGCCTCCTGCTGCACGATCGCCCGGACACGGAGAAAGAGCCTGAGACTCGGCAGGATCATCCGGATCGGCGATCGGAGCCGGGCCTCGCCCTCGGCGTGCCAGTCGAAGGCGGGGCCGTCGAAGACCGGCGTGGCCTCGAGCGTGAACCACGGCTGAGCGCTCACGGCCCCGCGGAGGGCCATCAGCGCGCCGAAGGTCTCCCCGGTGGTCGCGGCGTCGCCGGTGCCGAAGACGAGGCCGAGCCGGAGCCGGATGCGGGTCTCCCGCACGACGGCGATCAGAAGCCGCAGGATCTCCGGCTGGGCGCGGAGCAGGACTGCGGTCGCCTGACGGACGGTCAGCGCCCGGGCCGCCGGGGTGGGGGCCTCCTCCTTGAGGGCAGCGGCGACCTCCGCCGCCGCCTTCTTCGGGGGCGTGTGCCAGACGGTCAGGCCGGCGATCCGAATTTCGAGCCGCTGCGTTCCCTCGACCAGGTCAAGGCGCACGAGCATAACGACGATTCCCCACGCGAGCTCGGCGATAGTCAGGCAGGTCGCCGCCTGCACGGACGCGACGATCGGGACGAAGGTCAGGTAGAGCAGAACGAGCACAACCAGAACCACGACGATAATCGCGAGCGTCAGCAGCAGCGGCATGTGCGGGAAAGGAGGGGGAGGGGATCGGGGATCAGACCATGCTCGAGGATGAGGGCTCGCAGCCCTCCTCCTCGGCGTATGCGGTGTCGGAGGCGCCCTGCCTGCACTTGAGGGCGTCGATCACCTGGGGAACGAGCGAGGACGAGAGCGTCGAGACCACCTCGGCCAGCTCGGACCGCTTCTTCAGGAGATGGACCTGCACGCCCGTGGGGCCGCAGACCGTCCCGTCCAGGATCACGACCGCAATCGGGGTGACGCCCGCTCCGGCGCCGACGCCCGAGCCCTCGCCACCGGCGCTGGTGCTGGCTTGGCCCTCGCCTGCGTTGCCCTTGCCGGACGCGCCGCCGAAGCCGAAGCCGTATCCCGAGATCGGGATCATGACCCGGTCGCCCATCGCCACCGGCTCGCCGACCACGTTCTTCGTCGAGATCAGCCGCTCGAGTTCCGAGACGGCAATGCGGATCATCTCTTCTCCAGCCATGAATGAACCTCGACCAGTAGATGCAGTGCACATATAAAAAGATTCTGCGGTGCTTCTATGGAAATTGAGATTGCAGGAGTCCACCCTCTGTCGGCCGGCGGACGCCACCTGGTGCCCGTCGCGAAGCACGGGAACGCATAAGAGGTCCGCGGGCCCACGACCAGCCATGACCGAGGCCGACTGCCCCGGGGACGGGATCGACTGGCTCGAGGCCTGGCGCTGCGCGCAGCGGCGGCACCGGTCGTCGCGCGCCTACGACGACGGCCGGCACCTCTGGAGCCAGGAGAAGAACGCCCGCCGGTACGACGCGTCCTCCCGCGACGAGTACGCGCCGCGCGTGGCCGAGACGATCGCGGGCCTGCAGCTCACGCCGGCAATGCGGGTCCTCGACATCGGGGCCGGGCCGGGCACGCTCGCGCTTCCGATCGCGCCCCGCGTCCGCGAGGTCGTGGCGGTCGAGCCCGCGGAGGGCATGGTCGCCGTCCTCGAGGAGCACCTCGCCCGCGACGGGATCGGAAACGTCCGCGCCGTCCGGAAACGGTGGGAGGACGTCGACCCGGCCCGCGACCTCGACCCGCCGTTCGACCTCGTGATCGCCTCGTTCTCGATCACCATGGACGAGATCGGGGAGGCGCTCCTGAAGATGGACGCGGTCACGGCCCCGGGCGGGGTGGTCGCGCTCTACTGGTTCCTCGACCCCTCGTTCTACGAGGTCCATTCGGCCGCGCTCTGGCCCGCGCTCCACGGCGGATCCGTACCGCGGCGGGCCGAAGGCGGACATGCTCTTCCAGGTTCTGGTCCAGCTCGGGTTCCTGCCGCACGTCGACGTGCTCGCCTTCGACCGGACCTACCGCTTCGCCGACCTGGACGAGGCCCTCGATCACTTCGCCTCGCGGTTCAGCGCGGAGAGCGAGGAGCAGCGCTCCCGGCTCCGCGCCTACCTCGGAACGCTCCCCGGGGCTGGCGGGCCCGGGGAAGTCGTGATCCGCCACCCATCGCGCTACGCCAAGGTCTGGTGGCGGAAGGGATAGGTCGGCTCAGTCGGCCGTCTGCCCGGCCTCGAGGGTCGGGGCCGCCCGCTCGCCGAGGCCCGCGACGAACCGCTCGATCCGGCGCACGGCCTCAGAGAGGTCCTCGCGCGAGACCGCGTACGCGCAGCGGAGGTGGCCGGCGCCGCCCTCGCCGAAGACCGAGCCCGGCACAACCGCCACGCGCTCCTCGGCGAGGAGCCGCTCGGCGAACTCGATGTCGGAGAGCCCCGTCTCCTCGACCGACGGAAATGCATAGAATGCCCCGTCCGGGACGTGGCAGGAGAGGCCCGCCCGGTTCAACCCCGCAACGATCAGGTTCCGGCGGAGGCGGTACTCCTCGACCATCGCGCGCTTCTCGGCCGCGGCCGAGCGGAGCGCCGCGAGCGCGGCCACCTGGCCCATGTGCGGGGCGCAGAGCATCACGTACTGGTGGATCTTGAGGGCGGCGTCCGCCGAGCTCGGCGGGCGCGCAGAGGTACCCGACTCGCCATCCGGTCATTGCGTAGGCCTTCGAGAACCCGTTCAGGGTGATCGTCCGCTCGCGGAGCGCGCCGACCATCGCGGCCGGCACGTGCGGCGCCTCGTAGCTGAGCTCCGAGTAGACCTCGTCCGAGAGCAGCACGAGGTCGTGGTCCTCGACCACGTCCGCGATCCCCTTCAGATCGGAGGCGGTCATCACGGCCCCGGTCGGGTTGTTCGGAAAGTTGATGACGAGCGCCTTCGAACGCGGCGTCACCCGCTCCATCAGCCGGTCGGGGTCGAGCCGGAACCGGTCGCGCGCGATGCACGGAACAGCGACCGGCACGCCGCCGGCGAGGGTCACGCACGGGGCGTAGCTCGACATAGCTCGGCTCGGCCACGAGCACCTCGTCGCCCGGGTCCGTGACCGCCCGGATCGCGATGTCGAGCCCCTCCGAGACGCCGGCCGTGACGATCACCTCGGTCTCGGGGTCGTAGCAGAGCCCGAAGTCGCGGGCAAGGTCGTCCGTGATCCGCTCGCGGAGCGCGGGCATGCCCCGGTTCGAGGTGTACGAGGTCTGCCCCTGCTCGAGCGCGTACATGCAGGCGTCGATCGCCTTCCAGGGCGTCGAGAAGTCGGGCTCGCCGACCCCGAGGCTGATCACGCCGTCCATGGTCTGGACGAGGTCGAAGAAGCGTCGGATCCCGGACGGAGGGATCGCGCGGGCCGCCCGCGAGACGTGGTCGCGCATACCGCACCTAGAACGAGAACGGCTGCCGCTCGCCGCCCGCGTCGCGCGAGAGGAGGAGGGTGCCGTTCTCCTTGTAGGACTTCATGATGATGTGCGTCGCCGTCTCGCGGATCCGCTCCATCGGAGCGATATGCTCCGAGACGAACCGGGCGACCTCCTGCATGTCCTTTCCGGTCACGAGCACGTGGAGGTCGTAGGTTCCCGTGATCAGCCGGACGGACCGGACCTCGTCGAAACGGGCGATTCGCTCCGCGATCCGGTCGTATCCGTGGTCGCGCTCGGGCGAGACCTTCAGTTCGAGGATCGCCGCGACCCCCGCATTGTCGGTCCGCGCCCGGTCCACGATCGCGGTGAACCGCCGAATCACGCCTGCTGCCTGGAGCGCCCGGATCCGCTCCTCGACCTCGGCGGGCGGAAGGTTGAGCATCGCGGCCAGCTCGACCGTCGGAATCCGGCTGTTCTCTTCAAGCAGTCTCACCAGCGTCGTATCGGTTTCGTCCATGGTCACCACCGCAGCGTCCTCTTGACCCAGTTCTTGTCCATCTGGCTCAGTCCCTGTTCGGTCAACCGCGGGTCCTTCGTGATGACCTCCTGGATCTTGCCAGAGTTCGCATCGAACCACATCTCCTTGGTCCGGCCGTACCGTCCCCGCGAGACCACGCGCGTGTTGATCACGCCGAGCATATTCAGCTCCGAGATCAGGTCCGTGATCCGCCTGTTCGTCAGCACGTCGAGGTCGAGCGCGGTTGCGACCTCCTGGTAGACGCGGCAGACCTCGCCCGAGGTGAAGATCATCTGACCGAGCTGCTCGAGCAGGATCATCGAGTAGAGCACGACCTTGGACTGGGTCGGCAGGGTCGAGATGCACTCGATCATCGAGTCGGTCTCGATCTTGGCCTGGGCCATCTTGACGTGCCGCTCGGCCACCTCGTCCGCCGACTCGCGCTCGGCCAGTTCGCCCGAGATCCGGAGCAGGTCGAGCGCACGCCTCGCGTCGCCGTGCTCCTGTGCCGCAAGGGCGGCGCAGAGCGGGATCACACCCTCGTCGAGCGCACCCTCGATGAAGGCGCCGTCCGCCCGCTGCTGCAGGATGTCGCAGAGCTGCGGGGCGTTGTACGGCGGAAAGACGAGCTCCTCCTCCGAGAGCGACGAGAGGACCCGGGGGTCCAGGAAGTCCTTGAACGAGAGGTCGTTCGAGATCCCGATGATGCAGACCTTCGAGGCCTTGAGATCCCCGTTGATCCGTGTCAGGTTGTAGAGGGTGTCGTCGCCGCTCTTCTTGACGAGCTTGTCGATCTCGTCGAGCACGATCACGAGCACGCCGCCGCGAGCCTCGAGCTGGTTCTTGAGCTCGAGGTAGACCTGGTCCGTCGGCCAGCCGGTCATCGGGATGTGCGTCCGGAGCTTGTCGGACGAGATCTCCTCGGGGTGCTCGACCTCCTTTGCGATCTGCGCGAGGACCCGGTACTGGGTATCGATCACCTCGCAGTTGATGTGGACCACCGTGCAGAGCGATGTCTGGGACGATGCCTTCTCGAGTTCGCCGCCGACATACCGGACGCAGGCCGTCTTCCCCGTCCCGGTCTTCCCGTAGATCAGGATGTTCGACGGGGTCTCGTCCCGGAGCGACGGGGCCAGAATCGAGGCGATCTCGTCGATCTGCGGCATTCGGTGAGGGAGAATCTGGGGGCGATAGGAGTGCCGGAGCACCTCCCGGTTCCTGAAGATCCGGGCGCGCTCGGTCAGGTACCTCTTGAAGAGACCGAGCGAGGGGTTCTCGACCGGGGGGGTGTCCGGAGTCATGTGCACTGGAAGCTGTACGTTGGCGTTCGGAGTCTATTAAGGTGATCGGCCCGGGTGGCGGGGTCGTGAGAACCCCTTTGTTTCCAGTGGAGCTACTGGAGCGGTGCTGTCATGACGGGATCTTTCCGTACGGCGACAGCCCGGCCGATGACCCCCTTGTTTCCACTGGAGATCGATTCGGGTCGACCGATAACGCTTCGGGGAGGGCGGCTCCTCCGATTCGGTCGATGGTTGCCCGCCGGAGGGCCGTTCCGGGGTGCTCCAGGGAGAACGGTGATCCGGTCGCAAAATCCGAGGGGCCCCCACCCCTTGGCTTCCTGTGGAACCGATGGAAGTGGACAGTGATCTTCGTCTTCCAGTTTAGAGAAGCGGCAGTTTGTAATTATATCTTTCAAACTACTAAAAGCTGATCAGAACGGGAGGAGAGATGGAGCCGAGTGTCGTACGCGGGATCGGACCCGAAAAGCTTCGATCGCGTGCGGCAACGGATGGAAAAGCAACCCCGTTCCGGTCGAGATCGATACTTGAGCATTCGACCCCACATCTGAGTCCAGGGTTCCAGTGGAAACAAAGGGGTACCCCCCCACAGATGCAAAAGACCGCAAAAGGATGCACGGACCTCTCTGTTTCAGCTTTCGGCGAACTTTTTTGTTCGCCAGCTGGAACCTTCATCTCTGATCCGCGCACAGGGAGCTCCCATGGATCCGACTCATCGTGGCCCGGTCGAGGTCCGGGCGGCCGTGATCACCGTCTCCTCGACCCGGACCGAGGCGACCGATACCAGCGGGCAGCTGATCCGGGACCGGTTCGTGGCGGCCGGACACCAGGTTGTGTACAGCGCGATCGTCCAGGACACGGTTCCGGCGATCCGTGCAGCGGTTGTACGGTCGCTGGAGGGCGCCAACTGCGTCGTCCTCTCGGGGGGGACGGGTCTGACCCACGACGACTGCACGATCGAGGCCGTTGCCCCGTTCTACGACCGGACCATCGACGGATTTGGCGAGCTCTTCAGGGCAAAGAGCCTCGCCGAGATAGGGACCGCGGCCATGCTCTCTCGCGCCTCGGCCGGCCTCGTCGGCCGTTCCGTGGTCTTCTGCATTCCCGGCTCGACCGGCGCGGCTCGGCTCGCGCTCGAGGATCTGATCCTCCCCGAAGTCGGCCACGTCCTGACCCACGTGAACCGGTGATCGGGCGGTTCATCGGTTGGCATCGAGCAGGGCGACCCGCTCGAGGACGAGCTCGGCCAGCCGGTCCTCACCGACGATCTCGAGCTCGGCAGGGGTGATATCGAAGAGGTCGCAGAGCCGCTGGCGATGGGCGGGGGTGAACGGGCCGGGCTCCGGCCCGAACTCGATCAGCCCCACGAGCAGGGTCCAGGCGCGGTCGTCCGGCGGCGTCACGGCGATCCAGCAGCGGTTCTCCCCTCCGTGGAGCCCGAAGGTCCGGCCAATCCGGGTCTGCCGCGTTCCGGCCGCATAGAGCAGCGCCTCCATCTCGAAGGTCCGCGCGATCGGGTCTCCGCGTTCGACCGAGCGCGCCGCGTGCGCGAGCGCGGAGGCCGCGTGCGCCCGCCCGGCCATCTGGTCCGCATCGAAGAGGACGATCCGCGTGCCCGTCTCCCCGGCGACCCACCGCACCGCGGCGAGGAGCGGCGCGGGGTCGTCGACCGTCACCGACGCATAGCGGATCTCCGACTCCATCCCGATCACCCGAACTGGTGGAGCGAGGCCTGCCGCGCTCCGGTGGTCTCCTCGCTCACGGACTCCCCCGCTCCTTCGAGCTGGGCAAAGACCTGGTCCGCGATTCCGCGTCCGAGGATGCGGGCAACCGTCGTCCCTGCCCGCTGCCCGGACTGCGTCCGGGTCCGTGATCCCGTTCGTGTACAGCCGGCGGGCGCGTACGCGTCCGATCCCGCGGAGGCGGATCAGGGGCAGGAGCTCGCGCCGGACTCCGTGCGCCACGCAGAGCTCGAGCTCGGCCGTGCTCCGTTCGAACTCGCCCCGAAACATCCCGGCAAGCCGCGAAGCCGCATGGACGAGCCAGGCCACGTTCGTGACCGCCGAGTGGATGTCTCCGGGCGCGACCTCGTAGCGTTCGCAGATGATCTCCTCGGAGACCTCTGCCACGTAGTCGGCGAGCAGGAGCGCGGTCTTGAGCGCGCGGTAGAAGGTCTCCTGCGACTCCCAGGGGAACTCCATCCAGAGTTCCTCCTCGCGTTCGTACGCGAAGCGGGAGAGCGCGTCCATGTCCCGGGCCTTCACGAAGAGCGCGGGCATGTCGGGCGTGGCGCAGAGGACCTGGAGGAGGCCGACATCGGTGAACGCGTCGGCCTCGAGGAGCGCGTGCGCGATCTGCTCGGCCGTGATCGGATCGACGTAGAGGCGCGAGACCAGGCTTCCGTACTCCGTCGGGTCGTACCGGCCCGAGAGGTCCGAGACCATCTCGGCGTCGAGCAGGAAGACGAGCGCGTTCTCGATCGCCGGTCCGAGCGCGTCCGTGTCGCGGTGGGTGTGGCCGTAGAAGGTCGTGGCCATGAACGCGGCCAGCTCCTCCTCGGTCCGCGCGAACCGGGTCGCGATCAGGGAGAGGATGTGGGTGGAGAGCACGCCGGGATCGCCGCAGTGCGACGCGATCGGCTCGGGGGAGGCGTCGATGTAGCGCTCGAAGAGCTCGTCGATCGTCTCCTCGGACTTCGCGATCAGCACGGCCTCGCCGTACGGGTCGAGGTGCGGCCGGCCCGCGCGCCCGGCCATCTGGTGATACTCCTGGACCGGGATCGGGACCATGCCCTGCCCCCCGGCGAAGCGGAAGCAGTCGCGGACGACCACGCGCCGCGCCGGCAGGTTCAGGCCGGCCGCGAGCGTCGGGGTCGAGGAGATGCACTTGATCGCCCCGGCCCGGAACCCCTCCTCGACCAGCCCGCGGTACTCGCGCCGGAGGCCCGCGTGGTGGAACGCGGCCCCGCGCGCCACGCAGGCCGCGAGCGTCCGGTCGATCTCGGTCGTGGCGAGGTCCGTGATCCGGCGCGCGTACTCGGCGAGGGCGGGGTCCTTCGACCTGATCGCGGACGCGGCCCGCTTCGCGAACCCCTCGGCGTTCCGCCGCGAGTTGACGAAGACCAGGCACTGGCCGCCCTCGGCGATCGTGTCGAGGCAGAGGTTCAGGTCGTCCGACTTCGAGGCCTTCGCGTCGAGCTCGCGGCAGCCGTCGTGAAACCGGATCTGCCCGCGATAGTAGACCCCCTGCCGGAGCCGGACGGGCCGCCAGTCCGAGGCGACGAGGCCCGCGTCGAGCCACTCCGCGAGCGTCCCCGGGTTCCCGATCGTGGCCGAGAGCCCGATCAGCTGGAGCGAGGGGTTGAGGCGGCGGAGCTTCGCGATCACGAGTTCGAGGGTCGCGCCGCGGTCGGGCGAGCCCACCAGGTGGACCTCGTCCACGACGAGCAGGGTCACCTCGGCCAGCCAGGGGGTCCGGTTCCGCAGGAGCGAATCGACCTTCTCCGAGGTCGCGACCACGATCTCGTTCCGGCCCAGGTAGTCGTCGCGCCGGTCGAAGTCGCCGGTCGCGATCCCCACGCGGGCCCCCGCTGCGAACTCCGCGTACTTCTCGGCCGCGAGCGCCCGCAGGGGCACGATATACAGGCACTTGCCGCCGGCCGCGATCGCGCGGTGCATGGCCAGCTCGGCGACGAGCGTCTTGCCCGAGGCCGTCGGGATCGCGACGAGGAGGTTCCTGCCGTCGAGCAGGCCCTGCTCGACGCAGGCCGCCTGCGGCGGGTAGAGCTCGGTGATCCCGTGCGCGGCGTGCCGCTCGATCAGCGCGGCCGGGACCGGGAGGTCGGCGAGCCTCACGCCGACCCCTTCGCCGCGAGTGGAACGGCGGCCGGACGCCGTCGTTTCGGCCGATCGATGTCAAAAAACAAGGTATTGGTCTCCAGTGGAACCGCTTCCCAGAGATCGTCTCTCGGGCGGATCAATAATAGTAACTGAGCATGTCGGCCTTGGCCTCTTTCCGTTTCCGGTCGAGGAACGTGAAGACCGACTCGTGCGGGACGCCGCGGAGCAGCATCTCGATCGCGGTCCGGGCGTCCTTCACCTGGTCGGGCTGGCCGATGATGGCCACGGTCTTGCCCTGGATCGAGAGGTGGGTGCCGGTCATGTGCTCGATCTGCTCGCGGGCCTTCCCCTCCCGGCCGATCACCCGGCCCCGGATGCGATCGAGCTGGCGCGGGCTCTCGGCGAGCCCCGAGAGGTCGATCTGCTCGAAGATGAGGTCCTCGTCCGCGAGGAGCGCGAACGCGTTCTCGGGCGAGAAGCCGCGCCCGATCGCCTGCACGACCGAACCGGCCAGGAGCACCTGCACCGGGTCCTCGCCCTCGACGGCGACGAGCCCCTCCTCCGAGTCGATGGTCAGGACGCTCGCCGTCTTCTCTTCGATCGCCCGCTTGGTCGCTCCGTTCTTTCCGATCAGGACGCCGATACGGTTCCCGCCAATCTTGAACTCCTGCTGCATGCTCCTCCTAATGCTCCCGCTCGCCCGCGAGGACCGCCTCGAGGGGAATCCCGGTCGTCTCGGCAAAGACCTCGAACTCGGACCGGACCGCGCACCGCTCCGCGAAGTAGCGGTTGACGTTCCGGATGTCGCGCATCAGGAACCGGTACGCCTGCGGGTGGTCCGGGGTCACGGACTGGCCCATGTCGATGACGTATACCTGATCGCCGACGAGTATATTAAACTCGCTGAGATCCGCGTGGACCAGCTTCGCCTCCTGGTAGAGGCGCCGGACGAACTCGATCACCCAGGCGTAGACCGTGGCCGGATCCGCAGGTGCGGCGTCCTTGAGCCGCGGGTACGGCCGCTCGTCCCTGCCGAGAAACTCGAGCAGGAGGATGTTGCGGTCGAACGCGAGCGGCTCGGGGACGGCGAGGCCCGCGTCGTGGGCCCGTTTCAGGTTCGAGAACTCCTTTCGCGTCCAGGTGAAGATCACCTCCTTCCGGGTCTTCCTCACCGACGAGAACCGCCGGTCCCCGATCAGGTACGCGCTCATGGTGTTGAAGTTCGCAGTCTGGATCCGGTAGATCTTGATCGCGACGTCCCGCCCCTTGGCCTCGGCCAGGTACACGTTCGCCTCCTTGCCGGTCGAGATCGCGCCCCCGATGGCGTCGAGCTTCTTCTTGTGGACGAGCTTGTAGAGGGCGAGGAGGGTGACATCGTCGAAGACGTCGTCGCGGACCTTGAACTCGTTCGCGTCCTTGACCCTGACCCCGAGCGCCTCGAGCTTCTGATCGAACTGGTCCTCGTCCCCCCGCGCCATGCCCGTCACCCCAGGTACTCGCGGACCGGCCGGAGGAGTTCGACCATCGCTTCGCCCGCGGCCTTCTTGAGGTCGGCCGGATGCACCTCGCCGTTCGCAAAGGCGGCCGCGAGGGCGTCGTACGAGTCGAAGGCCCGGTCGCCGCCGAACCGCTCCGGCCGCCGGATCTCGAGGGTGCCCTGCCGCGGAAAGACGTGGTACTGCAGCACCTGGAGCACGGGGTTCTCGGCCACCTCCGGCGGGCAGAAGGCCTTCTGCATCTTCTTCCGGATCGCGTCCTCGGTATCCGCGACCGAGATGTAGTTGCCGGCCGACGAGGACATCTTCTTGCCGTCGAGCCCGTTCAGGATCGGGGTGTGGAGGCAGACGGGGGCACGGTACCCGAGCTCGGGCAGATACTCGCGCGCGAGCATGTGGATCTTGCGCTGATCGATCCCCCCGACGGCCGCGTCGACCCCGAGGGCCATGATGTCGACCATCTGCATGAGGGGGTAGAGCATCTGCGAGACGGTCGGGGCATCCATGGCCCGCCCGACCTCGTCCATCGAGCGCCGCGCCCTGGCGAGCGTGACCGACTGCGAGGCCTGGAGCACGGGGACCACATAGTCGCGGTCGAGCTGGAGTTCGGTCCCGAGGACGTACTCGACGCCCGTGAGCCCGAGCCCCTCGAAGCAGCGCCGGTTGTACTCGGCGAGCTCGCGGACCTCGTCCATCGTGCCCTTCCGGTTCAGGAACGCGTGGAGATCGGCGAGGAGCACGACGACCTCGAAGCCGGCCTGCTTGAGGTCGAGGAGCTTGTTCACGGTCACCATGTGCCCGAGGTGGACCTCGCCCGAGGGCTCGTACCCGGCGTAGACCCTCTTTCTCGGCGCTTCGAGGAGCCCGCGGAGCTCCTCGTCGGTCACGACCTCGACCGTGTTCCGCGTCGCAAGGGTGTACGCATCCATGTCAGTACTTGGGCTGAGGCAGGGCTTAGCGTTATTCGTCGTACCGGGGTCGCACGGCGCCGCTCCGCCACGGCGTCCGAACAGCAGAGCTCACACTGGATGCGGCGGGCGCGGCACTCTGCCGGAAGAAAAGGAGGTGAGACGCCGGTCGCTACTTGACCGCGACGAACCCGAGCGCCTCGTTCGTCATCCGGACCGACTCTTCGGCCGGAACGTCCGAGCACATCGCGCGGATCGCGTCCACGTTCTCGACCACGACGTCGGCCTCCTGGTGGATCGCCTGGAAGAGCCAGAGCTCGTTCTCCACGACCGAGACCGACTCCTCGAAGATCCCGTTCTCCCACATATCCGAGCGGGGCCGGTTCAGGTCCGACATGTGCTCCCTGAGCTGGGCCGTCGACGAGATCCCGGCGGGCTTCCGGATCAGGCCGAGGCGCGGGTGGGCCTCGATCAGTTCGAGCACGCGCTCGCGGGTCGCGGGCTGCTTCAGGGTCATCTGGAGCACGTGCATGTGCATGAAGGTGGTCGGCACGATCATCGCGGCCGTCGTGATCTTGATGTGGTGGAGCACGGACTGGACGTCCGGGCCGTGGTGGCTCGGGAGCGTGACCGGGTCGAGCACGATCGCGTCGACGGGGCCGCGCTTGATGTCGCCGGGGTCCGAGGCGCGCCGGACCATCACGGCCCTGACCATCTCGACGCCGAAGTCCTTGTCCATCTCGTGGATGATCCGGACCAGGCCCGTCGTGTTGCACGAGACCACCCGCGTGAACTGCCGCCCCTTCGCCTCGGCGTAGTTGACCGAGGAGTTGAACGAGAACCCGGTCGTCGTGTGCTTCTCGCCGCCCTGGTAGATCGCGCGGACCTTGTGCTCCTCGTACATCGGCTTGTTCTTCAGGCCGATCCCGCCCGGCGTCGCGTCGACCACGACGTCGGCCTTCTTGATCATCTCGACGACCGTGCCCGCGATCGGGAACCCCCGCGTTCTCGAAGTCGGGCCGCTTGGTCATGTCCGCGATGTACAGCGGGTACCCGCGGTCCTTCGCGATGTAGGCCTCGGCGTTCATCGAGGTCTTCGAGACGCCGACGATCTCCATGTCGGGCTGTGCCGCGACCGCATCGGCGACGCGTTTGCCGATGGTGCCGTATCCGTTGATGGCGACTTTGATGGTCATGCCTTCCCCCGTGAGGACCTCATGCCTGCGCGCCCGCACGGACACCGCCGGCGCCGGAGCACGCTCCTGAGGACACTATCAACTTCAGGGCACGGAATTATTTAAAGATGGCCCATCCCGCGTCCTCACATCCGCGGCCAGAACCGCCCGGTTCGCGCCGCGTACGCCCGATACGCCGTCCCATATCGAGCCTCTAAAACGGCTTCTTCGTGCCTCGCGACGGCGATCTGGGCCGGGACTGCGAGCAGGGCCAGCAGGGCGAGGAGGTTGAGCGTCAGCGGGAAGAGGCCGGCGAATACGAAGACGTAGCCCGTGTACATCGGGTGGCGGACAAAGGCGTACGGTCCTGTCGTCGTGAGCGCTCCGGGTTCTATCGCGCGGAGGGACCAGAAGGCCAGGATGAGCCCCACCGCGAGCAGAGCCGTGCCGGCGAGCTGCACGGCCGTATCGCCGGGAAAGCGGAGCTGGAGCACCGAGCCGGTGAGAAGGTCGAGCCGACCGAGCAGGTAGAGCACGGGATACGCGATCGTCACCAGCACGAATGCGCCAAGGCCGATGAACCCGAGCACCGGCAGAGCCCCCGCGGGGCTTGCCGTATCGTGGTCGTGGGGAAGTTTCCGTACATCCCACACGTTCCTGACCACGAGGAGGACGGCGACGAGCGCGAGGATACCCGCAACGACGGATTCGGGCAGCATTATCGATCCGTGGGCCGGTCCGGGAGATAATGCCGGCGCCCCTCAGAGATAGCGGCCTGCACCGCGACGACCTCGGTCGAGTCCTTCGCGGCCGCGTACCCGGCGAGGGGCTCGCCGTTCAGGATCAGAAAGTGCGGCCCCCACCGGAACGCGCCATCAGGACGGCGGCCTGCTCGGGCTCGCCGAGGATGTAGAGGGCCGCCGCGAGCGCCTCGGCCGAGGAGAGCCTGAGCGGCCGGCCGTAGTTGGTCGGGTTCGCCGCGACGAGGTACGGGAGGGCGCGGTGGTGGCGCCACGCGCCGAAGACCCCGGCGTCGAGCACCTCCCACGAGCAGTCGAGGGCCGTGATCGACCGGATCGTCCCCCCGTTCTTCGGGGCATCCGCGGGCGACAGCGCCTGCTCCGCGGTCGGATCGAGGATGAGGCTCGAGCGCGGCACCTTTCCGGGCCGGTCCACGACCCTGACCAGCCCCGCCTTCGCGAGCCGGACGACCGTGCACTTCTTCGGCGCACAGGTGTTGTCACGGTAGGCGACGAGGGGGATCATCTGATACCGGGTTGGCACCCACCCTCCATCAATGTACGTGCTCGCCGCCCCCTGCCTGCTCGACCCGTCGCTCCGGGCCGAGGGGATCACCTCGGACGCGGACCGTGCGATCTATGCCCGGGCGCTCGAACGGTGCCGCGAGTTCGGGATCGAGGTCGTTCCCCTTCCCTGCCCCGAGACGCTCCACCTCGGCTCCCCGCGTCAGCCCGGGCCGCTCGCGGGGAGGCTCGACACCCCGGCCTTTGCCGCGCTCCTCGACCGGCTCGAGGTCGGCGTCCGGGCCCTCGTGGCCGAGCGCGGCCCGCCGCTCTGCCTGATCGGCGTCGACTCGTCGCCCTGCTGCGGGGCGACGCGGCACTTTTTCGACGAGGCCCGGCGCCCGGGGCGGGGCTGCTGGCTCGCCCGGTTTCCCGAGATTCCGGTTGTCGACGTGGCCGCGTTCTCGCGGTACCGCGTCTACCTTGCGGCCCCGCTCTTCTCGGCGGCCGAACGCTCGTTCAACGAGGCGCTCGCAGCCTTTCTCCGCGCGCGGCACCTCCGGGTCTTCGTTCCGCAGGCGCAGGGCGACGACTGTGCTGCGCGGGATCCCGCGTCGATCCGGGCCCTCTTTGACCGGCTCGTCGCGGCCCTGGATGCATCCGACCTCGTGGTCGCCGTGATCGACGGGGCGGACGCGGACTCGGGCGTCGCCTGGGAGATGGGGTACGCGTACGCCCGCGGGATCCCCGTGGTCGCCCTGCGCACCGACTTCCGGCGGGTCGGCGACTGCGAGTGCGCGAACCTGATGCTCGAGTGTTCGTCCGCGGTGGCCGGTTCGTTCGACGAGCTGGCCGCGCTGCTCGGAGCGGTGCCGCCGAAAGAAGAGGGGTAGGGTTACCAGGCCTCGGCGAAGGCCGTGTTCACGTAGATGTCCTCGAGCCGGGTCTTGTGCCCCCGCTCCATCGTGGCGAGCTCGGTGAAGAGCTTCTTCGACCTCCGCGTCGTCGGACGCGTTCGCGAGCTGCGTGTACATCTGCATCGCCGCGAGTTCCTTCTTGATCGCGACCACGAGTCCGTCGACGGGCTTCATGTCGGGGGTCAGGGGCGGGGTGGGGATCGAGTCGCCGACCTTGTAGTCCTTCGTGGTGGAGAACCCGAGCGACGTGATGTCGCGGCTCAGCGAGCTTCTGCAGGTACTCGCGGTGCCCCTTCTCCTCGCCCGCGAGCTCGCCGAAGAGCGTCTTCAGGTTCGCGTCCGTGACCTTCTCGGAGACGGTCTGGTAGAACGTGTAGGCCTCCACCTCGTTGTTGATCGCTTCCGAGATGATGTTCCGGTATTCCTCAGGAGTCATGACTAACGACAACCTCCGTTGTAACCAATGTGTACTTCTTGACTCTATTTAAGGGGATTGTTTTCATGCCCGAGAGCCATCCCGATGGGCCGGGGGAGGGGCGCGGCTGGGGCGGGTCGCTTATATTGTCTGGAATTCAACTTCCTTCTTCGATGATATCAGTTCGACGGTCTGGTGCTGACGGTGTGGTGGATTCCGGGGTGCAGCCCTCGTGGCCGGCAGTGCTGGAAATCGCGGAGGGAACGCGGTAATGGCGCTTGACACGGGGACGACGGCCTGGATGCTCGTCGCGACCGGGCTCGTGATCCTGATGACGCCGGGGGTCGGTCTCTTCTACGGCGGCATGGTCCGGAAGAAGAACTTCATCTCGATGTTCGCGCTCTCGTTCGTCGCGCTCGCGTTCGTGAGCCTGCAGTGGGTCGTCGTCGGGTACTCGCTCGCATTCGGAACGGATATCGGTGGTGTGATCGGCGACCTCTCCCATGCCGGACTCGCGGGGGTCGGCCTCGATCCCGGCGAGGGGACCTTCCCTCCGATCCTCTTTGCGGCGTATCAGCTCGCGTTCGCCGCGGTCACGCTCGCCGTGATCACCTCGGCGGTCGCCGAGCGGATCCGGCTCACGTCATTCATCGTGGTTGCGCTCGTCTGGACCACGCTCGTCTACGACCCCATCGCCCACTGGGTCTGGGGCGGCGGCTGGGCGCAGCAGCTGGGCGTGCTCGACTTCGCGGGCGGCACCGTGGTCGAGATCTGCTCGGGCTTCTCGGCCCTCGCCCTTGCCCTCGTCATCGGCAAGCGCGTCGGCTTCGGCGAATACTCGATGGAGCCCCACAACATCCCGATGGCTCTGCTCGGTGGCGCGCTCCTCTGGTTCGGATGGTTCGGGTTCAACGCGGGTTCGGCCCTCGCGGCCAACGGGATTGCGGCCAATGCGTTCATGACCACGAACACGGCCGCCGCCGCCGGCGCCGTCGCATGGCTCCTCGTCTCCTGGCTGTACGGTCGCCCGGCCTCGATCGGGATGATCACGGGCGCGGTCGCCGGCCTCGTCGCGATCACTCCCGCGGCCGGCTATGTCTCGGTCCCGGCCTCGATCCTGATCGGCGGCGTCGCGGGGGTGCTCTGCTACGGGGCGATGGTCTGGCGCCTGCGGCGCACATACGACGAGAGCCTCGACGCCTTCGCTGTCCACGGGGTCGGCGGGCTCTGGGGGACGATCATGACCGGGGTCGTCGCGACGATCGCGGTCAACCTCTATCCCGGCTTCATCGAGGGGAACGCCCAGCAACTCCTGGTCAATACGGTCGTTGCGCTCGCGGTCATGGTCTACGCGTTCGGTGCGACCTACCTGATCGCGCTGCTGGTCGACCGCCTCATCGGCCTCCGGGTCAGCGAGGAGGAGGAGTACGTGGGGCTCGACATCTCCCAGCACGGCGAGCGGATCTCCTACTAGCAACCTTTTTACGATGCCACCCCTGATCAGCTCCCATGTCTCTGGAGAGAGTCCTCTTCCTGCTCGCCATTGTCGGGCTCGTCTGTGGCGCGGCACTCTGCGCCGGCTGCCTCGGTGACCAGGAGCAGCCCGGCGGAAGGGTGAGCGCCACGCAACCGCCCGTACCCGATACGGGCGGTGTTTCGGGCGGCACGCCACCCTCTGTCGAGACGACCCTCCCGATCCCGATCCCGATCGGGAGCTGATCTCGTGCGACGGCGCAACCGGCAGGCATCCAGGGCAACGCTATGGGGCTTTCTCGGGGCATCTCTCCTGGCTGCCGGCTGCTTTGCACCCATCGCTGCGCTGCCCGGAGGCGGTACGGCCACCCTCCTTTCGGTCGGCTCGATCCTGGCCCGGCTGATCCTGGTTGCGGCCCTCTGCTCGGTCGGGCTTCTCCTCCTCGGCCGGCGCCGGCTACTGCTCATCCCCGGAGCCGTCGCCGGTCTGATGGTCCTCGTCGAGTTCCTCGCGTACCGGGATCAGCTCGCCGTCGTCTCGGGTGCGAGTTCCTCGGCGAACGCGATCCTCTCCTCGTTCGCCAACGAATGGGGCTGGGCTCTCCTCATGGTCGGGGTCGCGCTCATCATCCTTGCCGGGCTGTTTCCCGGTCGCCGTCGCCGACCCGCCAAGAACGGTGGACGATCCGGTCCGGGCGCCGTCGTCGCTGATATCCCCTGACGCCCTCTCGCAAGGTTTATTAAGAATAAATGTCATGATTAATCATTATAATACCGGAGGACGGTGCCCGCGTCGAACGCGCGATCACCTGCACCTCTCAGAGTCCCAGGCATGGAGACACCGGTTCTGCCGCCGTCTCCGGAATCGACTTCAGAGCACCCGCCCCGTCAAAGGTGAGCGGGACGAAGTGCAGTGACGAGAGAGATCGATGGAAGAAGACTTTGACGTCAGGCTCGGGGACGAGATCAAGTACTACGAGCCCGCGCCGGAGTATAAACAGAACGCATGGACCGATGACTACGAGCGGGCCTACGCCGAGTTCCTGGCCGACCCGGTCGGCTTCTGGGAGCGGCAGGCCCACCACCTCGAGTGGATCCGTCCCTGGGACCGCCGTCCGCGAGTGGGACTACCCCTACGCCCGCTGGTTCGTCGGCGCCCGCCTGAACATCACCCACAACTGCCTTGATCGGCACATCGCCGACCACCGCCGCAACAAGGTCGCCCTGATCTGGCGCGGCGACGAGGGCGAGGAGCGGATCTACACCTACTACAAGCTCTGGCGCGAGGTGAACCGGTTCGCGAACGGGCTCCGCTCCCTCGGCGTGCAGAAGGGCGATCGGGTCTGCATCTACATGCCCGTCGTGCCCGAGCAGGCGATCGCGATGCTCGCCTGCGCCCGCATCGGCGCCGTCCACTCGGTCGTCTTCGGCGGGTTCGGCGCCCAGGCGCTCTCGACGCGGCTGAACGACGCCGAGGCCAAGGTCGTGATCACGGCCGATATCGGGTACCGGCGGGGCAAGCGGATCCCGCTGATCACGATCGTCGAGGATGCCGTGATCGACGCTCCCTCGGTCGAACGGATCGTCCTCCTGCGGCGCCAGCAGGAGTACCCGGTCGACATCCACCCCGAGCGCGAGACGGACTTCTACGCGCTGATGGAGGGGCAGCCCTTCGAGTGCACGCCCGAGGAGATGGACGCCGAGGACCCGTTCTTCATCCTCTACACCTCGGGCTCGACCGGCAAGCCGAAGGGGATCGTCCACACCTGCGCCGGGTACATGGTCGGGGCGTACTACACCACGCGCCACGTCTTCGACTTCAAGGACAACGACGTCTACTGGTGCACGGCCGACCCCGGCTGGATCACGGGCCACACCTACGTCGTCTACGGCCCCTGATGGTCGGCGGCACGGTCGTGATCGCCGAGGGAACCCCGGACTATCCCGACCCCGGCGCGTTCTGGAAGATCATCGAGGACCTCGGGGTCACGATCTTCTACACGGCCCCGACCGCGATCCGGATGTTCATGAAGGTCGGCGAGCAGTGGCCCGGCAAATACGATCTCCGATCCCTGCGCGTGCTCGGCTCGGTCGGCGAGCCGCTCAACCCCGAGGCGTTCGAGTGGTACTACCGCGTGATCGGCAAGAGTCGCTGCCCGATCGTGGATACCTGGTGGCAGACCGAGACCGGCATGCAGATGATCACGACCATGATCGGCGAGCCCATGCGCCCCGGCTTTGCCGGGAAGGCCGATCCCCGGTGTCGTGGCCGACGTGGTGAACAAGGCCGGGGAGGCGGTTCCCCCGGGCACGGGCGGCTTCCTCGCTATCCGCGAGCCCTGGCCGGCCATGCTCCGGACGGTCTACGGCGACGACGCGCGTTACCGGCAGTACTGGGAGACCGTGCCCGGCTGTTACATGGCCGGCGACCTCGCCGTCAAGGACCCCGACGGCTACATCATGGTGATCGGCCGGGCCGACGATATCATCATCGTCTCGGGCCACAACATCGGGACGGCCGAGGTCGAGAGCGCCCTCGTCTCGCACCACTGCGGTCGCCGAGGCGGCCGTGATCGGCAAGCCCGATCCCGTGAAGGGCAACCAGATCAAGGCGTTCGTGATCCTCAAGCTCGGCGAGAGCCCGTCCGACCGGCTCAAGAACGACCTGGTCTACCAGGTCCGGCTGATGCTCGGGCCGTTCGCGGTCCCGTCCGAGATCGAGTTCGTGGACGCGCTCCCCAAGACCAGGTCGGGCAAGATCATGCGGCGGGTTCTGAAGGCGCGCGAGCTCGGGGTCGACCCCGGCGACCTCTCGACCCTGGAGGAGTAGGGGATGGCGGATCCGTCTCCATCCCTCTTCGGCATGCCCCCCGAGCGGGGGCGCTGGGTCTTCGTCCTGCTCGGGCTCGTGATGAACCTCGCGATCGGCTCCATCTACGCCTGGTCGGTCTTCCGGAAGCCGCTCGAGAAGTACTTCGCAGTCGGGGCGACCGAGTCCCTCCTGCCGTTCATCATCTTCCTCGCGTTCTTCGCGTTCACCATGCCGCTTGTCGGCGGGCTGCTCGACCGGTACGGGCCGCGCCTGCTCAGCGTCGCCGGGGGCGTGATCGTCGGGGCCGGGTGGCTGCTCGGGTCGCAGTCGACCTCGATGACCATGCTCGCCGTGAGCTACGGCGTCGTCGGCGGCATCGGTGTCGGCATCGTGTACAACTGTCCGATCTCGGTCGTGGCGCGCTGGTTCCCGGACCGGCGGGGGCTTGCGGTCGGCGCGACCGTGTTCGGGTTCGGGCTCTCGGCGCTCCTGACGGCCCCGCTCGCGAACGCGCTGATCGCCTCGGCCGGGCCGCTTCAGGCCATGGCGTATGTCGGGATTGCCGCGCTCGTCGTGATCGTGCTCTGCGGCCTTCCGCTCCGGTTCCCGACGGCCGGCTGGTCGCCGGCGGGGTGGACGCCGAGCGCGGCCGCGGCGGCCTGCGTCGACCTGAACCGGTCCGAGATGGTCCGTACGAAGCAGTTCTGGGGGCTCTGGTTCTGCTTCTTCATCGGGACCCTCGCGGGGCTGATGGCGATCGGGATCGCAAGCCCGGTGGGGCAGGAGGTCTTCCTGCTGACACCCGCGACGGCAGCAGCGCTGGTCGGGGTCTTCGCGATCTTCAACGGCGTCGGCCGGCCGATCTTCGGTGCGCTCGTGGACCGGCTCGGCACACGGACGACCGCGATCGCCAACTTTGCCCTGATCGCGCTCGCGGCCGTGCTGCTCTGGGCCGGTTCCGGAAGCGGAGCCGCAGCCGTCTACGTCGTCGGCTTCGCGGCCCTCTGGCTCTGTCTCGGCGGCTGGCTCGCGATCGCGCCGGCCTGCACCGCGGCCTACTGCGGCACGAAGTACTACGGGCCGAACTACGGGTTGGTCTTCACGGCCTACGGCGTGGGCGCGATCGTCGGGAACCTGCTCGCAGGGAGCCTCCGCGATATCGTGGGATCCTACACGGCCGTATTCCTCCCGGTCGCGGCGCTCGCCCTTGTGGGGGCTGTGGCTGCGGCTCTGTTCCTCAGGCCGCCAGCCATCGCAGACCGCTGCGAGTCATAGCCCGGCCCCTCTCCTTTTCTTTCGCCGATGCGGCTCCCGGACGCGGACGTCTTCTCCATCCGTGCCGTTTCCCGACATGGACCTGTCGATGGTGAACGTCGTTCGGCACTATGCCGTGCTACCGTGACGAATCGTCGTCGCTCAACCTGTTTTGATCTGCGCGTTACCCTTGCTCATGCTCTGCATGCAATCTTCAAAAGAGTTGGATAAACTGCAGAATAGAAATATTTAAATATGTAGGAATACAACTTCCTTCCTAGAACGGGCGTGACAAACGCCCTTCGGCGGACGGCAGGGCTCAGGTCGAGCCCGATGTCGTCCAGCAGTGAGGTTGACTCGGAATGGCACTCGATACCGGCACAACGGCCTGGCTTCTCACAGCAACAGCGCTTGTGATGCTCATGACACCCGCCGTTGGGTTCTTCTACGGCGGGATGGTCAGGAAAAAGAACCTGATCGCGATGATCGCGCTCTCGTTCGTCGCGTTCGCGCTCGTCTCGGTTCAGTGGGTCCTGGCCGGGTACACGCTCTCGTTCGGCCCCGACATCTCCGGTTTCATCGGCGGACTCGATTATCTCGGTCTCGCCGGAATCGGACTCGACGCGGGGACCGGCACCTATCCGCCGATCCTGTTCGTGGCCTGGCAGCTCGTCTTCGCCGCGGTCTCGCTGGCGATCCTGACGTCCGCCGTTGCCGAGCGGATCAAGCTGAGCTCGTTCATCGTGCTCGGGCTGCTCTGGACGACGCTGGTCTACGACGTGCTGGCCCACTGGGTCTGGGGCGGTGGCTGGCTCATGCAGCTGGGCGCCCTCGACTTCGCGGGCGGCACGGTCGTCCACATCAGCGCCGGCTTCGGCGCGCTCGCGCTCGCGCTCGTGATCGGCAAACGCGTCGGCTACGGACAGCACACGTTCGAGCCGGTGAACATCCCGATGACCCTGCTCGGCGCCGGCCTGCTCTGGTTCGGCTGGTTCGGGTTCAACGCGGGCAGCGCGCTCGCAGCGGACGGGATCGCGGCGAATGCGTTCCTGGTCACGAACACGGCTGCCGCGATCGGCGCGCTCGCCTGGCTCGCGGCCAGCTGGATCCACGGCAAACCGTCCTCGCTCGGGTTCGTCTCGGGCGGGATCGCGGGGCTGGTCGCGATCACGCCGGCCGCGGGCTACGTCGGGGTGCCGGCCAGCCTGGTGATCGGCGCGGTCGCCGGCCTGCTCTGCTACGGGTGCATGCTGCTCCGGCTCCGGGTCGGGTTCGACGAATCGCTCGACGCGTGGGCCATCCACGGCATGGGCGGGTTCTGGGGCGCGATCGCCACGGGGATCTTCGCCAGCACCGCGATCAACAAGTATCCCGGTCTGCTCGAGGGCTCGACCAGCCAGTTCGTGGCGAACACCATTGCCGCCTGCGTCACCGTGGTCTTCGCGTTCGGGGTGACCTTCGCGCTTGCCTGGATCGTGAAGAAGACGATGGGCCTGCGCGTGAGCTGAGGAGGAGGAGTACGTCGGTCTCGACATCGCTCAGCACGGCGAGCGGGTCCCAACCTGAGGAGGAAAGAAAAATGCACCTTGTCACCGCAATGATCCGGCCCGAACGGGTCGACTTCGTCAAGAAGGCGCTCGAGGACCGGGGGTTTACCGGCATGACGATCACCGAGGTCCGCGGACGCGGCGATCAGAAGGGGATCACGCTCCAGTTCCGCGGCAAGACCGTCCCCGTCGACATGCTTCCCAAGTGCAGGATCGAGGTCGCGGTCAACGACCATCAGGTCGATGCCGTGATCGAAGCGATCTGCGTCGGAGCGCGGACCGGAAAGGTCGGCGACGGCCGGATCTTCGTGACGCCGATCACCCGGACCGTCCGCGTGCGGACCGGGCGAGGAACTGGCCGACACTCCGGCACGTCGGTCGAGGGGGACACACCCTCCCCACACCACCTCTCCCGATCTAAGAGTTCAAGTCGTGCCGTGACCAACCCTTTGCGCATGCGGGTCACGGCTCTCTCCTCCGGCTCCAAGGGGAACGCGGTCCTGGTCGAGGGCCGGGACGGTGCGCTCCTGGTCGACGCCGGCCTCTCGGCGCGCGACCTTCTTGCCCGGATCGCGCTGGCCGGCGCCGACCCCGCCGCGATCGAAGCCGTCCTCGTGACCCACGAGCACACGGATCACATCCGCGGGCTCGACGCGTTCGTGAAGCGGCTCGGTATCCCGGTCTACGCCACGCCGGGGACCATCAGCGAGTTCCTGCTCCACCGCAAGCCCTCGAAGCAGGCGATCACGACGAGGGCTGTCCGGCCGTTCGAGCCGTTCGCGGTCGGCGAGTTCGTGATCGAGCCCCTGCCCCTGTCGCACGACGCCCGCGAGCCCTGCGGCTACACGATCGTCGGGGACGGCGCGCGGCTCGGGTACTGCACGGACACGGGCGTCGTCCCCGACGGCGTGCGCGACCGCCTCGCGGCCTGCGACGCCCTCGTGATCGAGGCGAACCACTGCCCGCGCATGCTCGAGGAGGGGCCGTACCCGGCCATGCTCAAGCGCCGAATCCGCTCGCGGCGCGGCCATCTCTCGAACGACCAGACGGCCGACCTCCTTCGCTCGTTCTCGGGCGACCTTGCCGCGGTCATGCTCGCGCATCTCTCGGACACGAACAACACCCCCGAGCGGGCGCGTGTCGCGGCCGAGTCGGCCTTCGGTCTCTTCTCGTCCGACGTGCAGCTCTCGGTCGCGCTCCAGCAGACGGTCTCGGGCCCGATGGTGGTCTAGGTGGAGTTCGCCGAGTTCGCAGAGCTCTGCGAGCAGCTCGAGGCGCTCGCGGGCCGGCTCGAGATGCGCGACCTCGTCGCATCCGTGCTGCCGGCGCTCGACAAGGCCGAGCTCCCGGTCTTCGTCCGGTTCGTCCAGGGGAAGGTCTTCCCCGACTGGTCCCCCGAGAAGCTCGGGATCGGCCCGATGCTCCTGTACGAAGCGGCCGCGTACGTCGCGGGCCGAAAGAAGGCGGACGTCGTCCGGCTCGTGAACGAGACCGGCGACGCCGGGCTCGCGATCGAGCGCCTGCTCGCACGACGGCAGCAGTCGGCGTTCTTCGACGAGGCCCTCTCGCTCGCCGAGGTGCACGCGCTCCTCGTGCGGGTGGCGGGGGCCTCGGGCCCGCAGTCGCAGCAGGCGAAGATGCGGCTCCTCCGGCAGGGCTTCGGGGCCATGACCCCGCGCGAAGCCCGGTACTTCGCGCGGCTCGTGCTCGCCGAGCTCCGGATCGGGATCGGCGAGGGGACGGTCCGGGATGCGATCGCGCTGGCGTTCGGTGTGGACGCCGGGCCGCGTCGAGCATGCGCAGCAGGCGCTGAACGACCTCGGCGAGGTCGCGCTTCTCGCCCGGAGCGGGGAGGACGCCCTCTCGTCGGTCTGGATCCATCCCGTTCCGGCCCGTCCGGATGATGCTCGCGCAGCAGGGGACGATCGCCGAGCAGCTCGCCGACTACGGCCCGGTCGCGGTCGAGTACAAGTACGACGGCTCGCGCATCCAGTTCCACCGGGTCGGAAAGGTCTGCCGGATCTGGTCGCGGCGGCTCGAGGAGGTGACCCATGCCCTGCCCGAGATCGTCGAGGCCCTCCGCGCCGCGACGGATCGGCGACGTGATCCTCGACGGCGAGGTGGTCGCCATCGGCCCCGACGGTCGGCCCGCTCCCGTTCCAGACCGTGCTCCGCCGGTTCCGGCGCAAGCACGGTGTGGCCGCGGCCCGGGAGGCGATCGCGCTGGTGCCGCGCATCTTCGACTGCCTCTACGCCGACGGCGAGACCCTGCTCGACCGGCCGCTCTCGGAGCGGCGGCGCGTGCTCGAGGGCGTGCTCACCGACCACCTCGCGCCGCAGAAGGTGCTCGACGACGAGGAGGAGATCCGGGCGGTCTACGAGCAGGCGCTCCGCGACGGGCACGAGGGCGTGATGCTCAAACTCCCGGACTCGCCGTACACCCCCGGCGCCCGGGGCCGGGCCTGGGTCAAGATCAAGCCCGAGGTGGAGACCCTCGACCTGGCCGTGATCGGGGCCGAGTGGGGCGAGGGGCGACGAGCCCAGCACTTCGGATCCTACCAGCTCGCCGTCCAGGACCGGGGGAAACTCCTCTCGGTCGGACGCGTCGCGACCGGGATCACGGACGAGCAGCTGGCCGAGCTCCACGCCCTCTTCAAAGACCTCGTCATCGCCGAGTCCGGGAACTCCGTCACGTTCGAGCCCCAGGTCGTCTTCGAGGTCGGGTACTCGGAGATCCAGAAGAGCCCGAACTACGCGAGCGGGTACGCGCTCCGCTTCCCGCGCTTCGTCCGGGTCCGTGACGACAAGGGCATCGACGAGGTCGAATCGCTCGGGAGCCTCGAGGCCCGGTACCGGCGGCAGGCGACGCAGAACGGCGCCGGAAGGGACTGACACTCCCGATCGATTCCGCCGACCTCCCTGCTCTCGGGAACGTGGACGATTCATGGATCGTCACGTTCGTCGACTCCAACGGCAACGGCCGGCCGAATTCCGTCGCCGACGTCGTTCGACTCTTCAATGCGCTCAGAGACAGGCATGGAGCCGGGGCGTGCGCCTCCCGGCGCAGTGCGCCCATCCCGGTTACGCCGGCCACTGCATCAGGTAGAAGACGTAGCCGTACGTGGCGCGGTAGGACCCATGGATCCGCATCTCCTCCTCGACCTCGGCAACGACGGCCGCCTCCTCCGGGGTCGGGCCGCCCGTCCGCCACTCCCGGCACCGTTCCCTCTGCGCGGCGTGGAACGTGTCCCACGCCGCGTCGGGCAGCCGGACAGAACCGAGCCAGCGGTACCCGGCGGCGCCGCATGCGGCCGCGTTCGCAGCGACGGTCCGCATGCCGGGATAGGCCGCTCTCCAGAAGGTCTGGACCTCCTGGGGCGGGTCATCGACGAGCCAGCCCAGCTCGGAGACCACGACGTACCCCCCGGGCGCGAGCAGATCGCGCCAGGCGCGGAGTCCCGCGTCGAAACCGACGTTGTAGACGGCGCCCTCGGACCAGATCAGGTCGAACGGCCCCTCGTCCTCGGGCACCGCGTCCATCGATGCCTGCAGCGTCCGGATACGGTACGCGAGCCCCTCATGGGTCGCCCGGTCGTTCAGACGCTGGAGGAGCGCAGGGGAGATGTCCACGGCCGTGACCCGCGCACCGGCACGGGTGAGGGCGAGAGCGGCCGCACCGCTCCCGAGCCCATATCGGCCGCACGCGGCCTGGCGGGGAAGATCCGTGAGGAGGCCGTAGAGTTGGGCCGTCAGCCGCTCGTCGCCCGGTCCCTCGCGCGGCAGGGACGCGACGAATCGGAGAAGCATCTCAAGGTGTGTATCCCCGCCCGACCCCGGCGCTCCACGGACGATCCGTCGGCCTCCCCGTGTCCTCCGCCGCGGCGCAACCCTCCCGGACTGTGCCGGGACCGAGGCCGAATGCGGCCCGTGTCCCGGCGGCCATGAGGTTCACGGCCCCCCGAACGACGTCGTGGTGACGGTACAGCTCCTCCTGCCATACGGCCGGGATACCGGAGAGGCCGTAGCAGGCGCCGGCGAGCTGCCCGGCCACCGCGCCGACCGTGTCCGCGTCATCGCCGAGGTTCACGGCGGCGAGCACGACCTCGGGGAAGGACTCTCCGTGCGCGAACGCCCAGAGTGCGGCCTCGAGGCACTGGACCGCCCCTCCCCCGGCCCGGATGGCGGGAGGCTCCCGCGCGAGGAACGATCCCGCGGCGACGGTCGCGATCGGCGGACAGAGCGCGGCACTCTCCCAGAACCCCTCGACGGGCTCGTACATGGGCGAGGCGAGGGCGGAGACCGGCGCCCCCAGGATCGCGCCGGAGAGGAGCCCGGCGAAGTACCGGCAGGCATCGACCGACTCGGGCGCGGCGTGCGTGGTCCGGCTCATGGTCGCAGCCTCTTCGACGGTCCGACCCGGGTCGCCGGCGAAGAAGATCGGCACCGGCGCGACTCGGACCAGGGACCCGTTCCCGGGGATAAGTCCTGCGACCGGAGCGGCCTCGGCCTTCCCTGCCCTGAGAAAGGCCTCGAGCGAACGGCGGGTCGTGGTCCCGATGTCGAGGCAGATCCCGGTCGGCGCCTGGTACCCCTCGCGCCAGTACCGGACGTAGCGCCGGAGCTGGTCGATCGGGTCCGCGCCGCCGCAGGCGATCAGGCTCTCGGCCAGGCAGAGGGCGAGGGCCGTATCCTCCGTCCAGCACCCGGCGGGAAGATTCAGGATCCCGCCCTCCCGGTATCCGGTGATCGGCGGGAAGGAGCCGGGCTTCAGAAACTCGACGGGGGCACCGAGAGCGTCGCCGACCGCGAGCCCGACGATGGCCCCCAGGGCCGCGTCCTGAACGTCGATCGCCATTGCAAAGGATATGTACCGGTGTTATAAAAAAGGGAACCGTTTCGTCCGGATCCCCGGAACCGACAGCTGGACAGCGACCGGATTCGGAAAGGTCACCGGCCGTCGAAGCCTTAGAGGGCGATCAAACCGGGACATCCGTCCCCGATCCGACGGTGCCGTCGGGGCCCGTCAGGGAGCCGATCCGCTGCGCTCCGCCGGGGGCGTCCCGTTCGGCCGCATCCCGTCCGGGGCGCTCCTGCCGGGGGCGTCCCGTTGAAGTTCCTATCTCCCGGCGGCGCGCCTGCAGGCGGTGTACCGTTGGGTGCCGTGTGTCCCGGGAACGCCCCCGACGGGGGTGTGCCGTTCGGCCGGACTCCGATCCTGTGGAGGACCGGCGGGCGTCGCCGCGTCGGACACATTCGTTCCGGAGGCCGTGCCGTCGGGCGATGTGGTCGACGCTGCGCCGATGCCGGCGTCTGCGGTCGGCGTGGTGGTTGAACTGGCCGTACAGCCCGCCGTACAGGCGAAACAGCCGAGAACGGCGGCTATCGCGAGGATCAGCAGGAGGATGCGGGGCCTCCCGTCGCCTGCTGGCGATTCTCTCTTCATGTCTGTCCTGGTACTGGTGATGCTATCGAAAAACCGCGGGAGGATCGGAGGCCGGGGGAGCCGGCCGCGCCTCCCGCATTGTGCCCTCTCCTTACTGGAGTAATCGTTGCGACGTGATCATCCGTTCAACTGTCTCGGAACACTCACCTCCTCTTTTCAGGTGCATCAGTCTGTCGGGGCAGCAGCAGGTCCGAGGTGGCGGGATCTCTCTGCTGCCCCACATCTCCTTCGTCCTAATGTAATATATACTTTACTTTTTGTATGGTCTATTTAACCGAACTCCGGCCTGACTCCAGTCCCCGATCTGCAGCTCATGCTCGTCACCGGTGGTGCCGGGACCGAAGCGCATCGCGGCTGGTTGGCAGTCGGCACTCTCCGCTGCGGGAGCGCCGATGAAGCCGGGACACCCGGCCACCTGGAGCGTAGCCGGGAGCGCCTCGTCGGAGGCGAGCATCCGGGCGTGAGTCCGGTCTCGATGGAAACGGACCGGCTCGAGACCTGGGCGTGGAGCAGTCGGTTTCGCCGTGCCGCTCAGAGAAAGTCGCTGAGGGTCCGCTCGCTCCGCATCCGCGGGAGCAGGGTGGACTGTCGCGCGCCACGAGGCGTCGCCGTAGTGCCGGTCGAGGGCGGCCGCCCCCTCCTCGAGGGTCGCGAACCGCTCGGGAGGGTTCCGCATCGCCTGCCGCGCGGCCTCGCGCACGACCCAGGTGCCCAGCGGAGCCCAGGTACTCCCCCGTGACCGAGCGGAGCACGAGGGCCCGGGCCTGCCGGCGCACCGCGACGAGGTAGTCGGTCACGGCGAGCCGGGCCGAGTAGTACGCGCCCGCGATCGGCGAGTACCCCGACTTCGTCTTCCCCTCGCCGTCGACCGTGACCGCATCGTGATCGTGGGTCCAGAGGCTGTGCGCACGCCAGCACTCGACCATCTCGTATCGCCAGCCGCCGGGCGCGAGGAGCACGGCGATGGTGTTGCCGTAGAGCGTGGCTCCGAAGACGAGCACCTCCTCGATCGACGGGTACCGTGCCAGCTCCCGTTTCCCGGCCTTGCCGAGCGTGTCGTCGACGGCCGTGATCGCCCAGCGCGTCGGCACGATCCGCGGGGCCTTGCCGAGCGTCCCGGCCGAGAGCAGGTCGGCCAGATGGTAGACGTCGACGTCGGCGCGGTAGAGCTCGGCCAGGCCCTCGGATGCGGCCAGGTCCGAGTCGGCCGCGACCTTCTCCACCATCCGCGGCACGACCGGGTTGTCGAGCACGTCGAGCTGCCGGACCGGCCCGGACCTCCCGATCGGGGTCAGCACGCCGTCGAAGCGCAGGTCGGCCTCGACCGGACGGGCGAACGCGACCTCGACGTCGACGGGTGTGGCCGAGAGCGCGACCTCGGCCATCGCATCCCGGACCCGGTCGACCGGGGCCCGCGCCGCAATGGTCGCGGCCCGGAGGTTCACCACGTCGTCGATGGAGAGGCCGCGGGCGAGCCAGTCGGGCGGCCGATCGGAGTCTCCGAGCAGGAGGGGCCCGCCCTGGACCGACGGGTAGGCGTACGAGCCCACAAAGACCGAGGGTGCCGCGCCCATGTACGAGCTGATCGGCTTCGTCCCGGTCCGCGCGAGGAACCGGGCCGTGATCGGACAGCGCGCGAGACCGCAGAGCCCCCTGCCCTTGCAGGAGGCGCAGAGCATCCCGCCGCCCTTCATTCCGACCACCCGGACCCGTCCCCGGAGGGCGCAGAGCGCGTGGGCCACGAACGCCTCCCATTCGATCGGCCGACCGTCACAGCCATCGGCGAGCTCCCGTCCGAGGTCGTCGTCGCGGTCGGCGATCGCCCGGAGGACGAGCGAGCCGGGCGCGCCGCAGCAGTGCCGGACGATTCCGTCCCCGTCGCCGTCGGTGATGCCGAGCACGGGCAGGCCAAGGTGGGCGCCGAGGTGGAGCGCGGCCGCAGTCGTATCGTCGCCGATCGCGAGCAGACCGCAGTGGTCGTCGGCGAGATCACGGTAGAGCGCTGCCGCGTCGTGGTCGAGGACGAGCACGCGCCCCCACGTCCGTCGCCGGGGCGAGGTTCGGGGCGGGGATGCGCGAAGAGGCCCCGCCGTGCACCAGGCACCGGGGAGCCGGATCGGTCCGCGGCGCCGGAGCTTCTCGACGCCGTGCTCCTTGAGGTCGCAGCCGCGTTCGGCCGCGAGCTCCTCGCCGTCGGAGACCAGCACGACCTCGTTCGCCGTGGCCCGTCCGACCACGAGGCCGTCCACGAGCACGGCGTCGCCGGGCCGACAGCCCCGGATCAGCCGGCGGTTGCCGGCCGGCTCCGGCGGCGCGGCCGTCCGTGACTCCACCTTCCAGCCGAGGACGGTCGGCGAACGGCGCGCCGTCGGCTCCGTTCCAGCCGATCACGGTCTCGTCCGCGCACTCGAGCTGGACGAGCGGGCGGCGAAGTCTCGCCGCAACGACCTCGCCGAAGATCCTCCCCGAGTCGGGTGAGCGGCCCCGGTTCGCGAGCACGGCCGCCGGATCGGCGTCGAGCGCCGCGGACGGCTTCTCCTGCGTCCAGCAGGAGAGGAGCCCGTGCTCCTCGGCCGCGCACCGCGCCATGACCCCGGCGACGACGACCCGTGCCGGCCTGAGTGCCGCCACGAGGCGGGCGGCCTCGCCCGAATCGATCACCTCGGGGCCGTGAAGCACCAGGCTACAGCCGGACACGCCACCCGATATCGAACCGGGCCCCGCACTCGGGGCAGCAGAGCACGGCCGGACGGCTTCCACCGTCGTCGGCGAGGAACGTGACGTGAAATCCTCGCTGGTAGCCGCAGTCGGGGCAGACGCGGACCTCACCGGCGGGATCGAGCGGACGGACAGGCTTCGGACATCCTCCATGACAGAGATGGAGCAGGCGCCCTCTTCAATCCGCGTGTTGCGGCGCGGAGACCTCGAGCGTGAGATCGAGCGACCGGACCGAGTGCGTCAGGGCCCCGACGCTGACCAGGTCGACCCCGAGCGCCGCGTACGCCCCGATCGTCGCCTCCGTGATCCCGCCCGAGACCTCGACCCGAACACGGTCGCGGAGCCCGGCCGACGCGAGCGCGGCGAGCGCCTCCCTGACCCCGGCGGGGGTCATGTTATCGAGCAGAACCATATCCGCGCCGGCACGGGCCGCCCGCACGGCCTCGTCGGCCGTCTCGACCTCGACCTCGACTGTCTTGTACGCAGAGAACGCCCTGGCCCGGCGGACCGCCTCCTCGATCGGGACGAGCGCGAGGTGGTTGTCCTTGATCAGCACGCCGTCCGAGAGCGTGAACCGGTGGGGGTCGCCGCCGCCGAGGAGCACGGCCTTCTTGTCGAGCAGGCCGAGGCCGGGCGCGGTCTTGCGCGTGGCCGCGACGCGGACATGCCGATCGCCTCCGCGCGCCAGCGCCGCGTACCGGGCGGTCGCGGTCGCGATCCCGCTCATGCGGCCGACGAGGTTCAGGGCCGTCCGCTCGACGAGCAGCACGCTCCGGACCGGCCCCTCGAGCCCGAGCACCGTCGCGCCCGCTTCGACCCGGTCCCCGTCGGCCGCACGAAGCGTCACCGCGACCCCGTAATGGGCGAAGAGCGCGGCAGCCTCGGCAAGGCCGGCGGCGATCCCCGTCTCCCTGAAACCGGAGGGCCGCGGTGCAGTCGCGGTCGTCGAGCACGGCGTCCGAGGTCACGTCGCCGAACGGCGCGTCCTCCGCGACGAACGCGAGCAGGCGTGCGAGCGGAACTCCGGTCACGTGCCCACCACGATCGGCTCGCCGAGGTCGCGGAGCAGCACCAGGATCGAGAGGGCCGCGAGGTACGATGTCGCCGGGTTGTCCGGGCTCGGCACGTTCCGGATCCGGAGATACGCATCGCCGAAGGGCCCTTCGGCGCAGATCTCGTGGATGTTCCGGTCCACGGCCGGGTCCGCCCAGAGCTCGACCTCGACCTCCCGCCCGGCCG
The DNA here is from genome assembly GCA_963730355.1 of uncultured Methanoregulaceae archaeon. Classification (GTDB taxonomy): domain Archaea; phylum Halobacteriota; class Methanomicrobia; order Methanomicrobiales; family Methanospirillaceae; genus UBA288. The sequence continues at coordinate 33,551 of CAVSRL010000014.1, read as the reverse complement.
CGAGCGCGATCGCGGCCGAGACGTTGATGTTCTTCGGAAAGGCCTGGACGCACTCGTCCGCCCGTCCGCGAAAGACGAGCGTCCGCTCGGTCTATCCGGAGCCCGAGCGACGCCGGGCTCTTGGTGGTCCGAAGGACGAGCCGGTCGATCCCGCCGATCCGGCCGATCTTGAGGTTGTCCAGCCCCATGACCGCGCCGCTCGGAATATAGACCCGCCGGCCGGCCGCGACCGCCGCCTCGCGAAGACGCGAAAGAAAGGCGGTGTCGGCGAGCGCTCCCGACCGACATCACGACGAAGTCCTTGCCGGCCCTGAGCACGGCCTCGCCGTGCGTCCGCACCGCGCCGACCGAGGCCGCCTCGACCACGAGGTCGACGTCGGCGGCCGCGAACGCCTCGAACGAGTCGTAGGCCGTCCCGCCCCAGCGCTCCGCGAGCTCGCGGGTCCGCTCGGGCATCTGGTCGTAGAGGGCCGCGATCACGAAGCCCTCGGCGTGAGACGCGAGCAGGTGGCCGATGTTGCCGCAGCCGAGGAGCCCGACCCGGATCATGGGTAGTGTGTGGTCTTCAGAGAGTATAAGATCCGCGGGGCGCGCCGGGCAACAAGCCTGATGTCGTGGGCCGCCGAATCCTGGTGGATGACGACCGATGAGATCGAGCGCGGATTCGTCGCGCTCCAGGAGCAGATCAGCGCGAACTGGGACGCGATCGCAGAGGCCACGGACGCCGTACAGAAGGACGAGGCCAGTCCTGCTCGCCCGAATGGCCGTGACCGCGATCATGATCCTGCCGGTCGCCGGCCTCGAGGTGATGGCCCGGGGCAAGGTCGACGGCTCCGGCGAGATGTACGACCAGCACTACTACCCCGGGAAGATGCTCGTCCTCGCCCGGACCGAGCCCATGCCCTTCCGGCCCGACAACCCGGAGAAGGCGGTCACGGACCAGTTCTGCGTGCTCACGCCGGACGGCACCCTGGCCGAACTGATGTACTCGACCGACACCGTGCTGGTCGACAGCCTGCTCGCCCCGATCGCACCCGAGGACGCGCTCGGCGTCTACGGCCCCGAGCTCCTCTTCATGCTCTATCGGGGCCTCCGGCAGTACCTCGAGGGGCAGGAGGCGCTGCTCGACGCCCTCCGGACCACGCTCGAGTATCTCCACGGATAGCGGCTACTTCCACCCGAAGATCGCGAACGGAGGGCGCAAGGGGTCGTCCTGGGGGTGGAGGGCCGAGAGGAGCGCGGTCCGTCGGAAGGGCTGGTCCCTGCTGTTCTTGTAGGTCACGACCACCTTCACCTCGCCCACCTGCTCGGGAAGCGGCACCTCATGGATCGCCTCGACTGCGAGCGAGGCAATGTCGGCCTCGAGCCCGATCGGAACGAACGAGGCATGCACCTGGAGCGCTGGCGCGTTTCCCTTGTTTCTGAGCGAGACCGCACGGGCATCCTCGGCGAGCGAGGCCTCGATATCGGGAAAATCGCGGGTGTCGCGGCCGATCGTGAGTGCCATGGCCACGACGCCGGCGATGATCAGGGCCATCAGCGAGAGATAGGGGGAGACGATGAGAAGACCGGCCGCGGCCGCGAGGCCGAGCACGACGACGATCACGAGCGAGCGCTCCATGAGAAGAGATCGCTGGGAAACGATAAAAAACAGGGCGTGAATGGGCCCGATGAGATTCGAACTCATGGCCTCCCGGTTATCAGCCGGGCGCACCACCTAGCTATGCTACGGGCCCTTCGGGTTACCCTACTAGATCAATCGTCCCGGTTCTTATAGATTATCGATGGCCCCGGAACAGACGCTTTTGTATCCTCGACGGAGCAATATTCATGAACGGGCCGCACCGCTGCGGCCCGGTTGGGGAGTGGTCTATGGCACGACAGTATCTGCTGGGCAACGAGGCGCTCGCCCACGCCGCCCTCGAGGGCGGTGTCGGGTTCGCGGCCGGGTACCCGGGCACGCCCTCGTCCGAGGTGATCGACCTGCTCCGGGCCGAACGGCCCGCAGGGGTCCACGTCGAGTGGTCGACCAACGAGAAGGTCGCGTTCGAGAACGCGCTCGCGGCGTCCTGGTGCGGCGTCCGCGCCCTCTTCACGACCAAGCACGTCGGCCTGAACGTCGCGGCCGATCCGCTGATGACCAGCGCGTACACGGGCGTCACGGGGGGCCTTGTGGTCTTCTCGGCCGACGACCCGTACGCCCATTCGTCCCAGAACGAGCAGGACAGCCGACTCTACGCTGCGATGGCCGGACTGCCCTGTCTCGACCCGACCACGATCGAGGAGGCGCACGCACTGCTCCGCGACGCCTTCGCCCTCTCCGAGGAGTTCGGCCTCCCCGTGCTCTTCCGGCCGACGACCCGCATCTGCCACTCGAAGGCCGACGTCGAGCTCGGCCCGATCGCGGTGGTTCGCCGGGAGCCGGCGTTCCGCCGCGACCCCCGGCAGTACGTGGTGATCCCCGCCCATACCCGGGTGCTCCACCGCCGGTTGAACGAGAAGCAGCCCCGGATCCGGGAGCGCCTCCTCGAGCTCGGGTACAACGAGGGCGCGATTCGCGGTCCGCGCGCAGTGGTCGCGAGCGGCATCGCGGCGAGCTATGTCCGCGAGGTGCTTCCCGACGACGTCTCGCTCTTCACGGTCCGCGCCTATCCCCTCGACCCCGAGCAGCTCCGCTGCTTCTGCCTCGAGCACGAGGAGATACTTGTGATCGAGGAGGGGGCGCCCGTGGTCGAGGAGCAGGTACGGCAGGCGGCCGGCTGCGTCCGGGTCTACGGCAAGCGGACGGGGCATCTTCCCTCCGAGGGCGAGCTCTCGCCCGCCGTCGTCCGCGCCGCGCTCGCGAAGGCCGGGTACCTCGACGTCCCGCCAGCGCTTCCCGTCCCCGAGGAGGGGTTGCCGCCCCGCCCCCCGATCCTCTGCGCCGGCTGCCCCCACCGCGCGGTCTTCTTCGCGATGCGGCGCGTCTTCAAGGACGCGGTCTTCCCGTCCGACATCGGCTGCTACACGCTCGGGCTCCAGCTCGGGGCCGTGGACACCACGATCTGCATGGGCGCCTCGATCACGGTCGGCTCGGGGATCGCGCAGACGGTCGGCGGCGACGTGGTCGCGACGATCGGAGACTCGACGTTCCTCCACACGGGCCTCCCCGGGCTGGTGAACGCCGTCTACAACGGCGCGAGCATGGTCGTGGTGATCCTGGACAACAGGACCACGGCCATGACGGGGCACCAGCCCAACCCGACGACCGGGGTGACCGCGACCGGCGAGGTCTCGCCGAAGGTCTCGCTCGAGGCGCTCTGCCGGGCCTGCGGCGTGACCTGGGTCGAGACCGTGGACCCGTACGACATGACCGGGCTCGTCGCGACCCTCCGCGAGGCGAAGGGCCGGCCCGGGGTCCGCGTGGTGATCGCGAAGAAGCCCTGCGTGATCAACGAGCGCCGGGCGAAGGTCGCGCGGCCCCGGTACACGGTCGATGAGTCGGCCTGCACCGGCTGCCGGACCTGCCTCCGCTTCGGCTGTCCCGCGCTCGCCTTCGAGGGAGAGACGGCCTCCATCACGGCGCTCTGCTCGGGCTGCGGGGTCTGCGCCACCCTCTGTCCGCAGGGCGGTATCGGCAGGGAAGGACGGCCTCCGGCGAAAGGAGGTGCGGCATGAGCTACGACGTCCTGATCGTCGGAGTCGGCGGCCAGGGGACGATCCTCGCCTCGAACATCCTCGGCGAGGCCTGCGTGGCCGAGGGACGGTCCGTCCGCGGCGCCGAGACGCACGGCATGGCCCAGCGCGGCGGCTCGGTCGAGTGCTCGGTCCGGATCGACGGCCGGTTCGGCCCCCTGATCGACCCGGGCTCGGCCGACCTCCTGCTCTCGTTCGACCTGCTCGAGGCGCTCCGGTACCGGCACTTCCTGAAACCGGCCGGGCGCGTGGTGACGAACACCGCGATCATCACGCCCACCCCGGTCTTCACGCAGCAGCTCCCGATGCCGTCGCCCGGGGAGTGCCTCGGGCGGCTCGCGCCGTTCCGGCCCCTGGCCATCGACGCCGGCGCGCTCGCCCGCGAGGCCGGATCGGAGCTGGCGCAGAACGTCGTGCTGATCGGGGCCGCCTCGCATCTGATCCCGCTCTCCCCCGAGTCGCTCCTCACCGCGATCGAACGATCGGTCCCGCCGAAGACGATCGAGGTGAACCGCCGGGCGTTCGAGCTCGGGCGGGCGGCGGGCGCATAACCTCACCCTGTCTCCGTTCGAGCTCCGGATGCCGCCGGATCCCCGCCCGACTCGGAGACACCGCGGGCGATGGCCGCGAGACGGGCGATCGGTAATCCCTCCAGCCCGGCAATCCAGACGCTCCGTAGGACATGAACACCCTGCGCTCCGCGAGGATCCCGGCACCGCCGATCCCATGCCTCGGAGCGCGGCGAAAGCGTTCGGCGCCGCGCATGAATCTCGACGACACACGCCGGGCCGACGATCACGACCTGCACCTCTCCCGCGCCGGGAACGCCGGGGACGTCCTTCTTCCGGTGCGATCTCCACGCGATGCCGATGCCGGGACGGCTCGTCGTCACGCGTGGAGCGGTGGTGCGGACGCCCGCACGCCCTCTTTTTTGCTATTGCGACGCAAATAGCGTTATTTCAACAAACTTTTTATACTTGCGGCTCCCCTCTCCGGGCATGCGACGGTATATACCGATTCTTGCGGTGGCGGGCCTGCTGCTCTGCAGCGCGCTCCTCGCCGGGTGCACCACCACCACCACGATCAATGCAACGGCAACACCGACGTCAGTCCACGACGGCGATGCAGACGACTGGCGGCGGGGCCGGCCAGCCCGCGGCCATCACCCTCACGGCTCAGAACATGAAGTTCGACAAGAGCACGATCACGGTGCCGGCCGGATCGGCCGTGACGATCACTTTCACCAACAACGAGTCGGGCGTGCCGCACAACTTCGCTCTGTACACGGACGCGTCGGCAGCCACGGCGATCTTCAGGGGTACGATCGTGACCGGGCCGGGGACCACGAAGTACACCTTCACCGCGCCGAGCACGCCGGGGACGTACTTCTTCCGGTGCGACGTCCACCCGACGCAGATGACCGGACAGTTCATCGTGACCTGACGGGGTGAACGAGGGCGCCCCCTCCTACCCCCGATACCCCTTCTTCATCCGGCAGGACCGCTCGGCACGGAGCCCCCGCCTCTCAATGGCGTCGGCCCTGGCGGGCTGCAGTGAGAGTGGCCTGTCCGCCATCCTCTCCTCCGTAACCTCCGCCCGATGGGCAGCCTTCCCTTCAGGGCCGCCACCTCTCCGCTTCGGCCGCCCCGGCGGAACCCTTCGTCGCGGAGATCGGGCAACCGGCCCGGTGCCGTCACGGTCCCCGCCAGCCTCGCTCCGAAGAGTGCCGCCTCGGGGGGCGGAGCCGCAGGCATTCTCCGGCCCGAAGAGTGCCGTCGAGGGAACCGTTATCAGCCACCCGGAACAGAGGGATGCCCGGGACGGATCGATGCCCCGGGAACTCTGCTTCGGAAACGGCGACCTGATGATCACGCTCGATGCCGACCTCGCGATCCGCGACCTCTACTTCCCCTTCGTCGGCATGGAGAACCACATCGGGGGCCACCGGTGCCGGTTCGGCGTCTGGGTGGACGGACAGTTCTCCTGGGTCGACGAGCACTGGGAACGATCCATTGCATACCGCCCCGACTCGCTGGTGAGTCAGGCCGTGCTGACGCCCCCGGCGCTCCCGGTCGAGCTGACGGTCAACGACACGGTCCACCCGCTCTACACCATCTTCCTCCGCCGGATCGCAGCGCGGAGCACCGACGGCGAGGCGCACGACCTCCGCCTCTTCTTCGCGCAGGACCTTCACGTCCACGAGTCGTCGCACGGGATCACCGCCTTCTATCACCCGCTGGAAGATGCCGTGATCCACTACCGGAAGGACCGGTATATCCTTGCCGGAGCACGCGGCGACGGCCCGGGGCTCGACCAGTACGCCGTCGGGACGGCCGAGACCCGTGCCTCTCGGGGCACGTGGGTCGATGCGGAGGACGGCGTCCTGAGCCGCAACCCCGTGGCCCACGGATCGGTCGACTCGGCGATCGGCGCGCACGCTCGCCTGGGGCCGGAAGGTTCCTCCGCACTCCACTACTGGCTCTGTACGGGGACGTCCATGGACGAGGTGACCGCCCTGCACCGTCGGATCCGCGCCCACGGGCCCGGGGAACTCCTCGACCAGGCCGACCAGGTCTACCGGGCCTGGGTCAACAAGAGCCAGATCGACTTTGCCGATCTGCCGCCCGTCGTGGTGGATGCGTTCAAGCGCAGCCTGCTCGTGCTCCGCACCCAGATCGACAACCGTGGCGCCATCCTCGGCTCGTGCGACTCGGATATCTATGCGTTCAACCACGACAGTTACGCCTACGCCTGGCCGCGGGACGGTGCCTTCGTCTCGATCGGCCTCGACGCGGCCAGATACTACGGGATCACCCGCCGGTTCTTCCGGTTCTGCGAGCGGACGATCACGGCCGATGGGTACCTCTTCCACAAGTACCACCCCGACGGCACCCTCGGCTCGACCTGGCACCCGTGGATCGACATCGGCGGAGCGGCGCAGTACCCGATCCAGGAGGACGAGACCGCGCTCGTCCTCTTCGCACTCTGGAGCCATTACGACCGGGTCCGCGACATCGAGTTCGTCATCTCGCTCTACGAGCCGCTCGTCGTTCCGGCGGCCGAGTTCCTGGTCCGATACAGAGATCCGGGGACCGGACTGCCCCTCCCGAGTTACGACCTGTGGGAGGAGCAGCACGGCATCTTCACCTTTACGGCCTCCACCGTGTACGCGGGCCTCCTCGCGGCCTCGCATATCGCCACCCTGCTCGGCGACCCTCACCGCGTCGCCCGGTTCCGTGAAGCGGCCGAGGAGGTGAAGGCAGGGGCCCTCGCCCATCTCGTCGATGAGGAGACCGGCCGGTTTCTCAAGGCGGTCCGGTTCGACGTCGACGGCAGCCTCGTCCCGGACCGGGCGATCGACGCGAGCGCGTACGGCGTCTTCGCGTTCGGCCTGCTCCCCCCGGACGACCCGCGGGTACGGGCCACGATGGAGGCGGTCGAGAGCCGGCTCGGTGTGAAGGCCGGGATCGGCGGGATCGCCCGGTACGAACGGGACCGGTACCAGCAAAACGGCGACGACCTGAATCTGCCTGGAAATCCCTGGCCGATCTGCACGCTCTGGCTGGCCGAGTGGTACATCGGGCTCGGCGATCTGCCCCACGCACTCTCGCTCCTGGAGTGGGTCTGCAGCCACGCGACCCGCGCCGGCCTGATGGCAGAGCAGCTCGATCCGCGGACCGGCGCCCCGCTCTCGGTCGCGCCCCTGACCTGGAGCCATTCGACCTTCGTGCTCGCCGTGACACGGTACCTCGACGCGGTCCATGGCGTCCAGCCCTGCCCCTCCTGCGGGCTGTCGTCCTACCAGGGATCCCACACCCGTCCGTGGTTCTGATACCGACGGACCGGCTCCGGAGGTTCGGCGTACGCATCGCACCGCAACGGTTTATTGCCGGGACGCCAAAGATCGGCGCCATGGACGCGGCAGCGGAGTATCGGGTCCGGGTGACGGAGGTGCTGCGCCGTCGCGCCGCGCTGTCTCGGTCAGGTTCGAACGGCCGACGGGATTTCTCGTACCTCGCCGGTCAGTTCATATTCGTCACGCTCAACCGGGGCACGGAGACCCTGACCCGGCACCTGACCCTCTCGAGCAGCCCGACCGAGCCGTTCCTCGAGGTGACGAAGGGGCTGACGGGCCACCCGTTCGCGGAGGCCCTGGCGGCCCTTGCTCCCGGGGACGAGGTGACGATCAGGGGTCCTCACGGGAGATTCACGCTCGAGGGGGGAGACGAGGATGTGGTCTTCATCTCTGGCGGGATCGGGGTCACGCCGCTCCGGAGCATGGCCCGGTTCGCGACCGACTCCGCCCTCCTGCTCCGGGTCCTCCTCATCTACTCGGCCCGGACCGAAGACGACCTCCTCTTTCTCGGGGAGTTCGAGGAGATGCAGCAGAAGAACCCGCTGTTCACCTCGCGTATCACCCTGACCCGCCCGGGGCCCGGGTGGACCGGACTGACCGGGCGGATCGACCGGGCCTTCCTCGAACAACAGGTCCCGGACGTGCGCGGCCGGGGCTTCTACGTCTCGGGCCCGGCGGCCATGGTCGACGCGATCACCGCGGCCCTCACCGAGATGGGCGTGTCGGGCCAGCAGGTACGGCGCGAGATCTTCACGGGATACTGACCGCTCCCGAAAGTGGCACGAAAAGAGAGGGTTCCGGGGAGGGCAGCCGATGGCGCCGCTCAGCGGTCGGCCGTCGCCTTCGCGTTGGGTCCGGGTGCGACCTCGGGCAGGGAGCCCGCCGCCGGTTCCCCTCCGCCGAGCCGGATCAGGCGGTCCACGTAGAACCGCGCCCAGAGGAAGCCGAAGGTGCCGCCCATCATGTTTCCGATCACGATCCCCCACCAGACGCCGACCTCGCCGAGTCCGAAGACGAACGCGAGCAGGTAGGCCGAGATCACGATGAAGACCAGGTTCCGGAAGATGTTCACCACGAGGGAGTAGATCCCCCGGCCGGTCCCCTGGAAGATCGAGCCCGAGACGATCCCCGGCGCGACGAACGGGAAGAAGAAGCACATCGTCGAGAGGAAGGCCGCGATCATCGGTGCGAGCGGTGCGCTCTCGGGGGAGTACGCGAAGATCGAGGCGATCGGCTGGGCGAAGACGAAGGTGAGTACGCTCAATACGAGGCCGATCCCGAATCCGAGGCCGGTGGCGAACCGGTGGGAGACCCGGAGCTTCGCGAACTGCCGCGCTCCGTACGCCGCGCCGGCCACCGAGACCACCGAGGTCCCGATCGCGACGATCGGGATGACCGCGAAGAGCGCGACCCGCCACCCGGCCGTGTACACGGCGACCGCGTCCGTGCCGGCCGTGAGCACGAGCATCCAGTTGACGATGATCGCGAGCGCGGACATCAGCCCGAACTCGAGCGATGCCGGCAGGCCGACCTTGAGAATATCGGTGACCACCCGGCGGTCAGGGGCGAAATCGGCACGGCCGAACCCGAGGTAGGTGTCGCGCTTCACGAAGAACCAGTAGAGCAGGATCCCCGTGACCATCCCGATCGAGATGACCGCGCCCCAGGCCGCACCGGCGATCCCGAGCCCGGCATAGTAGATCAGGATAGGGTCGAGGACGATGTTGAGGAGGGCCGAGGCGACCATGGCGTACATGGTCCGCTTCGCGTCCCCCTCGGCGCGGAGCACGGCGTAGCCGACGTTCACGAAGAGGAAGAGCACGGTGCCGGCGAAGATGATCCGTGCGTACTCGGCCGCGAGGCCGGCGGTCGCGCCCGCGCCGAAGAGGACCGCGATCGGCTCGGCGAAGAGCACGAACGGGACCGTGATAACGGCCGCGATCCCGAGGACCAGCAGGAACGCGTGCACCGCCGCGTTGTTCGCGCCGGTCCGGTCGCAGGCCCCGATCCGTCGCGCGATCGTCGATGTGACCCCGGCGCCGAGACCTGCCCCGAGCCCCATCAGGATCATGAAGAGCGGGGTGACGAACCCGATCGCGGCCATCGCGTTCGCTCCCAGGCCCGCGACCCAGATCGCGTTGACCACGTTGTAACTCGACATCAGGAGCATGGCCGCGATCATGGGGGCCGAGAGGCGGATGATCGCGGTCTTCGGGTCGCCGCGGAGCAGGGCCACACCGGCCGTCTCGGGCCGGCGCGGCAGGCAGCCGCTCTCGAGGTCGCCGGTCTCACTCAAGGCAGCACCCTCTGTCGGCACAGGTCCCCACCATCCGGTCGAGGAGGGAGCGGAGCAAAGCCTGTTCGTCTGCGTCGAGCCCGACCGTGACGGCATCCTCCCATTCACGGCCGAACCGGGCGAACTCGGGGACGACCCGTTCGCCCTCGTCGGTCAGGAAGAGCCGGACGGCCCGCCGGTCCACGGGATCGGTCTCGCGGCGGATGAACCCGCCCTCCTCGAGCCGCCGTGCGGCGCGGGCGACCGCGCCCTTGTCGACGTGGAAGTGGCGTGCGAGCGACTCCTGCGTGACGTTCTGCCCGGCGGCGAGCCGGAGCATGACCGGTACCTGTCCGGCGGAGAGTCCGAACGGGCGCAGACGCTCGTTCAGGGTGGCGTAGTAGTGCTGGAGAACGATCCCGAAGAGTCGGGCCAGCGGCATATCGTCGGACATGGTATCTCGAATGTAAGATGAGCGTGGATCCGCGACAGAGATAAAGGTTGATGACGCAACAGTTGAGCCATCAACGTCTGTCGCGCCTTCAGCCGTCCCCACTCCGATCGGGGCCGTCCCCTCTCGACTGCGCGCCAAAGCATCAGTCATATCTCTCCGGCGGGCGACCATTCCGTCATGCGCACGGTCCTCGCATGCCTCTGCCTCGTCGCCCTCCTCGCCGCAGGCTGCACCTCGGCCCCGCCGACCTCGAACGCGACGCCGTCTGCGCAGCCGACGGCGGCCGCGAACCTCTCATCGGGCCATACGACGGCCCAGATGGTCGCGTTCGTCCACGACGCGGCCGCGTACGCGCGGGCCAATGGCCGCGAGGCCGCCCTCGCTGCGTTCATGAACCGCTCGGGCCCGTTCTTCCAGGACGACCTCTACATCTACGCCTACGACTTCGACGGGGTCACCCTCGCCCACCCGCTCCAGACGCAGCTGGTGGGGAAGAGCCGGCTCGACGAACTGGACGCGGGCGGCACCTCCTTCATCCGGAACCTCCGTGACGCAGCGCGGAACGGCACCGGTTTCGTCCGGTTCTACTACGTCAACCCCGCCCACGGCAACACGACCGAACCGAAGCTCGGCTATGTCGAACGGGTCGGCGACTGGTGGCTCGGGTCGGGCGTGTACCAGTCGGTCGACCCCGACCCGACCGCCGAGACGGTCGCGTTCGTCGAGGAGGCCGTGCGGTACGCGAAGGCGAACGGAAAGGAACGGGCTCTCACGGCCTTCAACGACCCGACCGGGCCGTTCGTCCGGGGCGAGCGCTACATCTTCGCCTACGACATGAACGGGACCGTGCTGGCCCTCCCGCCGGATCCGGCGAGCGTCGGGTCGAGCCACTGGAACCTCGTCGACCCGAACGGCGTCCGGATGGTCCGCGAGATGCAGGATGCCGCCCGCGACGGCGGCGGCTTCGTGACGTACATCACGAATCACCGCCTCGATCGAACGGGTGTCTGGGAGAAGCGCGTCTACGTCGCGATGGCCGGCGACGACTGGTTCGTCGGAAGCGGGACCTACGCGGAGTAACCCTAGAGCCAGCGCTCGAGCCCGGCCTGGTCGAGGTCGGGCCCGGCACCCTTTCTGACCATGAGCCCCTGCTCCCGTGCGAACCCGAGGGCCGCTGCCGAGACGGCGCTCCATCCGAGGATTGGAAGAGCCCGGTCCGCGTACCGGATGATCCGGTAGGTCACGGGCGTCTCGGGCGTCGAGGCCGGGTGGAGGCCGAAGACGAGCGCGTGCTTCGAGCCGGTGAAGAGCTCGAAGGAGGGCGAGCCCTGGAGAGACGGAGCGAACTGCGTGATCGCCCTGGTCTCGGCTCCCTCCCGGTCGAGCTTGAAGAGCGCCTTTGCCCCGTGCCGGCCGGCGACCACCGGACAGGCATCGAAGGGGCGGCGTTCGAGGAGCGGGAGGGAGCCGTCGTCGTCGATGTCGAGGCAGGCCACGCGAAATCCGTCGGCGGTCGGATAGTTCATGTCGACCGAGATCGAGACCGCCTCCGGGCCCCAGAGCCGCACCCCCGGCGACCGCCAGAACCGGCGGATCCGTTCGAGGCGTTCGGGCGTCGGAAGGTGAAACGAGTCGCGGACGACCGCGCCGAAACGGTCCCGGCCGTACGCGGCACGCAGCACGGCCGGCGCCGGGGGCGTGCTGCCGTAGAGGCCGCGGCTCGAGATCGCCCCGATCGGGGCCTTGGACCCCGGGCGACACGGGACCGGGATCAGCCCGTTCGCCTCGCACCAGTCGAGCATCGGCCCGGCACAGTAGGGCCCTTCGGTCATGGCAGGGGTACCCGTGAAGATCCGTCGACGCGAACTCGGAAAAATGTGGAGGTCCGCCGGCCCGGCGACCCCGGGGCGGGTTCCCCGTTCCCCCTTACTCGGCCTGGCACCCGGGGCCGCAGAGATCGGCGCCGCCCGCAAGCGACATCTCGACCCTGAGCTCGGCCTCGGTCACGCTCCGCTGGAGGTCCGTGTCCACCACGATGCCGTCGTCGCTGACCGCGTAGACCTCCCCGTTGCAGACGAACGTCTGCATCCGCGGATCGAGCCGTTCGTACACGGCCGCGTCCCGCGGCCCGAGCAGGAGTCCGCGGTCCCAGGCCCATCCGAGCATCGCCGCGTAGTCCGTCTCGCGCCAGTCCGCGCCCGGGGCATCGCCGCCGACCGTGTACCACGCGTGCTTCCGCTGGTGGTCGAGCCGGAGTACGAGGTCCGTCTTCCCGGCCCCCTCGCGTCCGGCGAGACGCTCTCTCATCTCGTTGTCGCCGGCGAAGAGCTCGGCCGCATCCTCGACGGCGATGTCGCGCACGAGCTGCTGCCCGTCTGCATTCCATTCGGTCCGCACCATGATCGATCCCGGCCTGTCCTCTGCGGTCCCGCTATATGGTCTTTTCTCCCGCGACGGGAGCCGAAAAAGAGAGGGTGTTCAGCCTGAGGGATACCAGCGGCCGCCGAAGGAGCCGAACGACGACCCGGGGCGGACGGTACCGAATATGGAGCGGGAGCGGGAGCCCGAGCCCGTGGCCGCGACAGACTGGCCGCTTCTCGAGGTCCGCTTCACCAGCAGCGGCGAGACCTTCCGCTGTCCGAACCGGCCCGCGGTGGTGGTGGCTGCGGGCGCGATCGTCGGCTCGGTCACGGCTCCGGGCGTGGAGATCACGCCGGCCGGCATCGTCGGGATGACCTGCGTCGGCTGGATCACGCCGGGCGTGGCGATCGGGCCCACCGGGGTGATGCCGCCCTGGCCCGCCGCGGGGAGCGGCGGGATCGACTTCGCCGCGATCTGCGGCATCGCCGGGAGCGGATACGGCGTCGAGGCCCGGTTCAGGACGTAGGTGTTGCTGATCCCCTCCTGGTTCAGCACCTCGATCTGCGGGCCGTAGCCGGTGATGTCGAAGTACGAGTTCGAGACCGAGTGGTGGTACTGCGCGTCGTGGTAGTAGTAGCCGATGTTGGACTGCGTCGGCGCCCCGCCATCGACGGCCTTGCCGCCCATGTTGATCTGCTGGAAGTTCTCGAGCCGGATGTTGGTGCCGAACGCGCCCCAGAAGGCCCACTCCTTCGCGTCCTTGGACCAGCAGTTCTTGAGGGTCATGTCCGAGCAGCCCTTGACGATCTTGAACCCGTACGTCGAGCCGATGTCGATGCAGCCGTCGAAGGTCGTGTTCGACCCGTCGTGGGCGAAGAAGCCCGCGTTCTTGTTGTTCTCCGAGATGCAGTTCTTCAGGTACGAGTTCCGGTGGACGTAATAGCCCGAGAGGTAGGAGTCGCGGTACGGCGCATCGGCCGGCTTGCGCTGGCCGTTGTTGCGGCTGATGCAGTTCTCCATGTAGAAGTTCTTGGTCCCGAGCCACCAGCCGGGCTCGGTGTGGAACCCGTTCTCCCAGTTGTCCTCGGCGAGGCAGTTGATCAGCTGGACGTTCTCGAGGTTGTTCGCCTCCTGGATATCGAAGCCGCACGAGAACTCCGAGTTCGATCCGGCGGCCTCACCGAAGCCGCACCGGATCGCCTGGCAGTCGAGGAAACGGAGGTTCTTGATCGCCATGCTCGTCGCCCCAGATGTATCGTTCACGGCCGAGTTCATGTTGAAGCCGTGGGTGTTGCAGTCGATCGCCTTGCAGTTCTTGAACGTGATGTCGCCGATCCCGGGGTTGTCGACCCAGATGAAGTACATCCCGTTACTTCCTGCCGGCTGCCGGACGCCGTTGAGATCCAGATTCGTCACCGTGACGTCCTCGATCACGATGTTGTTCGTCCGGATCAGGAAGGACCCCATGCCGCGGAGGGTGAAGCCCTTGATGTAGATGTTCGGCTGGTAGCAGTGGATGGGATTGTTGTACTGGGTCGGGTTGTAGGCGTTGATCACGGTCCGATCCTCGCCCGCTCCGATCAGATTGGTGTTCCCGTTCGGGTAGATCCATCCCGCTGTCTGGAAGATCCCCTCCGTCAGCTGGACCGTTCCCCCTCCGGCCGGCAGCATATTGAATGCTGCGTTGATCTGCTGTTCGTCGTTGTTCCCGTTGCAGAAGATCTGGGCCTGAGCCTTGGACGCCGCGCTTGCGTCGGCTGCGGCGACGATGATGGTCGGTCCGGCCGCCGCCGCGTGCAGGGGAACGAGCATCAGGCAGAGGCCTGTCAGCAGCAGTATCGCTGTTATGGTTCTCATCTGGATCACGTGCGCTGCCTTGAGCGCGGTATGATCCAGTTTGGCCATCCATGCTAGATAACTTCATCGGTGAATAAAAATCGGCGGAGAAGGCCGGAATCCCGCGATCGGCAGGCTATTCCGGGCTTTCAGGGACCGGCGGCGGTGTGTGCCGGCTCCCCCTGAACGCCGGAGAGACGGCGGGAGCGACAGCGTGCCGCGTCGATACACACGACCATCGCGCGCTTTGAAGCAGACGGAGATTCCGAAAACGGGCCGATCCAGCGCACGACGGGAAGAGAAAGTTTTAATTAGCCGATCTGCAGTAACCGCTCGGGCTATATATCCGGACCACGAATACCTTGAAAGGATGCAAGGAGTCACACCGTACCTTCTGCTCGCCATGCTCGGGGCAGCAATCGCGGGGTCCGGCTTCGTCGCCGCCGGCGCGGGCGGTTCGGCCCCCGACAACCCGGACCTCGGGTTCTACCTCTCGGCCAAAGCACGCTCGGGCGAGATCGTGGACCCGGCGCTCGCCGTCGCAGCCGGAATCCAGGACCATTCCGGGCGGGAGCGCGCGCTCATCTATGCCGCCGTCCGCGACCTGGCCCGGTCGGCCGGAACCCCTGCCGCGGCCGAGAGCGCGATCGCTGCCTTCGAGTCGGTCCGCACGAGCGTCCCGGTCCCCGCACCGCGCTGAGAGGGCCCGGGGCAGCGCGGCACCGCCGTATCACCTTCGGACCGGCCGCCAGATATATTCCTTCCGTTTTTGTAAGAGCGCCATACGAGCGTTTCGGCAGATTTATCCGCCACATCGGCGATCCTTCTCTCATGGATGCCCCCTGGCGTCTCCTCGTTATCGCCGTGCTTGTCGCGGCCCTGCTCGCCGGCACGGCGACGGCCGCCCGGACCGCTCCGCTGATCGTGGACCACACCTCGACCGACCTCTCGACCGTCCCCGCCTCGGCGGTCGCGGACGCGAAGGCCACCCTCCACGTCGCCTACGGCCACACCTCGCACGGTTCGCAGCTCGTCAGCGGCATGGCCGGCCTCAAGGATCCCGAAATATTCGCCGGGGCGCCTCTGCCGTCTTCGACCTACGCGTTCAACGAGGGCGGCAGCGGCGGCGCGCTCGACCTGGACGACTGCTTTGCCGGCGACGATCTCGGCAACCCGGACTTCTCGACGTGGGCCACGCTGACGAGCACGTACCTGAACAATCCCGCGAACCGCGACGTGAACGTGGTCATGTGGTCGTGGTGCGGCGAAGTCGGGTGGGCATCCGAGGCGAACATCAACACCTACCTCTCGCTCATGGACGGGCTCGAGCAGAAGTACGGCAACGTCACGTTCGTGTACATGACCGGGCACCTCGACGGGACCGGCGTCACCGGGAACCTGAACCAGCGGAACAACCAGATCCGCGACTGGTGCCGGAGCCACAACCGGGTCCTCTACGACTTCGCCGACATCGAGTCGTACGACCCCGACGGGAATGGCTACCTCGCGCTCGGAGCGAACGACGCGTGCGACTACAACGGGGGGAACTGGGCGCAGGCCTGGCAGAACAGCCATGTTAAGGGGCAGGACTGGTACGAGTGCTGGCCCGCCCACACCGAGCACCTGAACGGGAACCTGAAGGCGTACGCGGCCTGGCACCTCTTCGCACGGCTCGCGGGCTGGAACGGAGCCAGTCCGACGCCGACCACGACGCCGGCGGCGATCCCGGGCATCGTCGAGGCCGAGGACTATGCGACGGGCGGCGAGGGTGTCGCGTACCACGACACTGATGCGGGCAACAACGGCGGCGCCTACCGGCACGACGACGTCGACATCGAGGCCATCGCGGGCGGGTACACGGTCGCGTACATCAGGAACGGCGAGTGGCTCGGGTACACCGTTGTCGCGAACAGAACAGCCGCCTATCGCCTTGACGCCCGAGTCGCCTCGCCGAACGCGACGGCGCGGATGGAGGTGCTCGTGGACGGCGCCCCCGCCTTCACGATCGCCGTGCCGAGCACCGGGAGCTACGATACCTTCACGGAGATCGCGGCCCCCGAGCACCCGCTGCTGGCGGCCGGCACGCACAACCTCACGGTCCGGTTCCCCGTCGGGCTCATGAACCTCGACCGCCTCACCATCTCGGCCGACCAGCCCGCTCCGTTCCCGGGTGGCGACACCCCCCTCGACGCGGACGGCGACGGTCTGTACGACGACACGAACGGCAACGGGAGAAAGGACTTCGCGGACGTGGTCCTGTTCTTCAACCAGATGACCTGGATCGCGGCGAACGAGCCGGTCCCGGCATTCGACTGCAACGGCAACGGCCGGATCGACTTCGCCGACGTCGTCTGGCTCTTCAACAACCTCTGAGCTGCCGGGCGAACCTCCTTTCTTCCCATTCCCGGCGGCAGGGTCGACGGAGATGGACGGCGACGACGCGGCCCGCCGCCGACCGATATCGTGCGGGAGAGAGTCGACTCGAGGGCCGTGGCAGGTTGCGCAATCAACCACGGATTCCGTCAGTTGTGGTCAGGTGAGGGGTGCGCGAGGACCGCAGATCCGTTATCCTGCCCCGCATCCCTCCAAACCTATTTATCCCCGATTGCCGATGGGGTGGCGTATGAAGGAACTGAAGCGCTCGCGCACGAACCGGATGATCGCCGGGGTCTGCGGCGGGATCGGCCAGTACCTCGATATCGACGCGAACGTGATCCGTCTCATCTGGGTCGTGGTCACGGTCTTCACCGTCGGCGTCGGCGTCCTCGCCTACCTGCTCGCGTGGCTGATCATACCCGAGGAGACCCCGCCCGCGACGGCGGGCGGATCTGCCGGCACCACCACCGTCTCCAGCATGCCGACCGGCGCCGGGACGACCATCGTCGAGATCGAGCCGGACCAGAACCGCTAGCCGGCTCCCCGCCGGGCAGTGCAGAACGGGTCGGCACCGTAGAGGTCGCCCGTGGCACGGTAGGCGCGCACGCGGCAGCCACCGCCGCAGACCACGCGGTCGGGACATGCTCCGCATGCGCCTCCTATCCGCTCCTCCTTCTTTCGGAACGCGGCGAGCACCGCGTTCTCGGGATCGCGCCAGAGCTCCTCGAACGGGGTTCCCGGAACCGATCCCAGGCAGAACTGTTCATCCTGCGCAAACTGGCACGGGTAGACATCGCCCGCGGGGTCGATGTTCGCAACCCTGCGTCCCGCCGAGCAGGAGCCCCCCTGGAGCGCGAGGAGGCGCCGTGCCGCGTCGAGCGAGGGCGCCGCTCCGGCCGCCATCCGGTCGAGGAGCGCGACCGCGTCCGACGGCGCGTCCACGGTCAGCACCTCCATCCGCCCCGCCCCGATCGCGTCCGCCCGGGCGTAGAGCCGGTCGAGGACGGCCCCGACGGCGACCGGGTCGAGTTGCCGGTCCGCGTGGTCCGCCGCACCCCGCCCGCTCGGCACAAGCCAGTAGAGGCAGAACCGATCGACCCCGAGCTCGACGGCAAGGTCGAGCAGGGCCTCGAGCTCGTCCGCGTTGGCGCGCGTGAGCGTGACCCGGACGCCGCACCGAAGCCCGGCGCCGGTGCAGGCGCGGATGCCCGCGACCGCCCGGTCGAACGCCCCCGGTCTGCCCCTGATCCGGTCATGGGTCGCCGCTGTCGCGCCGTCGAGCGAGACCCCGGCATAGGCGACCCCGGCCTCGATCAGCTGCCGTGCGACCGCCGCGTCGATCAGCGTTCCGTTCGTCGAGAGGGCTGTCGCGATGCCGCGGTCCCTGGCCCGGGCCGCGATCGCCATGAGGTCCGGCCGGAGCAGGGGCTCGCCCCCCGAGAGGAGAATGAGGGGAACCCCTGCACGGGCGAGGTCGTCGACGACGGCGAGCGCCGCTGCGGTGCCGAGCTCCTCCGCCCCTCCGGCCGCAGGGTGGGCCGAGATGTAACAGTGATCGCAGGCGAGGTTGCAGGCCCGGGTCAGGTTCCAGAAGACGATCGGCCGGTACGGAGCCTCGTACGCGAGCGTCGACCGGTCCCCCCCGCTCCGGAGGGCGTGGCTGACCGTACCGCAGCCGTGCAGGCACTGGGTGAAGCGGATCACAGCGCCCCTCCGAGGCGGGCGGCGGGCCGGCGCAGATACTGGGCCGACGACAGGAGCACGACCCGTTCGTCGAGGCCGATCAACCGGGCGAGGTCGTCGGCAATGCGATCGATGGCGGCCCGGTCCTCGGCGTGGACAACCGTATACAGCGTGTACTCCCAGCAGCCGGGCACACCCCTGCGCTCGTAGCAGTGGGTCACCTCGGGCCTCGCCGCGAGCGCCGCCCCGGCCGCTCCCACCTGTTCGGGCGGCACGCGCCAGGCGATCACGGCGTTCGCCTCGAGTCCGAGCCGGTGCTGGTCGAGGCGTGCGCCGAACCGACGGACGACGCCTGCAGCGCCGAGCGCGCGGAGCCGATCGACGACCGCGTCCGGGGTCGACCCGAGGGCCCGGGCCGCCGGCACGAACGGGTCCTCGTCGAGCGGAAGCCCGTCCTGGAGCAGGGCGAGGAGGCGCACGTCATCTGGCTCCATGGACGACCTCCAGCCCCTTCTCCTGACAGGGGAACCGGACGTCGATCTTGAAGCGGCGCACCGTCGGCAGCTCGATCAGGTCCGGCGGACCGATGCCGGTCCTGCTCGCGATCTCGGCCACGACCGCCTCGAGCCGTTCGCGATCCGGGGCAGTCAGCGTGAACCAGAGGGTGAAGTCGTGTTCGCGCCGATAGTTGTGGGAGACCTCGTCGTAGGCGTTCACGATCGCCGCCACCTCATCGATCGCGCCCGGGGGCACGCGCATCGCGACCAGGGTCGAGGCGGAGAGGCCGACCCGGCGCGCTTCGACCACGGGCCCGATCATCCGGACCACGCCCTCGTCCGAGAGACGGCGGCAGCGCGCGAGCACCGCCTCGCCCGGGAGCCCGAGCCGCCGTCCGAGCGCGGACCACGGGTCGCGCTCGAGCGGAAAGTCGTCCTGCAGGAGAGCGAGCAGCTGCCGGTCAAGGCGATCGAGCATCATGCGGCCCTCCCGACTCCGGGAACATGGGGGCACCAGGGCTCGGGACCGAGCATGTCGCCGCCGATCGCGTAGGCCCTGGCCCGGCAACCGCCGCAGCGAACCCGGTGTTCGCAGTCGCCGCACGCCCCGTGGAGGCGGTCGGGGTCGCGGAGGGCTGCGAAGACGGGCGCGTCCTGCCAGAGCGCGGCAAACGGCTCGGTCAGCAGCGAGCCGGCCACGACGGGGAGATACGGACAGGGGGTCAGGTCGCCGTTCGGGGCCACCCTGCAGTACGCCGTGCCCGCGATACAGCCGCGCTGCCATTCCCGCCGCATCACTCCGAGCTCGTCGGCGATCCGCATGAACTGGGGGGCGCAGGTCGGCCGTACCGGAAGCGGCAGGTCGTCGATCCGGCCCAGCAGCCGGACCAGGAGCGCCTCGTACTCGGCCGGGCCGTTCCAACCGCTGCCCCGTCCGGTCGGAACGAGGCAGAAGACCTGGGCCGAGACCGCGCCACAGTTCGGCCGCGAGCGAGAGGACCGCCTCGATCCCGTCGCAATTGTCGGGTGTCACCGTGACGTTCGCCTGGACCCGGATACCGGCCTCGCGGCAGGCCTGCATCCCCGCGACGGCGCCTGCGAACGCCCCGTGTTTGCCGCGGAATGCGTCGTGCGTCTCCGGGTCCGTCGAGTCCAGACTGATCGCGGCGGCCGTCACACCCGACGCCCGGAGTCCCCGCGCCCGTTCGGGCGAGAGCAGCGTCCCGCTCGTGCCGAGCGCGACGCGCAGCCCGGCTGCCGCGGCGCGCGCCGCGATCGCCTCGAGGTCGTTCCGGAGGAGCGGCTCGCCGCCCGAGAGGATCAGCAGCGGCCGTCCCGCCGCACTCAGCGAGTCGACGACACCGAACGCCTCTTCCGTGGAGAGGTCGCCCGTGTCGGAGCGGCCCGAGGCGTCGAGATAGCAGTGCGGGCAGGCGAGGTGGCAGCGGCCGGTCACGTTCCACGAGACGAGTCGCGGCGGCGGCTGGGTGGGCGTCATGGCTCGGTTCGCCCTTCTATCGATGTGCGTATAGCCTTTTCCGTCCCATTCGCTCTCTCGCCACCGGGGTGCTCTGCGCGGCGTGCCGAGCCAGGGACAGGAGAGGCATACGTCTCCTCCGGCCCGCCCGGGAAGCAGGGGCGGGGGCCGGTGACGATCGACGGTGCCGTGCGGAAGGCCGTCGGCGGAAGGTGCGGGTGCGGCTGTTTTCAGACGAACAGAGGTCTCATATAATCCGGCTCCCAACATCTTCAGTGTCATGGACCGCTCCCCCCGCACGGCGGCCATCGTCGTGCTCGCCCTTCTCCTCCTCTCCGCAGCCACGCTCATGGCCGGCTGTACCCAGCAGCAGCCGCTGACGGTCAAGCTCACCGATCATCCGACCTACGGCAAGATCCTGACGGACTCCACGGGCCGGTCGCTGTACATCCTGGCCCGCGATGTCCCGAACACGGGCGCCGTGGCCAACCTCGGCGAGGTCGGGCGCTTCTACCCGCCGTTCTATGCAGAGAGCGTGACCGACGGGAACGGGATCAACATCTCGGAGTTCGGGCACATCACCCGCGCCGACGGCAAGCAGCAGACCACGTTCCGCGGATGGCCGCTCTACTATTATATCAACGACAAGGAGCCGGGCGATGCCAAGAGCCAGGGCGCCAACAATATCACGTTCCTGGCCAAGCCCGACTACACGGTCATGGTCCGCGAGAACGTCACCCTGGGCGTCTACCTGGCGGACCCGAGCGGTGCCGCGCTCCTCGTGCGGGGCAACGAGACAGGGGCCGAGCCGACGCCGGGCTATCTTCCCTTCCGGGCCTCGCCCATCGTCGCGCCGTCGCCGCTGGTCCAGACCGCCGACTTCGGCGAGGCAAAGGGGCCGTCCGGCGAGTCCCTGACGACGTACCGGGGCCAACCGCTCTACCTCTACAGCGGCCAGACCCGGCCGGGAGCGATCGCGGGCGATGCCAACGGATATCGCGCCGTCCTCCTCGCGCAGGCAGGCACGCTCACCGGCAACGTCGAGGCCCCGACCGCTGCCCCGAGCCCCCTGCCGAGCGCCACGGACGGCGGCGCCGCTGCGACGAGCACCCCGGCTCCGACCACGGAGACGACCACGGCCGCCACGACCAGGTCCGGGGATGGCGGATATACGGGAGGTGCGTACACGCCGACACCGTTCCAGACGGTGCAGGTGATCAGCCAGGTCACCGAGAGCGCGACTCCGGCCTCGTCCTGGACCCCCTCTCGTGACCGGCAACGCCACCCCCCTGCCGACCGTCTCCACCCTCCCGAACACCTCCGTACCCCCGACCACCCTGGCGCCGGCGACCACCGCGAAGCCCGTGACCAACCACACGACCAGCGGTGCGGACGACGGCGGTCCCCACGATCAAGACCCCGACGGCGACCCGGACGACCGCCGCGCCCACCACGGTCGTGACCACGAGTGCGACGACCGTGCCCGGTACCGGCGCGACCGTCCCGACGACCGCCGCCCCACCTCGACCAGGCCGACGACGATCCCTCTCCCGTTCCCGATCGCGAACACGCTGCCGCCCAACCCGGCCTCCTCGACGCAGAGCGGCAACGGGAGCTGACCCGATCTCCAATTGCCCGGCGACGTTGCCGGGCAATGTCGTGCTGCAAATATCTATTATCTCCTCGGCAGAGGCTCTTCCTGTTGACAGCAGCAGGTCGACAGGATGGGAGGAGAGATGGAGGAGAAGACCACGATCGGAGCGCTGGTGCATGCGCTTGTCCACGGCACCACGTATCAGATGCTTGATGCGGCCGAGGCGATCGGCAGGCACGGGGACGGGTGCCGTCCTCGCGGTCGCGCCGTTGCTCCGCTCGGTGCATCGGGAGACGCGGTGGCGCGCCGCGGTCGCGCTGGAGCGGATCGGCCCGCCCTCGGTCGAGGCCCTGATGGTCGCGGCCGGGGACCGGGACTGGCGCGTCCGGATCCCGGCCATCTGGGCACTCGAACACATCGGCGACGAGCGATCCATCCCGTCGCTGATGCAGAACCTGCACGGTGCGAACGAGTGCTGCCGATGGATGGCCGCGGCCGCGCTGAACCGTATCGGAGACGACGCAATCCGCCAGACGGTGGAGGAGGTGTTCGTGGCGGACCCGTTCGGGCGCGGGGTCATCGAAGAGCTGATCGAAGGCAGCTGATCAGTACAGGGTCGTTCAGGCCACCCGGGAGGCCTTTCATCCATCCCGGCCTATTCTTTCGAGATCTCGATCGGCGGACGCCGCCGCATCGGCGCGGGCGATTGCGATCGATGCCGGCTCAGGCCGCCGATCCCGGGTCACCGTCGAGCACGGCCTTCACCCGGCCCACCCTGCCGTCGACGAGCCGGACCTTGATCCCGTGCGGGTGGGTCGCCGACCGCGTCAGGACCGCCGCCACGACGCCCTCGACCGTCCGCCCTGTCCGCTGGTCCTGTTTCTGAACGATCGCGACCCTGGCTCCGGGCCGGATCGCGCCCCGCTGCCGGCCGTCGCCGTCGCTCACCTCCGCACCCCCGCACAGGCGTTCAGCACGCTCTCGACCATCGCGAGCACCCCCTCGACCCCCGCGAACGGCACCGCCGCGAGCCGCCAGGGACCGCGGAGGGGAGGCGCGAAGGGGACGAACGCGGCCCCGGGCCGGAGCCGCTGCTCGAACGAGGAGCCGAGGATGAGGTCCGGCTCGGTCCGGTCGAGGAGCTCCTCGACCCGCCCGAGGTCGTCGGCCAGAACCGCCTCCCACGGCCCCTGTGACGGGGGGACGTCCCTGTACCCGAGGACGGCGCAGTCGGCGCCGAGGTAGCGGTCGAGGAGCCGGGCGGCTGCGGCGATGTACGCCCCTTCGCCGAAGAGCGCGGCCCTCGGCGGGTCGTGGCCGCGGAGGTACTTGTCGCAGGCCCGGATGCAGCGCTCGTCCGCCGCGGCGCACTCGGCCGCGACGGGGCCGACGTCGATCCGGTCGTCGCGGTCCGCGAGCCGCTCGAAGGTCGCGAGCACCGCGTCGAGCCCGAGCAGGTCGCCGACGCGCTCTCCGGGTCCCGCAGCGAACGCGGGGTTCGCGACGACCGAGACGGGGGCCGCCCGCGAGAGCGACTCCAGCGTGCCGCCGGCGAACCGCGTCGCCGGCGAGGCCCCGGCAAGGCGCAGGAGGCGCTCGGCCTCGTGGAGGTTTCCGCGAACGAACGGGTCGAGGGGGGAGAGCCCGTCGATCCCGACGCCGGTCGTTCCATCGTCGACGACCGGCCGGAGGGCCGCGATCGCGCGCGCGTGCCCTGCCCAGACGCCCCCGAGAAACCCGGGGGCGTCCACGACGGTGACCGGCAGATCGGCGAGGGCCCCGGCAAGGTCCTCGCCGGCGATCCCGGGGACGCACGTGTTCACGATCGCGACCGCGCGGTGGCGGCGGAGCATGGCCTCGACCGTCTCGCGGGCCCGCATCTCCCGCGCCGAGGACCGCGTCCGCGCCCGAGAGGTCCGTACAGCCGAGGTCGATCCGGAGGAGGGACGACGGGTAGAACCAGCAGCCCGAGGAGCCGTGCACCGCGACGCCGAGCCCGTCGTAGCCCGAGAGGGCCGCGACCGCGCCGACCATGGCACAGGGCACGAGCGGCCCCGTGCGGCAGCGGCTGCTCAGAGCACCCGCCCCCAGCGAGAGAGGAGACGGGCCATTCCCGCCGTTCCGACCGGGGCCGGGTCCGGGACAGGGACCAGCACTCCCGAGGGGTGGACGGTCATTCCGAGCGCGTCCGCGACCTCGACGGCCCACCGGGGGGCGTCGGGGAGGCTGATCCGCGACCCCGAGAGCCCCCCGAACCTCGCGAGCATCGCGTCCTGGTGCGCGGCCTCGGCCTCGCAGGCCGCCGCCGGATCGAGCCCGAGGGCCTGGCCGACGCCCCGGAGAAAGGCGAGCGTGGCCTCGAGCCCGATCGGAAATCCGCGGATGCGCGGCGTCCGGGGCCTCACCGGGAACCGGTCCGCGACCGCCTCCAGCCCGGGCTCGCGGAGCACCAGGAGGTCGGCCCGGGGCAGCAGGCCGAAGGCCGCGGTCGGCGTCTCGCGGACGAACCGGAGGCCGATCCCGAGGTCGAGGCGGCCGAGGAGGCGGCCGAGCTCGGCCGCGTGCCAGTCGGCCTCGTACTCGAGGTTCTTCTCGCCGACCAGCGCGACCACGGGCCCCTCGTCCCGATCCGGAACGGGCAGGCGGGCCGAGAGCGCCGCGTAGGCCACGAGCGCGGCCCGCTCCCCCTCGTAGAACCCGCCGCCGAGGAAGCCGCCGGCCGGGACCACCACGACCGGAACGGACCGGACCCGCTCCGCGACCGCCCGCGCAGTCGTCGCCGATCGCCTCGGCCACGCAGGTCGAGAGGACCGCGATCGACCCGGGCGAACGCGCCACGGCCTCGTCGAGCGCCCCGGCGAGCGCGTCCTCGCCGCCGAAGATCACCTCCGTCTCGCCGAGATCGTCCGAGAGCAGGACCGGCAGCCGGGCGCCGGGCCGGTCGAGGAGCGAGGTCAGGAGGAGCGAGACGTGGTGGTGGGAGCAGCCGGACGGACCGTGCACGATGGTGACCCCGTCGGCCACCGCGGACGCGACCGAGAGCGCGCCCGCGAGCGTGCAGCCGTCAGAGCGTGATGTACTCAAGGGCGAGGGATTCGAGCTCATCCTGGGTCAGGGGTCGCGGTATCGAGAGGTCGGTATTCCCGAGTACGTCCTCGGCGAGCCGGCGGTAGACGTCCGCCTGTGCCGAGTCCGGGGCGTACTCGATCACGGTCCGGCGGTGGAGCTCGGCGATCTGGACCGTGCGGTCCCGCGGGATCGCCGCGACCAGGCGCGAGCCGATCGCGTCGGCGAACGCCCGGACCAGCTCCTCCTCCCGCTCCATCCCCTTCGCGTTCAGGATCACGCCCGCGAGCCGGCAGCGGCACCGCGGCCGCTCGGCCAGGCGGGCGATCGCCTTCGCGATGTTGTTGGCCGCGTACAGCGACATCAGCTCGCCCGAGCTGACCAGGTAGACCTCCTCGGCGTAGCCCTCGCGCATGGGCATGGCAAAGCCGCCGCAGACCACGTCCCCGAGGACGTCGTAGACGATCACGTCGGCCTCGAGGGCGCCGCGCTCCTCGAGGAGCTGGAAGGTCGCGATGATCCCGCGGCCCGCGCACCCGATCCCGGGCTCGGGCCCGCCCGCCTCGACGCACCGGACGCCGGCGTACCCGGTCCTGACCACGTCCTCGAGTGCGACGTTCGCCGCCCCCCGCTCCCGCACCAGGTCGAGCACGGTCGGCAGCGGCTCGCCGTGCATCAGCATCCGGGTCGAGTCGTGCTTGGGGTCGCAGCCGACCTGGAGGACGGATCGCCCGCTCTCTCCGAGCGCGGCAGAGAGGTTCGCCGAGGTCGTCGACTTGCCGATACCTCCCTTGCCGTAGAGGGCGATCTGCTTCATCCCTCTGCCGTTGGATGCCTGGGCGGTTCAACCTTTCCGAAGTTAACGCAGGCCCGGTTGCGTTATCCGCGCCGAGTCCCGATTCGCGTCTACTCGTGGATCATCACGAGTCTCCATCTTGAACCGGGTCGTCGCATACACCGCGTGCGGCACGTTCGCGGGCATGATGATCAGCTCGCCCTCGCCGAGGGCGAACTCCTCCCCGCGGATGGTCACGCGGGCGGTCCCCTCGAGCACGGTCACGATCGCGTCGTACGGGGCCGTGTGCTCGGAGAGCCCCTGCCCCTCGTCGAACGCGAAGAGCGTGATCGTCCCCGTGGGCTTGAAGACGAGCATGCGCGAGACGACTGCGCCGGGCTGGTAGTCGACGAGCCCGCGGAGGGGCACGACCTGCCCGGCCTCGAGTCCCCGCTGTGGATCGGCCATGGGCCGTGGGTTCGTCGCAGCACCTTAAAAAACGTGACCCCGTCATCACCGCCGGGCCTCGATCGCCCGGACGGCCCCGGGCAGCCCGTCCCGGATCTCGGCCTCGCCATAGAACGCCCTGCCGTTCGGCGACGGCCTCGGGCAGGCCCCGCGGCGTGAGGTTGAGCGCCCCGTTCACGGCGTAATACCTGCTCGTGTTCGTCTCGTTGCCGTAGGTCTCGATCTCCTCGAACCGGACGCCGGGATGCTCGCGCGCCAGCTCCTCGACGAACGGCGTGACAGCGTGGCAGGCGTGGCACCCCTCGCCCCAGAAGTAGAGGACGTCCGCCGTCTCGCCGGCGATCGGCGTGGGCGTCGGGGTTGCGGGCCCGACGGGGGCCGTGCAGCCCGCCGCGAGGACGAGCAGGAGGAGTGCCAGCCCGGCCGACCGCCAGGAGCGTCGCACGGTCATCGCCACCTCAGATCGCCGACCCCATGGCGAGGGCGCCGAAGAGGATCAGGTCGTACACGGCATGGGTGATGGCCGACGTCGTGGTGTTCGCCCGCCGCCGGATCCAGGCGAAGGCGAGCCCCGCGAGGAAGACCGAGACGAGCCCGTCCCACGAGTACTGCCACGCGTGGAGCGCGGCGAAGAGGAGGCTCGGGAGGATCATGCCGAAGACCGGCTGGAGCACGCCCCGGACCGCGAGCTCCTCGCCCACACCGGCCGCGACTGCGGCCGTGACCGCTCCGACGGGGGTCAGCATGCCGGAGAAGAGCTGGCGGTACGCAGCCTGATCCGTGACGGGCCAGCCGAACGCGTTCCAGATGACGGCGATCGCTCTATCCAGGAGGCCGAAGGCCACGACGAGCACCACGGCCATGCCGAGGGCGAAGAGGACCTGTCGCGCCGTGGGCCGGACGAACGCGAGCCGCTCGAGCGCTTCGGTGAAGTTCCGGCGGATGAAGAGCCCGACCACCAGAAACGAGGCGTAGATGATGAAGAGCAGGGAGTAGACCTCGGACCGCGCCAGCTCGCCCGGGTTCTGCCCCAGGGCCCCGCTCCCGAGCAGGTTCGGGGAGAGGAGCGGCGGAGCGCCGTTCACGAGCAGGGGCACGGGCGGGATCAGGACCAGGGCGATCACGAGCACGAGCGCGATCGCGTGGACGAAGGAGGCCGGGTTCAGCGGCAGGAGGCGTGCGAGCCGCTGACGGAACGGCCTGGAGAAGCCCGACGAACGAGACGAGGCCGAAGAGCGACCCGAGCCCGAGGAGGGCGAGCACGGTCGGCGCGATCTCCGGGGGCAGCATCCCCGCCTCGATCTGCCCCGGCGGGCACGACCGCGAGCACGCCGAACGCCAGCGAGATGAGAACGAGGGAGCCGACGATCCCGAGCAGGAGCACCCCGGTCAGGTACCGGAGGGGGCGCGAGTCCTCGGCCAGGTACGCGGCCATGGCCAGAATGACGAACGGCGCGACCTGGGCCGCGCCCGCGAAGATGAGGACGAGCTCGCTGACGGGATCGGGGCTCGAGAGGAGGAGGAGCCCGACCGCGATTGCGGCCGCGACCGTTCCGATGAGCAGGGCGCGATACCCCGTCGGGCGGGGAGCCCGGCCCGGTGCATCCTCGACGATCGTCACGGGCTCATCGGGGTCCATACTGGATGTAGTGGGCGGGGCTATTTCTCTCTTCTGATGCCCCGGGGCTCCGTTCAGAGCCCGAAGAGGCGGAGGAGGGCGGCGAAGGGGGCCGGGGCGGAGGCGCCGTCCGCGCTCCGCTGCTGGGTCTCCCGGATGGTCCGGAGCTCGTCGCCCGGGGCGACCGTGACCGTCCGGTTCACGTACGCGAGACCGGGGACCTTCGCGAGGCCGGCATAGTCGTAGATGCGGGGGCCGTACTGGTAGCCGTTGGCGTCGTACCATGCGGCCGGGTACCCCGGGTTCGCGGTGGTCCCGTTCGGAAAGTCGCTGATCATGCCGTTCGCATACCTGGCGACCAGCCGGTCGGAGAAGCGCCACCAGCGGTCGACGTTCGCCTCGCCGTTCGCGACCGACCAGTTCGTCAGGTATGCGCGGCCGGCAGTCTCGCCCGAGGCGTTCAGAAGCCGGAGGGCCTCGGCGTCGACCGCCGGCAGGGCCCCGAGCTCCGTGCCCTCGATCGCCCCCTGCTCGGCCCGGACGTCGACGATCATGTCGCGGTACCGGAGCCGGGCCCAGTTCGTCACCGTGTTGAACGCCCACCAGGCCGAATCGCGCGAGACCTCGGAGCGGTTGCCGAGGCCGAAGGATGCCGGGATCGCCGTCGCTCCTGCGTACACGGGCAGGTACACGGTCTCGGCCGGCACGGCGAAGCCGATCCACGCGACCCCGCCGACCTCCGCCGGGAGCCAGGACCGCCCCTGGCAGATGTGGCTGTAGGAGCAGAAGAGCGGCGAGATTGGTCGGGGCCACGCGCCCGGCCGGACCTCGCCGGCCGCGAAGGCCTCGTGGTTGTCGAACGGGCCGGCGTTGCGGTACGGGTCGCCGTACGGGCCGGCCGCGGACCCGTTCGTGAGGTCGAAGACCGTCCCCTCGTAGTGGTCGCGGTAGAGCGAGAGGACGGTGGTCGCGTTCAGCGGGCGATCGGGCTTCGCGGAGAACGGGTAGGCCGTCGTGTAGGTCCCCTCGACGTACGGCGAGAGGCCGAGCGACGGCGCCATCCGGTCGTAGAGCCGCCAGACCCGCGAGAGCGAGTAGTAGGGGTGCGAGTACTCGCCCGTCGAGACGGTCTGGAGCCAGTCGAGCTTCCCGTCCGCGGGCCGCCACCACCCCTTCTGCTCCGCGACTGCGGGAAGATTGGCCGAGAAGACCTGGTCCGTGCGGGACGGGTCGAGGTCGCGGATCCGGAAGGTGTTGGCCGCGACGAAGACGTGGCCGTCCGGGATCCGCTCGGCCGCCCAGAGCCCGCCCGTGCCGTTCGTGTCGTAGCCGCACATCTCCATGGCCCAGGCCTCCTTCGGGTCGGCGAAGAGGAGGGTCTCGCCCGTGCCGTAGAAGCCGTACCGGTCGATCAGGGCGCCGACCAGGTCCACCGCCTCGCGTGCCGTCCGGCAGCGTTCGAGGGCGATGTTCGAGAGCTCGGAGGAGTAGAAGATCCGCCGCTCGGGATCCCAGCCCGGCTGGACCCTGACATAGTCCGTGCACTCGGCCGACATCAGCCCGAGCCTCGTTGATGATCCCGTAGCTGCCCGTCAGGTACCCGTAGGTGTGGGAGACCTCGTCGATCTCGGCCGTGGGCCGGTGGTCGGTCGAGGCGATATCGACCGGGTCGTCCGACCCCGAGTTCGGGTCGAACCGGACGGTCCGCGTTGCGCCGGCCGGATGGTCTGCGGCCGGGACATAGACGATCCGCGTGTCGTCGGCCGTCAGGTTGTGCCCGAGCACGCAGGGGCCGTAGCCGTCGTTCGAGTGCGCGACGTACATCGAGCCGTCGTCCGAGGCGCCGGGCGTGATGATGAATGTCGTACAGGCCAGCACGGGCGAACCCAGGAGGAGGATCGCGACGATTGCGGCGAAGAGAACCCGCATATGAAAGGTGATGGCAACGGCGGATAGATAACCGTGCCGGAATTCGATGCCTTGAAACGGCCCGTGGCCCGATCGCGAGACTCCCCGCCCGGAGCGGTGCTGTCTCCCGGCTGCCGGGTGTACGAAGACGATCTCCCTCGGCGGCGGCGGAGCCCGAAGAGTACGGAGGCGACGCCGAATCAGGAAAAGTCCCGGGGAAGAAGGGAACGGGGGGGTTTCGGAGTTGCGGCCCTTATGCCCTGCCCCGTCCCGGTGGGACTGTGTGTATCAGGCGCCCCGGAGACCAGGAGAGTCGTCTGAAGGCCGAACCTTCAATGTTTGCCGTGCGATATTGCCCGGCAATTGTGATGAGCATAAGGGAACGGGTCCCTTCCGCGACCTCCGCGAGCAGGGGCAGCATGGAATCCTTCGCAATGGTCGAGGAGAAGATCGCGGCGGCGCCGACGAACGAGAGAAAGAGTCTGACGGATCCCCGTCCGCAATGGCCTCCTCTTCAGGGACGCTGAGGGGGAGATTGATGCACCCTCTGACTGACGCCGAGATCAACACCCTGGCACGCCATCACGGTGACCGTGGAGAGCATGGACCCGCATGCGGTCAATTCACAATGCCGGTTCTGCTCGAATATGTCCCTTTTGGTAAGCCGTTATTGGGTGGTCGATCTCGTGGACGCTTCGCCCCCGTGTCCCCACCTCGTATCAGAGCGCGGGACAATCAATTCGAAATACCTATCGATCCGCCTGCTCATGTTATGCCATGAGCGTGCGTGTGCTCTTGGTTCTCCTCTGCATCGCGATAATCGCGGTTCCGGCCGCCGCCTCGCCCGTCGTTGAGACTACCCAGGCGCCGCTCGCTGTGTACGATATCACCCCACCCGAAGGAATCGCAGGTTCGAATGGCACGTATCATATCACCGGAAATGGTTTTTTCTCCGGTCTGGTGCTCAGTCTCAGGCTCAATTCAGGTTACGGACCGTTCGATGCGACGGACATGACCGTTGTCAATCCCGGCCACATCCAGTGCACCTTCGACATCCCCCCTCGTGCCGAATGTGGTCTTTACACCTTGATTGTATTGTACCCGAGCGGGGGCCCTGGATATTTCGCAGTTAAGCAGAGTGCCTTCACCGTCCGTGCACCGACATCCGTCACCACGCTGCCGAATGGTGCTGGTGCTCCAGCGGATACCGATGGGGACTGGCTCTATGACGACGTCAATGGTAATGGGAGCAAGGACTGGGCGGACGTCGTGCTGTTCTTCAACCAGATGGGCTGGATATCGGCCAACGAACCTGTCTCTGCGTTCGACTACAACCGCAACGGCCGTATCGACTTCGCCGACGTCGTCTGGCTCTTCTACCACCTTTGATTCCATTTTCCGAGCCGCAGATGCAAACCCTTATACATTATCATCCTTGCCGCCATATTCACGCTCATGGATGTTTCGACCGCGAACCGGGTCGTTCTCACGATCTCCTTCTCTCTACTGCTCGCAACGCTTGTTATCGGACCTGTCTCCGCCATGGCCGGGGAGGTCATGGTGCCGGGCACGATCCAGGCCGAGGACTACGACCTCGGCGGCGAGGGCGTCGCGTACCACGACACCACGCCGGGCAACCAGGGTGGTGTCTACCGCTACGACGACGTCGATATCGAGCAGACGGCCGGCCTCGCCACGCCGAACGTCGGCTGGATCCGGGACGGCGAGTACCTGACCTACACCGCGAACATTGCCACGGCCGGCGCGTACACCATGACCGTGCGCGTCGCGAGCCCGAACACCGGGCGGTCGGGGGCGCTCTCCGTCGACGGCTCTTCAGCCGCGACGTTCACGGTGCCGAACACCGGGTCGTATGCGGCCTTCCAGTACGGTCTCGTCGGCCGTCACCCTTCCGGCCGGGACCCACACTCTGAAGCTGATCTTCCACGGAGACGGCCAGAACCTCGACTGGATCTCGTTCGCACGGGTCACCCCGACGCCGCTGCCGGGCGAGCCGACGCCCTATCGGAACGTCACGCTCCCCGCCACGATCCAGGCCGAAGACTACGATCTCGGCGGCGAGGGCGTTGCGTACCACGACACCACCGCCGGCAACAGCGGCGGCGCCTATCGCCAGGACGACGTCGACGTCGCGGCAATCGCCGGCGGGCACGCCGTTGTCGGGATCGAGGACGGCGAGTGGCTCGTCTACACCATCGACGGCATGGCATTCTCCGGCAACGGCCCCGCCGCCCTCGTCCTCCACCTCGCGAGCGACCGCGACGGGGGGAGGGTCCAGGTCGAGGTCAACGGCAGGGTCGTCGGGAACGTGAGTGTCCCGAACACGGGCAGCGCCACGGTCTTCCGCCCCGTGCAGACGCAGGTTGTGGCCGCGAAGGGCACGCTCCGACTCCTCTTCCGCGGCGGCGGGATGAGTATGGACCGGATCGAGTCCCCGTGGACCTTGGTGCGCCCGGAGTATCTCCCGGACCCGAACTTCACCGCCGACCGGACGAACGGCGCGGCGCCGCTCACGGTCCGGTTCACGGACACCTCGTCCGAGTTTGCGTACGACTGGCACTGGGACTTCGGTGACGGCACGATCTCGACCGAGCAGAACCCGGTCCACACCTTCCTCTCCCCCGGCGTCTACCCGGTCAACCTCACCATCGATGAGCACGACCACTGGGTCGGCGACGCATGGGTACACATCTGGGACATCCCAACGCCATATCCCAAGACGGTCAACGTGACCGTCGAGGGGCCCGGACCCGACCCCACATATAGTGTGCCCGGAATGGTCCCCGGCCGGATCGAGGCCGAGGACTTCAACCCCGGCGGCGAGGGGGTCGGCGTACCACGACACCACCGCCGGCAACTCCGGCGGCGCGTACCGGCAGCAGGAAGACGTCGACATCGAGACCGGCAATGGCATCACGAACGTCGGCTGGATCCGGCCGGGCGAGTGGCTGAAGTACACGGGGACTGTCCGGATGACCGGCGACTACGACGTGGTCTTCCGGGTCTCGAGCCCGCAGTCGAACACGCAGATCCGGATGCAGGTCGACGGCGTCACGGCGACGACCTTCACCGTACCGAACACGGGCAGTTACGACACGTATACGGACGTGACCCAGAAGGTCCGGCTGACCTACGGGCCGCACGTGCTCCGGCTCACCTTCGGCGGGTACCACAACATCGACTGGATCGCCTTCACGCCGGGCACGGTCACGACACCCCCGACCACGGTGATCACGACGCCGGTTCCCTCCGCAGGCGCGAACTTCGTCGCGGTGCCGACGACGGCCCCGCATGGCAGTGCGGTGAAGTTCACGGTGACGCCGGCGAGCGGCAAGAGCATCAGCGTCGGCCTGGTGGTCGTTCGACGCCACTGGCCCACCTCAACACCTGGAACTCGCGGGCGACGAACCCGACGTTCTTCTATCCGTCCGCCGGCACCTTCTCGCCGCTTGTGAAGCTCACCTACACGGACGGCTCGACCGAGACGGTCCAGCGGGCGAACTACATCAGGGCAACCTGAGCCGTCCTGTCTCCTTTTTTGGACGTCGGCGATGATGCCGGTGTCGCGCGTCCGACAACAACGGCAACGGCCGTATCGACTTCGCCGGCGT
>CAVSRL010000013.1:0-190238 GCA_963730355.1 uncultured Methanoregulaceae archaeon | reverse complement strand
TGACCGGAGCCGAACGCGGCGCGCGGGCCGTCCTTGACGCGCTCGGCGAGGGAGATCTGGCCGACGCCCAGCGGACCGCCGAGTCGCTCCTGATCGACGACGGCCTCTCCGGGCGCGAGCTCCTGCTCGAACTGCGGAAGGCGGCCCGGCGCGGCGAGAACGACCCGGCCCTCGCCATCGCGCTGGCCGAGACGGACGCGGAGCTGTCGCCGGGGGAGCGTCCGAGTTCATCCAGGTCGGCGCCCTGCTCGCGCGGCTGGCGGAGGCGTGCCGGTGACGGAGAAGGTGCAGCGCCACTACGACGAGATGGCCGAGGTCTACGACCGGCGGTTCGACCAGGGCTCGGGCGCGCTGGTCCCGAGCACATCTCCGAGCAGGTGACTGGCCTGGCTCCCCCCGGGCGGGCGGCTGCTCGACATCGGCTGCGCACGGGCTCTTCGTCGAGCGGTACTGCGAACGGGGCGGACGTGCGGTCGGGCTCGACCTCTCGCCGAAGATGATCGAGCGCGCGCGGGACCGGTGCCACGCGGCCGATTGGACCGTCGGGACGGCCGATGCCCTTCCGTTCCGGGACGATGTCTTCGACGCGGCCTCGAGCCTGCTCGCGTTCTTGGGTCCTTCGGCAACCCCGACCAGCATGCTCGCCGAGGTCCTGCGCGTCCTCCGGCCGGGCGGCCGGCTCGCCCTCTGCACGCTCGGCCGCAACTTTCTGACTGCGGGTCTTCCCGCAATCCACACCCTCGGCGAGATCGCCCGCGTCCGGCAGGTCGGCATGGGCAGCTTCGGCGAGCGCTACTACACCGAGCGACAGATGGCGGACCTCTTTGCCCGGGCCGGGTTCACGGACATCCGGGTCGGGCGCTGCTCGTTCGCGCACCTGAACCTCGCCCGGCCCGTGTGCACCTACGCGCGGAAGGTCGAGCCGATCGTCGAGCGCCGGCTGCCGTACCTGGCCTACAACATCGTCGCCAGCGGGAAGAAGCCCCACGGCGGGCGGTAGGATCGCCGCGCCGGGCCGCGAGGCGGGCCTTGACCCGCTCCTTCTTCTCGATCGCGGCGAGGGCGGCGGCCTCGACCTTCGCCTGCATGGCCGCGACGTCCCCGGTCCGCGATCCACGACCTTCTTGAGCGGCGTATAGCGCCGGACTCGCGAAAGCGCGGGGTGAAGTCGGTCTCCCTGCCCTCCGTGACGAGCACGGCCGACGGAGCGCCGGCCTCGACGCGTGCCGATCACGGCGCAGCGGACGCCCGCTTCCCGGATGACCCCTGCGATCGCCGGGATCGCCTCCGGCGGCGCACCGATCAGGAGCGAGTCGAGGGAGACGCCGAGCGGATCGATCCCGAGCTCGTCGAGCATGGCCCCGACCACGACGTCGACGAGCGGCCGTACAGCCTCCTCCTCGACCACGATCCGGCAGCCGGCGGTCGCGGCCATCTCGTGCGCGTCTCCGCGGAGCCCGCCGTTCGTGACGTCGGTCATGGCGTGGACCGAGTCGAGCACCGGGCTCTCGACCAGGGCCTGGCAGGCGTAGAGGAACTGGAGATTGATCGTCCGGTCCACGACGTCCGCGTGGCCCGAGTAGAGCGCGGCCGTCGCGATGGTGCCGCCGCCGGCCCCCTCGGTCATGAGCAGGACGTCGCCGGGGGCGAGGCCGCGCCGGGCCGTGAGGTGGCGCGCGACCCCGACAGTGCCGACGCAGCCGGTCATGCGCGTGCCGAGGACCATGTCGCCGCCGATGCGGAGGGTGGAGCCCGAGACGAGCGGGACGCCGACCGAGTCGCCGACGGCCGTGATCCCGGCCGTGTACTCGAAGATCTTCGCGACATCGCCGTCATCGGCGACATGGATGTCCGAGAAGAGCAGGATCGGCCGCGCGCCCATCACGTAGACGTCGCGGAGCGTGGCGCGGGTGACGTGGAACCCGGCGAGGAACGGGAAGTCGGAGAGACGGGAGTGCATCCCGTCGACCGTGCAGCAGACGTACTGGTCGCCGACGCGGACCACGCCCGCGTCGTCCATCTGGTCGACCCCGACATCCGCGGTGGTCGCCCCGATGATCCGGGCGATCTGCCGGTGGGCGAAGAAGTCGCCGGTGCCGCGCGAGCCGACACCGAACTCGCCCATGCCGACGCCCGCTGCAGCGGTCTCGAAGAGGTCGCCGGGGAGGTCGTGGGTCAGGAGCGCCTCGTCCACGGCAGCCCGGGCGAAGGCGGTTGCATACTCCTCGTCGACATTCTTGATCATTCGAATGTGGGCAGCGAGCGAGGCCTCGATCCCCTGACGGTCGCCACCGGCCCGCAGGCCCCGTCGTACGAACTCCTCGACGTCCATCAGGTCCGCTCCGGCTCCGCCAGCCGCTCAACGGCCCAGGCCATGTTCCGGCCGAGGGTCCGCATGGTCTCGACCCCCTCGGTGTCCTGGTCGACGTCGCCGGGCGAGAGCCCGACGCCGATGTTCCAGTACGACGAACCGACCACGACCATCTCGGCGATCAAAAAGAAGTGGTTGAGCGTGTCGAAGACGTGCATCGCTCCGGCGCGGCGGTGGACGGCGACGCCGGCTCCGACCTTGCGGCGAAGGAGGTTGCCGTTCGCGCGGGTCACGTATCCCGCCCGGTCGATCAGCGCTTTCATCTCGGAGGTCACGTCCGAAAAATACGTCGGCGAGCCGAGCAGGATCCCGTCGGCCCCGATCATGGTCTCGATGAAACCGTTCATCGCGTCCGCGTCGTTGGTGCAGCGGCGGTCCTGCCGCTCGAAGCACTTGCCGCAGGCGATGCAGCCCCGGAGGGGCAGGCCTCCGACCTGGACGAGCTCGGTCTCGATCCCGGCGGCCTCGAGCTCGGCGAGCGCGTACCCGAGCATGCGCGCGGTGTTGCCGTCCCGCTTCGGGGACCCGTTGAACGCGGCGACCTTCATGGTTCTTCGTCCCATGATTGACACGCGGGAGGTATAAAGGCCGGCGCAATGCAGGGCCTGCCCCCTCCCTGTTGCCGGCGGGCAGAGGAGCGGGAACGGACTGGTGGGAGGGCGGAGGTCCTCCCTCCTGTGTCCGGTACGGTGTTCTCCGTCAGGCCGGCAGACGAGAGGTACACGTTGCAGTATTCGCCGGCACGAGGCCTGATGGAGACATGAGCGGATACCAAATATTTTACCGGCCTACGATGAGATAGACAATATAGAACCTGCGCACCCCCTTCCCATGCCCTCCGCGTCCGATACCCCCGCCATCCCCCTCGCCGCCATCACCGAGCCGGCGTTCCTGTACGGCCCCGGAGGAGTCGTCACGGCCGCGACGCCCGCCGCGGAACGGCTCGCGGGCGACACCCTTGTCGGGATGTCCGCGGCGGAACTGGTGCGCCGCCTCTCGATCCGGTCTCCCGACGGGGCGGCGATCGCCGCAGCCCAGCTCCCGGCGTGCAGGGCGCTCGCCGGCGAGGACGTGCCGGGCCGATTGTTCGGGATCACCGACGCCGACGGCACTGCCCGCACCATGCTGGTCTCGGCCGCCCCGATCGTCGAGGATGGCCGTGTGACAGGGGCCTTCTCGATCTGGCGGGACGTGACCGAGCGAACCAGGGTCGAGGAGGCACTGGCCGAGAGCGAGGCCGACGCCCGGTCGTTCATGGCGAACATGGTCGATGCCTGTGCGGTCTGCGAGACCGTGCTCAACGACCACGGCGAGCCGGTCGACATCCGCCTCGTCGAGGTCAACCCGGCCTTCTCGCGCGAGCTCTGCCTGCCGGCGGAGCTGCTCGTCGGGAAGACGGCCTTCATGATCCTCCCGGCGCTGGCCCGCTCCTGGTTCGACCTCTTCCTCGAGGTCAGCCGGGAGAGAAAACCCATCGAGGTCGAGGAGCCGTTTCCGGCCCTCGGTCGCTGGTACCACGTCACCGGATTTCCGGTCCGCCGGGGGCGGATCGCCGTCGTCTTCCGCGATATCACGAAGCGGAGGGAGGCCGAAGAGGTGCTGACCGAGAGCGAGGAGCGGTACCGCAGCCTCGTCGAGAACAGCATCGACGCGGTCCTCCTCACGGCGCCCGACGGCTCGATCTGCTCGGCGAACGCCGAGGCGTCCCGGATCTTCGAGATGACCGGGGAGGAGCTGGTCGGCGCGAGCAGAGACGCTATTCTCGATATGTCGGACCCGCGCCTCGGCCCGGCACTCGAGGAGCGGGCGCGGACCGGCCGGTTCCGGGGCGAGCTCCGGTTCCGGCGAAAGGACGGGACCGTCTTTCCCGGCGAGATCTCGTCCGCGCTCTTCACGGGCCCCGACGGCGTCATCAGGGCGACAATGACCATCAGGGACGTCACCGAGCGGCGGCGGGCCGAGGACGCGCTGCGGGAGAGCGAGGCGAAGTACCGCCGGCTCGTCGACGACGATATCACCGGGGACTTCATCAGCGCCCCCGACGGCCGGATCCTGGACTGCAACCCGGCCTTCGCCCGGATGTTCGGGTTCGCCTCCGTCGAGGAGGCGCGGTCGGCCAGCATCGTGGAGACATATCACTCCCCGGCCGAGCGGGAGGCGCTCCTCGACCGCCTCCGGCGGGAGCGGCGGCTCGAGAACGACGAGCGGTTCCGGCGGCGCCGGGACGGGTCGAT
Organism: uncultured Methanoregulaceae archaeon; assembly: GCA_963730355.1. GTDB lineage: Archaea > Halobacteriota > Methanomicrobia > Methanomicrobiales > Methanospirillaceae > UBA288. The sequence continues at coordinate 185,633 of CAVSRL010000013.1, read as the reverse complement.
GATCCACGTCGTCGAGAACATCATTGGCGACTTCGACGATCAGGGCACGCTCCTCGAGATCAGGGGCTACATCATCGAGGACACCAAGCGGCACCGGGCCGAGACGGCCCTGCTGCAGCGGGAGCAGACCCTGCGGGGCATCTTCCGTGCCGCCCCCGTCGGGATCGGCATGGACTCGAGGCGGACGATCACCGAGGCCAACGACCAGCTCTGCCGGATGACGGGCTATGCCCGGGACGAGCTGATCGGGCAGAACGCGCGCATGCTCTACCCGGACGACGAGGCGTACGCGTATGTCGGGCGGGAGAAGCACGACCAGATCGCCGAGAACGGGCTCGGCGCCGTCGAGACGCAGTGGCGGCACAGAGACGGCGCGATCTTCGACATCCTGCTCACCTTCTCGGCGGTCGACCACGCCAGCCCCTGCGACGACGTCATCTTCATCGCCCTCGATATCACGAAGATCCACGAGAGCGAGCGGGCTCTGGCGGTATACGCCGAGAACCTCAAACGGTCGAACGCGGAGCTCGAGCGGTTCGCGTACGTGGCGAGCCACGACCTGCAGGAGCCGCTCCGGGCCATCGTCAGCTTCTCCCAGCTCCTCGAGCGCCGGTGCGGGGGCAGGCTCGACCCCGAGGCGGACGAGTACATCGCGTTCATCGTCGCGGGGGGCATGCGGATGCAGGCGCTGATCCGCGACCTGCTCCAGCTCTCGCGGATCGAGACGCAGGCGCAGCCCCCGGTGCCGATCGATGCGGGCCGGTGGTGGCCGATGTCGTCTCCACGCTCGAGACCCCGATCCGCGAGGCCGGAGCGACGGTCACGATCGGCCCGATGCCGACCGTCATGGCCGACCCGCCGCAGCTCGAGCAGGTCTTCACGAACCTGATCACCAACGCCCTGAAGTACCGCAGGGAGGGGGTACCGCCGGTGATCGCGATCTCCGCCGAGCGGATCGGGAGACGGTGGGAGTTCGCGGTGCAGGACAACGGGATCGGGATCGAGCGCGAGTATCACGACCGGATCTTCGAGATGTTCCAGCGCCTTCACACGAAGGACGAGTACGAGGGCACCGGGATCGGCCTCGCCGTCGTCAAGAAGATCGTCGAGCGGCACGGCGGCACCGTCCGCGTGAAGTCGACGCCGGGCGAGGGGTCAACCTTCTTCTTTACCCTCCCGGCCGTCTGAGCCGCCAGTGTTTCCGGCGCGTGCGCAGATGTGCCGCCCGGTATGCGAGCCGGTATTTTCCGCTGATCACCCTGTTGCAGGATCGAGGAAGGACGACGAGCCGTGACAGTTGCTCGATCTCCGATCCCGCCCGCCGGCGTCATGCGGCCGGCAGGGTGAAGAAGAAGGTGGAGCCCTTTCCCGGTTCCGAATGGACCCAGATACGGCCGCCGTGCTGCTCGACGATCCGCTTGACCAGCGGGAGACCGATGCCTGTCCCCTCGTACCGGTCCCGGGTATGGAGGCGCTGGAAGATCACGAAGATCCGGTCGAAGTACTCGGGCGCGATCCCGATCCCGTTGTCCTGCACTGCGAACCGCACCCAGTCACCGTCGCGATCCGCCGTGACCGTAATCCGCGGGGGCTCGTCCTCGCGGCGGAACTTGATGGCGTTGGCGATCAGGTTCGTGAAGACCTGGCCGAGCTGGAAGTTCGTCGGCCCGAACGGCCGGCATCGGGCCGTGCTCGACAGATGCGCCCGACGCCTCGATCGCCGATCGGAGATCGTCGAGCGCCCGGTCCAGCACGGCACCGCTGTCGGTCCTTACGGGCTGGCTCCCGAGCGTCGTCACCCGCGAGAACTGAAGCAGGTCCTGGATCAGGGTCTGCATCCGGTACCCGGCCTCGACGATGAACCCGATGTACTCGTCGGCCTCGGGGTCGAGCCGGCCCTTGTACCGCCGTTCGAGGAGCTGGCTGAAGCTGACGATGCTCCGGATCGGCTCCTGCAGGTCGTGGCTCGAGACGTAGGCGTAGCGTTCGAGATCCTCGTTCGACCGCTTCAGTCGCTCGGCCTGTTCGCGCAGCGCCTCTTCGGTCCGGAGGCGCTCGCCGACATCGACGATCACCATCAGGACGCCGGCGCCGTCGGGAGACCGGGCCTCGGCCTGGCCCGGGCAGACCCGTCCGTCCGCGCGGTGGACGTCGAGCCGTCCGGTCAGGCGGCGTCCGGGCTCGGCCCGCGCTGCGCTGCAGAGCCGGAAGAACTCGGGCAGAAACGCCGGGACGATCCAGGAGATAAACGGCCGCCCGACTATCGCCGCGAACGCGGCGCCGAGGGTGTCGGCCATGGTCGCGTTGACCTGTCGGACGATGCCCTGCTCGTCCAGGGTCAGGTATCCGGCCGGCGCGTTCTCGTAGAGGTCCTCGTACATCCGCCGAACCCGATCCGCCTCGGCGTGCGCCTGCTGCAGTTCCTCGAACTGCAGCTCGAGCTCGATCTGGTGCACCTGCAGCTCGTGCATCAGGGAACGCAGGTCGGGGTCCCAATCGCCGGAGCGACGGCCTCCGCTGTCCTCGAGCCGCTTCTCCGCGCGACGGCGCAGATCGTCGTCCGCGGGCGGTGCCGGCTCCGCCCGGCTCATCCGTCGCCTCTCATGGCTCCGTCTCCGTCGTCTCTTCCGAGACCAGCGTGACCCGGCCTGTGATACCCACAACCGTCCCGTCTGCATCCCGCCAGGGCTCGTACCGCTCCTCGCAGGTGTACGTCCGGCCGTCCTGCAGCCGGACCGTCGTCGTCCCGGCGGGCTCGCCGGCCGCGATGACGCCCTCCTTGATCGCGGTCAACCGGCGCGCTTCGGGCGGCGGCAGGAAGTCCGCGTCGGTCCGTCCGATGAGCGGCTCGGGCGTCCCGGGCACGGGCGGGCCGAGCACCCAGACGTAGCGGAGCGCCCGGTCCTGCTGGAAGAGCCGGGCGGGGCATGCGTCGGACGCGATGCCGAGCCGCAGGTCGGCCGTCCCCAGCTCCTGCTCGGCCCGCTTCCGGTCCGTAATATCGAGGACTGCCCCGACAGCCTCCTTCGGCGGCCCGCCGAGCGGCTCCGCCCGGACGGTCGTGGCGAGGTAGCGCGACTCCCCGTCGGGCCGCGTGATCGGAAACTCGTACGTCAACGGACCGCCTGCCGCCTGCTCCACGACTCCTCGCAGGTCGCGCCCGGGCGAGGCCAGCGCGGCGAAGTCGGGGAGCGATCGGAGCCTCGTCCTTCACGGGGAGCCCGTAGATCCGGTACCGCTCGTCCGAGACCGTGACCCGGTCGTCGCGGAGGTCCCAGCGCCAGCTGCCGAGATGACCGATCCGCTGCGCCTGGACAAGCCACTCCCGGCTCTGCCGCAGGCTCGAGCTCGAGCGTTTTCACTGCGGTGATCTCCGTGAAGGTGAAGACGGCCCCCTCGATCATGTTCTCCACGGTCCGGTACGGCCGGACGCGTATTAAATACCAGCGATGATCCGACGCCTCCACCTGACGCTCCACGGGGACCAGAGTCCCGATCACTTCGCGGGCGTCATCGATCAGGCGGTCGTACCGGAGGTTCAGGGCGATATCGCCGATGGGCCGGCCGACGTCGGACGGGATCAGGTTGAGCACGCCTGTCGCGGGCGCCGTGAACCGCTGGATCTTCAGGTCCCGGTCGACGAAGAGGGTCGCGATGTCCGTGGCGTCGAGGAGGTTCCGGACGTCGTTGTTGGAACTCGAGAGCTCCTCGATCTTCCGCTGGAGCTCCTGGTTGACCGTGACCAGCTCCTCGTTGAGGCTCTGGAGACTCCTCCTTCGAGGTCGTCAGCTCCTTCATTGGTCGACTGGAGCTCCTCGTTCGTCGACTGCATCTCTTCGTACGCGGACTGGACGTCCTCGCGCGATGCCTGCATCTCCTCGATCGTGCTCTGCAGACTGTTCGCGGGTCAGCCGGAGTTCCTCCTCGCATCCGCTGGCTCGCCCGCGCGGCGGGCCTCTCTGCCTCCTCCGCCCCGGGCGTTGCCGGGCGGCAGCTCCTCCTCGAAGACCACAATCATCAGGTCGCGGAGCTCGCGCGATTCTCCCAGGGGGCGAACGCTCACGTCGACAGGGACCGCGCCGCCGATCGCGTCGACCGAGAGCCCCCCGGCCCGGACCGGCGCGCGGTCGCGGAAGGCCCGGTGGATAGCCCCCTCGAGCCCGGGCTGGAGCCCGTCGCGGGCCATCGCGAAGATATTGAGCGCGGCCTTTCCCGGCGGCGACTCGAGAAACCGGCCCGTCCTCCCCGAGACATAGATGATGTCCCCGCGCTCGTTGATCACGACGGCCGGATCGGCGTAGTCGCGGAGGAGGATCGCCTGGAGCCGATCCGCGAAGACCGGTTCCCGGCTCCGCGCACCTCCGGCGGGGGCCGGGAGCTCGGTTGCGGGCCGTGACGGGAGAAAGGCGAAGCGCTCGGTGTACTCGGGCGTGCCCCCTTTCCTCCGATAGATCTTCCACGCGCTGTCGATCGTGTCGAAGAGCGCCTGGGCGGAACCGACCGTCTCGGACGACCCGAGGAAGAGGACGCCGCCGGGAAGAAGGCTGTAGTGGAAGACGGGCATGACACGCTTCTGCAGTTCGGGCGAGAAGTAGATCAGCAGATTGCGGCAGGAGAGGAGGTCGAGGCGGGTGAAGGGGGGGTCCATCACCACGTCCTGCTCGGCGAAGACGACGAGCTCTCGGACCTCCTTCCGGACCCGGTAGCCGCCGCCCTCATCGCGGACGAAGAATCGCTTGAGACGTTCGGCCGAGACGTCGGCCTCGATGTTCGCCGGGTAGGCCGCCTGCCGGGCCGCGGCGATCGCCTCGCGGTCGATGTCCGTCGCGAAGATCTGGACCGCTACATTCCCGTCGTCCCCGGCCGCATCGAGCGCCTCGAGAACCACGATGGCGAGGGAGAAGGCCTCCTCCCCGGTCGAGCAGCCCGGCACCCAGGCCCGGAACTGGCCGCCCTCCGGCTTCCTTTCGAGGAGCTCCGGGACTACCCGGTCACGGAGCACGTCCCAGGCCTCGGGGTCGCGGAAGAACATGGTCACGCCGATCAGGAGGCTCGTGGAAGAGGAGCCCGATCTCGGGCGGGTTGTCGCGGAGGTACTGCAGGTAGTCGGCGACCCGCTCGAGCCGGTGGACGGTCATGCGCCGCTGGATGCGGCGGCGGATGGTGTTCGCCTTGTACTGCGAGAAGTCGTGCCCTGTCCGCGATCGGAGGAGCGCGAGGATCCGGGTGCAGGTCTCGGCCGAACTCGGTTCGTGCGCGGGGGCGCCGAGCGCGCTCTCGCGCTCGATGTGGCCGAGCAGGAGCCCCGGAAGCTCGCCGGCCGGTGCCACGTAGTCCGCGAGGCCGGTGGAGACCGCGGACCTCGGCATGCCGTCGAACGGCGCGGACTCCGGCTCCTGGACCATGACCAGGCCGAGCTGCTCCTTGATCGCCGCGATCCCCAGAGTGCCGTCGGTCCCCATGCCCGAGAGGACCACCGCGACGGCATGGTCCCGCTGGTCGATGGCCAGCGAGCGGAAGAGGGCGTCGACCGACATCTGGATGTGCGTGCCCGCCTGCAGCTCGCGGAGGCGGAGGCGGCCGCCCGTGACCGTCAGGTACCGGTTCGGCGGGATGACGTGGACGCGGTTCGGCTCGAGGGGCATGCTGTCTTCGGCCTCGACCACGGGCATGGGGGTCATGCGCTGAAGGAGGCTCCGGCAGGATCCCCTTCTTCTTCGGGTCCAGGTGCTGGACCACGATGAAGGCGAGCCCCGTCTCCGGGGGCATGGCCGAGAAGAACTGCTCGAAGGCCTCGAGCCCGCCGGCCGACGCGCCGATGCCGACGACCCGCGGCGGGCCCGCCGCTCGTTGTCGGGGGCTGGCGGAATGGTATGGGGAATCGGCTGCATCGGGGTCCTGCCTCTGTCCGAAATAGATTTACGATAGGCATGGCTCCTAGATAAGCATGGGGGTATCGTCCCTGGCCCGCCAGGACGGAGGCGAACACCACGCCACCCGGTGCAGGGGCACGCCGTTACGCGGCGGCACGGATAGATATGTTTTTCGCCCCTCCCTGCACTGATACAGGTACAGGTGCCCCCGGAGGCGCCACCGTGGAGAGTGCCGATGTCTGAACAGGATGGCGATCGTCAAGCCGGCGGCGATCACCTGGCGACGTCCGAGCGGACTGCGAAGGAGTACCAGCAGGCGATCGACCGCGGGCCCGAGCGTTACGTGATGCGCCTCTACATCGCGGGCAACAACCTGCGGTCGCGCGCGGCGATCGAGAACGTGCGCCGGGTCTGCGACGAGTACCTCTGCGGCCGGTGCGACCTCGAGGTGATCGACATCTACCAGGACCTGGCGCGAAGCCGGGACGACGCCGTCATCGCCGCGCCGACCCTGGTGAAGTCCGAGCCCCTGCCGCGCAGCCGGATCATCGGCGACATGAGCCGGACCGAGAAGGTCCTCGCCGGCCTCGGCCTGATTCCTCACCCCGCATAACCAGTCTTCGGAGCGTCGACGTGAGAGCAGCAGAGTACCTTGAGACGGACGCGACGCAGCGCCTCCGGATCGCGGAACTGGAGGAGCAGGGTCCGCGAGCTCGAGGAGACGCTCGACGCAATCCGCTCGGGGGAGGTGGACGCGATCGTCGTCTCGCAGGGCGAGACGCAGCCAGGTGTACGCGCTTGAGGGCGCGGATCACCCGTACCGCGTCCCTCGTGGAGAACATCCAGGAGGGCGCGCTGACCCTGGCCGCGAACGGCATGGTCCTCTACGGCAACACGGCCTTCGCGCGGATGCGCGGGGCGCCCCTGGAGCACGTGCTCGGGTCCCTCCTCCACGACCACATAGAACCCGGCGACCGCGAGCGCTTCGGCCGGCTGCTCCGCGACGCGTTCGCCGGGCCCGTGCGGGGCGACCTGCGCCTCTGCAGCGGCACGGGCTCCGTGCCCGTGCTCTTCTCGATGACTCCGCTCGAGGTGAACGGGCAGACGATCCTCTCGGTCGTGGTCACGGATCGCCGGCAGGACTACGACCGCCTGCGCCTCCAGGCGCGGATGCTCGACGCCGTCGCGGACGCGGTGATCGCGACCGGCCCCGACGGCCGGATCCTCTACTGGAACGAGTCGGCCGCGAAGACCTACGGGTGGGAGGCGTCCGAGGCGGTCGGGAGGTGCTTCGACGAGCCTCGCCGCGCCCGAGCCCCCGGCGGGGGAGCCCGGCCCGGTGCGGGAGCGGCCCGGTGCCGGGGGAGACCTGGTCCGGCGAGTTCCTGGTCCGCCACCGCGACGGGCACCGCTTCCCCGTCCATGCGCACGACGCGCCGGTCTACGGCGAGGACGGACGCCTGATCGCCGTGATCAGTGCGAGCCACGACATCAGCGAGCGGATGAGCATGGAGCGCGCGCTCACGGAGAGCGTGGAGCGCTACCGTCAGGCGCTGAACAGCTCGCTCCTCGGGTATGCGCTCTGCGAGATCGTTGTCGACGAGGCGGGCGAGCCCGCGGACTTCGTGTACCGCGAGGTCAACCCGGCCTTCGAGGCGTTCACCGGCCTCGGTTCCGGCGACGTGCTGGGTCGGCGGGCGACCGACCTCTTTGCGGCCGACGAGATCGCGGAGCTCGTCCGGCGCTACGGGCGCGTGGCCCTGACGGGCGAGCCGGAGACCTTCGAGTACCCGATGCCGTCCCTGGCGAAGTGGTACGAGGTCGCCGCATTCTCGCCGGAGCGGGGCCAGTTCATCGCCTTCTTCTCCGACGTCACCGAGCGGCGGCGGGCCGAGGAGGGGCTGAAGGCGTACGCCGATCGCCTGCGGACGTCGAACGAGGAACTGCAGCGGTTCGCGTACGTGGCGAGCCACGACCTGCAGGAGCCGCTGCGATCGATCGTCTCGTTCTCCCAGCTCCTCGAACGACGGTACAAGGGGCGGCTCGACCAGGACGCCGACGACTACATCGGGTTCATCGTCGAGGGCGGCAACCGGATGCAGACCCTGATCCGGGACCTCCTCCAGCTCTCCCGGGTCGAGACGCACGGCGAAGCCCCCCGTGCCGACGGACGCGAACGAGGTGGCGGCCGACGTGGTCCGCTCGTTCGGCGAGACGGCCGGCGAGGCTCGGCGCGCGGATCGAGGTCGGGCCGCTTCCGACGGTCCTGGTGGACCCGCCGCAGCTCGAGCAGGTCCTCACGAACCTGGTCGGCAACGCGATCAAGTACCGCCGCCCGGACGCGCCCGCCCGAGATCCGGATCTCGGCCGAGCGCGAGGGGCGCCTCTGGCAGCTTTGCCGTGCGCGGACAACGGGATCGGGATCGAACCCGAGTACTTCGACCGGATCTTCCAGATGTTCCAGCGGCTCCACACGACGGACGAGTACGAGGGGACGGGGATCGGTCTCGCCGTCGTCAAGAAGATCGTCGAGCGGCACGGCGGCACCGTCCGCGTCGAGTCCGACGCCGGGCGAGGGCTCGACCTTCTCCTTCACCCTCCCGGCCGCCTGATCACCCCGCCCCGGCGCGGTCCGGGACGAGCTCCCCGCCGATCGTGATCGTCCGCTCCGTGACCGGCACCTGCTTTCCCGCCCGCTCGAGGGCCCGGTCGACCACGTACCGGACGCCGCCGCAGCACGGGACCTCCATCCGCAGGACCGTGACCGACCGGATCGCGTGGCGGGTGAAGATCTCGGCCAGCTTCTCGATGTACTTCGTCGATCTCCCGGTCCAGCTTCGGGCAGAAGATGACCAGGATCCGGCCGGCGAGGAACGACCCGTGAAAGTCCGCGTACGCGAACGGGGCGCAGTCGGCCGCGACGAGCAGGTCCGCGTTGTCGAAGTAGCCGGCCGCCGGGTTCAGCAGCCGGAGCTGGATCGGCCACTGCCGCAGCTCCGACGATGCCGCCGGCGCCGCGCCCCCGGCCGGCGCCGCCGCCTTCCGCTCGATCCGCTGCGCCGCGGTCCCGGGGCACCCGGCGAACGCCTCCGCGCCGCCCGCCGCCCCGCGGTGATCGGGAACGGGGATCTCCTGTTCGTGCAGGTATTCGACCGCCTGTCGGTAGAGCTCCGTCTCTCCGTGGCCGAGCAGGTGCTCGAGGTGCGCCCGGATCACGGCCTCGCCCTGGGGCGCGATCGTCCCCATCACGGCCCGCTCGTCGTACGCCTCGGCCTCCCGCTCGACCACGTCGATCGCGCCCTCGGGGCATGTCCCGATGCAGGCGCCGAGCCCGTCGCAGAAGAGGTCGCTCACCAGCCGCGCCTTCCCGTCGATCAGCTGGAGCGCTCCTTCCGGGCAGTCGGGAATGCACTGGCCGCATCCCGTGCAGCGCTCCCGGTCGATCTCGATGATCTTCCGCTTCATACGTCCTCACGCCCGGATACACCGGGCCGACTCCCTTCTCTCCGGCCGGCCAGATGAAGTACGCGGTGCCCGCGAACCCGGAGTATCTCCGACCTCTCGCCGATTCCGTCGCAATACGCAACCATAAACTAAAAAGCGTCGGGAATCGAATAGCTCGGGCATGGTTGTTCCGACGAAGATCTTCTTCACCAGGGGCGTCGGCGTGCACAAGGACCGCCTCGCATCCTTCGAGCTCGCGCTGCGTCAGGCCGGGATCGAGCGATGCAACCTCGTCTACGTCTCCTCGATCTTCCCTCCCCATGCGAAAGAGGTCTCGCGGGACGACGGGCTCCACGAGATCCAGTCCGGCCAGATCGTCTACTGCGTCATGGCCCGGAACGAGACGAACGAGCCGACGCGGCTCGTCTCGGCCGCGATCGGGCAGGCCCTGCCGCGCGAGGCACACGCCTACGGTTACCTCTCGGAGCACCACGCCTTCGGCGAGAGCGAGGAGATCTCGGGCGAGTACGCCGAGGACCTCGCCGCGACCATGCTCGCGACCACGCTCGGGATCGCGTTCGATCCCGACAGCGCCTGGCAGGAGCGGGAGCAGATCTACAAGGCGAGCGGCAAGATCATCGAGACCAAGCACATCTGCCAGGCGGCCCAGGGCGACCCGAACGGGCTCTGGACGACCGTGGTCGCGGCCGCTGTCTTCATCATCTGATCTCCCCTTTTCTCCGGCGTTCCAGCGCAGAGCGGAGCGCGTACTGCAACAACTTTATATCGTTATGGGTCTTTCCACGTGTCGGTGAAACCGGGTATGGCAGACCCGACGAAGGAGACCAAAAAGGAGATGACGGAGGCCGAGCGGCAGGGAACCGTCCCGCCGCCGACCAGCAAGACCCCGACTGAGACGCACGCGAGACACGGACTGGGAGAAGATCAAGCACCCCGGCACCATGCCGGCGAGCGGACGACCCGTACGGCACGCGCCCGGTCTCGGAGCTCGACGCCGCCGACGAAGGTCACGGACAAGGCCGACCTCGCCGCGATGCGGATGATGGAAAAGGAGAAGGCCGATCGCGAGAAGATCATGACGACGGCCACCATGGACGCGGCGGCCGCACGGGCCGCGATGACCTCGAAAGAGATCCGAGGCCGAGCGTGAGCAGATGAAGGCCGGCGCGGGCGAGGAGATGGCGCCGGCGGGCACGCAGGGCCAGCACTGGAGCGGCGAGCCCTGGGCCAAGAACCCGAAGGTCGGCGGCAAGGAGACGGCCGAGGCGGAGGCCGAGGCCGCCCGCGGGCGGATGATGACCGAGCCCGGAGCGGCTGGTGCGGTCGCGATGACGCCGGCGGAGATCGAGGCCGAGCGCGAGCGGACGAAGGCGGGGGCCGCGGTGGCCGGGGCGGCCGTGGCCACCGGTGCGGCAGCGAAGCCGACAGAGTCCGAGGCCGACCGCGACCGGATGAAGACCGGGGCCGTGGTGGCCGGTGCGGCCCTGGCCACCGGTGCGGCCGTGACAGCGGACCGAGCCTGCGGCCGGCGAGCGGACGACGAAGGCCGGAGCTGCGCCCGAGACCGAGCCGACCCCCGTCACCCCGGAGCGGCCGGTGACCGGGACGGTCGTGCCGCCGGGCACCACGATCACGACGCCGATGAAGCCCTACGGGACCGTGGACGAGCGCTCCAGGATGCACGCCGAGGACCCGAGCGTGCACCCCGACTGGGAGACCCAGCCGCAGATCAACGCGCCGCGCGACGTCGGCATTCAGACCCCCGAGGGGCAGGCGGACGCCGCCCGGATCGCAGCGGGCCGGCGCCGGAGCAATGAGGCAAGGGAGCCCCGTCTCGAGCGCCGCGGAGAGGACGTCTCCGTCCCGGCCGCAAGCAGCGCAAAGGCCGGCGGGGTCACCGGGGCGGTGAAGGAGACGGCGAGCGACGTCGAGAAGAAGACCAAGGAGACGGCTGAACGAGGTCAAGAAGGACGTCGACCGCAAGATCTGATCGCGTCCCTCTCCCCATTTTTTCCCAGCACGGTTATCCTGTTCGAGGGCTCACCTCGATCCGGGTGGTCCCATGGAGAGAAAGACCCTCGTCCTGCTCGGCCTCGGCCTGATCGTGCTCGCCGCGGCCATCGTCCTCGCAGTGCAGTTCGACATCCTCGCCCCCGGCGGGAACGCGGGCCCGGCGACGACGGCTGTGCAGACCCAGGGGACGCTCCGGACGCCGGCCACGCTCGCGCCCGCCGACGCGCTCAAGGCGGTCGCGTCCAGCGTCCAGGCCGCGCTCGACCGGCTCGACGGCGACACGGCGACCGCGGCGACAGCGCTCGGACCGACGGACATGACCGGCAACGAGACCCGGCGCGTCCTCCGCGAGCTCGCCCTGGCCTCGCCGGCCGTGATCGACGCGACGGCCGTCTCGAAGGACGGCGTCATGCTGACCGTCGAGCCGGCCGAGTACGCCTCGGCCGAGGGTGCCGACATCAGTGCACAGGAGCAGGTCCGGCGCCTCCGTGCGACGCAGAAGCCCGTCATGAGCGGGGTCTTCGCGACCGTCGAGGGCGTGAACGCGACGGACCTCGAGCACCCCGTCTTCGCGCCGTCCGGGCAGTTCAACGGTTCGGCCAGCCTCCTCTTCCAGCCCACGTCCCTGCTGACCATCGCCGTGCGGGAGGCGCTCGCGGGCCGGTCGGCCGAGGTCTTCGTGATGGACACGGACGGAATCGTCCTGTACGACCGGGACGCGACCGAGGTCGGGACGAACACCTTCACGGACGCCCGGTATTCGGGCAACCAGGAGTTACTGGCGGTCGCGAACCGGATGCAGACCGAGCCCGAGGGCGCCGGGTCCTACACCTTTGCGGCCGAAGGTTCGGCCACGCCTGTCCGGAAGGAGGTCGCGTGGACCTCGGTCGGACTCCATGGGACCGAATGGCGCGTGGTCGCGGTGAACGCGACTCCGCCGACCTGAACCTCCCCTGCGCCTCCCGTTTCCCTGTCCACCGCCGCAGGGCCGAGATCAATTTTGCCTTCGTTAACGAAAACAAGTTTGCTTGCGGAGAAGGCAACCTGAATTTCGTCCGCAATCGGCGAAAGGAGCCTTTATCCCCTCTTTTCCCCCACCTTCTTTCATGAGTCTGGTGCTCGACGCGAAGAAGGGAATCATCACCGAGGAGATGAAGGAGGTCGCACGGCAGGAGGGGCTCGAGCCCGAGGTCATTCGGCGCGGCGTGGCCGGCGGCCACATCGTCATCCCGGTCTCCCCGTACCGGAACGTGCGGCTCTGCGGGATCGGCGAGGGCCTCCGGACCAAGGTGAACGCCTCCATCGGGACCTCGTCCGACCTCGTCGACATCGACGTCGAGATCGAGAAGGCGAAGCAGGCCGAGCTCGCCGGTGCCGACACCCTGATGGAGCTCTCGACCGGCGGCGACCTCGTCGAGATCCGGCGGCGCGTGGTCGAGGCGACGAGCCTCTCCGTCGGCTCCGTGCCGCTCTACCAGGCCTTCATCGAGGCCGCCGTCCGCGACGGCGCGGTCGTCCACATGCGCGAGGACGACCTCTTCCGGGTCACGGCCGAGCAGGCCAAGGCCGGCACGAACTTCATGGCGATCCACACGGGGATCAACTACGAGACCATGAAGCGCCTGAAGAACCAGGGCCGGCACGCCGGGCTCGTCTCGCGCGGCGGCGCCTTCATGACCGCGTGGATGCTCCACAACGAGAAGGAGAACCCCCTCTACGCCGAGTTCGACTACCTCTGCGAGATCATGCTCGAGCACGAGGTCACGCTCTCCATGGGCAACGGCATGCGGGCCGGAGCGGTCCACGACTCCACCGACCGGGCGGCGGTCCAGGAACTGCTCATCAACGCCGAGCTCGCGGACAAGGCCCACGAGCAGGGTATCCAGGTGATCGTCGAGGGACCGGGCCACATCCCGATCGACGAGATCCAGGCGAACGTGATCCTCATGAAGCGCGTGACGAACCGGAAGCCGTTCTACATGCTCGGGCCGCTCGTGACCGACATCGCGCCCGGATACGACGACCGCGTGGCGATGATCGGCGCCTCGCTCTCCTCGTCGTACGGCGCGGACTTCATCTGCTACGTCACCCCTGCCGAGCACCTCGCGCTCCCGACGCCGGAGGAGGTCTACGAAGGGGTCATCTCGAGCCGTATCGCCGCCCACGTCGGGGACATGGTCAAACTCGGCAAGCGCGACGACGATCTCGAGATGGGCCACGCCCGACGCGATCTCGATTGGGAGCGGCAGTACTCCCTCGCCCTGAACCCCGACCGCGCCCGGTACATCCGCACCTCGCGGAGCCCGGCCGACACCGACGCCTGCACCATGTGCGGCGACTACTGCGCGATCAAGATCGTCTCGAAGCATTTCGCTTTCTGACCCTTTTTTTTCAACCGTGGGATCGCTCTGGCCGTGCCCCACGTGCTCGCGGCCGCCTCGCTCCCGCCGTCAAGTTCGCCGAGAGGATCCGCCCGCGTCACACTCGGCGAAGCTGAATATATGGGTGCCTGTCCTCACACTCAGACGGACTGATGTGTATCGCTGCCAACGCCGACCCCTGCGAGGTACGCCATGACGGATACCTCGCCTGAACCGCTCACCGAACGGACACGCGTGACCCTGACGAGCGGGGACCTCGTCCTGCTCGACCCGCAGAATCCCGAGGAAGACCCGGTGGTCCCGCTCGTCGTGGTCAGCGGCCGCCCAGTGGATCTCCCCCACGGCGTCATCTACGTGCTACGCGACGACCTGCCGCTCGTCGAGGAGCTCCAGCCGGTCTTCCGCGCCCCCGGGGACGACTTCAACGCCTGGTACGAGCACGAACGCGAGCTCTACGAGTCGCACGGGCTCGTCTACGGCGAGAACAACGAGCTCGACCTCCTCGATCGCCTGCTCACCGAGCGCGGGCTCTGGCACCGGCGGGCCCCGCGCTGCCTCTTCCTGGTCTGAGCCCGGCTTCGTGCCGCGAGGTATAAGGGCGGCGCGCCCCCACCTCTCAGGCATGGCATATGCGGAGGGGCGGGTCTGCTACTTCGAGCGGCCCGGGCCCGAGAACACGGCCGACGCGGCCCGGTTCGCGGTGGAGCGGGCGCAGGGGCTCGGACTCGACACGGTCGTGGTCGCGTCCACGACCGGCCGGACGGCCCTCCAGTTCCTGGAGACCATGATGGACACGGGTCTCCGCCTGGTCGTGGTCACGCACGCGGTCGGGTTCGGTGCGCCGGGCGAGTGGGAGTTCGATCCCGAGACCGCCCGGACGCTCCGCGAGGCCGGCGTCACGATCGTGACCGGCACGCACGTCCTCTCGGGGCTCGAGCGCGCCTTCTCGGCCTCGGCGAAGGTCGGCGGCGGCTCGCGCTCCGAGGCCGTTGCCGAGGCGTTCCGGCGGGTGATCGCGGTCGGGCTGAAGGTCGCGGTCGAGTGCGTGCTGATCGCGGCCGACCAGGGTGCGGTCCCGGTCGACCGCGAGGTCGTCGCGTGCGGCGGCACCGGCTCTGGCGCCGACACGGTCGTCGTGGTACGGCCTGCACACACGAACCGGTTCTTCGACTGTCAGGTCCGCGAGCTCGTGGCGATGCCGAGGAACCGCTAGTGCTCTTCGAGGCCCTCCGCGACAGCGTCCGGTACCCGGCGATCTGGCTCGCCGGCGCGGGGTACGCGGCGCTCGACGCGCTCCAGCTCGTGCTGACCCTCCAGGGCGAGACCTTCTTCTCGGTCCGGCTGCTCGTGCTCGAGTACCTCGCCCTGCCGTTCCTGCTCGCGGGCGCCTACGGCGTGCTCCGCGAGGCGGACTCCTCGCCCCGGCGCCTCCTCTCCGAGGGCGTCGCGAACTACTTCCGCGTGCTCCTGCCCGCGCTCGTGGTCGCGTTCGCCGCGGTGCTCCTGCTCTTCGCCCTGCTCGTGCCGCTCTCGCTCGTCGGCGGCGCCCTCTCGACCGACCTCGCGGCCGGCGTAACGATTGCGATCATGATCCCGGTCGCGGTCTTCTTCTCGCTCTACGATACGGCCGCGTGCTTCGAGGGGCTCGGGGTCTTCGCCTCGCTCCGCCGGTCGGCCTCGCTCGTGCTCGCGCACATCTGGGAGGTGATCGTCTTCCTGCTCACGACCCTCGCGGTCCTCTTCGGCTTCGGGTTCGTCCTGGCGGTCGGCTGGACAACGGCCCTCTATCCGCAGCTCGAGCCGCTCGCCTCGATGCCGCCCGCCGATGTGGCGACCTTCGGGCCGGAGCAGCTCGCGGCGATGATCGGGCCTATCGGGATCGCGCTCGCCGCGCTCGCCTACGCGATCTTCGTCCTCTTCGCGTTCGTCTTCGTCTCGACGTACAAGGTGCAGGTCTTCCGGTCGGTCTCGGCTGCGACACCCCCCGCCGAACCGACGGGCGAGTACGACGAGAAGGGCAGGTATTACAAATACTGAACACTTTTTCCAGGGCCGACTCCGCCTGTCATCCGCATCCCGGGCGCTTGGTCACCGTGCGGGCGGACAGCGATGCCGCCACCCGCCGTCAGAGGAGGCTGGTGACGACGATCATGAAGACACCCCATGCGAGGTGCTTGTGGCGGCGGACGTTGACGCGCCCTTCGGCTATCGTCGCGTTCCTGACGGCCGGGCTGAGAGGACGACATGCCGGGACCCGCCGCAGCGGCGCTGATCGGCTAGACCCGTCCAGGCCGGCCCGCGAAGAACGAGAGAAGAGCCAGCACGACGAGCAGGGCGAACGTGGCGCCCGAGATTCCGAGGGCATGCCGCCGGTCGGACCTCGCTGTAATGCTCCGCGACGATCGGACGGAGTCGCCATCGACATCCCTGGCGTCCGACGAGATCTCCTCACCGAGGTCGAAGAGGAGCGCGAGCGCGCCTGAAGGGCGGGAGGGGGTGTGAAATGAGAGAGATGGGGCGGGGATGACGATGGTGGGTCAGGTTCGACCCGGAGAGACGGAGGCCCCCTGCGAGGCCTCCGGGTCGGAGATCCGCTTGAGCCAGGCCTCCCTCCAGAAGTGGAAGCAGGCCCGGTCGCATCCCTGGTGCCGCTCGCCGTCGCAGTATGTTCCCTCGAGGAAGACGGTCGGGCTCTTCAACTGCCGCACCTCGCCCGTATCTTCGAGCCTGATCGTCTTCACCTTCTTAAAGACCCTGAATTTCCCGCCGCAGTACTGCTCCATCGCGGGCATGAAGTACAGGCCCTTGTATTTCTGCGCGGCGTCCAGCGTTTCGTTGATCTCTTCGATTGGGCGCACCTCCGCCCATTCGCCCGGCTCCAGGTTCAGGGGAGGGATCTCCGGGACCGGCCGCGCCACCGTCACGCCGGGAGATAACATGTTCCGCACCTGCCTGAAGGCCGAACTACAACATTTTTTCAGCACAGCCCCGAGAGGTGGGGGCTCGACCGGGTTGCTTGCCTCGATCACCGTCGGCGCGAGAAAGTTGCACGGCAGATCTCCTTCGACCACGGTCATGGATAGTCAACTTGTATTATCCATAATTATATTTTTCCATTCTTCGGGCACTGCTCTTCTCAATACTATCGCGTTCCATCGTATAGCTCGAAACGCGGCAGAGCGCAGATGCGTCGTCGGTCATCACTCATCACCTCCGGCCACGGGCGATCCGGGCAGGCTACATCGGCTGGAGGACGCGGTCTGCAGCGCCGCAGGCACGTGGGAACACCATTGCGGTCGCGACGACCATGAAAGGGGCCTCCGGCTGGGCGGGGCCGCGGATGGCTTGAACGCGAGCACGCCGAAGACGAGCAACCCGAACAGCCCACGACGCGGGGACGCTCAACCGCACCGGCCGCCGCCCCGCCGATGATGATCGTCATCGAGACGCAGAAGGCGACGGCCAGGTTCCCGAGGAGGCCCGCCTCCTTGAGTCTGACGTTATTGAGGACAGCGACTCCCCAGACCGTCGCGGCCAGGGCCCGCACGGCCAGCCCGAGGAGTGCCACTGATGCCAGGCCTGCGGTCGCGAAGACGAGGAAGAGCGCCCAGAGTTCGGCGATGGGGATGCGGCCAGAAGGCAGAGGTCGGTCGGGCCGGTTGACGCTTTCCACGTCACGGTCGAAGTAGTCGCTGGATATGTTGGCGTACCCTGAGACGAAGAACGAAGCCGGTCAGTCACTTCGAGACGGCCGCCACGGAGGGCGGGAGGTGTCCGAGAGCCAGGACGTCGCCGGCGACGACGAAGACTCCGGCGCCGAACACCAGGTCAAGCTTCACGAGCTCCGAGACCGCCCGGGCCTTTTCGAGGAATCCCGAACTCTTCCCCGTCACCGCCATATCCCGGCTCCGGACTCCTTCACGCGTACATCCGGAATCCGCTCCACCATTACCTTGCCGATCTTCTCCCTGAGGTCAGATCAGAACGGGCGATTTTGCCTTCAAGGTCGCGTACTACGTTGTCTGGATGCGGCTGCAATAGCCCTCGCCGGCTTTCGATCTCGTCGGAATTGTCGGGGTTGATCCGGCCGTATCAGATACACTATTAACTGAGAAAGTCCAATATCGGATCACCGATATCGATTTGCCGATATCGGGTATCCCCGCCGGAAGACAACGTCGCAGGTAGCGAGCCCTGCGGACGGCGAGGACCATGTCCGGAATCGAATGCGATAGGAAGAGTACCATGCACGATATGCGCGAGATGATGAGCAGACTCCACAGGATGGGCCGGTACGGGGGATACGGGGGTCTCAAGACCATGGTCCTGTACACGCTCAGCGAACAGCCGAAGAACGGCGTGGAGATCATGGACGCGATCGAGAAGATGAGTTTCGGCCACTGGAAGCCATCACCCGGCTCACTCTACCCTCTGCTGAAAAAAGCCGCCGAGGAGAACCTGATCCGGAAGCGGGACGATGGCCGGTACGAGCTGACGCCCGAGGGATCCGCCGAGATAGGGTACTTGGGCGACGCGCGGGGGCAGGCCTCGACCTCGGTCGACGGCGTCCTCTCCGAGATCGACAGCTACCTCTCGTACCTGGAGGACCTGCCGCCCGAGGCGATGGCCCCGCACCGCGAGCAGATCGCGCGGCTCGTCCCGCGGCTGGCCGCGCTTGTGCAGAGAGGGAGGACGTGAGCGGATGGACTCGCGTATAACGGAGGCGGGTGTGCACGCGCGGATGGCGGAACTGCGGGCGCATGCCATCTACGGCTGGGCACGCGCGGTGGGCTCGGAGGAGCGGTACAGGACGCGCGGGGCAGACCCTGAGGCCGATCCCGTGGCGGACGCGCTCATCGGGCTCGAGAGCGACCTTTCATACCTCGAGGAGCTCCCGGCGGACCGCGTCGCCCCGTCGCAGCGCGCGCTTGACGAGACGGGCGAGCGGCTGAAGCGGCTGCTCGGATCGCTGCCGGGCAGGAGATCATGATCGCGGAGAGCGTGCCGACAGCGGGGGCGGAGGCGTCGCCTGTGGCGATCCATGTCGACGGCCTGACCAAGCAATTCGACGAGCTGGTCGCGGTGGACAACATCTCGTTCGAGATCGCGCGGGGGGAGGTCTTCGGCCTCCTCGGCCCGAACGGTGCGGGCAAGACCACCACCATCTCCATGCTCGCCACCCTGCTTCGGCCGACCTCGGGCTCGGCCACGGTGGACGGCAGGGACGTCGAGCGGGACCAGGACGGCGTGCGGCGGTCGATCGGGATCGTCTTCCAGGACCAGAGCCTGGACGAGGAGCTGACGGCCTGGGAGAACATGGATCTCCACGGCAGGCTCTACCGGATCCCGACCGAGGTCCGGCGCCAGCGGACGACCGAGCTCCTGGACCTGGTCGGTCTCTCCGAGCGGAAGGACGACATCGTCAAGACTTTCTCGGGCGGCATGCGCCGCCGGCTCGAGATCGCCCGCGGGCTCCTCCACCACCCGATTGTCCTCTTCCTGGACGAGCCCACGCTCGGACTCGACCCCCAGACCCGGAACCTCCTCTGGGAGTACATCGCGACGCTCGCCCGGGAGAAGGGGATCACGATCATCCTCACGACGCACTACATGGAGGAGGCTGACCGGCTCTGCGACCGGGTCGCGATCATCGACCACGGCCGGATCATCGCCATGGACACCCCCGACCGCCTGAAGGATGCGATCGGCGGGGACGTAGTGATGGTCCGGTCGCCGACCCCGGAGGCGATCGCCCCGGCCCTCATGGACGAGCCCTGGGTCGGCCGGGTCGAGGTCCACGACAGCACGGCCACGATCAGCGTGCAGCAAGCCGAGCAGCACCTGAGCGCGATCGTGACGCGGCTCGTGGAGCGGAAGATCCCTATCGAGTCGATCGCGATCCGGAAGCCGACCCTCGAGGACGTCTTCCTCCACTTCACGGGCACGACGATCCGCGAGGAGGAGGCCGGCGGGGTGGAGCAGATGCGGATGTATGCCCGGATGCGGGGGCACTGAGATGGAGATCGTCTACACGCTCTGGCTGCGGAGCATGAAGCGCTTCCTCCGGTCGAAGAGCCGGATCGTGGGGAGCGTCGCGATGCCGCTCTTCTTCCTGGTCTTCCTCGGCTTCGGGCTGAACGGGGTCGTGCAGATGCCGGGTCTCGAGGGAAACTACATCGAGTTCCTGATCCCCGGCATGGTCGCCATGAGCGTCCTCTTCACCTCCGTCTTCTCGGGGGTCCAGATCATCTGGGACAAGCAGTTCGGCTTTCTGAAGGAGACCCTGGTCGCGCCGATCTCGCGCCTGGAGATCATGGTGGGCCAGACCGTCGGCGGCGCGACGACGGCCTTCCTCCAGGGCTGCATCATCCTGCTCCTCTCGCTCTTTCTCGGGCTTCAGGTCTCGAGCGCGGCCGGCTTCCTGGTCGCGTTCGGGTTCATGGCCCTGATCGGGGTGGCCTTCACCGCGTTCGGGATCGCGATCGCGTCGCGGATGGAGGATATGACCGGCTTTCAGCTGATCATGAACTTCGTGATCTTCCCGATCTTCGGCCTCTCGGGCGCGCTCTTCCCGATCAGCAGCCTGCCCGAGTGGGCGCAGCCGATCACGCTCCTCGACCCCCTGACCTACGGCGTGGAGGGGATCCGGTACGGCCTCTCCGGCGTCTCCCAGATCAACCCGGCCGTCTGCCTCGCCGTGCTCGGGGCGTTCACGCTGGCGACGACGGTGATCGGGGCGTACCTGTTCCGGAAGATCCAGGTCTGAGGCGCCTTCTGCGCTTCAGCCCGATACAGCACTGGGCGGAGACTCCTTTTCCCCGGCGTCGCCGCCGCCGGGCTCTCACCGCAGGAAGAAGAGCGCGGCGAAGACCCCGCCCGCGAGCGTCGCGGCCAGGTTCGTGCCGGAGTTGCCGATCATCCCCCGGTTCTCGAAGACCGCCCCGATCACCGAGTCCACGTTCGTCCCGACCAGCCCTGCGGCGACCGTCACGATCAGCATGGCCGGGTCGGCCACGCCGAGCAGGAACGCGACGAGCCCGATCACGAGCGCCGCGAGGCCGGCCGCGGCCTCGCCGATGAGCGTCACCCCGCCGTTCGTCCCGGCCCGGACCCGCTCGAAGGTCGTTATCAGGTACGGCCTCTTGCCCGTCACCCCGATCTCGGACGCGACCGTATCCGCGGCCGCCGTGGCCACCGCCCCCAGGAAGAGCGCGACGCAGGCCGGGTGGAGGGTCACGCCGTAGAGCACCGCGGCCGCGGCGGCCACGATCCCGTTCGCGAAGACGTTCCGGTACCCGCGCACGCCGCTCTTCTCCTCCTCCACCCCGATCCGGCGCTTGTAGTCGAACCGGTACCGGGTCGTGCCCGCGCCCAGCGCGAAGAAGACGAGCAGGATC
Organism: uncultured Methanoregulaceae archaeon; assembly: GCA_963730355.1. GTDB lineage: Archaea > Halobacteriota > Methanomicrobia > Methanomicrobiales > Methanospirillaceae > UBA288. Next base: position 164,504 of record CAVSRL010000013.1, on the reverse strand, counting down.
ACGAACCAGCGGACGTCGGCGAAGACGATCAGAAGCAGGCCGATCAACGCCCCCGAGAAGAGACCCGAGAGGTCCATGGCGCGGGCGCGGTACGCGAAGTATCCGAACGAGAACGCGAGGATCGCGGCCGCGATCAGGTTCAGGCCGTCGACCGCGAAGTCCAGGTCGTCGAAGAGATAGACGGTCATCGCGACCCCGAGCATCTCCACGAGGAACGCGTCCTCGCGGTCCGCCAGGATCGCCTTGAGAAGGACCGCGACGACCACGCCCATCAGCACGATCAGCGGCTCCTGCTTCCCGAGCGCCCACGAGACGGTGAGCCCGGCCGCGAGCGCGGCCCCGAGGAACCAGAGGTAGACCGGCGGGACCTCGCCGGCCTCGAACCGCCGCTGCACCTCGATCCTCCGCCGACGCCGGCGAGCATCAGGGTGCCGTCCGCGTACCGGGCCGCGAGCTCGCCCACGAGCATGATCGCGAGCGTGACCGCGAAGACGTAGAGCGGGATCACCTGGAGGCCGAAGAGCGCGGCCAGCACCATGATCGGCGCGGTCGGGTACGGCTCGCGGAAGACCGCGAGCACCACGAGGCAGGCCGCGAAGACCACGGCCGCGAGGGCCCAGCCGGGCGCGACGAACGGCGCGGCCACGATCGCGCCGAGCCCGATCGCGGTCCCGAGCAGGGTACCCGTCTGCCTCTTCATTCTGCAGTAATTCGCGCCGGATTGTGAAGAAACTTCGGTTAGCAGATCTTCGGCTCTCGGTTCGATACTGTAATGACCGTCCGCACGCAACCTCTGAGGGATGAGGACCCTTCCCGAACTGCCGAAGGCCTACGACGCATGCGCCGTCGAGGAGCGGTGGCAGGCGCGCTGGCGCGACGAGGACCACTACTTCGACCCGGCCTCGGACCGGCCGCAGTTCGTGATCGACACCCCGCCGCCGTACCCGACCGGGAACTTCCACATCGGCAACGCCCTCAACTGGTGCTACATCGACTTCCTCGCCCGGTACCGCCGGATGCGGGGCGACAACGTGATGTTCCCGCAGGGGTGGGACTGCCACGGCCTGCCCACCGAGGTCAAGGTCGAGGAGCAGCAGGGGATCACCAAGAACGACCTGCCCCGCGAGGAGTTCCGCCGGCTCTGCCGCGAGCTGACCGCGAAGAATATCGGGCAGATGAGGACGACCATGCGCCGCATGGCCTTCTCGATCGACTGGTCGAACGAGTACGTGACCATGCTTCCGGCGTACTACCGGAAGACGCAGGCCTCGTTCCTCCGGATGCTCGAGGACGGCTACATCTACCGCTCGGAGCACCCGGTCAACTTCTGCACCCGCTGCGAGACCGCGATCGCCTTCGCCGAGGTCGCGTACGAGGGCCGGACCACGAAGCTGAACTTCTTCGACTTCGACGGCCTCGAGATCGCGACCACGCGGCCCGAGCTCCTCGCGGCGTGCGTCGCGGTGGCCGTCCACCCCGAGGACGAGCGGTACGCCACGCTCGCCGGGCCGCTCACGGTCCCGCTCTTCGGCCACGCCGTGCCGGTGGTCCGCGACGAGGCCGTCGACCCGGCCTTCGGTTCGGGCGCGGTGATGATCTGCACCTTCGGCGACAAGCAGGACGTCGTCTGGTGGAAGACGCACGGGCTGGAGCTCCGCCCCGCGCTCGACGCGACCGGCCACATGACCGCGCTCGCCGGGCCGTACGAGGGGATGACCGCGCCCGAATGCCGCGAGGCGGTCCTCGGCGCAATGGCGGAGGCCGGCGTCCTGAAGCGACAGGTCCCGCTCGAGCAGCGGGTCGGGGCCTGCTGGCGGTGCAAGACCCCGATCGAGATCCTCTCCGAGCGGCAGTGGTTCGTGAAGGTCGACCCCGGCGCGATCCTCGAGGCCGCACGCAAGGTCCGCTGGGTCCCCGAGCACATGCTCCTCCGGATGGAGGACTGGGTCGGCAAGATGGAGTGGGACTGGTGCATCTCGCGCCAGCGGATCTTCGCGACCCCGATCCCGGTCTGGTTCTGCACGGCCTGCGGCGAGATGCTCCTGCCCGACGAGGCCGACCTGCCCATCGACCCGACCGTGGACAAGCCGTTGAGGCCGTGCCCGCGCTGCGGCTCGACCGAGTTCGAAGGCGAGACCGACGTCCTCGATACCTGGATGGACTCCTCGATCTCGGTCATGAACGTGACCGGCTGGGACGGCTCGGCCGCGAAACCGCCGTACTTCCCCGCGCAGATCCGGCCGCAGGGCCACGACATCATCCGGACCTGGGCCTTCTACACGATCCTCCGCTCGCTCGCCCTGACCGGAGAGAAGCCCTGGGAGCAGATCCTGGTCAACGGCATGGTCCTCGGCGAGGACGGCTTCAAGATGTCCAAGTCGCGCGATAACTTCATCGCGCCCGAGGAGATCCTCTCGCAGTACGGGGCCGATGCCCTCCGCCAGTGGGCCGCGGCCGGCGCGGCCACCGGCTCGGACATCCAGTTCAACTGGAACGACGTGGTCGCGGCCTCGCGCTTCCAGACGAAGTTCTGGAACATCGCCCGCTTCGCCCTGCTCCAGGTCGGCCGCGAAGAGGTCGGGGAGGGCACGGCGACCGCGCTCGCGGACCGCTGGCTCCTCGCCCGGCTCTCGAACCTCGTGACCGAGGTGACGACGGCGATGGACGGGTACCAGTTCGACCGCGGGCTCAAGGCCGTCCGCGAGTTCGCCTGGGAGGTGCTCGCCGACGAGTACATCGAGCTCGTCAAGGGCCGGCTCTACGGCGAGGGCGAGGCCCGGGCCGGGGCCGTCCGGACGCTCGAGACCGCGCTCGACCTCCTCTGCCGCCTGCTCGCGCCGTTCGTCCCGTCCTTCGCCGAGGAGGTCTTCTCGTACCTCGGCCGCGGCTCGGTCCACGCGCAGCCCTGGCCCGAGTTCGCGCTCGACGACCCGCAGGCGCTCGCAGACGGCGAGCTCCTGGCCTCGATCGTGGCCGAGGTCCGCCGGTACAAGCACGAGCGCGGCATGGCCCTGAACGCGCCGCTCGGACACGTGACGGTCATGGCGCCCCGCGCGATCGAGGACGGCGGGGACGCGGGCCGCGCCCTGAATGCGGACCTCCACTGGCAGGTCGGCACGGGCGGGCTCTCGCGCGAGCTCGTGGACGTGAAGTTCGATATGTCCGTCGTGGGAAAGGCCTTCCGAAAGGACGCGCCCGCGTTCATGGCGGCCGTCCGGGCCCTGCCGAAGGAGACGCTCGCCGGGACCGTCGAGACGGTCGAGCTGAACGGGGCCGAAGTCGCGGTTCCCGCCGGCGCGTTCGCGCCGGTCTACGCCTCGCTCGTCGGCGGCGAGCAGGTCGACCTGGTCACGGTCGGCGACGTGCTCGTGACCGTTCGACGGTCGCCCTGATTGCGCCCTCGACGAAGGACGCGATCTCCTCCCTCTCTTTTTCGGCGTCGACGAGGACGAACCGTGCGGGCTCGGCCTCGGCGAGGTCGAGGTACGCGGCCTGGACCTTCTCGAGAACCTCCGCCTCCTCGAAGTGCTCGCGCCGCTCGTGCGCCCGAATCCGGCGCAGGGCCTCGTCCACGGCGAGGACGAGGAGGAAGGTCTGGTCGGGCGGGACCGTCCACCCATTGTGGAGGTCTTTCAGCCAGCCGAGCGGGTCGGGCATCCGGCCGGCGAGCACGACCGACTGGTACGCGTACCGCGAGTCCGAGTACCGGTCCGAGACCACGAGCCGCCCGGCCGCGAGCGCGGGTTTGACCACGGTCGCGATATGGGCTGCGTGGTCCGCGGCGAAGAGCAGGGCCTCGGCGATCGGGTCGATCTCCTCGGCGATGCCGCGTCGGACGGCCTCGCCGGTCCAGGCCGTGGTCGGCTCGCGCGTGAAGACCGGGTCGAGGTCGGCGAGCCGGGCCTCGAGGAGACGGACGAGCGTGGACTTGCCCGTGCCGTCGATCCCCTCGAGCGTGATCAGGACCATGCGCCCCTCCTGACATCGCGTCGAGCGGGATTGCGCCCCGGTGGACCGCGGTCGCCACGATCGCGCCGTCGTAGCCCGCGGCGGCGAGCAGGTCGAGGTCGCCGTCGAGGCCACGCCGCCGCCGTAGAGCAGGGGCGGTCCGAGGCCGCGCGGACGCGGGCGAGCAATGCCGCGTCGAGCCCTCGGGCCGTCCCGACCGAGCCGATGTCGAGGTAGAGGTGGCCCGCGAACGCGAGGTCGCGCACGCGTTCGAGGAACGCGACCGGGTCCTCGCCGTGCGGGAGCACGCGCCCGTCGCGGCAGTCGAGCGAGAGAACCCCGCCCGGGCAGTCGCCAAGGGCGTCGGCGGCCGTCTCGGTCCCGAGCACCGGCACGAACCCCGTCGCGGCCCGGCACTCGACAGCCGAGGTGAAGCCCGCGTCGACGTAGCACGTCTCGACATGGGGTGCGAGGCGGGCGATCGTCGTGCCGTGGTCCCCCGTCCCCATGATCCTGTCGAGGTCGGCGATGTACATGTGCCGGGGCCGAAGGGCCGCGAGGTAGGCCTCCGGTTCGGCCGACGGCGCAAGGCCCCAGTCCAGCGGCCGGTACGTCTCGCGGACGCCCGCCGCTCCGTGGACCACGAGACCGCCCCGAAGGTCGACGGCGAGGATCAATTCCATCCGCTGATCGGGTGTGCGCTCGGAGGAGAGATGCTTTTCCACGAACGCGGCCCCTCCCGCAGATTCGGAACCCCTATTAACGGGAGCGCATATATCTGCTCTATGCAACTGCTTGTCAGCCCGAGCAGCCTCGCGGAGGCCGAGCGCGCGCTCGCCGCTGATATCATCGACGTTAAGCGGCCGGCCGAGGGGTCGCTCGGCGCGAACTTCCCCTGGGTGATCCGCGGGATCAAGGGGATGACGGATAAGCCGGTCTCGGCCGCGATCGGCGACTTCGACAACCGCCCCGGCGGCGCCGCCCTCGCCGCGCTCGGGGCCGCGGCGGCCGGCGCTGATTACATCAAGTGCGGGCTGATGGTCGCCCGCGAGGACGAAGCGCGGTGCATCATCGAGGGCGTTGTGCGGGCGGTCAAGGACGACTACCCCGAACGGTACGTCGTCTTCGCCGCCTACTCGGACTTCGAGCGGCTCGGCACGATCTCGCCGTTCGACGTGGTCCCGCTCGCGGCCGAGGCCGGTGCCGACATCGTGATGGTCGACACGGGCAGGAAGGACGGCCGCTCCACGTTCGAGTTCATGGACGAGGCCGCGCTCTCCCGGTTCGTCGAGGCCGGCCACGCGGCCGGGCTCGGCGTCGCGCTTGCGGGCTCGCTCGTCTTCGACGACCTTCCCTCCCTCCGCCGGATCGACCCGGACATCATCGGCGTCCGGGGCATGGTCTGCGGCGGCGACAGGAACGCGATGCTGAAGGAAGACCTCGTGCAGCGGGCCATGGCCGCGATCCGGTGAACCATGTACTCCCGTAAGGTTGCCGAGGCACCCCTCGCCCTGACGTTCGACGATGTCCTGCTCCAGCCGGCGGCCTCCGGCGTCGAGCCGGACCAGACCGACATCCGCTCCCGCTTCTCGCGGCGGGTCTCCCTGAACATCCCCCTCGTCTCGGCCGCGATGGACACCGTGACCGAGGCCGCCATGGCGATCGCGATCGCCCGCGAGGGCGGCATCGGCGTGGTTCACCGCAACATGACCTCCGACGAGGAGTGCCGCGAGGTCACGCTCGTCAAGCAGGCCGAGGAGCTGATCGAGCGGCAGGTCCAGTCGGTCGGCCCGGAGACGACCGTCTCCGAGGTCGAGGCCCTCATGAGCGGCCACGGGATCGGCGGCGTTCCCGTGGTCGACGGCAACAACGTCGTGATCGGGATCGTCAGCCGCCGCGACGTCCGCGCCATCGTGAACCGGCGGGGGGCCGAGTCGATCCGGGCGATCATGACCCCGTCCCCGATCACGGCCGACGAGTCGTTCACGCATGGAGGACGCGCTCGAGACCATGTACACGAACAAGGTCGAGCGCCTGCCCGTCACGGACGGCGGCGGCCACCTGATCGGGATCATCACCATGCAGGACGTGCTCGAGAAGCGGCAGTACCCGCGCGCGGTCCGCGACCGCGACGGCAACCTCCGCGTCGCGGCCGCCGTCGGGCCGTTCGACCACGACCGCGCGATGGCCCTCGTCGAGGCCGGCGCGGACGCGCTCGTGGTCGACTGCGCCCACGGCCACAACCTCGCCGTGGTGAAGGGCGTGGGCGAGATCAAGGGCTCGGTCGAGATCGACGTCGTGGCCGGCAACATCGCGACGTCCGCAGCGGCCGAGGCCCTCGTCGGGACCGTGGACGGCCTCAAGGTCGGGATCGGCCCGGGCTCGATCTGCACGACCCGGATCGTGGCCGGCGTCGGGGTGCCGCAGATCTCCGCGATCGCGGCCGTCGCCGACGTGGCCGGGCCGGCCGACGTCCCGGTCTGCGCCGACGGCGGGGTCCGGTTCTCCGGCGACATCGCCAAGGCGATCGCGGCCGGCGCGGACTCGGTCATGCTCGGCTCGCTCCTCGCCGGAACGGACGAGTCGCCCGGCAGGATCATCGCGATCAAGGGCCGGCGGTACAAGCAGTACCGCGGCATGGGCTCGCTCGGCGTGATGACCGGCGGCCAGTCCTCGGACCGCTACTTCCAGAAGAAGGAGATCGGCCGGACCAAGTTCGTGCCCGAGGGGGTCGAGGGTGCGACCCCGTACATCGGCCGCGCCTCGGACGCGATCTACCAGCTCGTGGGCGGCCTGCGGTCATCGATGGGCTACACGGGCTCGGCCACGATCGCCGACCTCAGGTACGGCGGCCGCTTCGTCCGGATCACGGCGGCCGGCGTCGGCGAGAGCCACCCGCACAACATCCTGATCACGGACGAGGCTCCGAACTACCGGATGTTCGAACAATAATCATTTATAATTTTTAGACCGACGTCTGCTGACCATGCTCGAGCACGACGACCTCTCCCGACTCCTCGACCTGCTCGGCAACCGGAACAGGCGACGGATCCTGGACCTGCTCCGGGACAAGCCGTGCTACGTGACCGAGATCTCGGAACGGCTGGTCCTCTCGCCGAAGGTCGTCATCGAGCATCTGGCCCTGCTCGAGCGGGAGTCGCTGATCGGCTTCTCCCTCGACGAGCGGCGCCGAAAGTACTACTTCCTCTACCAGGAGCTCGACGTCTCGATCGCGGTCCGTGTCACCCCGGGAGGGCGCATCGCGATCCCGCCGCCGGGGCAGGCGTCGCGGATCGCCCGCCGGCTCGGGACAGCTCCGGAGCCTGATCGAGACCCGGGAGGGGCTCCTCGAGCACCTCGTCGCGGTCGACCGGGAGATCGATCGTGCCGTGACCGAACTCATTAAATCCGGAGAAGGGGTATTCGAGAACGAAGCCGACATCGATATTCTGCTCGCCCTCTCTCCGGGGGCGCAGGCCGTCGAAGCCCTGCCCGAACTGACGGGGCTCCCGGCCGATGAACTGACCGGCCGGCTGACGCGCCTGGAACGACTGGGCGTGGTCAGGGCCGAGGGATCACAATACCGGCTGAGTGGTGCCGATGCCGAGTAACACCGACGACGAGATCTACCGGGACCTGGCGCGCCTCCTCGAGCACATGCTCCGGAGCCTGCCGTCCCCCGAGCCCGGCCAGGTGGTCGGGTTCACCGTCATGACCGGGGCCCTCCCGGTCGACCCGGATGCCTTCAGCTACAGCGACGATGACTCCACCGAGATCGACTACGAGTGCCTCGAGGGCCGCGAGGACGTCTTCGTGACGGCCCGCGTGCCGTCCAACCTCAGGACGGCCCCGTACGTCGACATACAGCCGCGGCAGATCCGGATCGTGATGGACGACCGGGTCGCCGAGATCGACCTGCCGGCTCCGATCGATATCAAGCACAGCTTCTACCAGGTCCGGCACGGCGTCATGGACGTCTCGTGCCGGAAGCGGTAGGCTTTTTTTCAGGAGAAGGGGTCAGAGGAGGCCGAAGGACTTCAGAGTCACTTCGGGGTTGACGGCGCCCACGCGGTAGACGACGCCCTCGTCGAGCTCGTTGATCACGACCTCGGCCGGGCTGAAGAGCGAGGTGTCGATCTGGTAGAAGTCGAAGTTCGCCTCCTTGAAGATCTCGTAGAAGGGCTTGCCGTAGCCCTTGGACTTGTTCGACGGGATCCGGTCGAGGTAGTCCTTGATCTCGGGCGCGCGCATGGTCAGCATGATCCGGCCGTGGTAGATGGTCGCGTCGTTGGTCGTGCCCATGGCCTGCGTCGCGTCCTTCTTGACCGGCGGCACGGGCGCGCTCCCGATCGCGGCCGTGATCTTGGTGGTGTCGAAGCCGAGCTCGTTCAGCTTGTAGATCGCGGTCTCGACGCACCGGCCCGAGACCTGGATCGAGCCGACGAGCGAGGCCGTCGGCGCCACCACGGCGCAGACGCTGCCGACGTCGACGTGGCACTCGTTCGCGATCTTCTCCATCACCTCGCCGTTCGGCAGGTGGTCCGACTCGAGCGCGATCACGGCCGAGTCGAAGTCGTCCTCGTACCCGATCACCTCGTAGGTGTGCTTCGGCTTGAGCGAGAGCGCCCGCGCCGGGCCCGAGCCCATGGCGAAGTAGTTGCCGACCTTGACCGTCCAGCCGGCCTTCTGCGAGCCGAGGCAGGCCACGGACGGGAAGTCGGTGTTGACCTCGATGAACGGGAGCGGGATTCCCCCGATCTCGCCCATCGAGAAGTCGACCTCGCCGAGGCCGCCCATGCAGATCTCGGTGAATGCGCGGCCCGCGGCGTAGCCGCCTCTCGTACTCACACCGCAGTCGACGATGCGAGCGCCGTTGCCGAGCTCGTGGTAGGCGGCGTTGAACTCCTCCGCGAATTCGGCCAGATTCTCGAATATCTCCAATGCCAGTTCGTTTACGCTGAGCACACGCTGAACCCCCGTATGCCAATAAGGAGAGCTGCAAAAGAGATAAGACTTGCCAAAACGTTTCTGCGATTATTTAAGCCGGTCCAGGATCTGGTCGGGCTCGTACCGGAGGCTGACCGTCCGGGTGCGCCCGCGAGAGGTGCGGAAGTGGATGTCGACCAGGTGCATGGCCTCGAACTTGGTGACGATCTCCCAGAAGCGAGTGTACGCGATGCCGGCCTCCTCCCGGACCCGCTCGTAGAGATCGCCGGAGGTCAGATCGTCACGCTCGGCGGACGCCCGCGCGAGGCCTTCGAGCACGGCCCGCTCCTCGCCCCGGAGCGTCCGGATCACCGCGTCGAGGTGGAGGAAGCGCGACGTCGCGTACGCGCCGCAGACGTCCTCCTCCTCGATCCGCCGCCGCCCGTCCATCTCCGCGGCGATCCCGGCCCGCTTGAGGAGGTCGATCCCGACGCGGAGGTCGCCGGTCTTCATGGTCTGGTCGACCACGAGGTCGAGCTCGTCTCCGGGCAGGACGCCGGGGTAGAAGCCCTGCCGCGCCCGCTCGTCCAGGATCGACCTGACCTCGTCGGCCGTGTACGGGTTGAAGTAGACCTCGCCCGGCCGGAAGATCGACTGGACGCGGGCGTCGAGCCGCTCCGGGAGGTTGACCGAGAGGTCGGAGAGGACCACGATCACGCCGATCTTCGTCCCCGGGTAGACCTCGTGGGTCCGCAGGAGCGAGTAGAGCACCCGGTTGAGCTCGTTGTTGAAGAGCAGGTAGTTCGCGTCGTCGAGGGCGACCACGAGGACGCGGCGGTCGCGCTCGAGGAGACGGGCGACGGCGTCGAAGACCTGCTTGGTGGAGGTCCCCGCGGATCGGGGGAGGTGGCCCGAGAGCCGGTCGTAGACCTCGGAGATGATCCCGAAGGTGGTGTTGTCGATCTGGCAGTTGACGTAGATCGGGACCAGGTCCTTGGTGGCCTCCTCGACCTCGGCGAAGAGCTTCCGGACGGTCGTGGTCTTGCCCGTGCCGGGGGGACCGCGGCAGACCGTATTGAGGGGACGCGCCCCCTGGAGACCGGGCCGGAGCTGGAAGGCCAGCTCGCGCGTCTGCGCCTCGCGGAAGTTGAACTGCTCCGGGACGAAGTCGGGGTCGAAGACCTCGGGGTCGCGGAAGACCGTCTCGTCCCAGTTCAGCAGGTGGCGTGTCACGGGGATAGGGGTCGGGGCCGCCTCAGAGGCTCTGGATGCACTTCTTGCAGAGGGTCTTCGAGACGAAGAGGCGGCTCGTCTTCTCTTCGGCCGCGCTCACGGGCGCGCCGCAGGCCTCGCAGACGGCGCCCGTGGGCGAGGGGGCCGGTGTCTTCGCCGGCGTCTTTGGAGCGGGTTTCGCAGCGGCTTTCGGCGCAGGCTTCGGTGCCGGCTCCTCCTCGGGCGGCTCGGTGGCAACCGGCTCGGGCGCGGGCGGCTCGACAACCGCCTCGACTACGGGGACCGCGGCGGGCCGTCGCGGCGGCTGCAGGCGACAGGTGCCGGCTCCCCGGCGCCCTCGCCCAGGGCACCCTGCATGACGCGCTTGCGGTAGTGGGCGACGGCCTTCTCGGTCTCGGGATTGCCCTGCCCGAAGAGGGCGAGGGTCTCGTCGAGGAACGCGACGAGCGACCGGACGTCCTCCTCGCTCTCGACCTCGTCCTGGATCTCGAGCCGGAGGCTCTCGTAGTTCTGGAGGTTGACCGTGACTCCGATGGTCAGGTTCCCGCTTCGGCATGGTACTCACCAGTCTCACATTGCCGCGATGCCGCTTATTAATGCGTCGGTTGAATTGCCGGTCGGGCGGAAGAACCATCAAGAGCCCGGACCGCCGTACCTCTTGTGTGCCCTCCTGCGGGCGGCACCTGACCCGGCAGATGATGAGAGTTACCCCCACTGACCCGTGATGATGCAAGGGGGCTGATGCCGATCTACGGCCGCCCGAGCAGGAGCGGCAGGAGCGCCGTCGCTTCGAGCCGCCCGAGGTCTCCCTTCTCCGCCTCCCGCTCCGAATAGCGGCGCGTGCCGTCCGTGCCGAGCCCGCGGACGGCCACCGGCACCGGCTGGCGCGTGTGCGTCCTGAGCCGTATGGGGGTCGCATGGTCGGGCAGGACCGCGATCACGCCGTCGAAGCCGTCCAGGAGCGTCCCGAGCATCCCGTCCACGCGCTCGATCGCCCGGACCTTCTCCTCGACCGAGCCCATGTGTCCGGCCTCGTCCGGGGCCTCGACGTGGCAGTAGACGAAGTCGAGCCGGTCGAGCGCGGCGAGCGCGGCCCGGGCCTTGCCGTCGTAGTCCGTGTCGAGGTACCCGGTGGCGCCGGGCACGGTGATCACCTCGAGGCCTGCGTACCGGGCGATCCCGTTCAAGAGGTCCACGGCCGAGATCATCCCGCCCGAGGCCCCGAACAGGTCCGCGAACGGCGGGAGCGCGGGCCGCCGACCCCCGGACCAGGGCCAGATCCCGGTCGCGGGGGGCTTCCCGGCCTCGATCCGTTCGCGGTTGACCGGGTGGCCGGCGAAGACCTCCTCCGCGGCGGCCATGCACGCGAGCAGGAGGTCCCGGTCGGGGCCTGCGGGCAGGTAGGGGCCGATCGGCTCGCCCACGATGTCGTGCGGCGGGGTGCCGCGTCCCCCGGCGCCGTTCGGAACCACGAGGAGGTTGCGGTACCGAGATCCCGGGGACGACCCGGACGGACGGGACAGCGGGCTGGAGCGCCTCGAGGAGCGCGGCTCCCTCGGCGCTCGTGATGTGGCCGGCCGAGAAGTCGGCCATGACCCCGTCGACGACCGTGACCAGGTTGCAGCGGTACGCCACGTCGTCGTCGGCGAGGTGCGACCCCGATGTTCGCGGCCTCGAGCGGCCCGCGGCCGGTGTAGTACCGGGCCGGGTCGTACCCGAGAAGCCCGAGGTTCGCGACGTCCGAGCCGGCCTCGTACCCGTCGGGTACGGTTGCGACAAGCCCCGTCCGGCCCTCGCGTGCAACCCGGTCCATGTTCGGCGTCTCGGCATACTCGAGCGGGGTGAGTCCGCCGAGCTCGGCGAGGGGTTCGTCGGCCATCCCGTCGCCGAGGAGGACGACGGCCTTCATGCGGCACCGAGCTGGGCCCGGATCGCGATCTCCATGCTCTCGCGCGAGCCGAGCGGCGGGCGCCACCCGAGCGACTTCAGGCGGTCGATCGCGAGGCGCATGCGCGGCACGTCGCCGACCCAGCCCCGGTCCCCGCCCGTGAACCGGTACTCGACGGCCTCGAGCCCCATCGCATCGGCCACGAGGTCCGCGATCGTCACCACGTCGACCCAGTCCTCGGAGCCGATGTTGACCGTGTTGACCGTCTCCGTCGCGTGGTCGCAGACGTGGAGGAACGCGTCGACGCAGGCGCGGACCTCGAGGTAGGACTTGGTCTGGCGGCCGTCGCCGAGGATCTCGAGGACGTGCGGGTCGGCCCGGAGCTTCCGGATGAAGTCCCACGAGACCCCGTGGTTCGACCGCTCCCCCACGATGTTCGCGAACCGGAAGACGAACGAGCGCATCCCGAACGAGTGGCAGTACGCCCCGATCATCGCCTCGCAGGCGAGCTTGCCCGCGCCGTAGACCGAGATCGGGACCATCGGGGCGTACTCCTCGGGCGTCGGGATCACGGTCGCCTCGCCGTAGACGGTCGAGGTCGAGGTGAACGCGATCTCGGGCACGCCCGCCTCGCGCATGGCCTCGAGGACACGGAACGTCGCGACCACGCTCTGCTCGAACATCGATCCCGGCGAGGACGCGCCGCCGCGAACGTCGGGATCGGCCGCGACGTGGTAGACCCGCTCGGCCCCGGCGAGCGCGCTCCTGCCAGCCGTCGCCGAGGAGGTCCGCGACCAGGAGTTCGACCTGCCCGCCGTCGAGGTGCGCGGCGAGGTTCCCGCGCTCTCCGGTCGAGAGGTTGTCGATCACGAGCACACGGTCGCCCCGGGCGACGAGCGCGTCCACGAGGTGGGACCCGATGAACCCGGCCCCGCCGGTCACGACGCTGAACATCGTACCATTATAGGGCGTCGCCCCTATACGAGTACTGCGATGTACCTCGGGATCGACCACGGCACGACCGCCATGCGCTTTGCCACCGAGTCCGGGGTCTTCAAGCTCTCCCGGCCCGAGGCCTGCGCCTTCGAGCTCGCCGATCTTCGAGCGGTTCGGCCCGCTCGAGTCGATCGAGGGGTGCGCGCTCTGCTACTCGATGGGCGACGGGATCAGCGCCATCACCCCCATCGAGCGCGTCCGGAACCGCGGCGTGGTCAGTCGGGAGGGCGCGGGCGAGCACATCGGCGGGGGCACGCGCGTCTACGACGTGATGGCCGCGAGCGGCATCCCGACGGTCGTGATCCCCGGGCTCCACCGGGGCTCGCCCACGGACCCGCGGTTCAAGGCCTACTCCCACCAGACCAGCCCCGAGAAGCTCGGGATCGCGTACCTCGCCGTCCAGGATCACGGCCCCGACGTCGTGGTCGCGGACATCTCGTCGAACACGGTCTCGGTCCTCGTCCGCGACGGGCGCGTCGCGGGTGCCTTCGACGCCTGCGTCTTCGCCCCGGGCATGCGCCACGGCGCGCTCGACGTGGACGCGATCCGGCGGATCGACCTGGGGGAGGAGACGGCGAACCAGGCCTTCCTCCACGCCGGTGTCGGGTACACGATGCCCGAGCCGGAGCGGCTCAGGACGATCGCGATGTTCGCCGCGATGGAGTGCGCGGCCCTGCTCCTGCTCGCGCCCGACGCGACGGTCGTGCTCGCGGGCTCGCTCGCGCCGGCCGTCGCGGACGAGGTCGCGGGCCTGCTCGGCCGGCCGGTCGCCGTGGGCGACGAATGGGCCGCGGCGACCGGCCTCGTCCGGATCGCCCGCGACGTCTTCGGCGGCGCCGACGAGATCCTGGGGATCCCGGTCGACCGCTGAGGCCCTTGCCCCCGGGAAGAGATTTATATCGATTTATCATGTAAGATTAAGGGACCCACTATGCAGGAGCTACGCATCCACGGCAGGGGCGGCCAGGGCTCGGTCACGGCGGCCGAACTGATCGCGGTCGCCGCGTTCGAGGGCGGGAAGTACGTCCAGGCCTTCCCGGCCTTCGGCGTCGAGCGGCGGGGCGCACCGGTCCAGGCCTTCGTCCGGTTCAGCGACAGGCCCATCCGACTCCGAAGCCAGGTCTATGAGCCCGACTTTGTGATCGTCCAGGACCCGACCCTGATCCGGGATGTCGACGTCTTCAAGGGCATGCGCCCCGGCGGCATCGCGATCATCAACACCGAGCGGGCCCCCGACTTTTCGGTGCCCGCCGGCGTCCGCGTCCTGACCCAGGACGCGACCACGATCGCGCTCGAGACCCTGGGTCTGCCGATCACGAACACGGCCCTGATGGGCGCGTTCGCGGCCGCGACGGGCCTGGTCTCGTTCGAGACCCTCGCTGACGCCCTCCGGCACCGCTTCCCCGAGGCGCTGGCCGAGAAGAACATCAAGACCGCGCGCCGGGCCTTCGACGAGATGAAGGCCAAGGCGGAGGCGGCCTGATGGCGCTCAACGTCGGCTGCGCGGCCGCGCCCGGGCAGTCGCGGGAGAACAAGACCGGCTCGTGGCGGGTCTTCATGCCGAAGTTCGACCCGTCGGCCTGCTCGAAGTGCGGGATGTGCCAGCTCGTCTGCCCCGAGGGCTGCATCCGCGAGACCGAGGAGAAGGAGTTCGTGCCCGACTACGACTACTGCAAGGGCTGCGGCCTCTGCGCCGAGGAGTGCCCGAAGAAGGCGATCACCATGGAACAGGAGGAGAAGTAATGGCGCTCGAGATCATGGAGGGCTCGATCGCGGTCGCCCAGGCCGTCCGGCGCTGCCGGCCGCAGGTGATCTCCGCATACCCGATCACGCCCCAGACCCACATCGTCGAGGCGCTCGCCGAGATCGTCGCGAACGGCGAACTCGCGGCCGACTACATCACGGTCGAGTCCGAGTTCTCGGCCCTCTCGGCCTGCGAGGGCGCCGTCGCGGCCGGCTCGCGTGCGTACTCGGCCACCACCTCGCAGGGACTCGCCCTGATGTTCGAGGTCTGCTTCAACATGGCCGGGATGCGCCTGCCGCTCGTGATGACCATCGCGAACCGCGCGCTCGGCGCCCCGCTCTCGATCTGGAACGACCAGCAGGACTCGATCTCGCTCCGCGACTCGGGCTGGCTCCAGTTCTACGCCGAGGACAACCAGGAGGCGGTCGACCTCCACTACATCGGGTACCGGGTCTCGGAGGACCACCGGGTTCTCCTGCCCGCGATGGTCTGCTTCGACGGGTTCATCCTCTCGCACACCTACGAGCCCGTGAACATGCTCAGCCAGGAGGAGGTCGACGCGTTCCTGCCGCCGTTCGTCCCGAAGTTCATGCTCGACGCGAAGGCCCCGGTCTCGATGGGGATGTACGCGACCCCCGACTACTACCTCGAGTTCCGGTACGAGACGGACCAGGCCCAGAAGCGGGCGCTCGAGGTGATTCGCGAGGTCGGGTGCGAGTTCGGCGAGCGCTTCGGCCGCGACTACTCGGCCCTGGTCGAGTCCTACCGGATGGAGGACGCCGAGACCGCGATCGTGGCCATGGGCTCGATCTGCGGCACGACCAAGGACGCGATCGACGAGATGCGCGAGGAGGGCAGGAAGGTCGGGCTGGTCCGGATCCGCTGCTTCCGCCCGTTCCCGGCAGAGGACCTGAAGGCGGCGCTCGCGGGCGTCCAGCGGGTGGCCGTGCTCGACAAGAACATCTCCCTCGGCGCCGGCGGCGGTACGGCCCGCGGCGCAGTCGCGCTCGAGGTGCGGGACGCGCTCTACGGAGAGTCGGTTCCGGTCCTCGACTACATCATCGGCCTCGGCGGCCGGGATGTCCGGATCGAGGACATCAAGACAGGTCGTCGCGCTCTGCGAGCAGGGCGAGGGCGATCGGTTCTACGGCCTCCGCACGGAGGTGCTCTAGATGGCGATCGGTAAAACGTGCGACCTCTTCGAGTGCGGCCACCGGGCCTGCGGGGGCTGCGGCGCCGCGCTCGCAGGCCGGCTCCTGCTCAAGGCGGCCGGCGAGGAGACGATCGTGGTCTCGTCCACGGGCTGCATGGAGGTCTTCTCGACCCCGTATCCCGAGACGGCGTGGCGGGTTCCCTGGATCCACTCGCTCTTCGAGAACGCCTCGGCCGTCGCGTCGGGGATCGAGTCCGCCCTCAAGCAGCAGGGACGGAAGGAGAAGGTGGTCGTGGTCGCCGGCGACGGCGCGACCCTCGATATCGGGGTGCTCTGCATCTCGGGCGCGTTCGAGCGGGGCCACGACATCACGTACATCTGCTACGACAACGAGGCCTACATGAACACGGGGATCCAGCGCTCGGGCGCGACCCCGTACGACGCCTCGACCACGACGAGCCCGGCCGGGAAGGCCTCGATGGGCAACCGGCGGCCGAAGAAGGACATGCCCCGGATCCTCGCGGCCCACGGCTCGCCGTACGTCGCGACGGCCTCGATCGCGTACCCGGCCGACTTCATACAGAAGGTCGAGAAGGCCATGAACACCGAAGGCCCGACGTACGTCCAGGTGCATGCGCCCTGCTGCACGGGCTGGGGCTTCGAGGGCGCGAAGACCCTCGCGATCGGCAAGCTCGCGATCGAGACCGGGCTCTGGGTCAACTACGAGATGGTCGACGGCGAGGTGACGAAGGTCAAGAAGGTCGTCAAGAAGCCGGTCGAGGAGTACCTCAAGGAGCAGAAGCGCTTCCGCCACCTCTTCAAGCCGACGCTCCAGACCGAGGAGATCGCGAAGATCCAGGCGATCGCGGACCGGAACTTCGAGCGGTTCGGGACCGAGATCAAACTCCCGCCGAAGAAGGCGCCCGAAGGCGCCTGAGCCTCTTTTCTATTTGGCCTTCGGCTGCGGCGTGCCTCGATCGGCTCGCAGCGTTCGCCGGCTCGATTCTGCCGGTCCGCTCTCGACGATCTCCTCGACCACCGCAACGCCGGCTCCGGCGCATGGACATCCCACGATACGGAAGATGCCGTGTCGATGTCCGAAGAAAAAGAGAGGTCACTCGGCCCGGAGGGCCTCGATCGGGTCGAGGTTCGAGGCCCGCCAGGCCGGGTAGAGGCCCGAGAAGATGCAGACCACCGTTCCCACGAGCATGGCGGCGGGCAGGTAGATCAGGCTTCCAGCCTCGAAGAAGTGGCTTGCCGAACTGAGCAGGCTCACCACCACCATATAGCCGATGCCGAAGCTGAAGATCGCGCCGATGGTCGCTCCCACGAACCCGAGGACGGCCGCCTCGTACACGAACATCTTCAGGATCTCGCCTTTCTGCGCCCCGAGGGACCGCATGATCCCGATCTCGCGCACCCGCTCGGTCACGGACATCATCATCACGTTGAAGATCGAGACCGCGGCCACGAGGAGCGAGATGCCCGCGATCGCCATCACGAAGGTGGTCATGGTGCTGACCGTCGAGGTGATCGACGTGAGCATCCGGCTCGCGTCGCTGACGCGGACCTGCGTCTTCTTCGCGTTGAGGCTGTCCGTGATCGAGGTCGAGGTGGCGCTCGCATCGTCGACGTCCTTGAGGACGACGTTGACCTGGTCGTAGTGTCCCTCGTCCCCGTAGAAGGCCGTGTACTCCTTCTCGGGGAGGATGACGGCATTGTCCGTGGAGAGGTCGAAGGACATGCCCCGCTCCTCGATGATCCCGGTCACGCGGGTCGTGAGGTAGCCCTCGTCCTCGGAGCCGATCTTGAGCTTGCTGCCGAGGGTCAGGTTGAACCGCTCGGCGAGCATCGACCCGACGAGCGCCCCGGAGTCACCCTTGGGATAGGCCCCGTCGGTCAGGTTCATGAGGCCCGGGGATCACGTCGGGGTCGAGGCCGTAGACCGTGCTCCGCCCCTCCTTCGTCCCCGACGTGAACGAGTCGCTCGTCTCGTACAGGGCGTAGACGGTCCCGTTCTTCCCGACGGCGTTCGTGATCTGCTTGAACTGCGAGGCGCTGATGTAACTCTTGCTGCTCGAACTGCTGGAGCCGCTGGAGATGACGACGCCACCTCCCGGCGGTCCGCCCATGCCGCCCCCGCCGAAGCTGCTGCTGGTGCCGGCAGTCCGGGCTCACGGTCAGGACGTTGCCCATCGCGGACATCTGGTCCTTGACCATCAGGGTCATGTTCGCGCCGAGCATCCCCATCGCGGCGATCGCGACCACGCCGATCACGATGCCGAGCGCGGCGAGGAAGGAGCGGAGGAGGTTGAGACGGATGCTGCGCGCAGCCAGCTGGAAGATCAGGCCGCCGCTCTTCATGTCGCCCTCCCGTCACGGATGGTGACCGTGCGGTCCGCGTACGCGGCCACCGTGGGGTCGTGGGTCACCATCACGATGGTCCGTCCGCGCTTGTTCAGGTCGACGAGCGTCTCCATGATCTGGGTGCCCGTGACCGAGTCCAGGTTGCCCGTCGGCTCGTCGCAGATCAGGATCGGCGGGTCGTTCACGAGCGCCCGGGCGATCGCGACGCGCTGCTGCTGCCCGCCCGAGAGCTCCGGGGGACGGTGGGCGGCGAGGGCCGCGTCGATCCCGAACGAGGCGAGGAGCTGGCTGATGGTCGCCGTCGGTGTCGTTCTGGCGGTGCTTCATGAGGTACGGGAACTCGACGTTCTCGTACGCGGTCAGCAGGGGGATCAGGTTGAACTTCTGGAAGATGTACCCGAGGGTCCTGAGGCGAAGTTCGGTCAGCTCGTGGTCGTTCAATCTCTCCGATATCCCGTCCGGCGATGTGGAGGCGGCCCGAGGTCGGTACATCAAGACACCCGATCTGGTTGAGCAGGGTCGACTTCCCGGACCCTGACGGACCCATGATCGCCACGAACTCCCCCTCGTCGATCGAGAGGGTGACGTGGTCGAGGGCCACGACGTCGCCGGACGCGAGGGGGTACACCTTCGTGACCTCCTCGAGCTCGATGATCGGTGTCGGAGACATCTCGAGCCTCCCTACTTCCGGAGCCGCGTGCGCGCCTTCGCGATCCAGCCCTTCCTCCAGGCGACGCCGAGGACGACGATCACCACGAGGGCTCCCGCGATCGGCAGGATCGGCAGGGAAGACGAACCGGAGCTCGCGCTGGCGCGGCCTCCGCCGAAGAGCCCGAACATGCCGCCGCCACCGGGCCCTCCGGACGGGGGTCCGCCCTGGAAGCCGCCGGAGGCCGAGACACCCGAGGCTGCGCCGGCGCTCGCGTTGGCGGCACCCGAGCTGCCGGAGAGGGTGACCTCGACCGTCTTCTCGAATGCGTTCCCGTTGTCGTCCTTGTACTGGACGAGGAGCGGCACCGTCCGCGCGCCGGGCGCGGTGAAGGTCAGCTCGAACGAGGCGAAGTCGTCGGCCGCGAGCGATCCCACCACGTAGATGCGGTTCGGATCCGTGGGCGTTGCCGGGCTCCCGACGGTGACCACGACCCCGCGCGCGTCGTCGATACCCGCATTCGTGACATCACCGCTGAGGGTGTACGTGCCTCCGGAGCTCGCCACGTCCACGCCGCTGACGACCGGGTTCGCGGCCGTGGAGCGGTCGCCGACGGTCATCGGGACCGTGAGCACGGTCGAATGATCGGTCAGGCCGTTCCGATACGAGACCGTGAGCGTCAGCGTCGTCGTGTCCTGCGGGGTGACCTGGAACGAGACGTTCCGCGACTGGTCGGCCGCGAGCGCGCCCACGAACCCGGCCGTGTCCGAGACCGTGAGGTTCGGCCCGGAGGCCGTCGACGGTCACCCGTTCACCGTGTTCTGCCGCGGGTTGAAGACCGCGACCGTGACCGTCGTTCTCCTGCCCCTTCATGTAGGAGTCGGGGGCGTCGACGAGCGATGCCTGGATCGGCGTGTTGTCGATCCGGATCGGGACGGCGTAGCGGATGGAACCGGCGTCGCCGAGGTCGATCTGGACCTCGGGGTAGTAGACGCCGTTGCCGGCCTCCGCCCGAGCGTGAAGGTCAGATCGCGCGTGGACCCTGCCTCGAGCGTTCCCACCGTCGCATACGTATCGGCGTTCAGGAAGTCGAACTCGTTCGACGCGACGGATGCCTGCTCGATGCGGACCGCGGTAGTGCCCCGGTTCGCGACCTTGACCGTGAGCGTGCCCGTATCGCCCGTGAAGAACGAACCGGGATTGACCGTGGTGCTCTCGATGGCCACCTGCGACCCCGATCCGGCGCTGGTGCTGGCGGCGCGCTGGTGCCGGTGCTTGTTCCGGTGCTCGTGTCCGTGCTCGTATTGGTGGTCGGTACGGCTGCGATCTCTGCCGCCGCCAATGGTGCGACCACCGCGCAGAGGAGCAGGCAGAGAATGCCTGCCCCGAGCGCGGGCCAGTGTCTCGGAAGATGTGGTTTCACGTCTGCCTCCGCGGTGCCCGACCCATGTCAGAGGTCGACACTCGTGTAAAGTACTTTTTACATTATGTAATATAAACATTACTCAGCGGCCAGCCCTGTCTGTGAGCGATGGGGCCCCTGAAGAGAACGGGGCGCCTCCCCGGTTCAGGTACAGCCTCAGGGGACAGCAATCTCGACGTCGTCGGCAAGAAAGACCTGCTCCACGGGAAGGTTGAAGAAGCGAGCGATGCCGAGGGCAAGGGGGAGCGACGGGTCGTACTTGCCCTTCTCGATCGCGATGATCGTCTGCCTGGTCACGCCGAGGGCGTCGGCCAGCTCCTCCTGCGTGATCTCGCGCATGGCCCGCAGCACCCTGATCTTATTCTTCATCCGACTCCCAGTCTCCGAACTTTCGGGCGTAGTAGATCCGGAAGCCGCCGTACAGGATGATCATCAGGCCGAGCAGACCGAGCTGCAGCAATCCCAGGTGCCCGAAGTGAAGGTCTTCCGGCGGAACATACCCTGCCGGGGGCGGCGGGAGGATCCCGAGGGGGCGACTGAACTCCCAGACGACGGAACCGATGCTGACCAGGAAGAAGATGACCCAGAAGACCGAGAGCGTTCCGACTGCCGCGTGCTGCGTGATCACGTTCGTCCGCTCGTCCTCGATCGTCTCGGAGACGGTCCGCTTCGCCAACCAGATGACCAGGACTCCGATCAGGAACGAGACCTGGATCAGGCTCGGCATCGAGAGCTCGATCGAGGCCCAGAGCATGCCCGCCAGGAGCACTCCCACGACCCCGATCAGAAGATAAAAGGTATTGCGTCTCATGGGAGGTGGGGCGGGGGTGCGATCATCGCCGTCGCCTCCGCCGTGTTCCGGTGATCGGTGCCGTCCCGCTCAATCGACGTACCCGAGCACGTCGTCGATGGTATCGACGTACTCCACCCGGATCCCGATCGTGGACTCGATGTACTGCTTCGCGTCGACCTGCTCGGGGACGCGCTGGACGATGGTATGGCCGTAGTAGTTGCCGGTCTGCTCCGTGTACCGGACGAGCTGGCTGTTCTCGCGCGGCAGCAGCAGGAGTGTCTTCCCGGCTTCCTTGGCGGCCGTCGCCTTGTCCACCACGCCGCCGATCGCGCCGACCGCGCCGTCCTGGTCGATGGTCCCGGTCATGATCAGATCATCCTGCGGCTGCGTCTTCTCGATCGCCGAGATCATCAGGAGCGTCATCAGCGCGCCGGCCGAGCCGCCATCCACAGCCGGGACCTGGTCCTCGGCCACGATCGAGACGATCACGTCGGAGTTCGAGAGGTCCTTTCCGGTCTTCTTCTCCGCGACGGCCGCCGCGAGGATGGCCGCGTCCTGGAAGTTCGTACCCATCAGCGGGGTCGTGTTGACGAGGACCCGCCCCTCGCCGGGCTTGATCTCCACGCTCACGTTCAGCAGCGAGCCCTCCTGCTCGGTGCGCTGGCTCACGAACGGGCCGTCCCGCTCGTAGACCGTCTTCTGCAGCACGGCCGGCGCTTCGAGCGAGGCCGTCCCGATCACGGCCCCCGAGGCATCGGAGAGGGAGCCGGTGACCGCGCCGGACGCCTTTGCCCGGTAGAACGCGAGCTGGTCCTCGTCAGCTCCGGACGGAGAGGTTCTGATCGTCGAGCTGCTGCTGGAGCTCGACGTTCCGCTGCTCGAGCGTGCCGATCCGGTCCGCGAGCTGCTGGTCGCCCGCGTTCCCAGCGATCGACGGCAGGGATCCGGTCAGGCCTATCGCCACGAGCGCGACGGCGAGCACGGCGACGAGCGCGACCACGAGAGTCGATATGAGGTGGTCTGGTTTCATGTCTGCCTCCGCGGCGCTGGCCCGATCGGGCCGGGCGCCTGTAAAGTCTATTTTACATTATGTAATTTATACCTTACTAAGGAGATACATGAGCCGACGCCTGAGGAGCGATGGTCGTGAATTCAGGGCGCCGGTGGTTCGGCGTCCTCGTCGAAGAAGATCTTCTCCACCGGGAGTTTGAAGAACCGGGAGATCCGGAAGGCGAGCGGGAGCGAGGGATCGTACTTGCCCTTCTCGATCGCGATGATCGTCTGCCTGGTCACGCCGAGCGCGTCGGCCAGCTCCTCCTGCGTGATCTCGCGCATGGCCCGGAGCACCCGAATCTTATTCTTCATCCGACTCCCAGTCCCCGAACTTTCGGGCGTAGTAGATCCGGAAGCCGCCGTACAGGAGGATCATCAGCCCCAGCAGGCCCAGTTGCAGTAATCCGAGGTTACCGAAGTGCGGTCCCCCCTCCACTACCACCACCACCTCGGGGCCGGGACCGGGCGGACGGGGAAGGATGATCCCGAGGGGGCGGCTGAACTCCCAGACCACGGAGCCGATGCTGACGAGGAAGAAGATGATCCAGAAGATGAACAGCGTCGCGACGGCCGCGTGTTGGGTGATGACGTTCGATCGTTCGTCTTCGATGTCTTTGGCGACCGTTCGCCTCAGCGCGTAGAGGATCACCACTGCGGCGAGGAAAGCGACCTGGATCAGGACCGGGTTCGAGAGCTGAATCGAGGCCCAGAGAGCGCCGACCAGGATGATCCCCGTGATCCCGACAAGCAGATAGAATGTATTCCGTTTCATTGTCGTTGGAGCCGTGTCGTGATTATGAGTCTCGCCTCCGCGATTTTAAGACTTCTCAATATATCGTACGGGCGGAGGCGGACGTGACCGCCCTCACGCCCGGATCACGGTCCCGACGGGGTCGCCCCGTATGGCCGCCGTGATGTTGCCGGGGACATGGCAGTTCACGATCCGGAGCTCGCGGATGTGAACGGCCTGCTGCATCAGCTCAAGAACCATTCGTTCGAGGACGATGTCGTCGAGGTTCATCGCGATCACCTCGTCGGCACGTATCTCGGGGATCAGCTCCGCATCGGGATGCGTGCGGGGATCGGCCGAGTAGAGCCCGTCCACGTTCTTGCCGAGGATGCAGGAGCGCGCACCCATCACCTCCGCGATCAGGAACGCACCCGTATCCGTCCGGTGGGGCGGTATCGCGCCGACACGGGCCGGGTGTTCGTACAGCCCGTACGGCGGCGTCCCGTGGATCACCGGGAGCTGGCCGAGCCGGAGCAGGGTTGGGAGTTCGAGCAGATCGTCCTGGTGGATCCGGGTGCCGCCCCAGCGCGAGAGGAGGAGCGAGACCATGGTCGCGTTCTGCTCCGAGATCTTGGCCGAGAGCTCGGCGAGCACCCCCGTCGGCATGCCGAGGTCGATCCCCACGTCCATGATGTGCCGGACGCGGGCGCCGCCGCCGGTCACGACCAGAAGCTCGTTCGTCTGCGAGAGCTCGCCGAGCTCGTCGCTGAGCGGGTGCATGACCGACCGTCCGTAGTCGATCGCGCCGTGGCCCCCGAGCTTGATCACGTTCAGGTCCGGCGCGATCCGCAACTGCCCGGCCTCGCCCAGCTCCTCCATCAGGCCCCGGCGGACAAGGGTCTCGGACCCGAGGCCCGACCGCAGCTCGTAGCGCTTCAATCCGGGTGTCATACCCATACATATATCCATTCGGGGATGAATATTGGGACTACCAACTGGTTTACCAGTTGATGTGACGACCATGAAGATCTATGTCAGAGAACGAACCAAGGTGGGCGAGGGCGTCCGCCAGCCCCGCTACATCATCCTCGCCGTCGCCGGCGGCGACCTGAAGGTCTACGCGCACCACTTCCGCAAGACCGAGCTCGAGCAGATCGCATCGGACTGCGGCGCCGAACTCGTCTACCTCGCGTCCATGCCCGAGGGCGAGCACGGCACAAAGAAGTAGGACCGGCCCCAACGCTCCTTCGATGCCTGCACCGACGCTCGACGCGACCCTCGACGCCATGCTCGCGCTCGTGCTCGTCGAGGACAGAGCGCTCGGGCTCGAGTTCACGGGAGACGCGTTCCTGATCCGGCTGCCGACCACGCGGCGGATCGCCGAACGGCTCGGCGTCCCCCACTACTACGTCCTCCCGCTGATCGGCGCGCTCGAGGCCGACGGTCTGCTCACGCGGGCCGAACGGGTCGGGATCAGGACCACGCCCGGCGGGACGCGCCGGCTCTTCGACCGGATCGACGAAGGCTACCGGAACGAGGCGGAGACGCTCCTCGGGCCCGAACTGTACACCCTCCTTCTCGCCCGGGCCCGCCGGGAGCCGAACCTCTAATCCTCTCCCGCGCCGTACCTGATCGCGATGCGCGACGAGGACCTCGACTGGCTCTGCTACATGACCCTCTCCCGCGGCCCGGGATCGGCGACGGTGGACGAACTCGCAGCGGCCACCGGCCTCGATGCGGACGCGGTGGCCGCATCGGCTGCGCGGCTCGAGCGGGCCCTGCTGGCCCGGCGCGAGGGCGACCGCGTCCTGCTCCTCGCGATCCAGGACTCGCTCCTCCTCTGCCAGGTCCGGTACGGGAAGGATGTGCCGTTCGTCGTCGAGGACGGCGTCATCCGCGTGCGGAGGCCCGATGACGCGTGAGGTCGCGGTCCTCCGGCTCGGCCACCGGCCCGAGCGGGACCAGCGCGTCACGACCCACGTGGGCCTGACCGCCCGCGCCCTCGGTGCCCGCCGCATGTTCCTCGCCGCCGACGATCCGGGCGTGGTCTCCTCGATCGAGGACGTGGTCGAGCGGTGGGGCGGCGGCTTCGAGGCCGAGAACGGTGTGAAATGGCGTCGGTGCATCGCCGACTGGAAGGCGGCGGGCGGGACCGTGGTCCACCTGACCATGTACGGGCTGAACCTCCCCGACGTGATCGACGAGGTCCGCGCGCGCGACCGGGTGCTGGTCGTGGTCGGGGCCGAGAAGGTCCCGGGCGAGGTCTACGGCCTCGCCGACTTCAACGTCGCGGTCACGAACCAGCCCCACTCGGAGATCGCGGGGCTCGCGGTCTTCCTCGACCGGCTCTTCGAGGGGCGCGAGCTCGGGGCATCGTTTCCCGGCGCGCGGATACGGGTGGTCCCCTCGGCGCACGGCAAGCTCGCCGAGGGGCCGTCGGAGGAGGAGTGAGCGGCCGGCTCCTCGTGGCCGGCTTCGCGACCCGGCACATCGCCGCGTCCGCGCGCCGCGCCGGGTACGGCGTGGTCGCGGTCGACCACTTCTGCGACCTCGACCTCGCCCGATGCGTCCGACGCGTGCGTCCGGTTCGAGACGCTCGAGGAGCTCGCGGCCCTCGCGGCGCGGGCCGCACGGGAGCACGGGGTCGACGGATTCCTCGCGGGCTCGGGCGCCGAGACGCTCGTCCTGCCCGTTCCCCTTCTCGGCACGCCCGCCCGCGACGGCGGCCCGGTTCCTCGACAAGGGCGAGACCCAGTCCTTCTTCGAGGCGCTCGGCGTGCGCGCCCCGCGCCGGCTCATGCCGGGCACGTACCCGGCCATGGCCAAGCCGGTCCACGGCTCGGGGGGCTGGCGGAACGCGGTGGTCGAGGTCGGACGACGAGCTCGCGGCCTGGACCGCGCTCTATCCCGACCAGCCGTTCCTCCTCCAGGAGGTGGTCGCGGGCGTCCCGGCCTCGGTCTCGTGCATCGCCGACGGCCGCCGCGCCGTCGCGGTCGCGACGAACCGGCAGCTCCTCCGCGGCGGGAGACGGGATGGGCTACGGCTTCGCCGGCTCGGTCACGCCCTGCGACCACCCGCTCGCCGCTGAGATGGCCGCGATCGCCGAGACGATCGCGGGCGCGAGCGGCTGCATGGGCGCGGTCGGGGTCGACTTCGTCCTCCCGGACGAGGGCGGGCCCGTGGCGATCGAGATCAACCCGCGGTTCCAGGGGACGCTCGAGACCGTCGAGGCCGCGACCGGCGTGAACCTGGTCCGGCTCCATCTCGACGCCTGCGGCGGCCGTCTTCCCGCCGCCCGCCCGGAACCGCGGCAGTACGCGGCCCGGCGGATCCTCTTCGCCGACCGGGACGTCGTGGTCGGCACCGACCTCTCCTGCCTCGCCCCGATCGTCGCCGACATCCCGCCCCCGGGCACCGCGATCCCGGCCGGAAGCGCGGTCGTCTCGGTCCGGGCCGCCGGCCCGGACGAGGGCGCCGCCCTCGCCCTCCTGGATAAGCATATAACGGCCGTGCGAACATATATGGAGCGATGGTAGCCGTCACCGAGATCCTTGAACAGCCCGCCGTCGCCGCGTACCTGCACCGGCTCATCGGCGACGAGGGGCTCCTGCTGATCCAGCGTTTCCCCGAGGAGGGCGAGTTCAGCGACGAGGAGCTCGCCGAGGTCACCCAGATCAACCTGAACTCGGTGCGGCACACGCTCTACACCCTGTACGAGCGGCGGCTCGCCGAGTACCGGCGGATCAAGAACAACGAGACCGGCTGGCTCACGTACCTCTGGCGCCTCCGGCTCGACACCATCCCCGGCGCGATGGCCGAGGAGATGGAGACGGTCCTCGAGAAGCTCAGGGCCCGCGAGCGGTTCGAGGAGGAGAACGACTTCTACCGCTGCGGCCAGTGCGGCCTGCTCGTGACCTTCAACCAGGCCATGGACGTCGACTTCTGCTGCCCCGACTGCGGCTCGTCCATGGCCCACTTCGACAACGACATCCTGCTCCTCGCGCTCCGCCGCCGGCGCGAGGCGATGGCCTCCTCGCTCGGGCATGAGTGAGTACGCGGCCCTGCTCCGCGACGCCGGCTGCGACGAGAGGGTGATCCGGCACTGCCAGGCCGTGACGGCCCTCGCCCTCGAGCTCGCCGGCAGCGACCCTCTCTACGACCGCACTCTCCTCGAGGCCGGCGGCATGCTCCACGATATCGGCCGGTCGGTCACGCACGGGATCGGCCACGCCCAGGCCGGCGCCGCGCTCCTTCGCGCGGGCGGATGGCCCGAGGCCGTCTGCCGCATCGTCGAACGGCACACGGGCGCGGGACTGACCGCGGACGAATGCGCCCTGCTCGGCCTCCTGCCGCGCGACTGCGTGCCCGTGACCCCCGAGGAGCGGCTGGTCGCCTACGCGGACAAGCGCCTGAAAGGAGACCGGGTCGTCTCCATGGAGCGGGAGCTCGCCCGCTCGTTCGCCCTGCCGCACCGCTCGCGCCGGCGGATGTATCGGCTCTGGCGCGAAATGGACGTCCTCACAGGATGATTCGGCGCACCTGCGGCAGGGAACGGAGCTCGTCGACCACGCCGGGCGGCAGGATCCCGTCCACGATCACGACGAGCTTCGGCTCCTCGGCGAGGTAGGGGTCGGTCACGAAGATCTGGCGGATCGCGAGGTCGTGCGCGTCCAGGACCCGGACAGCCGAGGCCACGATCCCTCTGGAACGGGCGTCGTCGGGGATGATCGTGATCACGGAGAGGCCGAGGTGCTCGGCCACCATCGAGAGGTCGGGGGTCGCGCGCATCCGGCCGAAGATCGGCGCGAGCCGAGCGTCGTCGAGGATCCGCTTCGCCGTCGCGTCCACGACCCGGCGGTCGACGCCCACGGCGGCCGCCACCTGTGTCGCCGGGATCGCGATCCGGTTGCAGACCACTCGCCCCTCGGCGCTGACCCCGAGCCCGTTCTCGAGCAGGAAGCGGACGACCCGTTCCTGGGACGGGGAGTCGGCGAACGCCTGCATGATCTCGGACCACATCTGCGCATTTTCGTGCATCGGTGACCGGGATAATACTAACGGGCCGGACGAGGCGGTGCCGGACGGAAGGTATATACCGATCCGGGCCGACCTGATATGGCACACGCGCGAGGGTTGCCGAGCTGAGGTCAAAGGCGCAAGGTTGAGGGCCTTGTCACGCAGGTGTTCGGGCGTTCGAATCGCCTCCCTCGCACTTTTCCTCCAATTCTGAATGGTTCTTGCTCCAGCGTGGCGTCCGCCCTGTCCGCCGGTCGCGCTCCGACTGTGTCGTGCACCGTACTCGACTCATGAAGACCGGTTCTTTCCAGAGTTATCTCGGATTTCCAGGATCATCAAGACCCACCAAGATGCCGCAATGGGCGAGTCACGGGGAATGTCTTTGAACCGGTGTTGGAGAAACGTCCCGAAAAGCTCGGGGCGCGCGGACCACGAGGTTCGCGCGTCAGAAGTCGTCGAACGGTGCGAGCGGGATCGGGGGCAGGGGTCGCCGGCGGATGAACGATCCGAGCCGGGCGGCGAACCGTCCGATAGCGGACCCGGCCTGCCGCCGGCGCACGCGCTTGCGTATCAATGATGCGGAATTCAAGGTTCTGGTCACCCTCAGGCATGCCGCGTGCACGCCGGGCGGGGCTCCCGGCGCGGCACTGCCGTACGATCGTCGTCGTCCGGGTATTTGAGGGGGCAGGCCTGCGGTGTGAAAGTGAACAGGGGTCTGAAGCGTGGAAAAAGGGGGCGGTTCAGACCCTGTGCATCAGCACGATCTCGATGCTCGAGACGTTCGTGCGCCCGTCATCGGTCTCGATCTCCTCGGTCGAGATCCGGATCTCCTTCTTCATGACCCCCTGGAGGAACCGGTTCAGCGCGATCTCGGCCGTGTCCACCGCCCGGGAGATCGCCTTGCCGCGAGCCTTGATCGCGACCTCGTCCGCGCCGTTCGAGAACTGGGTCACCACTGCCAGGACATAGTTCATCACTGGTTTGTTGCCGACGTACACTGTGTTGTCATTGTTCACGGCGTGTCCCCCTGGGTCAGAGGTAGTTCTTCTGCGCGATCAGCTCCGCGTTCAGCACCGACGCGCCGGCCGCTCCCCGGATCGTGTTGTGGCCGAGCACGATGAACCGGAGGCCCGGCCGGACGCGCCCGACCGAGACGGTCATGCCGCGACCGCGCATTCGGTCGAGGCGGGGCTGGGGCCGGTTCGGCTCGTCGAAGAGCCGGATCGCCGGGTCGGGCTGCGTCGGCAGGTCCGCGATCGGAGGGCGCCACGACCGGAACGCCTCGCGCACCTCGTCGGGGGAGGCCTCGATGTCGGCCCAGACCGCCATGGTGTGCCCGTCGATGACCGGCACGCGGTGACACGAGGCCGAGACGCGGAACGGGGCCGGCGTGACCGCGCTCCCGTCGAAGGAGCCCATGATCTTCAGGGTCTCGCTCTCCATCTTCTCCTCCTCGCCCCCGATGTACGGGATCACGTTGTCGTAGATCGCCATCGCGGGCACGCCCGCAAAGCCCGCGCCCGAGATCGCCTGCATGGTCGCGACGCGGAGATCGGAGAAACCGAACCCCCGGAGCGGGGCGAGGCCCATGGTGAAGATGATCGTCGAGCAGTTCGGGTTCGTCACGATGAACCCGTCGCTCCCGCGGTCGCGCTGCAGGTCGATCAGGCCCAGGTGGTCCGGGTTCACCTCGGGCACGACGAGGGGGATGTCGGCCTCCATCCGGTGGGTCGCCGCGTTCGTGCAGACCCCGAGTCCCTGCGCGGGCGCAGGCCGTCTCGATCTCGCCCGCGATCTCGGCGGGGAGGGCCGAGAAGACGAGGTCGCAGTCGCCGAGGCTCTTCGGGTCCGTCGGCCGGACGACGAGGTCGCCCACGGCGTCGGGGAAGGGGGCGTCGAGCCGCCAGTCCACGACGTCGCCGTAGCGCCGGCCCGCGCTCCGGCCCGATGCGGTCAGGGTGGTGAGGGTGAACCACGGATGGTCTGCCAGGAGCTGGACGAAGCGCTGTCCTACGGCGCCGGTCGCTCCGAGTACTCCGACGTTGATCATGGATGATCAAATAATCACGCTGCAGGTATTAAACCGTTTGATTTTCTCGCGCCAATACCGTCCAGCGCCCGTCCGCGGCCGGTTTTCGAAGGATCCGCGGCGCACGGCCCGATTCCCATGGCGATTGAAGCGAGCGCTCCCCAGAAAGGCTATTAATTCACGGCCGAGATATTATCAGGAAGAACCGTCCGCGAGGGGCGGGGCGGATTTTGCCACAATGAAGATACTGCGCGTCGCGAGCGACCTCTACCCGGCCGTCGTGGGCGGATACGGCATCCATGTCCACGAGATGTCCAGGATGCAGGCCGAGAGGGGCCATGACGTGACCGTGCTGACCGCGAATACGAACGGTCTGCCCGAGGAGGAGTGGGTCGACGGGTACCGGGTGCTCCGGTTCAACCACTCCGTCAAGATGGTCGGGAACACGATCAGCCCGACCCTCTTCTTCAGGCTGATGGAGATGCGGCACGACTACGACGTGATCCACGCCCACTCCCACCTCTTCTTCCCGACGAACGTCTGCGCGCTCGTCAAGAAGTACGGCTCGGCACCGCTCGTGATCACGAACCACGGGATCATGTCGGCCTCGGCCCCCCACTGGCTCAACGTCGGGTACATGAGCACCCTCGGGCGCTGGACTCTGAACGCGGCCGACCGGGTGATCTGCTACACGCCGATCGAACGCGACCTGCTGGTCTCGGAGTTCGGCGTTCACCCCGACGGGATCTCGGTGATCCCGAACGGCGTGAACACGGAGATCTTCCGCCCGGACGAGTCGAGGCGGGACGACGGGTGCCGGCGCCTGCTCTGGGTCGGCCGGTACGTCAAGGGCAAGGGGATCGAGTTCCTGATCCACGCCGCCGCCGAACTCGTCCGCGAGATCCCCGACCTCCGGCTCACCCTCGTCGGCGAGGGGCCGGAGGAGGCGGAGATCCGGCAGCTCGCGACCGAGCTCCGCCTCGACGGCCACATCGAGTACCTCCCGTTCATGTCCTACGACGAGATGCCGGCCCAGTACCAGCGGGCGGAGATGCTCGTGCTGCCGAGCCTGCACGAGGGCGTGCCCCGGACCATGCTCGAGGCGATGGCCTGCGGCCGCCCGGTCGTGATCTCCGAGTTCGACCACCTCCGCGAGATCGTGAACGGCGGAGGCCTGATGTTCCCGAAGGGGGACGTGACCGCGCTGGCCGACGCGATCCGGGGCCTCCTCGACCGCCCGGACGAGGCCGACGAGCTCGGGCGGCGGGCGCGCGAGACGATCATCCGGCAGAACTCCTGGCGGAATACAGTCGAGTCGACCCTTGACCTCTACCGCGAGCTCGTACCGGCCTGACGCCCGGAGGCGTCGGGCGAACAGCCGGCCCGGGAGCCCGACGTACCCGGCCCCGGCGTCCCCGGGCAGGCCGTGATACCGTGAACCTGCTCGTCTGCGCCACCGAGTACTACCCCCACGGCTTCGGGATCGCCAACGTCGCGCACCGCGTGGTCGAGCACCTGAAGGCCAAGGGAGTCACGTGCACGGTCTGTTCGCCGACCGGCCCGGACATCACGACCGGGAGCCGGCGCCTCATCCGCGAGCTCGCCGTCGGCGGGCTCCTCCACTACTGGACCGGGGTCTCGCGCCTGCCCGGCGTCGACGAGTACGACGCGATCTGGATGCACAACCCGCTCTTCCCGGGGGCGTCGCCGTTCCCCCACGGGGTCGCGACGATCCACTCCACGTACCACAACAAGTTCTGCCAGGGGATGACCCCGCAGCGCTACTACCGTCTGGCATCCGCCATCGAACGCCGCTCCCTCGCCAGGACGGCCCGCCGCAACCGGTTCACCGCGGTCTCGGAGACCGTCGACGCCGACCTGCGGACGATCGGGCTCGAGCCGTCGCGGATCGCGCTGATCCCGAACGGAGTCGATACCGGCTGCTTCTCGCCCGGTGAAGGGACGCGAGGAGCTC
This sequence comes from uncultured Methanoregulaceae archaeon, assembly GCA_963730355.1. Classification (GTDB taxonomy): domain Archaea; phylum Halobacteriota; class Methanomicrobia; order Methanomicrobiales; family Methanospirillaceae; genus UBA288. The sequence continues at coordinate 132,580 of CAVSRL010000013.1, read as the reverse complement.
CGCCGCGACCTCGACATCCCCGAGGACCACACGGTCCTGATCTTCCTCGGGCGCATGTCCGAGGTCAAGCAGCCCGAGCGCCTGGTCGAGACCTTCGCCCATCTCCACCGGCTCCGCCCCGACACCACACTCGTGATGGCCGGCGGCGGAGACCGGCTCGACGCGACCCGCGCCTGCGCGCGGGACCTCGGGATCGACGAGGCCGTCCGGTTCCTCGGCACGGTCGACAGCGACGTGACGCCGGAGCTCTACCGGGTCGCCGACTGCTACGTGATGGCCAGCCGGAGCGAGGGGAGCCCCCTCTCCCTCCTCGAGGCGTTCTCGACAGGTCTTCCCGCGATCGTCTCGCCGATCCCGCCCCTCTGCTTCGTCGAGGACCAGGGGATCGGCCGGATCGTCGACTTCGACGAGCCCGAGGCGGCCGCCGCGTCGATGGCCGCGTACCTCGACTCCGACCTCCGGCGCGCCGGCGAGCGGGCGCGGGCCTACGTGACCGAGCGCCACGACTGGTCCGTGATCGCGGACCAGTACATCGCCGAGTTCGAGCGGGCCGCGGAGTGTCGATGAAGGTCGCGCTCCTCACCCACAACGTCGGCGGCGGGCTCGTCCAGTACGTCTCGCAGCTCGCGAACGCGCTCGCATCCAAGGTCGACCTGGTCGTGATCGCCCCCGAGGGGCTCGACCCGTCCCGGTTTCCGTTCTCGCCGGACGTCCGTATCCGCCGCCTGCCGGTCGGGAACGTGGTCCGGACCTTCGTGGCCAACACGCTCCGGGTCTGGCGGCCGTTCCAGTTCCTCGCCGCGATCGACGAGGAGCGCCCGGACGATCCTCCACTTCAACGGGGCCTCGCTCTGGTACGCCCTCCTCCTGCCCGTTCTCACCCGCCGGTACCCGGTCATCGTCACCATCCACGACGTGAACCCCCACCCGGGCTCGCGCGCCTGGGACCAGGACCTCGCGCGGCGTCTCTTCCTCCGGCTACGCCGACGCGGTGATCGTCCACGGCGAATGGGCGCGGCAGCAGCTCGGCGCGTCCCAGCCCTGTTACGTCATCCCGCACGGCGACTACTCGTTCTACGCCGAGATCGGCGGGAGACGCGGTCGCGGAGGAGGACGCGATCCTCTTCTTCGGCCGGATCGAGCCGTACAAGGGGCTGCAGTACCTGCTCGAGGCGATGCCGCTCGTCTGGGCCGCCTCGCCGTCGACACGGCTCGTCGTCGCGGGCGACGGCTCCCTCGCGCCGTACGGAGACCTGCTGGCCGACGAGCGGATCGAGGTCGTCAACCGGTTCATCGACGATGCCGAGGTCCCGGCCCTCTTCGCCCGCTGCCGGCTCGTGGTCCTCCCGTACATCGAGGGGACCCAGACGGGCGTGATCCCGATCGCGTACGCCTTCCGAAAACCGGTCGTGGTCACGGACGTCGGGGCCATCCCCGAGGTCGTCGAGGAGGGGCGAACCGGGCTGCATCGTCCCCCCGCGTGATCCCGGCGCCCTCGCCGCCGCAATCTTGAAGATGCTGCAGAACGAACCTTTGAGGACTACCATGGGTGCGGCCGCTTACGAGAAGATGACCCGCGAGCTCTCCTGGGGGCCGATCTCGGACCTGACGATCGCGGCATACCGCGAGGTCGTGGAGCGCACCGGATGAGGGTCCTGAAGGTCCGCGATCCGTTCCGGCTCAACGACTGGGGGATCGTCCCGTTCCTCGGCGTCGTGCTCGGCGTCCAGCTCCTGCTCTGGCTCACGCTCGTGCTCGAGGAGAACGGCGCGGGGATCCCGCTGCTCCGGCAGGTGGTCGGGTTCGTCTACCTGACCTGGGTTCCCGGCATCATCCTGCTCCGCATCCTGCGCGTGCACAAAGTCGGGGCGATCGAGACCCTCCTCTTCTCGGTCGGGCTCTCGCTCGCGACGGTGATGTTCGTCGGGTTCGCGGTCAACACGATCTACCCGATGCTGGACCTCCTCAAGCCGATCTCGGAGGGGCCGCTCCTGATCACGCTCACGGTCTTCGTCTTCGCCGGTGCCGTGATCGCGTACATCGTGGACCGCGACTTCGACCAGCCCGAGTACATCACGATCGGCGAGACCTTCGGCTGGCCCGTCTTCCTCTTCGCGCTCCTTCCGTTCCTCGCGATCTTCGGCGCCTGGCTCGTCAACAACTACCGGGTCAACACCCTGCTGTTCGTGCTGCTCGCGGTGATCGCGATCGTTCCGGTACTCGTCGCCTTCCGGCGGATCGTGCCCGAGCGGTACTATCCGTTCGTGATCTGGACCGTCGGGCTCGCTCTCCTCCTCCACGCCTCGCTCATCTCGAACCACATCTGGGGCTGGGACATCAACCAGGAGTTCTACATCTCGAACCTCGTGGTCCAGAACGCGGCCTGGGACTTCTCGATCTACTCGAACATCAACGCGATGCTCTCGATCGTGATGCTCGCACCGATCTACTCGATCCTCTGCAACATCGACATCGTCTGGGTCTTCAAGATCGTGTACCCGGTGCTCTTCTCGCTCGCGGCGCCGGGTCTCTACGTGATCGCGCGCCGCCAGTCGTACGACCGCGTCGCGTTCTACGGGACGTTCTTCTTCATCACGTTCTTCGTCTTCTTCACCGAGATGCTCCAGGTGGCGCGGCAGGAGATCGCCGAGCTCTTCCTCGTACTGATCGCGCTCCTGATCATCAACAAGGACCTCAACAAGATCAAGAAGTACATCATGCTGATCGTCTTCTCGTTCTCGCTCGCGGTCTCGCACTACGGTCTCTCATACCTGTTCATGGTCACGATCGGCGCTCGCGTGGGTGATCCTCGTGGTCTCGGAACTCGGCTCGCTCAACCGGATCCGCGACCGCTTCTCCCCGCTCTTCGACTGGGAGAAGCGCGGGTACGGCCCGAACTTCAGGCCGCGCCACGCGGGGGAGCGGGCGCTCACGCTCGACTTCGTCCTGCTCTTCTTCATCTTCGCGCTCGGCTGGTACATGTTCATCTCCTCCTCCTCGGCCCTGAACTCGATCACCGGGCTCGCCCTCCAGTTCTCGAACAACATGGTCTCGGGATTCCTCGACCCCGAGACGACGCAGGGGCTCTCGATCATCGTCACCACGGCGACGACACCGCTCCACCAGGCTCGGCAAGTACGTCCAGTTCGTGTCCCAGTTCTTCATCTTCTTCGGCATCCTCTCGCTCCTCCTGAAGCCGCAGAAGATGGACCTCGGCGGCGAGTACTTCGCGCTCGATCGCGAGTACTTCGCCCTCTCCCTCGTCAACTTCGCCCTCGCGGCCGCCGGCGTCATCCTGCCGTTCTTCTCGAGCGCCCTGAACACGACCCGGCTCTACCAGATCACCCTGATCTTCCTCGCGCCGTTCTTCGTGATCGGCGTCCTCGAGGCCTTCCGGTTCCTGCGCCGCGCGTTCCGGAGTACGGCCATCGACCTCTCGAGCGAGACAGCGACGCGCGCGATCGCGGCGTTCCTCTGCATCTTCGTCCTCTTCAACACGGGGTTCGTCTACTCGGCGCTCGGGGATCAGCCGACCTCAATCGCGCTCGACGACCGGATCGACTACCCGCGGTTCGACCCGCAGGAGATCGCGGGCGCACGATGGCTCCACGCAGTCGGCAACCGGACGATCAACTCGGACATCCCCCGTGCGGTGATGCTCGAGGGCTTCGTCGGGACCATGGCCCGGAAGATGCCGGGGGATCCGGCTCAGGTCCGCAAGAACTCCTACATCTTCCTCGGGACATACAACGTCCTGACCGAGAAGCTCTCGCTCGTCCAGGCGGACGCGGCGAGCCAGGTCAAGGTCTACACCGACATCGGGCCGTTCACGGTGAAGCGGGGCGTCGTCTACGACAACGGCGGGGCCCGGATCTACGAGTGAGCGGGTACCCTCGATCTTTTTTCTCACGACGCGCTGTTCTCGATGACGAAGGTCAGGTAGAAGAGCGGGAGCAGCGTCACCGCTTCCCGGAGGATCAGAGGGGGACGGCCGGGTCGAGCTGGGCCTCGATCGTCGCGCCGGCCGTCCCGATCGCCGCGAGCGCGCCGATCGCCCCGCGCCCGCCGTGAAGGGCCGTGCCTGTGCAGGACGCCACCGCGACGGCCTCCTCGCGGGTCACCTGGCCGGTGCGGGCGCGGACCGCGAAATCCCTGAGAGCCTCGGGCACCCTGAAGCCGTCCCGAATCGCGACTCCCCATTCCGGCGAGAAGGCCTCGTCCGAGACGAACCGCACGGCGTGCTGGGCCACGGTGGCGATCACGTCGGGCTCCACTGCGAGTTCGAGGTAACTGCAGGCATTCCCCGCCGTCCGTTCGGCGATCGCGGGATCGAGCATAACGACCCGGTGGCCGATCGGCTGAACCCCCTCGAGCCGTGCGAGGTGCTGGAGGAGGGCGAGCGCGAGGGCGAACGTGGCGCCGCCCCCGGCCGCGTCCGTGTCGTCGATCCCGATCAGGAGGTGGGCGAGGGCGCGGGTCACGACCTCGGCCCGGGTGAGCGCGCCGGCGCGCTCGAGCCGGACCTCGAGGACGCCGTCCGCATGCGCGATCATCTCCGAGAGCGAGTAGGCCGGTCCACCGATCGACCGGAGCTCCTGGACCACGAGACCGTCCTCGAGCCGGACCCCCTCGACCCCCACGGCCGGAAGCGGTGGCAGCCCGATCTCGAGCCGTCGCCGCCCGACGCGCGCGGTCTCGCGAAGCAGGTTCCCGTCCCGCTCGACCGACTCGATCACGCCGCCTGCGGCCCGGTGATGGTACCCGCAGAAGCCGGCGCAGGCGGACGAGAGGCATTTGTGGAAGATGGCGACCTCGTCGCCGTCGATGGTCGTGAAGACCCGGCGACAGGTCGAGCGCGGCATGGCGCTGATCGCGACGAACCGCGCGCCATAGCGTCCCCGGCTTCCGACCTGCCCGGCGACGCATCCCTCGGCCTCGAGGCGCTTGACCCAGTCCTGCACGGTGGAGCGGGGCAGCCCGAGCGTGGCCGCGATCTCGGCGATGGTGAAGGAGCCGCTCTCGAGCGTGACCTGCCGCATCAGGGAGAGGAGCTGCCGGCGCCGCTCGAGCACGCGGGACATCGGCTCACCCGCACTCGGTATAGCGGTCCCGGATCGCGATGAGGTCGCCGATCACGGCAGAGGCGGTCTCGATCGATCCGGCGCCCTTGCCCATCAGGGTGACCTCGCCTGCCATGTCCGTCGAGAGCATGACCGCGTTGAGCGTCCCCTCGATCACGAGCGGGTGGTTTCGCGGCAGGACGCGCGGGGCCACCCGGAGCAGGTTCTCCGCGGGCGCCGCCTCGCCGATCAGGCGGATCGTGCAGTCCTGGTCGGCGGCGAGCCGGAGCGCGTCCACGGTCAGGCCGTCGATCCCGGTGATCGCGACGTCGTCGAGGGTCACGCCGAGGTTCCAGCAGGTGTTCGCGAGGATCACGAGCTTGATGGCCGCGTCGATCCCCCGGACGTCGTAGGTCGGGTCGGCCTCGGCGTACCCGAGTTCGCGCGCCTCGGCCAGGGCCTGCTCGTAGGTCAGGCCCTCGTCGTCCATCCGCGTCAGGATGTAGTTGCAGGTCCCGTTCAGCACGCCCGTGATCGAGGAGAAACTGTTGCCCGCAAGGCCGTCGCGGATCGCGTGGATCACGGGGATCGCCCCGCACACGGTCGCCTCGTACCGGAGTGCGACGCCCGCGTCGTCGGCGAGGGCGGCGAGCCCGGCGTGGTCCGCCGAGATCGGCCCCTTGTTCGAGGTGACCACGTGGCGCCCTCGCTCGAGGGCGGACCGGATGTGGGTCAGCGCGGGCTCGCCGGTCACCGCGTTGGTCGGGGTCAGTTCGACGAGCACGTCGTATGCTCCCGAGCCGATCACGTCGGCGGCCGTCAAACCCGAGGCGCCGCACCGGCCGGTCGAGCACTTCGCGTCGAGGATCGCGGCCGGGTCGAGCCCGTCGGGGTCGATGCAGGCCGACGACGAGTCGGCGACTGCGGTCAGCACGAGGCCGAGCTCCGGTTTTGCCGCGAGCATCCGGAGCAGGCCCTTGCCGACGGTCCCGAGCCCGAGCACGGCGACCCTCATGTCTCGGCCCCCGCAAGCGGCTCGACGATCAGGAGACCCTTCTCGGCCGCCACCCGCCGGAGGAGGTCGAGGGCCCGTTCCATCTCGGAGCGCGTCGTCGCCTTGATCGTGATCAGCGCGGTCGACGGCTCGGCGATCGCGGGCATATGGACGTTCAGCTCCGCCACCTCCGCGAATCCGGTGGCGTCGATCCGGCCGATCGTGTCCCCGATATCGGTGTGGATCAGGTGGCCGATCATGATCACGGACTGCCGGTAGAGAAGCCGCTCCTCTCCGAGCCGGAGGATGCTGACACCCTGAAGCTTGATCGCGCCCACGAGCGCATCGAGCCGCTCCTGGGCGATCTCGAGGACGATCTGGACCCCGAGCGTGTCGGACGACGACTCCGGATCCCGCTGGTGAATCACGGCGATGATATTGCCGCCATACTCCGAGATCGGCGTCAGGGCGGCCACGAGCTGCCCCGGACTGTCCTTCATCTCCAGTTTCATCGAGACCTGCAGACGGACCACCTTCTCCTTCTGCTGGTTTATTGCACGAGGTGGAGGATAAGCCTTCTTTTATGCGGCGGAGGCCTCGTCGGCGGGCTCGAGCGCAAGGGCGAGGAGCCGGTCGAGGTCGACGTTCTCCGCCACGAGGAGAGCAAGGCGGCGGTAGGGGTCGTCGTCCGCGACGGGCTCGTAGGCGAGTCCCCGCCGCTCGTGGAGATAGGAGAGGAGCCCGTCGACCGCGGACGGGTTCTGGAAGAGGCCGTGGAGGTACGTCCCGATCACGAGTCCGTCGTCGCTCACCGCGCCGTCATCGCCGAACGCGGGCGGGACGCCCGGATCGCGGACGGTCTCGCCCATGTGGATCTCGTATCCCGTGACCGTCTCCATCCGCGACAGGATCGGCCCGACCGGCCCGGCCGTCCGTTCGGACTGACGCGTCGTCTTCTCGTACGCGGCAAAGCGGGTGTCGACCGGAAGCAGATCGAGCCCCGGCAGGATGCCGACGCGGTCCTCGACCCCGTCGTCCTCGACCCGCCGCCCGAGCATCTGGTACCCGCCGCAGATGCCGAGGATCGGGTACGCCCGCCGCGCGCGCCCGCACGACTTCGCCGGCTCCGCCCGAGGCGTGGAGGTGCGCGAGGTCCTCCATCGTGTTCTTGGTCCCGGGCAGGATGACGCAGTCGTAGCCGGCGAGAGAGACGCCCGGCCGGACGTAGTCGACCGCGGCCCGCCGCTCGAGCGCCTCGAAGTCCGTGAAGTTCGAGATCCGCGGAAAGCGCAGGACCGCGATCCGGACGGGGTGGTCCCGCCGCTGCTTGTCGCCGATCGAGAGCGAGTCCTCGCTCGGCAGGTCGAGCTCCGCGTACGGCAGGACCCCGAGCACGGGCACGCCCGAGAGCGCCTCGAGGATCGCCACCCCGTCCTCGAAGAGCTCCGGATCGCCGCGGAACTTGTTGACGATCACGCCGCGCACGAGCTTCCGGATCGGCGCGGGCAGCAGCGCAATCGTCCCGCAGACCTGGGCGAAGACGCCGCCGCGCTCGATGTCCGCCACGAGCACGATGGGGAGCCCGAGCCGCTCGGCAAGGCGCATGTTCGCGATATCGCGCCCGTACAGGTTCACCTCGGCGGCTCCGCCGGCCCCCTCGACCACGATGCAGTCGTGGTCGGCCGCGAGCCGGTCGTACGCCTCGAGCGCGCGCTCGAGGAGCGCATCCGTCTCGCGGTAGTAGTCGGCGATCGCCACGTCGCGGTACGGCCGGCCCATCAGCACGATCTGCGAGGACCGGTCTCCCTTCGGCTTGAGCAGGATCGGGTTCATCTCGGCCCGGGGCTCGACCCGCGCGGCGAAGGCCTGCATGGCCTGGGCGATCCCGATCTCCGCACCGTCACGGGTCACGTACGAGTTCAGGCTCATGTTCTGGGACTTGTACGGCGCGACCGAGCACCCGCGGTCCGAGAGGAGCCGGCAGATGGCGGCGACCACCGTGCTCTTGCCGACATGCGAGGCGGTGCCGAGGATCATCAGTGACACGGAAGAGAGCTCCGGGGGCGGGCGACAACAGGGGTCGGAGGGCACCCGCGACGTTATGCCAACAAATATATAAGCAGAACTGGAATTTAGATGTAATGAGTGGAGGGATCTGTTCTACCTGTGGACTGCCGAGTGAGCTGTGCATCTGCGAAGAGGTCGCAAAGGAGCAGCAGAGGATCAACGTCATTGTCAACAGGCGCCGGTACGGCAAGGAGGTCACCGTGATCGAGGGACTCGATCCAGCGGACATCGATCTCCAGGACCTGACAAAGTACCTCAAGGGACGCCTCGCCTGTGGCGGGACGGTGAAGGGCAGTTCGATCGAGCTTCAGGGCGAGCACCGCGATCGGGTCAAGGAACTCCTGACCAAGAAGGGCTACTCCCTCGACAATATCACCTGAACCACTGCAGTACCTTTTTTACGATTGTGCCGAATCCAGGTACCGGAGGGGCTTCACCATAACCACAAACGCCGCCGGCGAACCGGACGGCCGTCTGAAGACGCTCGGGCTCGAACTCGGAGTCCTGCAGCGGGCACTCCGTGCCAGGGGCGTCCCGGTGATCGTCGTGGTCGAGGGCTGGAACGCCTCGGGGATCTCGGACACGATCGCCGAGCTCCTCTTCGGGCTCGACCCGCGCGGCGTGGACTTCCACGCCTTCGGCCGGCCCGGGGAGGAGGAGCTGGCCCACAGTTTCCTCCGGAGATTCTGGGTCAGGACGCCGGCCCGGGGCCGGATCGCGGTCTTCGCGCGATCGTGGTACTCGCGGGCGTTGGCCGAGATGCTGACCGGCATCGACTGGGAGACTCGGCTCGACCGGGCGCTTGACTCCATCACGACCTTCGAGCGGCAGCTGGCCGACGACGGGACACTGATCCTGAAGTTCTTCCTCCAGATCAGCAAGGAGGAGCAGCGGCGCCGGCTGCTCGCGCGGGAACGCGACCCGCTCACCGCGTGGATGATCACGCAGAACGACTGGGACTTCCACCGGCAGTACGACGAGCTGGCCCCGGTGATCGAGCACATCCGGCAGTCGACGGACATGCCGTGGGCTCCCTGGCGCCTGGTCGAGGCCGACGTTTCCGCTCCGGCAATCGAGGAGGTGCTCTCGACCGTCGTACAGCGGCTCCGGGCCAGGCTCGACGAGCCGGGGGACGTGACCGGGAGCCGTCTCCCACCCCTGCCTCCGGCCGGGAAGGAGTCGCCGCTCGACCGCGTGGATCTCTCGCTCGGCATGAGCAGACACGAGTACGAGGGGTCGCCGCCGGGTGCCAGGCCCGGTTGCGCGCCGCGCAGTACTCGCTCTTCCGGCGGGGGATCCCGCTCGTGATCGTCTACGAGGGGTGGGACGCCGCGGGCAAGGGGGGGTCGATCAAGCGATTGACGTTGGCGATGAACCCGCGCGGCTACACGGTCGTGCCGATCGGCCGACCGACCGCCGACGAGCTCCAGCACCACTATCTCTGGCGGTTCTACCGGCAGTTCCCGCCGGCCGGCGATATCCGGATCTTCGACCGGTCGTGGTACGGCCGCGTCCTGGTGGAACGGGTGGAGGGGCTCGCCACGGAGTCGCAGTGGCGCCGGGCGTACACCGAGATCAACGAGATGGAGCGGGCGTACGTCGAGACGGGCGGCGGGCTGATCAAGTTCTGGCTCGAGATCGACAGCGCGACACAGCTGAAGCGGTTCCGGGAGCGCGAGGAGGATCCGCAGAAGCAGTGGAAGATCACCGAGGAGGACTGGCGCAACCGCGAGAAGTGGCCGCAGTACGCGGAGGCCGTTCGCGAGATGATCGCGCGGACGCACACGCCGCAGGCTCCCTGGACCGTGGTCGAGTCCAACGACAAGCAGTACGCCCGGATCAAGGCCCAGCGGACCGTGATCAAATACGTGGAGAGCCTGATCTAGGGCAGGTTCCCCTCGCCCAGGCAGTCGCGCTGCCGCGCCTCGCTCATCCCGATCAGCAGTTCGAAGACCTGCTGCACGACCGTCGCGTCGACCCCGCCTTCGACCGCACGCTCGAAGGCCCGATCGAGGACTGCCTGCCGCCGCGCCTCGTCACGCACGGGCACATGATCCAGATACTTCCGATGGGCGATCCGGCCCGCGCAGTCCTGCCGCCGCACGATCAGATCGATGATGGCCGCGTCGATACCGTCGATCTCGTCGCGGAGCTCCTCCAGCGTCGCCATACCGGATCAGGATCTGCGGACGGCGTGATAAAGGAGTCGGCCGATTCGGCGCGTGGCGGCAAAGGAGGAAATACCCGCGCGCCCGAACTCTATGGGATCGCCCGATGCTCGAACGGATTCCCCGCCGCGAACGGATCGACCTCGTGATCGCCTGGCTCGCGATCGCGATTGCTTTCAGTCTGCTCCCCATCCGCCGCCAGTTCGATGTCACGGGCAGAGTGGACCCGGTCACCGCATTCCTGTTCTTCGCCGTCTCCCTACTCACGGTCGGCGTCGGGTTCGTCCTCCACGAGCTCGCCCACAAGTTCACGGCCATGCACTTCGGGTACTGGGCCGAGTTCAGGAAGGACAACCAGATGCTCCTGATCGCGGTCGTGCTTGCGGCCTTTGCAGGAGTCGTCTTCGCTGCCCCGGGCGCGACTGTCATCTACGGCGACCGGATCGACAAGCGGCAGAACGGGCTGATCTCGGCGGCCGGCCCCGCAACGAGCCTCGCGCTCGCGCTCGTATTCCTCGTCCTCTACCTTCTCCCTCTCGGATCGCTGGTCCAGTATATCGGCCTCTCGGGGTTCCAGATCAACGCGATGCTCGCGGCCTTCAACATGCTCCCGGTCTCTGTCCTCGACGGCCGGAAGGTCCTGGCCTGGAATATCGCGGTCTTCGCGGTCCTGATCGTGGCGGCCTTCGGGCTCACGTACGTCGCCCTGAACTCCAGTCTCCTAGGGTAACTATCATCTATCTTTTAGACACAGTGTATGGGGATGAGCAGAGAGAGACTCGCTGCGTTCGCGCTGATCGCGCTCTGCGCAGCACTCCTCGCGGCAGGATGCGCCACGTCGCCGGGCACCGGCTCGGCGACACCGACCGCGACGAAGGCGGTCGCGACACCTGCCTCCACCAGTATTCCGGGAGAGACGACCATGACCACCACGATACCCGCATCCAAGCAGGCCGTGCTCAAGACGAGCATGGGCGAGATCACGATCGCACTCTACGACGACATGCCGGTGACGGCCGGCAACTTCGAGAAGCTGGTCAGCCAGGGCTTCTACAACAACGTCACATTCCACCGCGTCATCGACCGGTTCATGATCCAGGGCGGCGACCCCACGGGCACCGGCACGGGCGGCCCGGGCTACCAGATCAAGGACGAGTTCCCCACGGCCCGGAAGAACCGGAACGACCGCGGAACGATCGCGATGGCGAACGCGGGCCCGAACACGGGCGGCTCGCAGTTCTTCATCAACCTCGTCGACAACAACTACCTCGACACCAAGCACCCCGCGTTCGGCAGGGTCGTGAAGGGGATGGAGGTCGTCGACGCGATCGGGAAGGTCCCCGTCGACGCGCAGAGCCGGCCGGTGACGCCGGTCGTCATCATCTCGGCCGAGATGGTCTGAACCGCACACCCCTCTTTTTCCGCTCAGGCGCCCGCCCGCATCTTCCCGATCCGGCCGACGGCAATCTTTATCTCGGCCCTCGGCAACAGATCCAGAGAACGAGGCACAGATCATGGGCAAACCGGTACTGATCGACTTTTACGCCGAGTGGTGCGGGCCCTGCAAGATGCAGACCCCGATCATCGAGAAACTGAAGGAGCGCATGGGCGACAAGATCGAGGTCCGCAAGCTCGACGTCGACCAGCACATGAAGGAGGCGACCGACTACCGGATCAGCGTGGTCCCGACCCTCGTGATCGAGCAGGACGGCAAGGTCATCCGGCGCCTCGAGGGCGTGACCGGCGCGGCCGAGCTCGAGCAGATCCTGGCGCCGCTGGTGGCCGAGTGAAGATCGGCATCGTCGGCGGGACCGGCGACATCGGCGAGGGGATGGCCATGCGCCTCTCCCAGACCCACGCGGTCCGGCTCGGCTCCCGCGACGTCACGAAGGCCGGCGAGGCGAGCCGCGAATGTCACCTTCAGGTCGAAGGGCGCGGGTTGCCCTGCGCCATCGACGGCAGCTCGAACCAGGAAGCGGCCGACTTCGGCGATGTGGTGATCCTGGCCATCCCGTTCAAGCACCTCATCCCGACCATCGAGTCCGTCTCGGGTCTCGAGGGGAAGGTGGTGGTCTCGCCGGTCAACCCGATGGAGCGGCGCGAGTTCTTCACGTACGTCCCGCCCGAGGAGGGGTCGGCGGCGCAGCTCGTGCAGCGGCTCCTGCCCGACTCGAAGGTTGTCGCCGCGTTCAACGTGATCGCGGCGAACCGCTGGAAGGCGCTGGACGAGCCGCTCGACTACGCGGTCCCGGTCTGCGGCGACGACGCGGCGGCCAAGCGGACGGTCCTGGACCTTGTCGCATGCGTTCCCCGGCTGCAGGGCTACGACGCGGGCCCTCTCGGAACGGCCTGCATGGTCGAGTGCATCACCCCCCTGCTCCTGAACGTCGCCCGGTACAACAAGATGCGGGATGTCGGGATCCAGTTCCGCTAGGGGCCGGGTCTCGACGATGGTCGCGGCGCTCGGCGAGCGCTACGGACCGCTCCCCTGGTGGCGGGCGCCGCCCGAGGAGGTGATGGTCGGCGCGGTCCTGGTGCAGCAGACGCGCTGGGAGAATGCAGAGCGCGCCCTCGAAGGGCTGCGGAGGGACGGGCTCCTTTCGTTCGAGGCGATCGACCGGGCTTCGGCCGAAGCGGTCGAGAAGGCCGTCCGCTGCGCGGGCTTCTTCCGTATCAAGACCCGCCGGCTGAAAGCGCTCGCCCGGTTCGTTCTCGGGACGTACGGATCGGTCGAGGGGATGGCGAACAGACCCACGGACGAACTCCGTCGCGGACTTCTCGGGGTCTCCGGCATCGGCGAGGAGACGGCCGACGCGATCCTCTGCTACGCCTTCAGCCGCTGCTCGTTCGTGATCGACGCGTACACGCGCCGCCTCTGCGCCTGCGCAGGGGTCGAAGAGCCTGCAGGCGGGTACCGCGCGCTCTTCGAAGCGGCCCTGCCGCGCGATAACCTGCGATATCGCGAGACCCATGCGCATATCGTCGAGTACGGCAAAAGCTACTGCAGCAGGAGACGGTGCGAGGGATGCTCGATCAGGAGTTCGGACGCATAGGCAGGCGGCTCGTCGCGGAGGGGCTCGTCGGCGCCACCTTCGGGAATATCTCGGTACGGGACGGCGACTCCCTGCAGATCACCCGGACCGGGTGCTGCCTCGACGAGCCCGGCTTGCCGGTGAAGGTGCCGCTCGAGGGCGAAGCCCCGGCGGGGGCATCGTCCGAGTACCGGGTCCACCGCGCCGTCTACCTCGGGACCGGTTACCGGCGCGATCGTCCACGCCCACCCCGTCCACGCGGTCGCGGCATCGCTCCTCTTTGACGCCATCGAACCGATCGACTCGGAGGGGGAGATGCTCTGCCCGCTTATCCCCGTGGTCGCGGGGAAGCCCGGCACGGACGAGCTCGCAGATGCAGTCGCCGATGGGCTCGCCCGGGCGCCCGTGGTGATCGCGCGGGGTCATGGGACCTTCGCGGGCGGGGCCACGCTCGACGAGGCCTGCCTGTACACCTCGCTTGCCGAACACGCCTGCCACGTGCTCCTCCTGGTCGGGGCGCACCGCCGGAGGTGAAGGCGTGCTCGCGATCGTCGGCGGCACCAGCCTCCTCGACTGCCCGCTCCCTCCCCTCGAGAAGCGAATGGTCCCGACCCCGTTCGGCCCGGCCTCCGTGCTCGCCGGCGACGGCTTCCTGATCCTGCTCCGGCATGGCGACGGCCGCCCCCCGCACCGGATCAACCACCGCGCGAACCTGGCCGCCCTTGCCCTCATGGGCGCGGACCGGGTGGTGCTGATCGGGTCGACAGGTTCGCTCCGCGTGGAGCACGAGCCGGGCTCGCTCCTGGTCCCCGCCGACTACGCGACGACCGCGCCCGTGCCGACCATCCACGACCGGGCGATCGTCCACGTCTGCCCGGGCTTCTCGGACGAGCTCTCACGGAGGATCGCAGGGCTCGTCCCCGGCGCACACCACGGCGGCGTCTACGTCCAGACCCCCGGGCCGCGCCTCGAGACGCGGGCAGAGGTGCGGGCGCTCGCATGCTATGCGGACGTCGTCGGGATGACCTGCGCCTCTGAGGCCGCGATCGCGAACGAGCTCGGGCTCGAGGTGGCCGCGCTCTGCACGGTCGAGAACTACGCTCACGGGCTCGATGCCTGCCCGCTCTCGTTCGAGGCGATCCAGGAGGCGGCCCGCGCGAACGCCGACCGCATGGCCGGGATCGTGCAGCGACTGATCGGAGGACTGTGACATGACACCGGATACCGAGATCTTCGAGACCCGGGCGCCGCTCCTGATTCGGGGCGTGCGCCGCGATGACCGCCACGTCGACGTCGTCGTCGGCGACGACGGGACGATCGCCGCCATCGGCGAGAACGCCGGGCGCGGCCACGAGTACGACCACGTGATCGAGGGGCGGGGCCGCGTCCTCCTCCCCGGGCTCGTGAACACGCACACGCATGCGGCCATGACCCTCCTGCGGGGGTACGCGGACGACATGCTCCTCCAGCCCTGGCTCGCCGAGCGGATCTGGCCGCTCGAGGCCCATCTGACCGCCGACGACGTCTACTGGGGCACACGCCTCGCCTGTCTCGAGATGGTCTCGACCGGCACGGTCGGGTTCAACGACATGTACTTCTTCATGGAGTCGGCCGCCCGCGCCGTGGACAAGGCCGGGCTGCGCGCACAGCTCAGCTACGGGTTCATCGACCTCTCCGACCCGGAGAAACGCGAGCGCGAGTGCCGCGCGACTGAGGGGCTCGTGGACTCGGTCGCCCGGATGGCGAACCCGCGCATCTCGGCGGCCGTCGGACCGCACGCGGTCTACACGGTCTCGCCCGAGGGGCTCCGCTGGTGCGCGGACCTCGCCCGCGAGCGCGACCTGGGGGTCCACGTCCACCTCGCGGAAACGAAGACCGAGGTCGCGGACGCGGTGAAGGCCACGGGCCGGCGCCCGCCCGCGCTCCTCGACGAGGCGGGCCTCCTCGGCCCGCGCACGGTCGCGGCCCACGGCTGCTGGCTCGACGACGCCGAGTGCCGCCTGATGGCGGAGCGCGGCTCGACCGTCTCGCACAACCCGGCCTCGAACATGAAACTCGCGACGGGCCGGGCCATGCCCTACCCGGTTCTGATACGGGCCGGCGCCCGCGTCGCGCTCGGTACGGACGGCGCGGCCTCGAACAACAGCCTCGACCTCTTCGGAGAGATGAAGACGGCCGCGCTCCTCCAGAAGTTCGCCTGGGACGACCCGACGATGCTCCCCGCGGCCGAAGCCCTCGGCCTCGCGACCGTGAACGCCCACGCCGCCCTCGGGTTTCCCGGGGGCCGGCTCGAGCCGGGCGCTCCCGCGGACCTGGTCCTGGTCGAGACCCGGACGCCCTGCAACACGCCGCTCCACAGCGCGGTCTCGAACGCGGTCTACGCCTGTCCCGGCGCCGCAGTCACGACGACGCTCTGCGCGGGGCGCGTGCTGATGCACGAGCGCGTCGTGCCGGGCGCGGAGGAGGTCCTCTCCGGCGCCGCCGCCGCCGCGCGGGCGCTCGTCTCCCGTGCAGGCGACGGATCGTAGGATGCCCGGAGACCGGGCGGTGCAGCCCCTGCCCGACGGCAGCGGGCTTTCCCGATCGTTTACTATCCCGTTCTACCGCGATGGGAGGGAGACTGGAGACCGCAGCGATGCGTCCGCGATCGCAGAGACGATTCGCACGCTCCGCTGCTCTCCCGAGGGCCTGTCGGGCGGCAGGGAGAAGGTATAATGTGGCTCCCGGAAGAATGAATGATCGAGGAGATCGGGCGACCACCCTGTCAGAATAAGGTGAAATAGATCCGTGTTGCACCCTCGCTCCCTCTCTGCCGATAACGCGTTCTCCCGGCCCGACGGCGGACCTGCGGGATCGTTCGTGATCTCCCTCGACTGCGAGCTCTTCTGGGGAGTCAGGGACAAGCGGCGAGCTTCAGGACTACCGCGAGAATCTCCTCGGGGACCGCCAGGTGGTCCCCCGTCTGCTCGACCTCTTCGACGAGTTCGATGTCCACGCGACGTGGGCCTTCGTCGGCTTCCTCTTCTACTCGGACCGATCGAGCCTCGTCTCGAACCTCCCCGAGCGCCTGCCGCACTACGCGAACACCCGCTTCTCCGCCTACGACGAGCTCGCCGAGCCTCGGCGAGGACGAGTCCCTCGACCCTTTCCATTTCGGCGGGAGCCTGATCGAGGAGGTGCTGCGCCATCCGGGGCAGGAGGTGGCAAGCCATACCTTCTCGCACTTCTACTGCCTGGAACAGGGCCAGACCGTGGAGGACTTCCGGGCCGACCTCGAGGCGAACTGCCGCGCGGCACGGCGGTACGGCATCGACCTGCGGAGCCTGGTCTTCCCCCGGAACCAGGTCAACCCGGACTACCTCGAGGTCTGTCACGACCTCGGGATCCGCGCCTACCGCGGGAACACCTCGTCCTGGCTCTACCGGGCCATGAACGAGGAGGAGGAGTCGACCGTGCGAAGGGCGCTTCGCTACGCCGACGCCTTCGTCAACCTCTCGGGGAACCGGATCGTGCGGCCTGTCGGGAACGGCGCGAAGGTCCCGGTCGATGTCATGGCCTCGCGCTTTCTCTATCCGCAGTACTGGTGGTCGGCCCCGCTCGACGGCATGCGGATCCGGCGGATCGCGAACGAGATGCGGGACGCGGCGCAGCACGGCTGCTGCTACCACATCTGGTGGCACCCCCACAACTTCGGGGTGAACCAGGAGGCGAACCTCCGGATCCTGCGCCGGATCCTGGAGGAGTACCGGGCCCTGCACGACGAGTACGGCTTCGCGGCCCTCTCGATGAGCGAGGTCGCGGACCGGGTGCTGCGGCAGCCCGCAGCATAAAAAGAGCCTGCCTGCCGGACGCTACGCCGTCTCGATCTGCGATGCGCCCTCGAGTCCGAGCTCGGCGATCGACGCCTCGCGCATCTTGAACTTCTGGATCTTGCCCGAGACCGACATCGGGAAGTCGTCGACGAACTTGACGTACCGCGGGATCTTGAAGTGAGCGATCTTCCCGACGCAGAAGTCGCGGATCTCGTCCGGCGTCGCGGTCTCGCCCTCCCTGAGCGCGACCCAGGCCATCAGCTCCTCGCCGTACTTCTCGTCGGGGACGCCGATCACGTAGACGTCGCGGACCTTGGGGTGGTGGTGCAGGAACTCCTCGATCTCGCGCGGGTAGAGGTTCTCGCCACCCCGGATCACCATGTCCTTGAGCCGCCCCTCGATCTTGAAGTAACCCTCCTCGTCCATGGTCCCGAGGTCGCCCGTGTGGACCCAGCCGTTCCGGTCGAGGGTCAGGTGCGTGGCCGACGGGTTGTTGTAGTAGCACTTCATGACCATGTAGCCGCGGGCGCAGATCTCGCCGACCTCGCCACGAGGCAGGATCTTCCCCGTGGCCGGATCGATGACCTTCAACTCCGTGTGGGGGAAGGCCGTCCCGACCGTCGAGACCCGCCGCTCGACCGGGTCGACGGTCGTGGTCATGGTGACCCCCGGCGCGGTCTCGGTCTGGCCGTACACGATCACGATCTCGGACATGTTCATGCGCGTGTTGACCTGCTTCATCACCTCGACGGGGCAGGGCGAGCCGGCCATGATCCCGGTCCGCAGCGTGCCGAGGTAGTAGTTCGGGAAGTTGGGGTGGCCGAGCTCGGCGATGAACATGGTCGGGACGCCGTGGACGGCCGTGCACCGCTCGTCCTGGATAGTCCGGAGCACGGTCTCGGCGTCGAAGGCCGGCGAGGGCAGGACCATGGTCGAGCCGTGGGTCATGCAGGCCATGTTCGAGAGGACCATGCCGAAGCAGTGGTAGAACGGCACGGGGATGCAGAGCCGGTCCTTCTCGGTAAAGCGCATGCCCTCGCCGATGATGTAGCCGTTGTTCATGACGCTGTGGTGGCTCAGCACGACGCCCTTCGGAAAGCCCGTGGTGCCGCTCGTGTACTGGATATTGACCGGGTCGTCGAAGTCGAGGGCCGCAGCCCGCTCGGCGAGCTCGTCGGCATTGACGCCCTCGCCCTTCCGGATCACGTCGCTCCAGAGGAACATCCCGTTGTACGGGATGTCGCCGGCGAAGATCACGTTCTTCAGGAACGGGAACTTCTCGGACTCGATCCGGCCGGCCTTGCAGTCGTACGCCTCGGGGCAGGACTCGTAGAACATTCCGACGTAGTCGGATGTCTTGAACCGGCCCTGCACGATCAGGGTCTGGACCTCGGACTGCCGGAGGGCGTACTCGAGCTCGTAGGTCCGGTAGGCCGGGTTGATGTTGACCAGGACCGCGCCGATCTTCGCGGTCGCGACCTGGGTGACGATCCAGTCGGCGTGGTTCATCATCCAGAGCCCGACACGATCGCCCTTCTCCACACCGAGCGCCATCAGGCCCCGGGCGAGTGCCTCGGCCCGCTCGTGCAGTTCGCGGTACGTCCAGCGGATCTCTTCGTGGACCGAGACCACGGCCTCGGTATCGGGGTAGCGCGCGGCGATCTCGTCGAACATCTCGCCGATTGTTTTCCCGATCAGGGGAACGGCCGACGTGCCCGTCACGTAGCTGATCAGAGCCATCCTTACGGATTTTGGACGGCGTGGATATAGCAGTGCTGATGAGTCCCCCGCGGGCCGTAAGAAGAAGTAATTTATGCCCGCGGACACACCGTATATACTGCATCGGGGTCGTGGCCTAGTCCGGAATGGCGACGGGCTCCAGCGGTCTCGTGCGGGTGATGAACAATGGGTCTCCTGATTGGTGATGACCCGTTGGAGCACTGACGCACATCGGAGAGACCCGTCGATCGTGAGTTCAAATCTCACCGACCCCACATTTCTCGTCAGGTAGCTGGCTCTTCTTACGGTGCGCCTCCTCGAACGCGACCTGCTCATTGCTCTCCGGATCCCGGTAGAGCAGGGCCGAGATCTCGCCGTCGTCCTCGAGGTACCCGAGCCGGACCTTCTCGATCGCATCGATCCCCTTGACACGGAGTGACGAATCGAGATCGCCGCGGGTGATCCTCTCCTTTCTCATCAGCCGCTCATCGGGCTTCCCGTCGCGTATCAGCACCTCCGCCTCGCCCGAGACGAGTCTCCGGAAGTCCGGGCTTCTGAACTGGGCAACGCTCATGAGGTAGTTGACGGCGAAGAGGGTGGCGGCCACGATCAGGCCGGCCGTAATGGAGTTGTCGTTCGCGTTCAGCGCGGGCGAGACCGCCTCGGAGATGATCACCAGCAGGATCAGGTCGAACGGGGTCAGCTGGCCGAACTCGTGCTTGCCGATCAGGCGGAACGCGAGCAGCAGGGCGAAGTAGATGACGACGCCGCGGATCACGAGCTCGTAGATCGGCGTCTCGGGGATCAGCAGCTCCTCCAAGGGCATGGTGAGGAATACGGCAATCAGTATATATTCCTATCCCCTTAATCGTCCTAATGACTATTCTTAGGCGCGCTGCGGGCCCCATTCGGCCGCCCGGGACACAGCGGCGATTTTTTTAATACGGCACCCCTCCAACGTCACAGACGCAGGGGTTACTGGATGTATCTGATTGGAGAAGCACTGGTCGGGGACGGCCCCGAGCTCGCACACGTCGACCTGATGATAGGGGACAAGGCCGGTCCGATCGGCCAGGCGTTCGCGAACGGGCTCGCGCAGCTCTCGGCCGGGCACACGCCGCTCCTCGCGGTGGTCCGGCCGAACCTGATGACCAAGCCCGCGACCCTCGTCATCCCGAAGGTGACCCTGAAGAAGGGCGAGCAGGTCCGCGAGATGTTCGGCCCGGTCCAGGCCGCGGTCGCGAAGGCCGTCGCGGACGCGCTCGAGGAGGGGATCTTCGGCGACCTCGACGTGGACGACCTGGTCATCCTGGCCTCGATCTACCTCGCCCCCGAGGCGACGGACTACAACCGGATCTACCGGTTCAACTACGGCGCGACCAAGCTCGCGCTCGGCCGGGCGCTGGAGCGCTTCCCGCCGACGGAGACCCTGCTCCACGAGAAGGACCGCGCGGCGCACGCGGTGATGGGCTTCAAGGTCCAGCGGCTCTGGGACCCCCCGTACCTCCAGGTCGCGCTCGACCTCGTGGACCTGAACCGCGTGCGAACGGTGCTCGCGGAACTCCCCGAATCGGATCACCTGATCATCGAGGCGGGAACCCCGACGATCAAGCAGTTCGGGCTCTCGGTCATCTCCGAGATCCGGAAGGTCCGGCCGAACGCGTTCATCGTCGCGGACCTCAAGACCCTCGACACGGGCAACCTCGAGGCCCGCATGGCCGCCGACGCGACCGCGGACGCGGTCGTGATCTCGGGTCTCGCGCCGCTCTCCACGATCGAGAAGGCGCTGGCCGAGGCGAAGAAGACCGGGATCTACTCGATCATCGACATGCTCAACGTCACCGACCCGGTGGCACTGATCCGCGAGCTCAAGGTCAAGCCCGACATCGTCGAGCTCCACCGCGGGATCGACTGCGAGGAGACGGGGACGTGCCACGTCTGGGGGAACATTGAGGGCATGCGCGAGGCAGCGGGCGGCAAACTCCTGGTCGCGACGGCCGGCGGGATCCGGGTCGAGAACATTCGCGACGCGATTGCGGCCGGGTCCAACATCCTCGTCGTGGGCCGGGCCATCACGGCGTCCAAGGACGTCCGCCACGCGGCCGAGGAGTTCCTCGAGCAGCTCGGTCGCGAAGAGATCGACCAATTCAGAATTATGACGGACTTCTAGTCCGTCGCAATATTTTTCGGGCCTCGACCTCGATTCTCTCCCGGCCGGAGCATGCGACGGCGATGTCGGTCGTGCGCTCGGTCGCCTTTCCCTGCTGCCCGGGATCGTGCGGCATTCCCGGTCAGCGTGGTGGTGGCGAACCGATAGCCGCGGGAATAAGAGATTTTCAGGCCGTCAGAACTCCGCTCCCATAACAAAATCTCGTGCCCGAAGCGAGGGAGAGGACTGTGCGGCCGCGCCGCGCGCCGGTGCGGGCCGTCTCGGCGCAGAGGCGCATTGCCGCCCCGGCGTGGTCGCCGGGGGACAGATCGCCCGCATCACCGGCAAGATCGCTACAGCTCGACACAGACGCCGTCGCGAGATTCGCGAACCCGAGCTCGTACCGGAAGACGGTGACGCCGACCCCCCACCAGAAGTTGCCGCGACCATCGCGAGCGTGAAGACCGCGTACGAGAGAGACTTCGATCAGGCCGACGCCCGCGCCGGCGCCGGCATCCGCGACGGGGATGCCGGCCGAGCACTCGAACGCCTCCGCCTCGGGGAAACCCGGTCACGTACCCGGTGAGCACCGGCTCCGGAGCGTCGATGCGGAGACCGCCTACCCGCGGGGAATCGCCCGCCTTGCCGCGATGCGCGCGGCGTACCAGGCCTGGAAGGTCCCGACGGCGAACGTCCCGGCGGGCGCGATCAACGTCCAGACGGCCGGTCTCAAGGCCGACGGCACCACCGACAACACTGCGGCCCTCCAGGCGCTGATCGCCTCCAAGCCGTCCGGCTCGGTCCTGTACTTCCCCGCCGGCACCTACCGCATCAACGGTCCGGTCGCCATCTCCAGGCCCGTGACCCTGCTCGGTACCTCGGGCACGGTCTTCAACTGCAAGTCCGCGACCGGCTATGTCTTCAACGTCAACAAGGGCGGCTCGCTCTCGTCGAAGATGAGCGGCTTCACCGTCACCGGCGTGGTCATCGAAGGTCCCGGCGTCGAGACCGGTCCCGCGATGTTCGGCTGCTGGTATCTGCAGAACGTCCACTTCTCGTACGTGAAGTTCCACAACGTCGGCTTTGCTGCCATTCGCATGCAGGGCTGCGTCGATGTCGTGGTCGAGGACAGCGTCTTCGACAACGTCTTCCAAGAGGACTATGGATACGGCGTGGTGCTCTACGATTACTGCGACAACGTGATCGTCCGTGACAACTTCTTTGTCACCAAGGGCCGGCACGGCATCGCCACCGGCAGCGCCACCAACGAGAACGTCGGCCAGTACATCAAGCGTGTCACGGTCGAGAACAACTACTTCGAGAACTTCACGGACCAGGCGATCGACGCCCACCTCGAGACCACCGGACCGTATGTGGTGCGGGGCAACGTCATCGTCAACTCGCGGGTCGGCATCAACCTCCGCGCCGGCATCGCCGATATCTCGAACAACGTGATCAGCAACTGCCCCACCGGCATCCTGCTGCGGAACCAGGGCGTGTCCGCATCGAGCATCGGCTCGAAGGTCGACCGGATCGTCGGCAATACGATTACCGGTGCGTCCGTGGGGATGCAGGTCGACAAGACCAACTCCGTGATCCAGAGCAACGTGATGCAGGGCACGGGCACCGCGATCTACCTCGGACCGACCGCGTACACACCCTCGTCCGCCCTGATCTCCGGCAACGTCCTGGAGAACTTGCTCGGACGGGTTCGTGACCGCCATGGCGTCGTCAGGGATTTCACTGGTGAATAACCGGATGAAAGTCGGAGACACAGTCCAGGTAGTGGCAGAGTAGCGAGGGGGATGGGAGAGGGGTCGGACGAGATCCGCGCCAACCGAAGGCGTACTGGCGACGCCGGGGCGCTGGCAACTGCTATCGGTGGAGATTCGATCATCGTCCCCATAGGGAGCGAACTCGACGCGGGCCTGTTCGCTATCGCGGTGAACCCCCTCGAGCGACGATACCGGTCCATGACCTGCGGCGCCCTCATCGACGAGTTCTCGCCCGAGGGGCGGACGGTATCTCGCACTCGAACGCGTCCTGATCCGGGTCTGACCCGAAAAAGGAGATGAGATCCGCAGACGGCGACGGCCAGCACCGCGGCGAGGCGGTCCCACGCCTCAGGGACGGCGTCTGCGCTCCGGACGAAGAGAAAGTGGTAGTCCGAGGAAGCCTGCCCGACCGTCGACGGTGAGGTTCCTCACGATTGCAGGGCAGCGCACGGCGCGCGTGCCCCGCGGCTCGCTGTTCTCCGGACCCCGGTAGCGGTGAGGAGATCGGTCCGGGGTCCGTCTGGACGATCGATCCGCACCGCCGACATTCCCCGGGATCTCGATCGACTCCCCGGGCGCGAGCACCGCGACGCGGATGTCGGTCGTGCGCTCGAGCGCCTCCTTGAAGGGTCCCGGATCCTGCGCGATGATCGGCCAGGTGTTGTAGTGGATCGGAACGACGAGCGGCGCCCCGACCCACCGGGCGGCGCACATCGCCGCGGCCGGGTCCATCGTGAACCGGCCGCCGATCGGCAGGAGCGCGACGTCGGGCGAGTAGAGCGCGCCGATCACCTTCATGTCCGAGAAGAGCGCCGTGTCGCCCGCGTGGTAGACGGTCACGCCGTCCATCTCCACGACCATGCCGGCCGCGTCCCCGCCCGGGAGGCGCTCGCCCTCGATCTCGAGCACGTGCGAGTGGACGGCCTGGGTCATCGTCACCCGGACGCCGTCGACCTCGATCCCGCCGCCCGTGTTGATCCCCTCCGCCGGGACGCCGCGGCGCGCGAGCTCCTTCGCGATCTCGTTCGTCGTGACCGTCGGCCGGGCGAGGCGGAGGGCCTCGCCCAGGTGGTCGAGGTGGCCGTGCGTGACCACGACCAGGTCCGGGTCCTCGGGGAGCGTCCCGTTCAGCACGTACGGGTCGATCAGCACCCGCCGCGAGCCCTCGAGAAGGACGCAGGCGTGCTCGACATAGGTCAGCCGCATGAGGAAGCGATCGGCGGCGCAGCGATATGGAGGTTGCGATCGAAAAAGAGGATCAGGAGATCTCGGCCAGCTCGGCCTCGGTGATATCGATCGAGTCGCCAAGGCTGTCCGCGAGCGCCGAGTGGGTCATCTGCTCCGAGAGGTCGCGGTCCTCCATGATGTCCTTGATCCGCTCCAGGTAGAGGTCGAGGGTATGGTCCTCCTCCTCCTCGAGCACGTGCCGGTACTCGCGGAGCGTCGAGGGCGAGACATCGAGCCGTTCCGCGATCTCCTTCATGTTGATGTCGGCGTCGATCATGTCCTTGAGGACCTGCTTCTCGAACGGCATCTTGAAGTCGAGCTCGCGGAAGAGCTTCAGCCGGATCCGAGCCCGTGCGACCGTCTTCGAGAGCTTCTCGTCCCCGAGATCGCGCGCGATCTCGGTGTCGTTCCGGCCCGCGTAGTAGTCGGAGACGAGCTTGGCGAGCTGAAGGGGCTTGAGCTTGGTCTTGAAGAAGCCCTGATCGAGGACCTCCCGCATCACCAGTGCGATCTCGCGCTCGACGGCATCGCGGTCACGCAGCGAACCGTGGATCTTCTTCATCGGCTCCACGATCTTCGTCTTGCTGGTGATGTTCGAGAACAGCTCCAGGAGCTGTGCCTTGCGTCGTTCTTCAGCCACCATGATACACCACAATCGGATACGGAATTATAAGACGACGTATAGTACTTATATCTTCCTTTCTTGTCATCCGAGAAAACACCGAAATTGTCGCGATATCCCGAGAAACTCGACAAATGGGGGGAAAACCGCGCACACTGTACATGTGCGGCATCCTTATATCGGAGTCGCCCAGACCGCCTGACGTCATGGTACGGGACGAGATATATCCTTTCTGGTCGTGATGGGCGCCGGCACCGGCCCACGGGCCCTCCTGGTACGCCCCTTCAAAGCAGCCTTAATAGAGAGCGGCCACATAATGAAGGGAGACTGAGATCATGGCAGCTGACGTATACGAGCGGGTGATGGACCTCGCCCGGCGCCGGGGCTTCGTCTGGCCGACCTCGGAGCCCTACGGCGCCGTCGCCGGGTTCATCGACTACGGCCCCCTCGGCGCGATGATGAAGCGGCGGATCGAGGAGACGTGGCGCTCGTTCTACGTGGTGCGCGAGGGGTTCTACGAGATCGAGTGTCCCGACCATCGGCCAGGAGGCGATCTACGTCGCGTCCGGCCACGTCAAGGGCTTCTCGGACAAGATGGTCCAGTGCCCCCACTGCAACGAGTACCTCCGGGCCGACCACGTGGTCGAGGGCGGCGGCCGCTGCGCGAACGCGGCCACGCTCGACGAGGCGGCCCTCTGCCGCGAGCTCGAAGACCTCGCCTGCCCGGCCTGCGGCGATCTCTTCGGCCCGGTCGAGGTCTTCGGGTTCTCCCTGATGTTCCAGACCTCGATCGGGCCGGGCTCGCAGCGGACGGGGTACCTCCGGCCCGAGACGGCGCAGGGGATCTTCACCGACTTCTCCCGCCTGCTCCGGTTCTACCGCGACAAGCTGCCCTTCGGCGCGACCCAGATCGGCAAGTCCTACCGGAACGAGATCTCCCCCCGGCAGGGGATGATCCGCCTGCGCGAGTTCACCCAGGCCGAGGCCGAGATCTTCGTCCACCCCGAGAAGAAGGCGCACCCGAACTTCGCGCGGTACGCGGACTACCGGATGCCGCTCCTCGCGTACCCCCAGCAGCAGGCGGAGGCGCCGGCCGTCGAGATGAGCATGGCCGAGGCCGTCTCCTCGGGCACGGTGGCGAACGAGTACGTCGCGTACTACCTCGCCCTGACCCACGAGTTCCTCTGCCGGGTCGGGGTCGCGCCCGGCCGGCTCCGCTTCCGCCAGCACCTCCCCGACGAGCGCGCCCACTACGCCTGCGACTGCTGGGACGCCGAGTGCTTCTCGGGGCGGTTCGGCTGGGTCGAGACCGTCGGGATCGCGGACCGGACCGACTACGACCTCCGGGCCCACGCGGCCCACTCGGGCGAGGCGTTCACGGTCTTCATCCAGTACCCCGAGCCGATCCGCCGCAGCGAGACCCGGGTCGTTCCGCGCATGGGCGCGCTCGGCCCCCGGTTCCGGGGCCAGGCGAAGGCGGTCGCGGACGCGATCGCCGCGACGGACCCGGTCGTGGCGGCCAACCCGGCCGGCTTCGCCGTCGAGGTCGACGGCGCACCGCTCGAGATCGCCCCCGACCTCTACGATGTCCGCGAGGTCGAGGTCGAGGTCCAGGGCGAGGAGGTGATGCCGCACGTGATCGAGCCGAGCTACGGGATCGACCGGATCCTCTACGCGGTCCTCGAGCACAGCTACGACGAGGAGCCGGTCGAGGACGGCACGCGGACCGTGCTCCGGCTCGCCCCCCCGATCGCCCCGATCCAGGTCGCCGTCTTCCCGCTGATGAACCGCGACGGGCTCGGAGAGGTCGCGGTCTCGATCGCGGACGAGCTCAAAGCCGCTGGCGTTATGGCCGAGTACGACGACTCGGGCGCGATCGGCCGGCGGTACCGGCGCCAGGACGAGATCGGGACGCCGTTCGCGGTCACGGTCGACTACGACACCCTCGAGGACGGGACCGTCACCCTGCGCGACCGCGACTCGATGCGCCAGGTCCGCATTCCCCGCGCCTCTCTCGCCGAGACCTGTCGCGTGCTCTGTGCGGGCCAGGTCCTCTTCGCCGAGCTCGAATGAGCCAGATCCAGCACCCGTTGATCCGCCCGGGCGCGCTCGAGGCGCGCCAGTACCAGCTCGCGATCGCGATGCGGGCGCTCGACCAGAACACGCTGGTCGTGCTCCCCACGGGCCTCGGCAAGACCGCCGTCGCCCTGCTCGTCGCGGCCGCCCGGCTGAAGGAGGACCCGGAAGCGCGGGTGCTGATGCTCGCACCGACCAAGCCGCTGGCCGAGCAGCACTACCGCTTCTTCCGCGACCTCCTCGTCCTCCCCGACGACGACGCGTTCGCGCTCTTCACGGGCGAGACCCCGCCGGCGGAGCGCGTCCGGGGCTGGGAGCGGGCGCGGATCTGCTTCGCCACGCCCCAGGTGATCAAGAACGACTGCCTCGCAGGCCGGTACTCGCTCGAGGACGTGGCCCTGCTCGTCGTGGACGAGTGCCACCGGGCCGTCGGGAACTACGCCTACACCTTCCTCGCGGAATGGTACGCGAAGACGGCCGCCCGTCCGCTCGTCCTGGCGATGACGGCCTCGCCCGGCGGAGACGCCGAGAAGGTCAGGGCGGTCTGCGACGTGCTCGGGATCGAGCGGGTCGAGACCCGGGTCGAGACCGACCCCGACGTCGCGCCGTACGTCCACGAGCGGACCCTCGAGTTCGTGAAGGTCGACCTCCCTCCCGAGCTCGCGGACGCCCGCGACCGGATGCACCTCCTCGTCGACCACCGGCTCGAGGCCCTGCGACGGTTCGGCTTTCCCGCGCCCGAGCGCGAGCGGCTCTCGATGCGGACCCTGAACTGGCTGAACGCGCTGATCCAGGAGCGGATCGCGGACCGCGACCCGGCCGCGTTCCAGGCCGCGTCGATCCAGGCCGAGCTGATGAAGCTCCGCCACGGGCTCACCCTCTGCGAGTCGCAGGGGTCGGTGGCGCTCGCCCGCTTCCTGGAACGGCTCGCCATCGACGGCGCCTCGGACGCCGGGAGCAAGGCGAGCCAGCGGCTCGCGGCGGACGCCATCTTCGGCGAGCTCGTGGCCACGGCCCGCTCGTGGGAGGGCGAGCTTCACCCCAAGTTCCCCGTGGTCCGGGCCGTGATCGAGGAGCAGCTCCGGATCGACCCCGAGAGCCGGATCATCCTCTTCGCCTCGTACCGGGACACGGTCCACGCGCTCGCGGCCCACCTCTCGGCCTGCGGAATTCCCTCGGAACGCTTCGTGGGCCAGGCCTCGCGCGATACGGAGAAGGGGCTCTCGCAGAAGCAGCAGATCGACGCCCTCCGCCGGTTCCGGGCCGGCGAGTTCCGCGTGCTCGTGGCGACCTCGGTCGGCGAGGAAGGGCTCGACATCCCCTCGACCGACCTCGTGATCTTCTACGAGGCCGTCCCCTCGGAGATCCGGTCGATCCAGCGCAAGGGCCGGACAGGCCGCTCGGGCGCGGGTCGGATCGTGGTGCTCGTGACGAAGGGCACCGCGGACGAGACCTATCGCTACATCTCGCAGGCGCGCGAACGGTCGATGCAGAAGGGGCTGGTGCGGATGCGGACGCCGGATGCCCCGGGCCAGACCGAGCTCGCGACCGACGACCCGCCCGGCGCGGACCCGCTTCAGCAGCGGCTCGCCGGGTTCCTCCCGGACGGCCCGGTCGTCGTCGCGGACGACCGCGAGACCCAGTCGCGCGTGGTCGAGGCCCTCCGGCTCTCGGGCGCCGCCCTCGAGATCGCGCACCTCGAGGACGGCGACTACGCGATCGGCGACCGAATCCTCGTCGAGCGCAAGACCGCGCGCGACTTCGTGGACACCCTCGTCGAGCGGGACCTCCTCGGGCAGCTCCGATCGCTCGCGGACGCCGCGCCGAAGCCGGTCCTGATCGTCGAGGGCGGCGACCTCTACTCCCACCGGCAGATCCACCCGAACGCGATCCGGGGCGCGCTCGCCGCGATCGCGGTGGACATGGGGGTCACGCTCCTCTACACGGCCGATGAGCGCGAGACGGCCGACCTCCTGCTCGTCCTCGCCCGGCGCGAGGAGGGCGGACGGGGCGAGACGGAAGGCCCACCCGAGAAAGTCGCACCGGTCCGTCCGCGAGCAGCAGGAGTACGTGCTCTCGGCGTTCCCCGAGGTCGGGCCGCGGACCGCGCGGGCCCTCCTCGAGGCCTTCGGCTCGCTGCTCGGTGTGCTCGCGGCGGAGACGGCCGCCCTCGAGGCCGTGCCGGGGGTCGGGAAGAAGACCGCAACGCGGGTCCACGAGTTCGTCCGGCAGGGCTACTGATCAGCGGAGGAGGCCCCAGCCGATCCGGACGCACTCCATGAGCGTGCGGCAGCGCTCTGGGTCGGGCTCGCCCCGGGCCCGCTGGAGGAGGCACGCGAGAGTGGCGCCGAGCTCGTCCGCGAGCGAGCCGGTGACCGCCGGCGTGGGAGCGGTGGCCGTAGGGGCATGGGCGGGTGCGTCCGCCGGCTCCGGGGTCCCGGTACCCTCGGGCGCGGCCTCCGCGGACGCCCGCCGGGCCGCGCAGACCACGCAGCTCGGTCTCGCCCTTCACCTCGAAGAGGGGGCAGCCGCAGTCCGGGCAGGCCCGGGCGAGCATGCGCGCGCCATGCAGCAGGTGATCGGCCATAATCTCGTCTTCGCTCGTCATCCCAGAGAGGTACGCTTATTAAGTTATTTATGCCTGTATAGGCTACCTGTCAGAACGTATCAGGGGGATAATGAGAATGACCGCTCAGGACGACCAGATCGGCACCTGCATCCAGATGCTCCAGCACATCACGGAGGACTCCTCCATTCCGCGCAACATCCGCCGGGTCGCCGACGAGACGCGAGCCATCCTGCTCGACACGTCGAAGCCGGCAGGGCTCCGCGCCGCCACCGCGATCTCCAAGATCGACGAGATCAGCAACGACCCGAACATGCCCGTCCATGCCCGGACACGGATCTGGGAGCTGGTCTCCCAGCTCGAGTCGATCCCGCTCGACTGACGAACCATCAGCCCGTCGTCCTGCGGCCCTCCCCCGTGCGCGTGCCCGGCACGGACGGCCCCTCCGCCCCGTGCCGTCCGCGATCGCCGCACCCGCCAGTCCATTCTCCTAACCCGACTGCCAGAGAGAGCGTCGGTCTCGCCGGGTCGTCCAGGGACAGTGCCGTTCTCCCTATTGCAGGTCTTTCGCAGAACGGAACGGTCGCCGGGGCGGCAGTCCCGACAGGCCCGCTCGGCGCCTTTCGCTTTTCGCCCGAGGCGAACCGCCGCCGATGGGCCGACGGCAACCCCCGGTGACCCCAGCACCGGCCGGCAGGCCCTCCCGGCGGGGTCGCCAGGTACGATCGAGAAACGACCGGGAGCCCCGCCGGACGGTAACGTGAGCGGTTTTTAAGGCTCAGGAAGGTACACAACTGCCGTACCAATCCCGTTCCGGCGTGAACCCGACCATGTCATCCTCCGCGATTCCCCTCGACGCCATTGGCGAACCCGTGTTCGTGTATGACGAGGACGG
Source organism: uncultured Methanoregulaceae archaeon (assembly GCA_963730355.1). Lineage (GTDB taxonomy): Archaea > Halobacteriota > Methanomicrobia > Methanomicrobiales > Methanospirillaceae > UBA288. The sequence continues at coordinate 102,418 of CAVSRL010000013.1, read as the reverse complement.
ATCCGTAGCCGCCGCGAACCTCGCCGCCGAGAGGCTTGCAGGCACGTCGACGGCAGGGCTCTCCGCAGGCGCGCTCGCCGATCTTCTCGCGCTCCGCCTCGCCGACGGCCGGGCCCCGGAGACCATGCAGATCTCTCTGCGGCAGGTGCTCGAGGGTGGGGAGACACCGCCGCTGCGGGGCGCGATCACCGCCGCCGACGGTTCCGCGATCGGCGTCCTGATCGTCACCTCCCCGATCCGCGAGGATGGCCGGATTACCGGTGCCTTCTCCATCTGGCACGACATGACCGGGCGCGAGCAGCTGCGCGGACAGCTCGCCGAGAGCGAGGCGAAGTACCGGAATCTGGTCGAGCTGGCACCCGACGCGATCCTGATCCACCAGGACGGGCTGATCGTCTTTGCGAACCCGGCGGCAGCCGCCCTTGTCGGGGTTGGCGGAGCAGACGATCTCGTCGGCCGGCCGGTGCTCGAGATCGTCCATCCCGGCACGCGGGAGCACGTGGAATGGAACATCGAGGCGGACCTTCGCGGCGAGGAGAGCCCGCTCACTGCGGTGGACCTCGTGCGCCCTGACGGAACCACCGTTACGGTGCAGGGGCGCGGAGCGATGATCCCATTCGGCGGACGCCCTGCGGTCCAGGTCGTTCTCCGCGATGTCACCGATCAGAAGCGGGCTGAGGCCGCGCTCCGCGAGAGCGAGGAGCGGTTGCGGCTGGCCAAAGCCTGTGCCGGGATCGGGAACTGGGAATGGCACCTGCCTGACATGGGGGAGACCGCCTCCCACGAGCATGTCCGGCTCTACGATCCGGGGCCGGACGTCGTCCTGTTCGACGACTGGCGGAGCACGGTGCTCCCCGACGACCTCGAGCGGGTGGAGGCCGAACGGGACGCGGCCCTTGCCCGCGGCGAGTCGTTCCAGCTGGAGTTCCGCTACGACGACGGGACGGGGTCGACCCGGTGGATGAAGGTCCTCGGCGGCGGGGTATACGATGAATCGGGGCGGATCGTCCGGATCCTCGGCGTGAACATGGATATCACGGATCAGAAGCGGGCCGAGGAGGCCCTGCTGGAGCGTGAACAGACCCTGCAGGGGATCTTCCGGGCCGCCCCCGTCGGCATCGGCATGGTCTCGCACCGGAGGATCACCCAGGCCAACGACCAGCTCTGCCGCATGACCGGCTACGCCCGCGAGGAGCTGATCGGCGCAGGACGCGCGGATGCTCTACCCGGACGACGAGGCGTACGCGTATGTCGGGCGGGAGAAGTATGCCCGGATCGCCCAGAACGGGATGGGGGCCGTCGAGACGCAGTGGCGGCGGCGGGACGGGACCATCCTGGACATCCTGCTCAGTTCGTCGCCGATCGACCTCGCCCGCCCCCAGGAGAACGTCATCTTCAACGCCCTCGACATCACGAGGCTCAGGGAGAGCGAACGGGCCCTGGCGTCGTACATGGACGACCTGCAACGGTCGAACGAGGAGCTGCAGCGGTTCGCGTACGTGGCGAGCCACGACCTGCAGGAGCCGCTCCGCTCGATGGTCAGCTTCAGCCAGCTTCTCGAACGACGATACCGCGGAAAACTCGACGAGGATGCGGACGAGTTCATCTCGTTCATCATCGAAGGGGGGAACCGGATGCAGCGGCTGATCGAGGACCTGCTCCAGCTCTCGCGGATCGAGACGAAGGCCAAACCTCTCTCCCCGACGGATGCGGCGGAGGTCGTGGCCGACGCGCTCCGGCTGATGGAGACGCCGATCCGCGAGGCGGGAGCGACCGTCGCCGTGGGGGAGCTGCCGACGGTCATGGCCGACGCGGCCCAGCTCGCGCAGGTCTTTACCAACCTTGTCGGCAATGCGCTGAAGTACCGCCGCCCGGACGTGCCGCCCGAGATCCGCATCTCGGCCGAACGGGCGGGCAGGTTCTGGCGGTTTGCCGTGGAGGACAACGGGATCGGGATCGAGGCGGAGTACTTCGACCGGATCTTCGTGATCTTCCAGCGGCTCCATACCCGCGACGAGTACGAAGGGACCGGGATCGGCCTGGCCGTCGTCCGGAAGATCGTGGAGCGGCACGGCGGCACGGATCGGGGTCGAGTCGACGCCGGGCGAGGGCTCGACCTTCTTCTTCACCCTGCCGGCCGTATAGAGCGCCTGTCGTCGGAGGTAACAATGGCCGCAAGGTCGCCGCCGATGTCGGTCAATTCTTTGACGATCTCCGATTGCCGGCGCCCGGCCGATATGGCGCGACACTCCACTTTATACCCGTCCCGGTCGAATATTCTTGAAGGAGACCAACCGTGAAGGCCCCCTTTGAAGCGGTCGCGTCCGCGATCAACAGCCACCCCCGGGCCGTCCTCATAGCGCTCGCGGCCGCCATCCTGTTCGCGCTCATCGGCACGAGCCTGGTCTCGATGGCGACCGGCACGGACACCTACCTGGACAAGAGCACGCCCAGGGGGATGCTCCTCGCCAAGTACTCGGAGACGTTCCAGTCCGACGCGATGCTGGTCCTGATCGAGGCCGACGACGTCCTGAACCCGGCCGTCCTCGCCTACATCGATCGGCTCCAGTCCGAGATCAGGACCGAGGCGCACGTCACCTCCGCCGCCTCGGTGGTGGACATGGTCCGGCAGGTGAACGGCGGCGCCCTCCCGACCTCGACGGCCGAGATCGATGCCGCGCAGGCCCGTGTGCCGAAGGAGGTGCTCGCGCGGTACCTGCCCTCGAGGACCATGACCATCTCGGCCGTCGCGCTCGACCCCGGCCTCTCCCAACAGGCCCAGTACTCGCTCCTCGACTCGGTCAAGGAGCGGGTCCGGCTCTCGAACCCGCCGCCCGGCGTGACCGTGACCGTGACGGGCAATACCGCGTTCAGCCAGGAGATGGGCACGGAGATGGGCGGCTCCATGGGCATGCTGATCGGGGCCGCGCTGCTGCTGATGGTGATCGCGGTCGGCCTCCTCTTCGGCCATGTCCGGCACCGGTTCCTCTCGGTCGCGATCGTCGCGGCCGGCCTGATCCTGACCTTCGGGATCGTCGGATGGTCGGGGCTGCAGATCAACATGGCCACGATCGCCGCGTTCCCCGTGCTGATCGGGATCGGGATCGACTACGCGATCCAGTTCCATTCGCGCTTCGACGAGGAGGCCCGGCGGACGACGCTCCCCGAGGCCGTCCGCATGACCGTGACCCGCTCGGGCCCCTCGATCCTCTACGCGATGCTCGCGACCTCGATCGGCTTCATCGCCCTCTGGGTCTCGCCGTTGCCGATGATCCGCTCGTTCGGCCAGGTCTGCGTGATCGGGGTCATGGCCTGCTACCTCGTGGCCCTGGTCTCCGTGCCCGCCGTCGGCCTGGTCGCCAACTACAAGCCGAAGGCGATCCCCCACGGCACGACCCGGAGCGGGAGCGAGAAGCCGACCGTGGAGGAGACCTACAACAGCCTGCTCGGAAGGGTCGCCGCGACGGTCTCGCACCACCCGGTCACGGTCCTGGTCCTCGTCGGCCTGGTCGCGCTCGTCGGGTTCTCGCTCGACAGCGAGATCCCGATCTCGACGGACGAGGACACCTTCGTGCCCAAGGACATGCCGGCCCTGATCAACCTGCAGAAGGTGAGCCGGGTCATGGGCTCGACCTCGTCGACGCCGATCTTCGTCCGGGGCGACCGCGTCCTCTCGCCCGAGGGGATACGCTGGATGCACGAGTTCCAGGAGTACGAGCTCTCGCACAACTCGAATATCCTCGGCGCGAACTCGATCGCGACCGCGATCATCCAGGCGAACGGCGGCGCCGTGCCGACGACGCAGAGCGAGGTCGACGCGGCCCTCGTGCTGATCCCCGAGGCGACGCAGCACCAGTACATCTCCGGCTCGACCGAGGCCGTGATCGCCTTCTCCACGGTCGAGCTCTCGAACACCAAGGGGTCGTCCATGATCGAGCAGCTCCGGAAGGAGCTCCTCTGGATGGCGCCTCCCCCCGGGATCACCGCGACCGTCACCGGTCAGGGCGAGATGTTCACGAACCTGATCCGCGAGATCGAGGACGGCAAGCTGACCATGACCCTGCTCGCCTTCGGGATGATCTTCGTCTTTCTCCTGGTCGTGTACCGCCGGGTGGGCAAGGCCATCACCCCGCTCGTGCCGATCGCGTTCATCGTCGGCTGGAACGGGCTGATCATGTACGTGCTCGGGATCGATTACACGCCCCTCACCGCGGTCCTGGGGTCGATGTCGATCGGGGTCGCCTCCGAGTACACCATCGTGATGATGGAGCGCTGTTACGAGGAGTGGGACGAGGGCTACGGCCTCTTCGAGGGGATCGTCCACTCGATCCGGCAGATCGGGACCGCGATCTCGGTCTCGGGTCTCTGCACGGTCTTCGGCTTCTCGGCCCTGATCATCTCGTCGTTCAACATCATCTCGAACTTCGGGGTCGTGACGGTGATCGCGGTCGCGTTCTCGATCGTGGGCGCGATCACGATCATGCCGGCCGTGCTCGCCCTGGTGGGCGGACGTGGCCGGCACGCGCGGGGGCGCGAAGAGAAGACCCCCGCGGCCTGACCCTTCTTCTTTCAGCCGATCACGGTCACGACGATCGTCCGCGTCCGCGAGGAGCGGACGTCGAGCTCGAGGAGGACCGGTTGCTGCCAGGTCCCGAGCAGGGGCCGGCCGTCACGGACGGGGACCGCGAGCGAGGGGCCCACGAGCGCGGCCCGGACGTGCGAACGGCCGTTGCCGTCGCCCCACGCACGATCGTGAGCGTACGGAGCCCCTTCGGGGGCGACGACGTTCAGGGCCCGCCTCAGGTCCTCGAGCACCCCGGGCTCGTACTCGATCGTGGTCAGGGCCGCGGTCGATCCGGCGACGAAGAGCGTCGCCAGGCCGACGCCGACGCCGCTCTCGCCGACGATCTGGGCAAGCTGGGCCGAGAGATCGACCACGTCGCCCTCGCCGTGCGTCTGGACCGTGAACTCCTTCTGGAACATGCGTGCACCGGATGCTTCCTTGAACGCCCGCGGGCATTCACCTGTCGGTCGCCATGCGAATGAAGTCGATTACTTTCTAATATATACCGGCGAATAATACGATCGGACTCGACGGCACGATATGATCCAGAAAGCAGGTATCATCGCCGAGCTCGGGGAGGAGGCCGTCCTTCTTCCCGCGCTCGTTCAGCAGGCGCTCGTCGCCAACGACCGGATCAAGTACTACTTCTCCCTCCTCCAGACGGCGCGGCAGCGGGCCGATCACCCGGGCCAGACCCCGTCGACGCTCCGTGCCGAGCGCGAGGCGGCCGAGATCGGCGATCTCTCGCTCGACGGGGTCGTGCCGGGCGCGATCCGCCTCGCCAGCGGGCTGTACCGGATTCCCCTACCTCGAGAAGATCCTCGGAGGAATCAGGCAGGCGGCCGAGGAGATGGTGCAGGCCGTTCGCGATCTCGGACACGACCGAGGCTCCCGGTTTCCAGGCCCGCCAGAAGGCGCTCTCGGCCGCACTCCGCGCAGACGGCCCGGAAGAGATCGACGGGGCGCGGATCACGGCGATCACCTCGGGCGACCGCTCCGCGGGGGACAGCCTGCACCTCCTCGTGATGGACCTCCACCGGGCCCTGAACGCCCTCCTCGACCAGCTCGCCAACGAGACGATCGACGGCGCCCGCACCTACCTGCTCGGCGACGGCGACCGCGAACTCGTGCAGGCCTTCATGCAGGGCCTGAACCGCACGGCCCCCCTCAAGTTCAACCACCCGGGCCTCGGCACGACCGTGACCCGCGCCGGCGAGCGGCTCGTGATACAGAACGACATCGGCGTGACCGATGCCCACGTCCTCGTGATCGCGGTCACGTCCGCGAGCGGTCACCATCACCTATACCGACGTCCACATGGCGCGTCTCGCGTTCTTCCAGTCGCTCTTCGACGAGCTGGGATGTCGAGTGGTCGGACACCCTCTCGCGGCGCACCACCGGCAAGCAGGACGGAGGGATCTACCACCTCTCCGTCGGGACGTTCGCCGTACCGGACCGGGAGCGGTGCCGCGCCTTCCTCGCCCACCTCGGGTCGCGCCTGGTCTTCCTGATCGACTGGAACAAGGCCCGCAAACAGCTCCGCAACTTCCTCCTCAACAAGGACGCGGTGGACGTGATCCGGCAGGCCGCGCAGCAGGATGATCGGGCACCGCGGTTTCCTCGAGCTCGGCGGAGACCGCCTGGTCTACGCGGCGCTCGACCTCGCCGCGAGGGTGCCGCTCCGCTACGGCGAGCCGCTCCACCAGATCCTCGGGCGCGAGAAGACCGATGGAGTACCTCTCCTGGGTCCTCCGGGCGGCCACGGAGGGGCTGCTGCGGGGCGAATCCCGCCTGCTGATCCAGGACCGGTGCCGGGCCGAGCTCCTCCGGTACTTCAGGACCGCGCAGGTCGAGCTCCTCGAGCGAGCCACGGCCCACGCGACCCTGCTGATCGACGTCGCGCTCGTGCTCCAGACCTCGGTGATCGCGCTGCGGTCCGGCTCGGGGATCGACCGCGCTGCCGCGAAACGCGATCCGGGCCAAGCGCTGGGAGCGGGACGCGGACCATGATCGTCTCCGAGGTCCGGACGCTCTCGAGCCGGATCGAGGACATCGGGTTCTTCTCGGACCTGATCACGGCCCAGGACGACGCGCTCGACTATCTCGAGGAGGGCTGCTTCTACTCGACCCTCCTCGCCGACGCCGCCCGATACCCGGAGAGCCTCTCCGGGCTCGAGGAGATGGCCGCCCTCTCGGTCTCCGCCGCCCGCGAGTTCATCCGCGCCCTCTCGGCCGCCCAGTTCACGCGCTCGGGCTCGAGCCGCGAGGAGATGCAGGAGTTCTTCTCCGCGGCCAACCGGGTGATCGCGATCGAGCAGGAGTGCGACGACGCCTACCGCCGGACCGAACGCTGCCTGCTCCAGGAGGTGCGGAAGGCCGGCCCGCTCCACGCCTGCACCCAGCTCTCCCTCGCGATCGAGGAGTCGACCAACGCCCTGATGAAGGCCGTCTACGTCCTCCACGACAACATCCTCGAGGAGCTCCGGCGATGACGGGGACGATCGCGGTCTTCGGAACCAACCGCGACACGGGGGCCGTATCGCGCGACAGTTACGGAAACAAGGCCGCGGTCCTGGCCGAGATGGCCGAGATCGGGATCCCCGTGCCTCCGGGCTTCGCCCTTCCCGTCGAGGTCTGCGAGGAGTACTACGCAGGGGGTCGGCGGCTTCCGGAGTGGGCGCACGGCCAGCTCGCGCTCGGGATCGCGGAGCTCGAGAGCACGACCGGCCTCGGGTTCGGGTCCGCCCGCCGCCCGCTCATGATCTCGGTCCGCTCCGGCGCCGCGGTCTCGATGCCGGGGATCATGCAGACGATCCTGAACGTCGGCCTCTCCCGCGAGACCATCGGCGGCCTCGTCTTTCGCACCGGAAACCCCCGGTTCGCCTGGGACTGCTACCGCCGGCTCCTCGCCCAGTTCGGCGAGGTCGTCCGGGGGCACGACCCGGCGCGATACCGGGTGCTCCTTCGCGAGGCGATGGAGAACGAGGGGGTCCCGGACGAGGCCGAGCTCGACACCGCGAGCTTCAGAGCGCTCGCGGGCCAGTACGAGCGGGTGCACGCCGAGCTCGGGACGCCGTTTCCGTCCGACGCGGTCGCCCAGCTCGGGGACTGCACCGGGCCGTGCTCGAGTCCTGGGGCGGGCCCCGCGCGGAGGCCTTTCGGCGCCTCGGGATGGCCGGGGAGGCCCGCGGCACCGCCGTCACGGTGCAGGCGATGGTCTTCGGCAACCTCGGGTCGGCCTCGGGGGCGGGGGTGGCGTTCACGCGGAACCCCTGGAGCGGCGAGCCCGGCCTCCTCCTCGACTTCCGCTTCGGAGCGCAGGGCGAGGAGGTCGTCTCGGGAGAGCAGTCCGGCCTGGACCAGGAGGCGTTCGCGCGCGTGATGCCCGAACAGTACGAGGCCCTCGGCAAGATCGGGGTGCGGCTCGAGCGGCATTACGGCGACATGCAGGACATCGAGTTCACGATCGAGGAGGGGCGGCTCTTCATCCTCCAGAGCCGGACGGGGAAGCGGTCCCCGCTCGCCGCGCTCAGGATCGCGGTCGACCTTGTCAAGGAAGGGCGTCATCGAACCTCGCGTGGCGCGCGACCAGCTCGCCGAGATCGACCTCGACGGCAATCCGGATCCGCCGCGTGGTGGGCGGCGGCGAGCCGCTCGGGGTCGGCACGCCCGCCTCCGGCGGTGTCGCGTCGGGCACGATCGCCTTCACCGGCGACACGGGCCGAGGCGGACGCGGCCGAGGGAGCCGTGATCCTGGTCCGGCCGACCGCATCGCCCGACGACATCGCCGGGATCCAGGCGGCCTCGGGCCTGCTCGTGGCGCGGGGCGGCCGGACCTCCCACGCGGCCGTGGTCGCGCGCCAGCTCGGCAAGGTCTGCGTGGTCAACTGCCGGACGCTCTCCTTCGATCCCCGACCGTCACCGGTGCTCGATCGGAGAGACGGTCCTCCGCGAGGGCGACCTGATCTCGCTCGACGGCGATACCGGGCGCGTCTACCGGGGCGTGGTCACGACCGTCGAGGACCGGCCGACCGCGCTCGTGCACGCAGCGCGTGCCTGGGGTTCGCAGCGCCGCTGACCTGCCTCAGGCCCGGACCTTGGCCCTGCGGAGCGCCGAGAAGCCCATCACGATGATGAGGTAGAAGGCGAGCGCGATCAGGAGGACCTCCCCGTAGAGGATGGCCCACTTCAGCAGGGCCTCCTGGAAGGCGAGCGGGGCGGCGTAGACCGTGGCCGTAGACGTTGAGCCCGGCGACGGTCAGGCTGCGCGTCGTGATCAGCGAGACCACGGGGAGGGCCACGAGCGCGGTGAGGACGACCCCGATCCCCTCGCGCCAGGTCAGCACCTGCGGCTCGAGCATGATGAACGGCGTGATCACCGCGACGGCCGGGACGAGGAGGGGGAGGACGAAGCGCTCGGACCCGACAAGGACCGGGTTCGCCTGCGTGAACGCGGTGATTGCGAGCGCGCCGATGACCACCGGGAAGAGAACGAGCATGTGGATCCCCTTCTCCGGCGGCATCCGTATGAACTGGAGGAGGGCGAATGCGAGAAGTCCGCCGGCCACCGCATCGCCGATGCCGAGCCCGGCGAGGAGGAGCAGGGCCCCGAAGAGGAGCCCCGAGAAGAGCGAGGACATCCGGTCCGAGATCTCGTCGATGAAGAGGGCGAACGCGTAGCCCATCCCCGCCGTCAGCAGCCCGAAGAGCAGGAACGCCACGCCCGCGACGGGCCAGGCGGCAGGCCCCTCCAGCCCGAGGGCGGACGCGGCGGCGCGGCCCATTCCCGTCAGCGGGCTCGGGACGAGGAGGAAGAGGATGGCGAACGAGATCACGGACGCGATCAGCGCAGCCACAGGCTTCGACATGTGGTCGAGGGCGTAGGAGAAGGCGGGCATCACCACCAGGACGGCCAGGCCCGCGATCAGGGCCAGGATGAGCATGCCCGGCCCCTCGCTCCCGACGGGCGGGAAGACGTAGAGCAGGAGCGAGAGCCCGAGGGCGAGCAGCACCGGCACGAACCGGTGCCAGCGCCCGATTGCGCTCCGCTCGAGGACCAGCTCGAGCACTGGGGCGATGAAGAGAGCCGGGACGATCCAGACCCACGAGGGGTCGGGGGCCAGTGACGGGAGGACCGAGAGCGCCGTGATTACACAGATTATGGCAAAGGATTTAAGGTATACGTTTTTGATCGCCGCGGGTGCCGGTCCCGGGCGGACGCAGGAAAAAAGGGAGGGGTTACTCGACCGGGATGCCGTTGTCGAGGGCCTGCTGGGCCGTGTCCGCAGCCTCGTCCTCGGACTCGATCTCCCCGATCTCGCGCGCCAGGCAGGCGAACCCGACCACGCGGTCGTTCTCCTCGAGCCGGATCATCCGGACGCCGCGCGTCGACCGCTTCTGGATCGAGATGTCGTCGGCCCGGATCCGGATCACGTTGCCCTCTGCCGTGATGATCACCACCTCCTCGCCCTTCGAGACCGCCCGCGTCGCGACGACGGGGTTGCCGGGACCGGCCAGGATGTTCCTGACGCCCATGGTCCCGCGCCCGTGCCCGCGGAACTCGTCGAAGTCGGTCCGTTTGCCCGCGCCCTGGGCCGTGATCGTCAGGAGGTGCTCCTTCTCGACGATCGTGGTCGCGACGAGCTCGTCGGCGTACTTCAGCTTGATCCCGCGGACGCCCTGGACGCCGCGGCCCATGTTCCGGACCTCGTCCTCGTGGAAGCGGAGGGCCTGGCCCTTCGCCGTCGAGAGGATCAGCTCCTGCGTGCCGTCCGTCTGCTTGACGTCGACCAGGTGGTCGCCCTCGCGGAGCGTGATCGCGTTGATCCCCGACTGGCGCGGGCGCGAGAACTGGCTCGTGGCGACCTTGGCCACCTGCCCCTGCCGCGTCGAGAAGAACAGGTACCGGTCCTCGCGGAACTCGCGCATGGGGATCACGGCCGTGACGAGCTCGTCACGGAGGTTGAGCAGGTTCACGATCGCCTTGCCCCTGCTCGTGCGCGAGGCCTCGGGGATCTCGTAGACCTTGAGCCAGTAGAGCCGTCCGTCCGTGGTGAAGCAGAGCAGGTAGTCGTGCATCGAGGCCAGGAAGATGTTGTCGACCTGGTCCTCCTCCTTGGTCGCCATCCCGATCACGCCGCGCCCGCCGCGGTGCTGGGCGCGGTAGGTCTCGAGCGGGAGGCGCTTGATGTAGTTCTGGGCCGTGATCGAGATCAGCATGGGCACGTCCGGGATCAGGTCGCTCGATGTCGAGCAGGGACTCGTCCTCGCGAGATCCGCGTCCGGCGTTCGTTGCCGAACTCCTTGCCGGCCGCGACGACCTCCTTCCGGATCTCGCGGAGCACGTTCGCCTCGCACGAGAGGATCAGTTCGAGCCGCTCGATCGTCTTGAGCAGCTCGAGCCGCTCGTCGCGGAGCTTGGTCTGCTCGAGGTGCGGCGAGGCGGCGGAGCTGCATCGCGAGGATCGCCGACGGCCTGGAGCTCGGAGAGCCCGAACTTCTCGATGAGCGCCCTGCCCGCGGTCTCGGCCGACTCCGAGGCGCGGATGGTGGCGATCACCTCGTCGATCCGGTCGAGCGCGATCAGGAGGCCGTCGATGATGTGGAGGCGGTCGCGGGCCTTGCGGAGTTCGAACCCGCAGCGGCGGCGCACGACCTCGACCCGGTGGCGGAGGAACTCGTCGATCAGTCCTCTGACGCCGAGCGTCTTGGGCTGGCCCTCGGAGATCGCGAGGTTGATCACGCCGAACGTGGACTCGAGCGAGGTGTGCTTGTAGAGCTGGTTCAGGATGATCTTGGGCAGGACGCCCTTCCTGAGCTCGATCACGACCCGCATCCCGTCCTTGTCGGACTCGTCGCGGAGGTCGCTGATCCCCTCGATCCGCTTCTCCTTGACGAGCTCGGCGATGTGCTCGACCAGGCGGGCCTTGTTGACCTGGAACGGGAGCTCGCTGATGATGATCTTCGGGACCTTCGTCTCCACGTCCTCGATCTCGGCCACGCCCCGGACCGTGAGCTTGCCGTGCCCGGTCTCGTACGCGGACCGGATCCCGGCGCGGCCCATGATGATCCCGCCCGTCGGGAAGTCCGGGCCCGGCAGGACCTTGAGCAGGTCGTCGGTCGTGCAGTGCGGCCGGTCGATCACGAGCTTGACGGCCTCCACGACCTCGCGGAGGTTGTGGGGCGCCATGTTCGTGGCCATCCCCACCGCGATCCCGGACGAGCCGTTCACGAGCAGGTTCGGCACGCGGCACGGGAGGACCGTGGGCTCGCTGGTCGAGGTGTCGAAGTTCGGGATGAAGTCGACCGTCTCCTTCTCGAGGTCCGTGAGCAGGGCCTCGGCGTACTTCGTGAGGCGGGCCTCGGTGTAGCGCATCGCGGCCGGCGAGTCCCCGTCGACGGAGCCGAAGTTGCCCTGCCCGTCCACGAGCGGCGAGCGGTACGAGAACGGCTGGGCCATCTTGACCAGCGTGTCGTAGATCGAGGTGTCGCCGTGGGGGTGGTACTTACCCATGGTCGCCGCGACGGCGCGGGCCGACTTCTTGTACGGCTTGTCCGAGGTGTTGCCCTCCTCCCACATCGCGTAGAGCGTCCGGCGGTGGACGGGCTTGAGCCCGTCGCGGACGTCCGGGATGGCCCGGCCGATGATGACCGACATCGCGTAGTCGATGTACGAGGTCTTCATCTCCTCCTCGATGTTGATCCGGATGACCCGCCGCGGGTCCTCGGGCTCGATCGGAGCCTGTTTAGATGTCAAGGTTGCTCACCTCCTTCGCATGGCGGGTGATGAAGTCCCTTCTCGCGGCCACGTCGTCGCCCATCAGCTTCTCGAAGATCTCGTTCGCGAACATCGCGTCCTCGATCCGGATCTGCTTCAGGACGCGGGTCTTCGGGTCCATGGTGGTGGACCAGAGCTGGCCCGCGTTCATCTCGCCGAGGCCCTTGTACCGCTGGATCACGGTGTTCTTCTCGCCGAGCTCCTTGATCGCGGCCTTCGAGCTCCTCGTCGCGGTAGACGTAGCGCTCGTGCTTGCCCTTCGCCACGCGGTAGAGCGGCGGCTGGGCGATGTAGATGTACCCGTTCTCGATCAGGCCGGCCATGTGCCGGTAGAAGAACGTCAGGAGCAGGGTCCGGATGTGGGCCCCGTCCACGTCGGCATCGGTCATCAGGATGATGCGGTGGTACCGGGCGCGCTCGGGGTCGAGCTGCTCGCCGATCCCCGAGCCGATGGCGGCCATCAGGGTCTGGATCTCGGCGTTCTTGATCATCTTGTGCTGCGTCGCCTTCTCCACGTTCAGGATCTTGCCGCGGAGCGGCAGGATCGCCTGGAACTTCCGGTCGCGCCCCTGCTTGGCCGAGCCGCCGGCCGAGTCGCCCTCCACGATGTAGATCTCGGACTTGGCCGGGTCGCGCTCCTGGCAGTCGGCGAGCTTGCCGGGCAGGTGCGAGGACTCGAGCATGGTCTTGCGGCGGGTCAGGTCGCGCGCGTTCTTGGCGGCCTCGCGGGCCTTGGCCGCGAGCAGGCCCTTCTCGACGATCGCCCTGAGTGCCGTCGGGTTCTCCTCGAAGTACTCGGAGAGCGAGGCGTAGACGAGCGAGTCCACGATCCCGCGGACGCTCGAGTTGCCCAGGCGCATCTTGGTCTGGCCCTCGAACTGGGGGTTCGCGAGCTTGATCGAGATGACGGCGGTCATGCCCTCGCGCACGTCCTCGCCGCGGAGGGTCAGGTCCTTGCCTTTGAAGAGGTTGTTCCGCTTGGCCGAGGCGTTGATCGCCCGGGTGATGGCCGAGCGGAAGCCCTCGAGGTGGGTGCCGCCCTCGCGGGTGTTGACGCTGTTGACGTAGGTGTACAGGGTCTCGGCGTAGGACTGCGTGTACTGCAGGGCCACCTCGACCTCGGTCCGGTTCTCGGGGTCGGTCCGGTGGAACCAGAGCACGTCGGGGTGGATCGGCTCCTTGCCCTCGTTCAGGTAGACGACGAACTCCCGAAGGCCGCCGTCGTACCGGTAGACCTGGGGCTCGCCCTCGGTCCGGCGGTCCTCGATCCGGATCTCGACTCCCGCGTTCAGGAACGCGAGCTCGCGGAGGCGGTGGGCGAGGACGTCGTAGTCGAAGACCACCGTCTCGAAGATCGTCGGGTCGGGCATGAACGAGATCACGGTCCCCGACATCTCCTTGCCGTGGGCCTCGATGAAGGCCTCGCGCGAGGCGAGCCCCTTCCGCGTCCGCTCGCCGTACCGGAGCGCGTACCGGTCCTGCATCTCCTCCTTCGTCTCCTCGCGGGTGACGAGCGGGGCGGCCTTGCCCCGGACGAAGTGCATCTCGTACACGTTCCCGTCGCGGTAGACCGTGGCGTGGAGCCAGATCGAGAGCGCGTTCACGACCGAGACGCCGACGCCGTGGAGTCCGCCCGAGACCTGGTAGGAGTTCTTGTCGAACTTGCCGCCGGCGTGGAGGACGGTCAGGACCGTCTCGATCGCGGACTTGCCGGTCTTCTTGACCCGGTCCACGGGGATGCCCCGGCCGTTGTCCTCGACCCTGCACGAGCCGTCCTCGTTGATCGCCACCCAGATATGGTCGCAGAACCCGCCAAGGGCCTCGTCCACCGAGTTGTCCACGACCTCGTACACGAGGTGATGCAGCCCGCGGGTGTCGGTCGAGCCGATGTACATGGCCGGCCGTTCCCGCACCGGCTGCAGCCCCTCCAGTACGGTGATGTGCGATGCGTCGTAGGTTTCTAACATCTAATGGACCTCTGATAAAAGCTCGAGAATGGAAGATCTCTTCGCAACTATATATTGTTCTTCAGGCTACTTATAGGTGGCTGTCGACGCAGAGACCGGCGTATTCCCGGGGGTGGATCAGCGAAAAAAGGGGGTGAATCCGGGTCTTTCAAACGGGTTCAGTCGAACGAGCCGACCGAGGGGTCCTCGAGGCCGAGCGCACGGTCGACGGCCACGCAGAGCCGGGCGAAGAGGCGCTTGATCTCGGGGTACTCCTCGCGGTCGACCGTGCCGGCCTGGTGCCAGAGGATCCGCTTCCGGAGCAGGGTCGTGAGCTCCTCGACCTCGGTCCCGCGGAACTGCTGCGGCAGCACCATCTCGTCCAGGTGGTCGGCCAGCCCGTAGAAGGCCTGGTCGGGGGGCAGGCAGAGGTGACGCCCGATCAGCATCAGGTTTGTGACATATCCGCGTCCGAACTTCGACGCCATGGCATACAGTTACCGCCGACAACGGATAAGCGCTGTCCCGGACCCGGGCATGGATTCACAACCCGATGGCGTATCCCGGCGTACCGGTCAACCGGCTCGCTCCCGCTCCGCTGCTCGCCGGCAACGGGGAGGGGGCTCGCGCCGCCCCCCCCGCCTCGCTCCGCTCGGCACCCTCCCCCGCGACGATGGGCGATACCTCTGCCGGGTCGGCGCCCCGTAGTGGCGATTCCTGTGATCTGGCCAGCCGGGCGCTGAGCTGGGCGCTCCATTCCCGGCACGGCGAAGGTACGATCTCGTTGCTCTGGTGGGGCGGCAATCCGACCGGCCTATGGCCTCGCAGGGACGGGGCGGCGCGAGCCCCTCCCCACGACCTCAGGGATCAGACGTCGACCACGAGCACGGTGATGTTGTCCGGTCCGCCGCCGTCGTTGGCGAGCGCGACGAGCTCGCGGCAGCACGCGATCGGGACTCCCGCACCGGCCGAGCACCCGCTCGATCCCGTCGTCGTCGAGGACGGCCGTGAGGCCGTCCGTGCAGAGCAGGAGCCGGTCGCCGTCCCGTCGGGGGACACGCCGGAGCTCGGGCTCGGACCGGGCTCCCGCTCCGAGCGTGCGGGTGACGACGTTCCTGCCGGGATGGTGCTGCGCCTCGGTCGTCCGTGATCCGTCCGGCCGCCACGAGCTCGGCGGCCACGTTGTGGTCCGTGGTGAGCCTGCAGAGCCGGCCGTCGCGGAGGAGGTAGGCCCGGCTGTCCCCGACGTGGGCGATCGCCCACGCCTCGCCCGGCCCCGACGGCGAGCACGACCGTCGTGCCCATGCCGGCGACGCGGGGGTCGGCCGCGCCCGCTCGCCGTACGGCGGCGTCGGCCTCGGCGACGGCGGCCCGGACGCCGTCCTCGAGGGCCCCGTCACGGGGAAGCGGAGCGAGCGCGGCCACGAGCGATTCTGCCGCGATCCGGCTCGCGACCTCGCCGCCCGGGAGTCCGCCGAGGCCGTCCGCGACCACGTAGACCTCGCGCGCCGGGTCGGCGGCGACCGCGTCCTCGTTCGATCCGGCGCCGCACCCCCCGGTCAGTCAGCCACGCGGCCGGGGGGGCATCTGCGGTCCCGGGGTGCATGGCAGGGTGATGGAGCCGGCCCTATTTGAACGCGCCGGGCCCGGCGCCTCAGGCGGCGAGCGCCAGCACGATCGGTGCCCCGCAGATGACGGCCATGCAGGTCGCGAGGACCGTCCAGTCGCGGCGGGAGAGCGCCTTCTTCGGCACGAAGAGGTAGGCGTCCCGGCCGTAGCCCCGGCAGAGCATGGCCGTGTACGTCCGCTCCCCCTGCTCGTACGACCGGAGGAACATCGTCCCGACCGTGTTCCCGAGCCTGCCGGATCCGGTAGCCGTACGGGAGGGACCGATCGAACGGGTCGAAGCAGCGGGTCGCGAGCGCGTTCCGGACCCGGAGAAACATCTGGCCGAAGACGAAGAGGTACCGGGCCATCATGCCGAGGATCAGGGTGAACTCGGAGGGGAGCCCGAGCCGGCGCGCGCCGGTCAGCAGGTCCTGGAGCCGGGTCGTCGAGGAGAGGAGGACGACGAACCCGATGCAGAGCACGAACCGGACTCCGATCATCGAGGCCTTGGCAAGTGCCTCGGTCGTGATCGCGATCCCGAAGGGCAGGGAGAGGAGGACCGTCGGGTCGGGAAACGGGACGGGCGGGAAGAGGACCTGGAGCAGGAGGATCGAGAGGCCGAAGGGGAGGATGACCGCGACGCGGAGGAGATAGGCCCGGAGCGGCACCCGCGAGACGAGCAGGAGAGCGACCAGGAGCGCGCCCAGGACGCCCGCGAGGAGGTAGATCGACTCGTGGACCGGGTACGCGACGAGCGCGATGATCGCTCCGAACGTGAGCACGAGCTTGACCCGGGCGTCGAGCCGGTGGACGGTGCTGTCGCCGTAGGCGAGCCGTTCGATCTCGAAGAGGTCCTCGATCATGGCCGGGGGGAGAGGGTGAGGGCGTTCGAAATTCCCTCCTCGGCCTCCTCGACCGTGTAGGCGACCGGGACGGCGGCGCCCGCGGCGGCGGAGGGCCCGGCAGAGCTTCGGGATCACGGGCACGTCGAGCCGGATCCGGCGGAGCATCTCCTCCTGCTCGAAGATCTCCTGGACCGAGCCCTGCGCGAGGATCCGCCCCTGGTCCATCACGTAGATGTAGTCGGCCATGGCCGTGACGAGCTCGAGCTCGTGGGTCGAGAAGATCACGGTCATGCCGTACTTCTCCGCGAGCGAGTTCACGAACCGGACCAGGTCGTCCCGCCCGCGGGGGTCGAGGCCGGCCGTCGGCTCGTCCATCACGAGCACGTCCGGCTCCATGGCGAGCACGCCCGCGATCGCGACCCGCTTCTTCTCGCCGCCCGAGAGGTGATGCGGGGCCCGGTGGCGGAGGTACTCGATCCCGAGGAGGCCGAGCGCCTCGTCGACCCGGTGCATCACGGTCGCCTCGTCGAGCCCGAGGTTGGTCGGGCCGAAGGCGACGTCCTGCTCGACCGTCGGCGCGAAGATCTGGTCGTCGGGGTTCTGGAAGACGACGCCGACGAACTTCCGGACCTCCTTGAGGTTCTTCTTCGTGACGGGCTCGCCGCGGACGAGAACCTGACCCTCCTGCGGGAGAAGCGATCCCGTTCAGATGGCGGAAGAGCGTGGACTTCCCCGCGCCGTTCGGCCCGATCACCGCGATCCGGACGTTCCGTGGGGCCACGAAGTTCACGTCGTCGAGGGCGCGGACGCTGTCGCGGTAGGCGTAGGAGAGATGGACTGTCTCGATCAGGTGCATGGCGTGTCCGTACTGGGTCGGGGGGTTACGGGGACCGCGAGCGGTCGAGGGCCTTGAGCCCCCGGCCGAGCGCGAGGACGGCGACGAGGGCGACCAGGGTCCCGGCGATCATCAGCCCGGCGTCGGCGAGCTTCGAGCCGCCGGCCGTGTACTCCGCGAACGGGGCGCTGTAATCGAACTGGCCGGGGAGGACGGACTCGTCGACCTCCGCGCCGGGAGCCGCCGGCTGCGTCAGCTCCTTCTGGCCCTGGGTGATCAGGGCCGTGCTGTCGAGCCCGTCGGGGTCGGAGGAGGCGAAGAAGACCGCACCGGCTCCGACGAGAATGGCAAGGACGACGCCGGCCGCGATCAGGGCGCGGTTCGAGATCATGCCGGGACCCCCTCGGACTTCTCCAGGATATCGGGTCGGGCGTTCGCGATCAGCACGATCACCACGGCCGTGATAACGGCCTCGACGATGCCGATCACGGCGTGATAGACCCCCATCCCGATCAGCCCCGGCACGAGCGGGAAGGTGCCGGCGGCCGCAAGCTCGAGCGCGGCCGCGAGGGCCGGGACGACGCAGGCGAGCCAGGCGGCGCCGGCGGCCGAGGCGTACATGTTCTTCGTGAGCGCGAAGAGCCAGTGATAGCCGTAGAAGCCGACGAAGCCGCCGATCACGCCCATGTTGACGATGTTCGCGCCCATGGTCGTGAGCCCGCCGTCGCCGAAGAGGACCCCCTGCACGATCAGGACCAGGGAGAGGACGAAGACCGCAGCGAACGGCGACCCGAGCACGATCGCGACGAGCGCGGCCCCGAGCAGGTGGCCGCTCGTCCCCATCATCACCGGGATGTTGAAGGCCTGGAGCGCGAAGACGCCGGCAGCGAGGACGGCGACCAGCGGGACCTTCTCCTCGCTCATCTCGCGCCTGACCCAGCGGAGCGCAAGGCCGATGAAGACGAGCGCAATCAGCCAGTAGACGGCACCCTGCCAGATCGGGATGAAGGAGTCGGGGATGTGCATGGGATCACCAGCGTGGTACTTCCGTGATGTTTTGTATTATCCTCTCAGTGAAAAAGGTTCCTCTTTGTGATTTCGTCGCCTCCCCGGAGATGAAACGTCGAAGCGAAAGACCCCGAAACGGTCAACGGAGGCGTACGGGCGGCACCGCACCCGGGCGGCGCCATCCCCCCTCTGCGGTCCCGAACCCGTCACCGACCCGGGTCCTGCGCCAGCATCCCGCCGATGCCGGGGCCGCCGGGGAACGGGAAGGCGCGAAGGGGGTTCTCCGCCAGAACCCGGAGATGCTCATCGGGCCGGCGGAGGAGATTCGCCGGCGGCGGAGGGGAGCAGCCCCCTGGCCTGGAGAAACCGCTCGACAGCCAGCGTGACCGTAGCGTGCTGGCCCGGGGTCAGCGTGACCTCCCTCTCCACCGCCCTCATGGTGAAGGGATACGCGGCACCGCCATATAACCAGAGCGAACGCGGTGTGAAAGTGATCAGCGGGGGTGGAGGAGCCTGCCCATAATCTCCTCGAGCACCGCCTTTCCGCGATCGGACTCGAAATAGAGGATGATCGGGTTCGGCGTCTCGAAGCCCTCGACCGGGACCTCGTCGAGCTCGAGCTGCAGCAACAGCGCGGCGACGACGTACGACGAGATCGACGGGTAGCCTTTCTCGCTCATCGCTCTCTCAACCGCTGCCCGGATCCGCGGATCGAGGCGGATGTTGAGCTGGTCGCTGGCCATGCAAGACAATCCGCTGGAAAGCTGATGAAGGTTTTCAAATCTGCCGGCGGTCTCTCGTCGTTGGCCATTTGAGATAGTTTCTTAATGCAAACAAAATCATTTACTTCTGATATACATGACAACCGACCTGACCGAGACCCTGACCCTCCGCTGCTCGACAGCGGACCTCGAGACCATCGACCGGCTGCGGGGCGACCGCAGACGCGGGGAACTGCTCCGGACCCTGATCCGGGAGGCGGCGAGATGCAGGCCGTGACCGTGCCGCGCGCCGGCATCCCGCGGATCGCACGGGAGCCGGGCATCGGCGAGGAGAACGCGGACCTGCTCGCCGACCTCGCGGTGAGGCGCGGGCTCCGGCGGGAGGACGCAGAATGAACGGCAGCCCCACCCACCCGGCCTGCAAGCATGAGCGGGGGACGACTGCCGGAGAGAGCTGCGCCTTCGGCGGGGATGAAGGGATCGCCCTCCTCTCACGGGCGATCGCGAATTGCCCGCCGAACGAGGACCGGCTGCGGGGGCTCGCATGGAGGTGAGGTGGCGGCGGACCCGGCGCGGCCGGATCGTCCACGCCCACCCGGCAGCGGGTGTCGTCGACGCGCCGCTCTGCGGCGCGATCTCGATCGGGCCGTTCTTCAACGAGTTCCCGGCACCGCCGGCCACGTTCGAGAGCTCGCGGCACTGCCGGCGCTGCCTGTCGGTCCTGCGGAGGTGCCCATGAGGGCCACAGTCGGCACCGCCGGACGAGCGGACGACTCGGACGACCTCGAGATCCGGATCGACGGAGGCCGCTCGTACCGGGTGCTCGCGGCCGATGTGCCGCTCTGCCTTCGGGGCTACCCCGCCATCCTCTATTCCGGCGAGCCCGACTCGGCCGACCCGGTCGGGGATATCGCAGGTTCGGCCAGCGGGCGGATGCTGCTCGGCGCGTCCCGTGGCGGATACGGGTTCATGGAAACGGTCCCATCTCATGGGCCGCTGCCGGTCGTGGGAGCCGAGTGGATGGTCCCGCGCGACCACCTGCGGGCGCACTACTACCGCCACGACGACCCCGTCGACGTCCTGGAGGCGGCCTGATGCCGCTCTTCGTCTGCCTCGTCTGTCCCGGGAGCTCGGTGCGAGCTACGCCTGCCGGCCGTCGACGCGGACACGCCGCCGGACGGCTGCCCGTTCGGCCTGGACGTCGATCCCGGCTGGCGCGAGGTCGCGTCGGGCCGCCCAGCCTCGGCTCTGATCCCCGGGCCGTTCTGCGAGATCCCCGCACGCGTCATCGCGCGGGCGACGGCGAGCCCGGGCCGGTACACCATCGAGATCGGCGGGGTCGACCGGCTGGAGATCCCGGTCTCGCGGGCCGCGTTCGCCGAGGCCGTGAGGGCGATGGAGGCGGTCGGCCGTGACGCAACGGAGTGATCCGACCATCTGCGCCCGGCGCCGGGAGGGCTGCGAAGACCGCCGGAGCGCCGAACGATGGAGGCGGTCGCGATGAGGTGGAAGTTCGTGAACCTCCAGAGCGGCGGGGACATCCAGATCGTCCACACGGAGCAGGAGCGGGACCGGTTTATGCGCTACTGCAACCGGCATCGGATCCGCTGCGGGCTCCTGCGGGTGGACGAGACCGGGATCGTGGTCGAGCACCCCGCGCTCGAGGTCTAGCGTGTCCCGGACGGCGGGCGTCGCAAAGAGCACCCCGGCCCCCTGCCGGCCGGTGCCGGCCCGGGCCGGGCTCCCGGTCGACGAGGAAGAGATGCGCCGGTGGCTCGCCCGGCTCCTCGAGCGCGGCTTCAAGGAGAGCACGGCGAGGCTCTGGGTCTCCCGAGTCCGGACCGCGTACGCCCACGGCGTCGACTCACCCGACGCCGTCGACGCCGCGTTCGAGAACTTCGCGAACAACACCCGCTGCGGCATGCGACAGGCGCTCCGCGAGCTCGACACCTTCCGGAGGTCGTCGTGATTGCCTTTCTCTCTCTCTCTCTCTCTCTCTCGTACGTACAGGTGGGTACCCAGTGGTAGAACAGCATTGGGTACCACTGGGTACCCAGTTCGCGGAGGTGGTGATCGGTGAGGATCGACCGTGACGGAAACGAGCTGCATCAGGTCTCGCTCTGGCTGCCGGTCGACGTGATCCGGCTGGTCCGGGCGGACCGGCTCAACCTGACGCAGTTCCTGCTCAATCAGCTGGAGATCCTGTATGGCGGCAATCAGGATGCCGCAGTCAGCCAGCGAAACCGGCTCGTCGATGCCGCCCGGGAGGTCTTCGCGAAACAGCGCCGGGTCGAGGACGAGGCCGAGGCCGACCGCGAACAGGCGCGGTCCGTCGTCCGACAGATGCGGGCAGAACGGGATGCCGGCACTCTCCGGAGGGAGGGGATCCTCGACGCGCTCCTCCAGATCGTCGGCGACGGCCCGACGAGCCGGTACCGGCGGATGCTGCCCGAGAACGATCCCAGCGGCGACCGGATCGACCTGTGGGAGGGCCTGGTCCGGCAGGTCTCCCGCGTCTGCGGGCAGGAGGTCGAGCCGGCGGAGGTCGCCGCCGAGCTACGGCGGATGACGGTCGAGGGATGATCGCCCCCGATCTTTTCTGTGACACGCGCCCGGTTTAGCCGGCGCACGGCTCCCATCCGGGATCGCCGTTCGCTGCAGGCCGCCACGGATCTTTCGAGACGTGAAAAAGAGACTAAAGGTGATTGAAGAGCCAGACGACGTCCGCGAAGTCGACCCGGCCGTTGCCGTTGACGTCGCCGTGGACCTCGCCAGCAGAGACAGCCCCTGCGCAGCTCACTCGTGGGGGCTGCCCTGTGCCGTCCCGTCGAGGGTCAGGAGGAGGGCGAGTACGGCGTGGTCGGCCGCGACCTGTTTCCGCATCTCGTCGACCAAGCGAAGGACGACCTCGGGCCGGTCCATCTCGAGATCGCGTGCCAAGGCGTCGATCACCGCGGAGAACGAAGCGAGCGGGCCGGCGCCGCCATCGAACGAAGACGGTGCCTTGCCGCCGCCGGCGCGCACCCGTTCCGCGAGGTCCGCGAGGGTCCGGACCAGCGCGGCCATCTCGTCGACACTCGCTTTGCCGATCATACCCGGGGCTCTCCGACGGGCCCGCGGCACCTGGAAGCGTCCGCCGGGCTCGCCCGTGTTCTCCTGACGATGGCGACGCCAGCGCGCATCAAGTTATCGATCTTCACCGCCGGGAAAAAATGGAGCCGGCGTCGAGATCAGAGGTTGGTGAAGAGCCAGACGACGTCGGCGAAGTCGACCCGGCCGTTGCCGTTGTAGTCGAAGGCCGGGACCGGCTCGTTCGCGGCGATCCAGGTCATCTGGTTGAAGTACAGCACCACGTCCGCGAAGTCCGGCCGGCCGTTGCCGTTCACGTCGTCGTACTTCCCGTCGCGATCGGGGTCCGTCGGCCGGTCCGCCCCGCCCGGAATGACGGACACCGCCGGGGTAACGGTTATGAATCCGGCCTTCACCTCGCTATCGGAGCCGCCGGCGTTCGTGACCGTGAGGTTCACGGTATAGGTCCCGACAGCGGTGTAGGTGTGGACGGGGTTCTGCTCCGTCGAGCCGCCGCCGTCGCCGAAGTCCCAGCTCCGGTTCGTGACCTCGCCCGTCGAGGTGTCCGTGAACTGCACCGTGAGCGGCGCCTGGCCCCCGGCCGGGTCGGCCGAGAACCCGGCGACGGGCGGCGCCGGGGTCACCCGGGTGAACTTCTTGATCACGTCGCTGTCCATGAAGCCCGCATCGGCGACGTAGATGGAACCGTGCCCGTCCGGAACGACGTCCACCGGGAACTGGAACGGGTTGGTGGCCGAGCCCGGCGCGCCCAGCGCCGTTACGAACCCGCCGTCGAGGGTGAACTCCTGGACCCGCACGTTGAACGAGTCCGCGACGAAGACGGTATCGGCGACGGAGATCCTCCGCGGGCGGTTGAGCTCCCCGGGGGCCGACCCGTTGGTCCCCCATTTCGCGACGAACGAGCCGTCCGGCGTGAAGACCTGGACGCAGGGGTTCAGCTCGTCGACCACCCAGACGTTGCCGCTCGGGTCCACGGCGACGCCGTACGGCCAGATGAACTCGCCGTCCGCCGTGCCGTTGCTGCCCCACTGAGTGACGAAGGTGCCGTCGGACGTGAACCGCTTGACAACCTTGGCACTCCTGTCGACGGCATAGACGTCGCCTCCGCTCGATGCCGCCACGCTCGACAGCATCTCGAAGTGACTGTCGCCGGCACCGGCGGTACCCCACTTCGTGACGAACGTCCCGTCCGACGTGAACTTCTGGATGCGGTGGTTCATCCTGTCGGCGACGTAGACGAAACCGTTGCCGTCGACGGCGATGTCGTCGGCGAACAGGAACGTGCCGTTCAACGAGCCGGAACCGCCCCACTTCGTGATGAAGCCGCCGGTCGAGTTGAACTTCTGCACGCGGTGGTTGTAGGTATCGGCCACGTAGCACGTACCCGTCGCCGTCCACCGCGACACCGCCCGGATCATTGAAATGGCCATCCTCCGGTCCCCAGCCACCCCAGACGTCGGTCTGCACGTAATCGTCCGCCGCCCCGGTGAGCGCGACGCCACAGCCTCAGGAGGAGAACGGTCAAGACTATCGAGGAGAGTTTCATCGGCACCCCGTCCCTGATTCTTTCTCTGAACCCGTGCAGAGATACATCTTTTCCTTTGAGCATGGGGCCGGCCTCGAGACGAATGCCGGGGATGCCGCACCGTCTCCGTCGCCTTCCGCCAGCGCGGGTGCCACCGTGCGGCATGACGCTCTCGACAGAGATGCCGGTTCTGCCCGATATGACGGAAAAATGAGGGAAATGGAGCCGACGGCGAAGAGCGGCTCGTTCGCCGCGAGCAGGCTCACCGGGCCGGCGGAGAGGGCGACGGAGATACGATCGCGCTGGTCCGCAGTCCCACGGGTGAACGGTTCCATGCCCCGTGGCGCCGCTGCTTCTCGTGCCAATGGCCGGTGCCGTAGCCCCGCGACGGAACGAAGACACGGGGGAACCCGACCATCCCGCCGGGACAACACGGCGCAGAAACAATTAATACCTGATTTCACGAGCAACCCCCATGAAGATCATCATCACCAGCGTGTTCGTCGACGACCAGGCCCGGGCGCTGAAGTTCTACACGGAGACGCTGGGCTTTGTGAAGAAGCAGGACGTGGCGGCGGGTGGGTACCGGTGGCTGACCGTCGTCTCCCCCGATCAGCCGGACGGCACCGAGCTCCTGCTCGAGCCGAACGACAACCCTGCCGCGAAGACATACCAGGCGGCGATCTTCGAGCAGGGGATTCCCGCAGCGATGTTCGGGGTCGAGAGCGTCCAGGAGGTGTACCGGCGTCTGAGAGCACGCGGGGTCGTCTTTCCCGTGGAGCCGACACCGGTGACGGGCTCCGTCGTGAGGGCGGTGCTGGACGACACGTGCGGCAATCTCATACAGATCGTCGGGCAGTAACACCGGCATCGGATCGTCCGTGAGTGCGATCCGCCCCCCCGGCACCGACCACTGATACCATTTCTTCTATTTATCCGGTCCATCTCCCTCCGTCCCTGCCCGAGCTCCAGATCAGGAATGGATATGCACCAGATTGCCGCCGGCGTCGTCGCCGGCGGGATCGCCGTCACCGCGGGTGGCGGCGTCACCATCGTCGCGGAGGGCTGGCCGCAGGCCGTCCTCGTCGCGCTGGCCGTCGGGGCCGCGTTCGGCCTCGGGTCCTGGAGCGCCGACCGGAGGGTCGCGGCCGTCGTCGCGGTCGTCCGCTCGTTCTGCGAGGAGGTCGCGACGTACTACGCGGCCCGCGCGGACGGGGAGATCACGGACGCGGAGGCGCAGGAGATCGCCGGCCGCGTCGGCCGGTTCGTCGCCGACCTGGAGGCCCTGGCCGTCGAGCTCTGCCGGCGGGAGGGGCCGTGATCGTCATCGCGGCCCGGGACGCGACGGCGGCCGATCGGAACGCCGCGGACGTTGTCTGCGACGGAAAGACGGACGTGGCCGTTCTCGCGAAGGCCCTCTCGGTCCCGGACCGGGAGGTCCTGCTGACGGCCGGGACGTTCGACGCGAACGCCGGGTTCACGGCCGCCGGGAACCGCTACCTCTCGCCCGCGGCGGGCGTGACCGTCCGCGGGGCCGGCCCGGGCCTGACCCGGCTCGTCGCCGGAGCGCGAGCCGTGCCGGATCGCGGTCGAGGCGCCGGGCGTCACGCTCGCGAACCTCGGCGGCTTCGGCTACGTCGGCGTGCAGGACACGGCCGACCGCTTCACCTGCGAGGACGTCTACCTCACCCACGCGCTCGACGGCGCGTACGTGCCGTTCGGGAAGAAGGGCGGGTGCACGGCCGCGTTCATGGTCTGGGGCCGGAAGGGACGGACCGTGCGGGACCTGGTCTTCCGCCGCTGCTCGGTCGAGCGATCCTACCACCACGCCTTCTGCCTGAACCTCGCCGGCGCGAACGAGGGCGGCGGCTTTGCTGATATCCTCTATGACCAGTGCCACGCGATCGCGGCCGGCTCCGGCATGGAGCGGTGGTCCTGCGGCTTCGACATCCCCGACGCCGGCGACGTCGAGCGGATGACCGTCCGCGACTGCCAGGCGATCGACTGCTGGCAGGACGGCTTCCACCTCGACGGCAGCTGGGACGGCCACCGGCAGCGGGCCGTGGACGTCCTGCTTCGAGCGGTGCCGGGCCGCAGCCTGCGGCTGGCGGTCCGGGACGGGGCCGGCGGAGCTCTACCAGTCCGGCTTCTACGTCCAGTCGGCCCGGCTCGTCGACTGCGAGGCCGAGCGCTGCCGGAAGGCCGGGTTCCTCTGCAAGAACGAGGAGGCCGGCGGGCTGACCCTCGTAGATTGTTCGGACACGGGCTCGGCCTACGGCCTCGTCATCGAGTACGGCGGCGAACGGCGCGAAGGTCGAGGGCTTCGTCTCCGACGGAGCGACGCGGCGGGCGCTGCAGATGGTCGGGAACGACGCCGAGGTCGAGGTCGAGATCCGGAACTTCGCGGGCGACGGGCCGGCCCGTGCTGCTCGGCATCACCGAGCGGCTCGAGTTCGTCGACGCGCCCTCGCACGTCGAGGACCTGAAGCGGTATCGCGCCCGGGGCTACGCGATGACGGGCAACCGGATCGTGCTCGTCACGGACCGGCCGATGGAGGTGGTCGAAGTGCATCCGCCGTCGGTCAACAGCGTGGAGATGGTTGGGGTGACTGTCGAATACTACTCGCCGCATCCGGCGATGAGGGCTTGAGGAGAATATCGCTTCCACCTATACTCGTGCTCGAAAGAAACAGGAGATATACGTGCGGCAACCTTTTTAAAAAAATATATTTATCTGTATGAACGAGATACGATCCCAATGGTGAATCTGATTGAGAACCCTGTTCTTCGCCGGTATTCTGCTGTTCATCATCCTCACTCTCCCAGCCGTCTCCGCGGGAGAGACGTACCTGTTCTCCGGCACATGGGGCGGTACCGGCGCCGGGAACGGACTGTTCTCGTACCCTTATCAGGCTGCGGTGGATGGGACCGGGAACGTCTACGTAGCCGACAGATCGAATAACCGTATCCAGAAGTTCAACGCGACAGGCGGTTTTACCTGTGTATGGGGTGCCGGCTCCATGGGCTCAGGTTATGGGCAGTTCTACAGGCCGAAAGGTGTCGCGGTGGACAACAGCACCGGATTCGTCTACGTCGCCGACTCCGGCAATGCCCGCATCCAGGTGTTCACGGCGAACGGCGAATTCGTCACGGCATGGGGTCAGTTCGGGTCTTCCAACGGCACGTTCAACGATCCGGTCGGGGTCGCCGTCGACGGTGCGGGCAACGTCTACGTCACCGATAGCCAGAACAACCGCACCCAGAAGTTCGACCGGTTGGGGAGATTCCTGACGGCGTGGGGAGGCGCCGGATCGGAGAACGGGACATTCAACCGTCCCTCCGGCGTGGCGGCGGGCGGCGGATACGTCTACGTAACGGACACGCTCAATCATCGGGTTCAGAAGTTCGATGCGGACGGGGGTTTCGTCGCGACATGGGGACAGCTCGGGACCGGCCCGGGGCAATTCCACTCCCCCGACGGCATCGCGGTGGACTCCGCCGGGGATGTCTACGTTGCCGACTCTCTGAACCGGTACATCCAGAAGTTCGATGCGAACGGCTCCTTTATCATGAGATGGGGTGGCTCGGGAACGGATGACGGCCGGTTCGAGGACCCCCGCGGGGTTACCATTGCCGGTACGGGGACCGTGTACGCGACGGATTCCGCGAGAAATCGGGTCATGACGTTCGTGAGACAGGAAACACCACCGGTGATCATCATCCCCGGCAGCACCGGCATGCCCGCAGACACGAACGCCGACGGCACGTATGACGACGTCAACGGCAACGGCCGGATGGATTTCGCGGACGTCGTCCTCTACTTCAACCAGATGAGCTGGATCGCAACGAACGAGCCGGGTACCGCGTTCGACTACAACGGCAACGGTCGCATCGACTTCGCCGACGTCGTCTGGCTCTTCAACAACCTCTGACTCTGATGATTCACCCTTTTTCATCCCTCCAAACGTCCCGGGCGAGTGGGCGTCCTCGCTGCGGTGCAATTACAAATATTTTTCGAGCCGTCGCCCAATTCAGACAGTAGTGGATGAACGTCATGGCTCGCCTGTCTCTTCCTGTCTTCGCCTTCATCTGTATCGCGCTGATCGCGGTACCGGTCGCGGCGGCTCCCCCCACCGCCTTGTTCTCGGCCAGTCCGACAAACGGCCCCGCCCCGCTGAACGTCTCCTTCACAGACGCCTCATCCGATTCGCCGACGGGCTGGGCGTGGTACTTCGGCGATGAGGACTACGCATCCAAGAACTGGACCCGGCAGACACAGGACGCCGGCTGGTACCCCCGGTCCCGCCATTCCAGCGTTGTGCTCCCTGACGGGAGCATCGTCCTCATGGGAGGGTATTCCAGTGGTTACCTGTCCGACGTCTGGCGCTCGATCGATGCGGGCGCGACCTGGACGCGGCGTACCCTCTTCCCGGGGTGGTCTGGACGGGAGTGGCACTCCAGCGTTGCGCTCCCGGACGGGTGCATCGTCCTCATGGGCGGTTTGTCCAACGGGACACCCATGAACGATGTCTGGATGTCATCGACCAAAGGGATCACGTGGTCCCAGAAGACGGCGAACGCCTCGTGGTCCTGCCGGCTGGAGACCGCCGGTATCGCCCTTCCCGACGGCAGCATCGTCCTCATGGGCGGGCGGAACGGCACTCTCCGTTTGAATGACGTATGGCGTTCGGTCGACCATGGTGCCACCTGGACTCAGCAGACCGCCGCCGCTCCGTGGTCCGGCAGGGACGGGCATACCAGCGTTGTACTCCCTGACGGGAGCATCGTCCTGATGGGCGGTTTCTCCGGGGGGAGCTTCCTGAGCGACGTCTGGCGCTCAACGGATAGCGGTGTCACCTGGAACCGGCAGACCGCGAGCGCGCCATGGCTCGCCAATGCCTGGCATACGAGTGGTACACTGCCCGACGGCAGCATTCTGCTCGTGGGCTCGTACCACGGAGCAACCTCTGTTTCCGACATCTGGCGTTCATCAGACAAAGGAGTCACCTGGACACAGCTCCCTGCCGCCCCATGGGCGCCACGGGTCGATGCGACCGGCAATGTCCTGCCGGACGGGAGCTTCGTCCTGATGGGGGGAGGAGGGACCGGGAACGACGTCTGGCGGCTCGAGACGGCATCCAGCTCGAGCCGGGATCCGTTCCACACCTATGCCACCCCGGGGAACTATACGGTTTCGCTCCGTGTGCGCAATCCCGCCAGGTACGCAGACACGATCCGGAGGGAGTACGTCACGGTCACCGACGGGCCGGTCGTGCTGGCCGTTCCGCCCGGCTCGGCGCTGCCGATGGACACTGACGGCGACCGGCTGTACGACGACGTCAACGGCAACGACCGGAAGGACTTCGCAGATACCGTCCTCTTCTTCAACCAGCTCTCCTGGATCGAAGCGAACGAGCCGGTCCCGGTATTTGATTACAGCGGCAACCGCAAGATCGATTTCGCCGATGTCGTCTGGCTCTTCAAGAACCTTGACGTTCCGTCGGTGAAGACGTTCACGGTCACGGCCGTCGCGGTCGGTCCGGGAGCGATCATGCCCTCGGGAACGGTCGAGGTTCAGAGGGGCGAGAACGTCACCTTCACCTTAGGGGTCAGCGGAGATGTGGTGACGCCGCACGACACGCAGAGTGGATGGGTGGTCGGCAACTACGTGCTCGTTGACCCTGCCGTGGTGCCGACGCCGGTCCCGGAGCCGACGGGCGGATACGGCGGGATGTATGGGCCGAACACCTTCACGCCGTCGTATAGCCTGCGGAACGTCCGGGCGAACCATACCGTCTACGGCTGTTTCTACAAGGCCGGGTATATAATCTGCTGACCACACCGCCGGACCTAGTCCGGGGGACCACGGCCGACACGCTCGTCGCGGCCGTGCGGCGAACGAGCCGGTCACGGCACGAGGTCGCAGGGCAACGGCCGGATCGACTTCGCTGACGTCGTCTGGCTCTTCAACCACCTTTGAGGAGGAGCAACCCTTCCTTTTTTTTACCGGCGACGGCCGGCCCGTGCTCCTCGGCGTCACCGAGCGGCTCGAGTTCGTCGACGCGCCGGGGCATGTCGAGGACCTGAAGCGGTATCGCGCCCGGGGCTATCGGATGGCCGGCAATCGGATCGCGATCGTCGTCGACCGGCCGATGGAGACGGTCGAGGCGCATGAGCCGTCAGTGAACAGCGTTAACATGGCCGGCGTCACGGTGGAGTACTCCTCACCGCCGGGGAGGGCGACAACGGCGACGATGACGGCAGCGGACACAGCCCGTCCGGTCGACGGCACGGAACCGCCATCCCAATCATTATTACCCGTCGCCGTGAACGTAGTCCGTATAGCCCCCCGTTGGCCCCACGCCATGCCCGCTCCCCCTCTCTCCCTCGCCGCCATCCGGCAGCCCGCGTTCCTCTACGATGCCGGCGGCCGGATCGCCGAGGCGAACGACCTTGCCGAGGCCCTCGCCGGCCGGCCGCTCGCCGGCTGTTCTGCCGCCGACATCATCGCGCACTTCGGCAACCGTCACCCCGACGGCACCCGGTTCACACCGGACACCCTCCCCCCGTCACGGGCGCTCGCCGGCGAGGAGGCAGTCGACATCCCGATCACGGTCACGGCGGCGGACGGCCGGACCCTGCATATCCTCGCCAGTGCCTCTCCCATCCGGAACGGCGGCGTGATGGTCGGGGCCCTCTCCATCTGGCAGGATGTCACTGAACGCACTCACATTGAGGACAAACTCCGGAAAGCGCTCGGGGAGCAGCGATGCCTCGCAGCCGACCTCGCCCTGGAGCGCAGTCAGCTGCAGGCCGTGATCGAGAACATGGAGGAGGCCACCGGGATCTGGAGCGCGGCGGGCGACCTGATCGCGATCAACGATGCGACCGTGCGGCTCTACGGTTTCGAGACGAAGGAACAGATGCTCAAACACCTGAGCGAGTACGCGGACGTGATCGTCCGCACGCTCGACGGCCGCGAGCTCCCCCAGGAGGAGTGGCCGCCGTCACGCGTCCTGCGGGGCGAGACGTTCGCGAACTGGGAACTCGAGCAGTTCGTACCCTCCATCAACAAGCGGTTCATCGGCAGCAACAGCGGCAGCCCCGTGCGGGACGAGAACGGCACCATCGTCCTCGGCGTGGTCACGGTCCACGACGTCACGGCCCTGCACGACGCCCGGCGGGCGGCAGAGGAGAGCCGGGCCGAGCTGGAGACCGCCCTCGAGGCCGCGGCCTCGGACCTGGCCGCCCTCGTGCGGATGCACGACCTCAGCGGCCGGCTCCTCGAGGCAGACGGCATCCAGTCGCTGCTCGACGAGCTCATGGCCACGGCCGTCGCCATCATGCGGGCAGAGAAGGGGACGCTGCAGCTCGTCGAGGAGGGGTCGCTCCGCATCGTCGCCTCCCACGGCCACGACGAGCGGTTCCTGGCGTTCTTCGCGTCCGCGGAGGCCTGCGCATCGGCCTGCGGCCTCGCGATGGCGCAGCGCGACCGGGTGATCATCCCGGAGGTCGAGCAGAGCCCCGTCTTCGCGGGGACCCCGTCGCTCCCGGTCATGCGCGAGGCCGGTCTCCGGGCCGTGCAGTCGACGCCCCTCGTCAGCCGGACCCGCGAGCTGCTGGGCGTCCTCACGACCCAGTGGACCACGCCGCACGTCCCCGACGAGCACGACCTCTGGCGGCTCGACCTCCTGGTGCGGCAGGCGGCGGACCTGATCGAGCACACCCGCGCCGAGGCGGCCCTGCGGGAGTACGCCGAGGGTCTCCGGCGCTCGAACGAGGATCTCGAACGGTTCGCGTACGTCTCGAGCCACGATCTGCAGGAACCGCTGCGGTCGATCATCAGCTTCTCCCACTCCTCGAACGTCGGTATAAGGGGCAGCTCGGCCAGGAAGCGGACGAGTACATCGCGTTCATCGTCGAGGGCGGGAACCGGATGCAGACCCTCATCCTCGATCTCCTCGCGTACTCGCGGGTAAACACGACCATGCAGGAGCTCTCCCGGACGGACACGGAGGGCGTCCTGGCGAGCGTGGAGCGGAACCTCGACGTCCAGCTCCGCGAGGCGGAAGCGGTGATCACGCACGAACCGATGCCGACGGTGATGGCCGATCCGATCCAGCTCGAACAGGTCTTCGCGAACCTGGTCTCGAACGCGATCAAGTTCCGGCGGCCCGACGTCCCGCTCCGGATCCACGTCGGCGCCCGGCGGCTGGACGGCTTCTGGGAGTTCTCGGTCGCCGACAACGGGATCGGGATCGAGCCCGAGTACTTCGACCGGATCTTCGTGATCTTCCAGCGGCTTCACACAAAGGACGAATACCCGGGAACCGGGATCGGGCTCGCGATCGTCAAGCGGATCGTCGACCGGCACGGCGGCACGATCCGGGTCGAGTCGACGCCGGGCGAGGGCTCGACCTTCTTCTTCACCCTGCCGGCCGCGTGAGCCGGCTCCGCGACACGGCGGCGCGGGGCGGGCCCCCGACACGTCCCCGCCGGCCTCCATCGTTATGTCCATTGCACCGGCCGCGCCCGATTCTGGTGCCGATACGCACGCTTATCTACCAGGGCGGGCCATTCCCTTATCAGGTGGAACCGGGATTCCCGGTCCCCACGCAGACCCCACCGACGCCCGGCGTCCCGCTCTCCACGCAGGCCCGTGCGTCCCCCCGTCCGGACGGCCCGCTCTCCGGGAGGCATCGCGGTGGCCGATGCCTCCGGCGGACGCATCCGGGACGGGAGAGGATGACGGACCCATGACAGTCACGCCCATCGTTCCACGCGCCCGGACTGTCGCCCCGCACCGCCGGAGCAGCGCCATGAACCGACGCCTCGCCGCGATCGCCCTCGTCGCCCTGGTCGGCATCGTCGGTTTCTGGCTCGTCTGGGGGGCCGCAGCGCCGCCTCCGGCAGCCCCCTCCGGGCCGCCCGAGTCGATCACGATCGGCCTGGAGCCGAACCAGGTGAACTCGCTCGTCTACATCGCCGACGAGAAGGGCTATTTTGCACAGAACGGTCTCGCCGTCACCCTGAAGAACTACTCCTCCGGCGCGGCGGCCGTGGACGGCATGCTCGCCGGCGAGGCGGACCTCGCCATGGCGACCGAGTGGGTCCTGGCGGGACAGGCACTCGCGCAGCGCCCTGTCCGCACCATTGCCTCCATCGACAGGTTCGAGCAGATGTATCTCCTCGGCAGGAACGACCGCGGGATCCGGAACACCTCCGACCTGAAAGGAACGACGATCGGCCTGCAGCGCAAGACCAGCGCGGAGTTCTACCTCGGCCGGTACCTGGACCTGCACGGCATGGCGGTGCGGGACGTGACCCTCGTCGACATCGCGGCTCCGAAGCTGGCCGACGCGCTGGCGAACGGGACCGTCGACGCCGTCGTGGTCTGGCAGCCCTACGCCGCGGGGATCACGGACCGGATGCCGACCGGCCTCGCCGTCTGGCCGGCCGAGAGCGGGCAGCCCGCGTACTGCACCGCCATCACGACGGACGCCTGGCTCGCCGGGCACCCGGAGACGGCACGGCGGTTCCTCGCGGCACTCGCCCGGGCCGAGACGGACGTCGCTGAGAACCCCGCCGCCGCGAAGGCTCTCGTGGAGAAGCGGCTGAACTACGACCAGCGCCTATCTGGACGCGGTCTGGCCCGCGCACCGGTTCTCCCTCTCCCTCGACCAGTCGCTCGTCGCCGCGATGGAGGACGAGGCCCGGTGGAAGATCGCGAACAACCTGACGAACGCGACGGCGATTCCGGACTTCGGGGAGTACATCGACACGGCCGCCCTCAAGCAGGTGCGGCCGGACGCGGTGCGGCTCATCGGCTGAGGTGAAGGAATCATGACGAACGAGCACGAGACCGGAGCACGGCCATGAAGTCGTACGTCGCCGCGATCGCGCTCGTCGCCCTGATCGGCCTCGCCGGATTCGGGATCTGGTGGGCCGTCACGCCGCACGAGGCGGCCCCCCTGCCGGGCTCGATGGAACCGGTCACGGTCGCGTGGTCGCCGTTCGAGTCGACCGCGCTCCTCTGGGTCGCCGAGGACCGGCAGTTCTTCCGCGAGAACGGCCTCTGCGTCACCCTGCGTCGGTACGATACCGGCGCGGCGTCGCTCGACGGCGTCGTGAACGGCGAGGCGGACCTCGCCGTGGGGCCGACCGAGTTCCCCCTCGTCCGGCAGGCGTTCCGGAACGCGAGCGTCGCCGCGATCGCGTGCGTGGACCGGGGCGAGTTCAACTACCTCGTCGCCCGGAACGGACCGGGGATCGGGATCGGTCGCGGACCTCCGGGGGAAGCGGATCGGGGCGGCCCTCGGGACGATCGCGGAGTTCCACCTCGCGCGGTACCTCGCCCTGCACGGCATGACCCCCGCGGACGTCACCCTCGTCGACCTCCGCACGCCGGCCGAATGGGTGAACGCCACGGCGGACGGCACCGTCGACGCGGTCGCGATCTCCCAGCCGTACGCCAATGCGGCCCGGGACCGCCTGGGCGCGAACGCGCGTCGTCTGGCCGATCCAGAGCGAGCAGCCCCTGTACGCGCTGGTCGTCGCCCGCGACGACTGGCTCGGGGCGCACCCGGGACCGCCCGTGCAGTTCCTCGCGTCCCTGGCCGACGCCGAGGCGTACGTCGCCGAGCACCCGGCCGAAGCCAGGGCGATCGTGCAGGAGCGGCTGGACCTCGACGCCGGGTACATGGACACGGTCTGGCAGCAGAACCGGTTCTCGCTCTCGCTCGACCAGTCGCTCGTCGCCGCGATGGAGGACGAGGGCCGGTGGATGATCGCGAACAATATGACGAATGCGACGGCAATCCCCGACTTCGGGAAGTACATCGACACGGCCGCCCTCGAGCAGGTGCGGCCGGAGTCGGTGCGGTTCATCGGCTGAGGTGATGGAGTCATGACGAACGGACACGGTATGGGAGCGGCCACGACGTCGTACGTCGCCGTCATTGCAGTCATCGCCGTGATCGTGCTGGCGGGCGCGGCGCTCCTCTGGGGGCCCCTGGCGGCGCCGGCGGATCCCCTGCCGCTGCGGATCGGGATTCAGCCCAGCGAGGCGTCGACGCCGCTCTTCGTCGCCGACGAACAGGGCTTCTTCGCGCAGAACGGTTTGAACGTGACCCTGCGCCCGTACGCCGTCGGCGACCAGGCGATCGCGGCGGTCGGAGGCGGGCGAGGTGGAGGTCGCTATGACGGCCGAGTACCCGGTCGTCGTCGCCGCGTTCGCAAACCGGACGGTCAGCGTGATCGGGTCCATCGACCGGGCCGAGACGGCGTCCGTCATCGGCAGGCGGGACCGCGGGATCGCGAGCGATCGCCGACCTGCGGGGCAAACGGGTCGGCGTCACCCGCGGGACGACCTCGGAGTTCTACCTGGGCCGGCTCCTCGACCTGAACGGGATGAGCATCCGGCGACGTCACGGTCGTGGACCTTCCGCGGTCGCAGAACGTGGACGCCCTCGCCAACGGGAGCGTCGACGCGGTCGTCACTGCGACCAGGGAGGTCGTCCCCGTCACGGCCCGGCTCGGCGAGAACGCGATCGTCTTCTCCGCGCAGAGCGACCAGCCGACCTACATCCTCCTCGTCAGCGATCGCGCGTGGCTCGCCGCTCATCCGCGCGAGGCCGAACGCCTCCTGCGGGCCCTCGCGACGGCGGACGAGTACATCCTCGCGAACCCCGCCGACGCGCAGGCGATCGCCGGGCGGCGGGCGAACCTGAGCGAGGAGACGATGGCATCCGTCTGGCCGAACCACCGGTTCGCCCTCTCCCTCGACCGGTCGCTCCTCACGGCCATGGACGACGAGGCCCGGTGGATGATCGCGAACAACCTGACGAACGCGACGGCGGTGCCGAACTTCCGGGAGTACGTCGACACGACGGCCCTCGCGAGGGTCGACCCGGGCGCGGTGACCATCCTGTGACGGAGGGAGCATGAAGATCCGGAGCCAGCTGATCCTCGGCGCGGCCCTCTTCGGGGTCGTGCTGGTGGTCCTCGCGGCCTCGATGGTCACGACCACGGCCGAGCTCGGCCGGCTCGACGAGCAGGTCCAGATCGCCGACCGGATCGGGGTCGGGGCGAACGACCTCAACTACCTCTCGAACGAGTACCTCCTCTACGGCGAGCCCCAGCAGGCCGACCGGTGGGAGGCGCGGTACGCCGCCCTCGGCGACGACCTCGCGAACCTCTCCGCCGGGACGCCGGCCCAGCAGGCGCTGGTCGCGGCGATCACCGAGGACCGGAGCCGGGTGAAGAGCGTCTTCGACGAGATCGCGGCGGACCGCGCGGCCGAGGGCCGGCCGACCCCGCCTCCCTGCCCGTCTCCTGGAGCCGGGTCGGGGTCCAGACCCAGGGGCTCGCCTACGACGCCTCGCGCCTCTCGGCGCTCCTCCGCGACGAGGCGGACGGGCTGCAGTCCGTCAACACCCTGCTCGTCGCCGCCCTGCTCGGCGCGTTCGCCGCCGTCCTCCTGACCAATTTCTTCGTGGTCGGCGGGCGCACCATCCGGTCGCTCTCGACCGTCCTCGACGGGGCGAGGGTCGTCGGCTCGGGCGACCTGGACCACGCGATCCCGGTGACCGGCGACGACGAGGTGGCCGAACTCTCCACCGCCTTCAACCGGATGACGGCGGATCTGCGGACCGTCACCGCGTCGAGGGCCGAGCTCGAGCGGGAGGTGGCCAGCCGGAGGACGGCCGAGCAGGCCGTGCGCGAGCGGGAGCAGATCCTGCAGAGCATCTTCCGGGCCGCCCCCGTCGGGATCGGGATCTCCTCGCACCGGGTGATCCGGTCCGCCAACGAGCACATCTGCACCATGACGGGCTACGCCGAGGAGGAGCTGCTCGGTCGGGACACCCGGATCCTCTACCCCAGCGACGAGGCGTACGCCGATGCCGGGCAGGAGAAGTTCGGCCAGATCCTCGAGACCGGCCTCGGCGCCGTCGAGACGCAGTGGCGGCGCAAGGACGGGGCGGTCCTCGACATCCTGCTCAGCTCGTCGCCGATCGACCCGTCCACGCCGTTCGAGAACGTCGTCTTCGTCGCGCTCGACATCACGACCCTCCACGAGAAGGAGGCGGCCCTCCGCGAGAGCGAGGCGAAGTACCGGAACGCGGTCGAGCTCTCGCCGGACGCGATCCTGATCCACCAGGACGGAACGATCGTCTTCGCGAACCCGGCCGCCGCCCGTCTCGTGGGCGTCGCGGAACCGGACGACCTCCTCGGACGCCCGATCCTCGGGATCGTCCATCCGGAGGTACGGGAACGCGCGGAGATGAACATCGAGCTGGACCTCCGGGGCGAGGAGACCCCGGTCACCGCGATCGACCTCCTCCGTGACGACGGGACCACGATCCCGGTGCAGGGGCGCGGCGCCCTGATCCCCTTCGGCGGCCGGCCGGCGGTCCAGGTGGTCCTGCGGGACGTCACCGAGGAGCAGCGGGCCGAGGCGGAACTGCAGGGAGTACGCCGAGAACCTCAAACGGTCGAACGAGGACCTGGAGCGGTATGCCTACGTCTCGAGCCACGACCTGCAGGAGCCGTTGCGGGCGATCGTCTCGTTCTCGCCAGCTCCTCGAGCGGCGGTACAGGGGGCAGCTCGGCCCGGACGCGGACGAGTACATCGCGTTCATCGTCGAGGGCGGGAACCGGATGCAGACCCTGATCCAGGACCTCCTCGCCTACTCCCGCGTGAACACGAAACAGCAGGAGCTCCGCCCGACCGACACGGAGGAGGTCCTGGCCGCGGTGGAGCGGAACCTCGCGCTTCAGCTGAGCGAGGCCGGGGCCGTGCTCACGCACGACCCGATGCCGTCGGTCCTGGCCGACCCGCTCCAGCTCGAGCAGGTCCTGATGAACCTGGTCTCGAACGCGATCAAGTTCCGGCGGCAGGACGAGCCACTGCGGATCCACGTCGGCGCCCGGCGGCTGAACGGCTTCTGGGAGTTCTCGGTCAGCGACAACGGGATCGGGATCGAGCCGCGAGTACTTCGACCGGATCTTCGTGATCTTCCAGCGGCTCCACACGAAAGAGGCGTACCCCGGGACCGGGATCGGCCTCGCGATCGTGAAGCGGATCGTCGACCGGCACGGCGGCACGATCCGGGTCGAGTCGACGCCCGGCGAGGGGACGACCTTCTCCTTCACGCTCCCCGACGAAAGCTTTAAAAGCGCGGGGGGGGGGGCGAACGATCTCCGGATGATCCCGGACCGGACGGAATGACCCTCCGCCCGCCCGCCCCGGCCCCGGCGGTCTCCCATGGCGGCCGCGCGGACGCCGCCGTGCCCGGCGAACGGATCGCGCAGCATATATTCGGCAATGACAAGGTGATCGATACGGACCCGAGCCCGCCATGACCGTCCCCCCGCTCTCCCTCGCCGCCATCCGGCAGCCCGCCTTCCTCTACGGCCCCGACGGCCGGATCGCGGAGGCGAACGACCTCGCCGACGCGCTGGCCGGCCGACCGCTCGCCGGCCGCACGCTCGCCGCCGTGGTCGGCCTCTTCGACGTCCGTTCCCCGGACGGCACGCCGCTGATGGCGGCCGACCTCCCCGCGGCCCGTGCGCTTTGTGGGGAGGA
Organism: uncultured Methanoregulaceae archaeon; assembly: GCA_963730355.1. GTDB lineage: Archaea > Halobacteriota > Methanomicrobia > Methanomicrobiales > Methanospirillaceae > UBA288. The sequence continues at coordinate 63,911 of CAVSRL010000013.1, read as the reverse complement.
GGCGGTCGACGTCCCGCTCGCGATCACGGCCGCGGACGGTCGGATCCTGCACGTCCTCGCCACGGCCTCGCCGATCCGGGACGGCGGCGCGGTGGTCGGGGCCTTCGAGTGCTGGCAAAACGTCACGACCCTCGAGACGGACCGCGCCGTCTCCGCGACCCGGGGCGAGGAGCTGCAGGTGCAGCAGGAGGAGCTGCGGCAGCAGGGGGACGAGCTCGCCCGGGCGGTCTCCGACCTCGACCGTCAGCAACGACTCCTCGACCGGGTCCTCGGCGCGCTCCCTCACCGCATCTCGCTCTGGGACCGGAACGAGCGGATCATCTGGGCGAACGAACGGTTCGCCGCCGAACGCGGCGAGCCCCGCGAGGCCCTGGCCGGCCGGTCATGGCGGGAGCTCGGGCACCCCATGGGCGTCGTCGAACCCCTCGTCAAGGAGGCCCTGGAGGCGGTCATGGCTGGGGCGACGGTCGCCCGCGAGGTCGAGGTGGCCGGCACGGCCGGCCGGGAGTGGCGGGCCTGCACCTTCCTGCCGTTCGGCCGGGACGCGGTCCTCGTCGTCACCGAGGACGTCAGCGAACGGAAGCGGGCCGGGGAGGCGCTGCGCGAGTCCGAGGACCGGTACCGTTCGATCGTCGAGACGGCCGGCGAGGGGGTCGTCCTCGCCCGGCCCGACGGCCCGTACGTCTACGTGAACCGGCGCATGGAGGAGATCCTGGGCCGAACGGCCGACGAGATCCTCGGCAGATCGAGCTGGGACTTTACCTTCGACGACTGGAAGGACGAGGTGCTGCGGGCGCGGGCGGCGCTTCCGGCCGGCAGCCCCCTCCAGGGCGAGTTCCGGTTCCGCCGGCCGGACGGATCGGCGGTCTGGACGCTCTGGAACGCCACGCCCCTCCTCGACGAGCAGGGCCGGCACATCGGCAACCTCGCGATGCATACCGACATCACCGCGCGGAAAGAGGCCGAGGAGGCGCTCCGCCGCCGGGCCGAGGAGCTCGAGGCCGTGATGGACCTGGCGCCGGCCGCGATCTGGGTCGGCCACGACCCGGGCTGCACCCGTATCACGGGCAACCGGCTCGCGAACGAGTTCTACGAGGCCGAGCCCGGCGAGAACGTCTCGGCCGGCGCCCCCTCGTCGCCGCGGGTCTTCTGCGCCCCCGACGGCCGCGAACTGGCCGCGGAGGAGCTGCCCATGCAGCTCGCGGCGGCCCGGAACGAGCCCGTCCGGGACGCCGAGTTCGAGGTGGTGCTGCCGAGCGGCCGGCACCGGCACCTGCTCGGCTCGGCCGTCCCGCTCCGCGAGCCCGACGGGAGCGTGCGCGGGGCCGTCGCGGCCTTCCTCGACGTCACCGAGCGGCGGGGCATCGATCTGGCGCTCGCCGAGAGCGAGGAGCGGCTCCGCCTGGCGCAGGAGGGGGCCGCGATCGGCGTCTGGGACTGGGACGTCGCGACAGGGCGGATCCACCACACCCCCGAGCTCCTCCGGCTGTACGGGATCGAGGACGACCTCGCCGAGTACGACCTCTGGCGCCGGTACGTCCACCCCGACGACCTCGAGCGGATCGAGGCCGAACGGGACGCGGCGCTTGCGGCCGGGGAGCCCTTCGCGGTCGAGTTCCGCGTGGTCCGCCCGTCGAGCGAGGTCCGCTGGCTCTCGGGAACGGGGCGGGGGTATTACGACGACCGGGGGACGCTCGATCCGTGTCATCGGGACGAACCTCGACATCACCGAGCGGAGGGAGGCCGAGGCGGAACTCGCGCGGTACGCCGAGGACCTCGCGCGGTCGAACGAGGAGCTGCAGCGGTTCGCGTACGTGGCGAGCCACGACCTGCAGGAGCCGCTCCGCGCCATCGTCAGCTTCTCCCAGCTCCTCGAGCGGCGGTACAAGGGAAAGCTCGACCAGGACGCGGACGAGTACATCGGGTTCATCGTCGACGGCGGGAACCGGATGCAGCAGCCTGATCCAGGACCTGCTCCAGGTCTCCCGGGTCGAGACGGGAGCGAAGCCCCTCGCGCCGACGGACGCGGGGGCCGTGGTCGCCGCAGCGCTCCGCCCCCTCGAGACCCGGATCGAGGAGACCGGCGCGACGGTGACGGTCGGCCCGATGCCAACGGTGATGGCCGACGCGGCCCAGCTCGAGCAGGTCTTTGCGAACCTGGTCGGGAACGCGATCAAGTACCGCCGGCCGGAGGTACCGCCCGCGATCCGGGTCTCGGCCCGCCGCCTCGACGGCATGGTTGAGTTCGCGGTCGCGGACAACGGGATCGGGATCGAGGCGGAGTACTACGACCGGATCTTCGAGATGTTCCGCCGCCTCCACACTCACGACCAGTACGAGGGGACCGGGATCGGCCTGGCCGTCGTCAAGCGGATCGTCGAGCGGCACGGCGGCACGGTCCGGGTCGAGTCGACGCCGGGCGAGGGCTCGACCTTCTTCTTCACCCTGCCGGCCGCGTGAGCCCGGGCGTCTGCATCGCGGCCCCGGCCGATACGGCGCCGTTGCCGTTGCCTCGTTCATCCCTCTCCCGGAATACTATCGGAACTATCATATGCTCCGCCCGAGTGTATTGAGGTACGGCCACACCGACAGTGGGCACGGGTGCACCCGCGCCGCTGCTCCGGCCGCGCAGTGATGCCGACTATACGCGCCGCCCCCGAGGCGGTATCGGAACCTCCGCTCCCCGCCCGAACCGACAGCACCGTCGCCGATCCCGATCGCGAGGCCGAACGCCTCCGGCTCAGGAAGGTCCTCGAGCGCATGCCCGACCACGTGCTGCTGCTCGACCGTGACGGGCGGATCGAGTATGTCAACCTGGCCCTTTCCAGGGACCTCGGGATCTCCGCAGAGGCGCTGATCGGCCATACCCCCTGGGAGGTCGGGCTCACAGCGCCCGAGTTCGACCCGCTCCGGGCCGACCTCGACCGGGTGCTCGAGGGCGGCGCCACGGTCTCGGGCGAGCTCACCGCCGCCGCGCCGGCCGGGCTGCGGACCTACTCCTACACGATGACACCGATCGACGGCCCCGACGGCGGCGTGATCTCGGTCCTGCTCACCTCCCGGGACGTGACCCCGGCGGCGGAGGCGCGGATGCGGCTGGCCGAGAGCAGGGCGATGTACCGCTCCCTCATCGACCTCTCTCCGGACGGTGTCGTGGTGCACCGCCAGGGCACGATCCTGTACGCCAATCCGGCCGCCAACCGTATCGCGGGCATGAAGCCCGGCGCATTGATCGGTACCAGCATCCTCGACCATGTCCATCCCGGGGACCGCGCGATCGCCGAACGACGGATCGGGATGGTGGCGGATCAGGGCCTGACCGTGCCGCTCCAGGAACTCCGGCTCCTGGTCGGCGGGAGCTGCGTCCATGTCGAAGTGACGAGCGGGCCGGTGCTCTGGGAGGGTGCGTCCGCCACCCAGATCATCGTCAGGGACGTCACGGAACGGAAGCGGGCCGAGGACGCCCTCCGGGCGAGCGAGGAGCGGCTGCGGCTGGCCAAGGCCTGCGCCGGGATCGGGAACTGGGAATGGCACCTGCCGGAGACGGGGGAGAGCGCTTCACGCGAACACGTCCGGCTCTACGATCCCGGGCCGGAGACGGTCGTGATCGACGACTGGCGGAACACCGTCCACCCCGACGACCTCGAGCGGGTGGAGGCCGAACGGGACGCGGCCCTCGCCCGCCATGAACCGTTCGAGCTGGAGTTCCGGTACGACGACGGGTCGGGTTCGGTCCGGTGGATGCGGGTCCTCGGCGGCGGTGTCTTCGACGAGGGAGGGCGGCTGCTCCGGGTGCTCGGCGTGAACATGGACATCACCGGCCAGAAGCGGGCCGAGGAGGCCCTCCGGGAGAGCGAGGAGCGGTTGCGGCTCGCGCAGGAGGGGGCGGGGATCGGGATCTGGGACCGGGACGCGGTTACGGACCGGGTGACCATCACCCCCGGGTTCCTCCGGCGCTATGGCCTCGAGGCGGAGTCGATCGCGTGCTACGCGGACTGGGTGCGGCTGATCCACCCCGACGACCGCGAGCAGGTCGAGGCCGGACGGCGGGCGGCTTTCGCCGCCGGCACGCCGCTGGAGCTCGAGTTCAGGGTTGTCCTCCCCCCGGGCGAGGTGAGGTGGATCCAGTTCAAGGGGCACAGGGTCGGGGAGGGGCGGGGCGCCCTCGACCGGGTGATCGGGGTGCTCATCGACGTGACGGAGCGCCGACGGACCGAGGAGGCCGTGCGCGAGCGGGAGCAGACCCTGCAGAGCATCTTCCGGGCCGCCCCGGTCGGCATCGGCATGGTCTCGCACCGGGTGATCACGCAGGCCAACGACCAGCTCTGCCGCATGACCGGCTATACCCGCGACGAGCTGATCGGGCAGGACGCCCGGATCTTCTACCCCGACGACGAGGTGTACGACGACGTCGGGCGCGAGAAGTACGCGCAGATCCTGGCCACCGGGATCGGGGCCGTAGAGACGCGGTGGCGCCGGAAGGACGGTGCACTCCGCGACATCCTGCTCAGCTCCTCGCCGGTCGACCTCGCACGCCCGCACGAGGACGTGGTCTTCAACGCGCTCGACATCACGCGCCTGCGCGAGAGCGAGCGGGCGCTCGAGTCGTACATGGACGACCTGCGACGGTCGAACGAGGAGCTGCAGCGGTTCGCGTACGTGGCGAGCCACGACCTGCAGGAGCCGCTCCGCAGCATCATCAGCTTCAGCCAGCTCCTCGAGCGGCGGTACAGGGGACGACTCGACACGGACGCGGACGAGTACATCGCGTTCATCGTCGAGGGCGGAAACCGGATGCAGCCGCTGATCAAGGATCTGCTCCAGCTCTCGCGGGTCGAGACGAAGGCGAAACCACTCGAGCCGACGGACGCCGGGGAGGTCGTGGCGGACGCGCTCCGGCTGATGGAGACGCCGATCCGCGAGGCGGGCGCGATCGTCACCGTGGGCCCGCTGCCCGTGGTAATGGCGGACGCGGCCCAGCTCGCGCAGGTCTTCACGAACCTGGTCGGCAACGCCCTGAAGTACCGCCGCGACGGACGTGCCGCCCGAGGTCCGGATCTCGGCCGAACGGGCGGGAAGGCTCTGGCGCTTCTCCGTGGCGGACAACGGGATCGGGATCGAGGCGGAGTACTTCGACCGGATCTTCGTGATCTTCCAGCGGCTCCATACCCGCGAGGAGTATGCGGGGACCGGGATCGGCCTGGCCGTCGTCCGGAAGATCATCGAGCGGCACGGCGGCACGGTCCGGGTCGAGTCGACGCCCGGCGAGGGCTCGACCTTCTTCTTCACCCTGCCGGCCGCGTGACCGCGAACACGATGACTGCCCCGCTCACGCGCCCCCGCCCGTCTCCCCCTCCGGCGCCGGCGTGACCCGGCCCGTGATCCCGACCACGGTCCCGTCCGCGTCCCGCCACGGCTCGTACTCCTCATCGAAGGCGAAGGTCCGGCCGTCCTGCATCCGGACCGTCCTCGCCCGGGCCGGCTCGCCGGTCGCGATCACGCCCTCCTTGATCGCGGCCAGCCGCCGCGCCTCGGGCGGCGGGAGGAAGTCCGCGTCGGTCCGGCCGACGAGCGGCTCGGGCGTCCCGGGGATCGGCGGGCCGAAGCACCCAGACGTAGCGGAGCGCCCGGTCCTGCTGGAAGAGCCGGGCCGGGCAGGCGCCGGACGCGATGCCGAGCCGGAGCTCGGCCGTCCGCAGCTCCTCCTCGGCCCGCTTCCGGTCCGTGATGTCCAGGACGGCCCCGATCGCCTCGACCGGTTCGCCGTCCGCCGCCGCGGCCCAGACGGTCGTCGCGACCGTGCGCGTCTCCCCGCCGGGGCGGGTGACCGGGAACTCGAGCGTGACCGGCCCGCCCGCTGCCGCCGCCTCGCGGACGACCTCGCGGAGGTCCCGGCCGGGCGAGGCCAGCGCGGCGAACTCGGCGAACGCGGGGGCCTCGTCCTTCACGGGCAGGCCGTGGATGCGGTACCACTCGTCCGAGACCGTGACCCGGTCGTTCCGGAGGTCCCAGCGCCAGCTGCCGAGGTGCCCGATCCGCTGCGCCTGGGCCAGCCACTCCCGGCTCTGCCGCAGCTCGAGCTCGAGCCCCTTCACCGTCGTGATCTCCGTGAAGGTGAAGACCACGCCCTCGATCGTGTTCTCGACGGTCCGGTACGGCCGGGCGCGCACCAGGAACCAGCGCCCGTCGTCCGTCTGCGCCTGCCGCTCCACGGGGACCAGGGTCGCGAGCACCTCGCCGGGCGTCCTCGGCCAGACTCTCGTACCGGAGGTTCAGGGCGAGGTCCCCGATCGGCCGGCCGACGTCGGACGGGATCAGGTTGAGCACGCCCTTCGCCGGCGCCGTGAACCGCTGGATCGTCAGGTCCCGGTCGACGAAGAGGGTCGCGATGTCCGTGGCGTCGAGGAGGTTCCGGACGTCGTTGTTGGAGTTGCTGAGCTCCTCGATCTTCCGCTGGAGCTCCTGGTTGACCGTGACCAGCTCCTCGTTCAGGCTCTGGAGCTCCTCCTTCGAGGTCGTCAGCTCCTCGTTCGTCGACTGGAGCTCCTCGTTCGTCGACTGCATCTCCTCGTACGCGGACTGGACGTCCTCGCGCGAGGCCTCCATCTCCTCGATCGTGCTCTGCAGCCGCTCGCGCGTCTGCCGGAGCTCCGCCTCGCACCAGTCCGGCCGGGCCCCGGCGGCCTCCCCGCCGCTCTCCGCCGCGGCGGGGGGCGCCGGGCGGCGTCCCTCCTCGAAGACCACGATCATCAGCTCGCGGAGCTCGGGCGACTCGCCGACCGGCCGGACGAGCACGTCGACCGGGGCCGTGCCGCCGTCCGTCTCGAGCGGGAGGGCCTCGGCCGTCACCGGCGCGCGCTCGCGGAAGGCCCGGTGGATGGCGTTCTCGAGCCCGGGCGCGAGCCCGTCCCGGGCCATCGCGAAGATGTTGAGCGCGGCCCGACCGGGCGGCGGCTCGAGGAACCGGCCGATGCGGCCCGAGACGTGGACGATGTCGCCGCGCTCGTTGATGACCACCCCCGGCGCGGCGTAGTCGCGGAGGAGGAGCGCCTGGAGCCGCTCGGCGAGGGCCTGCCCGCGGGAGCGCCCGGCCCGGGCGAGCTGGGGCGGTTCGCGGAGGGGGGGCACGGCGAAGGGCTGGGGGAACGCGGCCCGCTCTCCGGTCCTCCGGTAGATCTTCCACGTCGGGTCGATCGTCTCGAAGAGCCCCGGGGCGGAGCCGACCGTCTCGGCCGACCCGAGGAAGAGGACCCCGCCGGGCAGGAGGCTGTAGTGGAAGACGGGCAGGATCCGATGCTGCAGCTCGGGCGAGAAGTAGATCATCAGGTTGCGGCAGGAGAGGACGTCGAGGCGGGTGAAGGGCGGGTCCATGGCCACGTCCTGCTCGGCGAAGACGACGAGCTCGCGGACCTCCTTCTTCACCCGGTAGCGGCCGTCCTCCTCCCGGACGAAGAACCGCCGGAGCCGCTCGGCGGAGACGTCGGCCTCGATGTTCGCCGGGTAGACCGCCTGCCGGGCCGCGGCGATCGCCTCGCGGTCGATGTCGGTCGCGAAGACCTGGACCGCGATGTTCCGGTCGTCCCCGGCGGCCTCGAGCGCCTCGAGGAGGACGATGGCGAGGGAGAAGGCCTCCTCCCCGGTCGAGCAGCCCGGGCACCCAGGCCCGGAACTGCGCGTCGGGCGGCTTCCGTTCGAGGAGCTCGGGGAGGACGCGGTCGCGGAGGACGTCCCAGGCCGCGCTGTCGCGGAAGAACTGGGTCACGCCGATCAGGAGCTCGCGGAAGAGGAGCGCGACCTCTCCCTGGTTCGCCCGGAGGTACTCGAGGTACCCGGCGAGCCGCTCGATGCGGTGGACGGCCATCCGTCTCGCGACGCGGCGGCGGACGGTGTTCGTCTTGTACAGGGAGAAGTCGTGCCCGGTCCGCGAGCGGAGGAGCGAGAGGATCCGGGCGCAGGTCTCGGCCGAGCTCGGCTCCCTCGACGGGACGATCGCGTCCTCGCGCTCGATGTGGCCGAGCAGGAGCCCGGGGAGCTCGGCGGCGGGCGCCACGTAGTCGGCGAGCCCGGTGCCGACCGCGGAGTGCGGCATGCCGTCGAACGGCGCGGAGGTCGGCTCCTGCACCAGCACGAGCCCGAACTGCTCCTTGATCGCCGCCGATCCCGAGCGTGCCGTCGGTCCCCATGCCCGAGAGGACCACCGCGATCGGCCCGGTCCCGCTGGTCCTCGGCGAGGGAGCGGAAGAGGACGTCGACCGACATCTGGATGTGCGTGCCGCCCTGTATCTCGCGGAGGCGGAGACGGCCGCGCTCCACGGTCAGGTACCGGTTCGGCGGGATGACGTAGACACGGCCCGGCTCGATCGCCATCCCGTCCTCGGCCTCGACCACGGGCATCGGGGTCATGCGCTGGATGAGTTCGGGCAGGATCCCCTTCTTCGTCGGGTCGAGGTGCTGGACCACGACGAAGGCGAGGTCGGTCTCGGGGGGCACGGCCGAGAAGAACTGCTCGAAGGTCTCGAGCCCGCCGGCGGACGCGCCGATGCCGACGATGCGGGTCGGGCCGGGGGTCTGCTCGGACAGGGGCGGACGCCGGCGGCGTGCCGGGGCCCTCGGGATCGTCGGGGGTATCGGGTGTCGGGTGCATCGGTGGGCCTCGGGCCGGGTAAGCATGCTATGGTCGGCCCCGGTGGTAATGAATACGGGGGATTCCGCGCCCGACGGCAGCATGGGGGACGGGATCCGGGGCGCCGTTCCCAAGCATTCATTACGCTATCACCGAGAAAGGGAGTCCGATAGATTCCATCCGCATGCTCCGATCCATGCCCGACCCCTCGCCCCTCCTCGCCGCCATCCGGCAGCCCGCATTCCTCTACGGCACCGACGGCCGGATCGCGGAGGCGAACGACCTGGCCGACGCGCTCGCGGGCCGACCCCTCGCCGGCCGTTCGATCGCGGCGGTGGTCGGGATCTTCGACGTCCATGCCCTGAACGGCGGCACGCCGCTGCTCGCGGCGGATATGCCCGTCTCGCGGGCGCTCGCGGGCGAGGAGGCGGTCGACGTGCCGATCGTGGTCACGGCCGCGGACGGCCGGACGGTGCACGTCCTTGCCACGGCCTCCCCGATCCGGAACGGGGGGACGATCACGGGCGCCCTCGCGATCTGGCAGGACATCTCGGCCCTCGAGACGGCCCGGGCCAACGCCGAGACGGCGGCGGAGGAGCTCCGGGTGCAGGAGGAGGAACTCCGGCAGCAGGGGGACGAGCTCGCCCGGGCGGGCGCCGAGAACGACCGGCAGCGCCGGCTCCTCGACGCCATCCTCGACCGCATCCCGTACCGCGTCGACCTCTGGTCGGCCGACGGCCGGTACCTCTGGATGAGCGAGGCGACGGCCGCGTCGATCGGCCGGCAGCGGAAGATGCTGATCGGCCGGACGTGGCAGGAGCTCGGCATGGACCCCGACGCGGTGGCCCCGTTCATGGCGGAGGTCCGGACCGTCGCGGCGACCGGGGAGCCGATCGCGGGCGAGGCCGAGTATCCCGACAGGGACGGCCGCAGGTGGCGCGAGTACGCCATCGTGCCGTTCCCGAACGCCGACGGTTCGGCCACGGGCGCGCTCGCCGTCTCGCACGACATCACCGAACGGAAGGAGGCCGAGCTCGCGCTTGCCCGCTCGAACGCGAACCTCCGGCGGTCGAACGAGGAGCTGCAGCGGTTCGCGTACGTGGCTTCCCACGATCTCCAGGAGCCGCTGCGGACGATCGTCAGCTTCAGCCAGCTCCTCGAGCTCCGGTACCAGGGGCAGCTCGGCCCCGAGGCCGACGAGTACATCGCGTTCATCGTCGAGGGCGGCAACCGGATGCAGGCCCTGATCCGCGACCTCCTCCAGTTCTCGCGGCTGGAGACGGTAGCCCGGCCGTTCGGCCCGGTCGACGCGCGCCGGGCGGTCGCCGACGCGCTCGCGCTCTTCAACGGCCAGATCGCGGACGTCGGCGGATCGGTGACCGTGGAGCCGCTACCGACCGTGATGGCCGACGCGGTCCAGCTCGAGCAGGTCTTCGCGAACCTGGTCGGGAACGCGATCAAGTACCGCCGACCGGACGTGCCGCTGGAGATCCGGATCTCGGCGAGCCGCGTGGACGGCATGGTCGAGTTCGCGGTGGCGGGCCCGCAACGGCATGGTCGAGTTCGCGGTGGCGGACAACGGGATCGGGATCGAGCCCGAGTACTTCGACCGGATCTTCGAGATGTTCCGCCGGCTCCACACCCACGACGAGTACGAGGGCACCGGGATCGGCCTCGCGGTCGTCGAAGCGGATCGTCGAGCGGCACGGCGGCACGATCCGGGTCGAGTCGACGCCGGGCGAGGGCTCGACGTTCTGTCTTCACCCTGCCGGCCGCGTGAATCGCGAAAGGCGCCGGGTCGCGCCTGGGAAAAAACGGGCTTCAGCCCGGATCTTCCACGTTCATGGTTCGATGCCGCCCCACTCTTTCCCAGGAGACGGAGAATGACGGCCGCCCCTGCTCGTCTTCGATGAACTGCGTCGTCAGCGGGCTGGAGGACGCGACGTGGAAGGGCGAAGAAGGCCGACGCTGCGTGTCGATACCGGGAGAGAGCCGGACCATGCCGGGCGGTCTGCGGCAAGGCACGGCGTGCACAAAGGTCCGAGGGATGCAGCGCATCCGCTCGTTTCGGCTACGCTATTTTTGCTTCGGATGCGGCCTGATGCGCCGTGATCTTCGCATCCGAACTGGCCTTGTGGGCTCCGATCTTTAGATCGTCGACCAGTGTGTCCACCGCGACCGTCGCATCGTCCGCCACTTCGTGAGCAGCCACCCGGGCGTCTACAAACGTCATATTCGCCTTGAGACGGAGACTTTCCTTTGATGCCATACAGGCCTTACTCTCACGGCCGGGGGTTTATAGTCTCGTTATAAGCGATGAGCGGCCCGGCGAAGGAAGACCCCGGAAAGAGACGATCGGGGACACGGTGAAAGGCCTACAGCGAAAGGATCACGGGAGCCGCAACCGGCATCCCCGCCAGTTCTTCCAGGAGATCCCCACTGCTCGCAGGATTTTTATTCTTGCTCTCCGTAATGGACCGGTATGGGGACCTCGCTGATCAGTGAAGACCAGCAGCTCTGGCTCCTCATCGGCGCAATCTTCGTTGTCGCGATCATCGCATTCTGGCCGCTCATGACCGTGTTCGTCTGGGCGGTCGCCCTCGCGGTCGCACTCATGCCCCTCCACCGGCGACTGTCCCGCAGGGTGAAGCCGTCACTCTCCGCCCTGCTCATCACCCTCGGCGTTCTCCTCGCGATCCTGCTGCTCGTGTCGGCTGCAACGGTCGTGATCTATAACGAGATCGACTATACCGGAACCATGGTCTCCACGCTGGTCAGGGGTTTTAGCAATACGGGCCTTGCCGCCTTCCTGCCCACGTTCACCGCGGCACAGCTCTCCAATATGCCCCAGACGCTGATCCAGATGCTGCTGGATGCCATTCTCTCACTCACCGAGAACCCGGCACTCCTCCTGCTCCAGGTCGTCATTCTCTTCCTCTCCCTCTCGATGCTGCTCTACGACGGCGAACAGATCTGGGAATCGTTGACGCGCAACCTCTCCCCGAAACTGTCGGCCGCCGTGGGGAGGATGTCGGAGATCGCGGGAAACACGATCTACTCCCTCATCGTCATCCAGATCTCCGCGGCCTTTCTCTGCTTTCTCCTCGCCATCCCGTTCTTTTATCTGCTGGGCTACGGGCACGTGCTCCTGTTCGCCACCATGATCGGGTTCGCGATGCTGATCCCCCTCATCGGCGCCCAGCTGTTTCTGCTCTTCTTTATCCTCTACATGCTCTCCCTGGGGGACATCAGGAGCGCACTCATCATCATGTTCATCGGATACCCCCTGTTGAGCGGCTGGATCGACTACTATTACCGCCCGGTGATGATGAGACAACGGGTCGCGGTGAACCCCGTGTTCATGATCATCGGTATCTTCGCCGGGATCCCGTTCATGGGAGCTGTCGGTTTCATTCTCGGCCCGGTGCTCATCGCCCTCGCGGTCACCGGCTATGAGATCTATGCCGAACAGACAGGTGCGCCGGGCGAAGTCCACGAACCCCTCTGATGGTATGGGGATCCGACACTTCCCTGAAGACGAAGGAGCGTGACGCGCCCTTGGATATGTGTCGTGAAACGGATCGTCGACCGGCACGGCGGCACGATCCGGGTCGAGTCGACGCCGGGCGAGGGCTCGACCTTCTTCTTCACCCTGCCGGCCGCGTGAGTCCCCGGGAGGAGGGCGGTGCGGAGGGCCTGGGAGCGGCTGTGCCCGATCCCGGTGCCTGGCGACGATGCGGGAGGCCTGCCAGCGTCGTTCGCGGTGGCTGTCAGGGCCGCGGCTCAGCCCCTGGAGCGCCTCTCCCGGGCGATCTTCTCCCTGGCCAGGGCTTCCGCCTGGTCGATATGGTAGATCAGAAAGAGCAGATCCCTTCGCGGAGCCTTCCGCACATAGGAGGGCGACCGGTGCAGGGAGCGGGCGATCCTGTCAATATCCTCGTCGGGGATCACCCTGTCCCGCACCTCCGGCAGATCGGCGATACTCTGCACCACATCGTAGATCCACGCGGTGGTATCGCCCTCTGGCGGCGTGGGGATCTCGTCGTCCATGCAGACACGAAGGATTTCAATCCGCATATCCGTTGCGGCGGCGCCCGGACGCCCCGATCCCCGGACCGGAGGTATCGCGGAGACCGGGACCTGCGACGTGGTGGGAAGGGAGAGCGGGGGCGTCCCGCGCCGGACCCGAACCGCTCCTTCAGACGATGTGATTACCTGCCCTGAGCGTCGGGCGGGCTGGATATATTGATATACTGGCAATCCGGGAACAGTCATCTGCCGATACGGGAGAGATCGGCTGGAGTTGAAGGAAATCCCAACTGTGAAGTGCAGGTCAGTCGGGGAGGGGCTGACCGCCACGATTCCCGAACGGCGGCGGTCGGGCCCGGAAGCGGGCAGCGGTCGTGACGACGGAGGAGACCTGGTGGAGGGGACCTGATGGGCCGCATCTGTCCGTTCATCAGCGGGCCGATTCAGGTGATCGAAGACGGTCAATGGACTGGATCGGCCGTCTTTCCGGTCGAGTGCCTGAAGGAGAGGTGCATCGCATGGGGGGACATCGGTGGGCCGATTCAGAGCCCCGTCCATGGTTGCAGGCTGATCGAGCGGGAAGCTGAGGGTATGAGCCGCTGATAGAGATGCCGGCGGCCATAGCGGGAGAACGCATCCGGGCCGGATCTCTGTCGACGGCCGGGCGAGGGCTCGACGTTTGTCTTCACCCTGCCGGCCGCGTGAGGAGCGGATCGACGTCGCCGGCACACCCGGCTCTTCAACTCCCTCCGACTCCCTTTTCCCCCTGACCGAGACCGGCACCGCCAGGTTTTTTTCCCTCGCCGTCCCTGATCAGTGTATGATCGGAGTTGCGGCCCGACCGGAGGCGACCTGATGCGACGCCGTACTGCGGGCCGTTCCGCGCCGGCAATGCCCCCGGGCGCCCTGTCGTCGTCGCCGCTCTCTCCGCCCCGCCGCAGCGTCCTGCCCTTCGATCCCGACGATTGGGCCTGGCTCCACGACCTGATACGCCGGCGCGGGGAGATACGACGGTAGGGTCCGGGTCGGGTCCGTGCCCGGCGAGAGCTCGTCCTTCTCCTTCACCCTGTCGTTGGCCGAATCGCGAGGGCCAGCCCTTCCACAGATTACCGTCGACGAAGGGTGACCAGCGTGGCAAGGATCAGTGACCCGGCGGTCATCGCCACAGCGCTGGTACTTCCTGACCGCGTCGGTAACGTCGGGAGAGGCGTCGCGGACGCAGTCGCCGTCGGCATCGACGGCGCGGCCGGTGCGAGGGTCATGCCGGGCGGGACGAGCACGCCGTCGACGACGTGGACTATCCCGTTCGCGGCCGGGATATCGAGCAGGGTCAGGTTCGCGCCGTCGATCCCCACGGCCCCGCCCGGTCGGACGCCGACCTGCAATGGGACGCCGAGCAGGGTTAGCACCGAGGCGCGCGCGGTCACGTCCGCGACCGTGAACGCCCCCGGCGCGAGGTGATAGCGGACGACGGCATCGAGCGCGGTCCGGTTCGCGAGCAGCGCCTCGAGCGCGCCCGGCGGCAGCGCGTCGAATGCGGCGTTCGTCGGGATGAAGGCCGTCAGCGGCCCCGCGCTCTCAAGAACCCCGTACAGACCGGCCTGCCGGGTCGCGTTCACGAACTCCGAGAAGTCCGGGTTCGCCGCCGCGATCTCGGCGATGGTCCGATTGGGCCCGGAGGTCGTTGCGGTCGTGGCGACCGTCGGCGTGGGCGAGACCGCGCCCGTGTAGTCGTCGCCGTACAGGGCCGTGGTCGCCGGCACGGGCATCGCGGGGGTGAGCGTCGGCGGCAGCGTCGGGAGCGACGGGGGGATGGTCGGCGCGGGCGTACCCGTGGCGGTCAGGTTCGGGGTCGCCGTGGAGGTCGCCGTCGCGTTCGCCGCCGGTGAGGCCAGGACCGTGAAGGCCCCCAGTGCGACCGTCGCCGAGTCCGTGATATCCACGGGTCGGCCGGAGACATAGGTCCGGACATGGAGGAGCTCGATCCCGAGCAGGGAGCTGCCGTTCTTCAGGCCCGAGAACGTGATCTCGGCGATCGGGCCGCTCGGGAACCCGTTCGCGGGGTCGACGACCTGGACCAGGACCGTGCCGGCCTGCGTCCGCGTGGCCGAGGCTGTGCCGCCCACGAGGAACCGGGTCTCCTCGTACCGGATCACGGCGGGGTCGTACCGGACGTTGAGCCAGACGTCCCCGGCCGGCGGCTCCCAGCTCGCGTTGAGCGAGAGCGTGGTCGCGCCGTTCAGCCCGAGCGGGGCCGTCGCGTTGGAGAGGGCGAACGTCCCCGTGCCGGCCGCGCTCGCTCCCCCGACAGCCGCCAGGAGGACGAGGGCCGCCGTCACCATCACCCGCCGAAGCATCGACCTGAAATGGAACGAATCACACTTAGCGTTTTTCCCCGGATCGCAGGCTCACGATGTGAGATACAGGTTCAGGTAGAGCAGGGCCAGCAGCACGAGCAGCAGCCCGAAGGCCCAGAGCAGGGACCGCCGCGCGATCTCCTGCCGCTCTTGCCGCGCAGGCCCGAGCCGGAAGTAGAAGACGCCGAGAAAGCCGCCGATCATCACACCGATGATGTTGTCGAAGGCCAGGGCCAGGGCTGAGAGGGCGTTCGTCCGGAAGAGGGCGAGCGCGATCCCCGCGACGGCCGCGGGGGGAAGGAGGGCGATCGAGACCCCGATCCCGACCAGAGTCTCGCGGAACCCCTTGACCTGCGCAATCATCGCGGCGAACCCGAGCAGCACGGCCATGACCAGATAGACGTCGCGCCGCTCGAACCGCGAGACGATCTGGGGCGTGAAGACGACCGGGCCAAAGGAGAAGAGCACGGTCGTGATCGCGGCCGAGAGGAGGACCACGAGCAGAATGAGGAGGAGGAAGGCACGGAGGTGGGCGAAGGCCCGGTGCGGCCGGCCGACGGCCAGCTCGAGGATAAACCCCGTGATCGGGGCGAGGAGCGGCGAGACGATCATGGCCCCGACCACGATCGCCACGTTGTTCAGAAAGAGGCCGACCAGGGCGACGACGGTCGCGATCGACGTCAGGAGGAGCAGGGGCAGGTCCACGACGGTCGTGTCGGGCAGGCCCTGCAGCAGATCCTCCGAGGTCACCCAGCGGGCACCCGCCGTCGGGCCCGGGCGGTCATCGGCCACATCTCCTGCCTCCGCCGGTTCCTCCCCTCTCTCCATTGCAGAACCTCCGCAGGCGCGACGGTCCTATCCGAAGGCGTGCACAACGCGGACGCCGCCGGATTCGCCGATGCACCGGTGGCGGTATAGGACGATGTTCCTGATGAGCGTTCCCCCTCCCGGGACACGGACCGTTCCGGCACGGGAGCGCGTCCCGATCGCGCACGGCATCGACGACCTCAAGCCTTATAAACCGGGACGGCCTCTCAGGCCGGCGGGATGGTAGGCGCGGACCAGATCGATATCGCGCTGGCGGTCGTCGGCGGCCTCGTGCTCTTCCTCGGCCTCGTCTCGGGCACGCTCCGGCGGAACGCGATCCCGGAGCCGCTGATCGCGCTCACCGTCGGCGTCCTGCTCGGGCCGGCCCGACCGTCTGGCGTTAGGACGAATCGGGAACGCGGAGGTCGGGATCACCATCTTGAACTTCGCCGGCGACGGCTGGCCCGTGCTCCTCGGCACCACCGAGCGGCTCGAGTTCGTCGACGCGCCGGGGCATGTCGCGGACCTGAAGCGGTACCGGGCGCGGGGCTACGCGATGAAGGCCAACCGGATCGCAATCGTCGTCGACCGGCCGATTGAGGTCGTCGAGGTGCATCCGCCGTCTGCTAACAGTGTTAACATGGCCGGCGTCACGGTGGAGTACTCCCCGCCGCGGCCGGCGATGGGGTGAGCCGGGCGAAGGCTCGACCTTCGTCTTCACCCTCCCGCCGGGGAGGGCGACCAACCGGCGACGATGACGGCAGCGGACATGCCCGGCCGGTCGACGGCACGGAACCGCCATCCCAATCATTATTACATGTCGCCGTGAACGTAGTCCGTATAGCCCGCCGTTGGCCCCACGCCATGTCCGTTCCCCCGCTCTCCCTCGCCGCCATCCGCCAGCCCGCCTTTCTCTACGGCGCCGACGGCACGGATCGCGGAGGCGAACGACCGGGCCGAGGCGCTCGCCGGCCGACCCCTTGCCGGCCGCACGCTCGCCGCGGTGGTCGGCCTCTTCGACGTGCGGTCACCGGACGGCACCCCGCTCTCCGCGCCCGGGATGCCCGTCGCGCGAGCCCTCGCAGGAGAGGAGGTGGTCGACGCCCCGCTCGTGGTCACGGCCGCGGACGGCCGGACCGTGAACGTCCTGGCCACGGCGTCTCCGATACGGGACGAACGGCGAGACCATCGGCGCGCTCGTCATCTGGCAGGACGTCTCGGCCCTCGAGACGGCGGTTGCCGAGCAGGCCCGTCTCCGCCTCGAGTCCGATACCCGCGGCGAGGAGCTCGAACAACAGGGAGAGGAGCTCGGAGCCAGAACGAGGAGCTGCGGGCCATCGAGGAGGAACTGCGGCAGAGCAGCGCCGAGCTCCAGGCGGCCGAGCATCGCCTGCGCGAGAGCGAGGAGCAGTACCGCTCCCTCGCCGAGAACGTGCCGTCGGTCCTGATGCGGTACGATGCCGCCATGCGGGTGGTCTACCTCAGCGCACAGGCCGAACAGTTCACCGGGATACCCGCGAGCGAGTTCATCGGCAGGACCAACCGTGAGGTCGGCATGCCCGACGACCTCTGCACGCTCTGGGAGAGCGCGATCGCGGAGGTCTTCCGAACCGGAGAACCCGGGGATCTCGAGTTCGACCTCCCCTCTCCCGACGGCCCCCTGACGTTCTACCTCAGGTTCGCCCCGGAGTTCGGGCCGCAGGGCGACGTCCGGCACGTGCTCGGAATCTCGACGGAGATCACCGAGCGGAAAGCGGCCGAGGAGGCGCTCCTCGCGAGTCGCACCACCCTGCGTGCAGCGTTCGGGAGCATGGCCGAAGCGGTCTTCATCTCCGACGCGGAGGGCCGTTTCGTCGAGTTCAACGACGCCTTCGTGGCCTATCATCGGTTTAAAAGCCGGGACGAATGCTCGCGGTCCTTCGAGACCTGCTCCACGCTCTTCGACGTCTGGTTCGCCGAGACCGGCGAGCCGGCGCCGCCGGAGATGTGGGCCGTTCCGCGGGCGCTCGCCGGCGAGAGGGGAGCGAACGTCGAGTACCATGCTCCGGAGCAGGGAGACGGGGGAGACCTGGATCGGCCTCTACAACTTCTCGCCGATCCGGAACGAGGACGGCGCCATCACCGGGTCCGTCATCACGGCCCGCGACATCACCGAACAGCGGCGTGCCGAGGACGCGCTGCGGAGGGGCGAAGAACATCTCGAGCTCGCTCAGGAGACCGCGCACGTGGGGACCACCATATGGGACCAGAGAACGGGCACGCTCTGGTGGTCCGAGGAGCAGCGTCGTATCTTCGGCATCGATCCGGAGACCGAGATTACCTTCGAGCGGTACCTGAGCCTGGTGCACCCGGAGGACAGGTCATATGTGATCAACGCCATCGACGAAGGTTTCTCCACGAAGAAAACAGAGGGTATGAATTACCGTATCATTCGGCCTGACGGGAAGATTCGATTCATCCACGGGGAGGGCCGCATCTTCTACGATGGAGATACCCCCTCGTATGTCATCGGAACAGTGCAGGATGTCACCGAGCGAAAGCGGGCTGAGGAGGCCCTGCGCGAGAGCGAGTCCCGGCTTGTCGAGGCCCAGCGGCTGGCGAAGGTCGGAGACTGGGAATGGGATCTCGCAACGGACAACGTGGTCTGGTCGTGGGAGACATCTGTACTCTTCGGCCGAGACCCAGACCTTGCCGCTCCGACCACCCCGGAGCTGCCCCGGTATTACACGCCGGAGTCCTGGGCGCGGTTGATGGAGGGCGTGCAGCGGGCGATCGAAACCGGCGAGCCGTACGACCTCGAGGTCGAGGTGGTCCGCGAGGATGGCGAGCACCGCTGGCTCGTCGCGAGGGGCGAGGCCGTCCGGGACGCCGCCGGGACCGTCATAAGGCTCCGTGGGACGGTGCAGGAGATCACCGAGCGGAAAGCAGCCGAGGAGGCGATGGCCGCGGCCCGATGGCAGCTCCAGAGCATCATCGACAACACACCGGCCATGGTCTATGCCTTCGACCTGGAGGAGCGCTTCGTGATGGCAAATACCACCCTCGCGGCCCTCTTCAACACCACGCCGGACGAGATGATCGGGAAGCGGCGGCACGCCTTCATGCCCGCGGAGGACGCGGACTGGCACGAGGCGAACGACCGCGCGGCGCTCGAGGCGGGCCATGCGCTCGAGTTCGAGGAGTACAGCGAGCTCGGGGATCGCTCGATCACCTGGCTCACGACCAAGTTTCCCCTTCGCGACCCGCAAGGGAAGATCTTCGCGGTCGCCGGGATCTCCACCGATATCACGGAGCGCAAGCGGTTCGAGGAGGCGCTGCAGAGGAGCGAGGCGCGGCAGGCGTTCCTGCTGGAACTCCGCGATGCGCTCGAGCCGCTGGCCGACCCGGGCGAGATCCAGGAAATGGCCGCGCGCGTGCTCGGCGGGCACCTCGGCGTGGACCGCGTGGCGTACTTCGAGGTGGATGACGGCGACTATGTCGTCGAGCACGACTACGCGGTCTCGGTCCCGCACCTGCAGGGCCGTTACCCCGTCGACGCCTTCGGCCCCCGCCTGCTCGCCGCCTACCGCGCGGGCACGATCGTGATCGCCGTCGACGTCGAGGTCGACCCCGACCTCTCGCCGCCCGAGAAGGCCGAGCTTCGCAGCGATCCAGGTCCGGGCGCAGATCGCCGTGCCGCTGGTCAAGGCCGGCGCGTTCGTAGCGGGGCTCGCCGTGCACATGGCGACGCCGCGGGCATGGACGCCGGAGGAGGTCGCGCTCGTCGAGGAGACGGCCGAGCGGACGTGGGCGGCGGTCGAGCGCGCGAGGGCCGAGGCGGCGCTCCGGGTTTACGCCGAGAACTTGCAGCGGTCGAACGAGGACCTGGAACGGTTCGCGTACGTCTCGAGCCACGACCTGCAGGAGCCGCTGCGGGCGATCGTCGAGCTTCAGCCAGCTCCTCGAACGGCGCTATAGGGGGCAGCTCGGCGAGGACGCGGACGAGTATATCGACGTTCATCGTCGAGGGCGGCATGCGGATGCAGACCCTGATCCAGGACCTCCTCGCGTACTCGCGCGTGAACACGAGCAAGCAGGACCTTCGCCCGACCGACGTGGAGGACGTGATGGCCGCGGTCGAGCGGAGCCTCGACCTCCAGCTCCGCGAGGCCGGCGCGGTGATCACGCACGACCCGGTGCCGGTGGTGCTGGCCGACCCGCTCCAGCTCGAGCAGGTCGTCGCGAACCTGGTCTCGAACGCGATCAAGTTCCGCCGCGACGACGTGCCGCTCCGGATCCACGTCGGCGCCCGCCGGCTGAACGGATTCTGGGAGTTCTCGGTCAGCGACAACGGGATCGGGATCGAGCCGCGAGTACCTCGACCAGATCTTCGTCATCTTCCAGCGCCTCCACACGAAGGATGCCTATCCCGGGCACCGGGATCGGCCTGGCGATCGTGAAGCGGATCGTCGACCGCCACGGCGGCACGATCCGGGTCGAGTCGACGCCGGGCGAGGGCTCGACCTTCTTCTTCACCCTGCCGGCCGCGTGAGTTCCCGCCTTCACTTTCTCCCCGCGACCACCGCCCCTCATACGGTCCTCCGCCGAGGGGCTTGGTACTCGTCTCCCTGCCTCCCGTTTGCCTGACATACCCTTAACATGTTTCAGACCTCTAGGAGCCTCTATGTCACACATGGGCGGGAGCATTCAGCAACGCATACTTGAGCAGGTCTCCGAGCAGGGGTATTGCCTGCTGAACGCGGTGAAAGCCCCCCAGCCATCCGTCTCCCGGGCGGCCGGCCAGCTTGCGGAAAATGGGCTGGTCGTGGTGTGTGAGTTCCTTATGAGCTTCCCCGATACGCGGTCCACCTCTGGTCGGACTGATCAGGAGACCATGGCGGCCTTTCCTCCGGGCCTGACCTATGCGGAGCGTATGGCGATCCGGGAGGAGAACGGGCTTATGCCCGGTCGCGCGCCTGGAGCCCTGACCGGGTAGAGGCCCCTCCGTCGATTCCCCTGAGTGAGCGGCGGCCCGGCGGTGACCGTCGACCCTCCGCCTCCGCCAGAGCCGCTGGTTGGACAGTCCGGGGCCCTGGCCACGTCGGCCCGGCCGGCTCTCTCCTCAGGGAGGCGACCGGCCGGCCGTCGACTCAGTACAGACGGTGCCTTTCCCGAACCAGGGGCGTACCGTCTCGTGCGTATCCCCCCGCCTCGAAGACGCTTCGTCTCCCTACAGCTCGCCGGGTAGTAGGGGTACGAATGACCTGCCTCTCGGGTGCTGATGAACCCGTGAGCGATGCAGCTGGACGGCGTAGAACCCATCGACCGGACGGGAGACGGGTGAGGGATCGACCTTCCTCTTCACCCTCCCGGCCGCGTGAGGGTATCCGTCAGGATGGCCGGCGAACCGGCAGACGACGCCCGTCCGGAGCCGCCTCCCGCAGCGGCCCCCCTCGCCCGGAAACGGCATGGAAGCGCTATCCCAATCATTATTATCCGTCGCCGTGAAGGTTGTCAGCATCACTCTCCGTTGGCCCCACGCCATGTCCGCTCCCCCGCTCTCCCTCGCCGCCATCCGGCAGCCCGCGTTCCTCTACGGCGCCGACGGTACGATCGCGGAGGCGAACGACTTGGCCGAGGCGCTCGCATGCCGGCCGCTTACCGGATGCACCGCCGCGGATGTCATCGCGACCTTCTCCAACCGCCAACCGGACGGCACTCCGTTCGTACCCGGGGCCCTCCCCCCGACGCGAGCGCTGGCGGGCGAGGAGCAGGTCGACGTCCCGATGGTCGTCACGGCCGCTGACGGGCGGGACCTCCACCTCCTGGTCACCGCCTCCCCGATCCGGGACGGCGACATGATCGCCGGCGCGCTCGTCGTCTGGCAGAACGTGACCGAGCAGAAACGGACCGAAGCGGCTCTACATGGGAGCGAGGAGCTGTACCAGACAGTCCTCGACAACACGCGCGACGTTATCGTCCGCTTCAACCTGCAGACCCGCCAGTACCAGGTACGTCAGCCCTTCCGTCGAGACACTTCTCGGGTACACCCCGGATGAGTTCACGAGGATGGACCTGGAGACCGCGCTCGCGCTGGTCCACCCGGACGACGCGCCCGCCCTCAAGGCAGCCCAGGCTCGTGCCGAGGAGACGGGCACGGCCGAAGCGGAGTACCGTCAGCGCACCAAAGACGGACGATGGGTCTGGGCCTCCAACCGCATGTCGGTCGTCAGAGACGGGGCAGGCCGGCCCCTCTACCGAGTCAGCAGCGTTCGCGATATCACCGAGCGGAAAGAGGCCGAGAATGCGCTACGGGAGAGCGAGGATCGGTTCCGCGTCGCTCAGGACCTTTCGCCGGATGGTTTCCTGATCTTCCGCCCCTTGCGCGACGATACGGGTGTCGTCACCGATTTCCTATGGATCTACGAGAACGACGCAGCCGCTCGAATGAACGATACCAATCCCAAGGAAGTATATGGGAAGAAGGTGTCAGACGTTTTGCCGCACCACGATCAATCGCCCTTCGGCAAAGCCTACAAAGAAGTGGCGGAAACCGGGGAGGTTCGTGTGGTGGAGGATGCCTCCTACGATCAGGATACGTTTCAGCAGCGACGGTGGTTCCGGGCCGCGGCGGTCCCCACCACGGGCGGCGACGTGGCCATCCTCGTGCAGAACGTGACGGAACGCAAGGAGGCCGAGGAGGCGCTGCGGGGGTACGCCGAAAACCTGCAGCGCTCCAATGAGGATCTTGAACGGTACGCCTACGTCTCGAGCCACGATCTGCAGGAACCGCTGCGGGCGATCGTCAGCTTCAGCCAGCTCCTCGAGCGGCGCTATAAGGGGCAGACTCGGCCAAGACGCGGACGAGTACATCGAGTTCATCGTCGAGGGCGGCACGAGGATGCAGACGCTGATCCAGGACCTCCTCGCGTTCTCGCGGGTGAACACGAAGGCGCAGGAGCTCCGGCCGACCGACGCCGAGGCCGTCATGGCCGCGGTGGAACGGAACCTCGACCTCCAGCTCCGCGAGGCCGCGGCCGTGATCACGCACGACCCCCTACCGGTGGTGCTGGCCGACCCGCTGCAGATCGAGCAGGTCTTCATGAACCTGGTCAGCAACGCGATCAAGTTCCGCCGTGCGGACGAGCCGTTGCGGATCCACGTCGGCGCCCGGAGGATGGATGGCTTCTGGGAATTCGCGGTGGCCGACAACGGCATCGGGATCGAGGCCGAATACCTCGACAGGATCTTCGTGATCTTCCAGCGCCTCCACACCAAGGATCAGTACCCCGGCACGGGGATCGGCCTCGCGATCGTGAAACGGATCGTCGACCGGCACGGCGGGAAGGTCCGGGTCGAGTCGACGCCGGGCGACGGCTCGACGTTCCTCTTCACCCTGCCGGCCGCGTGAGCCGAAGAAGAGATCGGCGGGCGGTACCGCTCGACTCCGCGATGCGGGCGGCTCCCGGGAGGCGCGGCGGGGACTCGAACGGCCCGGACCGCCGCTCCGGGTCGGGGGTTCGTCCGTCACAGTCTCGAAAGGGCCACTGCAGCCCGTACAAGAATGGGACAGTAACTAAAACCCATGATTTTATCACGAAAGAACAGGGTATATCTTCTCGAGATCTCATCGTGAACCGTGACATACCGGTCGCCTCGCTCTTCACCGCACTTCGTCAGCCTGCTATGCTCTACGGTCCCGACGGCCGGATCGCGGTGGCGAACGGCCGGGCCGAGGCGATCGCCGGGAGATCCCTCGCGGGCTGCTCCGCCGCAGAGGTCGCCGGCATCCTCAGGTTTCGACGGCCCGACGGAACCCCGCCGGCGCCGTCCGATCTGCCGGCATGCCGGGCGCTTAGGGGCGAGGAGGTTGCCGACCTCCCGTTCACGGTCACAGCCCCGGACGGCCGGAGCCTGCAGATCCTCGCCACGGCCACCCCTCTCCGGGACGGGGCGGCGATCGTCGGTGCGCTCACCATCTGGCACGACGCGACCGGGGAGGCGACGCTTCGGAAGGAGCTCGCCGAGAGGGAGGCGACGTATCGGAACCTGGTCGAGCTGGCGCCGGACGCCATCCTGATCCACCAGGACGGCGCGATCGTCTTCGCGAACCCGGCGGCAGTCGCCCTGATCGGTGTCCGCGGACCGGAGGAGCTCGTCGGCCGGCCCGTCCTCGAGATCGTCCATCCCGCCGCACGAGGGCACGTCGAATGGAACATCGAGGCCGACCTGCGCGGCGACGAGAGCCCGAGCACCACCGTGGACCTCGTCCGCTCCGACGGGAGGGCCGTCACGGTGCAGGGGCGCGGGGCCATGATCCCCTTCGGCGGGCGCCCTGCGATCCAGGTCGTCCTGCGGGACGTCACGAACGAGAAGCAGGCCGAGGCCGCGCTTCGAGAGAGCGAGGGACGGCACGCCTTCCTCCTCGCGCTCGGCGATCGCCTCCGCGAGCCGGTCGACGTCCATGAGATCACGGCCCTCGCCTCGGAGCTGATCGGCCACCGCCTCGGCGTCAACGGGGTCGTCTACTGCGAGGTCGACCCGGCCGGGGAGTGCGTGACGGTCCGGGCCGACTGGACCGACGGCACGGTGCCGAGTACGGCGGGCTCGTACCGGATGGACGACTTCGGCAGTCGGCGACCTCTACCGGGCGGGGCTCGTCCGGCGGACGGAGGACATCACGGTCAGGCACGACGAGGACGAGACCGCCGCGCACTGCGCCCTTCGTATCCGGGCCTCGCTCGGCGTGCCAATCTGCCGCCGCGGCCGGCTCGCGGCGGTCCTGGCCGTCCACAGCGCCCGCCCGCGCGCCTGGACCGACGCCGAGGTCGAGCTCGTCCGGCAGGCCGGCGACCGGACCTGGGCCGCGGTCCAGCGCGTCCGGGCCGAAGAGGCGCTCCGGGAGAGCGAGGAACGGCTCCGGCTGGCGCTGGAGAGCGCGGAGATCGGAATCTGGGACCGGGACGTGGCGACGGACCGGGTGACCATCTCGCCCGAGCTCCTCCGGCGCTACGGGCTGGAGGCGGAGGCGGTCACGACGTACGCGAGCTGGGAGCGGATCATCCACCCCGAGGATCGCGAGCAGGTCGAGGCCGGGCGACAGACGGCCATCGCCACCTGCGGGCTGCTGGACCTCGAGTTCCGGGTCGTTCTCCCTGCGGGCGAGCAGCGGTGGATCCAGTTCAAGGGGCGGGGTATGGCGGACCGCTGGGGCGCCTGTTCCCGGGTGATCGGCGCGCTCATCGACGTGACGGCCCGCAAGCGGGCCGAGGCCGCGCTCGAGGGCGTCAACCGGATCCTGTCGGCGGCGCTCACGAGCGAGACCGAGGAGGAGCTCGGCGAGGCCTGCCTCGAGGTGGCCGAGGGGATCACGCAGAGCCGGTTCGGGTTCATCAGCGACGTCAACGCGGACGGGTTGCAGGATATCGCGATCAGCGACCCCGGGTGGGAGGCCTGCGCGATCATGGACCCGTCGGGGCACCGTCGCCCGCCCGGCAACCTCGCACTCAGCGGCCTGCTCGGCCGACTGCTCCGGGACGGTCGGAGCCTTCGCACGAACGACCCCGCCGGCCACCCCGACAGCGGCGGAACGCCGCCGGGCCATCCCCCGCTGACCGCGTTCCTCGGCGTGCCGCTCGTGCGGGACGGGGCGACGATCGGCATGCTCGGGGTGGCGAACCGCGAGGGAGGGTACGGCCCGGCCGAGCAGCGGCTGCTGGAGGCGATCGCGCCGGCCGTCGTCGAGGCGTTCGGTCGGAAGCGGGCCGAGCAGAACCTGAAGCGGTATACGGAGGAGCTGCGGACGAGCAACGAGGAGCTGCAGCGGTTCGCGTACGTGGCGAGCCACGACCTCCAGGAGCCGCTCCGCTCGATCGTCAGCTTCTCCCAGCTCCTCGAGCGCCGGTGCGGAGGGCAACTCGACCCGGACGGCGGATGACTACCTCGCGTTCATCATCGAGGGGGGCGTCCGCATGCAGGCCCTGATCCGCGACCTGCTCCAGCTCTCGCGGATCGAGACGCAGGCCCAGCCCCCCGTCCCGACCGACTCCGGCGAGATGGTCGCCGATGCCGTCCGCTCGCTGGAGGCCCCGATCCGCGAGGCCGGCGCGACGGTGACGGTCGGCGAGATGCCGCGGGTCATGGCCGACCCGGCGCAGCTCGAGCAGGTCTTCATGAACCTGATCACGAACGCAGTCAAGTACCGGCGGCCGGTGGAGCCGCTCGCGGTCACGATCTCGGCCGAGCGCCTGAACGGCGTATGGGAGTTCTCGGTGGCCGACAACGGGATCGGGATCGAGGCGGAGTACCTCGACCGGATCTTTGTGATGTTCCGCCGCCTCCACACCCACGACCAGTACGATGGGACCGGGATCGGCCTGGCCGTGGTCAAGAAGATCGTCGAGCGGCACGGCGGTAGAGTCCGGGTCGAGTCGACGCCCGGCGAGGGCTCGACCTTCTTCTTCACCCTGCCGGCCGCGTGAGGCACGCGGCCCGCCATCGCTCGGTACGCGGCACGGAACCGCCATCCCAATCATTATTACCCGTCGCCGTGAACGTAGTCCGTATAGCCCCCCGTTGGCCCCACGCCATGCCCGTCCCCCGCTCTCCCTCGCCGCCATCCGGCTGCCCGCGTTTCTCTACGATGCCGACGGCGCGGATCGCGGAGGCGAACGACCTGGTCGAAGCGCTCGCAGGCCGGCCGCTCGCCGGTCTCTCTCAAGCCGAGGTGAGCCGGGTCTTCGGTCACCGACGGTCGGACGGCACCCCACTCGCCCCGACCGAACTGCCGGCGTGTATCGCGCTCACGGGCGGGGAGATGGTCGAGGTACCGTTCTCGGTCACCGATCTCAGATGGACGAAGTATCGACATCCTGGCCACGGCCTCCCCGATACGGGAGGGGGACGCGATCGCCGGCGCTCTCGTGATCTGGCAGGACGTCACCGACCGGCGGCAGGCGGAGGATGCCCGGCGTGAGAGCGAGCAGCGGTTCCAGTCGATCCTGGGATCGATCAGCGACAGTTTCCTGGCGCTCGACCGGGAGTGGCGCTTCACCTTCGTCAATCGACGCGCCATCGGCTACGGAGAGAGAACCCCCGAGGAGGTGATCGGCCGGACAGTCTGGGAGGTCTTCCCCGAGATCGTGGGGCACGCCGCTGGAGACGTTCTACCGCACGGCGATGGAGCGGCGGAAACCGATGATCTTCAGAAAACCAGAAGCGCCGTCATGGCCGACCGGACCTTCGGCTCCACGCATATCCCTGGGGCGATGGCGCTCTCCATCTTCGGTCAGGCGAATCACCGAGCGGAAAGCGACCGAGGAGGCGCGCTGCGCGAGTTTACGCCGAGAAACTGCGTCGAGAACGAGGACATGCAGCGGTTCGCGTACGTCTCGAGCCACGACCTGCAGGAGCCGCTCCGCGCGATCGTCAGCTTCTCCCAGCTCCTCGAGCGGCGGTACAGGAGCGGACTCGGCGCAGGACGCGGACGAGTACATCGAGTTCATCGTCGAGGGCGGCATCCGGATGCAGACGCCTGATCCAGGACCTCCTCGCAGTACTCCCGCGTCAACACGACGAAGCAGGACCTTCGCTCGACCGACATGGAGGACGTGATGGCCGCGGTGGAGCGGAGCCTCGACCTCCAGCTCCGCGAGGCCGGCGCCGTGATCACGCACGAGCCGATGCCGGTGGTCCTGGCCGACCCGCTCCAGCTCGAGCAGGTCGTCGCGAACCTGGTCTCGAACGCGATCAAGTTCCGCCGGCCCGACGTGCCGCTCCGAATCCACGTCGGCGCCCGGCGGACTGAACGGCTTCTGGGAGTTCTCGGTCGCGCGACAACGGCATCGGGATCGAGCCGGAGTCCTTCGAGAAGATCTTCGTGATCTTCCAGCGGCTCCACACGAAGGACGAGTATCCCGGCACGGGGATCGGCCTCGCGATCGTCAAGCGGATCATCGACCGGCACGGCGGCACGGATCCGGGTCGAGTCGACGCCGGGCGAGGGCTCGACCTTCTTCTTCACCCTGCCGGCCGCGTGAGGTTATCCGTCCGGGATGGCGGCCGAGCCAGCCGCCCGGAGAACGGCATGGAAGCGCCATCCCAAGCATTATTATCCGTCACCGTGAAGGTAGTCCGTATAGTCCCTCCGTTGGCCAGCCCCATGCCCGTTCCCCCGCTCTCCCTCGCCGCCATCCGGCAGCCCGCGTTCCTCTACGACGCCGACGGCACGATCGCCGGAGGCGAACGACCTGCCGAGGCGCTCGCCGGCCGACCGCTGACCGGCCGCACGCTCGCCGCCGTGGTCGGCATCTTCGACATCCACTCCCCCGACGGCACGCCGCTGATGGCGGCCGATCTGCCTGCCGCCCGGGCGCTCGCCGGCGAGGAGGCGGTCGACGTCCCGCTCGTGGTCACCGCCGCGGACGGCCGGACCCTGCACGTCCTCGTCACCGCCGCCCCCATCCGGAACGGCGGCGCGGTGGTCGGGGCCCTCTCGAATCTGGCAGGACATCTCGGTCCGCGAGCGGACGCGCGCCGAGGCCGAGACGGCTGCAGAGGAGCTCCGGGCACAGGAGGAGGAACTCCGGGAGCAGGGGGACGAGCTCGTCCGGGCCGTCTCCGAATCTCGACCGGCAGCGGCGGCTCCTCGACAACATCCTCGGCGCCATGCCGCACCAGGTCTCGCTCTGGGACCGCGACGAGCGGCTCGTCTGGGCGAACGAGCGCTTCGCCGCGGGTCTCGGCGAGCCCCGCGAGACCCTCGTCGGCCGGACGTGGCGGGAGCTCTGGCGGACGCCCCCGGGATCGCCTCGATCGCCGAAGGGGCGCTGCCGTCCGTCGCGGCCGGCACGCCCTTCGCGTGCGAGGTCGAGGCGGCCGGGCCGGCGGGACCGGGTGGCTGGCCGTCACCTTCCTGCCGATCTTCGGCGACTCGCTCCTCGTGATCACCGAGGACGTCACCGAGCGGAAGCGGGCGGAGACGGCGCTGCGCGAGCGAGCGGTTCGGACGGTCTCGAGCCAGATGCCTCGGGCGTGACCGTCAGATCATCCAGAGCTGGAACAGGGCCGCGGAGCGGATGTACGGGTGGCGCGCCGACGAAGTGATCGGCCTGAAGGGCTCCGACATTCTCGGGACCGAGTTTCCGGAGGGGACGAGCCGCGAGGCGCTCACGGCCGACCTGTTCGGCAGGGGCTTCTGGCAGGGCGAGCTGGTCCAGCACACGAAGGACGGCCGACCGATCTTCGTCGAGGCCACGAGCATCCGGCTCACGGACGACGCGGGTGCGGTCACTGGTGCGGTCTCGGTCAGTCGCGACATCACCGAACGGAAGCGGGCGGAGGAGGCGCTGCGCGGAAGTGAGGAACGCTTCCGGCTCCTCTTCGAAAATTCGCAGGAGGCTCTCTTCGTGCAAGAGCCTGTTACCGACGAGGATGGTCGGGTGATCGACGTTCGATTTGTCGATGTCAATCCCGCCGGTGAGCAGTTCGTCAGGAAGACCCGGGCCGAGTTGATCGGGCGGACCTCGACCGAGGCCTTAGGGGCCTCCCCACCGACCTCGTCCATCGATGCCTTTGCTCGCGTGGCCCGTACGGGTGAACCGGTTCATTATATCGAGTATTCTATCCGACTGGGTCGCTGGCATGAGACCTTCATGTACGCTCATCAGCCCGGTCAGGTGGCCGTGCTGTTGCTTGATATCACCGAGCGGAAGCGGGCCGAGGCGGCGCTCCGCGAGTACGCCGAGAACCTGCAGCGGTCGAACGAGGACCTCGAACGGTTCGCCTACGTCTCGAGCCACGACCTGCAGGAGCCGCTCCGGGCGATCGTCTCGTTCTCGCCAGCTCCTCGAGCGCCGGTACAAGGGACAGCTCGGCGCAGGACGCGGACGAGTACATCGACGTTCATCGTCGAGGGCGGCATCCGGATGCAGGCCCTGATCCAGGACCTCCTCGCGTTCTCGCGCGTGAACACGACGAAGCAGGACCTTCGCCCGACCGACGCGGAGGACGTGATGGCCGCGGTCGAGCGGAACCTCGACCTCCAGCTCCGCGAGGCCGGCGCCGCGATCACGCACGACCCGCTGCCGACGGTCATGGCCGACCCGCTCCAGCTCGAGCAGGTCGTCGCGAACCTGGTCTCGAACGCGATCAAGTTCCGCCGGCCGGACGAACCGCTGCGGATCCACGTCGGCGCATGCCGGCTGGACGGCTTCTGGGAGTTCTCGGTCGCCGACAACGGGATCGGGATCGAGCCGGAGTACCTCGAGAAGATCTTCGTCATCTTCCAGCGGCTCCACACGAAAGACGAGTACCCCGGCACGGGGATCGGCCTCGCGATCGTCAAGCGGATCGTCGACCGCCACGGCGGCACGATCCGGGTCGAGTCGACGCCGGGCGAGGGCTCGACCTTCTTCTTCACCCTCCCCGCCGAAAGCTTTAGGGGGGGCGTGAGCCGTCCCCGGACGACATCCGGACCGGACGGACTGACGGGGAACCGGCCCCGCCCGCCCTCCGGAAACCTCGGGCGGGTCCCTTCCGGTAGCGGAGATCGGCGCGCCGCATCGAATGACAACCATCATGAACCGGCGACGACGAGGTAGCCGCGATACGCCCGCACCAGATCCCGCCATGACCGTCCCCCCGCACATCCTCGCCGCAATCCGCCAGCCCGCGTTCCTCTGGGGCGCCGACGGCGAGGGTGGCGGCGGCGAACGATCTCGCCGAGGGCCTCGCCGGCCGGCCGCTCGCGGGGTGCACGCCGGCGGAGATCGTGGCGCTCTTCCGTGCACGCGCCTCCCGGCGGCGACGCCGCTCTCCCCGGCGAAGCTTCCGGCGTCGCGGGCGCTCGCCGGCGAGGAGGTGGTCGATCTCCCGATGGCGATCACGGCCGCGGACGGAAGGGTTGTCCGCCTTCTCGTCACCGCCTCCCCGCTCCGCGATGGCGACGCCCTCGCCGGCGCCCTCGCCATCTGGCAGGACGTCTCGGCCCTCGAGGCGGCCCGCGCCGAGCCGATCGGTCTCCGCCGCGAGTCCGAAGCCACCACCGGGGACCTCAGGGTCCAGGGCGACGAGCTCAGGCAGCAGGGGACCGCGCTCGCGGCGGCGAACGAGGCGCTCGACCGGCAGCGTCGGCTCCTCGACGCGATCCTCGGCGCGGTGCCGTACCGGGTCTCGCTCTGGGGCCGGGACGAGCGGATCGTCTGGGTCGAACGAGCGGTTCGCCGCCGAGCGCGGCGAGCCCCGCGAGGCCCTGGTCGGCCGGACATGGCGCGAGGTCTCGGGGACCCCGCTCGACGTTGTCGAGCTCCGCTCGTCCAGGAGGCGCTCGAGGAGGCGATCACGGCCGGCACGCCGGTCTCCCGCGATGTCGCAGGTCGCCGGCACGGTCCAGCCGGGTGTCGGCGGGTCTGCACCTTCGATGCCGTTACCGCGACGGAGCGCCGCAGGTCCTCGTCATCACCGAGGACGTCACCGCGAGCGGAGGCGGGCCGAGCAGGCCTTCGCCGAGCAGCACGAGCTCCTCGAGCGGCTGATCGAGACCGTGCCCGTGATCGATCTCGATCCACGACCCCGCCCTCGGCCGGTTCCACCTCAACCGGGCCGTCGAGGAGATCCATCGGCTACACCGACGCAGGACGCGGCCGACGGCCGCCTCCTCGAGCGGACCTACCCGGACCCCGCGGACCGCGCCGCCGTCGAGGCGTACATGCGCTCGCTCGAGCCGGGGTGGCGCGACATGACCGTCACGGCCAGGGACGGGTCCGCCGTGCCGACCTCGTGGGCGAACCTCCGGCTCTCGAACGAGGTGGAGGTCGGCGTCGGGATCGATCTGCGCGAACGGACGCGGATGGAGGCCGCGCTCCGCGAGAGCGAGGCGCGGTTGAGAGATGTGCTCGACGCCCTGCCTCGACGCCGTATCCCGGTTCGACCTCGTCGGTCGCCTCCTCGACTACGTCAGCGCGGCCGTCGAGGGTTACCGCGCTCCTCGCGGAGGAGGCGGCTGCGGCTGGCGCAGGAGAGGGCGGACGATCGGCGTCTGGGACTGGGACGTCCGGACAGGACTCTATACCTCCACCCCCGAGTTCTTCCGGCTCTACGGGCTCGAGGAGGGCAGGACTCTCACCTATGCCCAATGGCGGGAGCGCGTGCACCGGACGACGTCGAGTCGGCTGAGAGCGAGAGCCAGGCAGCGCTCGCCCGCGGCGAACCGTTCGACCTCGAGCACCGGATCGTCCGCCCGTCGGGCGAGGTGCGCTGGCTCTCGGCCTCGGGGCGGGGGTATTACGACGACCAGGGGGACGCTCGATCCGGGTCATCGGCGACGAACCTGCGACATCACCGACCGGAAGGAGGCCGAGCGCGGAACTCGCGCGGTACGCCGAGGACCTCGCGCGGTCGAACGAGGAGTTGCAGCGGTTCGCGTACGTGGCGAGCCACGACCTCCAGGAGCCGCTCCGCTCGATCGTCGAGCTTCGGCCAGCTCCTCGAGCGCCGGTGCAAGGGCAAGCTCGACCCCGACGCCGACGAGTACATCGCGTTCATCGTCGAGGGCGGCGACCGGATGCAGACCCTGATCCGCGACCTGCTCCAGGCTCTCGCGGGTCGAGACGCAGGCCAAGCCGCTCGCGCCGACCGATCCCGCGAGACGGTCGTCGATGCCGTCGGCGCGGTCGCTCGACGAGCGCCGATCCGCGAGGCCGGCGCGACGGTGACGGTCGGCGAGCATGCCGACGGTGATGGCCGACCCGGCCCAGCTCGAGCAGGTCTTCTCGAACCTGATCAGCGAACGCGGTCAAGTACCGGCGGCCAGGGCGTGCCGCTCGCGATCGCGATCTCGGCGCGAGCGGCTGAACGGACGGATCGGAGTTCTCGGTCGCCGACAACGGGATCGGGATCGAGGCGGAGTACTTCGACCGGATCTTCGTGATGTTCCGCCGCCTCCACACCCACGACGAGTACGATGGGACCGGGATCGGCCTCGCTGTCGTCAAGAAGATCGTCGACCGGCACGGCGGTACGGTCCGGGTCGAGTCGACGCCGGGCGAGGGCTCGACGTTCTTCTTCACCCTGCCGGCCGCGTGACCCTACCCTGGAGCGGTAGTGAAAGTTCGGCACTCCATCGTTGTGGAGATTTGACAAGGCCGTTGCTCTATACCATTATCTCCCTTCGTTCCGATTGAACCCTGATGAAACCGGAATCCGAGACCATCCTGGCAGGTCTATTCGGCCGGTCCCGGGAGCTTGCCGGCGAGATCGAGCAGGATGCCGCCGCGATGTACGGGGGTGTCCCGTATCGATTTACCACCCTCAAAGAGCGGCCCGACCTCTTTGTGCTCTCGGCCCTCGCCGACTATCTCGCCCTCCGCCCCGAGAGCCTCGACGCGAAAACCGCCGAACTGATCGCCATGACCGCGGCCGCAGCGGCCAACGCTCCCGACTGCCTCAGGATCCATATGCTCGCTGCACGGAATGAAGGCGCTTCCCGCCAGGCGATCAGGGACTGCCTGATCATCGCTTCAATGATCAGGCAGGCAAGTGTTCAGGGTCGATCGTTCAGGATCCTCGACGAGCTCCCTGGTGAGGACAGCACCCGGGGGTGAGTCTCCGTCCCCTTGCCAGCCCCTCGCTTCCTGGATACCGGCGGGCCGTGAGGTTCGACGGGGCCGGTTTCCGGAATGCCGTGTCTCTTCCCCGGCACCGTGGCCTTGAGGGTCACGGTCCGCACGCCTGCCACTCGTTCGTTCTCATACATATTGTTCCGATCCCCACCGTCTCCGGATCCTCCACGCGCTCGCCATCCAGCCGCTCTGCGTCTGCTGGATCAAGGAGAGCGCGGGCTCGCGGACTCGTAGGTCTCATACCGCCTGAACCAGCTCAAGAAGGCCGATCTCATCGGGGGCACGCAGCAGGGGGGCTGGATCATCGACCGCCGGACACCGCTCGGCCAGCGGTGCTCCGGATGCGGGGTATCCGCCCCTGGAGTAATCGCACGGGATGTGGATACCCCTGTATCCCCGTCGATGCCGATCTTCACGTTTTGTGAGGCGGGGGTATCGGCGGGCGTATCCTCGGAGATCACACCTCTTTATGCGGTCTGTTCAAGAATATGCCCGATCAGCCGGTTCTCCGCTTTGTGGATGTGCTCGAGCAGCGTGGTCTTGTGCATGCCCATCCGCTCGGCAAGTTCGCCCGCGTTTATCCTCCGGGGATGATCGAAGAACCCCCGGCGATACGACTCCAGCAGGATCTCTTTCTGTTTGGGAGTGAGGACATCGAAGATCCCGGCGACAGAGGGGTTGTACTCGCAGACCGACAGGATCTCGAGCCCCCACCCCTTCTCCCTGGCGTCCGAGACGAACGTATGGAAGTCCGCGGGGCTCCCGATCATGCTGAACGTCAGACAATCGTCCTGGAAGACAACCGGGTAGTCGAACTTTGAACCGTAGGTGTTGAGAAATCGGGTAATATCATCGGAGAACGTCCCGTTGGCAAGACAGGTGAACTCGCGGCCGTCGCTCCGGAGCACGATGAGGTCGGAGACGTAATTGCACTGTATCTTTTCTATCGGGACGCTCTCCCTGATGGTGAACTTGCAGACCTCGCTGTGCATATCGTCGACCATGCTGAAGCGCGAGATCACCTCGAACCGCTCGACGACCTGGCCAAACGTTTTACAGTAGTCGAAGAGATCGCCGCAGAGCCTGACGGTCATCTTCTTCATGATGCGATCTGATGCGCGAACGGGGAGTATAAAGATGACCCTACATGCATGGCTCAAGTCATAACGGGTCCGCCCGCCTTTCCTTGATCAGATTCCAGGAGGAACAGAACATGAAAGGAGAGAACTGTGTTGCAGTCACGGAGACCGGCGGGATGGGACAGGCGAACGGGGTGACGGAGCCCGGAAACCGGCGCGATAACTATGGGTTCGTCGTCTCAGCCGGTGCACTGATCGGCCTCGGCGCAGGGTGGCTCGTCGATAATGTGGGCACCGGCGTCCTCGTCGGGATCGGGGTCGGGCTCCTCGTCTCGGAATTAATTCCGTACATCCGGAGGCCGCAGGAGAGTGAAGGTCTGCCGCGCGGAGGCGTGAACGTGACGACGCTTCTGATCGGAGCGTTCCTGGTCTTTGCCGGGATCAGCATCGTCATGGCGCCAGGCGTACTGTGGCCGTATGCCATCCCTGGTTTTTTGATCCTGCTCGGCATCTGGTCTCTGATTCGGGGATTTTCCAGGAACCAGTGAGGCGGGATATCATGTTGGAACACATCATGGAGGGATGCGCGCGTGATTGAGGCCCTTATCGTCACATTCTTCCCCGTCGCATTCCTGATCCTGCTGTTCGGCGGGGGAGAGGTCTTCCGGCGGAACAACATCGAGCAGGGTGGAGAGGCGCCGATCGACAGGGTGCTCTTCCATATCAGCAAGTACTCGATCCTCGTCGTCTGGGGTGCGATGGCGCTCGAGAGCTGGGGCATCGGCCTGTCCGTTCTCGAGGCTCCCGCCGCCGTCACCGGGATCGCGCTGGCCCTCTGGGTCTTCGGGTTCATCTTCCTGTTTCTCGGCCGGTTCGGGCTCGGGAGTTCGTTCCGGCTCGGAACGCCGAAGGAGAGCACGAGCCTCAGGACGAGCGGCCTGTACAGTGTCAGCCGGAACCCGATGTACCTTGGAGTGTACGCGACGGTGATCGCATCCGTCCTCTACACCCTGAATCCGCTGATATGGGTACTGGGGGCATTCGTGGTGGTCGTCCACCACCGGATTGTCCTGGCGGAGGAGAAGCACATGAGAATCGCGTTCGGCCGGGAGTACGACGAGTACTATCGTCGCGTCGGGCGGTATGTTGGGCTAATCCCGAGGACGGGCTCTTTCTCGTGAAACGGATCGATCGTCGATCGCCACGGCGGACGCGTCCGGGTCGAGTCGACGCCGGGCGAGGGGTCGACCTTCCTCGTCACCCTGCCGGCCGCATGAGCCGGCCAGCGATGCAGGGCGCAGGGATACCATATCGCGACTGGTCCGTCACGATTCTCCCGGTCCCGTTCTCGTCTCGCCTGCTCTTGAGAGGATCCCATTCACCGATTTTTCAGAAATTTTAGCAATTTGCGAAAATTTATCATACTCGCCACCATTGAATACAGGTGATAGGACATGACCGCCACAAATGAATCCTGCTGCCAGGCGCCCGGCCCGCTAGGCCGTTGCACGCTCGAAGCGATCGTGAGCGTGGATGACCGGGGGCAGATGGTGCTCCCGAAGGACCTTCGGGCGCGGTTGGGGATCAATGCCGGGAGCAAACTGGCGGTGATCAGCTGGGAGAAGGACGGCGAGACCTGTTGCCTCACGCTGCTCAAGGCCGACAAGTTGAACGATTCGGTCAAGAGCGTGGTGGGACCCATGGTGAAGGATACCCTATCGAGTAAGGAGACAACATGACGGACGATCAGACGAAAAAATTGGTACGTGGAGAGCTACGGAAAGATCGCGCAGAGCGGCGGGTCCTGTTGCGGGCCGGCTGGCTGCGGGTGCGGGACGGCCGGCGACATGGACGCGATCAGCCGGAATGTCGGCTACGCGGACGAAGACCTGCGGGCCGTGCCGGCCGGGGCCAATCTCGGCCTCGGGTGCGGCAACCCGATCGCGCTCGCCTCCCTGAAGCCCGGCGAGACCGTGCTCGACCTTGGGTCGGGCCCAGGGTTCGACTGCTTCCTCGCCGCGAACCGTGTCGGTCCCGAGGGAAAGGTGATCGGGGTGGACATGACGGCGGAGATGCTCGCGCGGGCTCGTGAGAACGCGCGAGCAGGGCAGTACACCAACGTCGAGTTCCGGCTCGGCGAGATCGAGCACCTCCCGGTGGCCGACGCCTCGGTCGACGTCATCATCTCCAACTGCGTCATCAACCTCGCCCCGGACAAGGAGCAGGTCTTCCGGGAGGCCTTCCGCGTGCTGCGGCCCGGCGGTCGACTGATGATCTCCGACACGGTCATGCTGAAGCGGCTTCCCGAGCCCGTCCAGCAGTCGGTGGGCGCGTACGTCGGCTGCCTGGCAGGCGCGATCGACAAGCAGACTTACCTCGATCTGGTGACGGCCGCCGGGTTCGGGGACGTGCAGATCCTCGAGGAGAGCCCGGTCTCGATCGAATGCATGCTGAACGACCCGGCCGCCGCGGCGATCATGGAGCAGATGGACCTGCTCGCCCGGGATGGTGGAGCGACTCGGCGAGTTCATCGCGAGCGTCAAGCTCGCCGGAACGAAACCGAGATAACCCGGCGTCCCCGTTCGCCATACTCTTTTTCCCGCGGCACCGAGACGTCCCGTCGCTGCGGAGACCGAAGATTTTAACAATACTTGAACCCCAAGTGGTGATCGAAGAGATCCGGAAAGGAGCGATCACCGATGCAGTGCAGTCTCTGTGGAACGGAGGGTACCACCTTCACGAAGGTCGTGCACCCCCGCTATGGCGTCGTGTATCTCTGCGAGAATTGCCGGGCAGAGAACTCGTCCGATCTCCGCCCCGCAGATCGAAGCTGCGCCTGCGACCCCGACTCCTTCCGCTGACCCTGAGGTGATCATGATTCGACCCCGATACCCCACCCATCTTCCGGGCACGACGGCCGCCCTGGCCCTGATTGTGCTCGCGACCGTGCTCCTGGCCGGCTGCACGAGCCAGAGCGATTCTCTCATCTCGGTGAACACACCGGCCACGAGCCCGCCCACCTTCTCGACCATGCCGGCCACCCTGGCCCCCGGCGTCACGGTCACGAAGCTCGAGGTCCTCCACTTCCACCCGACGCGGGGATGCGCGACCTGCACCGCCATCGGCGACTATGCGAACGCGACGGTCTCGAAGTACTTTGCCGACGAACTCGCCTCGGGGAAGGTCGTCTTCCGGCACGTCAACCTCCAGCTCGAGGAGAACCGGGCGCTCGTCGAGCAGTATGGGGTCTCCAGTTCCGCCCTCATGCTCGGGGTCTACACCTCTGACGGCGCGTTCTACCCCGAGGAGAACCTCAAGGTCTGGTACAAGACGGACGACCAGCAGCGGTTCATGGACTACCTCAAGGGCGTGATCGAGAAGCGGCTGGCCGGCGACCTCTCGCCTGCATGAGCCTCCTCGAGGTGATGGAGGCGTTCGGGACGAGCAGCGTCCCGGCCGTGGCCGCGTTCTTCATCGGCCTGATGATGGCGATCTCGCCCTGCCCGCTCGCGACCAACCTCACGGCGGTCGCGTACATCACCCAGCGGTCGGAGGGGGGACGGCACACCCTGCTCGTCGGCTCCCTCTACACCCTCGGCCGGATGGTGGCCTACGTCGGCATCGCCGCGCTGATCGTCGTGCTCGGCCTGGAAGTCCAGGCGATCGCGTCCTTCCTCCAGGTCTACGGCGAGCGGATTCTCGGCCCGCTCCTGATCGTGATCGGGGTCGTGATGCTCGGCCTCGTCCGGCTCCCCGTCTCGCTCGGGTCGGCCCGGTACCAGGCCGCGAAGGAGCGGATTACCGAGCGCCTCGCCGGGCGGCGGTTTCTCGGCCCGTTCCTCCTCGGCGTCCTCTTCGCCCTGAGCTTCTGCCCGTTCTCGGCCGTCCTCTACTTCGGCATGCTCATCCCGCTCGCGCTTCGCAACCAGAGCCCCGTACTCCTGCCGGCCGTCTTCGCGATCGCCACGGGACTTCCCGTTGTCATTCTCTCGCTCCTGCTCGTCCAGGGGATCGCAACGGCCGGCCGGGCCGTCCAGCAGGTGCAGACGGTCGAGGTCTGGCTCCGGCGATCGGTCGGCGTCATCTTCATCATCGCCGGCGTCTACCTGATGGCCGTGGTCTGGCTCGGGTGACAGCCACAGGGTCCGGCTGATCGGACCCTCTACCGAACAGAACGCGATGACCCGTCTATCGTATCCCCGTTCCGGCGGAACCTGCCGAGCTGGACCCGGTACCATCCCGCGAGCAGGAGGCCGGCGAGGGCGATGAGCCCCGAGGCGGCCGCGTGCCACAGCAGCTCCGCACCGGTCACGCCGGCAAAATATGAGACCCAGAAGATAGGGCAGAAGAGACCGGCCAGCATGAACCCCATACCCGAGCCTGACGTTGGACCGGAGGACCCGCTCGGCGCTGCTGATGTGGTCCGATCGGTCGTCGCCGCAGATGGTCTCGACCGCCTTCGTCCCGAGGAGGGTGACGGGGCAGTAGTTGGCGAGCCCGAAGATCGCCGCCTCCACCCCGGGCAGGGCCGTCGGGTCGCCCTGTGCCGGGCTCTCCTCCGCCGGGAAGGCACCGTCAGGGTCTCTGTCCGATTCACCCATCTGCATCTCTTCGCCCAGCATCTGGACTCATGGATGGTCAGGGTTCCTGGCTGTCGGACTGGCGCTGAGCGCTCCTCGCCTTCAGCCGTTCGATCAGGGCGAGGGCACGCTCCTTCGCGGCCGCCTCCTTCTCGTCCTTCGGCACGGCCCACGGCTGCGTGACCTTCCAGGTCAGCCTCCCGCCGATCGGCTCGGCCGGGTACGCACCCGGATCGCAGAGGAGCTGGCCCCGGAACTCCGTCGGCGTCTCCTGGTAGCAGGCGCGAATGGCGGTACGAAGCGTTGGAATATCCTGGAACTGGCAGTCGACGAGCGTGACCTGGTCGAGGAACCGCGCGACGACCTCGCGGGGGACGTTGTACAGGACCGCGTTCGCGGCCTCCGTCCCGATGACACGGGCCTTCTCGTCGATGCCGTTCGCGAAGAGGGCCTTGAGGGCGTCACCCGTCCGGTGACCTTCGGACTCGGGCCCGGCGAGGACGAGGTACCGGATGTTCGGGTTGCCGACGATGTTCCAGATGAGCTTCTCGAAGCCGATGTTCGGCGTCTGGACCGTGCCCGAGAGCGCAGCCCCGCTCTCGACGCCGGCGCGGACCAGGGCCTCGATCTCGGGCGGGATCTTGTCCTCGTCCGTGTTCAGGACGACCGCGACCGCGACCGGCGAGAAGTCGTTGCCGCGAAGGTACCGGCCCTCCTCGGCGGGATAGTCGGGGTGCGGCCGGACCTTGCGGCTCGAGGGCGGCTCAGTCGTGGTCCGCACCCCCGAAGGTGGAGTCGATCCAGGCCGCAATCTGATTGCGCACCGCTCTGAAGAAAGCCAGCCGGTCCTCCTCCGTGCCGGTCGCGGCGGCGGGGTCGGGGAAGCTCGCGTGGATCGTTCGCTTCGCCCCGGGGAACATCGGGCAGGTCGCGGCCGCCGCGTCGCAGACCGTGACCACGACGTCCATCTCCTCGGCCGATGAACTCGCCGAGGTCCTTGGACCGCTGGCCCGAGATGTCGACCCCGATCTCGGCCATCACGCGGACCGTGAGCGGATTGATCGCGGAGGCGACCGTGCCGGCGCTGAACGCTTCGTACCGGTCGCCGTACCGCGCGCGCAGGTAGCCCTCGGCCATCTGCGAGCGGCCCGCGTTATGCGTGCAGATGAAGAGGACGCGCGTCATACAACCCCCTGGTCGATGGCGCACGTCGCGGGCGGTGCATCCGCATACCATCTCCGCTTGATCCAGAGCGCGACGTTCACGAGGGCGATGAGCACCGGCACCTCGACGAGCGGGCCGATCACGGTCGCGAACGCGACCTGCGAGCCGATCCCGAAGACCGCGACCGCGACCGCGATCGCGAGCTCGAAGTTGTTCGAGGAGGCCGTGAACGAGAGGGTGGCCGAACGCGGGTAATCGATGCCGAGCCGGTGGGCCAGTGCGAACGCTGCAAAGAACATGATGAGGAAGTACGCCAGGAGCGGGATCGCGACCCGGATCACGTCGAGCGGTACCTGGACGATATACCCACCCTTCAGGCTGAACATCACGATGATCGTGAAGAGCAGCGCGACGAGCGTGAGCGGAGCGATGCGGGGGATGAACCGGGTCTCGTACCACTCCCGTCCTTTCAGGCGCAGGAGCGTGAACCGGGTCAGTGACGGCCGCGATGAAGGGGATACCGAGGTAGATGAAGACCGAGACCGCGATCTCGCCGATCGTGATGGAGACGGCCGTGCCGGCGCCGATGCCGAGCAGCGGCGGCAGGACCGTGATGAAGATGTACGCGTAGATCGAGTAGAGGAAGACCTCGAAGACGGAGTTCAGCCCCACCAGCGCGGCGCAGTAGTCGCAGCTGCCGCCGGCCAGGTCGTTCCAGACGATCACCATCGCGATGCAGGGCGAGATCCCGACCAGGATCAGGCCGTACATCAGTTCGGGCCGGTCGGCGAGGAAGAGGACTGCGAGCGCGAACATCACCACGGGCGCGACGATCCAGTTCAGGCCGATCGCGAGCCCGAGAACCTTCCGGTCCCGGAAGACCGTGCCGAGCTCCTCGTATCGGACCTTCGCGAGCGGCGGGTACATCATCACGATCAGGCCGATCGCAATCGGGATCGAGGTCGTACCGACCGAAAAGCCGGTGATGATCTGGGTGACGTATGGAACGAAGTACCCGAGCCCGATCCCGATCGCCATCGCGAGGAAGATCCAGAGCGTCAGGTAGCGGTCCAGGAACGAGAGCCGTTGTGTCGGTGCTTCCATGTGTGGGATCTCCACGAAAGAATGAAGGGTTGTTGAATGATGGGTCTTTCGTCACCGGACGGCGGCGAGCGCGGTCGCCACATCCTCTTCGACGAGCGTCAGGTCGGCCGACTTCGCGATCCCGATCTCGGTCAGGACATAGTACCGGTCGATCGGCATGCCGGCCGCATCCATGAGCTTCTTCGCGCACTGCATCGGGCAGCCGTCGATCACGATTCGCTCATCCGAGGCCCGAGTCTGCTCGATGATCCCGCCTATCCCCGCCGCAATACCGGCAAGGCAGAAGAACTTCCCGTATCCTTCCCGGCCCAGCCTGAGCGCCGCCTCGTTCGAGAGCTGGCCGACATTCGACCCGCCACCGGAACACGAGAAGATCGTCCGTTTCGTCCGGGTCTCACTGCCACATGTCGTACATTCCGTCATTGGTCTCACCAGAGTTTTACTTTTATTGAAATCTAATGGGCAGCCCGAATATTTACATATGTCGATTTCATCTTTTATTGAACCCTCATCGTGACGGTCATGGAGGCCTTGTCTGCCCTCTCCGTTCGCCATACGTTCTGTCGATCTCCGCACCGAACGCAGTCAGCTCATCATCGACGGTATCGGGCGGAAGAACGCGGAGGAGCTCGCGGACGTGGATCAGCCCGGCCGTCTCCTTGTCGCAGGTCCGGCCGAGGCGCGGCGCCCGGCAGTGGTGGCAGATCCGAAGGCCGAAGTGCCGGAGCGTCTGCCGGCGAGAGGTACTGGCCGACGAGCTCGGCCGCGGCAGCGGCGGTCGAGCCGCAGGGGGAACCGCGCAGCACATCGAGCCGCACGAGCTTCCCGTCGCGGACCGTGACTTCGAATTGCGGCCGGCCGAAGGCGCGGGCGAAGGTGTCGATCGCGTCGTTTCCGGTCGTCGGCTCGAGCGAGCACATGGTCTCGGGCGCGACCACTGCCGGGTTGATACCCCGCGCCTGCCGGACGAAGCCGGGGCCGAAGGAGACCCCGAGGATCACGGGCCGGCCCTTCTCGACGAGCGCGAGCGCCTGCGCGGGCGAGCGGAGGTAGGAGAGGTAGAGGTCGGCCTCGGGCACCTCGATCGTGACATCGTCCACGACGTTCGGCGGGATCGGCTCGACCAGCGCGAAGTCCGTCGGGAACCGGGCCAAGGCACTGCTCGAAGGCCCGGTCTCCGAACGCGCCGTCCGAGACGATACAGACCCGCAGCGATCCGGCTGTCGGGGGGTGCGGTGAGTTGCAGCCGATGTCAGTCATCGTTGTATCCGCCGTACTGGA
Organism: uncultured Methanoregulaceae archaeon; assembly: GCA_963730355.1. Lineage (GTDB taxonomy): Archaea > Halobacteriota > Methanomicrobia > Methanomicrobiales > Methanospirillaceae > UBA288. The sequence continues at coordinate 21,290 of CAVSRL010000013.1, read as the reverse complement.
GCCCGCGCCGCGCATGCTCGACGACCCCGCTGGTCACCTCGTCGTCACGAGGACCGCGGACGCGCCGGCCTTCGTGACCGCCGCCGTGATCTCGGCGATGGAGACGGCGGCCGGATCGTAGCTGACCTTCATCTGGTTCGTGATCGGGTTCAGGATGAAGGTCGCCATCCCCGTCAGCGCCCGGACCCGCTTCTCGACGATCGCGCCCTCGCAGGCGCAGCCGAGCCCCTCGATCCGGAACGTCGCGGTCTCGAGACCGGGTGCTGCCGACGAGCAACACGAGGATGTGCCGGCCGGCGCACCGTCCTCCGGCGCAGGGCCGCAGCAGGAGGTCGCGCCAACCGCAACAGACGGCCCGTTGCAGGCGCATGCGGGTGCCGCCTCGTCGACGAGAATGGACGGCGGAAGCTGGGTGCCGGGCTGGGGCTCCCCGCAGCCACAGCCGCCTGGAGCGGCGGACGGCGCAGCGGCGCAACAGCCGGCGGCCGTTCCCGTCGCGGCCACTGGCGCGGCCGGAATCACGGCGGGCGGCGCCTCGACCGCGACCGGTGCGGGCTCGTTCCGGCTCTTCCAGCTCAGCAGCCGCAGCGCGTTCAGGATCACGAAGACGGCGCTCCCCTCGTTCAGGAGCAGGCCGGAGACCAGCCCGAGATAGCCGAGCAGAGCCGCGATCACCATGAACGCGACGTTGATCAGCGAGACCGCGATGTTCTGCCGGATGACGGAGACCGTCCGGTGCGAGAGCTCGCGGACGTACGCGAGCTTCGCGAGGTCGTCGGACATCAGCACCACGTCGCCGGCCTCGATCGCGATGTCCGTGCCGGCCGCGCCCATGGCGATCCCGACATCCGCGACGGCCATGGCCGGGGCGTCGTTGATCCCGTCCCCGACCATGGCCACGGAGCCGTACTGCTCCCTCAGCTGCCGGACCACCTCGACCTTGTCCGTCGGCAGGAGCTGCGCCCGGTACTCGTCGACGCCGACGCGCCGCGCGATGGCGGCGGCCGAGCGCTCGTTGTCCCCGGTCAGCATCACCGTCCGGACGCCGGCGCGGCTCAACCGCTGCATCGCCTCGACTGCGCCGGTCCGAACCTCGTCGGCGATCGCGATCAGGCCTTCGAGCGTGCCGCCGCGGCCGACCAGGACCACGGTCCGGCCCTCGTTCTCGAGCCGCGCAATCGCCTCCTCCGCGCCGCCGGTGTCGACGCCCTGCTCGGCCAGAGCGCGGGGGCTGCCGATCCGGCAGGTCTGTCCCTCGACCGTTCCCACGACGCCGCGCCCGGCCGACTCCTCGAACCCGGTCACGGGGCGGTTGGAGAAGGTCCCGCTCTCGCGGGCTTTGCGGACGATCGCGGCCGCGAGCGGGTGGCCGGACCGGGACTCGATGCAGCCGGCGAGGTCGAGGAGCTCGTCCTCGGAGAGATCGCCGAAGCTCACGACGTCCGTGACCGCCGGCCGGCCGATGGTCAGGGTCCCGGTCTTGTCGAACGCGACGGCTTTCACCGTGTCGACGACCTCGAGGTAGACGCCGCCCTTGAAGACCGTGCCGTTCTTCGCGGCGTTCGCCATGGCTCCGACGACGGCCACCGGCACGGAGAGGGCGAGGCCGCACGAGCACGAGACCACGAAGACGACGAGCCCGCGGTAGACGAACTCGTACCAGTCGGCGCCGAAGAAGAGCGGCGGCACGGTCGCGACGAGCACGCCGAGGACGAACATGGCCGGCGTGTACCACTTCGCGAAGGAGTCCGAGAACCGCTGGTACGAGGTCCGCTGCGCCTGCGCCTCCTCGACCGAGAGGATGATCCGCGAGAGCATCGTCTCGGAGGCCGGCTTGGTGACGCGGACCTCGAGCGAGCCGTTCTGGTTGATGGTCCCGGCAAAGACCTCCTCGCCGGGGCCGCGGTGGACCGGGACGGGCTCGCCCGTGACGGCGGCCTGGTCCACGTACGACGACCCGGCGGCGACCGTGCCGTCGACCGGGATCCGCTCGCCCGGCCGGACGATCACGACCTCGCCGACGCCGATCGTCTCGACCGCGCAGGCGGCCTCGCAGCCGTTCCGGCGCACCATCGCCTCCTTCGGCACGAGCGCCTGGAGCGACCGGATCGCCCCCCTCGCCTTGTCCACCGCGTAGGACTCGAGGACGTCGCCGAGCGAGTAGACCACGATCAGGACCGCGGCCTCGCCCCAGAGGCCGAGCGCCATCGCGCCGAGCGACCCGATCAGCATCAGCAGATGGATCGTCGGCGTCATGTTCCGGAGCGCGATCAGCGCCTTCCTCGCCGGGTAGTAGACGCCGATCAGGACGGCGAGGAAGTACAGGATGTTCACATAGAGGATCGGCGTCCCGAGGTAATCGGCGGTGAACGCGATCACCGCGGTGAGGAAGCTCCCGTAGAGCGCGAGCTGCTGCGGCTCCCGCCACCAGGTGCTCGGCCGGCCCTCGCTCCGGACGAGCGAGGCGGTCATCCCCGTCTCCGCGACGGTCCGGATGATCTCCTGAACGCTCGTGACCGCCGGGTCGAAGGCGACCCGGGCCTGCCCTGTGACGGGCGTGATCTCCTGTCCGCTGACCCCGGCGAGCGCGGTCAGCTTGCGGGCGAGCAGATCGGCGTTGCAGGTGCAGTCCATGCCCTGGATCTGGAGCGTGACCGTCTCCAGGCCGGGGGTATCGCCCGGGAGGGTGGCCGCCGGCGGCGACGCGGCTCCGTCCCCGGAGCAGCACGACGATGCCGCTGGTTCGGCAGTCGGGCAGCAGGACGAAGCGGGAGTCGTCGGTGCCGTGCCCTCGCCCGAACAGCAGGAGGAGGCCGAGGGCTCTGTCGCCGCGCAGCAGGAAGCCCCGCTGCGCCGGTCGGCCGCGGTCATGATGGCGGCCGCGATCAGCGACTCCGGCAGTTCCTCGTGTTCCACGTTGCCGACCGTCACGGTCCGGCAGGCTGCAGGGCTCGCCGACAAGGTCGCCGCAGGAGGGACAGTCGGAGACCGCAGCCGTTCCGCCGACCAGCTCCTCGATCGGCGTGCCGTCGACCAGGACCTCGTTCGAGTGCGCGATCTCCTCGGGCGGGAGATCGACCTCGCGGAGCTCGAGCGTAACGCCCTGCGCTGCGAGCACCGGACCCATCGCCTCGACCGCGGCCCGGACATGGGCGCCCGTGCTGCCACAGCGCTCGCAGGTCTCGCCGCCGACGGCCAGGTGCCGCCACTCGACCACGAGCGGGGTCATGCCCTCTCCATCGCGTCGAGCACGGCCCGCATGACCGTCTCGATCTCGTCGTACTTGACCTCGGCCCGACCGTCCTTGACGATCCCGAGCTCGATAGCCATGAGTCGGACCCCGGGTTCGACCCCGGCCTCGACCGCCTTCCGGCTGCCGCAGCAGTCCTCGCACCCGTCGAGCGCGATCACCAGATCCGCGTCGCCAGCCGCATCCGCGATCGCGTCGGGCCCGGCCTGGGCCCTGACCCACTCGATCCGGCCCGGTCGGCGCATCAGCACCTGCTGGCCGACGGCCGTCGTGAGCCGGCCGACGTTCGAGAGGCCCGAGCAGGTGATCAGCTGTTACCGTCAACGCCTCACCTGCAGCCGCAGTCGATGCCGCTGCCGCACCCGCACCCGCCGTCGCCACCCGATGGCGGCTGTTTCCGGTCGCTTCCGGCTGTCGGTGCGCCGGCACGCCGATCGGCCGCGGTCATGATGGCTGCCGCGATCAGCGACTCCGGCAGTTCCTCATGCTCTTCGTCGCCGACCTTCACCGTCCGGCAGGAGCAGGGCGCGCCGACGAGGTCGCCGCAGGACGCACACTCGGAGACCGCTGTCTCACCTCCGATCAACTCCTCGATCATCGTGCCGTCGACCAGGACCTCGTTCGAATGCGCGATCTCCTCGGGCGGGAGCTCTACCTCCTTGAGTTCGAGCTCGATCCCCTGTGCCGCAAGCACAGGAGCCATCGCCTCGACCGCGGCCCGGACGTTTGCGCCCGTGCCGCCACAGCGCTCGCAGGTCTCGCCCTCGACCGCGAGGTGGCGCCATTCGACCACGAGCGGGGTCATGGTACCTCAGTTACGAGCATCATCACCATCATCTCACCCGCAGCAGCCGCTCCCGCCGCCGCTGCCGCACCCGCACCCGCAGCCTCCATCGTCATCGGTCGGCGGCTCCTTTCGGTCGATCCCGGCGGACGGCGCCTTCTCCGCCGCCATCACCACCCGGTCGATCTCCTCGTCTTTGAGGGTCAGGTCGCCGCTCTTCTCGATCCCAAGGTCGCTGACCACTACGTGCCGGTTCGGTGTGACGCCTGCCGTCTCGAGGGTCTTCTTCGCGCAACCCACCTCGCAGCCATCGATCGCGACGACCTCGTCGGCCAGCTTCGCGGCCGTGACGAACCCCTTCTGGCCGCTCCCGACGCCGCCGAGGCAGCCGATCCGTCCGGTCCCCCGCTGGGTCATGCGCACGGCGGCGGCGTTCGCGAGCTGGCCGGTGTTCGACGCGCCGGCGCAGCCGTAGACGACGGTCCGTTTCGGTGCCTGCATCATCTTCCTCCCGCCGTCAGCAATTCCTTGATCTCCTTGACGGACGGCACGCGGCCAGAGACCCTGGTCTCGCCATCGATCGCGAGTGCCGGGGTGAAGATGATCCCCCGGCTCATGATCGCGGCGATGTCATCGACCTTGACGACCTCGGCCGCAACGCCCGTCTCTTTGATCGCTTCCGTCACATGCTTCTCGAGCAGGTGGCACTTGGCGCACCCCGTTCCAAAGACTTCAACCTTCATCTGATGCCTCCTTCATTGTTCCATTTCGCGTATTCCCGATACACGGCCCCCGCGTAGGCCTCGGCGGCCGGCGGCGGGACGTAGTTGTAGCCCTTCACACGCTTCAGCAGCTCCGCGCCGATCGCCGGCTCGTCGGTCAGCCCGAGGTCGCGCACCTCGGCAACGACGAGGTCGAGCATGGCGAGGCCGATGGTCGCGCCGTTCACCTCGACCGGCCTGACGCGCCGCATCGCATCGGCGGCGCAGCACGGGATGTCCTTGTTCTTCATTCCATCACCCGATGATCCAGTTGAAGAGGTAGCCGACCAGGATGATCCCGGTCCCGACGACCGTGACAAAGACCCCGAGGAGCTGCGGCTTGAGCACCTTCCGGAGCAGGATCATCTCGGGGAGCGAGAGCGCGGTCACGGACATCATGAACGCGAGGGCCGTGCCGAGCGCGACGCCGGCCCGGGTCAGCTCGGAGACGAGCGGCAGGATCCCGGCCGCGTTCGAGTAGAGCGGGATCCCGATCAGCACGGCGATGATCACCGAGAGCGGGTTGCCCGGCCCCGCCCACTCCGCCAGCGCGTCGGTGGGGATCCAGCCGTGCATGATCGCACCGATGGCGATCCCGATCACGACGTAGAGCCAGATCCGCTTCAGGATGTCGACGGACGCCTCCCAGGAACCGGAGCAGCCGCTCGCTGAGCGTCGGCTTCTCACCTTCGCCGCCGGAAGGCCCGACCTTGATCTGGTAGACGTACTCCTCGACGTACTTCTCCATGCCGAGCCGGCCGATCACGATCCCCGCCACGATCGCGATGGCCACACCCGCCGAGACGTAGATCAGCGCGATCTGCCAGCCGAAGAGGCCCCAGAGCATGCCGAGCGCGATCTCGTTGACCATCGGCGCGGCAATCAGGAACGAGAACGTGACACCGAGCGGGATGCCGGCCTCGACAAAGCCGATGAAGAGCGGTACGGCCGAGCAGGAGCAGAACGGCGTCACGATCCCGAGGAGTGCGGCAAGGACGTTCCCGACGACGGTCGAGCCCTTCCGCTCGGCGAGCCACGCCCGCGTCTTCTCGGGCGAGAAGAACGTCCGTATGAACGTGATCGCGAAGATGATCGCGACCAGCAGGATGAAGATCTTGACCGTGTCGAAGATGAAGAAGTTCAGGGCCGAGGCGGCCGGCGACGTCGGCGAGAGGCCGAGGAGGGTGTACGTGAACCAGTCCACGGCCGCCTGCCAGGGCTCAAAGACCAGCGGCCTCACCTCCCGGCAAGGAATTACTATCGTTCCAGTGCGTCGTATGCATCATCGTCGATCTCACGAGCCCGACCATTGGGTTTCAATTAAAGTTGAACGCTGGATAAGCGTATATCAGCTTGTGATTACATATAAAGTTGAACACAGCGATGCCGATTCCACAGGAGGTTGCCGAATCCCTCGCCGCCGTCGGCGGTGTCCCTGGACTTGAAGCCCGGTTGCCGGAGGAGGAGTCTATCGTCGCGGCGAGCCGCGTCCACCACGCGCTCTCCGAACCCCTGCGTCTCCGGATTCTGCACGCCCTCGCCGTCCAGCCACTCTGCGTCTGCGTGATCAAGGAGATCGCCGGTATCGCGGACTCGAAGCTCTCGTACCACCTCAACCAGCTCAAGAAGGCCGATCTCATCGCGGGCGAGCAGCAGGGGAGCTGGATCATCTACCATCTCACGCCGCTCGGAGAGCGGTGCGCTGCAATGGGGTATCCCCCGCTGGAGTAGGTGTCGGTTCGCCGAGGTCTGCCATGGGCCTGCCCGTGGGCTATTCATTCCGCTTCACCCTGCCGGCCACGTGATCCCCGGATATCGCGGGGCCGGCGCCTCGCCGGCAGGCTCATGAGCCCTGTCGGAGATCAACGTCTCTGCGATTGTGTGCGATCGCGCGCGGCCTGACCGTCGTCTCGATCGCCCTGATGGTCGGCGATGCCTGTGAGGTCGAGGTCCGGGGGCCGTTCCGGCCGGTCTGGCCGCACTCGTGGCGGACCGTCGGGGAACTCGGCGTCATGGTCTGCGCCTTCATGGCCCTTGCTTCGGCCGTTGTTGCGGCCCAGTGCCCCGATCTCCATGACGCCGAATCCTCACGTTTCACTTTCACACCGCGTCCCTGATCCTCAAATACTTCCGCCGTCGAGAATCTGATCGTCCGCCGCCACTTCTAATCCCTTCCGGCGGCGGCACCACATCGGTAGTATCGTTATGCTCATCAGCGAACGACGCGGCCCCTCCGCCCTTCCCCGGTACCTGCGTGGCGGTCGGACGGGGCGCATGGCAACAACGGGAGGCCGGCGATGACCTGTCCCGACGACCGGCCGGTCGGCCCGGGCGGGACCTCCGGGCTCCTCGAGCGGCTCGCCGCCGTCGAGGCCGGCATCCATGCCGACCGCCACCGCCTTCCGGCGGCCGTCGTCGGGGAGATCGCGCGCCTCCGGGCCTCAGGGGCGACCGTCGCCGCGATCTCCGCCGAGACCGGCGTGTCAAAAGATATCGTCCGCGACCGACTCCGCCGGGCGGGCGCCCTCGGGCACCTGTGGAGCGAGCAGCACCGCCACGTCCAGGACGTGTTCGAGCGGCGCGGCGCCGAGCTGGTCGCGGCCTACAGGGCCGGCGCAACGATCACGGCCCTCGCGGCCGAAGCCGGGGTCTGTACCACAACGTTCAGCACGTTCCTGGTCGCCCGGGGAGTACGGCTCCGCAACGACCGCGGATGGTACCGGAGGAGCCGGCCCCCCGGCGGGTGATGCCGTGACGCGATCGATCGCACGTCCGGCTCCCCGCCGGGCGCCGCGGATGGCGGTCCAGGGCAGCATGACCACGCACCAGCTCCCCGCGTCGCTGCGGAAGGCTGGCCAGTCGATCGTGATCGTCGGGTACGACGACGGGATCTTCTCAGCGCTCGAGGGCGACGACCGCGACGTGATATTTGCGGTCGGGCGGACCCTCCGCGAGCTCGCCCGGGAGGAGGCCGTGCTGGTCTGGGCGCCACGGGCGGAGCGCGGGCTCAAGGCGCTGCTCATGACGGCGGACCAGGTCGTCTGGAACTTCGATGAGCGGCCGGCGGCGTCGATGCGGACACGGCGGAGGCGGGCGGTGCAGGCGACGTCGCGGGAGCAGGATGAGCCGGCTCGCGGCCGCGATGACGGAGGGAGGGGCGCGGTTAGCCTCTTCCCCGTCCCGGCAAGCAGCGGAGCGGGAGCGAGCCGGGATCATGCCAGCGGAGGGGCGGCCCCTTCGATCATCGACGATTGCTTTTCCTGTTTATACTAATCACGGAATCCTGGCGCAGTGCGCCAGGAGCAACAATGGCGAATTTCACCCCCAAGTCTGTGGTCAAGTCGGCGGTTCGGACGCTGTCCACGCCGATCGCGACGCTCGCGGCCTTCTCGGAGGTCGTGGACGACATCCTGACCAACAACCCGTTCGGCTGCACGGCGTACGAGTCGGGCGGCGCCTCGATGCCGGCGACCGAGAAGACGCGCGAGGCGTACACCGCCCGGTTCGTGTACGAGGACAGCGAGGCGGTCACGGTCGCGACGACCGCGGTCAGGTGCCCGACGTCCGCGGCCTACACCGGCATCGTCACGGCCGTCCCCGCGGCGGCCGGTATCAACACCGCGATCGGCCATACCGGCGTGCATGTCACCGACGACGATTCGTTCTCGGCGACGGTCAGGTGTCACGACGCGAACGGCGAGCTCTACAATCTCTCGTTCTCGCGGACGACGGTCACGGTCTCGGGCTACGAGGCCGACGCGATCCTCACGGCCGTCGAGGCCTGGGCCGACGCGGTGCCGGCGCTGGCCTGAGGCCGGCCGACTCCCCTCTTCGGGATCTCGATCAGGGCCGGCGGGACTGGAGCGACCCACCGGTTCGTCAGCAGGGTCGTTCGACGGGGGCCGGCGCGGCCCCCTGTATTTCATCGATGCGAACACGTCCTGCTCGCCTCCTTCTCCCGCGGGGCGATTCCTCTGCCGGATCCGCGTCTTCTCCCCGGGGCGGTTCCGACCATCCCATCACTTTCTGTCGTCCTGCGCAAGCATCTCGGAGACGCCCAGGCGCATGATGATCGGCAGCACGGGCCAGAGCGCCGGCATCCGGACGAGCTTCGCGAGGAGCCCGCTCGGCCGGTCCATGTCCCCGTACTCGATGATCGTCCGGACCACCCTCGGGTTGCCGAAGGCCCGGAGAAGGCGGTCGATCTCCTCGGGCGTAACTCTCCGCCGTGCGAGCTGGAGGCGGTATCCGAGGGCGAGCTCGCGCCCGAAGTCGGCCCGCCACCGGGCCTCGTACGCTGCGAGCGCCCCATCGGAGCAGTCGCCGGCCTCGATACAGGCCGCCGCCGTCTCGGCCGCGTACCGGCCGGAGCGGACCCCCGTGTAGACTCCGCCGCCCGAGGTGGGCTTGGCCAGGCCCGCCGCGTCCCCGACGAAGAGCGTCCGCCGCCCGTACGTCCGCGGCATGGTCCCGAGCGGGATCGTGCCGGCGGCCCGATGAACGACCTGGCCCGGCCACCGGGCGAGGTACGCCTGAAAGAGCGCCGGGACGTTCGTCTCGCCGCAGAGGCCGACCCGCACCACCCGGTCCGAGACCGGGATGCGCCACGCAAAGAACTCGGGCGCGGCGTTCGGGTGGATCTCGACGAACCGCGTCTCGACGGGCTCGTCCACCATCACGTCCGCCTGGACCCCGGCGAGGTGGGTCGGAGCCCGGGCCATGCCGAGCGAGCGGGCGACCGTCCCCTTTGGGCCGTCGGCTCGCGATCAGGACCCCGAAGCCGACCTCGCCCGCGCCGGGTCCGCCGGTGACCACGCGGTCGCCGTCCACCCGCAGCACCGGGGCCTTGAGCCGGAACTCGGCACCGGCGTCGGCGGCGGCGCCGGCCATCTCGCGGTCGAGCTCGCCCCGGTCCACCACGACCGCCTTGGTCTCGCCCGCGTCGAAGAGAAGTTCGTTCCCGAGGTCCGAGACGACCCGCGCTCCCCGGACGCGGTTCCGGACGGACCGGTCCGAGACCCGGCACTCGGCGAACGCGCCCGTCGAGAGCAGGCCCGCGCACTGGACAGGGTGGCCGATCGTCGCGTGCTCCTCGAGGACCACGGTCGAGAGCCCGAGCGACGCGGCCCGTTCGGCAGCGGCCGTCCCCGCGGGGCCGGCTCCGGCGACGACGACGTCGTATCGCTCCATGCCCGTGTTATTGGCTGTCCCGGTCCATAACGCTGCCCGAGGCGGCCTCCTCATCCTCGATAGCGCCGGGCGGCTCCGGCCCGGCGACGGGATGCTCCACCAGGATCGCGGCGAGGGCCGCCGTCACGTACCCGAAGACCGAGAAGGCGTACAGCCCCATCATGAACGCGAGCACCCGCCCAGCTCCGGTCTCGGGCCAGGTGCCCGAGCCGAGCGTGATCAGCATCATCCCCGCCCAGAAGAGGGCGTCGCCGAAGGTGGAGAAGCCCGGGTTCGTGCCGTGCTCGAAGGTGTAGATGCCGGCCGCGCCCACGAGCCCGACCACGCCCGAGAAGAGGATCACGAAGGGGAGGCGGCGGGCGCCGAGCGCCCCGCGCCACGACCGCATCCCGCGGTTCAACCCTGTCACGATCCGGGCGAGCCGGAGGCCCTGCAGCATCGCCGCCCCGCGGAGTACCGCTGCGAACCGGAAGAGCCGGAAGGCCGGGACGACGAGGGCGATCACGGTCAGCCAGTTGGCCCGGACGAACCGCACCCGGTCGGTCGAGAGGAGGAAGCGAATGCCGAACTCGACGATGAAGACGCCCCAGATGAGGTTGGTGGCCGGCTCGAGGTAGGGCGACGCGGACCCGGTGAACTCGAGGACGAGCAGGACGAGCCAGGCCAGCGCCAGGATCGCCATGGGCCACTCGGTCCAGGTCTCGAACTCCTCCAGGAGCTCCCTCCGGTCGAGATCGAGGTCGAGGCCGCCCGGGTCCATCGGAGGCGAATGGACCCGGGAGAAGAAAATGCTGATGGCCGGTCAGCGCGTGATCTCGACCGCGCGGCCCTTGATCTTGCGGCGCGACATGACCTGGATCACGCGGTCGGCCTCCTCCTCCGGGACCTCGATCGAGGAGCGGTTGTCCCCGACCTCGATCAGCCCGAAGAGCTCGCCGCGGATGCCCGTCTCGCCCGCGAACGCCCCGAGGATGTCCCGGTGCCGGACATTCTGGTTCCGCCCGGCGCCGATCTCGAGCCGGACCGTGCCGGGGGTCCGCTGGCGCCCGTCGGCCGAGACGGACTCTCCGCCGTCGCCCTCCTGCAGCTTGATCAGGGCCGCCGCGATGTCGAGCGAGGAGTAGCCCTCGAGCATCAGGCGTTCGAGCCGCGCCACCTGCTTCTCGAGCCCGCCGTCGGCGATCGCGCGGCGGAGGCGGTCCTCGAAGAGGTGCGTCCGGACCTCCTCGACGTCGGCCAGGCTCGGCAGCTGCCGCTGGGCGATCTTCGTCTTGGTGTACTTCTGGATGTCGCGGAGCTTCCAGTGCTCGCGCCCGGTCACGAAGGTGTAGGCCTTCCCGGTCTTGCCGGCCCGGCCCGTCCGGCCGATCCGGTGGACATAGTACTCCTCGTCCTGGGGCATGTCGTAGTTGTACACGGTCGTGATATCCGTGACGTCGATCCCCCGGGCGGCCACGTCGGTCGCGACGAGGAGGTCGATCGCGCCCTGGCGGAACCGGGCCATCACCCGGTCCCGCTGGTTCTGCTTCATGTCCCCGTGCAGCCCCTCGGCCGCGTACCCGCGCGCGCGGAGCTGGGAGACCACCTCGTCGACCCCGCGCTTGGTGTTGCAGAAGATGAGCCCCTTCTCCCCCTCGGAGAGGTCGAGCAGGCGGGAGAGGGCCTCGATCTTGTCGCTCTCCCGGACCTCGAAGTAGACCTGCTCGGTCAGGGGGACGGTCAGCTCCCGGTGGACCGTGCGGACCTCCACGGGGTCGTGCAGGTACCGCTGCGCCAGGTTGAGGATCTCCGGCGAGAGCGTGGCCGAGAAGAGCAGGGTCTGCCGGTCCTTCGGGGTCTTGTCCAGGATCTCGGTGATGTCGTCCCGGAAGCCCATGTCGAGCATCTCGTCGGCCTCGTCGAGGACCGCGATCCGGACCGCGTCGAGCAGGAGGGTGCGGCGGTGGATGTGGTCGAGGACGCGGCCCGGCGTGCCGATCACGATCTGCACGCCCTTCCTGAGCGCCATGATCTGCCGCTCGATCTGCTGGCCGCCGTAGATAGGGGCCACCGTGATGCCGCGCCGGAACCGGGCGATCTTGAAGAGCTCCTCGGCCACCTGGACCGCGAGCTCGCGCGTCGGGCAGAGGATCACGGCCTGGACCCGGCGGTCGGCCGGGTCGACCCGTTCGACGATCGGTATCCCGAACGCGGCCGTCTTGCCGGTCCCGGTCTGGGCCTGGCCGATCACGTCCCGCCCCGCGAGGGCGGCCGGAACGGCCTGCGTCTGGATCGGGGTCGGCTCCTCGAACCCGAGCTCCTTGATCGCCCGGATCAGGGGGTCGGAGATGCCGAGCGCGCCGAAGAGGTCGGCCTGGTCCGGGGCGGGAGGAGTCCCGTCATCGCGCCGATCGGGCGCCGGTTCAGTCATGCTTCACGTACTCGCGCTGCAGCTACTTCTTGGTTTTGAAGGAATCGGGGCCGGGGATGGTCCCCGAGCGCAACCTTCATCAGTTCAAAGAAAAACCTTTTGATCAGTTTACGCAATTGGCCGGCGATCCGTCGATCCCGGTCAGGAGCCAGTCATGAACACCCGCTGCATATCCCTCATCCTCCTGCTGCTCTGCTTCACCGTCCCCCTCGCGTCGGCCGGCGGCATGGCGAAGATCTACCTCTCTCCGGCCGAGGCCAGCTGGAAGACGGGCCAGGAAGTCCAGGTCAAGGTGATGTTCGACAACAACCTCAACCCGGTTGCCAGGGACATCTCGCTCTACTTCGACTGGAACGCCGAGATGCTCAAGTACGAGAGCACCGAGTTCAAGGTCGGGCACACCACGACCGCCGGGCCTGCATCTCGGCCCACGAACTGAACATGCTCCTCGGCGACTTCACCGACGGGTACAAGAACGGCGATTACCCCCTCGCGGTGATGACGTTCAAGGTGATCGCCCCGGGGACACCCCGATCCTGATCAAGGTCGCGCGGCTGAACGACATGGAGGGCAAGCCGGTCACCTTCGTGGCCGGCAAGGGCGCGTACTCGATCGCGGGCGCCGCAGTCGCGGCACCGGCACGGTCAAGCCGACGACCCAGCCCGTGGCCGGCCAGCCGACCGTGATCGTCGTGACGCCGGGGACCACGTACACCCTGATCCCGGGCGCCGCGCAGCCCGTGGCGGCCGCGACCACGCTGCCGCCCGTGCAGCCGGTGCAGACGGCCCAGTCCGGCGGCGCGCCGGGCTGGCCCGTGCTGAACCCCGGCGCCACGGTCCCGACACCCGTCCCCACGACGATCGAGTCGACCGTGCCGACGGCCGTCCCGACCACGGTGGTCACGACCGTTCTCACGACGATCCCGGTCACCTTCCCGACCACCACGGCCCGGACGACGTTCCCGACGCCGACTCCCGAGCCCATCACCGTCGAGACGACCTGGCCGACCGCCACGGCCACCACCTCGAGCCAGATCGCGTACCAGACCGGCAACCTGGGCGTCTCGGGCGGGATCCCCATCTACGAAACGCCGACGCCCATCGAGACCCCGACGACCCTGCGCACCCTTCCCCAGCCGATCGCCAACAACACGAACCTGACCGAGGACCCGACCGAGGCGTGGCCGCTTGACCCGACCCCGACCGCGACCCTGACGCCCTACGTCAGGAGCACGCTGAAGAGCTCGGCCATCAACAACACGTCGACCGCGCTCGCCGCGCCCGGGGCTTCGGCGGGCTTCGGCGACGCCTGGATGTTCGTGCTCGCGGGGATCGCCGGCGTGGCCCTGGTCGCTCTCGGCGTGGTCGTGGTCCGGCGGGGCCGCGAAGACGATCTCTGATCGCCACCACTTTTTTATAACGACATCGGCCGGGGGCCGCAGCGGCCCGGTTCGGAAAAAAGGGAGTTTACTCGAGCCGGGGAGTTGCGAGCTCGGCCTGGGCGATCTTCGCGATGAGCGCCTCGATCACGGCCTCGCGCATCCCCTCGACGAACTTGATCGACCCGACCACGAGGTGACCGCCGCCGGAGACGCCGCCGCCGACGATCTCGGTCCTGAGCTCGCGGACCATGCGCGGAATGTTCATCAGGACCCCGCGCGACCGGAGCACGGCGAAGTCGGGGCCGAACCCGATCGTGACCACGGCCGCCCCGGGGTTCGCCTTGCAGAGCCGGTCGTGGACCTCGCCCGAGGTCTTCCCGGGCGGCGGGAACGTGAACTTGTGCGCGTGGATCTCCACGTCGAGCAGGAAGAGGCGGGCGCCGTTCTCGAGCACGCGCTCCTGCACGTGGGGCATGGTCGCCTCCATCTGGTCCGCGATCATCGCGTTCGCGCCCTCCACGAGGAGCGTGACGAACTGCTCGTGCCGCTCGTGGTCGGCGCCGAGGTCCAGGATCTCCTTGACGATCTCGCGCCCGTCGTTGAACCGGAGCCAGAACTGCTCGTAGTCGAGGGCGAGGGCCATCGCCTTGCACTCGTCCTCGGTGTAGCGGTCGGCCACGAGGTCGAGGAACCGCTGCCGCTCGGGCGCCTCGGACCGGTCGCCGACGGCCGCGACGGCCGGCAGGTGCTTGATCGCGTCCTCGACGGAGGGGTTGATCAGCCGGGCGATCTCGGTCCCGAGCATGCCCGCGGTGATCCCGTATTCGCCGCCGACGTGGTACGGGTTGACGTGGGCGATGAGGTACTGGTCGATCAGGGCGTCGGGGTGGTGGTGGTCGACCACGATCAGCTTGAGCCCGAAGACCCGCGCCAGCTTCATGGCCGGCTCGTCCTCCTCGGTCGAGCCGTTGTCGGTCAGGAGGACGAGGGGCATCTTCTGGCCGTACCGGGCCAGGTCCTTGGTCGCGAAGTCCAGGTCGCGGGTGATGTCCTCGATCTCGTAGAACGGGGCCTTGGACGGCGCGCGCTTGAAGAGGAAGTAGTCGGCGTCGAAGTCCCCGCCCGACTCGCGGATCAGGGAGACCACGGCCTGCTCGATCGCGACGGCCGAGCAGATGCCGTCCGCGTCCGCGTGGTGGCGGAGCAGGATCGGCTGCGAGACGAAGACCGCCTTCCGGATCGCCTTCGCGACCTCGCGCATCTGCGGCCGGAGCAGGGTCATGACCTCGCTCTCGACCAGCAGGGGGATCTCGGCGGGCTCGGCCCGCCGCTCGAGGGCCTCCTCGATCCGGGCCCGGACCTCGTCGGCCTCCGGGCCGGAGACGACCGTGAGGGACGAGACCTCGACCTGGACCTGCGAGTTGCGCATCATCGCCTGGCCGTAGACCTGGACGATGGCGCCGAGGTCCGCCTCGGGGTAGGCCCGGACGCCGGCCTCGACGAAGGCGGCCGCGTTCTCGGTCCCGGTGTCGTCGACGAGCGTGAAGATGGTCGGGCCGCTGGTCTGCTTGACCTGGGCGACCTCGGCGACGACCGTGACCGTCCGGCCGATGCGGTTGCCGAGCTCGGCGAGCTTGGTCGTCGTGACCTTCTTGGCCACGCCCTGCTCTTCGTACGACGGCAGGATGACCTCCTCGAGGTCGATGTTGCCGTTGGGGCGGACCTGCTTGACGCGGACCAGGATCTCGTCGCCCTCATCGTGGTTGGTCCGGACGTTGGACTTGTGGACCAGGCCCTTGAGGCGGTCGGTGAGCTGGACGAAGGTGCCGAAGGTGGCGAACCCCTGGACGCGCCCCACGTAGATGGTGCCGACCTCGACATCCGAGATGTCGCAGGCGGGGCTGAGGCGGTAAACGGTAACGTTGTTGTCTGGACTCATATGGATCGATCCGTGGTATTGTCTCGTATCCGGCGTATGCGCGGTGGATCACATATGGACGGCCCGATATATAGATGCCGCAGAAACGGTTGAATCAGCACCGGGACGCGGGATACCCGCGCGGCGGCGGGCGGAGACGGTTCGGAAAAAAGTATTCAGGCCGCCGGGGCCTTCTGCTCGACGATCATCCGCGACGGCGACGGGAACTGTACCCGCCCTTGCGCACGGCCTCTTTCGCCTTGTCGATGTACTGCGCGTTGGTGTAGACCGTGAAGATCTTCTGCTTCGGCGCAACCCGGGCCGCGGTCCCGACGGCCTTGCCGAAAGCGAGCCGCATCCCCTCGGAGACACGGTCCGCGCCGGCGCCGGTGGCCTGCTTGTTCTCGCGGAGGACGTGGTGGGGGAAGGTCCGGATCTTCAGGTGGAAGTTCTGCCGGCCGATCTCCGACATCGAGCTTCCGGTTGATCGAGACGCGGGCCGCCTCGAGGGCCGTGTGGCGGATCTGGCAGGCCTCCTCGACGATGAGGGAGATCTCGACCGGGAAGTCGGCCGAGAGGTTGCCCATCTCGAACTGGACGATCTTGGAGCCCGGAACGCCTCCCATGTATTCGCGACGCGTATATGCCTTCTTGGAAATGTTCCTGTACATCTTGCCGGGTTTTCTGACCATAACGTAAACTCCTCGTAAACTACCGTGCTTTATAAAATCGAGACCAAGGGTATTAAACCTTGCTTCATCGGACCTGCCGGCCTTCGTCGATCAGGCCGAGGACGTGCCGCCGAATCATCGCGCACTCGTCGCAGGTCCGGTCCCGCGGGCGGGGTGCGCGGACCTCGACGACCTCGCGGATCCTTCCGGGGCGCGGAGAGAGCACCACGATCCGGTCGGCGAGGAAGACGGCCTCGTCGACCGAGTGGGTGACGAAGAGGACGGTCTTTCTCGTCTTGGTCCAGATCTCGAGGAGCTCGCGCTGCATCGCGTTCCGCGTCTGGGCGTCGAGCGCCCCGAAGGGCTCGTCCATCAGCACCACGGCCGGATCCGTCGCGAGCGCCCGGGCGACCGCGACGCGCTGCCGCATCCCGCCCGAGAGCTCGTACGGAAACGAGTCGGCGAAGCCGTCGAGGCCGACGAGGTCGAGGTACTCGCGGGCCCTGGCCAGGCGCTCGTCCTTCCCGACGCCGGCGAGCTCCAGCCCGAACGCGATGTTCTCGATGACGCGCCGCCAGGGGTAGAGCGAGTAGTCCTGGAAGATCATGCCGAGGCGCGGCGTCGGTCCAGTCACGGGGACGCCGTCGACACGCACCTCGCCCTCGCTGGGGGTCTCGAGCCCGGCGATGATCCGCAGCAGCGTGGTCTTGCCGCAGCCCGAGGGGCCGAGGAGGCAGACGAACTCGCCCTCGCCCACGGAGAGCGAGATGTCGCGGAGGGCCTCGGTCCCCTCGCCCCTGTCGGCGGCGAAGCGCTTCGAGACGTGGTCGACCTCGAGCTCATCGTTCGAGCTCCCTCCAGCGGAAGCGCCGCAGCTCGACCTGTCGGAGCACGAGATCGATCCCGAGCCCGATCAGGCCGATCACGATCATCCCCGCGATGATCACCTGTACCTGGCTGAAGTTGTACGCGTAGAGGATCAGGTACCCGAGGCCGGAGTTGGTGCCCGGCATCATCTCGGCCGCGACCACGCACATCCAGGCGATCCCGAACCCGACCCGCATGCCCGTCCAGATCGTCGGGAGCGCGCCGGGGAGGATCACCCGGGCCAGCAGCTGCCGCTCGGTCGCGCCGAGGGTCATGGCGGCCTCGACCCAGGTCCGCTTGACCGACCGGACGCCGTCGAGGGTGTTGAGCAGGACAGGAAAGAAGGCGCCGAGCGCGATGATGAAGACCATCGAGAGCCAGGCCGATCTTGAACCAGGCGAGCGCGAGCGGCACCCAGGCCAGCGGCGGGATCGGCCGGAAGATCTGGACGAGCGGGTCGACGAGTTCGTCGACGAGCGACCAGCGGCCCATCGCGATCCCGAGGGGGATCGCGAGCAGTGCGCCGACGGCGAAGCCGATCAGGACCCGGCCGAGCGAGACGGCCGCGTTCTGCACGAGCGAGCCCGTGCCGAGGATCGATTCGAAGGGGTTGGCGAGCACGGCCGCGACGGACTCGATCGTCGGAAGAATGAACGGGTTGTCGATCAGGACCGCCGCGACCTCCCAGGCGACGAGAAAGAGGATGGGGAGGACCAGCCAGCGAAATCTCCGGGCGATCTCGTGGGTCCGGCGTGACTGGGCGGTCTTCTGCATTCTCCTCCTTATGCCTGAGTGACCGTGAAGCCCGCGTCCTTGAGGGCGTAGCGGAGCATCACGTCCTGGATCGAGCCCTTCGACGGGGCCGCGATCTTCAGGGGCTTGCCCTCGGCCGAGCGGGCCTTCGCCCACGCGGTGAAGGACGGCCAGTCCTTCGCAGGCGACCCGGCGGTCGCGACGAGGCCCGAGCCCTCGTTATTGATGGGATGAAGGACCTTAATAGGGGTTCCCTTGTCGATCGCCGCCATCGCGGGGGGCACGCCGGCAAAGGTCATCTGGGCGCTGTTGGTCGCGGCGAGCTGCATCAGCTCGGGGCCCGCGTTCGCGGCGATCAGCCTGACTTCGGCCACGGTCTGGCCGTTCACGACCAGGTCGCAGACGTCGGGCGCGGCCTTCGACGGGTCCCGGGGCACGAGGGCGATCCCGTAAGTGTCCTTCATGTACTGAGATTTCTGGATCGCGACGAGGAGCGCGGCCGAGTGCATGTCGGCCTTGAGGTACCCGAGCGTGATCGGGGCCGACACCTTCTGCGGCGTGACGAACTGCTTCGACGCGACCTGCCCGGACGCGGCGCGGTACGGCCCGAAGTCGAAGATGATCGCGTTCATCTCCGCGTTACTCGCGTTGGCGAGCTGGCCCGTGACGAGCCCGAGGTCCTTCTGCGCGGCCACGAACTTCTTGGTGTCGTTGACCCACTGGGGGGTCGGATCGTTCGTGTACTTCACAGTCGGTATCGCGTCCTTCATTACGTCGCCCGAGGCGACGGAGACGTTGCCGTAGGTGAAGTTCGACCGGCCCACGAACCAGTTGGCGAGGATGTCGGCCGACTCGTCGGGGTGTTCGGCGATGTACGTGCTTCCGAGCATGGTGACGGCCGAGATCGCGTTCACGAAGTCCGGGTTCGAGGCGAGAAGGTCATCGCGGGCCGAGAGCACGCAGCACGGGTGGTTGATCCACTCCCCCGCGGGGGGCAGGTCCTGCGACGGCTCCACGAGCTGGGCGATCTGCGACTCGGTCCCGATCGAGACGAACGGCTGCCAGGCGATGTAGCCGTCGATCTGCTTGGTCGCGAGCAGGTTCGGCATGGGCCCGACGCCCTGGCTGTACAGGACGCCGACCGTGGTGTTGTTGGCGGTCTGGTTCCCGCCCGGGGTCGTCGTGCAGCCGGCGGCAAGGAGGGCCGCTGCGGCCACGACGACCAGCACGAGCATCAATCTTCGTGAATCCATGAGCGATCGATGCGTGTGGCGGGATGATAAACATTGGTCTGATGCCGTCCTTTTTTATCCTTCTGGGTCAGTATCTCCGGATTAAATTCTCTCTCAGTATAGCAAGGCCGGTACTTTCGTCCAGGTCGGTTATCACGACGATACGGCGTCCCCGCCGACACCCTCATGACACCGCATGCCGATCTCTATGGGAACGGCATGGTGCGGGATGTGGTGCGGGGCGGGCGCCTCGAGGGAGAGCGGACCGGTGACGTGGCGTGGCTTCTCTCGTCGGCCGGGGCGGACCGTTGGATCGGCGAGGCGGACCTGCTCGTGGACCTCGCCCACGTGCTGATGCTCGGCCGCCAGGGGATTGTGGAGCCGGCGCACGTCCGGACTCTCCTCGGCGGCCTCCTCGTCCTCCGGGACGGGGGCCTCCCCGAGTCGGTGTACGACCCTGGCGTACGAGGACGTCCACGCCGGGATCGAGGCCCACCTCACGGCGATGGTCGGCGAAGAGGCCGGCGGCCGGCTCCATGTCGGGCGCTCCCGGAACGACGAGGTCGCGACCTGCCTGCGCCTCCGCCTCCGCGACGAGCTCCTCGCGCTCGCCGGCGAGGTCTGCGCGCTCCGGCGCGTCCTGGTCGGGACCGCGACCGCGCACGTCGAGACGGTCATGCCCGGCTTCACCCACCTCCAGCCCGCGCAGCCGACCACGCTCGCCCACCATCTCCTCGCGTACGGAGCGGCCTTCGAGCGGGACACGGCCCGCCTCCTCGACTGTTACGCACGCGCGAACCGCTCGCCCCTCGGCTCGGCCGCGTTCGCCTCGACCGGGTACCGCCTCGACCGGGAATGGACCGCGGCCCGGCTCGGCTTCTCCGGGATCCTCGAGAACTCCATGGACGCGGTCTCGGGCCGGGACTTCGCGCTCGAGGCGCTCTCGGCCGGGGCCGTCCTGATGGCCGGAGCGAGCCGGCTCGCGGACGAGGCTCGTGCTCTGGTCCTCGCCCCTGGTCGGGTTCGTCGTCCTCGACGACGCGTACTCCTCGACCTCCTCGATCATGCCCCAGAAGAAGAACCCCGACACGATGGAGGTGGTCCGGGCCAAGGCCTCCACGGTCGCCGGCGCCCTCACGGCGGCGCTCGGGATCGTGAAAGGCCTCCCGCAGGCGTACAACCGCGACCTGCAGGAGCTCAGCCCGCACCTCTGGCGCGGCGTCGAGGAGACGCGCCGGTCGGTCCGCGTTCTCGCGGGCGCGGTGGAGACGGCGCGGTTCCGGGCGGATCGGATGGCCGCGGAGGCCGCCGCGGGGGGCTCGACCGCGACCGAGTCCGCGGACACGCTCGTGCGCGAGTTCGACCTCCCCTTCCGGACCGCGCATCACGTGGTCGCCCGCGCCGTCCGCGACGGGCGGCTCGACCTCGCCGGTATCGAGGCCGCGGCCAGTGCGACGGCCGGGCTCTCGCTCGTCGAACGCGGTCTCGACCAGGCCCGGATCGACCGCGCCCTCGACCCGCTCGAATCGGTCCGCGTCCGCACGGTCCGGGGCGGCCCGGCCCCGGACGCGGTCCGGGTCCACCTCGCGGCCGCGTCCTCGCGGCTCGCCCGCGACGGCGCCTTCGTCGAGCAGGAGCATGCCCGGATCGGAACCGCGATCGACGGGCTGATCGCCGAAGCCCGGGAGGCGGTCGTATGACCGCCCTCCTCTCCGGCGACCGCGTCGCATGCACGGTCGGGCCCACGAACCTCACCGGGACCTACATCACGGACCGCGCCGGCATGCGCGTGGTCAAGCTCGACAGCGGGTACAACATCGGGGTCGACCCCGACCGGGTCTCCTTCCTGGAGCGCGTCCCGGCCGCACCCTCGCCCGAGGTCGAGGCCGCGCAGGACGCGGTACTACCCCGAACTCGCCATCGTCTCGACCGGCGGCACCATTGCTTCCCGGATCGACTACCGGACCGGGGCCGTGACCAGCCAGTTCACGGCCGCCGACATCCTCCGCGCCATCCCCGGCCTCGCCGAGATCGCCCGGACCGCGCAGGTGCTCGCGACCATCCTCTCCGAGA